>NZ_CP046171.1:3974745-5299660 GCF_011801125.1 Nocardia brasiliensis
CTGGGCGTCTATCCGAAACCGATGCTGAACTTCATCAATCCCGCGGTGAGTCAGACGTTGACGACCATCGGCAAACACGATCCCGCACCGGCGGTTCCGGAGGCGGGCAAGGCCGATCAGCCTGGAGGTGTTCACAAGTGAGTCACATGGCCTCCTACGAAACCTCGCTCGCCGCCGCGATACCGGCGCCGAGCATCGAATACGGCTATTTGTCACCGATGCTCATCGTGTTCGGCGTCGCGGTGCTCAGCGTGCTGGTCGAGGCGTTCGCCGGTCGGCGCTACCGGTTCGGCGGGCAGGCGCTGCTGAGCCTGGCCGGACTCATCGTCGCGCTCGTCGCGGTGGTGCTGCTGGCCGGCACCGACGCCACCGCCGTCGGCGGGGCCGTCGCGGTCGACGGCGTGACGCTGTTCCTGCAGGGCACCATCCTCGTGGTGGCGATTCTCGGCGTGCTGTTCATGGCCGAGCGGGGTGCCGACCGTCCTGTGCGGCCGCGCAGCGGGCCAGGCACGTGGAGCGCGGCCGCGGCCACCCTCGGGCGCGGCGTGGACGCGTTCACCCCGCAGGCATCGTCGGTGCCGGGCAGCGCCAGCGAAAAGGTCGCGCTGCGTGCGGGTATCGCGACCACCGAGGTCTTCCCGCTGACCTTGCTCGCCGTCGGCGGCCTGCTGCTGTTCCCGGCCGCCAACGATCTGCTCACCATGTTCGTCGCGCTCGAGGTGCTCTCGCTGCCGCTGTACCTGCTGTGCGGGCTCGCCCGGCGCAAACGATTGCTGTCCCAGGAAGCGGCGCTGAAGTATTTCCTGCTCGGCGCCTTCTCCTCGGCGTTCTTCCTCTACGGCGTCGCGCTGCTGTACGGGCAGGCCGGGACGGTGCGGCTGGCCGGGATCGCCGACGCCATCGCCGCGCATCCGGACAACGCGATGCTCGCGCTGCTCGGGGTGGCGATGCTCGCCGTCGGGCTGCTGTTCAAAATCGGCACGGTGCCGTTCCAGTCGTGGGTGCCCGACGTGTATCAGGGTGCGCCGACACCGGTTACCGCGTTCATGGCGGCCGCCACCAAGATCGCGGCAGTCGGTGCGCTGTTGCGCGTGCTGCAGATCGCGGTGCCCGGCCTGCGCGACGACTGGCGGCCGGTGCTCGGCGCCATCGCCATCGCCACCATGGCCGTCGGTGCGGTCATGGCGATCACTCAGACCGACGTCAAACGGATGCTCGCGTATTCCGCTGTCGCCCATGCCGGTTTCATCCTCACCGGCTTGGTCGCCGCCAACACCAAGGGCGTCGCCGGGGTGCTGTTCTATCTGGTGGCCTACGGCGTCGGCACGCTGGGCGCGTTCGCGCTCGTCAGCCTGGTGCGCGACGCCGCGGGCGACGAAGCAACCTCGTTGAGCCAGTGGGCCGGGCTCGGCCGCCGCTCCCCCTGGCTGGCCAGCGTCTTCGCCCTGTTCCTGCTCTCCTTCGCCGGCATCCCGCTCACCAGCGGATTCGTCAGCAAGTTCGCGGTATTCGAGGCCGCGGCCGCGGGCGACGCCACCACCTTGGTGATCGTCGGCGTCATCTGCAGCGCGATCGCCGCGTTCTTCTACGTCCGCGTGATCGTGCTGATGTTCTTCACCGACCCACCCACCGACGCCCCCGTCATCGTCACCCCGTTCCTCACCACCGCGGTCGTTACCTTCGGCGCCGGCGCCACCATCATCCTCGGCCTCTTCCCTCAGGTGCTGCTGGACCTCGCCGACCGCGCCGCCACCTTCGCCCGCTGACCAACCCCACTGAGCCGCACACCCACCCAGGGTGTGCGGCTCAGTCCTTCCCACCCCGGATTCCCGCCACCCCACTTCTGGTCATCCGATCACCAGGTAATGGTGGCGTTGAGCTCTCGACCGATGCCGCCACCATTACCTGGTGATCAACCGACCAACAACTCGAAACCCTTTGGCTTCCATTACGCCGGACCTCGTTGCGCCGCTACAACAGTCACCCACGCTCGAGGCCGTGCGACGCGTTGCGGGTGTGGACACGGACTATAGGTCCGTGGGCCATCCCGGACCGACACGCACCCGAGCGCGTGCCGTATCGAGTCGACACATGCTCAAGCCCTTGCCATCCCGGACCGACACGCGCTCGAGCGATTGCCAAATCGGACCCACACGCGCTCGAGCCTTTTGCCATGTCGGGTCGGGCACGCGCTCGAGCGATTGCCATATCGGACCCACACGCGCTCAAGTCCTTTGCCATTTCGGTCGGGCACGCGCTCGAGCCCGTGCGGTGTGCGGGGCCCCCACACCGCCCGCGCCATGCGCGCCGCGCGGCGAGCAACACGGTTCGACTCGCAGGTCGGCCGATCAGGAGGAACTGGTGGCGCAAGCCTCTCGGCCGATACCGCCACCGGTCCCCCTGATCAGCCGACCGACTCGGCACCGCTGCGCTTCCATTGCGCGGCGCGGCGCGCCGGTATTCATCCCGCACGCCGCGCGAGGTCGGGCACGTGCCCGTGCGCCATGCGAGGTCTCCCGCTCGCCAACCGATCCAATGCGCGCCGCGCGGCGCGCGACACGCCCGGCGACGCGCTGGAGGGCCGTTCAGGGGGAACTGGTGGCGGAGCCCTCTCGGCCGATGCCGCCGCCAGTTCCTCCTGATCGGCCGACCATTTCCGTGCCGCGGCCCGAGTCGAGTGCCGGGGCGCTAGCGCGCCGTGCTCGGTGAGGAAGCGGGTCGTCGGATCGGGTTCCGTCATGGGCATCGCGCAGGGTCGGCAGTGCGTACCAGTACGACACTGGGCGGGTCAGTGCAGGTACGAGGCGCCGTTTACGTTCAGGACCGAGCCTGAGGTCCAGGTTGCTTCCGGCGAGGCGAGATACCTGACCGCGGAGGCGATCTCGGCGGGTTCGGCGACTCGGCCGAATGGGCTTTGGGCGCGCACGTCGTCGGTGACGCGGTGCGCGACGCGTTCGGTGGCGACGAAGCCCGGGGCGACCGAGGCGACGGCGATCCCGTGCGGCGCCAATTCCACGGCCAGCGACTGGCCCAGCGCGTGCACGCCTGCTTTTGTCGCGCCGTAGGCGGTGTATTCGGGTTCGCCACGGAAGGCGCCGCGCGAGCCGATGTTCACGATGCGGCCCGCGATCCCTTTGTCGATCATGTGCCTCGCTACGAGATACGACACATTGGCCGTGCCGAACAGGTTGACGTCCAACGTTTCCCGCCAGGCCCGCTGCCACTCGGCATAGTCGGTATCGAGCACCGGCTGCGCGATGTTCACCGCCGCATTGTTGACCAGCACGTCGATCGCCCCGAGCCCCTCGATGGCCGCGTCGACGAACCCCGCCACCGCCTCCGGCGAACGCACATCCCCGCCGACAAGCACGTGTCCGCTCCCCGGCAACTGTTCCAGCGTCTCCGCCGCATCGTCACGCCTGGACGAATAGTGCACCGCCACCCGGTCGCCGCCCGCCGCGAACGCCACCGCGACAGCCCGCCCGATCCCCCGCGAAGCCCCCGTAACCAACACACCTCTACTCACCACCCCACCAAGCCTGCCATCCCGCCGCACAGTGGTCCCCACGGAGTGGTGCATCTCCTCGGCGCTCTGGCACGGCGAATGCCGCGCGAACGGTGCCCAGCGTTGACGCCTCGGCGTAACAGATCCGCCGGGCGAGACGGCGTGCACCGAACCCGAGGACTGCCGGTTGCCCACGCACGCAAAGAGTGACCCACCAGGCCGTCTCAGCCGCAGTCCGCGTCCAGGAGAAGATCATTGGTGAAATGCACTAGTGGAGCGGGGATCTCCTGGCAAATGCGCTAGTGACGTAGGACACGTTGGGTGGCAACGTGACTTAGCGTGGCAAGAGCGACACGGCGTCTCGGACAGTCGAAACAGCAGGGGCGGGGGCGCGGTACGCGCCGAAATGGTTGGGCCGCAATGGTCGTGATGACGGTAGTCGCCGCCGGTCTGCTCCCGGCGGGTTCGGCGACGGCTGAGCAGCCGCCCGCGTCGGCGGCTACCGATCGGCAGGAACAGCCTGTCGCGACTCGCGACGGCATCGCCGTATCCTACGTCAGCTTTCTGCTGCCGCTACCGGCGAGTGCCGCACCGCATCCGGCGTCGTGTGAACGCACCGGGTACCTGCGCTACCGCGCCGTCGGCAGCCCGCAGGACGCGCGGGACGCGGATGCCGTCGTGGTGCAGCAGGCCGGAATGATCGGCGGCGCAGTCAATTCCGACGGTGTCGCGGCGAATACCGTGCGTTCGGCCAAGTCACTCGGTCGCAACGTCGAATTCTGGGCGCTGGCCCGGCGCGGGTCCTGTTTGGATGAGACAGTCGGTTTCGATTACGCGCTCGAGACCGGCAACTACTTGGACGCGGTCGACTACTACTTCAACGGCAAGCCGATCGAGGGCCGCACTTTCCCCGGCTTCAAGACCTCGGCCGAGCTGCCGATCCTGGACGCGTTCGGCGTGGAGCGAGTGGTTCGCGACCAGTACGAGATCATGCTGCACGAATTGCCGGATCAGGCTGAGCGGCAACGTAAATACGTGTGCACCGGCATCTCGATGGGCGGGCTCGTCACCGGGTTCTTCTCGGACTGGGACTTCGACGGCAACCCGGCCACGCAGGCCGACGCGGGTTACAACCAGTGCGCCGCCTTCGCCGCACAGGATTCCATGGTGTCCTCCGACCCGGCCGCGATCCAGAACACTCCGTTCTTCCGCGACGTCACCGAGGCCATCACCGGCCCGGCGAACGGAGTTCTCAAAGCCGGTTTCGACAGCGGTGTGCTGCCGATGCGCACGCTCGGGCCGATGCCGGTGATCGGCACCAAAGCGATGCTGCTCTATCGATTGGCCGGACTCGCCGCGCATTTGGAGCCGGACGCGGAAAGCCAACTGCTGGCCCACATCCACGATCCCGAGCTCGAGGCGACGCTCACCACGCTGTTCAGCCCGAGCTGGGCGGCCACCGTCACGGGCGGGGCGAGCGGTGAGGGCACCATCCGGGACTACCGGTTCACCAACGCGGCGTTGCTCGGCACCCTGATCGACAACAACTCCGGCAATTTCGCGCTGCTGCAGCAGGGGCTCGGCGCACTGTCCGGCGGACCGGTGGCCGAGAAGACGTTCCCGAATCACGGTGGTCTGACCCAGGTTCCGGTGCTCGGCAACTACCTGCGGATGAGCGCCGGACCGCAGACCAGGATGGGGCCGACCGACCGCACCGCGCTGTATACGTGGCGCAACTACAACGACGTCGTCGGTGTCCCGTGGACCGCCCCGAATCGGGAGACCGCCGACATCCACGAGGTGGCACGGCAATTGGGCACCGGCTGGCCGAGCGCTTACTGGGAGACCTACTTCCCGTTGCGGATCATCGTCGACATCGCCGCCGGGTTCGGCGGCGCACGCACCGGCGACATGGTGAACCTGCGCTACCACAACATGAGTCGCACCAAACCGAACTTCATCGCCTACGCCGGCGACAGCGTCGTCCAATACGGTGTCGGCACTTGGCTGCCCGCCCCGCCGACGGCCCAGGTCGAACAACTCCCCGGCTACACCCACGTGGACACGATCGGCGCCGCGGCCGTGCAGAACAACGGAAAACCGGACTACAGCGGGCAATATCTCGCCGAGTTCATCCGGGGTTTGACCCCGTAGTCGTCGGTGACCGGGCGCCGGACCGCCCTGGTCACCGACGCCGGGCGCGCCTTCGTCTCGGGCTGCCCGGTGCTCGTCCTGGGCGGCGGTGTGGGCAGCGCCGCCGCCCAGGCCACGGCGGCCGCTTCGAGCAGTCCCGCCGATGACACAATCTTCGGATGGCCGCCCCCAGAACTGTCTCACCCCAACGAATCTCGGCGATGCTGGCGTCCTGCGGCGACTTCGAACTGGTCGAACTGGTCGACACCGGTCGTGTCATCAACGTGGGCGTGGGCGGCGGCGCGACGCTTATCGAGGTCGACGGGGTGCCGGTCTTCGCCAAGCGTATCCCGTTGACCGACCGGGAACTGGCCGAGCCCGGTTCCACCGCGAACCTATTCGATCTACCGATGTTCTGCCAGTACGGAATCGGCGGCCCAGGCTTCAACGCCTGGCGCGAACTGGCTGCCAACATCATCGTCACCGACGCCGTGCTGGCCGGCGAGACGCGCTCGTTTCCGATCCTCTACCACTGGCGGGTCCTGCCCGGCCGCGCACCGATCGCCGACGAGCACGCCGATATAGACGCGGTGGTCACTGCGCAGGGCAACAGTCCGGCCGTGCGTGCCCGCCTCGAGGCGCTGGCCGCCGCACCGAGCAGCCTGGTGTTGTTCTCCGAGTACATTCCACATCCGATAACCGACTGGCTGCGCGAAGACCCCGCCGGTAAAGCGGCCGCGGTCGAGGAGCAGTTCTCCGAGATTGTGACGTTCCTGCGCGATCGCGGGTTGCTGCACATGGACGGACATTTCGGCAACATGCGCACCGATACCGAGCGGATCTATCTGACCGACTTCGGGCTGGCTCTCTCGGCGGACTTCGACCTGTCCGACAGCGAACGTCTCTTCGTCGAACAACACGCCTGCTACGACGCCGATTACGCCGCGATGCGTCTCGTCAACTGGCTGGTGACCGATATCCCGATGCTGCCCAGCGGCAGTCCGATCACCCGCAACGAGTACGTACTCCAGTGCGCCGGTGGGCATATCCCGCCGGACGTGCCACCGGCGATCGCCGCGATCGTGGCCCGCCACGCGCCCGCCGCCGCGAAGATGAACGCCTTCATCTGGAAGCTATTCGACGGCGAGGTCCACGCCGGGTACCACGAGATGTAAAGGCCATCGCCCCAACACAACTCGCGGCAGCTCGTAGCTCAGCGGGTTGAGCTCGAGCGTTCGGCGGCGGCCAGTGTGGCGGCGTGTGCGCGCAGGATGCGGCGGTGCTCGGGGCAATAGTCGAGCTGCTCGTGTCGGCAGTCGAGCAGGTGTCGCAAGACCACTTGCGCCTGCTGGATCTGCTCGATCTGCTCGTCGAGTTGGCGCACCTTGCCCGAGGTCATTGCCCGCCAACTTGATTCGTCACCATCGGACTGAGCGACAAACCGCGCGATCTCGGCGAGCGTGAAGCCGGCCGACTTGAGTAGATCGATGAAGGCGACCTGTTCGACCGCGCGTTCGTCGAAGCACCGTTTGCCACCCGCGCGTCCTGATGTTTGCAGCAGACCCTTGCGCTCGTAGAAGCGCAGCGCCGACGAAGCGAGTCCGGTGCGTTCGCGGAGTTCGGATATCGATAGTTCACCCATTGACTTGAACCGTAGTTCAACGTGAAGGGTTGACGGAAGCACGCCGTGCCCGCGGCGATAGACACCGGATTCGTGAGGAGTGGCAGTGGCTGACACAGCAGGTGTGGCGGTGGTGACCGGAGCCGGGCGAGGGATCGGGCTGGCGATCGTGCGCGCACTGGTCGACAACGGATTCACCGTGGTCGCCGGCAGTCGCACGATCACCCCACAGCTGCGCGCGGCGACTCCGGACGCGGTCGAGGTGGATCTGACCGGCGCGGACGGCTCGGTCCGCCTGATCCGCCACACGATGGACCGGCACGGCGGTATCGACCTGCTCGTCAACAATGTCGCAGGTACCTCGACCCCGGCCGGTGGCTTTCTCGCGCTCGGCGACGACTCGTGGCAGCACACCTTTGACGCGACGCTCATGTCAACCGTTCGCACGACCAGGGCAGCGTTGCCGAGTCTGCTGCATCGGCAGGGCACGATCGTCAACATCGGCTCGATCAACGCCAGACTGCCGCAGGCGCGGTTGGTCGCCCAGTCCGCCGCGAAGGCCGCGGTGTCGAATCTCGGCAAAGCGCTCGCCGAAGAGTTCGGCGGACAAGGTCTGCGCGTGAACACGATCTCCCCCGGCCCGGTGCTCACCGACCTGTGGACGACCCCCGGCGGCCCCGGCGACACCCTCGCCCGAAAAGCGGGCGTTCCGCTCAGCGACGTCGCGGCGCAACTACCCGCGATACTGGGCATGTCCACCGGCCGATTCACCAGCCCCGAGGAGATCGCGGCCCTCGTCGTGTTCCTCGCATCCGGCCACGCGCCGAACATCAGTGGCGCGGAACTGATCATCGACGGCGGCATGCTCAAGACCCTCTAGCTCGGAACCTCGGCGATCCTGCCGCGCCCCGACCTGGACGGTCGATCACCAGGTAATGGTGGCGGCGGCCTCTCGGCCGATACCGCCACCATTACCTGGTGATCAAGCGACCAAGATGCGCCACGCGCCGTACAGGCGGGGACCGGTTGCGAGATAACCGGTTCCGTCCGGTATCGCCGACCTGCGGGAGGATGCTGCCCATGGATCGCCTCATCGACCTGGACCTGGCCGCCGCCGAGATCCTCTCGCGCTTACCCGCGTGGACCGCGTCGGGACTGGTTCCCGGCCCGCTCACCTGGCGCGACGGGACGGCGCGCTGGCCTCGGCCACTCGAGACCGAGCGAACCCTCGTCACCGATCCCGACTCGGTCGGAGTGCAGATCGAGGATGGCGACGAACGAAATATCGTGCGCATCGTCCTCTTTCGTGGCGGGTGGGCCGATGTCGACGCCCTGGCCGGCGGCGAAGGCATAACGGAGAACCCGGACGTCAGCAGCGTGGCGGAATTCGGCGCCCTCCTCGACTCGGCGATCACACGGTTCATGAACGTCCGACGGCCACCGGCGATCTGAGCACACCCACTCGGCCGCCAAGACACCGGCTTTCCCGGCGACGCCAAAGCCAGCACGATGAGGCCTGATGCCAACGCGGAACCTCAACCGTTCGAAGCACTCTGCGAACTCGTTCCAGCTGCCACACCTGACCGCAACGGCTCGCGACGCCTCCGAACAACCGTGACATCGAACCCGATCGGGGACGGACCACACCTCTCGGAGACTGCGCCACGACGTGAAGCCAGGTCGCCCTGACCGGCAACCCGATCGACACCGCGCGCACCTTCGCCGGCCTCGCGGGCAAGTGCCCGCGCGTCGATGAGACGTGCACCCCTGACTCTGACTACGCAGCCGCGGCGCTGCTGGCCGCATTGCCAAACCTAGTACCTCTAGGTTATAAACTAGGGGCACAAGCAAAGGAGGGTCGACGTTGATGGCACGGGCGGGGCTCACCGCGGAGCGGATCACGCGGGCGGCGGCCGATCTCGCGGACGCGATCGGGTTCGACGGCGTCACGATGTCGGCGCTGGCCAAGCAGTTCGGGGTCAAGGACGCGAGCCTGTACTCCCACGTCAAGAACCTGCAGGAGCTGCGGGCGCGGGTGACGATGCTGGCGGCGGTGGAGAAGACCGAACTCATCGCGACCGCCGTCGCGGGGCGCGCGGGCCGTGACGCCCTCGCGGCGTTCGCGCACACCTGGCGCGATTACGCCCTGCGCCACCCGGGTCGCTACGCCGCGACTCAAGCGCCGGTGCCGCCCGGACTGGTGAATCCCGACCCCGCCCTCGCCCGCGGCATCGAACTCACCTACGGCATGCTGCGCGCCTACGGGCTGGCCGAGCCGGACCTCACCGACGCGGTCCGACTGCTGCGCAGCACTTTTCACGGCTATGCCGCATTGGAGGCCGGCGGCGGGTTCAACCATTCCCGCGACACGGCGGCCTCCTGGGAACGCATCATCGACGCCCTGCACGTCACGCTCGAGCAGTGGCCCCGCGAGAAGAAGGATGAATCATGAAGTCCGGCACGCTGCAAGTCCCTGGCGCAACGCTGTTCTATGAGGAACGCGGCAGCGGCCCGCTGCTTGTTCTGCTGCCGGGCAGTGGCGCCGACGCCGCGATGTTCGATCATGTCGCACAGGTGCTGGTGCCGCACTTCACGGTGCTGGCCGCCGACCCGCGCGGCTATTCGCGCAGCCCGCTCGACGGCCCGCCGGTGGATCAACGGGTCGAGGTGATGAGCGACGACATCCATCGCCTCATTGAAGACCGCGCTCCCGCAGGCGAATCCGTCTACGTCTTCGGGGCCAGCGGCGGTGCGGTGGTCGCGCTGGATCTGCTCGCTCGCCACCCCGAGCGGCTGGCCCTCGTCGTCGCCCACGAACCGCCGTCGTTCGGCGTGCTGCCCGACGCGGCGGACCATCGCGCGTTCGTCGACGAGGTCTACGCCCTGTTCCACCGCGAAGGCGCGGCCGTCGCCGGCGCCCATTTCGCGGCCGGTGTCGGCGCGCAACTGCGCGGCATGCCGGACCCGGCGACGCTGCCGCCGCGCGCCGCCGACATGGTCGCCCGGGTCATGGCCAACCTCCCGATCATGCTGGAACACGAACTGCGGCAGATCACTTCGTATCTACCCGACGAAACCGCGCTCACCGAGCACGCCGACCGACTCGTGCTCGCCGTCGGCGCCGAGTCCCCCGGCACCCTTCCCTACCGACCGGCCACCACCCTCGCCGAACGCCTCGGCGCCCGGCTGGTCGAATTCCCCGGCGGCCACGGCGGCCTCAACCAACACCCCGGACCCTTCGCCCAAAAACTCCTGGACCTCCTTCTCTCCGCCCGCACCGGCCCAAGCGCCACATAGAACACTCGTCGAAATCGGTCATATCAGGCTGGGTCAGTCGGGCGCTGCGCGGCAATCGACGGCGGTCCCGCGAGTGCCGCCAGCCGGTCGACTACCTCGGCCAACGGTTTGCTCGTATCGATCTCGACAGTCGCCACCGAGCGCAGCAATGGTTCGATTTCGGCGATATCGGCCATGATTCGTTCGCGTTCTGCGGCGGTCTTGCCGAAGGGGTTGGTGTCGCGATGCGCTATGCGGTCGAGGATGACCGGCACCGGGGCGCTGAGCAGGACGATCTCGTCGAATCGAGGATAGAACCGGACCTGGTTGCTTACGGCGCCTCCGATGAACAGTGGTTGGCCGGACCGTTCGTGGTGTGCGAGCAGTGCTTCGACGCGCGCTTCGCGCCACTGTGGCTCCGAGCCG
Organism: Nocardia brasiliensis; assembly: GCF_011801125.1. NCBI lineage: Bacteria > Bacillati > Actinomycetota > Actinomycetes > Mycobacteriales > Nocardiaceae > Nocardia > Nocardia brasiliensis. Next base: position 3,985,707 of record NZ_CP046171.1, read on the forward strand.
GTGCCGTCGGCGTGTGGAAGTTCCTCGATCCAGTCGCCGTAATCGGTGTCCACCACCGGGAATCCCCGGTGCGCCAGCGCGATCAGCGCCGTGGATTTCCCGGTGCCGGACATGCCTGTCACCAAAATAGCCGCCACCGGTGGATCGTATGGGAGACCACGTCACTGCGCTCGAGGCGTACAGGCGTTGCGGCGCAACGTATATGCCGCTTGCTAATTGTCAGATCCGAACGATGCCGCAAGCTCAACAACTCTGCGCCGGGACCTGCTGTACGCCCACAAGGGGCATAATCCGCGCTCGCCTGCTCGACGCCTAGTCCGAGCAATCCTGGCTGTGAACGCGATAATCGCTTGAACCGCAGAGTATTACGAGGTTCGTCGCCGAGCAGGCTCGCGCCGATGACGGCGTCGGGATCGAGCGGGGCCGCCCGCGGCAGGTTCAGCGTGCGCGGTCGAAGACCAAGGCCATCTCACCCGATTCGCCGCTCTCCTGGTGAGTGAGCGTCCACTTCGAACCAGGCAGGCCGTCGTCGAACAACCGCTGTCCGCCCCCGGCGATCTCGGGGGTGATCATGAGGTATAGCCGGTCGATCAGGTCCGCGGCGAGCAGTGCCTTGACCACGGTCGGGCTGGTGTTGACGAGTATCTCGCCCTCGCCGGTCGTTCGGAGGTCGGTGATGACGTCGGCGGCCGGCGCGTCGACCACACGGGCGCGTTCCCACGGCGCTTCGGCCAAGGTGCTCGACAGGATCACCTTGTCGGTATCCACCAGCCACTTCGCGTACCCACGTTCGCGCGGATCGGCGTTTTCGTCTGTGGCGACTGTCGGCCAATATCCCAGGAATCCTTCGGCGCTGTTGCGGCCGAGTACCGCGATCGTCGCGTTCTCCCAGATGCGAGTGAGGTAGTTGCGCGCGACCTCGGTGCTGGCGTATGGGACGATCGCGCTGAGATCGCCGGGTCCGCCGGGTCCGTTGTAGCGCCCGTCGAGGGTGAGGCTGATGTTCGCGGTGACCCTGCGTGTGGTCGAGTTCGTCATGGCTGTACTTCCTTCTTCTTGTTGGTGATGACGTTGGCGAGATTGTCGAGTACCTGGCCCCAACCGGTTTCGATCCCGGCGATGTAAGAAACGGCCTCCACCGTCGTTTCAGCAATGCTCAGATCAAGATGCAGGAGGGTGCCCTCCGGGACGGCCGTGAGCCTCAGGTCGTAGTTGCTGGTGAACGCGACCGCCCCTGCCTCGTCGAGCACCGAGAGGTCGAAGACGAGCTGCTCCGGTTCGCTCGCGGCCTGGACTGATCCCACAGAGCGATACCGCCGCCCCTCGGGATCGAGGTAGTCCAGAACGGCGCGACCGCCCGGCTTCGCCTCAACGACGCAGTCGGTGACCTTCAATGAAGCCGGGGCCCACCAGGATTGGAGCAGACTCGGATCGGTCCAGTACTGCCATGCGAGCTCCTGGGGCGCGGCGAGTATGCGCTCGAAGGAGAAGGCGCGCCCGTCCGCCCACCTATCCCGGTCCGCGACCGCGGTCTCGACTTCGATGGCGGTGCGATAGCGCGCGAGCACATCCCGCTCGTCGGCGTGCGCCGCGATGGTCTCGTTCAGTGACCGCAGGCGACGTTCGAGGTTCTGTAGCGGCGCGGCTTCTATTGCGTACACGCGACGCTGCCCGAGTGGGAAGACCGTGACGAGGCCGGCTCGAGCCAGGGTCTGTAGGTGCTTAGTGGTCTGCGGCTGCCGGAGTCCGGTCAGTTCGGCAAGTTCACCGACAGATCGGGGCCGCACGGCAAGAAGTTCGACCATGCGCCACCGGGCGCCGTCTCCCAGTGCTGATGCGATCTCATCCACGACTCAAAGTATTCACTTTGTAGAATATTCTTGTCAAGGAATATTTGCGTTCTCCTCGACGCCGCCGCGGCGGCAGATCCCGGCTTCTATCGCGTAATCGACCCCGCCGGAACCCGAAACACCGATGCGCTCGCGTTTCAGGTGCGGCGGACGCCGGTGACGTCGGCGGGTGGGAACCGGCCGGTCACGCAGGTGCCGCTCATCTGGTCGCCCGTGGTGGTCATTTCGAAGGTCAGGCCGAGGCGCATCAGGCTCCGGGTGAGGGTTTGCCGCCAGCGCAGCGAGGTGCCGTCGAGCGTGATGTCCTCGAGCGCCATCTTCTTGCCTTTGCCGCGCGCGGTTCCGGTGAGAACTCCGTTGTCCAGCTGGAGTTCCAGGACGACGGGGATGTCGCCGAGCGGGGTGGCGACGGTCAGATCCCAGATCCCTGCTACCGACATGCTGCGCTCATCCTTCCGGTGGTCCGGCACCGCCCCACGGTATCGGCTGAATGATCATGGCCGCCAGTGGCTTCCGGTGTCGTCGGAAGGTCGCGTGAGTCGTTCCTGATGTGCCGGAAGGGTTTCCGGGGCGCGCCGCCAGGCGGGAATCGACAGATAGGTGACCGCCCGGAGCAACCATTCGACCGGACCGTAGCGGTGACCGCGCAACCACCAGTCACTTGCCACCACCTGCACGGCGTAGGTGAGCAGGCCGATGCCGAGGACACCGGCGGGCGGCACCGTGTCGACCAGCCCGAACCCGTAACCGGTGTAGACGACCATCAACACGACGGACTGGAAGATGTAGTTCGAGGCCGCCATGCGTCCGGCCGGTGCGAGCCATCGCAGCATCGGCGCGGTGCGCGCCGACTGGGTGAGGCAGATGATGCCCGCGACGTAGGCGAAGGTCATCAGCGGATTGACGAGTTCTTGCAGCCCGGCCCAGTAGAACCCGGGGTCGAACCAGTTCTGTCCGGCGCCGAAGTTCACCACCGTGATCGGCAACCCGATCGCTAGGCCGCCGATCAACACCCGAGGCGCCCAACGCCGCAAGACGTCTCGATTCTCGAACAGTTGCCGTTTGCCCGCCGCCATACCGATCAAGAACATGCCGAGACTGGTCACGCCCTGGGTGAACCAGATCAGCACGAGGAAGACCGGCGCGGTCCCCGTCTGGATGGCGAAGGTGTCGGCGAACGATCCCGAGTATCCGTCGTGCATTCGCCGCAGGTCGAAGAAGACGCCGAGCTCCGAGAGGTCATCACCGCCACTGCCGGGAATGAACATCCACCCGCACCACACGATGTAGAGCACGACGCCGGTGATCACCGCCGTGCGCGGCCGCAGTTTCTTCAACGTGATCAGGACCAGGCACAGCATCGCGTACAGGGTGAGGATGTCGCCGATCCACAGCAGGAACACGTGCGCGAGACCGACGGTCAGCAGGGCCGCACAGCGCCGCAGCAGTCGCGCGTTCGCCGACACCCCGGCCCGCTGCGCCGCGGCGATCTGCAACGTGAACGAATAGCCGAACAGGAACGCGAACAGCAGGTAGAACCGGCCGACGAAGAAGGCGTCGACGAATCCGCCGACCACATGGTCGATCGGTCCGTCCCAGTGCGGTCGCAACTGGTCGTCCGGTCCGCTGAACGACCACAGCGTGGTCGCGACAATCGCGTTGGTGATCAGGATGCCGAACAGCGCGAAGCCTCGCAGAATATCGACTTCGGCGATCCGGCGACCCGAGATCCCGTCAGGGACAACCGATTCGGACATGGGATGAAAGTAGGCGTCCGCGCCGATCCGCCGCATCGGCCATCGGACTGACCCCGATACTGAAACGGACATATCGCAACCGCGACCTGCGGGGTATTGACAACCACCGTCGGTCGGTCACACCAGGTCGCCGACCTCCAGATAGATCTGGCGTCGCACCGCGATCTCGGCCAGGAATCCTTGCGCGCCATCGCGGAACGCCGCGACGGTCAGCTCGCCGGCCCGCAACCGTGGCCCGGTGAAGTCGCGCTGCCCGAGCAGGATCGGCTGGGCCCGTTCGAAACCGCGCCGCGCGACGTGGTCCGGCAGCGCGCCGCCGAGCAGGTCGGTCACGGAGCCGGGCACCAGCTCGGCCGAGACGATCTGATCGAAGCTGGGCCGCCGGACGATCCGGTGCGCAAGATACAGCCGATCCGGCCGGCCGAAACACAGGTGGGTCGGGGTGCCGCAGTCGCCGTCGCGATCGAGTTCCGCGAAATGCAGGACCCGGCTGACGGTGGCCCGCACCTGCTCGGCGATCACGAGGCCGCCACGTTCGCGTCGTCCCCGGATCAGCGCGCCGTGGAAGGAGCGCCGTGGGCCGGGGCGTTGCGGGTCGAGTTCGGCGATCGGCAGGTCCCCGGGGTCGAAGGTATGGATATCGGTGTATCCCACGCGCCGGTCCGCCCCGATGGCCCGGCGGCCACGCTCGTCGAATTCGACGGCGAGCAGCACCTGATAGTTGTGCGGCACATCGAACGTGGGCCGGTAGGACAGGTAGCAGTCGAGTCCGGTACCGAAAACCACCATGCTGTGCATGCCTGCGCCGCCTGCCATTTCGGGCCGATGGTGTGCCCCCGGCCTGCGCAGGTGCGCGACGTTCACGACCTCGCTCCGCTCGTACGCCGGTGCGGCTCGGCCGTGTCGTAGGTTCGCTCATACATCTCGAGCTCCTTTCTAGCCACTCACAGAGTGACCAGAACGGCGCCGGATGCCACGAGTGCCCGGCTACTCGAATCCGGCCGGACCGCCTACTCGCGCGTCGCGCGTGTGCTGCGCGATGCCCGTGATCAGGGGTCGAGCCGCACCGGCCGTGGCCGTGACAGCCCCGACAGATCGAGCACGCCCTGCCGGACCGCGGCGACGCTGAGCACTTCCATCGTCGAGATCACGATCACCAGCAGGCCTATCACCAGTGCGAGCACGTCCAGTGAATCGAACGGCAGCACCCCGACGACGATGCCGAGCACGACGGTGCCCAGACCGAACACCTCCTGCCTGCCGCTGCCGTGCAACTCCGGGGACCACACCGCGACCGTCGCGTGGCAGATGCCGCGCACCGACCAGCCCAGCCCGACCCAGAACGAGAGCAGCAGGGGCGAGTTGCCGCCGCTGAAACACAGCACAGCGAGCAACGTCGAGGTCAGACCGCTGACGAAGATCAGCACGCGCAGGGCGGGCGCCACCCGCGCGCTGAACGCGATGATCACCTGCAACGCGGCATTGACCAGCAAATACGCACCGAGCAGCAGTTCCGCGGTCGGCAACGTCTTGTGTGGCCATACGGCTATGACCACACCCAAAATCATCGAACAGGCACCGGACACAAGGATCGCGTACCGGGCTGTCCCGGCCAATGGGTCCGCACGCCCTTGGAGCTCGCCTTCGGGCATAGCCCCCATAATATGGGCGTTCGCCTAAGTTAGCCGCGTGTTTGCTTTCACTCGGTGCGGCGGGCAGGCATGGACGAACAGAATTTGCCGACTAGCCCACCCCGGGCCGCGTCGACAGCGCAACGCTGCGCACCCGCACCCCGTCCGCGAGCTGCCACGGCACGCTCACCTGTCCCGCGGTCGACACCGCCTCCGGCCGCAGCACGCGATGCACCCGGACCACGTCCCCGATATCGGTATGACCGTCACCGTCGACCGCCGGTGCGGGCGCGGGCAGCACGAGCTCGACGGGCGTGACACGGATCGACGGATCCGGCTTGCCGCTGTCGTGCTGGGCCTGCGGCTCGGCGGTTCCCGCCACCAGCGCCGCGATCTGCGCCTGCACCACCGGGTCGCGGGTGCCGTCGTAGAGCCAGCGCTGACCGAGCACACCGTGCATCGACGTGCCGACGAGTGCTTCCTCGGCGTCGTCGAGCGGTGCGCCACGGTAGGCGAACGGCACCAGGTACCCGACCGGCTCCACGCCCGCGCCGTCCACGATCACCAGGAACTCGATGCCGACCGCCCCCGCGGGATCGTCGAGTCGGAAGCCTCCGGCCCGCCGCAACACCGGCCGCCCCGTGCCCCGATACCACGGGCGGGTCGGCAGCCAGGTGGTCAGTAGTTCCAGCTTCGTCGGCACCATCGTCGTCTGGTGGATGACAGCCATCCGCGCGTCCTCCTTCGCCCGCCCCGCTCGACTGCCGGACGTTCGGCTCGAGCATAAGCGACCGAAAACGCCCACGGCTGTGGGCAATCCGAGTGTGTCCGGGCGATCATGCCGCTCGGCACACCGGCCATCTGGTGGTTGGCGTTCCCGGTGCTGGGGTGGGCGATCTGGCAGTCGGCGACCGGCGGGACTGGCGCTACCTCGCCGTACTCACCGCGTACGGCGCCGCGTGGCTGCCGTGGTTCGCCACCCTGGACCGGCAGATGTACTACTTCTACGCCAGCGCGATGGCGCCGTTCCTCGTCATGCCGCTGGCCCTGACGCTCGGTCAAATGCTCGGTCGCGCCGCGCAATCCAGAGAACGCCGCGGCACCGGGTTGCGCGCGGTCTGTCTGTATCTGGGCTTGGTGGTGGCCGACTTCATCTGCCTGCACCCGATTCTGACCGGGCTGCCGATTACCGCCGCCAGCTGGCAAGACCATCTCTGGTTGCCGAGCCGGCGCTGACCACGTCCGTGTCCCCCGGTACCGAACATACGCTCAGTCCAGACAGAACTCGTTGCCTTCGACGTCCTGCATCGTCAGACACGACTCGTTCTCCTCGTCGGCCTCCAGCAGCCGCACCCGGACCGCGCCGAGCGGAATCAGCCGGGCGCATTCGGCTTCCAGCGCGGCCACGCGTTCGGCGCCGACAAGACCGGTCCCGACCCGAACATCGAGGTGCACCCGGTTCTTCACCACCTTGCCTTCCGGCACGCGCTGGAAGTACAGACGGGGGCCGACACCCGTGGGATCCTTCGCCGCGAACCAGGCATTCCGTTGCTCCGGTGGCAGCGTGCCGTTGTACTCGTCCCAGCTGGCGAACCCGTCCGGCGGTGGCGGCGCGACATACCCCAGTACCTCGCACCAGAAGCGCGCGACACGTTCGGGATCCGCGCAGTCGAAGGTGACCTGGACCTGTCTCACCGATGTCATGGGATCACTTTAGGGGCGCGGGCCGCCATCACGCACATCCTTTACGCACCGAACGCCCCTTGTCCCACAAGGAAACTGATCCGATAGGCCCGCGCATGCGGACCATTGGCGACTCGCGCATCGACGCCTCCGTCGAGCGTGAAATAACGGCGCGTCGAATTGGTCGATTGATCAGGAGGAAATGGTGGCGGCAGCCTCTCGGACGATGCCGCCACCATTTCCTCCTGATCGGCCGACCACTTTCACCCAGCACCCAATTCGCTGAGATATCTCTCTTATTGTGCCGAGCGGGAATTCGTGGCTTCCAGGGCGTCGTTAGGCTGCGGGTAGCGCCTTGACCTGCGGGTTGTCAAAGTTGTACGGCCGCAGCGACGTACGAAGTTCGTGACGGCGGCCGTCGTGCGTGGAATGGGACATCGACGCGACATCGGTATGGTCGCGTTCATGGAGCGAAGTTTTCATTCGGCCGAACAACTTTTGACTGCACTGCGCGCGGGTGAGGTGACCTCGGTAGAGCTGACCGACGAGGCGATTACCCGGATCGAACGCGAAGACAAAACAATCAACGCGATCTGCGTGCCCGATTTCGACCGGGCCCGCGCGGCCGCGCGCCGCGCCGACGAGGCGCGGGCACGCGGCGAGTATCGACCACTGCTCGGTCTCCCGATAACGGTGAAGGAGTGCTACAACATCGCGGGACTGCCCACCACCTGGGGCGTGCCGGAGCATCGCGACTACGTGCCCGACGAGGACGCGCTGTCGGTGTCGCGGGTCGAGGCGGCGGGCGCGGTCGTGCTCGGAAAGACCAACGTGCCGTTCATGTTGAACGACATCCAGAGCTTCAACGACATCTACGGCACCACCAACAACCCGTGGGATCTCACTCGCACGCCGGGCGGTTCGTCCGGCGGGTCGGCGGCGGCGTTGGCGGCCGGATTCGGCGCGCTCTCCCTCGGCTCCGATATCGCCGGTTCACTGCGCACGCCCGCGCACTTCTGCGGCATCTTCGCGCACAAACCGACGCTCGGGCTGGTGGCGACCCGCGGCATGGTCCCGCCCGGCGTGCCCGCGCTGCCCGCCGATCGCGATCTCGCGGTGCTCGGCCCGATGGCGCGCACCGCCCGCGACCTCACCCTGCTGCTCGACATCATGGCCGGGCCCGATCCGCTCACCCAGGGCATCAGCTACCAGCTGGCGCTGCCGCCGACCCGCCATGAGCGCCTGGCCGACTTCCGCGTCCTGGTGCTCGACGAACATCCCGTGGTGCCGACCGGGTCCGCGGTGCGAGCCGCGCTGAACCGCGTCGCCGACGCGCTGACCGCCGCGGGGGCGCACGTGGCCCGGCACAGTCCCCTGCTGCCCGACCTCGCCGAATCCGCGACCATCTACACCCAGCTGATGGTCTCCGATGTCGCCGCCCGATATCCCGCGGACAGGTTCGAAGCGATGCGCGCCACCGCGGCCGCGCTCGACGCGCAGGACGACAGCTTTCAAGCCGTCTGGCTGCGCAGCGCGATCCTCGACCATCGCGGCTGGGTCGAGGCGAACAGCCGACGCGAACTACACCGTCAAGGGTGGCGAAACCTGTTCGCCGAGTTCGACATCGTCGTGTGCCCGATCACCCCGACCCCCGCGTTCCCGCACGACCACACCGAACTCGACGAGCGCCGCATCACCATCGACGGCACCGACCACTCCTTCAGCGACCAGTTCGCCTGGGTCGGCGTGGCCACCATGCCCGGCCTGCCCGCCACCGCCATCCCCGCGGATCACACCCCCGACGGCCTGCCGGTCGGCGTGCAACTCATCGGCCCGATGTTCGAGGACCGCACCCCGCTACGCCTGGCCGAACTGCTCGAGCAGGAACTCGGCGGCTTCCGCGTCCCGCCGGGGCTGCAGCTGAACGGATAAGCGGCTTCGGGCTGGGCGCGAGTCTTGGCCGATCTCGCCATCGAGACCACCGACGAAATCCAACTGCGTCGCTGGATCGACGAGGTCGTCCCGGACACCCGACACTGCGCGGCTGAACGCTCGTGCTCGGTCAGGGGTGTAGCCGCCCCCGACCGAGCACGACTCCGCTCCGCTCGCTCACGAGGCCCCTGCCCGCGCCGGTCGATCCGCGGCCGGGCGGCGGGCCTCGGCCAGCAGCTCGTCCAGTTGCGCTTCGGCGCGTTCGGCGCGGGCGAGGGTTTGCGCGCGGGCCTCGTCGAGCGCGTCTATGCGGTGGGCCGCCTCGGCGCGCGCCTTCTCCACCGCCGCAGCCGATTCCGCACGTGCCGCCGCGATATCGGCGGCCGCGGTGCGGCGGGTTTCGGTGAGTTCGGTGCGGGCGTTGTCGAGCTCGACGCGGACCCGGCGCCATTCCTCGCGCGCCTCGTTGGCGGCTTCGATCCGTTCCATCGCAGCCTGCTCGGCACGTTCGGTCGCGCGCTCGGCGTCGGCGGCACGCTGCACCGCGAGGTCGCGTTCGGATTGCGCCGCCGCCACTTTGGCCGCCGACTCACGTTCCGCGTGCGCGATCTCGGTGGCGGCCCGCCGTTCGGCGCGCTCGACCTGCTCGGCTGCCTCCTTGCGGATCCGCTCGATCTCCTCGGCGGCTTCGCGCCGGGCTGTGCGGATCTCGGCTTCGGCCTCGCTGCGCGCGGCGAACACGTCGTCGGCGGCCTGACGGGTGGCACGTTCGACCTCCCGCAGCGCGTCGTCGCGGGTGCTTTGCGCGTCGGCGATCGCGGCCTCGGCTCGCTCGGCCGCGCCGGCCGCGTCATCGGCCGCAGCCTCCGCCAATGCCCGCGCCTCCTCGGCCTCACGACGCGCCTGTTCGGCCGCGACAGTGGCCATTTCAGCCTCGGCGATCCGCCGTGCCGCATCGGCCTGCACCGCCTGGACCTGCGCCTCCGCCACCGACGGATCACCGAGCGTGGACAGCTCCGCGACCGCCGCGTTCAGCGTGTTCCCGAGTTGATCTGCCAGACCACGGAACTGAATCAGCAGCTCATCCGCACGTAGCCGAGCCGCCGTGACCGGCCCCTGCGGCGTCACAGTGACGGAACCCTCCGCACCCTCCGACTCCTGTTGTAGCCGTTGCCTTTCCCGCCACGCACGCCATCTCGTGTGATCCGGGTGATCACAGTATTCCGAAGGGCGACCAGGCCCTCCACCACGCGTGATGGGACGAGCACAGCCCGGGTAGTTGCAGACGTTGGACACCCGAATATCGTAGCGTTGGTTTCGTCAATAATGACGTATTCACACGAAACGAAACCTGTCGTGTCGCAACATGGTTCGCCGACTGACCCCCTCATCCTGACCTCCGATAAGTGAACATTATCGGGGGTCAGCCCTTGGGTCAGCTACCCAATCTCGCTGCTGCTATTACGTTTACGTTTGGTTGGTACATACGAAACGAAACTGCTACGCAACGTCCTGAAAACTGTGCACCCTCTCCTCCCGAACGACACTCCCTGCGCGACCAGGCAAAGGGGTCGGGGTCACCTTCTTGATGGTGGTGCCGGTGACCACCGAACTATTCGCCTCGAGCGGGGGAATCCGCGGCGTCACACAGCCCCTGGCCGAGGCTCTGTCCGCCACCGATTTCACCGGCTACCGCCTGGTACCGGCCACCGGCGAAGCCTCCGAATTCGCGGAAGATCCCAAGGCCCTCGCCATCCCCACCCTTTACGCGCTCGACATCCACGGTCGTCCAGGTATTGACGACTTCGCGTTCACTCGCAGACTCATCGTGTCCGAACGCGCCGCCGACTTCCTGTGCGCACGCGACCCTGCACTGTCGAAGACGCGATGGGAAGTAGACCAGAACGGCCGAATGACCCGCCGCAGCGTATTCGACTGAACACGGGCATAACGCATGCCGGCCCAGCGAGAAGGGCACGACGCTGACCGGTCCAGGTTTAGTCGGTGCGACCGAAGTATTTCGGCGCAGTGCGGGTGGACCTGGTGTTTGGGTGCCTTCGTGCCAAAGCGCACCTCGCCGGGCGTTTCGTCCGCGGCCGATGCAACAGCTCTGAAACCAGCGCGAGAACGTCCGGTGTAGGCGACTTGGACCCTGCGCCCAGGCGGCCCCGGCGGGGCCCCGAGTCCTCGACGTGGTAGCCCACGGGCGCCGGCACCGACCACACCGGGATAATCATCTCGCCGATACTGCCTTGCACCGCAACACATTTCGAACCGTATAGGCACTCCCTATGGCACCTGCTGCTATTTGGTCTTTGCCGGTCGTCGTTTCCCCGGCATACGGTGAAACGGTTCGACGAGGTGCGCTCCGCACGGTTCAGCGATAAATGCGCACCGCTTCAATTCTCGTCGATCGAATACCCATGCGATCGAAAGGGCACATGGCATGACCATGTTCGAAAACAACTCGGCGACGGGCGAACTCGTGGGACGGCGGGCGTTGGTCACGGGTGGTTCGCGCGGTATCGGGGCGGCGGTGGTGCGCCAGCTGCTGGCGGCGGGGGCGCAGGTGGTCGCCACCGCCAGGTCCGCGACGAGCACCGTGCCGGACGGCGCTGCCTTCGTCGCCGCGGACGTGCGGACCCGAGCGGGGACCGAGGCGTTGGCGGGGGCCGCGCAGGAGATGTTCGGCGAGATCGACATCGTGGTGCACAACGCGGGCGGGGCGCGACCGTTCGAGCGCAGCTCGGCCATCCCGGACGAGCAGTGGCAGGAGGCGTTGGACCTGAACCTGCTGGCGGCGGTGCGGCTGGACGCCCTGCTCACACCCGCGATGCGGGAACGGCGTACCGGCGCGATCGTGCACATTTCCTCGGCCGCGGTCCCCGCGGCGGTGGGTCCGTTCCTGCACTACACGGCGGCAAAAGCGGCACTGGAGAACTACAGCCGTGGGCTCGCGGCCGAACTCGCGCCGTTCGGCATCCGGGTCAACACCGTCCTGCCCGGCCGCACCGCGACCCCGGGCGGCGAGGCCACCCGGAAGCTGTGGGCAGAGCTGGTCCCGTCCGAAGAAAACGGTGTCGGCGCGCTGCCGCCGCTGGGGCGTGATGGGCAGCCCGACGATATCGCCCATGCGGTGTCGTTCCTGCTCTCCGAGCGGGCGGGCTGGTTGACGGGGAGCAGCCTCGTCGTCGACGGCGGCGAATTCCCCCGGGGATGAAGCGAATACGAAGGAGAAGGGCATGTACAGCGACAAGACCGCGGTGATCACCGGCGGTAGCACCGGCATGGGATTCGAGATGGCGCGTCAGTTGGTGGACGGCGGCGCCCGAGTGGTGATCACCGGACGCTCGCGGGAATCGCTCGACGCCGCGCAGGAAAAGCTCGGCACAAACGCGCTCACCGTTCGAGGCGATGTGTCGGCATTGGCCGACCTGGATGCGCTCACCGAGCGGGTGCGGAGCGAATTCGGCACGCTCGACGCGCTTTTCGTGAACGCGGGGATAGCCCGCGCCATACCGTTCGAGGAGACGACCGAGCAGTTCTACGACGAACTGTTCGCAATCAACGTCAAGGGCGCGTGGTTCACCGTGCAGAAGCTGGCCCCGCTCTTGCGCTCGTCCGCAGGGGTGGTGCTCACCACCTCGAACGCGAATGTCATGGGCATGCCGAGCGCCGGTGTCTACTCGGCAGGCAAGGCGGCGTTGCGTTCGATGGCCCGTACTCTCGCCAGTGAGCTGCTCCCCCGTGGCATTCGGGTCAACGCGGTCAGCCCCGGCCCGATCGATACGGGCATCCTCGACAGCGGCATGACCGAGGCAGCCGCCGCACAGTTCAAAGCCGAGCGGACCGCGGAGAACCCCATGCGGCGGTTCGGCACCGTGGACGAGATAGCAAGAGCAGCACTGTTTCTCGCCTTCGATGCCACCTACACCACCGGTGCCGAACTGGTCGTGGACGGCGGCGCTACCCAGCTCTGAGTTCGTCGGCCCGCACCGGGGTGAACGACGCGGACCGGTGCCACGTTTCCTGCCGCAACAGCTCGAGCAGGGCCGTCTCGGCCGGGCCCGCGTTGTGCCGGATCGCGGCCAGGATCGGTTGCGAGACCACCGGAAACACCGGGCGGGCCAGGTGCTCGTACCCCTGGGGCACCGCGGAGGCGGGCACGAGCGTGACGCCGAGCCCGTGCGAGGCCCAGCGCACCGCCGTCGCCGCCTGGGATACCCGAGCGGCGGTGCTCGGGGTGAGTCCGTTGTCCCGCAGGACTTCTCGGAGCACGCCGTCGAGGGCGCTGTCCCGGTCGAACCGCACCCAGGGTTCGTCGGCCAGCTCGCGCAGTTCGACCCGGTCCCCCGCGAGCAGGCGGTGTCCGTCGCTGAGCACCACGACGAATTCCTCGTCGCCGAGGTGATGGGCGTCGGCCGAGCGTTCGTCGCAGGGCGCGGTCACCAGCACGAGGTCGAGCACACCTTGACGGCCCATCCGTTCCAGCTCGGCCGGATTGGGCTCCTCGAAGACGGTCACCTCGAGGCGGGGAAAGCGGCGGCGCAGCGCGGCCAGCGCACTCGGCAACTGCCGCGTGCCGAGACCGAGCTGCGCCGCCACCAGCAACTCACCCACCAGCTCCGCGCCGGACGCGCGCGCCGCCGCCCGCGCCCGCCGCGACGCGCTCACCGCGACCTGAGCCTCGCGCAGGAACGCGCGACCGACGACGGTGGGCACCAACCCGGTCGGGGTGCGCGCGAAGAGCGTCACGCCGAGCTCGCGCTCCAGGGCACGGATCTGCTGGGACATCGAGGGTTGCGCCACGTGCAGCAACTCCGCCGCCGCCGTCACCGAGCCCGCCTCGGCGACGGCCAAGGCGTATTCGTACTGCCGAAGGGTCATCGGTGACTGTCCCTCTCTACCGTGGATCGCGGTCCGCCTCGCGGTGTTCCTCCGCAATCCTAGGTTCGGGCGGTCAACACGCCTTGTCGAGCTGTTCTCGCAGGATGTCGCCGTGGCCCGCGTGCCTGGCGAACTCTTCGATCATGGCGAGCAGGGTCCAGCGCATGCTGACCGTGCCTTCGAGGGGATTGTCCTTGGTCTCGTCGAGGTCGAAGCGGGCCGCGATCTCCCGGGAACGCGCGCTCGCCCGCTCGAATTCGGCGATGACATCGGCCAGCGACTCGTCCTCGGCGACGGCGAAGGTTCCTTCGTCGCGCCGCGAGTAGCCGTCGCATTCGGCCTCGTCCAGCTCGGCCCAGAACCGCTGGAACCAGATCCGTTCCGCGCCCGCGGCATGCTTGATCAACGAGATCGGCGTGGTCAGCGACGCGACCAGCTTGCGGCGCGCGTCGTCCTCCGACAGTCCGCGCACGGTCTCGATGAGCGCCTCCCGGTTGCGGTCGAGCATGTTCTCGATGAGTGCGCGTTCGCCACCGACGGTGATTCGGTTGGTATTCATGGGCTTTCACTCCTTCTGTCATGTGCTCGCGGGAAGTGCGAGCTGATCGCAGGGGTGCACAAAGCGTCCGGTGTCAGAACATCCGGGAAACGCGAATCGCTCGCCGCTGAGAATGCGGACACAGCATGATGCGGGCCTTCGGCGCCGCAGGCGAGGCCTGTGCGAAGACCTACCGCCGAAAGTCAGTATGTCGCAGATTCCGATCTCCGGCTACTCGTTATCCGGGACCAACCCGAATCGAACCGGCCGTCGACGCGAAGCATATGGCTGAACCCGTTGCCGAGCAGCACTATTCGCGATGCCGCCTGCTTCGAGCAGTTGCGCGGCGACCGAGTGCACCCGACCGGCGGAACCTACTCATGCCACGATGGGCCGATGACTCCGGCTCCACACGACCGCGCATCCACCGCCGGCTCGGCGCGGCCCAGCGCCTACGACAGCTTCGCGCAGGGCTACACCGCGGAGAGCGAGACCAGCCTGCTGACCGCGTATTACAACCGTCCAGCGCTGCTCGAACTCGCGGGCGACATCCACGGTCGGCGGGTTCTCGACGCCGGCTGCGGCGCCGGTCCACTGTTCGACGCACTGCGCGCGCGAGGCGCCGACGTGACCGGCATCGACGCCAGTGCGGGCATGCTGGAACTGGCCCGGCGGCGCCTCGGCCCCGAGGCGGACCTGCGGGTGGCCGACCTCGCCGACCCACTCCCCTTCTCCGACAACACCTTCGACGATGTCGTCGCCTCCCTGGTCCTGCACTACCTCGAGGATTGGGGCCCGACGTTGGCGGAGTTCCGTCGCGTGCTTGCCCCCGGCGGCCGCCTCATCGCCTCGGTCGAGCACCCGTTCGCCAACTTCCTGGCGCAGCGCCTGAACGGGAACGAGACCAACTACTTCCGCACCCGCAACCGGACCGAAGAGTGGACCATGGGCGGACAGACCGCCCACCTGAGCTTCTGGGATCGCCCCTTGCACGCCATGACCGACGCCTTCACCGCCGCCGGCTTCCACATCGACGTCATCAGCGAACCGCCCGCCGCCCCCGCCGCCCGCGACCTGGCCCCCGACCTCTTCGACGAAGCCACAGGCACCCGCTTCCTCTGCTTCCTGTTCTTCGTCCTACACACCAACTGACCCGTACCGGGGCCGCGCGAGGAAGGGGTTCGTATGCGTGATCGACCTGAGGTTCGGACAGCTTCGGGAGTGGTGCGGGGCGAGTGGACGGGTGGGGTCGCGGTGTTCCGTGGCATTCCGTATGCGCGTCCGCCTGTCGGCGCGCGACGATTCGCAGCGCCGGTTCCGGCATTGTCGTGGGACGGGGTCAGGGAGGCAGCGGAGTTCGGTCCTTCGGTGCCGCAAGCCGGTTGTGCCGGTGCGGATTCCGGGGACTGTCTGACGTTGAACGTGTGGTCACCGGATCTCGGTCCCGCTCGACTCCCGGTGCTGGTGTGGATTCATGGGGGCGCATATCGGGAGGGCGGGTCCAGCAACCCGCACCACGACGGCACGCTGCTGGCCGCGGCGGGTGCGGTGATGGTAACGCTGAACTACCGCACGGGATTCGAGGGCTTCGCGCACATCACTGGTGCACCGGACAACCGTGGGATTCTCGATCAGGCGGCCGCGTTGCGGTGGGTACAGGACCAGGTGGCCGTGTTCGGCGGTGACCCGGGCACCGTCACGGTGTTCGGTCAGTCCGCGGGCGCGGGTTCGGTGGCGGCACTGCTCGCCATGCCGATGGCGGCCGGATTGTTTCGGCGGGCGATCGCTCAGAGTGTTCCCGGCACCTACTTCACACCGGATCTGGCCGCGGCGGTATCGGCATCGATCGCCGCGGAAGTCGGTGTGCGGGCCGACGTCGACGAACTGACCCGAATCACGCCGCGCGCCTTGGTCGATGCGACAGACGCGATGGTGCGGCGGATGCCCGAGTTCGTCGATTCCTGGGGTCCCATGGCGCTCACGCCGACCCCGTTCTCCCCGGTCGTCGACGGCGACGTACTGCCCGATACGCCGTGGCGGGCGCTCGCCCACGGGACCGCGCACGATATCGATCTGCTGGTCGGTCACACACGAGATGAGTACCGGCTCTTCAATACTCGCCGCGGCGACACGGTGTCGGATGCGGAGCTGGCGACCACCTTCGGCCGCCTGGCACCCGGTATCGACTACCGCACAGCCTTTCCCGGCGCCACGAACGCCGAGTTGTACGAAACGGTCAACGCCGACTGGCTCTTTCGCATGCCCAGTGTGCGGCTGGCCGACGCACACTCCGTCGGCGGTGGGCGGACTCGGCTCTATGAGCTCTGCTGGAGTTTCCGTCAGGACCAGGGCGCCTCGCACAGCCTCGATGTCTTGCTCGTGTTCGGCACACTCGGCGTGACGGAGGTCCGTGCGCATCCCCGCGCGCACCCGGACGCCGCAGAAGAACTCACCGCCGTAGGCGACGCCATGCGGGCCGATTGGCTGGCCTTCGCCACCACCGGCGACCCGGGCTGGGCCCCATATGATTCGCGGTCCCGCACAACTCGCGTCTACACCGGGGTACCCGAGACCCAGCCGTATCCCGAGGAACCTTCCCGTCGGATCTGGGCCCTGCATCCCTTCGCGCCCCTCGATCTGAGGAGCAGCTGATCGTGGCGGTGGTTATCGGGGTGGGGGCTGCGGGGTGCGGCCTGGTGGCGCCGGGACCGGTTCTCGAGGGGGCGGGGGCGGTGGGGGTGAATAGGGTTCCACCACAATGGCTTTCGGCGGGTTCTCTACTGGTCCCGCGTCTGTCGGCGTGTATGGGGCTGGGTGTTTGGGGCTGCTGTCGGTGGGCTGGGCCGGGTAGGACGACATCGGGGTGGATTCCATAGTGCCGACCTGGGTCCTCGGGCCAGGCAGATCTGTGGCCGCCGCCCAGGGGTCGGTGGACGCGCGCCGGTCGATGAGGGTGGTCGTCGAACCGTCGGACCGGTACTGATAGGCCTCGGTGCTCGGGTACTGGGTGATCTGCCCGCCCGCGACGACCTCGCCGCCTTTACGGGTGATCGTCATGTCACCGTCGACGTGTGCCACCGGTTTGGCGATCTCCGGGGCGTAGGGGTCGACCGCGGAGTACTGCACCTTCAATGAACCGTCCGCGCCTTGAGCCACCCGGACGTCGGGCACTCCGGCACCGGCTTGCCTGCCGTCGACCGACACCGTCGGGTTCTGCCGGGCGATCAGCAGGCCGTTCTCCATGTCGACATACAGCGACACCCGCGACGCCTCGGCCGCCGCGTCGGCGGAGGGGCCGCGGTTGTCTCCGCGCATCGGATAGACCAGGCGGCCCTCGAGCCAGTCATTGATATTGAGGGCGATATTGTTCACCTCGTCCGTCGGGATGTACATGTTCTGCCGGTACAGACCGGCACCGGTGACCGGGTCGAACCGCACCGCCACGATATTGGCGTCAACGCCTTGGTATTTGGGGTCGTAGGTGTGCCGATCGAGGGCTTCGGCCATCCGCCAGTCGTTCTCCGACACCGGATCTCGGTGGTAGACGGCACGGAACGCGGCGATCTGGTTGGCGCGTTTCTGTTCGTCCGTGCGTTGTATCGGCGCGACCGCGGCGAACTCGACGTTCAACGTGATGCGAATACCTGCCAGCTCCTGCTGGATTCGGCTATCGGCGGCCGAGACGGCATCGGCGGCCGCGACGATCCGCCGTTCCCAGTCGGCGCGGGTGAGCTCTCGATCCGGCGCGGGCACGATGCCCGCTGGGTGATAGACCGAAATCGGGACTGCGACGAACATGCCGCCCCCGCTCGGCACCACGAAGCCCGCGCTCTCCGCGCCGGAGATCAGACCGCGCGCGGAGTTCAACGGCGCGTGGATATCCCAGTAGCCCTGTTCGAGCCGGCGCGCCGCGTCTTCCAAGGCATCGACAAGTGAGAATGCCTTCTTACGGTCGCCGACAGCGCGGTCGTGCGCTGCCTCGGCCGCCTTACCCCGCCAGTCGACATCGGTGACGGAGGTGACGTAGCGGTCGAACAATCCCTCGATCTTCGCGCCGCATTCCCGGAACTCGCGTGCGATGGTCAGCAGCGGCTGCGGGTCGTATTCGTCGAGTTGCCGCCTGGACGGGGTCAGCCTCACCTTGGTGCCCCCCATTCGCCGGATTCCTTGGTGTACGTCGCGGCCAGGATGTCCGCCGCGTTGTCCCCCTCGGCATCCCGGAACGTGACCGTGGCATCGTGCATGAGACCGCTGATCTCGCGCAGCCGCCCCGCCACGGCCGGGATCAAGGCCGTTTCGACATCACCGGCCAGCCCGGTCGCCTCGCCGACCGCGCGCAGCATCTCACCCGAGGAAAACAGCGGCAGCATGCCGTCGTAGATCGCCAGCCCGGCGGCCTCCTCGCTCAATCCGTATAGCAGATTCGACTTCACACGGAGCTTTTCCAGGTCGGCTTCCAACGTCATCGACAACCCCCTTGCGACTCGGGGGACGCGACGCCGGCCGCCCCCCGCTGATATCGAACACGCCGAACGGTATTCACCACGTCGTCCGGCTCGGTCGCCATGCTATCCACGCACACGCCGCTGGTCGGAAATATCTTCCGGATATGTCAATTCGGCCACCCCCTATTTATAAGGTCTTGATCACTATCCGGAGTGCGATGGAAGGGGTTGTGGCGCAGGCGGACCCACATACCGTGCGGACGGGCGGATCATCTTCGCCGCCTCGGCCTGTTCGAGAATATTGGCGCTCCAGCCGACCACCCGACTGGCGGCGAAGGTAGGTGTGAACATCGCGCGGGGAATGCCGCACAGCTCCATCACGACCCCGGCATAGAATTCCACATTCGCGTACAGATGGCGTCCAGGTTTGAGTTCGGCGAGCAATTCGGTGACGCGCCGCTCCACGCTCGTCGCGAATTCGACCAGATCCCCGCCCATCTCGACGGCGATCGACCGGAGCAACCGCGCCCGCGGATCCTCCGTGCGATACACCGCGTGCCCGAAACCCATGATGCGCGCACCACCGGCGATCTTGCCGGTCACCCACTCATCGATCCGCTCAACCCGCCCGATCTCGTCCAACCCCTCGAGCGCCCGATCCGGCGCGCCACCGTGCAGGGGTCCGGAGAACGCCCCGATGCCGGCGATGACAGCCGAAGCGATGTCGGCCCCGGTCGCGGCCACGACCCTGGCCGCGAAAGTGGACGCGTTGAAGCCGTGGTCGATGGTGGCGATCAGATACTGTTCGATCGCCCGTGCCGCTTGGCTTTTCGGCTCCTCGCCGGTCAACAGGTACAGCCAGTTCGCGGCCGCGGACAGGTCCGCGCGAGGCGCCAGCGGCGTGAGCCCGCGGCGTAGCCGGTGCAGAGCCGCCAGCATCGTCGGCGTCACCGCGCAGATCAACAGCGCGTGTTGCTTACGCAGCGCGGGGTCGCAGTCCCACAGCGGCGGCAACTCGCGGATACCCGCCAGCAGCGACAGCGCCGTACGCAACCCAACCATCGGATCGAACCCGGCTGGGGGCGACAACATCGGCAGCAGGTCCGCGGGCAACGCGCGCAGCCGCGCCGTCTCGGCGGTGAACGCGGCCAGTTCCGCGTGCTCGGGCAATCGCCCCTCGAAGAGCAGAAACCACACTTGCTCGAAGGTGCACGCGGTCGCCAGCTCGATCGCGGAGTACTGACGGTAGTGGTAGAAGCCCTCTCGACCGCGCACGTCGCCGAGCCGGGTCTCGGCAGCCACCACGTGGCGCAAACCGGCGGGTACCTCGATCAATTCGTCGTGTGCGTGGATGGCGTTGCTCGTCATGTTCAGACCTCCTCTTGACTGAACTGTGCGAGCATGATGCATTACAGTCAATATTGATCGAGTCAATATAAGCGGGGAAGGGCCAGGTCGTGGCCGAGAAAAGTGACGCACGTTACCTGAGCACCGCCGAGGTGGCGAGCCGGCTCGAGATCAAACCCGCGACGGTATACGCATACGTCAGCCGGGGATTGCTGACCAAGCTCCCGGCGGCGGACCGGCGCGGCAGCCTGTTCCGCGAGGACGAAGTGGCGCGCCTGGCCCGCGGTCGCCGCCGCGGCACGGGCCACCGCAGCACGATCGACGATGTCACGACAGCGATCTCCGCCATCGACGACGACCGCCTCTACTACCGGGACCACGACGTCGCCGAGCTGGTCGCCGTGCACTCGGCAGAATCGGTGGCCGGCCTGTTGTGGACCGGCGAGGCGGTGCCGCAGGAATTCGCCGCGCCCGCACCCATGCTTGCCACCGTGCGCGCCGCGGTGGACGCACTCGACCCCGGGGTGCGGTCGACAGATCGGATGCGGGTCGCGGTCACGGTCGCCAGCGCGAGTGACCCGCTGCGCTTCGACTTGTCCACGCCGGGTGTACTGCGCACCGCACGCATACTCCTCGCGGTCGAGGCGGCCGGTCTCGGTGCCGCCCAACATGATTCGGGCACGCTCGCCGAACGAATCGCGCCGATCCTGACCGAGGAGCCCGTGCCGGCCGAATTGCTCGATACGGCACTGACTTTGCTGGCCGAGCACGGGCTGGCCGTCTCCACCGTCGCCGCTCGGGTCGCGGCGAGTGCGCGTGTGCATCCCTACGCGGTGGTCTCCGCCGGGCTCGGCGCCCTGGACAGCCAATACCACGGCACCGCAAGCACTCTCGCCTACCGGTTCCTGAGCGAGGCAATCGGCGACCCGCTCGGCGCGGCGTCCGAACGGCTCCGTCTGGGCGGCGGGCTGCCGGGTTTCGGGCATCTCGTCTATCGCTCGACCGACCCGCGCGCCGAAATACTGTTGGAGAAGCTCCGCGCAGTGCCGGCAGCCGCTCCCGCGTTCGCCGCGGTCGACACCATCGCCGACCAGCTCGGCGCACCGCACGCCGCGGTCGCGAACATCGACCTCGCACTCGCGGTACTCATGCACGCCTATCGCATGCGTCCCGATGCCGGCGAAACGCTCTTCGCTCTCGCACGCACCATCGGGTGGGTCGCGCACACGCTCGAGGAATACACCGAGCCTCCGCTGCGCTTTCGTCCCACCCGCCGTGGCGGCGCCTATGCGGAGACCGGGAGCATCGCTACTACGTAGGCGACGGGGCGGCCGTCTTGGATGCAGGAGTGTTCGGCGCACTCGGCGAAGCCGAGTTGGCGCACCAGCTGCCTGCTGCGCGCGTTCCATGCCTGGATGACCGCGCGGACCGGGGTCGAGGGGTGGTCGCGGCGCAGTTCGGTCAGCACGGCGCTGCCGAATTGTTTGCCGTGGCCCTTGCCGACCCAGCGCGGGTCCATGCCGACGCCGAGATCGATGATGCCGGGGTCGGCGGCGATGCCGGGCACCCGCGCTTCGGGGCCGGTGCAGAAGAATCCGACGAGGCGGCCGTTACTGGCGTCGGCCACCGCCCGGTAGCCGTCGACGGCGCTGGGTAGCTCGTCGTCACCGGTCAGGTTGTAGATCTGCCACGGTCCGCCGTACTGCCACCCGACCACCTCGCGGGCATCGTCGACGGTCAAGGGACGCACCACCAGGTGATCGGACCATCCAGCGCTCATGTCACGATCGTCTCGCAAACTCGCGGCACATTCGACGCGTTTGCGTTTTCCGGCAGACTCGAGCCCATGCCGGTTCCACCATTAGTAGCACGAACCACCGCCAGGTATCTCGCGTTGGCCGACGCCGAGGCGCCGGGACTGGTCGCAGGTCTGTATCTGGAAGGCTCTGTCGCACTGGACGATTACCGCCCCGACGTGAGTGACATCGATTTCGTCGCCGTCACCGCCGAGCCGCCGGATCCCGCGACGCTCGCCGCACTCGGCCGGGTCCATGCTCGACTCGCCGACCAGCAGCCTCGCCCGTTCTTCGACGGCACCTACCTCACCTGGGACGACCTCGCCGCAGGCCCGGCAACCACTACCGGGCGCCCGGTCATCCTCGAGGGACGCTTCGAGCCGGCGGGCGGGGACCAGAGCCCGGTCACCTGGCACACCCTCGCCCAGAGTGGCGGGCCCGACATAGCGACGATCGATGTGTGGACCGACGCGGCCGCGCTGGCGGCCTGGCAGAACACCAACCTCGACGACTACTGGGCGCGCGGTCTCACCGCCGCGACTCGGTTGCTCAGCAAGAACGGTCTCGGTCTGCTCACCGATTACGGCACGGTCTGGACCGTCACGGGGATCGCGCGGCTGCACTACTCGATCATCACCGACGAGATCACGTCCAAGGACGGTGCGGCGATGTATGCCCGCGAGCACTTCCCGCAGCGGTGGCATAAGCTCATCGATGAAGCACTTCGGTTGCGTCGCAACAGCTCTCAAAGGTCCAGTTACTGGACGCGGTTCGCGCGCCGCCGCGATATCCTCGAGTTCGGGCGCACTGTGATCGCCGATGCGCATGCGGCGTATGCGAGGCGTTACTCAGGCGGGTAGTCGATAACTGTGCGACTCGCACTCGAGTTTCCATGCGGCTCACCGATACCGCAGCGAGTCGATGTGGAAGTCCGTCGAAACCCGGCCGCCCGCAACGCCCTATCCACTGACCGGCGCGACCACCGGGTCCGGATGGGCGGCTCGCGGACCGAATTGCGCTGCCAGAGCGGCCTGTTCGTGCCGGAGCACCGACCAGTTGTGCAAGTAGCCGGGATGGTCGGCTACTTCGAGCAGCACCGCGGCACCGAAAACGCGGTAGGTTCGTGCGGCGCGAACGGTGGTGCGCCCGCCGTGCAGGTTGGCCTGCCCGCGCAGAACGAAAAGGTGAGAGTCGACGTAGACCTGCGTGCCGGGCGCCGGATCGGCCGCGGCAGTCCACCCGTCACGTAACTCCCGTGCCGCGTGTTCCCCTTCGCCGCCGACACGGAAGCGAACCTCCAGCCCGCGCCCGCCCTCCGGCACCGACCAGGACACGTTCAGTCCCGCACCGGACGGGTCCTCCGCGCGGCCCGCCGCGCCGACCGCGATCAACACATAGCCCTGCCCGGCCAGTTCCGCGCACGCCTGGGCGACGTCGTCGAGGTAGGTCTCGCCGGGAAAGGTGAAGTCGTAGTGGTGCATGTCGTTGATGGTGGACAGCACCGCCTCGACCGGAACGCCCTTGGCGACCTCGCGTTCGACCAGCCGCTGCATATCGCCCACGTCGAGCAGGGAATCGGGGGCCTCGGCGGGCTCCTCGAAGAGCCGGTCGGTGTCGCCACGCGCGATCATCACCGATTTCGCCAGGAACCGCGCGGCTCGGGAGCTGACTTGATAGACCGCCTGCACCGGATCGGGATCGTCGCCGCGGCCGAACGTCTCAGCGATCACCCGGCACAGCTCGTCCTCGGCCGGCACGCAGCGCGCGGCGATGTCGTGGGTCTGGTCGCGCAGGGCTTGCACGTCGTCGCTGAAAGGCACCCGCGTCTCCGCGAGAAACAGGTCGATCACCCGGTCGAGCACCATCAGCCCCTCGGCGCCGTGGATCGCGATGTCGAGCACATACGCCAATCGATACGCCCGGACCGCCGCCTCCTGCGCACGTAGCACCGCCGCGCTCGGATAACCCAGTACCGCCGCGACCACATCCGCGTTGTCCATACCCACCTCAGCTCCGCGCGGCCAGGATCGCCGCGAACCCCGACACCGTATCCGGGTGGGTGGTCCGGATCGGAATCCACGACCGATTTCGGGTTTCCGCCGCACCTCTCGAATGCGACACCGCACCCGCGAATCGGGGCATGCTCGACGCGCAGGATGGTGCTACCGCGAATTCGACTGTGGCGGCGGCAGAATGAGAACCGGCGTCGAACAGGGAGTTGATCGATGGAAGAGCGGTCCGCGGTGGTCGCCGTGCCGGAGTCAGTACGTGACGAGCTACGCCGTGGTGTGCGCAGCGTGCTGGTGGACGCGGCGGCGTTGCGGTTGGTGCGCGAACGGTTCGACGACGTGCAGGCCGGGTCGCTGCGGCGATATCTCGAGGCCTCACAGTCGGCGAACACGTTGCGCGCGTATCGAACCGATTGGATCGCCTGGTCGGCGTGGTGTCTGGCCGAGACGAGGCAGGCGATGCCCGCCGACCCGCTCGATGTGGCGGTGTATCTCGCGGCCGCGGCCGACGCGCGCCGCGACACCGGCGGCTGGGCGTTCAGCGCCGCGACGCTGGAACGGAAGTCGGCCGCCATCGCGGCCGTGCACGCCGCCAACGGGCTGCCCTCGCCGACCCGATCCGATGTCGTCCGCCTGACCCTGCGCGGCATCCGGCGCACCCGCCGCACCCAGCCGACCCGCAAACGCCCGGTCCTGTTGCACACTCTCGACCAACTGCTGGCAGGCCTGCCCGAACCCGGCTGGCCCACCGAACCGGCCCGCCGCCGTGACGCGCTCATGCTGCTGGTCGGCTTCGCGGGCGCGCTGCGCCGCAGTGAGCTGGCGGGCCTGCGGGTCGCCGACGTGGAGGTCCGCGTCGATC
This sequence comes from Nocardia brasiliensis, assembly GCF_011801125.1. Taxonomy (NCBI): domain Bacteria; kingdom Bacillati; phylum Actinomycetota; class Actinomycetes; order Mycobacteriales; family Nocardiaceae; genus Nocardia; species Nocardia brasiliensis. The sequence goes on from NZ_CP046171.1 coordinate 4,010,444, forward strand.
ACGCCACCGGCGAACCGGTGCTGCTTGTGCGCTTGCCGTCGACGAAAACCGACCCCACCGGCGTTGCCGAACAGCGGGTCGCGTTGCCGCGCGGTCAGCGCCCGCACACCTGCCCCGTATGCGCCTTCGCCGATTGGGTGCGGTTGCTCGAAATACACACCGCCGAAGGCACTTCGGGCCTGCGCGCATGGCTCGCCGACGGCGCGGGCACCGATCCGGCACTGCACCGCTGCCACGGCTTCACCGGCACCGCAATGGCCGCCGACCCCGACCTTCCGTTGTGCCCCACCATCAATCGGCACGGCACGATCGCCACGACGCCGATGTCGGGCCGCGCCGTCGCCGAACTCGTCAAACGCTACGCCGCCCGCGCCGGCCTGGACCCCGACCTGTTCTCCGGCCACTCCCTGCGCGCCGGTTTCGCCACCCAGGCCGCCCTCGGCGGCGCCAGCGACCGCGAGATCATGCGCCAGGGCCGCTGGTCCAACCCGCGCACCGTACACGGCTACATCCGCACAGCGAATCCGTTGGAAGACAACGCGGTAACCAAACTCGGGCTGTAGGCGGCATTGTGCGCCCGCGCACCAGATCCGGCCAGATCGGACACCGTGAGCGATATCGACGCCGAGCGCACCATGCTGGAAAGCTGCGCAAGGGCGCCCCGTACGGCAGCGGCCCATCGCGAGTGTGCAGCCACTGGGCACCGGGAAGCGGTCCCACACTCACACCCGAAGAAGCCCCCCGCGCCCGGGGCGAGTCGGTGCCGGTTCGACCGGCCACAGCGGTGCCGTGCCGCGATCTCAGGACGCGTCGCGTGACCGCTGCGCCGGGCGAGCGGCGGTTATGCGACGCAGAACTCGTTGCCTTCCGGGTCGGCCATCGTCACCCACTCGGAGGGGCCTTGTCTGCCCTCGTACAGCACCTTCGCGCCCATGGCGGTCAATCGCTGGACTTCCTCGGCACGCTCGGCGGGATCGACGCGGATGTCGAGGTGCAGGCGGTTCTTCACCGATTTGGCTTCGGGAACCAGCTGGAACAGCACGCGCGGACGGTCCGGGTGCCGGATCGCCGCGCCGACCTTCCATTTCAATTCACCGTTGTGCGTGGTGGTCTGGTCTTCGGTGGCGTGTCCCTGCGCCACCATGCTCCGGATGAAGTCCGCGTCCTGCGGCTCGACCTCCCACCGCAGCGCCTCCGCCCACCAGTCGGCCAGAGTGTGCGGGTCGGCGCTGTCGACGACGACCTGAAATTTGTAACCCATGCCCCGAACCCTAGCCATAGGGTCCGACATGTCCGCTATGCGTCACTCTGGGGGTATGGAGAGAATTGACCGAGCCCACCCAGAAGATCACCGAACGTCATTGGCCCAGATGGCGTTTCGCTCCTATCGGCAAGGCCGTGGCCGGCTATCCGATGGCCATCTCGGAACGCTGGATGCGCCCCATATCGCTGGACGAGATTGCCGCAGAGCCGCACCGCCGAAAGCGAGAAGCGGACATCACCTCACCCAGTGAGACACGGCCGCGCCTGTAGCGTCGTGTAGTGACCACTCCAAAGGCTCGGTCGAGTACCAACAGCGCTGCCGCATACGACACGATCGCGGAGGCGTACGCGGCCGAGAACGCAACCAGCCTCTTGAACGAGTACTACAACCGGCCCGCGATCCGCGAGCTGCTCGGCGATGTACACGGAAAGCATGTATTGGATGCCGGATGCGGTTCCGGTCCGACGCTGGTCGATCTCATCGAAGGCGGAGCCACGGCGGTCGGCCTCGACGGCAGCAGCGCCTTGATCGACATCGCCCGAGATCGCGTCGGGGCGGACACCGAACTGCTCGTCGCTGATCTAGGCGATCCGTTGCCATTCGACGACGAGACTTTCGACGACGTAGTTTGCTCGCTGGCTTTGCACTATCTCGAAGACTGGCACCGACCGCTCGCCGAGATGCGCCGCGTGCTCAAACCAGGCGGTCGCGTGATCCTCTCGATCGAGCATCCGCTCGTGATCTGGTTCACCGAGCGCCAGGATGGAAACAAGACGAACTACTTCACCACCCGCCCTCGGCACGTGACCGACATGGCCGGCGCGGAGGCGGACCTCGTGTTCTGGGACCGCTCACTGTCGACGATGTTCAAGACATTCCTCGAATGCGGATTCCGCGTGACGCATCTCGATGAACCGGGACCGTCTCCCGAAGCGGTCGAACGCTTTCCCGACGTCTTCAAGGATGGAGGCGACCCACGATTCCTCGCGTTTCTGTTCGTAGTCCTGGAAGCATGACCTCCGTCGCCGCGCTGCCAAGACCACGCGCGTATCGCGCCTCCAGCGAGGAACGTCGGCTGCCTGCCGCGGATGGGCGCTCAGACGGGAATGGTTTGTTTGATGAGGAGGGCGCCTGATTGTCGGGTCGTCGGCACCGGGCCTCCGGTGTACATCGCGACGGGGGTGCCGGAACTGTCCACGGCCGTGATCGCCGCGGGCGCGAGCGTTCCGCCGCTGACGACGAGTGTGGGCACTCCGTCCACGTATCGGAGGCTCAGCATGGCCACCTGCTCGGGCTCGATCTCGATCTCGGTGGCCGGGTTCTCGCTCGATTCGGTGTTCTCGCGGTTCGCTTCGTCGGACATGGGGCGATGCCTCCTCCTGGCCGGGCGAGCGCCGACCGATACCCATGGTCCCATGCATGATCGCGCGAGGTTCCGGATCGATTGTGTCCCACGCAAACCGCGCCTCCAGTGGGGCCCGGCAGGCGTCGGGTCGGGTCGAAGCAAGTTGTATCCGAGCCGTCGGTCGCGACTACGAAGGCATTGTGACCTCGCGTGGCGCTTTGTCGAAGCGCAGGCCGCGCCATGAGGGATGTCGTAGTCGTCCGTCGCCGGTCCATTCGGTGAAGCTCACCTCGCCGACGAGTTGGGGTTCGACCCATACAGCATCCGGGACGGGGGCTTCGACTACGGGGGTGTCGCGTTGCAGCAGTTGGAGTTTCGCGCGCAGGTCGGCCAGGATGGCTTGGGTGAATCCGGTTCCGACGTTGCCGATGTAGACCAGTTCGCCGCGGTCGTTGTTGACGGCCATCAGCAGCGAGCCGATCTGGCCCGTGCGTCGGCCTGCGCCCGGCTTCCAGCCGACGACAATGACCTCTTGCTCGCGAATGTTCTTGGCTTTGAGCCACAGTGGGCTGCGGCGCCCGGGTTGGTAGGGGCTGTCGAGGCGTTTACAGACGATGCCCTCGAGGCCGAGGCGGCGCGATTCGTCGAGGACGGCGCCACCCGGACCGGACAGGCGGGGCGGAGTTTGCCAGTGCCGACCGTGGAGGTCGAGTTGTTCCAGTAGTTCGCGTCGCTGCTGATACGGCAGATCGATCAGGGAGCGATCGCCGATGTGGAGCAGGTCGAAAATCATGTAGGTGATCGGAGTGGTGTTTGCCAGGGCACTGACAATGGCGGGGTTGCGTTGATGCATTCGCGGCTGGAGGGCCTCGAACGAGGAGCGTCCGTCGTCGGTCAACGCGACGATTTCACCGTCGATGACGAAGGGCAGATCCGAAGGCGCCAAGGCGGCGAGTTCAGGCCAGGCCGCGGTGATGTCATTGTCGTTGCGCGAGCGAATGCGCAGCTCTTCGGCAATGTAGCTGATGGCGCGGATGCCGTCGAACTTCACCTCATAGTTCCAGCGCGCGTCGTCGTGGGGCACGAGGCCGGCCGTAGCCAGCATCGGCGCATAATGCGGTAGCCCCGCCACTACCGCCTCGTCGCCATCGCCGGTCCTCTCACGAACAGTAACGTTGCTAGACTATTGCTAGAATGATACCGACCGGTCCAACCGACGGTTGTTGTCTGCGCACCGAATTTCGCGAGTTCGAGTGAAGCCGCTATTGAACCCCGGCGTGACGGGCCCGGACTTGACGCAGGAGGTCAGATGACGCCACGAAAGCCGGACATCCTCGCCGACCCGCCTGTCGAACTCACTCGTGAGCAGAAGCAACGCGGGCTGACCAGCGCCCGTAGGGCAGCACGCGAAGCGCAGCAATCCCTCACATTGACGAAGAAGAAGCAATATCGGCGTTATCGCGCGATCGTTGGCGACGCCTATCTCGACTGGCCGCGCTGGAAAGCCGCCTACCTTCGCGAATACAACCGACGGATCAGACTCGAACCCGCGTCGATGAGTCATTACCTGGGCAGCAGCATGGGAAGCCCTTGATCGCGAATCAGGACACCGGCCCATCGACACGGCAAAGGCTCGAGCTACAGCACTCAGGACGATCCCGACGATCAGCGTTTTCGCCGGGCCCGGACATCGCTGGTATCAATGCCGATCGTGGGGTCAGTACCGGAGTTCGCCGGTGTAGTCGCTGGGGTGAACGACGATGTAGTGGGAGTCCCCGATGGACCGGTCTCGGTACGCGATGACCTTGTCCTGCAACCGATTTCATTGCGTGAGCTGCTTCTCGATCAGCTCGGGAGCCTGGGTCCATCGACTCGGGCGGGCGAATCTGAACACGTTCACCACCATGTAGCCGATCTCGTTGCCGTCGATCACGCCGATATCCGCTTACGCCACCATGCACCCATTCGACCGTCCGTCGGGTGTCGGCCTCGTGGACTCTGCGGGAGGCAAGCCACATACTGCTCGGGTGAGCGATCTTGTGGTGCGGACCGAGGGAGCTGGGCCGCCGGTGGCGCTGGTGCACGGCGGCGCGGGCCCGAAATCGACTTGGGCAGGGCTGGATTCACTCGCCGACCGCTGGACGGTGCTGCAGGTGTACCGGCGCGGCTACGACCCGAGCCCGCCCCCGCCCAACGGTCACCAAGACTTCCTGGTCGACGCCGCCGACCTCACCGCGCTCTTCCGCACCCACCGCCCACACGTGGTCGCTCACTCCTACGGGACGCTGGGCGCGGTACTGGCCGCGGCGGCCGACCCGCGTACCGTCCGTTCCCTGACCCTCATCGAACCACCGCTGTATGTCGTCGCCCCCGACGATCCCGAGGTGGTTCATCTCGAACGCCTCGGCGACGCGGTCCTCACCCACGGCCTCGACGCCGACCCGGAGGTGCTGCGCGAATTTCTCGCACTCTCGGGCGCACCCGGCGTCGACGCGGCCCAACTCCCGGACCCGGTGGTCGCCTCCGTCCGTCGCGCATTGGGCGCCCGCCTGCCCGGCGAAGCCCATCCCGACTGGTCCGCGTTGCGCGCCGCCGAAATACCCACCCTGGTAGCTTCCGGCGGGCACACCCCCGCGCTCGAGCGAATCTGCGACGCACTCGCCGAGGTAACACACGCTCAGCGCCTCATCGCCCCCGGCGCAGGCCACTTCGTCGCCGCCGCCCCCGGTTTCGCCGACCAACTCGCCCACTTCCTCGCCGCACACGACGCCCGATAGGAGCCCGACCCGCGACGCGAGCCCCAGCACCGAGCCGGTCACCCGATCAGGAGGAAACTACGGCGGCATCCGCCGAGAAGCCCCCGCCACCAGTTCCCCCTGATCAACCGCCCAGCGCGTCGAGCGCGCGTGTCGCGCCACACGAGCGAGTAGACGCCCGCCGCGTGCCGCAGAGCGCGCGGCACGAACGCGCGGCGGGCGCGCCGCGTACCGCGAAGAGGGCGGAGCGCAAGAGGGCACGGCGCTGTGCGGCGCACCGAGCGTCTGATGCAGAGCGCACGCCCAATAAGGCCCGGAGCCTATGGCACAGGGGCGGGCACGCGCCTCGACAATGGCCCCCTGGCGCGAGGCGCGCATGCCCCCGGGGCAGGGCGCGCATGCCCCCTGGCGCGAGGCGCGCATGCCCCCTGGCGCGAGGCGCGCATGCCCCGGGGCAGGGCGCGCATGGCCCATGGGGCGAGGCGCGCATCACCCACGGGGCAAGGCACAGAATGCATGACGATGTGCAGAGCACGGGTATACCGCGAGACGAAACGTGCGTGGCACCACCGCAACGGAGAACGCGCGCCGCATACGGCGCACGACGCCGCCCCGAAGCACCGCCCCGAAGCACCGCCCACGGTATCGACACCAGGCTTCGCCGACAGCGACCCCACATCCCCGCAGCCCAATCCCCTGCGCCCCAACCCCTCCCACGTCACCCGCAAGGGCGGGAACCGGCACCAACCGGCAAAGACTGAAGCAGAAAGAACGGGATCATCGGCCCACCAAGGGCCGGAAGCGAAAGGGATTCTTCCCTTTCCGGTATCTATTTTATATCGCACCCCCGGTCTTGCGGCAAGGCCGGGGTAAGGGTGCACAATCGTCGGCCTGAGCTGGAATCCCATTCGAATCGGGGGTGTCGAATTGTGTCGTGATCCGCGGCCTGGGCATGCCGCCGGTGGCGGAGTGAGCCAGGTTATGTTTTCGATCCGGAAAAAGTTAGGGGCACATGTCAACCGAGGGCTATGACGCGGAACTGGCGGCCGAGCGCGGCTATATCGCCGATCTCTACGCACGTCTCGACGCTGAGCGCGCACGGGTCAAGGGCCAGTACGGTGCGGCGTTGCGGGGCCGGGAGGTGAGCGCGATGGAACGCGAGGATCAGGTGCGTGCGCTGGCCAAATCGGTGCAACGCTATGACGTGGCCGACAACGGATTGTGTTTCGGCCGGCTCGACACCGTCGCAGGCGAACGGTCCTATATCGGCCGGATCGGGTTGTTCGACGAGACGAACGAGTTCGAACCGCTGCTGCTGGATTGGCGGGCGCCCGCGGCGCGCGCGTTCTATGTGGCGACGGCGGCGAATCCGGAGAACATGCGCAGGCGCCGACAGTTCCATACGCGCGGGCGGCAGGTCGTCGATTTCACCGACGAGGTGCTGGGGCGTCCGGAGGGCGCCGAGCGGGGTGACGCGGCCTTGCTGGCGGCGGTGAACGCGCCGCGCGGGCCGGGCATGCGTGACATCGTGGCGACGATCCAGGCCGAACAGGACGAGATCATCCGGCACGAGCATCAGGGCGTGCTGGTGATCGAGGGTGGTCCGGGCACCGGTAAGACCGTGGTGGCGTTGCATCGGGTCGCCTACCTGCTCTACACGCAGCGTGAGCGGATGGAACGGCAGGGCGTGCTCGTGGTCGGGCCCAATCCGGCGTTCCTCGACCACATCGCGCACGTGCTGCCGTCACTGGGCGAGACCAATGTGGTGTTCACGACCACCGGCGATCTCGTGCCGGGACTGCGCGTGACGGCCGAGGACGGTCCGGAGGCCGCGCGGCTCAAGGGCGCGTTGCCGATCTTGGACGTGCTCGCCGCCGCGGTGGCCGACTGCCAGCGCATCCCCGCGGCACCGGTGCCGATCGAACTGGCCGACGTGACGGTCCGCATCGACGCCGAGATCGCGCAGTGGGCCAGGGAAGAGGCGCGCGCGAGCGGGCTCCCGCACAACGAGGCGCGCAAGGTGTTCTACGACGTCCTCACGTGGGCACTCACCGAACGCGCCATCGCCCGCATCGGCAAGGGCTGGCTGACTCGCGCCGACAAGCAGGCCTGGGAGGACCTGCGCGAGGACCTGCTCACGGAACTGGCCACGCACGCGGCGTTCACCGCGGCACTGGATGCGTGCTGGCCGATCATGACACCGGAAAAGCTGCTGGCTCAGTTGTATTCGTCACGAGATCGGCTGCGTGCGGTGGGCGCCGACGCGGCATTGTGGCGCGCGGACGGGTCGGCGTGGACGGTCTCGGACGTGCCGTTGCTCGACGAGCTGCACGATCTGCTCGGTCCCGACAAGCCCGCCGACGACAGCGCCGAGCGGGAACGCCGGGAGGAAGCCGAGTACGCCGCGGGCGTCCTGGATGTCATGGTCAGCCGCGAGGACATGATGGACGACGAGGATCACCTGTTCGCCCAAGACCTGCTCTACGCCGAGGATCTGGCCGACCGGTTCCTCGAACGCGACACCCGTGATCTCGCCGAACGCGCTGCGGCGGACCGCGATTGGACCTACCGGCATGTGGTGGTCGACGAGGCCCAGGAGTTGTCGGCGATGGATTGGCGGGTGCTGATGCGTCGCTGCCCCGGCAAATCGTTCACGGTGGTCGGCGATCTCGCGCAACGTCGCTCGGCGGCGGGCGCGAGTTCGTGGGCGGCGATGCTGGAACCGTATGTGCCGGGTCGCTGGGTCTACCGGTCGCTGACGGTGAACTACCGCACCCCGGCGGAGATCATGGCGGTCGCGGCCGCGCTGCTCGCCGAGTTCGCACCCGCGGTGAAGGCTCCGGAATCGGTGCGCGCCTGCGGGGTGCGGCCGTGGTCAAGGCTCGTCACCGAGGACGAATTGCCTTCGGCCATCGAAGCGTTCGTGCGCGACGAGGCAGACCGGGCGGGAACCAGCGTGGTGATCGGGCCGCCGGACGTGCCGGGCACGGTGACCGCCGCGGCGACCAAAGGCCTCGAATACGATGCCGTGCTGGTCGTTTCACCGGAGCGGATCCTCGCCGACGGACCGCGCGGTGCCGCCGAGCTCTACGTCGCACTCACCCGCGCCACCCAGCGCCTGGGCGTCCTGCACGAGGGGCCACTACCCCGGTCCCTGTCCGGGCTGGCTGAACTCGACATGGACACGGCCAGCCCTACACCCACACAAAAAGTGTTGTCGCCCTGATCTTTACGTGCCCCACCCGATGCCCGCCCCCATCATGGGCGGCGGGCATCGGCCACACCCCCGCCGCCGGTCACCGTGTCTGGACGACCTCGGTCAGCGGGAGGGCGCCCGTGGCGACGGCAATGGCGGTGTCGAGGTCGAGGTGGAGCTCACGGCCGGGAATGGGCGCGGGACCGTCGCGATGGGTGACGTTGCCCGCGTCGTCGACGGTGACATGGAAGATGGTCTCGCCGATCTGAATGGTGACGGTCTCGCCCGAGAAGTGTTGCGCGACAGCCCGTCCCAGCGGTAGCGCGAACCAGTGGGCGCGCACGGCGTCGGTGGCGCGGCGTTCGCCGAGCAGCGGTGTGCCCCAGACCGACAGCGCGTCGAGCACCGGGCGCAGGGCGGCTCCGGCGGCGGTGAGCTCGTAGCGCGCGGTGCTCGCGCGCGGGCCGACCCGCTGGCGGGTGAGGATGCCGTCGCGCTCGAGGTCCTTGAGCCGGGCCGCGAGGATGTCGGTGCTGATGCCGGGCAGGTCGGCGAACAGGTCGCTGTATCGGCGTGGGCCCGAGGACAATTCGCGCACCACCAGCAGGCTCCAGCGGTCCCCGACGACATCGAGGGCACGGCCGACGCCGCAGTAGTGATCGTAGCTTCGGTGTGGCACGCCACCCACTGTAGCTTGCTACTTGGAAAATCCAAGTGCAGACTTGGATTTTCCAAGTAGAGTGGGGCGCAGTCGCCGCGAGAAGGGAAGTTCATGCAGGTCAAGCAGTCCAGCAAGCTGTCAGGGGTGTCCTACGAGATCCGCGGACCCGTGGCCGAGCAGGCGGCACGACTCGAGGCCGAGGGCCACCACGTGGTGAAGCTCAACACCGGCAACCCGCTGCTGTTCGGGTTCGAGGCGCCCCCGGAGATCCTGCAGGACATCGTGCGTACGCTGCCCGCCTCGAGCGGCTACTCCAGCTCGAAAGGACTGCTGCCCGCGCGCCGTGCGGTGGTGCAGTACTACCAGACCCTCGGTCTCACCGAGGTCGACGTCGAGGAGGTGTTCCTCGGCAACGGCGTCTCCGAACTGGTGATGATGGCGATGACCGCGCTGATCGAGAACGGCGACGAAGTCCTCGTGCCCGCACCGGATTTCCCACTGTGGACCGCGGCGACGACGCTCAACGGCGGGCGCGCGGTGCACTACATCTGCGACGAGGCCGCCGACTGGTATCCCGACCTGGCCGATATCGAAGCCAAGATCACCGACCGCACCCGCGCCCTGGTGATCATCAACCCCAACAACCCCACCGGGGCGGTCTATCCCCCGGAGGTACTGCGCGAGCTGCTCGAGATCGCCCGCCGACATCAGCTGGTCGTGTTCGCCGACGAGGTCTACGACAAGATCCGCTACGACGGCTCCACCCACACCGCGGCCGCCGCCCTGGCCCCCGACCTGCTGTGCCTGACCTTCTCCGGACTCTCGAAGTCCTACCGCTGCGCGGGATTTCGCTCCGGCTGGCTAGTGGTCTCCGGGCCAACCCAGCACGCGGCCAGCTACCTGGAGGGGCTGACCATGCTGGCCGGAATGCGCCTGTGCGCGAATGTTCCCGCCCAGCAAGCGATTCAAGCAGCACTCGGTGGCCATCAGAGCATCTTCGATCTCACCATGCCCACCGGGCGGCTGCGCGAGCAACGCGACCGGGCCTGGGAGGCGCTCAACGCGATCCCCGGCATCAGCTGCGTCAAGCCACAGGGCGCGATCTACGCGTTCCCGCGCATCGACCTGCACATGTACCGGATCAACGACGACGAACAGTTCGTGCTGGATCTGTTGCTGCAGGAGAAGATTCACATCGTGCAGGGCACCGGGTTCAACTGGCCGCACCCCGACCACTTCCGCATCCTCACCCTCCCGCACGCCGACGACCTGGAGGCGATCATCGAACGCATCGGCCGGTTCCTGGCCGGCTATCGGCAGTACTGAGCAGGGTTCGGGCGAGGGCGGGCAGCACCTCGGAGCATCCGGCGTCGACGATGCGGGTCGCCAGCTCGTCACCGCGGGTCGCGCCGCGGTTCACGATCACCACGGGCTTGCCGTGTTTGGCGGCGTGCCGCACGAAACGCAGCCCCGACATGACCGTGAGCGAGGAACCCGCGACCAACAGCGCGTCCGCTTCGTCGACGAGGGCGAAGGAGGCGGCGACCCGATCCTTGGGCACGTTCTCGCCGAAGTACACGATGTCGGGTTTCAACATGCCGCCGCAGCGCGCGCAGTCGAGCATCCGGAAGCCCGCGGTATCGGCGACCACCGCGTCCGCGTCCGGGGCCACCTCCACCCCGTCGGTGGCGACGCCCTCGGCGAAACCCGGATTCGCCGCCTCCAACTGCTCGGCCAGCGCCATGCGCGAGATCCGGGCCGCACAGCCCAGACAACACACCTGCGCGTAGGTGCCGTGCAGATCGATCACCCGGCGCTGCCCGGCCTTGGTGTGCAGCAGATCGACGTTCTGGGTGATCAACCCGCTCACCACACCCATCCGCTCCAGCCGGGCCAGCGCGGCGTGCCCGGCGTTCGGCCGCGAAGCGTCCATCCGGCGCCAGCCGACATGGTTACGCGCCCAATACCGCTGCCGGAAGACCGGATCACCGACGAACTGCTGATAGGTCATCGGGTTGCGGGGCGGCGAAGCCGGACCGCGGTAGTCGGGGATGCCGCTGTCGGTGGAGACACCGGCACCGGTGAGCACCGCGACACGGCGCCCGGCCAGCACCTCGGCCAGCGCTTCGACGTCCGCGTCGAGCCGCGGCGTGGTGATCTCCGGCATGCCGTCCAGGGTACGTCGGCTGCTCAGACCCGCCGCATCACCGAGACCACCTTGCCGAGCACGACCGCCTCGTCACCGTCGATCACCTGGTAGGCCGGATTGCGCGGCTCGAGGTAGACGTGCCCGTTGCGCCGCCGATACACCTTCACCGTGGCCTCGCCCTCGATCATCGCGGCCACGATCTCCCCCGAATGGGCCTCGTTCTGCTTGCGCACCACGACGATGTCACCGTCGCAGATCGCCGCGTCGATCATCGAGTCACCGCGCACCCGCAGACCGAACACGGTGCCGCGGCCGACGAGCTGGCGCGACATGGTGACCATGTCGTCGGTGTGCTCCTCGGCGAGGATCGGCGTGCCCGCCGCGATGTCGCCGACCACCGGCACCGCCACCGAGTCCTCGTTCGTTTCCCGGGGCGCGCTCGCCTGCAGGAACATCCGCACGTCGATCGGGCGCGACATCGTCTCGCTGCGCCGCAGGAAACCCTGCTCCTCGAGACTGTTCAGATGCTTCGACACCGACGACGAGGAACGCAAACCCACCGCGTCCCCGATCTGGCGGGAGTTCGGCGCGTACCCGTGGCGCACCACCCAATCCCGGATGGTGGCAAGGATCCGCTGCTGGCGCTCCGGCAGCCGGGAGGTGTCGAGATGCTCGAGGTCGTCGTAGGTCACGCGGGCATCCTAGAGGTCACCGCCGATCTCCGTGCCGCACAGGCCATCGCAGGGAGTGTCGCCCCGCCGCACGCTCAACCGTTGCGGCCACGCTCGGATGCGCTTCGCTCGACACAGAATTCGTTGCCCTCGAGGTCGAGCAGCGTCACCCGACCGTTAACCCAGCACCGTCCCTAGCGGAGGATTTCGGGGGCTCGGGTGACGGTCAAGGGTGGCGGTGTGCCTTCGTAGCGTTCGATCTCCACCAAGGACAGTTGACCGGTGCAGCCCTGGGACAGGCGGGAGGAGGGGCGGTCAGGAGTGAGGGCGTTCGGGTTGCCGTGGCGGCAGAAAGTCGGGTCGGCGGGGTCGGGGTCGTACCAGGCGCCCGTCGACAACTGCGCCACCCCGGGACGGACCGCGTCGTCGACGATCAGCCCGGCCAGGCAGCTGCCGCGCGGGCTGAGCAGGCGCACCACATCGCCGGAACGCAGGCCACGCGCGTCCGCGTCCTCGGGATGCAACCGGACCGGTTCGCGTCCAGCGACTTTCGTGGACTGACTGAACGCACCGACATCGAGTTGGCTGTGCAGCTTCGAACGCGGCTGATTCGCCACCAGCTGCAACGGGAACCGCGCCGCCTCCGGCGCACCCAACCACTCGTCGGGCTCGAGCCACACCGGATGCCCCGGGCAGTCTGCGTAACCGAACCCGTCGATGGTCTCGGAGAAGATCTCGATCTTGCCGGTGGGGGTGCCCAGCGGATACCGCTGCGGGTCGGCCCGGAACCGCGCGCCGAGCACCTGGTCCGGGTCCGGGACCGGCAGCTCCAATTCACCACTGGCCCAGAACGTGTCGAAATCGGGCAGCGCGTGCTCGGTGAAACGCGACCGCCACCCCGTATAGAGGTGGCGCAGCCACTCCCGCACGGTGCGCCCCTCCCCGAACTCCTTACCCACCCCGAGCCGTTCGGCCAGCTCCACGAAAACGGCGTAGTCGTCGCGTGACTGACCGTGCGGCCGGGTGATCGCCTTCATCGCGAAGAAGACCCGGTCGTTCTCACCGGCCCCGTAGTCGTCGCGTTCGATCGACATGGTCGAGGGCAGCACGATATCGGCGTGCCGGGCCGTGGCCGACCAGAAAGGATCGTGCACCACCACCGTCTCCGGCCGGGCGAACGCCGCACGCAACCGGGCCAGATCCTGATGATGGTGAAACGGATTCCCGCCGCACCAATACACCAGCCGGATATCCGGATACACCAACTCCTGCCCGTTGTAGTCGAACGACCGACCCGGATTGAGCAGCATGTCGGCGATCCTGGCCACCGGAATGAACGTCGCCACCGGATTGTGCCCCTGCGGCAGCCGCGGCGGCGAGAACGCGCGCGCCGGCTCCCCCAAACTCGCCGCCGAACCATAGCCGTGCCCGAAACCGCCACCGGGCAAACCGATTTGGCCGAGCATCGCCGCGAGCACCACACCCAGCCACAACGGCTGCTCCCCGTACTGCGCGCGTTGCAGCGACCAGCTGACCGTCACCACGGTCCGCGCCGCCGCCATCTCCCGCGCCAGCGAGTGGATCCGCGCGGCGGGCAGGCCGGTGATCGGCGCGGCCCACTCCGGCGATTTCGCCACGCCGTCCACCTCCCCGCGCACATAGCCGAGGAAACGGTCGTAGCCGACGGTGTACTTGTCCAGGAACGCACGATCGGCCAGCCCGTCCGCGTCCAGCACCTGCGCCAACGCCAGCATCAGCGCCGCGTCGCTCCCGGGCCGGGCCGCGAGCCACTCCGCGTGCGCCGCGGCGGGGATATCGTCGCGCAAGGGCGAGACCGACACAAAACGGCAGCCCCGGGCTCGCGCGGCCGCGATCCAGCCCGTCGTATTGTGCCGGGACACGCCGCCCGGCGCGACCGCCGCGTTCTTCGGCGACAACCCACCGAAGGCCACCACCAGCTCCGTGTGCTCGGCCAGCACCGATTTCGAGGTCGCCTGCTGCATCACCCAGCCCAGCTCACCGATCACATGCGGCAACAACACCTGCGACACACCGAGGCTGTAGCTGTTGACGTGATACACGTACCCGCCGAGGCAGTTCAGGAACCGATGCAACTGACTCTGCGCATGATGAAACCGGCCCGCGCTCGCCCACCCGTAGGACCCGCCGTACACCGACTCGGCCCCATGCTCGCGATACACCCGGCCCAGCTCCCCGGACAACAGATCGAGCGCCGTCTCCCAGGACACCGGAACGAACGGCTCCTCGCCCCGGCCCGGCGCGCCCGGACCGTGCTCGAGCCAGCCCCGCCGCACATACGGTTGATCGATCCGCGTCGGATGATGCTGGGCGGAGGCCACATTGTCGATCAGCGCCATCGGCTCCGGATCCGCGCCCCACGGCCGCACCGCCGTCAGCCGCTCACCGTCGCTGTCCGCCTCGAAAGCTCCCCAGTGCGTCAAATGCGTGGTCACCAACCCACCGTAACCGGGGCCGCCGACAAACGGTGTGCCACCAAAACCACCGGCGGCGCACGCCTTTGCGCTACCTCAGCGGCGCCGCAACAAGAACATCCGGAACTGCCTGCCGCCCGAGAGCTCGTACTCCATCTCGTAGCCGGGCCAGAACTCCACCGCGAGATCCCACGCCGCTTTGCGCTGCACCCCGGTGAGTTCGACGACCTCGACCTCGAACCGCTCCCCCTGGTGCCGAACGGTCGCCGTCGCCGCGGCCCGCAGATTGGCCGACCACGACGGGTGCCGCGCACTCCCCCAATTCGAGCCGATCACCAGGAAGTCCTCGCCCCGCGGTACATACAGCAGCGACGTCGTGCGCGGCGTCCCGGTCTTGCGACCCGCGACGGTGATCTCGATCGAGGGCAGCCCGGCCAGATCGAGCACACCCTTGCGTCCACCGCTCCAGCGCCGAATCGTCCGCTCCAGCGGTAGCACCACCGGCGCGCCCCGCATCACCCAGCGCTGACGGGCCAGCTGTCGCGCGAACGACGGCAACGGATTCGACACCATCCTCGAATCCTGACACGTCCGGCCCCCACCTCCGCCTCGGCAGGCCCGGACGAGGGCGATCTCACAGCCGGGCGGGCCCGCCGCACCGCAAAGTCGTTGACGGACAACACCGCACGCGTCGACATCGCAACCCACCGTGCAACCCCTGGCACACCCCTACCCGGTCAGATCAATGCGATCGCCGCGCCCAAGCCGGCGAGCGTGACGGCCTGCAGCGCGACACGCACATGAATGACACTGTCCCACTTATCCTGCAGCGCACGCGCATTCGGTGGAGTGGCGCCGGCCTGGGCCGCGGCGGTCTGCACCGTGTTGATCGGCTTCGCGACACGCACGTACACCACCAACCAGATCGCCAGGGCCGCCACCGCGACGCCCGCGGCGATGGCGGCCGCGACCTGACCACCGACGGCCGCCAGCACAACCGTCAGCACCGCGGTGATCACCCCGCCGGCACCGAACACCGGCATCCGGCGGTCACCGTAATAGTGACCCCAGCCCGCCGAGAACGTCAGGGTGCTGTCGTCCAGGCGCGCGTACACCGACCGGGTGATCAGCGCGTAGCAGGCGTCCGTGCCGTAGATGATCGCGTTCGCGAGGACCGCGACGATGGCGACGATCTGGGCGGCTGAGCTGAGCATGAGTGGAACTCCATTTCATCAATCTAGCGTTGCTACTCAACCTAGCATGACTAGCTTCGATCGTCGCAAGACATCGCCGATCATCGACGCACATAGCGGGGAGCTATTGACCGACAACCGCTTTCCCAGGAGCACTGCACCGACGCCGGTACTTTGGAGAACGCGCACATTGGGCGCGACCTACCGGAAAGGACACAGACACTTGACGATCGGTGCCTCGGGGCCGCAGCCCACCCACCCCTCCCGCAGGCACCGCTGATGTTCGCGCGCTGGGGCGAGCTCGTCCACCGATTCCGATTCGTCGTGCTCACCGTCGTCGGCGCGGGCATGCTCGCCCTCGGCGGGTACGGCTACGACCTCGGAAACCACCTCGGCACCGGCGGATTCGAAGACCCGACCTCCGAATCCGCACAAGCCGCCCGGTTAGCCGACGCGGCCTTCGGACGCGACCACAACGCCGACGTCATCGTGCTCTACACCGCACCGCCCGGCGTGGCCCTCGACGATCCCGCGTTCAGCGCCGCGATCATCGACAACCTCAACCGCCTCCCGCGCAAACACCCGCAGATCGACAAGATCAACGGCGCCTACTGGCCCACCGAGCACGCCCCCGGCCAACCCAGCTACTTCGGCAAGCCCGACCAGAACCGCGCCTTCGCCTCGATCGCCATCAAAGGCGACAACGACACCGACATCGTCAACAACTTCCGCGCCGTCAAAGACGCCTTCTACATTCCCGGCGTCGACGTCCAAGTAGCAGGCCTGCAACCGATCGCGGGCGCGCTCATCGACACCCTCGCCGACGACCTCCAGCGCATGGAGCTGCTCGCGCTGCCCGCCGTCGCCGTCCTGCTGTTCTTCATCTTCGGCGGCCTCGTCGCCGCGGCACTGCCGCTGATCCTCGGTGGCCTCACCATCATCAGCGCCAACGGCATCGTCCGCCTCGTCACCGAATTCACCCCGGTCAACTCGTTCGTCTCCAGCGTCGTCACGATGATCGGCCTCGGCCTCGCCATCGACTACGGCCTGTTCATCGTCAGCCGCTTCCGCGAAGAACTCGCCGAAGGCTACGACACCCCCACCGCGGTCCGGCGCACCGTCATGACCGCGGGCCGCACCGTCGTGTTCTCCGCCACCATGATCGTCACCAGCCTCGGCGGCATGCTCTTCTTCCCCCAGGGCTTCCTGCGCTCACTCGCCTACGGCTCCATCGCGACGGTCTCGCTGGCCGCACTCTCCGCGATCACCATCCTGCCCGCGATCCTCGGTATCCTCGGACCCCGCGTAGATCTGCTCGGCGTCAAACGCTTCAGCCGCACCAAAACCGCCGACGAGGTCGAGAACGGGCTCTGGGGTCGCAGCACCCGGTGGGTGATGAAACACCCCACCAAGATCGCCATCCCGCTCACCATCGGGCTGCTCATCCTGATCGTCCCGGTCAAGAACATCGCCTTCGGCACCTTCAGCGAAACCTACCTGCCGCCAGACCATTCCACGCGCACCGCGCAGC
This sequence comes from Nocardia brasiliensis, assembly GCF_011801125.1. Lineage (NCBI taxonomy): Bacteria > Bacillati > Actinomycetota > Actinomycetes > Mycobacteriales > Nocardiaceae > Nocardia > Nocardia brasiliensis. The sequence continues at coordinate 4,027,663 of NZ_CP046171.1, forward strand.
ACAGCTTCGACACCACATTCCCCCTGCGCAAACCTGACGCACTGCAACTCGTCTTCGTCACCGACGACACCGACGCCACCCGCCAAGCCAACCGCAACGCCATCGGGGCACTGCTGAAACGAGCCGACCAGGCACCCGGGCTCGCCGAGCAAAAGCCTGGCGTACCAGGCCAATTCGCCGTCCCGACCGCCTCGACCAGCCAACCTGGCATCTACCGCACCGAAGCGCCACTGGCCGACTCCACCGACACCGCGGCGGCCGACGCCACCATCGACTACCTCCGGACGATGGACGTGCCCGACAACATCACCATGCTCGTCGGCGGCCAACCCGCGATCAAGAAAGACACCATCGACGGCATGCTCGGCCGCATCCCGTTCATGGTCGCCGTGGTGTTGTTGCTCACCACCCTGCTGATGTTCCTGACCTTCGGCTCCCTCGTACTGCCGATCAAGGCCGCGCTCATGAGCGTGCTCGGCCTCGGCTCCACCCTCGGCATCCTCACGCTGATCTTCGTCGACGGCCACGGCGCGAACCTGCTCAACTTCACCCCGCAACCGATCCAAGCCAACGTGCTCATCCTGATCATCGCGATCATCTACGGGCTCTCCACCGACTACGAAGTATTCCTGTTGTCCCGCATGGTCGAAGCGCGTGCCAAAGGCGCGACGACCACCGACGCCATCCGCATCGGCACCGCGCACACCGGCGGCATCATCACCGCCGCCGCGCTCATCCTGCTCGTCGTCACCGGCGCGTTCGCCTTCTCCGACCTGGTGATGATGCAGTACATCGCCTACGGCATGATCGCGGCGCTGTTCATCGACGCCACCATCCTGCGCATGCTGCTCGTCCCCGCCGTCATGAAGTTGCTCGGCGACGACTGCTGGTGGGCGCCTGCCTGGATGAAACGACTGCAGCAGCGCGCGGGCCTCGGCGAACCCGCCCTCGATGACGAGCACCCCGCTACCCCCGGTAAGTCGGAGATCGTCGAAACCACACCGGCCACCGTCCGGCTCGCCGAATTCGAGCCGCAACAGCCTCGGCACTGACAACCGAATCCGCTGTCAGCAGACACGCATTCGGCGCGACCGCCCGTCGAACTAGCCTCGAGTGCTCCGAGAGGGAGGTCGAAAAATGCCAACGCCGATCAAGTTCTCCATGGCCGCCGACGTGATCGCGGTCGGGTCGTTGCCGGAGTTCGCCCTCGGCTGCGAAGCCGACGGATTCGACACGCTGATGGTCCCCGACCATCCCGGCGCGTGCGCCGCGCCGTTCGTGGCCCTGGCCGCCGCCGCGACCGCCACCGAGACGATCAAACTCGGGACCAACGTCGTCAACGCGGGCATGTGGGAGCCCTTCCTGCTTGCCGGCGAGGTCGCGACGCTCGATCTGCTGTCCGGCGGACGGGCGGTGTTTGGGATCGGCGCCGGGCACACACCGGCGGAGTGGACCATGCAGGGACGCGAGCAGCCATCGGCCGCAACACGGGTAGCCCGGATGATCGAGGTCGGCGACACGACCCGGCGGCTGCTCGCCGGTGAGAAAGTCACCTTCACCGGCAAGCACGTCCGGCTACAGGAAGCGCTGCTCGACCGGCCGCGACCGATCCAGGAACCGATCCCGTTCCTCGTGGGCGGCAACGGGAACCGCGTCCTGCGCTATGCCGCGGAGACCGCCGACATCGTCGGATTCTCCGGCCTGGGCCGTACCCTGCCCGACGGTCACAACCACGAAACCCGCTGGAGTCGCGCAGAAATCGACGAACAGGTCGCGAAGGTACACCGCACCGCGGCGGGACGCACACCAGTCCTCGAAGCCCTCGTCCAGCACGTGGAGATCACCGATGACGCCGAGGCCGCCTGCGCGCGGTTCGCCGCCGACGTACCGACCACCAATGTCGCCGAACTGCTCAGCGCACCGTACGTCCTGATCGGCACCGTGGACGAGCTGGTCACCGAACTGCGCGAGCACCAGCGGCGCTGGGGCTTCGACCGATTCGTCATCCGGTCCGCCGCCCGATCGGCCGGTGCAGAGCTATTGCGGGCGCTCCGCACCGCAGGCTAGCCGAACGAACACGCACTCCCTCTTCGGTGCTGGTGACTTAGTTGGGGGTGTGTGTTCGGTGTTAGGTGATGCGTGCCGGTGGTTGAGGTGAGATGTATACATGTTCCGATGCGCATATCTACGTATGACTATGTCTTTTCTAGGGTCAGAACCACCGGTGATCGCCGGCGCTCCCCTCGATCGACCTTCCACACCCAGCGCCGCCCCTACCCTGGCCGACACTCTCAGTGAGACAACCGCACTCCCCCAGTGCGCAACCGCGGCCCGGCGGACATTCGACCAGATACGCTGTCCCCCACGCTCCCCCAGCGCCGTCTCGTCGTGTCGAACAGGAGTCCGGATGCGAGCCCAGCGTCGTAACCTCCCGATCACCCTCCCCCGATGAACGAAACCCCGGATCCCACAGCGACTCTGCGCCGATGGGAGGACTCCGGCGCCATCTGGCGGGTGCTCGCCCGCACCACCGCCCGGGTGACCATCGGACTGTTCGAATGCACCGGCGGCCAGGAGGTGGACCGCTTCACCTCCACCGATCCCGCCTTGCTGCGGTTCATCGGCGATCGTTGGAGCAACGAGGACTGACCGCTCAGCGCCGCCACCCGAGCATGGCGAGCAACGCGTCCACCTGGAGATCGAACAGTTCGGTGCGGTCGGTGAAGGTGTCCGGGCCGTACATGTCGAAGATGTCGGCACTCACCGCGCCGACGAAGCTCGCCCAGAAGGTGATCCCGCGCGCGTACAGCCAATCGGGCATGGACAGGCCGAATTCGGCCCGGATGCGCTCGAAATCGGCTGCCAGGACGGCCGATACGGCGGGCTCGGGATCGGGCGCGTGCAGCAGGCCCGCTTGGTATGCCTCGGCGAACAGGGTCTGCAAGCTGACGATCACCCGGGTGCCAGGCGTCGTGGTCTGCTCGACGGGGGCGTCGTAGCCGGGGACGGGCGTGCCGAATAGCAGTCCGTAGCGGGCCGGCTCGGCGTGCGCCCAGCGGCGGACCGAGTGACAGAGGGTGCGGATCCGCGCGATGGGATCGTCCGGCGCACTGGCCAGGTCGGCGTCGACCGCGTCACCGAGCGCGTTGTAGCCGTCGACGACCAGTAGCGTGAGCAGTTCGTCGCGGCTGCGCACGTATCGATACACCGCCGAGGACACCACGCCGAGGTCGCGGGCGACCGCGCGCAGCGACAACGCCGCGGCGCCGTCCGAGGCGAGATGCTCGCGGCCGATACGGACGATGTCGTTCATGGTCTGCGCCCTGGCACGGGCGCGCGGGGTGGTCGGCATACCCCACCGTGCAATATTAAGAGAGCGCTGTCAACAACAGTGAGCGCCGCTCTTTGAGCTGGGCATCGGGACAGCTCGAGCAGGCCAGCCCTGGTTCGGCAGACAAGCTACTCGGTAGTAGTGTTAGCCGAGTCACTGGCGACACGATCGAGGAGTTCACCATGGACCAGCGGACGACGGATTTCGACGTCCTCATCGTCGGCTCCGGCTTCGGTGGCAGCGTCACCGCATTGCGACTGGTCGAGAAGGGGTACAAGGTCGGCGTGCTCGAGGCGGGACAGCGCTTCGCCGACGACGAATTGCCCAAGACCAGCTGGGAACTGAGGAAGTTCCTCTGGGCGCCCAAGCTCGGCTGCTACGGCATCCAGCGCATCCACCTGCTGCGCGATGTCCTGATCCTCGGTGGCGCCGGTGTCGGCGGTGGCTCGCTGAACTATGCCAACACGCTGTACGTGCCGCCGGAGCCGTTCTTCAAGGACGCGCAGTGGCGCGACATCACCGACTGGCAGGCCGAGCTCGCGCCTTACTACGAGCAGGCGCAGAAGATGCTCGGGGTGGTGCGCAATCCACACATGACCCCCGCCGACGAGGTGTTCAAGCAGGTAGCCGACGACCTCGGGGTCGGCGACACGTTCGTGCAGACGCCGGTCGGTGTGTTCTTCGGTGAGGCGGGAAAGACCGTCACCGACCCGTATTTCGGCGGCGTCGGGCCCGAGCGCACCGGCTGCGTCGAGTGCGGCGACTGCATGGTCGGGTGCAAATACGGCGCCAAGAACACCTTGGTCAAGAACTACCTCTACCTCGCGGAAAAGGCAGGCGCGCAAGTCGTTCCGATGACGACGGTGACCGATCTGCGGCCGCATCCGGACGGCACATGGGACGTGTCCACCGCACGCACCGGCGCTTGGCTGCGCAAGCAGCCCAAGACCTATACCGCCGCCAATGTGGTGCTCGCCGCGGGCACCCGCGGCACCCAGAAGCTGCTGTTCGAGATGCAGGACAAGGGCGCGCTGCCGAACCTGTCCCCCCGCCTCGGCCAGCTGACGCGGACCAACTCCGAGTCGATCGTCGGCGCCGCGACCAAGAAGGTCACGCCCGGTGTCGATTTCACCAAGGGTGTCGCGATCACCTCGTCCATCCATCCGACGCCGGACACCCATATCGAGCCCGTTCGCTACGGCAAGGGCTCCAATGCCATGGGCCTGTTGCAGACGCTGATGGTCGACGGCGGCGGCCGGGTGCCGCGCTGGCTGCGCTTCCTCGGCCTGGTGCTGCGGCATCCGATGAACCTGCTCAGCTTCCTGAGCACCAAGAACTGGAGCGAGCGCACCATCATCTCGCTCGTCATGCAGCACCTGGACAATTCGATCACCACCTACACCAAGCGGGGCTTGTTCGGCCGCAAGATGACCAGCAAGCAGGGCCATGGCGAGCCGAACCCGACCTGGATTCCGGTGGGCAACGACGTGACCCGGCGGGTGGCCGACAAGATCGGCGGGATCGCGGGCGGCAGCTGGGGCGAGATCTTCAACATCCCGCTCACCGCGCATTTCCTCGGCGGTGCCGTGATCGGCGCCGACGCCGAACGCGGCGTGATCGATGGCTACCACCGGGTTTTCGGCTACCCGACGCTGAGTGTCGTGGACGGCGCGGCGGTTTCGGCGAATCTCGGCGTCAATCCGTCACTGACCATCACCGCCCAGGCCGAGCGCGCGGCCGCGTACTGGCCGAACAAGGGCGAGGCCGACACCAGGCCGCCGCTCGGCGCCGGCTACCAGCAGATATCACCGGTCGCGCCGGTGCGCCCGGTGGTGCCCGCGAACGCGCCTGCCGCACTGGTCCTTCCGATCGTGCAGGTCAAGCAGACCCCGGCCGCGGGCTGAGATTTCACCCGGCGGCGGCCGTGGCGTGGTAGCGCGCGCGATGTTCGAGCCACGGTCGCCGCTGTTCCTCTTCGCTCATCGCGAGCAGGGCATGCAGCTGCGCCCACTGGGTTTCGTCGGTGGGCGTGTAGATCTGCACCCACGCGCCGTGCACGGCCGGCAGTGACATGCTCGTGATGAACATCTCCAGGTCACCGATCGCCAGATGCCGGATCTGCTTGATCCGTTTGCTCGGCGTCGCGACGTCGTTGCGGGCCCACAGGGTGGCGAAATCGGTGCTCTCCGTGCACATCTCCTCGATGAACTGCTGCCAGCTCGGATCGTCGAGGTTCTTCGCGTACGCCCCGCGCAGGTAGGCGACCATGCGGCGCAGATCGTCCCAGCTGTGCTGATAGGTGTTGCAGCACGACGGCGTCAGGAACACCCGGCGCGCGACATTGCGCTCCTCCAGCAGGAAACCGGGGCACAACGCCTCGTACGAGCTGTTGAAGGCCAGTACGTCGTAGCGCGCGCTGAGCAGGGCGGCGGGCAGCGGCACTAGGTGGTCGAGGATGGTCTGCATCTCCTCGGGCAGTGCGCTGTTCGTGTGCCCACTCGGCACGGTGGGCACGTCGGCCAAGCGATACAGGTGGGCCCGTTCGGCGTCGTCGAGGGCCAGGGTCCGCGCGACCGCGTCGAGCACCTGCACGCTGACGTTGATCTGCCTGCCCTGTTCGAGCCAGGTGTACCAGGTGACCCCGATACCGGACAGCTGCGCGACCTCTTCCCGACGCAGGCCGGGAGTGCGCCGCCGCGGTCCGGGCGGCAGCCCGACGTCGCTGGGCGAGATCTTCGCCCGGCGCGACTTGAGGAAGGTTCCGAGCTCCGCGCGGCGCGCTTTGCGCACCGCGCGAACGTCCAGCACATCGGTCATCGTTAGATCGTGCCCTATTCGGCTAGGGGTATCCAGGTGCTGCTGGTACCCGTTTCAGCGGCCGCACCGGACGAATCGGACCGCCGCATTCCCCGGCATGTCGCCCGAAAAACCACTACTACCAGGGGGAATACCGCGCCGAACACGCCCCCGACAGTTCGGGTCATGCTCCCCGCTGACTTATTCTGTAAGTTACTCGCTTGTGCGCAAATCCCGGCAGCTGGACTTTCCACGCACGGGCCCAACGCTTTTCATACTGACCGCAACCGCGGTACTAGCGGTGATCCTGCTGTTCGCCACGGTCGATCCGTGGCTGGATCGGGCGGGCATCCTGGCCGGTGGGCTCGATGTACATGTGTATAGGGATGGCGCGTGGCGCATCCTGCACGGTCTCCCGCTCTACACGGAACCGACAGTGGCGGGGCTGCTCTATACCTATACGCCCTTCTCCACGCTCGCCTTCATCCCGATCGTGGCGGTGCCATGGGCGGCGGTCAACTACACCGGCATGGTCTTCAACCTGCTGGTCCTGTTCGGCTGCATCCTGCTGAGCTGGCGCCTGCTGGGGTATCGGAGCAGCGCAAGGGTCGCCGTCGTCAGTGCGCTACTGACCCTCACCTGCGCGTTTCTCGAGCCGGTGCGGACCACTCTGTTCTACGGACAGATCAACCTGCTGCTGATGCTGCTCGTGCTGTGGGACTTCACCCGGACCGAGCGGAGCAAGCTGCGCGGCATCGGGGTCGGCCTCGCCGCGGGCATCAAGCTGGTCCCGATCTATTTCATCGCGCAGTTCATCGCGCTGCGGCAGTGGCGCTCGGCGGTGACCGCGGGCGCGACATTGTTCGCCACCATCGCCGTGGCCTGGATCGTGCTGCCCGCTGATTCGCGCGAATACTGGACCTCCACCTTCTTCCAGTCCAATCGCATCGCCGACGACATGCACCCGTCCAATCAGTCCGTGCGGGGCGTGATCGCGCATCTGACCCACCACCCGGCGCCCATGTGGCTGTGGTTGCTCATCGCCGTGCCGCTCGCGCTGATCAGCCTCGTGCTCGTCGCGGGGCTCTACCGGCACGGTGAATACCTGCCTGCGGTCACGCTGGCCGGGCTCACCGCGTCCGCGGTGTCGCCGTTCTCCTGGGACCACCACTGGGTCTGGTACGTCCCGCTGCTGGTCTACCTGGTGCATCGCGCGCAGACCCGCCCGCTCTGGTGGCTCGCCGCGGCAGCGCTTTTCGTCTCGGTCGGCGCGTGGACCTGGGAGTACGACCCGAACTACGTTGTGGTGGGCCTGTTCCTGTTCCCGCCGTGGTGGCCGCTGGCGCAGGTGCTGATCAACAGCTTCGTCGTCGTGTACGCCGTGGTGCTGGTCGGCATGGGCGTGCTGCTGCTTCGCTTGCGCCGCACCGAAACCGAACGCACCGACGCCGAGCCCGCCCTCCCCTGACGGAGCCCAGGCTCGGCGCGCGGTGCAGGTTCAGAGCAGTCCGAGGTGCCGCAGGTCGGTGACGTACTTGTCGATCAACGCCGGGGACAGGTGCGGGATGTCGTTGTCGGGGCCGATGCGGGCCGCCTGCACCGCCGCCTGGAAGTTCTTGGCGGGCAACGCCGAACCCCGCACCGCGCGCAGCGGACGCCGGTACGCGTCGAGCAGCGGGAGCAGTGACGCGTCGCGCTGCTTCTCCGGCAGCGCGCGGATCGCGGTCTCCATCCGCCGGAACCACTCGCCGTGATCCTCGATCCGCTGGATCGGCACGCCGAAATCGGCCAGCCAGTCGACGAACTCGTCCAGCGAGATGCCGTCGTCGTACGGGTTCCACACGTCGTAGGTGTGGAACCCGGCGTCGGTCCGAGCGCCGAGGGTGGTGATCGCCTCGGCGACGAAATCGGCGGGCAGCCCGTCGTAATGGGCGCGCTGGCGCCGGCCCGCACTGTCGGTCACATAGAACGAGTACGGCGCGATGCCGGTGAGCACCAGGCTCAGGATGAGCCGGGTGAACACGTCGGGCACATTGAGCTGACCGACGTAAGTGCTGTGCGCCAGGATCATGTCCGAGCGGAACACCGCGACCGGAAGCCCGCACAGGTCGTGGGCTTGGCGCAGCAGGACCTCGCCCGCCCACTTGCTGTTGCTGTAGCCGTTGGCGTATCCGGCATCGATGGTGCGCACCGCGCTCATCTCCCGGATATCGAGATCCTCGTCGAAGACCGCGGGATCGACCTGAGTGGCCACCCCCACCGTCGACAGGTAGGTGACCGGCTTACGCCGCTCGGTGAGCGCCAGCCGGATGATCTCGGCGGTGCCAACCACGTTCGGCCCGAACAGCTGGTTGTACGGCAGCACGTGGTTGACCAGCGCGGCCGGATGCACGATCAGATCGACGGTCGCGGCCAGTCGCCGCCAATTCGCCTCGTCCAGGCCGAGATTCGGGTCACCGATATCGCCGGCGAGCACCTCGAGGTGTTCGGCCGCGAGTTCGCGGTAGTGCGCGAGCAGCGCGGGATCGCCGCTGTCGAACACCGCGTCCAACCGCTTGCGCGCCGCGGCGGCGTCACTACCGCGTACGAGGCACACGAGCGTGCCGCCGGTCTCGTGCAATCGCTGCAGCCATTCCAGGCACAGGAACCGGCCCAGATAACCGTTCGCGCCGGTGAGCAGCACGGTCCGCGCCTGTTCCGGTGCGGGCGCAACGGTTTTCGCGGCGGACAGGGTGTGCGCGTCGATGAACTTGTCCAGCGTCAGGTCCGCGGCCCGCACCTCGGTACCCGGCCCGTGCACCGACAGCAGGGTCGGCCGCAAGGACCCCGACTCTCGTTGCGCCTCGATGTATTTCGCCAGATCGCCGAGCGTGTTGGCCGGGCTGACGATCACCCCGACCGGCACCTCGACGTCCAGCATGTCCTGGAGCAGGGTCGAGTACGACAGCGCGGTCAGCGAATCGCCGCCCAGGTCGGTGAAGTGCGCGTCCGGCCGCAGTTCCGTCGCGGCCGCGCCGAGCAGTGAGCGGGCCACCCGCGTCACGGTGTCGAGTACCGGGCGGTCGGCGGCCGTGCGGCGCAGCTCGGTAAGTTCGGCGGCACGATCCTGCTCGATATCGCGGTAGAGCTGCTCGAGCCGGTCGCCGTAGTGCGCTTTCAACTTGGGCCGCAACAGTTTCGCGATGCCGGAGAGCAGGCCGTTCTCGACGGTGAACGGCTCGGTCTCGATCAGGAACTCGCGCGGCAGCTCGTAGGATTGCAGCTCGGCTTCCTTGGCGATCTGCTGCAGCGAATCGGTCAGCGCGGACTTCAGTGCGTCGGTGACGCCGTCGGCGAGCGCCGCCGCGGTCGGCACGATCACGGCGAGCAGGAATGACCGCTCGCTGTTGCCGTAGATGAAGATCTGGCGGATCAGCGGACTGGTCGCGAAGACGGACTCCAGATGCGCGACCGCGACGAACTCGCCCTGGGCGAGTTTCAGGACGTTGTTGCGCCGGTCCAGGTAGACCAATCGATCCGGCTCTAGTTCGGCGACGATGTCACCGGTCTTGTAGAAACCGTCGGCGTCGAATATTTCCGCCGTCACCTCGGGCCGCCGGAAATAGCCCTGGATCATCGACTCGGTCTTCAACAGGAGCTCGCCGCGCGGATGCGGACGATCGGTCAGGAAGTAGCCCAGTTCCGGTACGTCGACGAGCTTGTAATCGAGCACCGGCGGGCGCTGCACGACGTTGTCCTGCAGCACACCGACGCCCGCCTCGGTCGAGCCGTAGCCGTCGTGCAGTTCCAGATCGAGCAGCGATTCCATGAACGCGCGCATCTCCGCCGAGAGCGGCGCGCTGCCCGCGATCGCCCCGAGCAGCCGATCACCGACGTAGTTCAGGCGCAGCTCCGCCAGTAGGTCCTCTTCGAGTTCCGGGCTCGCGTCACCTTGCGGCGCGCGCCGCGAAAGCTCCGCCTGATAGCGCTGGAAGAGCATGTCGCAGACGCGCGGGACCAGGAACATCTCGGTCGGCCGGACTATGCCGAGGTCCTCGAACAGCGTCGACATATCGCTTTTCGCGGTGAAGTACGCGGTGCCGCCGCGGGCCAACACACCGGAGAAGGCGAACCGTCCCGCGATATGACTCATCGGCATGTAGCACAGCGTGATCCCGACGCCCTTCGGCCCGCCCAGCCAAGCCCTGCGGTTCAACGCCTCGGTGTACATGGCGCCCTTGGGCGTGCCGGTGCTGCCGGAGGTATAGATGAGCAGCGACAGCGGGTCCTCGTCGGGCTCGGGCACGTAGAGCGGCGCCGGCGGCAGCGCGCTGCCCCGGGCACGCACCGCGTCCAACGTCTCGACCACGACCGAACTGCCCGCCTCGGCCAACCGCCTGCGCGCGGACTCGAGCGCCTCGCGGTGGTCGTCGTCGGCGGGACGGTAATCGAACACCACCAGCCGTCGCGGCGCGGCGCCCGCGGTCAGCAACTCGACGGCGACATCGAGGTGATCGGGGGTCGCGGCCAGCACCCGTGGTGCGGTCTCGTCCAGGATCGCGGCCAGCTGCGCGACCGCGGCCCCGGATTGAAGCGGCACCGTGACGAGGCCGAGGTGGACGTTCGCCAGATCGAGGGTGCCGTAGTCGATGCTGGTGAAACCGAGCAGGGCAACGAAATCTCCTGCGCGCAAGGGATGTTCGGGGTCGCCGTGCCAAGCTGCGGCCACCTCGCCGACGCGCGCCCACAGCTCGCGATAGGTCAGTGTCTCGAATTCCGGCAGCAGCCGGAACGTAGTGCGCGCGGTCCTACTGTCGGTGACCGCTTCGACCGCCCGCTGCCCCACCGCCGGACGGTCCGCATAGCGCTGCATGACGGTGGCCACGATCTGTGGCAGCCGCAGGCCCGACCCCTTGATCGCCGCGGTCACCTCCTCGTCGGGCACCGCGGCCTTCACCTGCTCGTCCTCGCTGAAAAGCTGTGCGATCCGACGCCGTAGCCGATCGCTTCGCGAATCAGTCGTCATGTCGCAAGTCTCCCTCGTTCGCAAGTAGGAAAGCCCTGTGCCCGCAAAACACGTTAGCCTATCTAATTATTCCATTGAACCCCTCGAATCACCGATAGGCCGAGTGGCATTTCCCACAGCAACCGAAATAATGTAGCGAAATGCGGACCATTCGGACCGAACGGTTATCCAGGTGTTGCGGATACCCGTTTTATTGGGCTCCTGTCACCCGTGCCGCCGGGGCACCAAGATCGAAGACATGACCCAGATCTTGTCGCAGCCGGTGGCCGCACCGGCGGCGTATGGCGCGCGGCGCGCCCTCCCCATCCTCGCCGTGATCCTGACCGGACAGTTCATGGCGGTGCTCGACGCCTCCATCGTCAATGTCGCGATTCCGTCTATTCGCAGTTCGCTGCACACCTCCGGCGCCGCCCTGCAACTGATCGTCGCGGGGTACGTGATCGCGTACGCCGTCCTGCTGGTGACCGGAGCCCGCCTCGGCGATCGATTCAGCCAGCGCCACATGTTCATCGCCGGACTCGCGGTGTTCACCCTCGCCTCCCTGCTCTGCGGGTCGGCGTGGAACGAGGTGTCGCTCATCGTGTTCCGGTTCGCGCAGGGCGTCGGCGCGGCGGCGATGGTGCCGCAGATCATGACCCTCATCCAGCGCAACTTCACCGGCAATGCCCGCGCCAAGGCACTCAGCGTGTACTCGGCGATCATCTCCGGCGGCATGGTCGCCGGCCAGGTACTCGGCGGGCTCATCGTGACCGCCGATGTGCTCGGCACCAGTTGGCGCGGCGTGTTCCTGGTGAACGTGCCCATCGGGGTGGTGCTGCTGGCGGTGGCGCCGCGCATCCTGCCGACCGCGACCGAGCGCTTCGACCGCAAGCTCGATCTCGCCGGGCTCGGTGTGCTCACCGCCTCGGTGCTCGCCCTGGTGCTGCCCTTGGTGCTCGGTCGCGAATTGGATTGGCCGCTGTGGTCCTGGTTCTCGCTTGGCGCCTGCGTGGTCGGCTTCGCCGCCTTCGTCGGTATCGAGCGCGCCGTCGCGCGCCGCGGCGCCGAACCCCTGTTCTCGCACCGGGTGCTCGCCGCGCCGGGGCTGTTGCTCGCCGCCGCGACCCTGTTCGTCGTCATGGCGACCTTCGGCGGCTGGATGTTCGTCATGGCCATCCACCTGCAGACCACGCTCGGCTACAGCGCGCTGCACGCCGGACTGCTGTTCATTCCCATGGGGGTGACCTTCGCGATCACCGGCCTCAACTGGGAACGCATCCCGAACCGACTGCACGCGAAGATGATTCCGTTCGGCCTCGTGCTGGCCGCGGCGAGCATGGTCGCGGTGGGCGCGCTGCTGCGCGACGGCGCCGAGGTCGGGGCGCTCGCACTGGTGCTGCTCGGGGTGTGCGGCGTCGGCAACGGTCTCGCCTTCAGTCCCTTGATGACCAAGACCCTGGCCAAGGTGCCCACGCACCTGGCCGCGGATGCCAGCGGCATCCTGGTGACCAACGTCCAGCTCGGCATCGTGGTCGGCATCGCCACCTTCGGCACATTGTTCCTCGGCCTGGCAGGCGCCACCACGCTCAGCGCCGCGCACGCGCTCGGCGGCACCGCCATCGCCGAGGGTGTCACGGTGCTCGTCGCCGCGGCACTGTCGGTCCGCGCCGCGAAGTAGTGCCCCGCGCGAATCCCGGGATCCGCACCGCGGGCCCGGGATTCGCGCGTCCGCGTTCGAATCAGCGCGAGGCAAACCGTCGCGCCCGGCCGCCACCGGCAGCAAGCTCGAGGGGGCTGCCTCGCCCGGAAACGGGGCGGGCGCACGATTCTCACAGCGGAAGTAGGTGTCGGATGGGCGTTTTCGCGCTCGGCATAGAACTCGACGGCGAAGGCTTCCATCCCGAGGCATGGCGGCGCGCCGCCCACGCACCGGAGCGCCTGCTCACCGGCGAGACGGTCCGCGACCGCGTCGCCGCGGCCGAGAACGCCGGCTTCACCTTCGCGACGTTCGCCGATTCCCTGCTGCCGCCGCGGGAGATCGCGGGCCGGATCGACGCGGTCACGCGCGCGTCGTTCGTCGCGGCGACCACCAGCACGATCGGGCTGGTACCCACCGTAGCCACCACCTACGCCGAGCCGTTCCACACGTCCTCGCAGATCGCCACCCTCGATTACGCCTCGCGCGGCCGGGCCGGCTGGATCGCCGAAGGCATCGACGATCCGCTGGTCGCGCACGCATGGGGCCGCCCGCCCGTGCTCGGCGCCGACGAAGTGGCAAGGGAGCAACGCGATTCCATCGAGGTCGTGCGGCGGCTCTGGGACTCCTGGGACGACGACGCGGTGATCCGCGACTACCCGAACGGCCGCTTCCTTGATCGGAACCGGCTGCACTACATCGACTTCCAGGGCGAACGGTTCTCAGTGAGGGGCCGGCGATCGTGCCGCGGCCGCCGCAGGGCCAGCCGGTGATCTTCGGCGCGGACGGCGACGTGGACGTGCGGCTCGTCGCCGCCGACTCGGTGTCGAGCGCCATCGATGCGGCGCGGCAGGCCCGCGCGTCGGGCACGCCGCTGGCCTTCGCCGAGATCGACGTCACCTTGGACACCCCGGCCTCGACCGCGGCCGAACGACTGGGTGCCGCACCGTCCAATTACCCTGCCCGACTGGCCTTTTCGGGACCAGCGGTGGCGCTGGTCGAGCTGCTCACCCACCTCAGCGAACATCTGGACGGGGTGCGACTGCACCCGGCGGTGCTCGACGAAGACCTGCCGGTGCTCGTCCGGCAGGTGCTGCCCGCGCTGCTGCGCACCGGCGTCGCCCGTCGGCCGGTGCCCGGCTCGACGCTGCGCACCGGCCTCGGCCTCAGCCGCCCCGTGAACCGTTACGCCGCAACGCATCAGACAGGAACGGCCCGATGACCGACCAGCCACGCCCGGATGCCCAAGTCCATTTCGGTGTGTTCTTCCAGGGCGTCAACCACACCACCATCTGGTCCGATCCGGCGAGCGGTTCGCAGATCGACTTCGAGACCTTCCGCCGGGTCGCGCAGACCGCCGAACGCGGCCTCTTCGACGCGTTCTTCCTCGGCGAGGGGCTGCGCTTGCGCGAACAGGACGGCCGGATCCTCGAACTCGACATCGCGGGCAGGCCGGACGCGATCGCGCAGCTGGCCGCGCTGGCGGGCGTCACCCGGCACATCGGCCTGGTCGCCACTCAGAACACCACCTACAACGAACCCGCCGACCTGGCCAGGCGGCTCAGCGGGCTCGACCTGATCTCCGGCGGCCGCGCCGGCTGGAACGCCGTCACCACCGACAACGCCTGGACCGGGGAGAACTTCCGGCGCGGTGGGTTTCTCGACCACGCGCTGCGCTACGAGCGGGCCGGTGAGTTCCTCGCCACGGCCCGAGCGATCTGGGACTCCTGGCGCGACAACGCGATCGCCTCCTCGCCGCAAAGTCCTGGATGGGTGACCGAAGACGCCGTACGGCCGGTCGAACGGTCCACCGACCACTTCCGTGTCAGGATCACCCCTACCCTGCCGCGCAGCCCGCAGGGGCACCCCGTCATCTTCCAGGCCGGCGATTCCGCCGCGGGGCGCGACTTCGCCGCCGCCAATGCCGAGGTCATCTTCTCCAGGCACGGAACGCATTTCGACGACGCGCTCGCGTTCGCCACCGACATCAGAGCCCGATTGCGCGCCGCGGGGCGCCCCGAAGACGACATCAAGATCCTGCCCGGCACCCAGATCGTGCTGGCGGAGAAGGAATCCGAGGTCGAGGAAAAGGTTCGCTGGGTCAAGCAGGGGCAGTACACCGGACAGACGGCGCTCTCGCTGGCCGGTCAGGTGTGGGGACGGGACTTATCTCAGCTCGACCCCGACGGCCCGCTGCCCCAGGAGGACCCGCTGCCGCGACCCATCGCCGAGACGCGCGGCTCACCGCGGCACGGCCAGGACCCGGTGCACATCGCCCGCGAGTGGCGCGCTCGCGCGGAGGCCGAGAATCTTTCGCTGCGCGAGGTCGTCATCGCCGCCACCGAGCGTTCCGGTTTCGCGGGCACGCCCGCGCAGGTCGCCGACGAACTGGCGCACTGGGTCCGCCAAGGCGCCGTGGACGGTTTCAACATCTCGCCCTACCTGGTGCCGAGCGGACTCGACGAAATCGTCGACCTGCTGGTGCCGGAACTCCAGGACCGCGGCGTCTACCGCACCGAATACACCGGCAACACCCTGCGCCACCATCTCGGACTCCGCCCACCCCTCACCCACCGCGGTTAAGCCATGCCGCGCAGGCCCGGCCGGTGTTCGGTGTCGCGATCGAACGCCGCAAGCGGATGTGGCACGACCGGCGCTGCGGGGCGTGTAGGTGTGTGGCAGGCCGACGGCATCGCCGGTGGGGTGCACCGGATCATGGCCGATTGGGGCGCGTCCGGCGCGATCGTGCGGTGACCGCGGCAGGATGGTGGTGCAGTTGCCGCAATCATGCACCGTGCGCTGTCGCCGCTGGTACCGCTGAAACAACTCTCTCGGAACATGATTCGAGGCCCGGTCGCGCGGGACGCGACCGGGCCTCGAACAGTGCGCTCAGAGCAGCGATTCGATCTCGGCGACGAGCGCGGCGGCATCCGGGGCGACGGTCGGCCGGAACCGGCCTGCCACCTTGCCGTCCCGGTCGATCAGGAACTTCTCGAAGTTCCACTGCACCTCGCCCGCCGATCCGTCGGCGTCGGCGGTCTGCACCAGCGTCTCGTAGAGCGGGTGCTGCTGCTCGCCCTTCACATCGGCCTTCGCCAGCAGCGGGAAGTCGACCCCGTAGGTGGTCGAGCAGAATTCCTGGATTTCCTCGGCCGTGCCGGGTTCCTGGCCCATGAACTGATTGCACGGCACGCCGATCACGGTGAATCCGCGCGGCCCGTAGGTCTGCTGCAGCTGCACCAACCCGGAATACTGCGGCGTCAGTCCGCATTTGGAAGCCACGTTGACCAGCAGCACGACTTTGTCGCCGGCCAGCTCGGCCAATGTGGTCGCCTCGCCGCTCAGCGTCTGTAGCGGTACGTCTCGAAGAGTCATTCGTATCGGACCTGCCAATTCTTGATTCCGTTGATCCACCCCGACCGCAACCGTACCGGATCGGCCACCTGGGCGATCTCGGGCATGGCGTCGGCAATGGCGTTGAACATCAGGTCGATTTCCAAGCGGGCCAGGTTCGCGCCCACGCAATAGTGGGCGCCGGTGCCGCCGAAACCGACATGCGGATTCGGGTCGCGCAGCACATCGAAGGTGAACGGATCGGTGAACGCCGCCTCGTCGAAGTTGGCCGAGCCATAGAACAATCCGAGACGCGCACCGCGCCGGATCGGCTGCCCGCCGACCTCGGCATCGGCCGTCGCGGTGCGCTGGAACGCGCTGACCGGGGTGGCCCAGCGGACGATCTCGTCGGGCGCGGTGCGCGGCCGCTGTTCCCGATACAGCTCCCATTGCTCCGGATTGTCCACGAACGCTTTCATGCCGTGCGTGATCGCATTGCGTGTCGTTTCATTGCCCGCCACCGACAGCAGGATGACGAAGAAGCCGAATTCGTCGGAGCCGAGGCCGGCGCCGTCGACATCGGCGTGCACGAGTTCGGACACGATATCCCCCGCCGGGACCGCGCGCCGTTGTTCGGCCAGCTGCCAGGCGTAGCCCAGAATTTCGGCCGAGGCCAGCGCGGGATCGCCGTAATCGGGGTCGTCGTAGCTGAGCATCTGATTGGACCAGTCGAAGAGTTTGCGACGGTCGGCCTGCGGTACGCCGAGCAACTCGGCGATCGCCTGCAGCGGCAGCTCGCAGGCGACCTGTTCGACGAAATCGCCGCCGCCCGTCTTCTTCGCCGCGTGCACGATGGCGTGCGCGCGTTCGGTCAATGCCGCGCGCAAGCTCTCGACCGCGCGCGGGGTGAATCCCTTGGTGATGATCCTGCGGAACTTCGAATGCTTCGGCGGGCCCATATTGATCAGCAGCACGCCGTTCGCGGCCTGCTGTTCGGGCGTGATGTCGTCACGCAGCCGGATGATCGAGCCGTTGCGTTCGGAGGAGAACAGCTCGGCATTGCGCGAGATCTCTTTGACGTCGTGCAGGGTGCTCACCACCCAGTAGCCACCATCGCGGAACCCGCCGGAACGATCGTCCGGTTGCGGGTTCCACCACACCGGCGCGGTGCGGCGGAGCAGGGCGAATTCCTCGACGGGCCTTCGCGTCTCCCACAGCCCGGGGTCGGTGAAGTCGAATCCGGCGGGCAGTGACGGGGTCGCCATGAGTGCCTCCTCAGCGCGGCGGACCGCGCGCGACCGCCACCGGCGCGGCCGAACGCGAATGCCGTCGACCGCGCCGGAATGCGGCTCAGCGCAGCCTGGTTCGGCGCATCAGCCGCAGGGACATCAGCGTCGTCTTGACCTGCTTCTCGTAGGGCTGCCCCGACCTGGCGGCGAGCACCTGACGTTTGAGCACACCGACATTCACCGTGTCGGTGTACTTGAGCAGTCCTTGATCGCCGTGCCTGGCGCCGACACCGGACTGCTTGATGCCACCCGACGGGGTCGCCTTGGCCGCATAGGTCGCCACGAAACCGTCGTTGATGTTGATGTTGCCCGATTCCAACTGTGCGGCGATTCGGTTGGCGCGCGCCAGGTCCCGGGTCCACACGCTGGCGTTCAGGCCGTAGTCGGTGGCGTTGGCGAGCCGGACCGCCTCCCGTTCGTCGTCGAAGGGATAGACGCTGACCACCGGACCGAAGGTCTCCTGCGTCGCGTGCACCATGTCCGAGGTGACGCCCGTGAGTACCGTCGCCTCGTAGAACGCCGGGCCGACGTCCGGGCGCGCCTTGCCGCCGACCAGCACCGTCGCGCCCTTAACACGGGCATCATCGACGTGCGCCGCGACCCGGTCACGGTGCTGCACCGACACCAGCGAGCCGAATTCGGGCCGGTAGTCGTAGGCGGCCCCGATCCCCTCGTTCAGCCGCCGCGCCGCGGCGACCAGCCCGCGCACGAACTCGTCGTACCGGCTGCGGTGCACGTAGATCCGCTCGATGTGCATGCACGCCTGGCCGGAGTTCGCGAAGACCGCGAACGCCGCGCCCGCGACAGCCTCGTCGAGGTTCGCGTCCTCGAGCACCAGCATCGGGTTCTTGCCGCCGAGTTCGAGACTGCACCCGATGAGGTTGCGCCCGGCGCGCTCGCCGACCACCCGCCCCGTCGCGGTGGAGCCGGTGAACATGACGAAATCCACGGCGTCGATCAGGCCGGGTCCGATATCGGGGCCCTCGCCGCAGACCACCTGGACCAGCCCGCGCGGCAGACCGGCCCGGTGCAGCAACTCGACGCCGAACAGCACGCAGAGCGCGGTCTTGTTGTCCGGCTTGAGGATCACGCCGTTGCCGGCCATCAGCGCGGGCATCGCGTCCGACAGCGCGATCGCGAACGGGAAGTTCCACGGCGCGATCACCGCAACCAGTCCCTTGGGCCGATGCTCGGCGGTCGAGGTGGTCAGCAGTGGAAGCGCGCCCCCGCGCCGCTTCGGCCGCAGTACCCGGCGCGCGGTCTTCAAGTAGTGACTGATGACCATCGGCACGTCACAGGACTCGTCGACGGCCATCCTGCGCGTCTTGCCGCAGCCGAGCTGGATGAGGTCGGCGATGGTCTCGACCTCGGTCAGGATCAGCTCGTGCGCGCGTTCGAACACCCGCAGCCGTGCACGCAGCGGCAGCGCGGCCCATTCCCGTTGCGCGGCACGGGCACTCACCCCGGCGACCCGGACATCGTCGGGCGTGGACTGCGGCAGCTCGCCGAGCACGGCGCCGGTGTAGACCTCCGTCATCGGATACGGCGCGGCGGTGCCGTCCGCCGCGACCAGGCCGGACAGGCGCTCGATCAGCGCCCCCGTGATCCTGGCGGGCAGCGCGGCCGCTTGCGTGCTGGTGGTCTCAGTGGTCATCGGGATTTCTCCATGACGTGCGGGTACGGCGCAGTTGTAGGGTCTGGCGCGTTCCTCGAATTAGAACACGTTCTCATT
Source organism: Nocardia brasiliensis (assembly GCF_011801125.1). Taxonomy (NCBI): domain Bacteria; kingdom Bacillati; phylum Actinomycetota; class Actinomycetes; order Mycobacteriales; family Nocardiaceae; genus Nocardia; species Nocardia brasiliensis. The sequence goes on from NZ_CP046171.1 coordinate 4,046,824, forward strand.
GTCTGGCGTGGCGGTTCCGGCACCCGATTCAGTCGGCTCGATGGTCCGGCCGGTGCGCCGCCGCGTGCTCGAGCGCCCAGCGATAGTCCGGCTTACCGCTCGGCGTCCGGCCGACCACGTCGACGAGCCAGATCTGCTTGGGCACCTTGTAGCCGGCCAGATGACGGCGCATATGGGCATCCAGCGCCACGAAGTCCAACGATCCGGTCACCGAAACGACCGCGGCGACCTGGTGTCCCCACCGCTCGTGCGGCACGCCGATGACCACCGCGTCATAAATCGCCTCATGCGCTTTCAGTACGCCCTCTACCTCTTCGACGAACACCTTCTCACCGCCGGTATTGACCACGGTGTTGCCCCGACCGAGCAGCGTGACCGTCCCGTCCTGCTCCACCACGGCCCGGTCGTCGGTCACCACGATGCGCGCGCCGTCGACCGTCTTGAACAGCTTCGCGGATCTGACCGGGTCCTTGTAGTAGCCCAGGGGCACCGCGCCGGTCTTGGCCAGCCAGCCCTGCTCCCCCGGCCGCACCGGTCGTCCGTCGTCGTCCACCACGACCGAGCCGCGTCCGGTCCGCACGCGAGGGCCCTGCCCCGGGTTGTCGTCCTTCTGCGCGAAACCGATGCCACCGAAGCCGGTTTCGGACGAACCGATGGAGTCGGTCACGACCAGCGACGGAAACAGCTCCAGGAGAGCGTTTTTCACCGGTTGCGAGAGCAGCGCCGCACCGGAACCGACCGCGAGCAGGCTCGACGCGTCGACCGGCGCGGCCCGATACGCGTCGAGCAGGGGCCGCGCCATCGCGTCACCGGTGATCACCATGACCTGCGGCCGGTGCCGGACCACCGTCCGCCACACCTGCCGCGGGTCGAACCGCGGCGCGAGCACGACGGCATTGCCCGACCACAGCGCCGCGAACGTCGGCATCATGGCGGCCGCGTGGATCAGGGGCGGCAGCACCAGCCACCTACTCTGCTCCCCCTGCGCACCGGCCCTGGACTGCTCGAACTCGTCGGCGACCGGGACGCCGGTGTGGAAGTCGATGCCGCCGCCGAGCACCCGCCACATGTCCTCCTGCCGCCACAGCACGCCCTTCGGCAGGCCGGTGGTGCCGCCGGTGTACATCATGAACAGGTCGTCGGCGCTGCGCTCGACCTCGATTCGGGCGGGCGCACCCCCGGCGAGCGCGTCGGCGTAGTGCACGGCGTCCACCGGCGGATCGGTGTCGGCGCGGTCGTCAGGGACCACGATCCGATGCCGCAGCAACGGAACTCGGGCCGCCGCCTGATGCACCGCCTGGGCGTACCCCGCGTTATAGACCAGGGCTTGCAGGTCGGCATTGCGGTAGACGTAGCGCAGTTCCTCGACGCCGTAGCGATAGTTGATGTTGATCGGCACGGCCCGGATCTTGAAACAGGCCAGCAGGGTTTCCACGGTCTCGATGCCGTTGTGCATCTGGAAGCCGACGTGGGTGCCCTTCCCGATGTCAACCGAGGACAGGTACGCGGCGAGCCGGTTCGCGCGGGCGTCCAACTCGGCGAAGGTACGGCGTCGCGCGCCCTCCAGCAGGGCGACGCGGCCAGGCATCGCGTCGACGGCGTGTTCGAACAGGTCGGCGAAGTTACGGGCCACGGCAATTCACTTTCTCGATACCGGCTACACCGCCGTCAGCGGCGGGGGGATGCCGCTCGGCGAAGACGAAGGCCGCTGCTCGTCTTGCGCGCGGACCGGTTCCTCCGGCTGCACCTCGACGAGCACCAGGTGCGCACCGCGCGGCGCCGAGACCACCGCGGCCACCGCCGCGGCCAGATGCCGCGGGCGCAGCATGTTGGGATGACGCGCGAAACCCCAGTCCTGCCAGGACTCGAGCAGCGGACCGATGACCTCCGGCGTCGAATCCATGCCCATCCCGGTCAGTGTCGGCCCCGGCCGCACCAGGCAGGCCCGAACCCCGGTGCCCGACAACTCCATTCGCAGCTGCGTGACCATTGCCTCCAGCCCCGCCTTCGCCGCGCTGTAGGCGCCCGTGCGCGGGCGGGGATCGGGTGCGCAGTCCGAGCTGATCACGACGATGTCACCGCGACGGCGGGCCAGCATGCCCGGTAGCAGCCGATGCACCAACCGGTGCGCCCCGCCCAGATGCACCTGCACCTGCCGCAGGAATCGCTCCGGGTCCATCTCGTGCACCGGCGCGAACTCGATGTCGCCCGCACCGGAGACCAGGATCTCGATGGGACCCAACGCTTCTTCCGCGGCGCGGGCGAACGCGTCGACCGAGGCGGTGTCGGTGACATCGAGCCGGTGGGCGAACGCCTCGCCACCATCGGCCCGAATCCGCTCCGCCAATTCCGCGCACCGCTCGGCGCGACGCGCGCCGAGCGCCACCGGGTGCCCCAACTCGGCCAGCGCGACGGCGGTGGCCGCGCCTATCCCCGAGGACGCCCCAGCGACCAGCACCGGACGCCGCGCGGGGTGGGATTCGAAGCGCGCCACTACTTCACCTCCACGGCGATCGGGAGCTGGGCGAAACCGCGCACGTTCGACGAGTGCACCCGCCGCACGCCCGACTCGACGACCGCGTACGAGCGCACCCGGGAGACGAACTCGCGCAACGCGACCGACGCCTCCAGCCGGGCCAGGTGTGCGCCGAGGCAGTAGTGCACGCCCGCACCGAAACTCGCCACTGCGGACTTGTCGGTGCGGTCGAGGCGATAGCTGTCGCCGTCGGCGAACACCGCGGGATCCCGGTTGGCCGAGCCGATGAGCAGCAGCACCTTGGCCCCGGCGGGCACCGTCGCGCCGTGATAGTCCAGGTCCACGGTCGCGGTCCGCGCGATCACCTGGGTGGAGGTGTCGTAGCGCAGGGTTTCCTCCACCCAGTCCGGCACCAGTGCGGGCGCGGCGGCTACCTTCGCGTACTCCCCGGGATAGCGCGCGCCCCAATACAGCGCGTTCCCCAGCAGTTTCGTCGTGGTCTCGTTGCCTGCCACCACCATCAGGAAAAGGAAACCGATGATCTCCGCGTCCGACAGAGTGTCACCGTCGATTTCGGCATCCAGCAGCGCCGAGGTGAGATCGCCGGTCGGCTTGCGCCTGCGCTCGGCGACCATCTCGCTGTAGTAGGTGAGCATCTTGATCGACGCCTCGATCGCTGCCTGCGGAAGGTCGAAGGTGCCGTCCTCGCGGTGGACCACCAGGTCGGCGAGCCCGCGGATGTCGGCGCGGTCGCACTCCGGCACGCCCATCAGCTCGGAGATGACGTCCATCGGCAGCTTGCCCGCGACCTCGTCGATCCAGTCGAACGCACCGCGGGCGAGCGCGGGCTCCAGATACGACAGCGTCAATTCCTCGATCCGGCCGCGCATTTCGGCCACCCGCTTCGGGGTGAAGCCCTTGTACACCAGCCTGCGCATGCGCAGGTGCCGGGGATCGTCCATGGCCAGAAACGACATCACCCGGTGCGCGTGCGGACCCCACGCGGCCGGATCGAGCGTCACCCCGTTCGCACTGGAAAGCCTTGCGCTGTCCCGGAATCCGGCGACGACGTCGGCGTGCCTGGACAACGCCCAGAAATCCAGTTCGGCGTTGTGGTGGAGCGGCGCTTCGGTGCGCAGCCGCCGATAGGTGGGGTACGGGTCTTCGTGCCAGCGGTAGTCGTACGGATCGAACGTCAAGGGTTCCACGCCGGCCGTCATCGCAACCCTCGCAGGTTCGAGAACAAGTTCTCCCGACCATACCCGCGCGGCACCGCCGCGGGCGACACATAACTGGACATGTGTCTGGACAGTACCATCGGCCCCCACCTTCGACCACGGTTCCGCTGGATTGACACCACCATCGCGCACCGGGGCGGCGACGCGCCCGGGAACGACAGAGATTTCTCGACACCGAGGCGAGCGAACGCGACGAATGATGGAATTAGAACGCGTTCTTGCGATGATTCGCGCGGTACGCCTATATTCCGTACACCTGTCCAGACAGCATCGGAGCAACGGATGAACAGCCTCGTGCCCGCGACCGGTGCGCGCCAGCTGATCGGCGGCGAACTCGTCGCCGGCGGCGACGGGGTTTTCCGCACCGTCAACCCGGCGACCGAGGAGGTGCTCGGGCACGCCGCCAACGCGAACGCCGCCGACCTGGACGCCGCGGTCACCGCGGCACGCAAGGCGTTCGACGAGACAGCGTGGTCGCGAGACCACGGCTTTCGTGCGCATTGCCTCGAACAATTGCGTACGGCACTGCGCTCCCGGATCGAGGAGTTGCGCGAACTCACCATCGCCGAGGCGGGCGCGCCCGCGATGTTCACCAAGGGGCCGCAGCTGGACGGCCCCATCGCGGACCTGGCGTATCCGGCGTCGCTGGCCGAAAACTACTCCTGGGAAACCGATCTCGGTACCGCGACGCCGATGGGCATCAAGACCCGCAGGCGGCTGCGGCGCGAACCGGTCGGCGTGGTCGGCGCGATCACGCCGTGGAACTTCCCGCACCAGATCACCTTCGCCAAGCTCGGTCCCGCCCTCGCCGCCGGAAACACGGTGGTGCTCAAGCCCGCTCCCGACACCCCGTGGTGCGCCGCGGCGCTCGGCACCGTCATCGCCGAGCAGACCGATATCCCCGCGGGCGTGGTGAACATCGTGACCTCGGCCGACCACGGCATCGGCGCGCGGCTCGCCGAGCACCCGCTGGTGGACCTGATCAGCTTCACCGGCTCCACCCGGACCGGCCGTGCGGTGCTGCGCGGCGCGGCCGCGACGGTGAAGCGGACGTTTCTGGAGTTGGGCGGCAAGTCGGCGTGCATCGTGCTCGACGACGCCGATATCGCGGCAGCCTGTGCGGTGGCGGCCTTTTCGGTCTGCGTGCACGCCGGACAGGGTTGCGCCCTGGCCACCCGCCTACTGGTGCCGCGCGCCGCCTATGCCGTGGCGGTGGACGCCGCGGCCGCGACGCTCGCCGGGATCGCACCGGGCGATCCGGCCGATCCCCGCACCGTCTGCGGTCCGCTCATCTCCGCGCGGCAGCGCGACCGCGTGCAGCACTATCTGGACATCGCCCGCGCCGAGGGCGGCCGGGTGGTGGTGGGCGGCGGCAGGCCCCGCCGCCGCCGGGACCGCGGCTTCTTCTTCGAACCGACACTCATTGCGGACGTACCGAATTCGGCCACCGTGGCACAGGAGGAGATTTTCGGACCGGTGCTGGTGGTGCTCCCCTACGACGGCGACGAGGACGCGATCCGGATCGCCAACGACTCCCCCTACGGGCTGTCCGGTTCGGTGTGGGGCACCGACCCCGCCCGGATTCGTCGCGTCACCGAGGGTGTGCGCACCGGGACATTGAGCGTGAACGGCGGCGTCTGGCACAGCGCCGACGCGCCGTTCGGTGGCTACAAGCAGTCCGGCATCGGCCGCGAGATGGGCGTGGCCGGGTTCGAGGAATACCTGGAGACCAAGCTCATCGCGACCGCCGGATGAAGGAGCACACAGCCATGGCACGGGTCGGATTCATCGGGCTCGGCGTGCTCGGCGCGCCGATGGCCAAGCGGCTGTTGGAATGGCCCAGCGGGCTGACGGTTTGCGATGTCCGTGCGGCGGCGGTTCAACCGTACGCAGCGGCGGGCGCGGCCGTCGCCCGGACCCCGGCCGCACTCGCCGAGCAAGCCGCCGTGATCTCGGTGGCGGTCGTCGACGATGACCAGGTGCGCACGGTGCTCACCGGGCCCGACGGGGTACTGCGCACCGCGGCGCCCGGCACGGTCGTGGCGGTGCACTCCACGATCAGCGACCACACGGCCGAACAGCTCGCCGCCGAATGTGGCGCCCGCGGTGTCGAATTCGTCGACGCACCGGTCAGCGGCGGCACCCCCGGCGCGAAGCAGGGCAGGCTCGCGGTGCTCATCGGCGGCAGCGAGACGGCCTATGCCACCGTGCGCGCGCCGTTCGGCTGCTTCGCCGACCTCATCGTGCACGCCGGGCCGGTGGGCGCGGGCACACGGATGAAGCTGGCGCGCAACCTGATCCACTTCATCGCCTTCACCGCGGCCACCGAGGCGCAACGTCTCGCCGAGGCAGCCGGGCTCGATCTCACCGTGCTGGGCAAGGTGGTTCGCCACTCCGACGCTGTCGCAGGCGGTCCCGGCGCCATCATGCTGCGCGACCGCACGGGCCCGATCGCCGACGGCGACTTCTGGTCGCCGATCCTGCGGCACGTGCGGGATCTCGGCGAGAAGGACCTCTCGCTCGCGCTCGACCTCGGTGCCAGGCTCGACGTGTCGCTCCCGCTGACCGAACTCGCGCTGGCCCGCCTCGGCACCGGACTCGGTGTCGGCGCATCGACCTCCGAAGGGGAAACCGCATGACCGACCACGGTTGCGCCGAGACCACGCGAGCGCGTGGCCTCGCCAAGATGGCCGAGGTGTACGGCACCGAATTCCAGGACTATCCCGGCAGCCACTTCGCCGTCACCGCCGACCATCTCTTCGCCGACATCTGGTCGCGCACCGAACTGTCGGTGCGCGATCGCAGGCTGTTGCTGCTCGGCGCGCTCACCGCGCAGGGCGCCATCGACACCGCGGGCATCCAGATCGGCGCCGCGCTGCGCAACGACGAGCTCACCGAGGAGCAACTGCACGAGATCGCGGTCTTCCTCTGCCACTACGTCGGTTGGCCGAACGGCACCAAACTCGACCTACTGGTGGGCACCATTGTGGCGCAACAGAAGAAGGCCGCCCGCGCCGAGCACGACGACCGCGCCGAGTGAAGGAACCGAACATGTCCGATGCCAATACCCTTCGCCCCCTGCGTGCGAGCGCCATCACCGACTGGGACCTGCGGGCCGACGTGGTCGTCGCCGGCTACGGCATCGCCGGGGTCTGCGCGGCCATCGAGGCGGCCCGCGCGGGCGCCGAGGTGCTGATCCTGGAGCGGACCGGCGGCTGGGGTGGCGCGGCCGCGATGGCGGGCGGGTTCATCTACCTCGGCGGCGGCACACCGCTGCAGCAGGCGCTCGGCTTCGAGGACACCCCGGAGAACATGGAGACCTTCCTGCTCGCGGCCCTCGGGCCGGGCGTGGACCGGGCCAAGGTCGCCGATTATTGTCGCGGCAGCGTCGAGCACTACAACTGGCTGGTGGCCAACGGGGTGCCGTTCCGCGAGGCGTTCTGGGGCGAGCCTGGCTGGGAACCGCCACACGACGAGGGCCTGATGTACTCCGGCGGCGAGAACGCCGCGCCGTTCAACGCGCTCGCGAAACCCGCTCCGCGCGGGCATGTTCCGCGATTCGCGGACAAGAAGATCGGCCGCCGCAGCGGCGGCTACATGCTGATGAAGCCGCTCGCGGAAACCGCGGAATCCCTCGGGGTCGGTGTCGAATACGACATGCGCCTCGGCCGGCTCGTGGTCGACGACGACGATCGGGTGGTCGGGGTGATCGCCCGGCGCTACGGCACCGAGGTGGCGATCCGCGCCGAACGCGGCATCGTGCTCGCCACCGGCAGTTTCGCCTATCACCAGCAGATGGTCGAGGGCTACGCGCCGCGCCTGATCGGCAGGCCCGCGGCGGCGATCGAGGAACACGACGGCATCGGCATCCGCGTCGCCCAGGCGCTCGGCGCGGAGCTGGCCCACATGGACGCGACCGAAGTGGCGTTCTTCGGCGACCCGCAGCTGCTCGCCCGCGGCATCCTCGTCAACGGGCGCGGGCAACGGTTCATCGCCGAGGACACCTATCCTGGCCGGATCGGGCAGGCGACACTGATTCAGCAGGACAACCAGGCGTTCCTTGTCATCGACGAGACCGCCTACGAGGCAGGCCTGGCCACCGAGACCGCCACCCCGTTCTTCCGGCAACCCCCGACCTGGGCGGCCGAGACCGTCGCCGAGCTCGAGGCGGAGATGGGGCTGCCCGAGCTGGCGTTGCGGTCCACCGTCGACTGTTACAACCTGCACGCCGCCGCAGGCAAGGACCCCTTGCTCGGCAAGAAGCCGGAATGGCTACGGCCGCTGCGTGGTTCGCTGGCCGCCTTCGACATGCGCGGTTTCACCGCGGGTTTCACCCTCGGCGGGCTGCGCACCGACCTGGATTCGCGGGTGCTGCACGTCTCCGGTGCGCCGATCGCCGGGCTGTTCGCGGCCGGACGCTGCACCTCGGGACTCTGCGCGGGCGGGTACGTCAGCGGCGCTTCGCTGGGTGACGGCAGCTTCTACGGGCGCAGAGCGGGTCTCGCCGCGGCCAAGAGCTGACCCGGCCGTAGTAGGATCCGGTCACATGTCCGAACCCGAGTCCATCGCGCTCGAGGCGACCCGGCGCAGGTTGTCCGGGAAGCAGGCCGACACCGTCGACAAGCTCACCAGGGCGGCGGTGGAAGTCCTTGCCCGCGAAGGATTCGCGGGCATGACCATCCGGATGGTCGCGGCGGCGGCTGGGGTCGGGGCCGCGACCGCCTACACCTACTTCTCCTCCAAGGAACACCTCGTCGCCGAGATCTTCTGGCGGCGCTTGATGGCGGCGCCCTCGCCCGCCAGCACGGACCAGGACCCGGTGGTCCGGGTCGTCGCCGAACTGCGCGCGATCGCGATGCTGGTCGCCGACGAGCAAGAGCTCTCCGGTGCGGTCACCAGCGCGCTGCTCGGCCGCGACCCCGACGTCGAGCATCTGCGCGGGCGCGTCGGCGCCGAGATCCGCGCCAGGATCATCCGCGCACTCGACCCCGACCCGGACCCCGATGTGGTGGAATCGCTGGAACTGCTCTACGCGGGCGCACTGGTGCGCGCGGGCATGGGCTACGGCTCCTACGCCGAGATCGCCGACCGCATCGAGAAATCCGCGCTGCTCATCCTGCGCTGAATTCGCGACAGAACCCAGGCCCGCCCCGGTGTGACTTGGCTCCGGTTATAGCGAAATCGAACCCCGGTTCCCGCGTTGCTCGTATCTTGCTCATAGGCAGCGCGGATCGGAGTGGACAGTGCAACTAGGTGGGCTTACCGCGGACTACGTCATCGTCGGTGCCGGCTCCGCGGGCGCGGTGCTGGCGAACCGGCTCAGCGCCGACCCCGGCACCTCGGTGGTGCTGCTGGAGGCGGGCCCGCGGGACACGAACCGGTTCGTGCATATCCCGGCCGGTTTCGCGAAGTTGTTTCGCTCCGAGGTGGATTGGGACTATCTCACCGAACCGCAGCCGGAGCTGAAGAATCGGCAGATCTACTGGCCGCGCGGCAAGATGTTCGGCGGGTCGTCGTCGATGAACGCGATGATGTGGGTGCGCGGTTTCCGCGCCGACTACGACGAGTGGGCGTTGCTGGCCGGTGCGGAGTGGGGGTTCGCCGCCGCGGTCGATCAGTTCCGGCGGATCGAAAAGGTCGAGAACGCACAGTATCCCGACGAGGGCACCGACGGCCCGATGTTCGTCTCGCGCCAGCGCAGCCCCCGCGCCTCCACCGCGGCCTTCCTGACGGCGGTGCAGGAGGCCGGGTTCGGGGTCGAACCGGCGAATCGACCTGAGCCGGAAGGCTTCACCCAGACCATGGTCTGCCAGCACGGCGGCCGACGCTGGAGCACCGCCGACGGCTACCTGCGCCCCGCGCTGCGCCGGCCCAACCTCACGGTGCGTTCCGAGGCGCCCGCCACCAGGGTGCTGTTCGACGGAACCCGTGCGGTCGGGGTCGAGTACCACCAGGGTGGCGGCCCGCACACGGTGACCGCGCGCCGCGAGGTGATCCTCTGCGGCGGCGCGGTCAACAGCCCGCAGCTGCTGATGCTTTCGGGCATCGGCGACCGGGACGAGTTGGCGCGCCTGGGTATTCGCGCGCTGCACCATGCCCCGGAGGTGGGCGCCAACCTGCAGGATCATCTCGTCGCCGGCATCGGCTACGGCACCGACGGCGACACCCTGTTCGGTGCGGAGAAGCCGCGCCAGCTGCTCGACTACTTCCTCCGGCACCGCGGCATGCTCACCTCCAATGTCGCCGAGGCTTACGGATTCGTCCGCAGCAGCCCCGATCTCGACATCCCGGACCTCGAACTGCTCTACGCGCCCGCGCCCTTCTATCATGAGGGTCTCGTCGATCCGACCGAGCACGGCGTCATACTCGCGACGGTGCTGCTGCGCCCGCACAGCCGCGGCCGCATCACGCTCGCCGCACCCGATCCGGCCGCAAAGCCGGTGATCGACCCACGCTATCTGTCCGACCGCGCGGGCACCGACCGGGCCGCGATCATGGCGGGCCTGCGCATCTGCGCCGATATCGCCGCGACACCCGCGATGCGGGCGGTGCTCGGCCCGCTGATCTATCCGCCGCAGGCGCCGAACGACCTCGAGGCCACCCTCGAGCTGACCCTGAACGGCTACTCGCACACGCTGTACCACCCGGTCGGCACCTGCCGGATGGGCACCGACGCGGGCAGCGTCGTCACGCCGCAGCTGCAAGTGCGTGGCGTGCAAGGACTTCGCGTGGCCGACGCCTCGGTCATGCCGATGCTGATCCGCGGGCACACGCACGCACCCGCCGTCTTCATCGGCGAACAAGCGGCCCGCTTCATCCGCAACGGCTGAGCCCGCCGCTCAGGTCAGCACGCACAGCGCGACCGAACCGGCGGCGAGCAGCAGATACGGCAACGGGTAGCCGAGGTCGGTGTACGCGCGGGCGCGTAGCACCGTGGCGAGCGCGCCGAGGAAATAGAGGACAAGGCAGATCCCGGACGCCAGCCCGAGCGGCCGGTAGACGAGCCCGGCCAGCAGGCCGAGCGCACCCGCCAGCTTGATCGCCGCGAGCGGATAGAGCGTCCACTCCGGTAGCCCGTAGCCGCGCATGTTGGCGCGCACCCACTGCGCGCGGAACACATCTATTCCGCTCGCGACGAGCGTGGCCGCCGCGGCGGCCACGGTGACGAGAACATAGGCAGTGGACATGGTGCACCCTCCTTATTCGACTCGGGATCGGTCTGCGATCGTGGATCCCTCGACCATCTGACGAGTGCCGGAGCGGAAAGGTGACCGATGCCGAATCAGGAGGTGCTGGCGCGACGCTTCGAGTCCCACCGCACCCACCTCGGCGCGCTCGCCTACCGCATGCTCGGCTCGGTCGCCGAGGCCGACGACGCGGTGCAGGAAGCCTGGCTGCGGCTGGCCCGGCACGAGGGCGCGGCGCCGGACAATCTGATCGCCTGGCTCACCACCGTGGTCTCGCGAATCTGCCTGGACATGCTGCGAGCGCGAGCGGCGCGCCGCGAGGAGCCGCTCGAGCCGCAGGCCGAGCTGGGCGAGGCGGCCTACGACAGCGACCCGGAACACGAAGCGATATTGATCGATTCGGTGGGTCGGGCGCTGCTGGTAGTACTCGACACGCTCGGTCCCGACGAGCGGGTGGCGTTCGTGCTGCACGATCTGTTCGCGGTGCCGTTCGAGCAGATCGCGCCGATCGTGGGCCGCACGCCCGCGACGACGAAAAAGCTGGCCAGCCGGGCGCGGCGGCGGACCCGCGGGGAGACCGGAACCACGACAACCGAACTCGCCGAGCAACGCCGGGTAGTCGAGGCCTTCTTGGCCGCCGCGCGTGGCGGTGATCTGAACGCCCTGCTGGCGGTGCTCGCTCCCGATGTCGTACGGGTGGCCGACCCGGCCGCACTGCTCGCGGGCATGGCGGAGATCGTGCGCGGCGCGCAGGCGGTGGCCCGCGAAACCGTGCTGCTGCAACGCCGTTCCCAGGTTGCGACACTCGCTGTGGTCGACGGAGCCGTCGGCATTCTGGTCGCCCCGCGCGGCAAACTGCTGCTCGCGCTGACCGTCACGGTGCGCGCCGGGCGGGTCGCGGGCTACACGGTGATCGCCGATCCGGCCCGGCTGCGCGCGCTCGACCTGGCCGTCCTGCCCGACTTGTGACGCGTCACAAACACCAACCGACCAGTCTCTGTAGGTCGCCGAGAAGATCGCGATTCGTTCCACCACCAGCACCGACCTATTAGTGTGAATGCGCCGCACAGCTAAATTCCGGGGGCGGAAGGAGTCGTCAATGTCGATCGACAGTTCGGCCAGGCAGAGTCTCACGCTTGCCGGGAAGCCGATGTCGTCCCCGCTCAAGGACGTTCGGGCGTTATCGCGCCAGATGGTCGGGCACTTCGTTGCCAATGTCATCCCCTGCGGCACGTTGCCCGCCGACGCCATCTCCGGCGATGTCACCACCATCACCCGGGTCTGCCTGGAGTTCGCGGTCAGCGTGCTCGACGGCCAGGACATCCCGGAGAAGCTGCAGCGCATCCGCGACGCCGCGGCGGCGTGGGCGCGCGAGGGCGTGCCGATCGATACCATCCACCACGCCATCCACGAGGGCTTCAAGATGGGCCTGGACCTGGTGGTCTCCGACGCCTCGATCAAGGACTACGACAGCCTGGTCGACGGCGCCAAGATGGTCCTGGAGATCCTGGACATGATCAGCTCAGCGATCTCGGTCGCTTATATCAAGGAGCTGCGCTCGGTGGTCAGCGAGCACCACACCGCGGTGCACACCCTGACCTCCGCGCTGCTCGGCGGGCACAGCACCTCCACCATGGCCCGCGAGTGCGGCATCGCCATCGCGCCCTCGTATGCCGTGCTGGCCGTGGCGATCCCGCCGCATCGCGAGGAACAGAACCCGATGATCGACCACAAGGTCGTCGCCCGGCGCAAGCTGCGCCGGGTGCAGGCCGAGCTGGCGACCCGCTGCGGTGAGAGCGCGCTGTCGCTGCTGAGCGTGGACGGCGGCACGGTGCTGATCCCCTCGTCCACCTTCGACAACGAGGGCTATGACGCCCTGGTGAACCAGCTGACGCTCGCGGCGCAGGTCGGCATCACCGCCACCATGGTCGAGGCCACGCCCGAGCAGATCCCCAACGCCGCCGACCAGGCACACGAGTTGCTGGACATGGTGCAGCGCCTGGAGGCGGTCGCCGGCTTGTACCGGTTCGACGAGCTCGCGCTCGAGTATCAGCTCACCCGCCCCGGACCCGGCCGCGAGTACCTGGGCCAATTGCTCGACCCGCTCGACGAGCACCCCGAACTGCTGGAGACGTTGCAGCGCCACATCGGCAACAACCTCAACCGGCAGCGCACGGCCCGGGTGCTACACGTGCACACCAACACGGTCGACTACCGGCTCAAGCGGATCGGTCAGCTCACCGGCTTCGACCCGTCCCAACCCTCCGGGCTCTGGTATCTGCGCTCGGCACTGGTGGCCCGCACCTACCGGGCCAGCTGAGCCTGCGCCACACCGCCACCCGGCCGCTGCGGCCGGATAGTGCTCGATCGCTCGCGACTTCTCGGCGTGTGCCGCGTGTCATGTCGCGTTCTGCCTGGTCGGCCTCGCTGTCCGCTGTTCGGCGGACAGCGAGCGCGGGTATCGCCACCCGATAATCGGCAGGACAACTCGACAGTGTCCGCGCATCCGGACCCGCGCAGAAGGAGTCACGATGAGTTCCGTTCAGGCGAACCCGGATTCGCTCCAACAGCTCAAGGGCGACATCGATCGATCACAGCGGGAGATCGAGCGGGCGTTCACCAGGGTACGGTCCTCGCTGCGCGGCGCCGAGTGGCGCGACAGCGTGAAGGACCAGTTCGAGCGCGATCTCGACTACGTGCTGCGTTCGATCGCCGCGTTCGACGACAACGCCAATCAGCTGAAGCGATACCTGGACAAGAAGACCCAGATCCTACAGAACTACCAGGAGCGGTGAACGATGGCGCTGTTCGGTGACCGGCCGCGCTCCGCGCACTCGAGCCTCGGCCCCGGGCGGGTCGCGCTGCTCGATCCCCGTGACGAAGGAAATCCCAAGCAGTCCACCTTCATCGGGCTCGACCAGGCCGGACTCAGCCTGTTGATCTACGGCCCCGGCGACATCCGCCGCTGCTTCACCGCGCTCACCGATGCGGCGCCCGCGTTCCGCAGGGCCGAACTCGCCTCGGAGTCACCGTATGTCGGCTGCTTTCCCGGGCACAGCGCGATCCTGTGGATGGCGTTGGACGGACCGGACGGCTCGGCGATCGCCGTGCATTGCTTCCCGCACTGCGACACCGACTTCACCACCGCGCAGATCGCGAAACGGGTCAGCGGACCGCAGGGCACACTGCGGCCACCGTGGCAGTTCGGCATCGGCACGGTCGGCGCCAGGGTTCCGGTGGGCTTCGCCGACATCTTCGTTGCCGCACAAGCGATCCCGCTCGGCATGCTGCCCGGCCTTGAGCGGTTGCCGACGCCGGTGACCGAGGGACGCGGCAGGCTCTGACCCACCCACCCGTCGTGTCGGACATTCGACCGACAGACAATGTTGCCGAATCGTGACAACGTCAAGGGTTAGCGGACGAAACGGAACGGGCATCCGGCGAGGACCGCACCGTCGTTGCAGACCAACGGCGCCCAAGGAACTTCCAGGGCATTGTTTTCTCTGAACTCGGTCGCCGGGCCACTTTGCAGCGCGACCGCAGGCGGAAGGTTTGGGCACCGATCGTGAACCGTCGACAAACGTATGAGGTGACAGTCGCCGCCGCGGCGCTCAGCGAACTCATTCTCGCGGTGCACGCGGCCGCCGGGCAGGCGGGCGGACAGTCCGGCCGCCGTTGGCATTACGGCAACGTCGTCGGGATCAGCACGCCACGGGTCCGTGATCTCACCCTGGCGAAGGTGCACGCCAAACACGTGATCGGCCGCCGCGCGATCGCCGCGATCACCGTCGCCGCGCAGCGCGAGGTGGCCGTCGACGTCGTCTTCGGACTCGACGACAAGGTGGCCTCGGCACAGTTCTTCTGTGCGACAACACAGTCCGAGAGCTTCCTGGAGCAGGAGACGTCGTGGGCGGAGTATCTGGCCGCCTGCACCTGCGCGACGCTCACCGCGACCGACGTCGCCGCGACGATGTCGGCGCAGTACGCCACGGCCGCCGAGTGAAACCCCGTGGCGCGTGCCGCGGTCAGAGGCCGCCGCCACCGCCGATCAACCACGGGTTGAAGGTGCAGACCAGATCGGGATGACCGGCCGGATCGAGCGCGCGCAGCGCGATCGACAGCGCGCGCGGGGAATACATGATCGTCTGGTGATCCGACAGGTCCTGCTCGCAGCCGTCCTGCAGGGTGATGTTCTCGACCGAGGCGCCCGCGCCGGGACGCAGGAAGGTCGAATGGTACGGCGTCACGATCTCGTCGTACCGGGTGCCGACCACGGTGTAGTCGATGCCGGGCACCGTGTCGCCCTCGGCGTTCAACTGCCCGACGAAGTTCGAGCCGACCGTCTGCTGCACCGCCGCGTCACCCACCAGGACACCGGCCGCGCCGATCACGTTCAGCCCGACATTGTTGATCATCCGGCCGAGCAGGCCGATGCCGTCGAGGGTCGTCCCGTGATGGGTGCCACCGAAGCTGACCAGATGGCCCACCTTGTCCGCGCCGCCCTCGAACTTGGTGTACCAGTTGGCCATTGCCGCACCCTGCGAGTAGCCGATGAGGTCGACCTGCCCCGCGCCGGTGGCCGTGCGCACCCGGTCCACGAAATCGGCCAGCTGCCGGGCCGAGTCGGCGATGTCACCGGTGCCCATCAGACCGGGCAGCAACGGCGGTAACCCGCCGCCCTGGGCCGGACCGGAGCGGCCGTAGTTGAAGGCGAAGGTGCACAGGCCCGCGTCGCGCAGCGGTCCGCTCATGTAGGCGAAGCTGTTGTAGGCGTTCATCCAGGTGCCGTGCAGCAGCACGACCGGACGCGGATGCGCCGCGCTCGGCCTGCAGTCCCAGTCGTTGCTGCCTGCGGGCCCGGCGTCCGGATGCCCGAGGCCGTAACCGAAGGCCGCCAGGAACGACCGCTGCGGCGGACCGTAACCGACTGTGTCACTGGCGAATCCGCCGGACAGGCCGGATATGCTGTCGGACGCGGCGATCGGCGCCGGCCGCCCGCGCACCCCGATCAACTCGGCTAGCCGTTGCGGCACCGATGATTCCGGCGGCGCGGCGTTCGCCTGCGTGCTCGTCGCCCCGAGCACGAGGAGCACCACCCCCAGCAACACCGCGACGATCGGCAACCGACCGGCGGACCTCAGTTTCATCACACGCCTTCCCGCTTCGCACACCATGACCGAACCACCCGCGCAACAACACGATCCGATGCGGGAAGGCCCGGATCCCCTGCACGTGGTCCCGGACCTTCCCGCACCGGATCGGCGCGTCTTCGAGCAAAACAGCGTCCGATGGAGGCAAGGAGAAGGATTGGCCAACAGCCGGTGAACCTGGTTCAGCACGCCTTCAGCGAGTACAGACCGAGCCGTGCGCGCGCCCGCCGCGCGGTCGATGACGCCCTCGGACTCACAGCGATCCGCCGCCGCCGACCGCCCACGGATTGAAGGTACATGTCAGGTCCGGGTGTCCGGCCGGGTCGAGCGCACGCAGCGCGATCGACAGCGCGCGTGGCGAGGCGCCCGGCGGTGCGGCGTCGGGATGGGTGAGGCCGTAACCGAAGGCCGCCAGCCACGAGGTCATCGGCGGGCCGTAACCGACTGTGTCACTGGCGTATCCGCCGGACAGCCCGCAGCTGCTGCCCGAGCCGCCGTAGCAGTCGCCGGACCCGCTACCCGAACCCGTGCCGCTGCCCGAGTTACAGGCGGAGCCCGACGAACTCCCGGAGTTCGCGACCGGCGCGGCCTTACGCCCCGCGGCGATGTAGTCGGCCAGGTCCTGCTCGGTCGGCGCCGGCGCGGGCTCAGCCTGCGCGTCGACGCCACCGACACCGAGCACCAGCACCGCCACACCGGCCAGCACCGCCGCTGCCGACCGTCGCGTGGTCGTTCGTTTCATTGCACGCCTTCCTATTTCGCACGAAGAGTTCACCCGCGCCGGGCACAATGCCGATCCACGGCGCGCGGCTGCGCCACACGCTAAATCCGCCGGAATGCGCCGCCCAGCGCCGACCGCGTTATCTGGACAGGTCACCAATGGCGTTGTCGCGCTTAGGTAAACGGCACAGTTCCGGAACTCCTCCCAAAGCGGGCGCGCCCGAAGCCGTGAATTCTCCAGAAAGCGCCGGGTCGCCTGTTGCCGCGCCACGCGGTGGTCGAGGATGAGCCGATGGCCGAGGTCAATACGTGGACGCTGGCCGACCAGCGGTGCCGGGCGCGCGCCCCCTATCTGGTCGACCCCACCCGGATTCGCGAATTCGCGCGCGCCGTGCGGGATTTCCATCCGGCGCACTGGAGCGTCACTGCCGCCGCCGATCTCGGTTACCGCGGCCTGCTCGCCCCCGTGCCGTTCGCCTGCGCCATTCTCGGCGATGTCCAGCGCGAATTACTCGATACGATCCGCGCCGACTACCCGGCTGCTCGAATTCTGCACGCGGATCAGGTGATCGACACGGTGCGCCCGCTGGTCGCGGGCGATCGGCTGACCGGCGACCTCGCCGTCGAATCCACGCGCCAGTTCGCGGACTACGACGTGCTCACGATCAGGAGCGTGCTCACAGATCAGCACGCCGCGGTGGTCCAGACGGGTTCGACCGCCCTGCTGGCCCGCACCGGACCGGCCGGTGCGCGCATGGCCGAGACGATCCGCGCGATCGGGACCGGCGATCCACGCCCGCCGCGACCGAGCACGGTCGAGCACCGCGGGCCACTGCCGCGACCGCCGGTTCCGGTGCGGCACAGCACTGCCCGCGCACTCACGGTGGGCGAGGAACTCGCCCCGCACCGGATTCGGCTCTGCTTCGACGACGTGCTGCACTACGCCGCGATCGTCGGACACCACGGCCCAGACTCCCCCGACGCGGCCACCGCGACCGACACCATGAAACTCGGCCTCGCCGCGGCCTTCCTCAGTACTCGCCTCGGCGACCCGGCCGTGATCACCCGCCTGCGCGCCCAATTCGCGCACTTCACGCACGCGCTGCGGATCGCGCCGGGCGCCACCCGGGAGCTCGAATTCCGCGGCCGCGTCGCCGCGCTGGACGCACGGCGCCACCGCGCGACCATCGCGCTCGACGCCCGCTGCGACGGACGCCCGGTGTTCGGTTACGCCGCCGCCGAAGTCGCGCTGCCCCGGCGCGATCGAGTGCTCACGCGGCCGATCTCGCTCGCGCGGCGGACAACCCGGTGAGCAGGGCCAGCCGCCGGTGCGACTCCAGCCGCGCCGCACGGTCGAAGGTGCTGGTGTGCACCAGGATCTCGTCGGCGCCGGTGGCCGTCACCAGCTGCTCGAGTTGTTCGGCGACCTCGTCCTCGGTGCCGTGCACGTGCCCGGTCATCGACTCCTCGAAGATCCGGCGTTCCCGCTCGGTCATGGTCATCGCCTCGATCTCCGCGGGCGGGATCAGGCTCGGGAACTCGCCTCGGGTACGCGAGTACGCGGCCGACCAGGCCTCCGGCAGCAGCAGCCGACGCGCCTGCACGGTGGTGTCGGCGATGACGACCGAGCCCGAGACGATCACGTACGGTGCGGCGCCCCACGCCGTCGCGCGGAAACCGTCTCGGTAGCGCGCGATCGCCTCGATCATCCGATCCCGGCCGCCGATCGCCGCGATCACCAGCGGCAGGCCGAACCGGGCCGCCCGCTCCGCCCCCGATCCGGTGGCCAGCAGATACGCCGGAACCCGCAGACCCTCGGCGGGCCAGCCGTGCACGCCGTCCCGGCCGTGGGTGAAATAGTCGAGCAGCTCGCTCAGTTGGGCGTCGAAATCCTCGGCGTCGCGCTTGTCGTGCCCCAGCGCCCGGCGCACGCCGTCGGTGAAACCGACCGAGCGGCCGAGGCCCATGTCGATCCGGCCCGGATACAACGAGTCCAGCACGCCGAACTGTTCGGCGACGACCAGCGGCTGATGGTTGGGCAGCATGACCCCGCCGGTGCCGATCCGGATGCGCTCGGTCGCCGCCGCGGCGGCCGCGGCCAGCACGGTCGGCGCCGAACCCGCGACGCCGGGCACGCCGTGATGCTCCGAAACCCAGAAGCGGTGGTAGCCCCATTCCTCGGCGAGCCGGGCGAACTCGACCGTGTCCCGCAGCGCCGCGGGATGGCTCTGGCCGCGCCGGACGCGGGAGCGGTCCAGGATGGAGAACCGGACGGAGGGAAGTGCCGAGGTCATATCTGGAGTCAACGCGATCGTGGCGCCGTGATTCCCGCTCACTTCGGCGACGGCGGCGCCAAGGTCGGCGCCAGCGCCCGCCACATGCGGGGCAGCTGGGCTTCGAAATCGGGCCAGGTGTGCATGCCTGCGGGCGTGTACTCGACGGCGGCGGGGATCCGCAGTTCCCCCAGGCGCGCGGCGAAGCGTTCGGTGCAGGTGCGCGCGCCCGCTTCGAGCGCGGCACCGCCGCCGGCCAGCCGCAGCGCGTCGACGACCGAGGGCGCCCGGGCGATCGCGACCAGATCGGCGTCGGTCGGGGTACCGTTCGCGGCCGCGAGATAGATCGCGGTGCCGCGCAGCGCCGCGGCGCCGAGCAGGCTGTCGTGCGCCGCCCACTCCGGTGAAGACGGTGGGCCCCACAGATTTTCGACGTTGCCGCCGCGCGAGGCCACGGTGATCGTGGTGACCGCGTGGCCGAGCGGGTCGGCGGTGGAATAGCAGCCGCTCAGGCCCGCGACGGCACGGTAGCGGCCGGGGTGGCGCTGGGCCAGCATCATCGCCGCCTGCGCACCCATGGAGACGCCCGCGATGGCGCGCTGCCCGTCGGCTTTCAGCAGCGATTCCACGATCGGCGGCAATTCCTCGGTCAGGAACGTCTCCCACCGGTTGAGCCCGAGCGCGGCGTCGTGCCGGACCCAGTCGCTGTACATGCTGCCGGTGCCGCCGCTGGGCAGCACCACGTCCACCGGTTTGTCCGCGAAGAACTCCGCCGCCCCGCCCTTGCTCAGCCAGCCCGAGGTGGCCTCGCCGTCGACACCGTCGAGCAGATACAGCGTCGGGCGTGCGGCCGCGCCCGTGCCGCGCAGCACGTCCACCTCGATCACCCGGCGCATCGCCGCGGACGCGATCCGCAACTGGTCGCGGTGCGGGCCGATGCTCTCGATGGACAGCAGTCCGGTCCGCGTCATGGCGGGATCGATCGCGGGCGGCGGAGCGCTCGGGACACCGGGCACCTCGTCCGCGTGCGCGGGCACGACGCCCAGCACGGTGATCGCGGCCAGCGCCGCCGCGGTGATCGGCCCTCGGCTGCTCATCGCGGCGCGGCGCGGCGTTCTGTTCCGGCCGCTACCCGATGGTCGTCACCGCGTCCGAGGACGAGACCGGTGCCGCCAGACGGCATCTCGATATTCCGATCGACCATTTCGGCGGCGTTTTCCAGCGGTGTCACCGAGATCATCCGGTGATAGGAGCGTGGATTTGTCCGACGCGGTTCATCATTGAGCAGGCGGTCGGTTTCAGTCGGCGCGGTGATCACTCGAACTCCTCTGCTCGGCGTGGTGCGCACGCCGAATTCGACGGTATCGCTGAATAATCAGGCGGAACGACCGATTTCGTGATTCTTGGTGTGGGTGACGACCGGAACCGGACCCTCCTGTTCGCCGTCACAACGGGGCGCCACCGCCGGATCACAGACCCGATAGAGGCCGGGCGGACGCCCGGCCGCCCGCATCCGGTCCAGCAGATCGTGGGTGTGCGCGGCCAATTCGGGGATGTGCGCGGTCTCGCCGGTCGCGACCACCGCGGTCAACGACACCTCCGCGGCCTCGCTCAGCAGGGTGAGCACGTCGGCGGTCAGCGCGGGTGCGCCGACCCGCGCGTGCGGGGCATCGACCGGAACCAATATGGTGCCGCCCGCCGCGGAGAGCAGCGGCAACGCGCGCGAGCCGAGCGGATCGGCCAGCGCGGCCTGCAACCTGCGGAGTTTGCGCCGGGCGGCCAGGGTGCCCGCACCGGGTCTTCGCTCGTCCGGATGGGCCGGAATGTTCAGCGCCACCACCTGATAGCGGGTGGCGACCGCGATGCCGGTCTGTGTCGCCAACTCCCCCACCGCGTGCCCGCCGAGCAGCGCGGAGACCAAAGTCTGTGCGGCCGTTTGATGTTCGCGGGCGACCACCCGATGCTCGTCCACGTAGGCCGTCGCCGCACTCAGCGTGACCAGCTCCAGCACCCGCAGGATCAATCGCGCACCCGCGATCAGCTCGTCGTTGTCGGTGCTCGCCGCCACGAAGTCGAGGCCGGAACGGATTTCGTCGTGATACGCGCCGAGCACCGTTTCCAGCGCCACCCCTTCGCGCGCCGATCGCGCCGCGACGCCGGCGATCTCGGGCGGCGCGCCTACCGGAGTCTGCCAGTGTGGCGTCCGCCGGTCCGCGGCCGCCAGCACACAGCCGCGCATGGTGCGCACGACCTCGCCACGCTGACCACGGCCGGTGTGCTGCGCCAAGTAGTCCAGCAGTTCCGACGCCAGACCCTCGGTGCCCGAACTCATCCGTATAGCCGTCATGACTCACGAAGGCTAGCGGCGAATTGTGTTCGAATCGGGAGACGACGGCGGAATCGGGTAAGTCATCAGTCCGCGCCGCGCTAATTGGGTGAAATCACAAGTCCGCGAGCCTATTTGGACGTACCGGTCGCCTCGAAAGATTGCTTTCGCTTACCCGCAACACATTACCGCCGCCGAATTGTCGGCCACCTACCGACCCCTGGACACACGGAAAACGACGCAGCGCCGACCGCGCATTCCGGCGCTGCGTCGGGCTCACCCTAGAACGCGCGGTACACACTTCAACAGGTGAAGCCACTGCTGTCATGAACACTCACCGCGCCCGCGCGCCCCGGGTTGGTAGTCCACCCAAACTCGCCGGTCAGGCAGCTCGCGGCGGGTACTGGCGCGCAGACCACACCCGGGGCGGCCGCATCGGTAACGACGAACAGGTGTGCAGCGACACGGTGCACGGATACCATCGAGCGCTGCGCCCCGTCCGGCGACGCGGCTGAGGCAAAGTTAGTTTCGAAGGGCTACAACCACAGATGAGCGGTACGCGAGAGAAGCTGGAAGAGCTGCGGGGCATCCTGGAGCTCGCCGAGGAGCCCGCCGGCGAGGTCGGCATCGCCAAACGCAAGGCGAAAGGCATACCCAGCGCCCGCGCCCGCGTCCGCGCCCTGCTCGATCCCGGCAGCTTCGTGGAGATGGGCAAGCTGGTCCGCCAACCGGGCGCCAACAACGCCATGTACGGCGACGGCGTGGTCACCGGCCGGGGGTCCATCGACGGACGCCCCGTTGTGGTGATCGCGCACGATCAGACCGTGCACGGCGGCTCGGTCGGCGAGATGTTCGGCCGTAAGGTCGCCGCCGCGATGGAGTTCGCCTACGAGAAGGCCTGCCCGGTGGTGGCGATCAACGACTCCGGCGGCGCGCGCATCCAGGACGCCGTCACCTCGCTGGCCTGGTACGCGCTGATGTGCCGACGGCAGGAAGAGCTGTCCGGCTACGTGCCGATGGTGGCGATCATGCTCGGCAAGTGCGCCGCCGGTTCGGTGTACGGACCGGTCAACATGGACGTGCTGGTAGCCACCGAGAAGTCCTACATGTTCGTCACCGGGCCCGAGGTGATCAAGGCCGTCACCGGCGAAGTGGTCAGCGCCGAAGAACTCGGCGGCGCCGCGGTCCAGGCCGTGAACGGCACCCTGCACCACGTCGCGCCCGACGAGCAGGCGGCCTTCGACTGGGTGCGCAACTACCTGAGCTACCTGCCGACCAGCTGCCTGGAACAGCCGCCGCTGGTGAATCCGGGGCTGGAACCGGAACTCACCGCGCACGACCTCGAGTTGAACTCGATCATTCCGGACTCGGACAAGGTCGGCTACGACATGTACGAGATCCTGCTGCGAATCTTCGACGACGGCGAGTTCCACGAGATGGCCGCGGCGACCGCACGGAATCTGATCACCGGCTTCGCCAGGGTCGACGGCCGCAGCGTCGGCGTGATCGCCAACCAGCCGCAGGTGCTCGGCGGCGCGCTGGACGCCCAATGCTCGGACAAGGCAACCCATTTCATCCGGCTGTGCGACGCCTTCGGTCTGCCGCTGATCTTCGTCGTCGACACCCCCGGCGTGCTGCCCGGTGTCGAGGAGGAACGCAACGGGGTCATCAAGCGCGGCGGACGGTTCTTCCGCGCGGTGATCGAGGCGACCGTGCCGATCGTGACGGTGGTGACCCGCAAGGCCTACGGCGGCGGCTACGCGGTGATGGGCTGCAAGCAGCTCGGCGCCGATATCAGTCTGGCCTGGCCGACCGCGCGGATCGCGGTGATGGGCGCGGAGAGCATGGTCGGCATCATCGGCCGCAAGCAGCTCGAGGCCACCCCGCCCGCGCAGCGCGCGGCCGCGCGCGAGCAGATGATCGAGTTCTACAACGCCACGATCGCGACCCCGTGGATCGCGGCCGAGCGCGGCTACGTGGACGCGGTCATCGAACCAGCGCAGACCCGCTTGGAGATTCGCAAGGCACTGCGGCTGCTGCGCGAAAAGGACACCACCAAGCCGAATCCGCGCAAGCACAGCCTGATGCCGGTGTAAGCAGGGCGCCTCGGTTGTGTTGTCTCACAACACAACCGGGTACTCGATCATGAGGTCTCCGGACACCGGTCGCGGGTAGCCCTCGCGACCCCTCGATCCGCTAGTCTCGGTCCCATGCCCACGCGTCGTTTCGCCGCGACACCGTTGGGCACGCAGCGTGCCCGCCGCCTGCACCCTACTGGTTGCGGAAGAACCCTACCCTCCGTCGGCGGGCGCGCCGCACTCTCGTTCAGCTGTGGCTGCCCCAGCGCAGATCGGCTGTGGCCCATTCCATTTCCCACATCCGCAGGCGCTTGCGGTCGAGGCTGTGCCGCAGCGCGAAATAGCATGCCGCCAGTACCGCCGTGACGCCGACGAGCGCGCCGCCGGTGAGCAGCACCGCCTTGCTCAGTGCCTGGCTCTGCGACGGCGGCTCGACGATCCGGCCGGCCTCGTCGAGCCAAATCGTCACGTCCTGACCGGGTTCGACGACCGTGGTCGATTGGTAGTCCTCGGTGTGACTGGTGCCGTCGGGATCGGTCCAGGCCACCTTGGCGGGCATGATCGGCGCGTACAGCGGCGCCTTGCCTGTCGCGGTCACCACCGCGTCCACCTGGTGCAGCTCGGCCATTTCGGCGTGCACCGCGGCGGTCTCGGTGCGGTACACCGAGGCGCCGATCGTGAGCACAAGCAGCGGCACGAGCAGAGCGAACAGCAGCATCAATCCGGCGGCGACCAGGGTTTGCACGCGATCTTCTCTGCGGCGCATCGGATTTCGATCCAGCCCGACGCGGCGGCAGGTCCTGCGGTACATATTCACCGACCCTGTTGTCATGACGGTGACTCCTCGCTCCGGAATTCGGTGGTGAGTGCGACCAGGGTGTCGAAATACCCTTCGATCAAAGCGGGCAAACGGTCCGGATCGTCGCCTGCGGCCCACGTCTGCAACGCCGCCAGCAACAAACCCGCGCCCACGGCGACCGCGGCGGCCGGACGCAGGTCGAGCGCCGGGTCGACACCGAGCCGATCGGCGATGATCCGCACCGATTCTCGCTGACCATCGACCCGAATTCGCTGATATCCGGCGAACAATTCGGGCTCGTCTTCGAATCGCTGGAATAACGTCCACCGCCTGGCCAAAAGCACCGACCGGGTGCCCCCGTATTCGGCGTCGAACCAGTCGTGGACGGCGTTGCGATAGGCCAGCAGGGGCGGCTCGCCGAGCGGCCGCCTGCCCAGCGCCGCGTTGAAGAGGTGGACGTCTTGGTCGACCTCGCCCAGCACCGCCTCGGTGATGGAGGTGAAATGCCTGCTGAAGGTGCGCCGGGTGACGCCGGCCCGTACCGCGATGTCCTCGACGGCGACGGCGTCCAGGCCCCGCTCGGTCAGCAGGTCGAACGCGGCCCGCGACAGCGCTTCCCTACTGCGCCGGGTGCGCAGCCTTCGGCCATCCAGATCGACACCGATGTCGCTCATAACCGCAGCGTACCACCATATTGTCCCATCGGGACAATACCTCGCCGCCGGATACCGGTCAGGCGTGACCCGAGGGCTGATCCAGAATGCGCGGCTGGCGCCTGCGCAGCGCCTCCAGCAGGCCGACGGTGTATTCCGGCGGCGCGGCGTGCACCGAAAGTTGGTTCGCCACAGCGCGATACGCGTCCAGATCGGCCTGCTTCTCCAAATAGAGCGCGCTGGTGAGCTGCTGTAGATAGACGACGTCGGGCAGGTCCGACTCAGCGAAGCGGAGCATGGTGAACGCACCGTCGGCCAGCGCCGGACCGCCGACGTGGTCGGCGAGCACCTGCATCGTGACGTTCTGCCGGGTCACCGCGCGCAGCAGGTACTCGATCTGGGCGTTCCACACCGCGGAGCCGCCGATCGGGCGGCGCAGCGCGGCCTCCTCCACGACCACCCACAGTTGCGGCGGATTCTTGCGTTCCAGGATCTCCTGCCGTCCCATGCGCAGCGCGACCCGCCGTTCGATCGCGGCCTGCGGTTCGGCCGAGTGCGCCAGCGAGAGCAGGGCCCGCGCGTATTCCGGCGTCTGCAGCAGTTCCGGCACCGCCCGCGGTTCGTACGAACGGACCAGTGTGGCGGCCTGTTCCAAGCCGAGATAGGTGTCGTACCACTTGGGTAGCCAGTCGCTGTCGCGATGCCACCAGCCCGACGCGTTCGCCTGCCGCGCCAGCGCCAGATACTCCTCGACCTCGGCCGGATCGGTGACCTGGTAGAGATTCAGCAGGTCGATCAGGTCCCGTTCACGGAAACCGGTGCGGCCCAATTCGAGCCTGCTGATCTTCGAGTGCGAGCCGCGAATCGCCTCGCCCGCGTCCTCCCTGCTGATGCCCGCCGCCTCGCGGAGCTTGCGCAACCGACCGCCGAGCACCATACGCAACACGGTGGGTCCGCCCGCCGGTGTCGCGCCGGCGCGCGACGAATCGGTCGACTGTCGTACCTCCGCAGCACGCATACCCCGAGTCTGCCATGTGAAGCTTGTCAGTTTCTACTGACGAAAGACCCTGTCGCGGTCGTGTCCGGCTGGTGCCGGACCCGCACTGGGCCCAGCACCAGCCGCCGTCGGCCCGGCACCAGCCGCTCTTAACCCGGCACCAGCCGCTATCGACCTGGCACCAGCCACCTTTGGCCCGGCACCAACTGCTGTCGGCCCCGGCACCAGCCGCTATCGACTCAGCGCAGCGCGATGTCGGCTATCGCGCGCCCGAACAGCTTGCGGCCGTCGCAGGTCGCGGTGAGCGTGACGGTGGCGGTGCGCCGCTCGGCATCGAGATCCTTGATCTTGCCCCGGAATTCGAGCACGCTCGCCTTGGTCGCGGCGACCGGGGCGAAGCCCGCGAACCGCACGCCGTAGCCGGTGACCGCGGCCGGATCACCCAGCCACGAGGTCAGGTATCCGGCGCCGAGCCCCATCGTCAACAGACCGTGCGCCACCACATCAGGCAGGCCCGCGCTGCGCGCGACCGCGTCGCTGAAGTGGATCGGGTTCGAATCACCGGACACCCCTGCGTAATTCACCAGATCACCGCGCGAGAGCAGCATCGAACGGGTGGGCAGGGCCATCCCGACCGACAGGTCCTCGAAGCGGGGCAGGGTGTGCGGGGTCCTGGCGCGGTCGCGCGGATCGGCGACGGGCGCCTCGTCGAAGCATTCGACGAGACCGGATTCCTCGCCGAGGCTCGTCCGCCGCGCGGCGGCGTCGATCCGGTCGGCGCCCGACTGACCGCTCATGATCACACCGTCGACCGTGGTGCGCAGTTCGGTGGCGATCTCGACGCCGGTCTGCGCCACGGCGGTCGAGGTCGCGGTCTGCAGCAGTTCCTTGTGCTGGTTGGTCAGCACGTTCTTGGTCACCATGAAGTCTTTGTCGCCGAACTGCCGAAACGACTCGATATAGGAGACGCACTCGAGCCGATCGCCCGCCAGTACCGGCCGATGCACCTGGATCGACTGCTCGGTCTGCAGCACCTGACCGATGTCGTAGGCGGTGAGCACGGTCTCGAACATCTTGCGCTGCATCAACATCAGCATGATCGAGGTGAAGGTCATCGGCGCGAGCAGTCCGTCGTAGCCGAGTTCGGCAGCGGCGTCCTCGTGCCAGTGCGCCGGGTGCTGTTCCTGCACCGCTCGCGCGAACTCCCGGATCTTCTCGCGGCCCACCTCGTAGGGCTCGGTCATCCGGTAATGGCGCCCCACCAAGGCCTGTGCCTGTTCGGACGCGCTGATCGTGATGTCGTTCATGTGCCTCTTTCGCGAATCCGAGACGTCTAGCTCGCCCGGACCGGCCAACACTACCGAAGCGGCGGTCGGGTCGCACAGCGCGGCCGGTGGGGACCGACGCCGCCCCGGCCGCCCGCGGGCGAAGGGGCTATCGCTCCTACATCGCGGCTTTCACCGGGCTCGGTAACAGCATCCGTTCAGGGGGCTGGACAGCTTGCGCGTCGGCAGCAAACGCTCAGCACTCATCGGGTGCGGCGACGCCTCGCAAACGTTGATCGAGCCAGTGCATCGCCTCCGGATAGCCGAGACCACCCGCGATGATGTGCTCGCCCGGCACACCGCGATACACCGCGGGCACGCCGAGCGCACACTGTTCGCGATAGAGGTTGCGGGCGCCCTCGGCGGGGATCCAGAACTCCTGGTCCCCGTTGTAGATGTAGAGCGGTGTCGCAGCAGGCATTCCGGCCATCCTGGTCACCCGGTAGATATCCGTGGCCACCGCCGAACGCAACGGGTCGGGGATGTTGGCGGCGATGTCTATCGGCAGCATCAGCACGCCGATCGCCCCATAGGTACTGCCGCAGGCGTTCTTCAGCGGTGAGGTCGCCACCCACTGCGCCAAATTGTTCATCCTGGCCAGGATTTCCGGCCGCTCCCTGCCGATCCCGAACACCGCGGCCATGAAAACCGCCGAGGCGAGATTGCCGTTCATACTGCGCGACAGGATCTCGAAGTCCGCGGGCACGCCGCCCAGCGCCGCACCGACGATGCGGTCGGTCAGCTCCGGCGCGTAGCCCGCGATCAGCTTCACCGCGCCATGGGTCGCGATCGCGCCGCCCGAGTAGCCGGTGAGGCCGAACCGGCTGGCGCCGAACTCATCCGGCGACAGCGCGCGCACCGCCCTGATCGCGTCCAGCACGGCGTGGCCCGCGGTGAACGGCTCGGCGTAGGCCATCCACGGCCCCTCGTGATCGGGGATCAGCACCGCGTAGCCGCGCAAGGCCGCGACATGGGTGGTGGGCGGGATGAAGTCGGTGACGTTGGTGTCCGGGTGCAGTCCGTGCGCCAGCGTGTATCCGGGCGTGCACGCGCGCCCGAGCGCGTCGATCGGCAGGTTGTTCACCACCACCGGTCGCGGGCCGGGCCCCGGCCATGCCGCCGCGGGCACCACGAGGGTCGCGGTGGCGAAGGAGGGATGGCCGTTGGCGTCGGTGGTCCGATACTTGAGCAGCCGCGCCTGCCGGATCGGCAGCACCAGCAGCGGTGCCGTAGTCGCGGTGACATCCCTGACCTCGATGAGCTCGCCGGGCACTAGATCGGCGAGGCCGGCGGGCCAGGCGTCGAAGATCGGGTCGCCCACGTCGTCGGGCCGCACCGCGGCCCGCAACGCGACCACCGCAGGCGCGGCACCGGTCGCCTCCCACACCGGTGACGGTTCGACCGGCGCGGGCGCGATCGGCGGCGGCGGAATCACCTGGTCGATCAATTCGTGCAAGGGCGGGAGCGCATTCGGCGGCGGGAATTGCGCGAAAAGTTCCGGCAGCGACGGCAACTGGGGCAGTGCGGGCGGGGCAGGCGGCGGCTCGGCGGCCGCCTGCCCCGTCATCGCCGGGTACACGAGCAGAAGTGCCACGGCAATGGCAGGCAAGCATCTCATGGCACACGCCTTTGGGTGCGGACATCGGACTGTCTGGCGCCCGGAGACGCGACCTTCGGCCGTCGGAGAGTCCCCTGTGCTACCGAGGCCAGACCGTCAGGCTAACCCGCCCGGTCGGCGCGGCTCACGCGCTGCCGCCGAGTCGTAGGAGACACGTGGCCGAACCGCAACAACCGAGCCGCACACCCGGTTCGGCACGGGGCATGCGGCTCGGTCGCGGTCGCCGGTTCAGCAGTTGCTCGGGGCAGGCTCCCCACGCAAACGCGCGTCCAGCCAACTCAGCGCCGCCGGGATGCCGAGCACCGCCGCGGTCAGGTGATCGGGGACCGGAATCTGCTCGGACTGCACCTTCGCACCCGCTGCACACCAGCGCTGGATGGTGTTGACCACCGCGTCCACCGGGATCAGCCCGTCGATCGGCGAATGCCACTCGAACACCGGCGTTCTCGGCACCCCGGCGTAGAGCTCCAGGCTGTTCTCCTCGACCACGGCGCGGGCGGTGCGGTCGTTGATCATCGAGGTGGTCTTCGCGAAGTCCAGCGCGCCGCGACCGGCACCCGCTGCCAAGATGTCGTTGGTGCAGCTATTGGCGATCTGCGCCCGCGCGGCGAGTCCGCGCTCGTTCAGCTGGTCGCTGAGCGGAAAGCGCTCGGGATACTCCCGTTCCAGCCCCAGGCCGGCCGCCAGCGCCAGGCCGAACACGGGATGCGCGCTGAGGCCGAGCGCTTCGAGCATCTTGACCAGGTTCATCGGCACCCCACCCATGGCGGCGCCGGCGAGCTCCAATTCGGGCGCGTAGGTCGGCGCCAACGCCGAGGCCCACGCGGTGGCCATGCCGCCGCCGGAGTAGCCGACCAGCGCCGTCTTGCTGTGCCGCACCCGCAGTTCGTCGACCTGCTTGACGGCGCGAATTCCGTCCAGGGTGATCTGACCGCCGAGTTTCGCGGCGCCGTAGGCGAAGTTCGGCCCGAGGTGATCCGGCAGCGCGACCGTCCAGCCGCGCTGCAGCAGCACATTCCAGCCCGGGGCCTCCCGCACGACCAGGTTCGGATCACCGGTGTAGAGGACCTTCGACACCGAGCACTCGGCGCCGAGCCCGTTGATGATGTGCTGGAACGACAGCAGTGGCCCGTCTTGGACATGCGCGCGCGGCGTGAGCACCGTCGTGGTCGCGGCGATGGGCTTGCCGGTGGAGCTGGTGGAACGGAACCGCACCAGCGTAACCGTGGTGTCGGGGAAGATCGGCAGCGGCGGCATCGGTTTGGTGGCGAGCACATCGCCGGGCTGCTTGTCCGCGATGTCGGCCGGTGTCGCGTAGAAGGGGTCGGGGTCGGGCGCCGGATAGAGCGGCGCGCTGTGGCCCGCGCCCGCCATGGTGGCCACCAGCATCATGCCCGCTGCCATGGCACCGAATATCCGCCCTGATCGGGCGCGGGAAGATCTGCTTGCCGTTGATAGAACCTGGCTCATCGATAGGCACCTCTCGAATGATCCAACGTTGTGATCATCCTCGACAAACTCCGCGCCGAACGGCAGCGGCCGCGGCGATCGTGTTGAGAATTCACAAGTTTGGAGCGACCGGTCTGTGCCGGGGCGGAGCATTGGCTGGTGCGGAAGCCCCGTCAACCCCTATCGTCGCTGTGACATATCCAGCCAATGGGACCGAACATGTGCTGAACCATGGTGTTCGCCTTACCTTCACACATACCGGTGCGTTACCCGACCGGCGGGAAGGAGACCGCGGCATGGACAGCGGCGCGCATAGGCTCGCTCACGACACGCAGGCCGAGGAGACGCCGACCCGGCGCGTCACCGTCTATTTCGACGGACCCACACCCGAGGACGCGCTGATTCTCGAATACGCCGCGAGCAACACCGAGGCCTGGGAGTTCACCTCGGCGGCCCTGTACGCCGGGCTCACCGTCACCGTGGACGGCAAGGTACGCCCCGGATTACGCCGACTCCCCTGCCGATCGCTCTGGCACTGAACAATTTCCGCCGCCGGACGGCCGGAAGTTCCACATTCTCGGCACATTCTGCATATTTGCATCGCATGCGTGTTCACATCATGCGCAGTTATCGCCCGCTTTTCCGCGAAAACCGTTCATCGAACCGCGTTCCGACCGGGCACATTTCGACAGCACGCCCCGCTCCGGCACACTGTGCGGGTACTAGACCGGATCGAGCACGCGATGCAGGAACGCCACCGAATCGGGTAACGAGGTCCGCGCGGCGCCGAGATGGTCGCCGGCATAGACACGCGTCTCGAGATCGGCACCGGAGCGATACAGCTCGGCGATCAGCTTCGCGGTCATCGGGGCGGGCACCTCCAGATCGGCCAACCCCTGACCGATGAACAGCGGGACCGTGTAACCCGAGGTGGGAATCTGCAACATCGCCCTGGCCGCCGACCACAGTGCCGGATCGTCGAGCGGTTTGGCGAGCATCGCACCGATCGGCACGTCGGCCAGCCGGGCGTTGGCGTCGGCGATGCATTCGGTCTCGACGACCCGCAGTGCCGCCAGACCGGTCGGTGTCAGGTAGTCGTCGACGTCGAGTTCCGGTGCACTGGCCCGCAATCCGGCCAGCAGCATCGCGACGTAAGCGGGCGTCTTTTCCAACGGCAGACGCGGAATCCACGGACCCGCGATCGCGATCGCCAGCTCGAGGTTCGACGGCGGGCCGGTGGCCGCGGCACCGCGCAATTGCAGTTCCGGCGCGTCGGCGGGCGCGATCGAGGCGGTGAACAGCGCCGCCTGCGCGCCCTGCGACTGGCCGAGCACCGCCCACTTGGTGCCGAGGTCCCGCTCGACCGACCGCGCGGCGCGGACCGCATCGATCACGCTGCGCGCCTGCGACGGACCATCCAGATAGGGGTGCGTGCCCGGCGTACCGAGCCCGACGTAGTCGGTGATCACCACCGCGTAGCCGGCCCGCAGCAGCTCCGGATACAACGTGTCGAGATAGTGGGCGCGTGGTTCGAGGGTGAACGCGCACTGGTCGGCGATGCCGGTAGTGCCGTGCGCGTAGGCGACGATCGGCCAGCCGCCCTCCGGCGGCGTCCCGGGCGGCACATAGACCACCCCCGTGCTCTGCATCGGTCCGCGTGGTCCGCGCGACCAATAGGTCAGTCGCTCGGCGGTCGCCGCGCCGTCCACCCGAAATCGCCCGGTGAGTTCCGCCAGATTCGTCACCGTTCCCGGCGTCTCACCCGCCCCCGCCGTCGCAGGCGTTGCCAGCGCGACCGCCACCGAGACCACGACTCCGACCGCCCCAGCCATGATCCGTGTACACATCATCGACCGACTATCCCCAGCGGGTCGAGCGACGGCAAGCCACCACAATCAGTGGCGCACGCAGGGTCTCGACCTCGGAAACTGTCGAGGATACCGGGTGGTCGCTAGGCTCGGGTGGTCAAATTCAGCGGCGCGACGGCCCCGGCCTCGACGCGGAAGGAGTCCGAATGTCACGCCAGGACCGGTCGGTTCGCGGTCGGCGCCACACCGACTCGACACCTCGGGCCCGCACCGTCGCGGCGCTCTACGGAGCACTGTCCTGCGTCGCGCTGTTGCCCTCGCTCACGGCATGCGGGGCCGACGCCCCCGTCGCACGCCCCGGGGTATCCCCTCCTACTACCGCAACAACTCCCCCACCCGGCCCGCCCAGCGTGACCCGGGCGCCGACCACGACACCCACCGTCGACCCGTACGCCGGTCTGCCGTTGATCGATCACCTGACGTGGACCGACACGATCGACGGGTCCAGGCTGCTCGTCTTCCCCACCGAGGCCGGACGCAAGACCACCGCGGGCGACGCCGGTGATCGGGCCTGGCAAGAGGTGCTTACCCGCGACCCCGCGGCGGGTACCCCCGGAATGGCCGACCAGTTCCGCTGCCACTGGGTCTGGGCCCGGCTGATCCGACCGGATAAACCCAGCTGGAATCTGGAACCGTGGCGCCCGGCGGTCGGCTATCAGGCCACCGTCGACGCCCAATGCAACCCCGGCGGCCCTGAACGCTGACCGGGCCGCAACTCGCTATCGAAAGGACGCAGGCATGCGCGTTGTCATCGCAGGCGGACACGGCAAGATCGCCATGAAACTCGCCGAGTTGCTCACCGGCCGCGGCGACGAGGTCGCGGCGCTGATCCGCAATCCGGACCACGCGGCCGATATCACCGCCATCGGCGCCGAGCCCGTGCTGCTCGACCTGGAGCAGGCCGCACCCGAGGACGTACTCGCCGTCGTGACCGGTTCGGACGCAGTGGTTTTCGCCGCGGGCGCCGGGCCGGGCAGCGGCGTGGCGCGCAAGTACACCGTCGACCGCGACGGCTCCATCCGGCTCGCCGAGGCGGCCGAACAGGCGCGAGTGCGCCGTTTCGTGCAGATCTCCAGCATCAACGCCGGCCAACCACCGGCGGCGGGCACCGACGAGGTCTGGGCCGCCTATCTCGACGCGAAGACACAGGCGGAGGACGACCTGCGCAAGCGCGATCTGGACTGGACGATTCTGCGCCCCGGCCTTCTCGTGGACACCCCGGGTAACGGATCGGTCACCCTGACCGTACCGCCGGTTCCGCGTGGCGACATCCCCAGAGCCGACGTCGCGCAGGTCATCGCCGCGCTACTGGCCGCGACACACACCGTGCACCTGACACTCGAACTCGTCGCGGGCAACACACCAGTTGCCCAGGCGGTGGCCGCGCTCGCGACGGGCGCGAACGATGGTGCCGCCCTTACCGATTGATGTTGCCGTCGATGTTCTGAACAGGAGTTGAACCGTGTTCAGCCCGGCGCGACCCGCACCGCTGTTTCAATATCAGCTCTATACCGACGATGAGGCCGCGTCGGCGCATCGATTCACCGAACATTTCCTGGCCGTGCACGACGCGGCCGCTCGATTCGCGCAGCCGAGCGCGCACGTCGATTTAGACATCGATGACTTATTCGGAACGAGGTGAAACACCGCCTACCGGAGCCCGCTTCAGCAAACTTTCAGACGCTAAACCCGCACGTGCGCTTGCAAATCGATCGTGCAGATGTACTTGCATATGAAAGGTACAGCGACCTAAACTCAGTCCCGCAACGCTTTACAGGGGACAACCAGGGGAGGCCGCATGGGCGAGCCGAAGGCCGAAGCCGCCGTGGGTCCGCTGCCGCCAAACGTCAGGGGCGTTCGAATGAACCAACCACTTTCCGGCGTCCGGTTCGGCATAGCCGATGCCGCACTGGTCGACCAGCCAGCGAACGGTACACAAATGATGAGCACACCGTCGGCCCGGAGCGGCCACAGAACCAGCGCGTACTCCCGGGAGACCGCCGTCGCGTTCGTCATCGACGCGGTCGAGTCCACCGGCGCGGCCACTCGGCACGATTTCGACATCGACCGAATCGTCACCACCGCACACGATGTCGTCGACGACTGGGACTTCCACGCCATGCAGCCGGCGACCTTCTGGCGCATCGCATCCAGTTTCATCCGGCAGTAGCCCACCGGGCGGCTCGGCATGGATACCGTAATGCCTTGTCCCGCAAGCCCTGAGCCATCTTGCTCCACTGGCGATGATTCAACCTCAGGCACAGGGATTGCGGCGCAAGGCATTACGGGTTCCACACTCGCCGAATCGGCCGATGCAGTTCGGACCGAGTAACCCCTCGCTCGCGCCGAACTACCGACAGGCGCTCGCACCGATCCCCTCGGTGCGGGCGCCCCGTCGTCTGATGCCCGTGTCGAATCTCGCGGCGCCCGAGCACCGTAGGCGGGTCCGGCCGCGATCGGCGAGGTCACCGATCGACCGTCACGTGACAACATTTCCGCCGTAGTAGACGCACGCTCGGTGCCGTCACACCGGCCCCGAAAACCGGAAAACCACGCCCGTCCTCGTGGCGGTGCGTGGCGTTCTGGGAGCCCCGTAGCGGGGCGACTCATAGCTCGGCGGCGTATCCGGCGAGGATCTCCATCGACTTCTCCGGCCGCTCGGCCTGGACGCTCAGCCGGTCCATCACCGACAGATACAGCGCGAGATCCTGCCTGCGGTCCAGGTACAGGGCGCTGGTCAAGTGCTCGAGATACACGATGTCGGGCAGTTCGGCCTCGGCAAAACGCAGAATGCTGAACGAGCTACCGGCGGCGGCGTGCTCGCCTGCCGAATAGGGCAACACCTGGATGGTCACGTTGGGCAGCTGGGCCAGCTCGATCAGATGCTCGAGCTGCTCGCGTTGCACGCGGGGGCCGCCCACGGGCCGATGCAGCGCCGCTTCGTCGATCACTGCCCACACGACCGGCGGATCGGTCCGGTGCAGAATCTCTTGCCTGCGTTGGCGAACCTGAACCCGCCGATCGGTGTCGGCGTCCTCATACCCGAGCGCCACCACTGCCCTGGCGTAGTCGGGGGTTTGCAGGAGTCCCGGAACAAGATGCGCCTCGTACGTGCGGATCTTGCTCGCGGCTTGTTCGAGGCCCAGGTAGGTACCGAACCACTGCGGCAGCAGGTCGCTGTAGCGATGCCACCAACCAGGTTCGTTCGCCTGCCTGGCCAACTCGAGGAACCGCTGGCGCTCCTCGACGTCGTCGACGCCGTAGAGGGTCAGCAGATCCCGGATATCACGTTCCTTGAAACCGGTGCGGCCCAACTCGAGACGGCTGATCTTCGCGTGCGAACCGCGGATCGCATCGCCTGCCGCCTCGCGGGTGATGTTCTTGCTCTCCCGCAGTTTTCGCAGCTGGCCACCCAGGGCGATGCGGAGCACCGTCGGGCCTCGTTCTGCGACAACGGCATCGACATGTCCATCGTCACTGGGTTCAGCGATCATCGAGTTCGTCTCCGATACTCCGGGTTGCCCTCAGTGTGTCACAACCACCTGTCGCGAAACACACCGCACCGATCGCTAATGTTACCGCTCAGCTCGTCAAATAGTCGAACTCCCCCGCCTTCGCGCCGCGCACGAACGCGTCGATCTCCGGACGGGTGTAGAACAGGGTTCCGCTCTCCGGATCACGCGAGTTACGCACTGCGACCTGGCCGTTGGTCGCCTCGGCGACCTCGACGCAGTTGCCGCTGGGGTTGCTGAACGAACTCTTACGCCAGGTTCCGATGACCTTGTTCATGGATGTATCCGACATGTTCCCCACTCCTCAGTATCGCCAGTTGTTGCAAATCGGTTCGTGCATCTGCACTCTCAAACGTTCTTGCATTTGCACCAACAGTTTGGACGATAGCACGATGTTCGCCGCTACGCCTCTACTAATTCGGACCACTTGGTCCGAGTTCTGACGCACGCCCGTTTCGACCAACGGGTACGGACCGGACGCCCTCGACCTAAGCCCCCTGACCTGCACGAATACCGCAGGGGTGCACCATCGCTCGGCCGGTCGCGGCACGTCCGCCGAGGGCCGAACTCAGCCTTGCCGAGGTGCCGCCAGCCGCGTGCCAGGGCACCGCGACCGCCCATCGGAGCCATCGCCGGGCCACCGGGCCGCCGCCCGCCCGCTGCCACGTGGGGCACATCCGGAGCTATCGGACAGACGCCCAAGACCGTTTCGTGACTAACAAGATCACGAGAGCGCACCGGCGCACGGCGCGACCGCATCGATCGAAGACATCACCGCAAACTCCCGCGTCAAGCCGAATAACGCGCAGCCGGGCGGCATCGGAACCATGGCGCTGTGCGGAACGCACGCCGACAGCCCGGCCCACCCCGAGCGCCACCGAACAGCTATCGGAACCCCGCACATCCCTGGGTTCGGCCGCATAGTTCGCAACACCGCGTCGCGAAGGACGTAACAGGCACGTTCCCCCTAGTTCATTGACGCCGTCCGTGCAGATGTACTTGCATCTGTAAGCGACGGCGGCCTAAACTCGGTGCCATATCGGGGAGGTACGCAGGGAGTTCGAGCCGGCGGCGCCTACACAGCAACCTCCCCACACGCCACACGCGAGGGGCGGTCGAATGAGCCAGCCATTCCGGACTCCCCGTCGGGTCGCCGTCATCGGCGGCACCGGCGTCGAGCTGCCGCGGCAATGTCCTGCGCCGGAATACCCAGTGTCCGACTGCGGTGTCGAACCGCCGGGCCTTACCTATCGAATGGCGCGCGACATTTTGTCGGCCCACGAAGTCCACGGACCGCAATGCAGGCAGTGGCTCGCTGCCGCCGCTTACCTTTCGGCCGGCCTGGACGACGAGTAGTCTCCCGATTCGCTTGGCGCCCATCGATGTTCGAACGGGGCCAATTGCGACCCAGCGTAGCGTCGCGCCGGACAAATGTCTTGTGCACTGTGTCAGGTCACGTCCAGATCACTCGATGATGTCGTAGGCTCCCAATAGATCTCATCGATAAGCCACCACGCGCAGCACCCTTTCGTATAGTGAGCCGAACGATTCGGGCCCAGGTCTATTAGCCCGACGTGGCAATGGAGCGACCCGAATGACCTTCTCCGCGCTGGATATTTCCGCTGATCCGTCCGACACAGCGCTCGAAATCGGTGGCCGCCCGGCCTCGATGCCGCTACAAAATACCGACCGGGTTGCTTCGCGAATGGTGGGATATTTCGCCACCTGCATGGCACCGTGTCGCACCCTGCCCGGCGAGCAATTACGCGGGGACGTCACCAAACTCACCCGCAGCTGCCTCGGCCTGGTCGCCGAGATGTTCGATCGCCGTGCCGTGCCCGGCGACGAACGCCTCGGCGAGGTCCGCGAGGCGGCCACCCAGTGGGCGCGCGAAGGCGTACCGCTCAGCACCATCCTGCGCGGCTACCACGAGGGCGTGCGCATCGCGTTCGGTCTGGTCACCGCGCCCGCCAAGGCCGACGACGTGCGCGAGTTACTCGTCGCCAGCGACCTCATGCTGGAACTGCTGGAGGCGGTTACGGCGGCGGTGGCCGACGCCTACATCGAGGAACAGCACCTCGTGGCCAAGGAGCACCAGACCGCAACGCAGACCCTGGCCTCGGCGCTGCTCAGCGGCCGTGGCAGCTCCGCGCTGGCCAGGCAGGCGGGCATTCCCATCGCCGACGCGTATCAGGTTGTCGCCCTGTCGCTTTCCGAACACGCCGACGAGCGCGACCCACGGGTGGACGCGCACGTCGCCGCCCGGCGCAAGCTACGCAGGTTGCAGTCGGCGCTGGCGACCGCATTCGCCTCGCGGGCACTGGCATTGCTCAGCACCAAGGGCGGTACCATGCTGGTCCCGATCGGTGACGACGGCGAAACCGCCATGACCACAGAGACATTGGCGCGCCTGGCCGAGGCCGCCGAGGTGCCGCTGACCGCGACGGTCGTCGCCAGCGATACCGACGAGATACCCGAATCCGCCGACCAGGCACACGAATTGCTCAATCTGGTCCGGGTCGGCGGCAAGCCCCCCGGCCTCTATCAGATGGCCGATCTCGCGGTGGAGTATCAGCTCACCCGCGGCGGTCCCGCCACCCGGCGCATCGCCACCGTGCTCGCCCCGCTCGACGCGCACCCCGAGTTGTTCGAGACCATGCGCGCCTACCTCGGTAACGATATGAACCGGCAGCTCACCGCGCGGCAACTGTACGTCCACCCGAACACCGTCGACTACCGGCTGCGCCGAATCGCCCAGCTCACCTCGATAGATCTGGCCACCTCCGCCGGGATCTCGCAGGCGGCCATCGCCCTGCTCGCGCGCGATCTGGACCGCAGCGTCACTCGCAGGCTGTGACCCCGACGTGACCTGTAACGGATTCGTGCTGGTCACCGGGACGCCGAATTGAGATC
Source organism: Nocardia brasiliensis (assembly GCF_011801125.1). Classification (NCBI taxonomy): domain Bacteria; kingdom Bacillati; phylum Actinomycetota; class Actinomycetes; order Mycobacteriales; family Nocardiaceae; genus Nocardia; species Nocardia brasiliensis. The sequence continues at coordinate 4,085,406 of NZ_CP046171.1, forward strand.
CTGAAACTGCCGCTGACATCTGGATGGTGAAGCATGCGAATAGCCGAGATCCTGCGCAGAAAAGGTTGCGACGTCGCCACGGTCGCACCGGATACTCCGGTACGGAGCTTGTTGGCCACGCTGGCCGAGCACAACATCGGCGCGGTGGTGGTGACTCCGGACGGTGACGGCATCGTCGGCATCGTCTCCGAACGCGACGTGGTGCGCACGCTGCACGCGCGGGGCGCGGAGCTGCTCGACACCCCGGTCGCGGAGATCATGACCACCGACGTGCGCACCTGCGCGCCGGACGACGAGATCAACAGCCTGCGAAACACCATGACCGAGCACCGGATTCGGCACCTGCCGGTGGTCGGCGAGGGCAGGCTGGTCGGCATCGTCAGCATCGGCGACGTGGTCAAGAGCGCGATCTCGGAGCTGGCCACCGAACGCCAGCACCTCGTCGAGTACCTGCAGGGCAAGTACTGACCCGAACGCGCTGGTGCCGCGTCGAGAAACGTACCGAAGTTCTTGGACGGGGCGCTAGATGCTGCCGAGATCCTTCGACAGCCAGTGCTCCGGTCGCAGGTGCACCACCACCTGCTCACCGAACTCCTCGGCCTGCTTCAGATACGCGTCGATCGCGTCGCCACTGAGATAACGCTCGACCATCTCGCGATGCTGTTCGTCGGTGAGCGCAGTGACCGAGGAGACCGGGCCCTCCACCGTCACGTACCGCACGCTCGGCGCGAGGTGCTGCACCATCAGGGTGAACCGCCCTGCGGCGTCGATGGCCTTCAGCTTGCGCGAATCCGCCCCGGTGATCACCCACGGCTCGCCGCCGGGCCGGTACTGATACCAGACGGGCACGCTGAGCGGGCCGCGATCGGCGCCCGCCGCCACCGACAACGCGGCGATATGCGGCTGGGCGAGGAACTCTTGACGCTCTTTCAAGGTCAAAGCCATGACCCCCAGACTAGCCGGAAACCGGTGGTGTGAAAGGCGTTGCCCACGAGAAACCTTCGAAGAGCTCAGCAAAAGTGCGTATCGTTGGGGGCGTCCCAGCGCATCCGGCTCAGCGCGTTTTCGGAGGGAGCGTCACGTTGCGATCCCACGCCTCGCGGTCGCACGTCGTGCGACCACCGGCTGAGCGGTCCTCCCCTGCGCCCGACCAGGCCGCGGTACGCAAGCTGTTCCCCGCACTGGCCGAATCCACCGAGGTGTACCTCGACAGCGCGGCGACCACGCAGAAGCCGCGACCGGTCATCGACGTGATCACGCAGTACCACAGCTCGCGCACCGCCAACGCCGGGCGCGGCACCTACCCGTGGGCCACCAGCCTGACCGGGCGGCTGGCCCGCATCCGGGAGCGCGCCGCCGCCTTCATCGGCGCCGAACACGCCGACGAGGTGGTGTTCACCGGCGGTGCGACGGCCGCGCTCAACGCCGTCGCCCTGTCCTGGGGCCTGGCGGTGCTCGACGACGGCGACGAAATCCTGTACAGCCCAGACGATCACGCGTCCAACGTGCACCCGTGGCAGCACCTGCGCGGGCTGCTCGCGCGATTCGGGCGCAGGCTCGAGCTGGTGCCGTACCGGGTGACCAGGACCGGGCAGGCCGACACCGCCGACATCCTGGCCAAGGTCGGCCCGCGCACCCGGCTGATCACCACCAGTCATCTGCATCACGTGTACGGCGGGCTCACCACCTTGGCGCAGCTGCGCGGCCTGCTCGATCCCGAGATCCTGCTGTGTTTCGACTGCAGCCAGAGCGGTGGGCACCTTCCGGTCGATGTGACCGAGCTCGGCGCGGATTTCGCGATCTTCGCCGCGCACAAGATGTTCGGCACTCCGGGCACCGGAGTCCTGTACTGCCGCAGGCGCGTCCACGATCGGCTGGTGCCGTTCCTGCCCGGTGGCAATTCCGGGGTGCGGGTGGGCGCGGACGGCCTGGTGCCCGAGGCGATGCCCGCGCTGCTCGAGGGCGGCACGCACAATATTCCCGGCATCCTCGCGCTCGGCAGCGCGCTGGAGGTGCTCGAGTCATTCGACGTCGCGGCCATCGCCGCGCACAATCGCCTGCTGACACTGCGCCTGATCGACGGGCTGCGACCCATCCGCGGGCTCGAGTTCCGACCGGGGCCCGCCTACGCGCCCGGCCCGGTCGGTTACGGCATCCTGTCGTTCACGCTGGAGGGGATCTCGGCGGCGGATCTCGGGTTCGTCCTGAGCGAATTGGGTTTCCTGGTCCGGACCGGCCTGCACTGCACCGTCGCGCCCGAGGAGCATGCCGCGGGCAACGACGACTCGGTCCGGGTCAGCACGCACATCTACAACACCGCCGACGAGATCGACCGGTTCACCAAGTGCGTCATGACGATTGCCGAGGAGGTCACATGACCATGGACACCCCGCGTTACGACCGCAGGGCCGCATCCCGGGTGCTGGCGGGGCTGGCCCAGCCCGGACTGTTCGGCACCGAACTCACGCTCCCGCGACACCGCCGCGTCGAATACACCTGCACCGCACTGCGTACCGAGCCGAACAGCCATCTCACCTACTCCCAGCGGCTGTACCTGGAACGGTTCATGCGGCCGTGCCGTCCGTACCAGGTGACCAGCGCGACGCACCGGATCACCTGGACCGACAGCGACGGCATCCCCAACACCGGGCACTTCCGCGCGGACGGGCTCGGCCCGCTGGTGCCGATCGCTATGCGCGAGACGGTACTCACGCTGTGGCACGGGCTCGAGGCCAATACCGCGCTCGCCGAACGGATCTCGGCGCTCGCACCGCGCGAGCACGCGGTATTGGACGGGACGACGACCGACCACGACCCGCACGACATCTTCCGGGTCGGCATCGAGGCAGCGGGCCGCGCCCTCGCCCAGCACGCCCTGCTCGCCAGGCAGACCCCCTATCGCGGCGCCGCCGAATTCGCCAGGGGCATCCACGAATCCGGCTTGTTCGCGGCCGTCGCGACGCGATGGTACTGGGAGCTACAGGCTTCCACGTATCGGCGTGGCATGATCCCGGTGACCCTGATCGCCCAGCCCGACGGCACGGTGCGCTACTCCGCGGAGACCGTGGCGACGCTGCGGGCGATGAAGGACGCCACCATCTCCGACGCGCACACGGTGATGCGGCGCGCCACCCACGTCGAAGGCCTGTCGGTGGCCGAGGCGATCGCCAAATACCACGACGATCTCGACCTGATCTCCCGCCAGTACGCCCTACTACCCGCGGGGACCAGACCCGCTTGCCTGGCCGCGATGCCGCACCATCTCGGCGGCGGGCACTACAGCATCCTGCCGGTGGTGGTCGATCGTTTCGTCGCGGTGTTCGACAAGCTCGTCGGGCGCTGCGAGCCGGTCGAGGTGAGCGCCGAGCCGGCCGACGCGCACGCCGATCGCGCGGCCACCGCCGAGGATCAGGTGTTCTACGTCCCCGACATGACCTGCAAGCACTGCGTGCGCACGATCGGCGGCGTGCTCGAGTCGATGGACATCCGGGTGGTCGAGATCGACCTGATCAGCAAGCGCGTGATCGCCGAGTTCCGCAGCCCGCGCAACCGGGCGCGGGCGTTCGAGGCGATCCGCGACGGCGGCTACAACCCGGTCGCCGAGCAACCGGAGGCGCCCGCCGCGGACGCCGTCGCGGCTCAGCCGTCGGAATCCGCGGTATGACGGCAGCGCCTCCGGCGCTACCGGCGAAGATCCATCCGCTGGTGCGCGCCTATCTCGATACCCCCGGCGCGGTGGCCGATGCCGTGCGCCGCTTCGGTGCGCCGGTGCACCTGCTGTTCCCCCAGGTGTTCGCCGAGAATCTGGCCCGGTTCCGCGCGCTGCTCGAGCGCCGGCTGCCCACGCACCGAATCTGCTACGCGCACAAGGTCAACCAGTCGGCGGCCTTCGTCCGAACCGCCGAGCGGGCCGGCATCGCGATCGACGTCGCCTCGCCGCAGGAGCTGGCCAGCGCACTCGGTGCCGGGTTCGCGCCGCCACGCATCGAGGTCACCGGCCCGAAAGGCGAAGCGTTCCTGCGTGATCTGATCGCCGAGGGCGTGACCATCAACGTGGACAACCTGTGGGAGTTACAGCGGATCACCGAACTCGCCCCTGCGGCCGCCGAGGTCCCGGTGCTGCTGCGCGTGTGCGGCTTCCGTGCCACTCAGGTGAGCCGGTTCGGCGTGCCGCTGCGCGAGGTCGGCGCCGCGCTGGACCTGCTGTGCGCGCACCTGGATCGAATCACGTTCCTCGGCTTCGCTTTTCACCTGGATTCCGGGGACGCGGGTGAGCGTGTCCGCGCGGTCGAGGCCTGTCTGGCGCTGGTCGAGGAGAGCTACACGCGCGGGCTCACGCCCTCGGTACTCGATATCGGCGGCGGGTTCCGGCAGGTCTTCACCGCCGACGCCGCGCGTTTCGACGAGTACGTGCAGGCGCTGCGCAGCGCTCTGCTCGGCCTGCGGCCGCCGATGAGCTGGGGCAACAACACATTCGGGTACCAGGTGGCCGACGGTGCGGTGCACGGCATTCCGGTGTTCCACAAGTACGCCAACACGGTCGCGGCCACCGACATGCTCGACGACGTGCTCGCCGCACCGCTGGAGCGCCACGGCGGACGGACCGTCGCCGCGGTGCTGTCGGACAATCTGCTGGACCTGTGGCTGGAGCCGGGCAAGGCGCTGGCCGATCACGCGGGGGTGACCGTGGCCGAGGTGGAGTTCGTCAAGGAGATCGCCGATGGTCGAGTGCTGGTCAACATCGACCTCAGCCGAGACTGTGTGACACCGGCCGATCAGGAGGTGATGGTCGATCCCGTCATCCTGCCGCGGGCCGGGCGGCGCGCGGCCGAAAACGAGCCTGTCGGTGTGTATTTCGCCGGACGACTCTGCCTGGAGCGCGACCTGATCACCAATCACATCGTGTGGCCCGCCGAGCTGCCACGCCCCGGCGACCTGGTGGTGTTCCCGAACACCGCCGCCTATCACATGGACCTGTCCGCGGCGAGCGCCTCGATGCGCCCGCCGCCGCGCAAGCTCGCCGTCGTCGATACCGGTGCCGGCTTCCGGGTCTGCCACGACGCCGAGTACCGCCACGAAGTCGGGCCGACCCCACCGCACGTCCGCAGGCAGCTGTCGGCGCCGCGCACGCACACCGAGGCGCGCTGATGCGCTACGACCACATCACCGAACTCATCGGCAACACGCCCCTGCTGCGGCTGGACCCGGCTGTGCACGGTCTGCCCCAGGTCGAGTTGTACGCGAAACTGGAGTCGCACAACCCCTTCGGCTCGGTCAAGGATCGGGTCGCGTGGGGCATGATCCGCGACGAACTCGATGCCATCGCCGCGCGCGGGCAGACCTTCATCGAGGCGTCGAGCGGCAACACCGCCAAGGCGCTGCGGCTCCTCGGCGCGGTCCACGGCGTCGGGCTGCGCGCGGTGACCAACCGGATCAAGGTCGCCGAGGTGCGCGAGCTGCTGCAGGTGTTCGGTACCGAGATCGTCGAACTGCCAGGGCTTTCCGAGTGTCCCGATCCGACGACACCCAATGACGTCTACGCGGTGATCGAGGCGACGATGGCCCAGCATCCTGGCAAGTATCACCATGCCTCGCAGTACACCAACGAGAAGAACATCGAGGCGCACCACCACGGCACCGGCCGGGAGATCCACGAGGACCTCGCCGCCGACGGGATCACCAGGATCGACTATCTGATCGGCGGTCTCGGCACCACCGGGTCGACCAGGGGCACCGCCACCTATCTGCGCAAGCACAACCCCGAATTGCGCACCGTCGCCGTGGTTTCCGAACGCGCCGACTTCATCCCCGGAATCCGCTCGGAGAGCGAGATGTGGGAGGTCGGCCTGTTCCAGCCCGACTTCTACGACAGCATCGTGACCGTCGAGGCCGCCCGCGCGGTCGACGCCACGCTGCGCCTGGCCACCGGCTACGGCATCCTGGCCGGGCCGACCAGCGGCGCGAGCTACGTGGCCGCGCTGGACACCCTTGCCGCCGAGGCGAATTCGCCGCGCGACACCGATGATCCGATCGTCGCGGTGTTCATCGTCTGCGATCGCTTCGAGCCGTACCTGTCCTACATCAAGAAGCGGCGGCCCGACCTCTTCGCCGCCGCCACCCGCGCGTCGGCGCCCACCGCCGCCGAAGTGGCCGCGGCGCCGACCCTTTCGCCTGCCGAACTCGCCGAACTCGACCGCACGGGCAAGCCGACCATCGTCGACACCCGCGGCGCGATGGCCTACCGGATCGGGCATGTGCCCGGCGCGCTCAACATTCGCGACGATCAACTCGAGGACATGTTCGCCCAGGGCATTCCGTTCTCCCGGTCGCGGCCACTGGTGTTCGTCTGCCCGGTGGGCGAGCTCTCGCTGCGGTTCGCGGCGCGGGCCGGGCAAGCCGGATACGACGCCGCCGGGCTGGCGGGCGGGGTGGCCGCCTGGCGGGCCGCGGGTCTGCCGCTCGAACGCGGCTGACCCATCACCGCATTCCGGGCGTGTCCCGCGGCCATCGCGGGCAGACTACCCGTGAGCGCAGCGCGTGCTGCGGTACCGCCAATGCCCGAAAGAGATGGTTCATCATGTTCGGCTCGCACCCCTCCCTCGCCGCCGCGGCGACCTCGTTCGGCGCCGTCGCCGCCGCGCTGGTGATCACCGCGCCCGCCGCGCCCGCGACGGTCAATGCCGTCGGCGTGGCACCCGGACTCAGCTTCGGCAGCTCCACCGCGTTCGGCACCGGTTGCAGCTACATCGCCACGGCCACCGCCGCACCCGGCGACGTGGTCGGCTTCTTCGATCCCCTCGCCACCTTCGATCCCGGCGGCTGGATCACCGTGCCCAGCTCCGGCACGGTGACCGCGAAGTGGACGCCGCTGGTCCCCGGCGAGCACACCATCTTCGCGGTGGGCAACGACGCCGCGTTCGTCTCGACGAAGGCGACCGTGGGCGCGGGCGTCAACCTGGGCTTCGTGTGCCTGGTGCTGCCCTGACGACGACATGCGCGGTCCGACGACCGAGGCACCACTGAGAACTGGCCCGGCGACCGCCGGTGGGCCGGTGGTCGCGGGTCGGCCTTGCCGGGGCCGACCAGGCACTAGTGTGGTGCCGTGCAATCAGGCGAGGAATCAGACGACGAGGCGGGCCCACGGATCTGGGGCGGCACAACCCTCACCGAGCGCCGCGAGGCCCGGCGCACCGCGCTGCTCGAGGCCGCGCTCGATCTGATCGGCGAGGCGGGCGCGAGCGGGGTGACCATGCGCGCGGTCTGTCGCAAGGCCAATCTCACCGATCGCTACTTCTACGAGAGCTTCAGCAGCCGCGACGAACTGCTCGACGTGCTCTACCGGCAGGTCGCCATCGAATTCCTGCACCCGATGACCGCGTTCGCCGCGGCCGACGAGCCGTCGCGGGACCGTGAGCTGGCCGCGATCCTGGTCGACAAGGTGCTCGCCGACCCGCGCAAATCCCGGCTGTTCCTGGTCGAGCCGTACTCCAGCACCGGCCTCGGGCAGACCACCATCTCGGTGATGCCCGAGTTCACCCGGTTGATGCAGGACCATCTGTTCGCCCACATCGATGACCCGGTCAAACGCAGGCTCGCGGCCGTCACCATGGCCAGCGGCAACGCGGGCATGTTCTCCGCGTGGCTCAACGGCTCGCTGCGCGCGACCCGCGACGAGATCGTCGATCACTGCGTCGCGGTGCTCACCGCGTACCGCTCGATGTATCGCGACTGACCGGTATCGCGGCCGACCGGTATCGCGACCGACCCGGCGGGGCTCGGACACCACGTGCGCGGCTCAGGCACAACGGGATTGGGTGCTGCGACCGCGATCACACCGGGTTGCCAATGCTTCCATTCGGGTGTTTACTGGCCAGCGCAAGGTGCCGATCGTTCGCTGAGGCTCCTTCACGGAAACAGGCCAGCGACCCCGAACGTCGAGAGACGCCCCGGGTCAGGACAGGTCTCCCCGGCTTAAGGGGTGATCCCGATTGGCTCCCGGCGCGCCGGGTTCACGCCGTGAAGTGCCAAAGGTCTTACGAGGAGGGGTGCCCACCGGCGTTTTTGCCGGGTTCCCCTGCTGCGCTCTGCCACGATCAGATCACGACGCCCGGTGGATGCCGTGCGCCCGAGCGGCGAGGGAGGTGAGCCGGATGCCCGGCGGTAACAGTCCGACTACCAGTTTGCCAATTATTCACCCAGCGACACCCCCGCCCATCACCCGAAGGCGAACACCGCGACATACCCTCGCGCGGTGTCCGGCGCACGCGCGCCGGCGAGTAGACCCCGGGGCGATGGCAGGCTCGTGACCCGGCCCAGCGTCGGCTCGGCGTAGTCACCGGCGGGCTGCGCTGATCTGTTCAGGAGTGCGGTCATGACGACACTGGAAATGATCCTCCGGCTGCTCACCGGCGTCGGCCTCGGCGCGGCCATCGGCTTCGAGCGGCAATATCGGGCCCGGATGGCGGGCCTGCGTACCAACGCGCTCGTCGCCGCGGGGGCCACCCTGTTCGTGCTGCTCTCCGCGCACGGCTTCGCCGGTGCCACGGCGGATCCGACCCGGGTCGCGGCGCAGATCGTGTCCGGCATCGGCTTCCTCGGTGCGGGCGTCATCATCCGCGACGGGCTCAACGTGCGCGGCCTCAACACCGCGGCCACGCTGTGGTGCGCGGCCGCCGTCGGCGCGCTCGCCGGCGCCGGGATGTACAGCACCGCCCTCGCGGGCACCGTCGCGGTCGTCGCGGTCAACATCGCGTTGCGGGCCGCCGGACGCGCGGTCGACCGGCAGCCCGAGTCGGGCAACGAGCAACCAGCGGCGTACGCGTTCGCCGCCGTCACCAACGACGAGAACGAGGCGCACGTGCGGGCGCTGCTCGTACAAGCGTTGACCCGCACCGACTTTCAGCTCGTCTCGATCTCGAGCGCGAACACCGGGACACCGGGGCGGGTCGAGGTGCGCGCCGAGCTGTTCGGCGATCAGCGCGACGACCGGCAGATGGAGTCGGCGGTCAGCAGGCTGAGCCTGGAGCCATCGGTGACCAGCGTCGGCTGGCACATCGCCGGGTCCACCGAGGCGAAGGGACCGCGGGCATGACCCTGTTTCGCGCCTATGCCGCGGGCACGGCGCTCGACCGGCCCCGCAATCGGTACGCCGACGTCGTCGTCTTCGTCGGCGCGGCCGTGCTGGTCTGGCTGATCGTGCGGGTGTCGGCGAGCGCGAACGTGCCGTTCGACCAGGCGCACGCGCCCGCCGCGGTCTCCACCGACCCGGATCGGCTCCCCTACTACGCGGCGCGCTCGCTGCTGCGCATGTTCGCCGCGCTCGGGCTCTCGATCGTGTTCACCTTCGCCTACGCCACCGCGGCCGCCCGGCTGCGGCGGGCCCGCACGGTGCTGCTGCCGCTGCTCGACATCCTGCAGTCGGTGCCGATCCTCGGGTTCCTATCGATCACCGTGGCCGGGTTCATCGCGCTGTTCCCCGGGTCGCAGCTCGGCCTCGAAAGTGCTTCCATCTTCGCCATTTTCACTTCGCAGGCGTGGAACATGGCGTTCGCGTTCTACCACAGCCTGGCCGCCCAGCCGCGCGAGCTAGACGAGGCAGCGCGCAATCTGCGCCTGTCGCGCTGGCAGCGGTTCTGGCGGGTCGACGCGCCGAGCGGGATGATCCCGCTGGTCTGGAACGGGATGATGAGTTTCGGCGGCGGGTGGTTCTTCCTGGTCGCCTCCGAGGCGATCAGCGTCAACAATCACGAGTACGCGCTGCCCGGCATCGGTTCCTACGTCGCGACCGCGACCTCGGACGGCGATCTCGGCAAGGTGTTCATCGCGATCGGCGTGATGGTGCTGATGGTGGTCGGGGTGAACTTCCTGTTCTGGCGACCGCTCACCGCGTGGGCCGAACGGTTCCGGGTCGAAGACACCGGCGCGGCCGACGCGCCGCGCAGCATCGTGCTGAACCTGTTGCGCCGCTCCCACATTCCGCTACTGCTCGGCAAGGTGTGCGGTCCGCTGATCGCGCCGCTGGATCGGGTCATGAGCGTGTTCGGGCTCGCGGAGTACCCGCTGCATCGCTCACCGCTGCGGCAGCGCGCCGGTGATCTGGTGTTCGCCGCCGTGATCACGGTCGCCGTCGCCTACGGGGCGTACCGGGTGGCCGGCTACATCGACTCGACCGCGGGCTTCGGCGAGGTCTGGCACGCGTTCGGGCTCGGGTCCCTGACCCTGCTGCGGGTGGTGGTGCTGCTGGTGCTGGCGACCGTGGTGTGGGTGCCCGTCGGCGTGTGGATCGGGTTGAACCCCAAGGTGTCCCGGCTCGCGCAGCCGGTGGTGCAGGTGCTGGCCAGCTTCCCGGCCAACTTCCTGTTCCCGTTCATCACCGCCGTACTCGTCTGGAGCGGCGCCAGCCTGAACTGGGCGGGCACGGTGCTGATGGCGCTGGGGGCGCAGTGGTACATCCTGTTCAACGTCATCGCGGGCGCCAGCGCGGTGCCGACCGACCTGCGCGAGGCCGCCGCCAACCTGCAACTACCGCGAAACCTGTGGTGGCGCAGGCTGATTCTGCCAGCCATCTTCCCCAGCTATGTCACCGGCGGGATCACCGCGGCCGGTGGCGCGTGGAACGCCTCCATCGTCTCGGAGGTGGTCGACTACGGCTCGACCACCCTTGTCGCGGCCGGGCTCGGCTCCTACATCCACGAGGCGACCAAAGTCGGTGATTCGCCGCGGATTCTGATCGGTGTGCTGGTCATGAGCAGCTACGTGGTCGGCATCAACCGGGTGTTCTGGCGGCGGTTCTACGCGCTCGCGCAGCGGAGGTACTCGCTGTGAGCGCCGTCGCGTCCGCTCGGACGTCCGCCGCACCCTCGGCCTGCCCGCGAGATCACCTGGGCCGGTTCATTCTTCGCTCGACAGGAGGTCGATCATGACCACGTCCACCACTTCGGAGGTATTGCTCGACATCACCGCGGTCGGCAAGCGTTTCACCGGCGCCGCCGGCGACGAGCTGCGGGTGCTCGACGGCATCGACCTGCAACTGCGCAGCGGGGAAATCGTCGCGCTGCTCGGCCGTTCGGGCTCAGGCAAGTCCACGCTGCTGCGCATCATCGCCGGACTCATCGCGCCGTCCGACGGCGCGGTCCGCTACCGTGGCACGCCGCTCAACGGCAGCAATCCCGGTGCCGCACTGGTCTTCCAGTCGTTCGCGCTGATGCCATGGCTCACCGTGCAGGACAATGTCGAGCTCGGTCTCGCCGCGCGGAACGTGGCGCCCGCCGAACGCAGGCAGCGCGCGCTCGCCGCGATCGACATGATCGGGCTCGACGGCTTCGAATCCGCCTATCCCAAGGAGCTTTCCGGCGGCATGCGCCAGCGCGTCGGGTTCGCCCGCGCGCTGGTGCTCGAGCCGGACCTGCTGCTGATGGACGAGCCGTTCTCCGCGCTCGACGTGCTGACCGCGGAGAACCTGCGCACCGAGCTGGTCAACCTGTGGGCCACCGAGGACTTCCCCACCAAGGCGATCTGCGTGGTCACCCACAACATCGAGGAGGCGGTGCAGCTGGCCGACCGGGTGCTGGTGCTCGGTTCGAATCCGGGTCGGATCATCGCCGAGATCGCCGTGCCGCAGCAGCGCCCGCGGGATCGGCGGGCCCCGTGGTTCGAGGCCATGGTCGACCAGATCTACGGGCTGCTGACCGGCCGGGACACCGAACCCGTTGTCGCGGGGCCGGATAAGGCCACGCCGACGGCCCAGCCGCTGCCCGACGCCTCGGTCGGTGGCCTGGCCGGTCTGGTCGAGCTGGTCTACGCCGGCGGCGGGCGCGCCGATCTGCCCGACATCGCCGACGAGCTGAACTTCGAGATCGACGATCTGCTCCCCCTCGTCGACGCCGCCGAGATGCTCGGTTTCAGCACCGTCGCCGACGGCGATGTTCTGCTCACCGACATCGGCACCGAGTTCACCACGGCCGACATCCAGGAGAGCAAGCGCATCTTCGCCGAGCAGGCCCGCCACCGCGCGCCGCTGGTGCGCACCATCTGCAAGGGTCTGGCGGGCAGCTCCGACGGCAGCCTGCGCGCCGGCTTCTTCCTCGACCTGCTCCGGCGCGGCTTCGGCCCCGACGACGCCCGCCGCCAACTCGACATCGCCATCGACTGGGGCCGCTACGCCGAGCTATACGACTACGACACCGACTCCGACAAGATCACCGCCGACCCGGCCGCCAAGGTCTTCGCCGGCGTGCGCGGACGCTGGACGGCGTAGCCGTCTTACCTCGCGGGGTAATCGACTGACCGGCGACGGGCGAGCACGCTCGAAGCATGGCATCCAACACTGTGACCACCCCTGGCCCGGCATCGGCCGGACCGCTGCGCGGCCTCGCGGTGGGCCGGATCGTCCTCGGGGCCGTGTAAGAGTCCGTGCGCCGCACGAGCCACCGTGATGCCGCGACCTCCGTGTCGACCGCCACCGGCTCCGGGCATGAACCATCGCGAACTGTGCGCTACCCCGCGAGGCGGCCGCGCCAGTGCGCGAGGGTGGTTTGGGTGCGGATAGTGGCGGCGTGGGTCGGTCCGAGGGCGCGTAGTTCAGCCACCAGCAGGACCTCCAATTCGGCGATGGCTTCGCGCACTTCGCCGTGCTCGGCCTGCCGGGAGGCCAGATCGTTGCGGGTGGCGAAGGTGTCGGGATGGTCGGGGCCGAGCACCCGCAGCCGATCGACCAGCAACTGTTCGAGTTCGGCGATGGCGCGCGACAATTCGCCCGCGTCGGCCAGGTAGGCGGCCAGTGTGCTTCTGGTGGTGAGTGTGTCGGGATGGTCGGCGCCGAGCACCCGGCGCCGGTCGTCGAGTAGACGCGTGAATTCTGCTCGGGCACCGGCAATATCGCCACTGCGGGCGCGAAACGCCGCTAGGTTGTTGCGGGCGCTGAGGGTCGCTGGATGATCCGGCCCGAAGATGCGCAGGCAGTCCGCGAGCAGCTGTTCGAACTCGCGCAGCGCCGCCGCCACGTCACCGTGTTCGCCGTGCCAGTACGCGAGGCTGTTGCGGGTGCGCAGCGTCTGCGGGTCGTCCGGGCCGAGTACCCGGGCGCGATCGGCGCGCAGCGACTCGAAATCGAGGATCGCGCCGACCAGGTCGCCCTGGTCCGCGCGATTGGACGCCAAATCGTTGCGGGTGCGCAGAGTGTCGGGATGATCAGGACCGAGCAGCCGGATCTGATCGGCGAACAGGCGCTGATAGTCCGCCCGCGCCCCCGGATAGTCACCGCAGCGCGCCCGATAGGTGGCCAGATTGGTGCGCGTGCCAAGAGTTTTCGGGTGATCGGGGCCGAGCACACGCAGCCGGTCGTCGAGCAGCCGCTCGAACGCGGTGATGGCGCCGAGATAGTCACCGCTCTCGGCCCGGTGATAGGCCTCGCGGCTGCGGGTGGTCAGCGTGTCGGCATGATCCGGGCCCAGCGCTTGCACGAACGCGGGCACCCACGCGCCCCACAGGTCCCGGTTGTCGGCGGCCCGCGCCGTCTGCAACATCTCCAGGAAATGCAGTGCACTGCCCGAATCCCCGTACGCCAGGCAGTGCCGCACCGCCGAGCCGCGCGCGTAATCGGCGGCGCGGTCGCTCTGACTGCGCTTGATCGCCGCGACGATGGCCCGGTGGGTGTCCTCAAGCCGCACACCGAGTTTCGCGCATTCGGCACGCAGGCCGGGCAGCAGCGCGCCGTGCGTCACGCCGATCGATTCCCGCAGTGTGCCGGGGTGGCTGCGGGTCACCAGCGTGCCGAGCGCCACCGTGATATCGCGCAGCCGGGCGATGTGCAGGTCGCTGCCGAGTGCGGCCAGCGCCGCGTCGGCGAGTTCGAGCGGCAGTACCGGCCCGACGCCCGCCGCGACGAGCAGACCGAGGAATTCGCCTGCGGCGTGCCCTGTTTCGGCGGGCAGACCGCGCAGTGCCGCCGCGACCCGCAGCGCTACGATCCGGTCCAGACCGATGCCAGCGGCCACGGCGCCGTCGGTGATGCTCGGCGCCACCTCGAGCAGCATGCGCGCGAGCAGCCAGCCACCGGAGACCACGTGGCTGTCGCTCGCTTCGGCGGTCGGCGTTTCCGAGAGCAGACCCTGGATCCAGCGCACCCAGTCCGCCGGATCGGCCGGCGCGCCGGTACCGCGCGCCGAACCGACCACGGTGGCGATATCGTCGGCGGCGGGCTCACCGACCTCGATGCGATGCATGTGCGCGAGCGTGGGCTCGTACTCGACGCCGGTGCCGTCACGAACCCCAGCGATCACCCGAACATGGCGCAGCTCTTCGCGTTTGGTCAGATCGCGGATGGCGGCGCAGAGCAATCGCCTGGTGCCCTCCTGCGGCTGATTCAGCCCGTCGAGCACCAGCGTCACCCGCCGGCCGACGGTGGAAAGCCGCGCCAGCGGGTGGCGCACCGCGAGGTCGAAGATGTCGAACTCGTCGCGGGAGCGGTGCGCGCGCACCGCACGCGCCGCATCGGCGAAACCGGGTAGCCGCGCGCTCAATTGCGCGGACAGCTCGGCCGCGACCGCCTCGATCGAGCTGCCCGCGGTGAGAAAGACTGCCGCGGTGATGTATTCGGGGGTCACCGCCAACCCCTCGACCAGGCTCGGCCGAATCAGCATGGCCAGCAACGTCGATTTGCCCGCACCGGCCGGGCCGATCACCACGCGCAGCCGATGCGCGCCCGCGTCGACGATGGCGTCGAGCTGCTCGCGCACGTCGGGGGTCACCAGCAGGCCGCGGGTGAGCTGATCGACGAAACCCGCCGCGGAGCGTCCGCTCACAGCGTCGCGATGCCGTGCGGTGTTGGGCACCAACCACAGTCCGGGGTCACCGCCGTGCACCGCGCCCGAGGTGAACGAAAGGTACTGCGGCTGTTGATGCACGCACTCCCCGGCGATCGGGTCCACCAGGTCCGCGGGCAGCAGATTCTCCCCGCGCAGCGGCAGCCCCGAGCCGAACGTGGACAGCATGGTCCTGGTGAAACACCCGGAGAACGCCGGGCCGTCGCCCGCCGCGACCAGCATCTCCATCCGCCCGGACGCCTGCGCGAGCAGATCGGTCCACCGCCGCGCCGCGCCGAGCACCCCCTGTCCGGTCTCGCAGGCGTCGACCAGCACAACCAACCCGTCGAGTGCCGACTCGTTCAACCGTTCCCTGATCTCCTGGGTCAGATGAAAGGCGTTGTGCGAGTTAGGGATAGCGGGCGAATCATGGCCAAGCAGATAGAAATCCTCGGCATTGGTCGCGACGCCGTGGCCGATGAAGGCGAGCAGCAACGTCGCCTGCCGCCGCGCGGCCGCCGCGAACGCCTCGTCCACCGCCGTGACCAGTTGCGCCGCTGTCGGATTCAGCACCGGGCCGTCCCGGTCCGTGGCCGCGCGCCACCCGCCCACCTCGGTCAAGCTCGCATACAAACCCGTGGCGAGCTCGCCGGTGAATCCCAACTCCCCCAGCGCCACACATTCGGACCCGACCACCAACGCGAGCCGTCCTCCCATGCAAGCAACATACCCGCGCCCGACTCGGCGCAATGACACACCCACGGCCTGGGCATTCAACCCCCTAGCGCCCTGCGGCGCACCCCGACCGGCCGGACTCGGCACCGACGCGCGACCCGACCGCCATGGTCACAAACCGGATTCACCCCGCCCGGTTGCTTGGGAATCGCACGGGCCGGGCCGTAGGGTGTCCACTCGAAGTGTCAGTGGGAGGAGATCGGTGCGATGGGCGACCCCGTGGTCGGTTTGACGGGTACGCTCACTACACCTATCCGGGGCGCGGGCATGCTCGGGGAGGTCTTGGTGGCGATACGCGGGGGCACAGAGCTGTATATCGCCCGTGCGGCAGAGCCGATTTCGGCCGGAACGGCCGTATTGGTCATCGACGCCCATCCCGGCCGCATCGTCGATGTGGTGCCCTGGATCCCGTTGACGCCGGATCCGGCCGAAGAGGATTGAAACAGTAAGGGAGGGACCCGTGCTGGGTTACCACGTACCAGACCCGGACGAGGCGATGCTGATCAGCGGCGCCAAGACCAAGGATGATGCGCCGTTCAAGGTGGTGATCGGGCGCGGCAGCTGGGTGGTCCCGCTGTTCCGCAAGGTCAGCTACCTCTCGCTGGCCATGTTCGAGGCCGAGATCAAGGAGCGGCTCGTCACCAAGCAGGCGATCCAGCTCGAGGTCCGCGCGGTGATCGCGTTCAAGGTCGCCAACGACACGCAATCCATCGTGAATGCGGCGCAGCGCTTCCTGTCCGAACAGGAAAAAGAGATGTCGGTGCTCACCGGCCGCATCTTCTCCGGCCATCTCCGCTCGATCATCGGGTCCATGACCGTCGAGGAGATTATCCGCGAACGGCAGAAGCTCGCCGACGAAGTGCTCGTCGCCTCCAAAGTCGAGATGAGCAACATCGGGCTCTGGGTCGATTCGTTCCAGATCCAGTCCATCGATGACGGCAACCTCGGCTACATTCAGGCGCTGGCCGCACCGCACAACGCCACGGTGCAACGGGACGCGCAGATCGCGCAATCGCAGGCCGCACAGCTCGCGGCGCAGGCCGAGCAGGAATCACTGCGCAGGCAGGCCGAATACGAACGAGAAACCGCGATTCTGCGCGCGCAGTACCAGCACGATATCGACAAGGCGAATGCCGAAGCCGCACAGGCCGGTCCGCTCGCCGAGGCGAACGCGCTGCAGGAGGTGCTCGCGGCGCAGGCGGTCCAGGCGCGCAAGGAGGCCGAGCTGCGCGAGCAGCAACTGCAGACCGAGGTCGTGAAACCCGCTCAGGCCGAAGCGGATCGGGTGCGCATCCTGGCTGAGGCCGAGGCCGACCGCACCAGGATCCAGGCCGCCGCTGCCGCCTCCAACAACCGGATCGCGTTGGACCAGTTGCTGATCGAGCAACTGCCGGAAATCGTCAAGCAGGCCTCGAACGGGCTGGCGAACGCGAATCTGACCGTACTCAACGGTCCGGACGGAGTCGGCGAACTGGTGAACGGAATGGTCGGTCAGGGACTCACCGTTTTCAATTCATTGCAAAAAGCGCTTTCGTCCAACGACGAGGATAAGGCGGGATAAGGTGACCGGGTAGTGACCGCGTGGCGAGGAGTGGGTGTTGGTGTCCATCGGGAAATTGGTCTCGTTCGACAGCTCTCGGGGATTCGGTTTCATTCGACCGGAGGACGGCGGTCCGGACGTATTCGTGCACGTCAACGACATCGGGCTGGATGAGGACGAGTTACGCCAGGGCCGGGTTTTCGAATTCGACATGACCGAGGGCGACCGCGGTCCCAAGGCGGTGAACCTGACCGTGGTCGGCGGCCAGCCGAACCCGCCGGTGCCCGTCCACAAATCGAAACACCGGGCCAACTCCGGCCACCTCACGGTCGCCGAGCACAAACGCCTCATCACCGAGCTGCTCCTGGACGCGAGCCCCGCGCTGACCGCGGGGGAGATCCTCACCATCCGCGACCGCCTCACCGCGTTCGCCGAACAACACGGGTGGCTCGACAGCTGACCCGGCCGTTTCGCCGCGGCCGTCAATTCCCGATCTTGTCGGCCGCGGCGCATACGATCTTCGGCAAGTGCCGATGAATTCTGCTCGAACATGCCGTCTGCATCGGTAAGGAACACGAACCGAGGAGGGTAGCTCGCGTGGACTTACCGGTGATGCCACCTGTCCGGCCGATGCTGGCCAAAACCGCGCCGGGCGTGCCCCGCGAATTCGGGCTGAGCTACGAGCCGAAATGGGACGGCTTCCGCTGCATCGTCTTCCGCGACGGTGCCGAGGTGGAACTCGGCTCGCGCAATGATCGCCCGTTGACCAGGTATTTCCCCGAGGTCGCCGAGCTGCTGCGTGCGGCGCTGCCGGACCGGTGCGTTGTCGACGGGGAGATCGTCGTGGTCACCGAGGGTGGCCTGGACTTCGACACCCTGCAGAACCGGCTGCATCCGGCCGCGTCCCGGGTGAACAAGCTGGCGGTGCAGACGCCGGCCAGCTTCGTCGCGTTCGATCTGCTCGCCCTCGGCGACCGGGATCTCACCGAGGAGCCGTTCGCCGAGCGCAGGCGACTGCTCGAGACCATCCTCGACACCAAACCCGCGCGGGTGCATCTGACCCCGATCACCCGGGACCCCGATGTCGCCGAGGACTGGTTCACCCGGTTCGAGGGCGCGGGTTTCGACGGCGTCATGGTCAAGGCCGACGGCCTGGCCTACCTGCAGGACAAACGGGTGATGCTGAAGGTCAAGCACGAGCGCACCGCCGACTGCGTGGTCGCGGGCTTCCGCTGGCACAAGGACGGTCAGGGGGTGGGATCGCTGCTGCTCGGACTCTTCGACGACGACGGCAACCTGCATCACGTCGGGGTGGCCAGCAGCTTCACCGCCGCCCGGCGCAAGGAACTGGTCGACGAGCTCGCGCCGCTGCGGGTCGACGCGCTGGCCGATCATCCGTGGCGCGAATGGGCGGACGCGGGCGCGCAGGCCAAAGCCGACGGCAAGATGCCAGGCGGGGTGAGCCGCTGGACCGGCGGCAAGGACCTCTCGTGGGAGGCGCTGCGCACCGAGCTGGTCGCCGAGGTCCGCTACGAGCACGTGCAGTCCGGCCGGCTCCGGCACGGCGGCAGGCTGGTCCGTTTCCGCACCGACCGCACCCCCGAGTCGTGCACCTACGCGCAGCTGGACGAGGCGCCGCCCGCCGAGCTGAGCGAGATCTTCAGCGAGGCGAAACCATGAGTGCGTCGGTCGATATCGAGGTCGACGGCCGCACCGTCACCATCAGCAACCCGGACAAGGTCTACTTCACCAGGCGCGGCGAGACCAAGCTCGACCTGGTCCGCTACTACCAGGCGGTGGCCGAGCCGTTCCTGAACGTGGTCGGCGGGCGGCCGCTGCTGCTGGAGCGCTATCCCGATGGCGCGTCCGGGAAGTCGTGGTTCCAGAAGCGGGTGCCCAAGTCGGCGCCGGACTGGCTGCACACCGTCGAGGTGTCCACGCCGAACGGCACTACCAGCGACGCGCTGGTCGCGCACGACCTCGCGCACATCCTGTGGGCGGTGAACCAGGGCTGCCTCGGCTTCCACGTGTGGCCCAACCGCGCCGACAACCTGAAGATCGCCGACGAGTTGCGCATCGACCTCGATCCCTCCCCCGGCATCACCCTCGACGACCTCAAACAGGCCGCCGTGCTGACCCGCGAGCTGTGCACCGAGCTCGGCATCGAATCCAGGATCAAGACCTCCGGTTCGCGCGGCCTGCACATCTACGTGGCGCTGGCACCGAATTGGGACGGCTACCAGGTGCGCGCGGCAGCCGTCGCGCTGGCCAGGGAGCTCGAGCGCAGGCATCCGGACGAGATCACCGCGCAGTGGTGGAAGGAAGAACGCGGCCATCGCGTATTCGTCGACTTCAACCAGAACGCCCCGCACAAAACGGTTTTCGGGGCGTGGTGCGTGCGGCCGAAGGTCGGCGCCCAGGTCTCCACGCCGATCAGCTGGTCCGCGCTGGCCGATGTGGTGCCCGACGAACTCACCATCGCCACCGTGCCCGCCCGGCTGGCCGAGCTCGGCGATCCGTGGGCCGATCGGGTGCCGCAGTCCATCGCGCCGCTGCTGGAGATGTCGGAACGCGATATGGCGTCGGGCCTGTTGGACGCGCCGTGGCCGCCGCAATATCCGAAGATGCCGAACGAGCCGCCGCGCGTGCAGCCGAGCCGGGCCAAGAAGGAGGAGTAGGCCGCCAGGCCACTCTTTTGTTGTCCCCCGCTACTCCGTCGTCCCCCGCTACTCCGTTGTCCACAGCGCCCAGGTGCCGCTGCGGCCGGGGTTCTCGCAGATCAAGGCCCGCCCGTCGGCGGTGCGGGCGGTCTTGCCCGTGGTCCCATCGCATTTCGCGCCGGGCTGCTGGGTCGTCGTGGCGATGCTGACCGGACCCGACCACAGGTAGCTGCTCGAGCCCTGCAGGCAGAGCAGCGTGGTGCCGTCCGCGCCGGTGCCGATCTGCCCGACCTGCGCTTCGGTGCAGGCCGAACCCTTCTTCAGATTGCTCTGCGGCACGGAGGTCGCGGTCAGGCTCGGTGCCGCCGACGGCGGCACCACCGTGGTGATCACCGTCGTCGGTGGCCGCTCCGCGCTCGCCTGCGCGGAGAGGTTCATCGTCGGTTTTGCGGCGCGGGTCACGCTGTCCGGCAACACATTTCCGGCCAGAACGAAGAACCCGACCAGCGCGGTCACCTCGGCGACGCCGATCAGCAGGGCGAACAGCGCCATCACCCGGCCCCGGGGATGGGAGAACGCGATGAAGCCGAATACGATCGCGACCGGGAACAGGCCGAGCAACGCCGCGACCAGCGCCACGATCGCGTACGGGTTCACGATCGGCGGGATCTCCACCCGCAGCCGCCCGGTCCGACGCCGGCTCGGCGCGGGATCCTGCCAGCGTTCGTCCGGCTCCGGCTCGCCCCAGCGCTCCTCCTCCGCCTCCGACCACCGATCGTCCTGCTGCGCTGTCGCAGGCCAGCGTTCCGTTTCACGGCGTTCTGCCCGTGCCATGCCAGGTTCCCTCTCCACACCACACACCGCGCAGGAACCTCGGACACTCCGGACCCGCCCCGATATCCCGACCCACAATAAGGGGCCGACGGCGACTGGAACATCCGAAAGGTCGAAATACGGTGACGCGACCGTAATAACGAACCAACAACGTTGCGCGCGAATTCGTGCGCGGAGGTTCATGCTGAGCACATCGTGCGCCCGCGCACGCACCCCGTGGCACTGACCTTGCGCTGACTCCTAGGAGGATCCAATGTTCGGTAGCACCACACCCGAAGGTCACGGCAATCGGCCGTGGCATGCGCAAGCCGGCGATCTGCTCGGCGACAACTACAACGTGCCGGGCCTGATCCTGTGCGCGCTCGGCATCGTCGCGATGGCGTGCACGCTCACCGCGGCGGGATACGGGTTCGGCGAGTGGGTTCAGATCGGCGCGATCGCGACGGCCGCGCTGTGGATTCTCGGTGTCGGCGCGCTGCTGGTCGAGCACCGGCGCGAGGAGGTCATCGAGTTGAAGTACGGACGGCAGGGCCACGCGCCGGGTACCCGCCGTCCGGTCCGCTACAGCGCGGCGCCGCGGCCCGCCGAGACGGACCTGGCGCAGGGCGGCTGACCCCGGCGACCGCGGGCACGCTCAGTGCCTGCGGTCCACCCGGGGCAGCGACTCGGTGACCAGGGTCATCAGCATGTCGACGAGCAGCTCGTGCACCTGCGGCCTGGTCAGCGTGCCGCGGGTGATCCATTCGCGCCCTGCCACTTTCACCAGCCCGCCGTAGGCACGGACCATCGCGCGCAATGCCGCACTGCGTGCGGAATCGGCGAGGCCGATCATCAGCAGCAGGCGTTCGGCCGCGGCGTCGTCGGCCTGATCGAGGATCTGCTGCACCTCGGGGTCGTCCCCGACGCCCTCGTGACTGGTCACCTTCACCCAGGTACTGCCGTGTTCGGCGATGGTATCCAGCAGCCAGTGCACACTCGCATCGACGCGCTCGCGCTCGGTGCCGGTGGGCACGATCATGTCGTCGAGCTTGGGCAGCGTCACCATCCGGCGGACGACCGCGAGATACAGATCGCGCTTGTTGCCGAAGTAGTGATTGATCAGACCGCGGGCGACGCCGGCGCGCTGGGCCAGCTCGGCGGTCGAGACCGCGGCGTAGGGCCGCTCGCCGAACATGTCGATCGCGCACGCGAGGATCTGCGCCCGCCGTTCGTCGGGTTCGAGCCTGCGGCGGCGCGGCGACACAGCACCGTCCGCGGTCGCCCTCGTGGTATCAGAGAGACCGGGCAATGAGATCCTTCATCACCTCGTTGCTACCCGCCAGGATGCGCAGGACGCGGGCGCCGGTGTAGAGCTGCGAAATCGGATACTCCGTCATGTAGCCGTAGCCGCCGAACAGTTGCAGGCAGCGGTCAACCACGATACCCAGCTGGTCGGTGAGCCAGTACTTCGACATCGCCGCGGTGGGGATATCCAGCTCGCCGCGCAGATGCTTGACGATGCAGTCGTCGAGGAACGTGCGGCCGACCTTGGCGATGGTCGCGCACTCGGCGAGCTCGAACTTGGTGTTCTGCATCGCGAACAGCGGCTTGCCGAATGCCTCGCGGCCCTTGGTGTAATCGATCGTGAGCTGGACCGCCTGCTCCATCATCGCGACCGCGATGATGCCGGTGACCAGGCGTTCCTGCGCCAGCATCTGCATCATCTGATAGAAGCCGAGGCCCTCGGTCTCGCCGAGCAGGTTCGTCACGGGCACGCGCAGGCCGTCGAAGAACAGCTCGGCGGTGTCCTGCGCCTTGCCACCGATCTTGTTCAGGATGCGACCGCGTTTGAAACCGGGGGTGTCGTCGGACACGTCGGCGTAGATCAACGAGACCCCGGCCGCGCCCTTGGTCGGATCGGTCTTGGCGGCGATGATGATGCCATCGCACAGCCAGCCGTTGGTGATGAAGATCTTCGAGCCGGTGATGACGTACTCGTCGCCCTCGCGCACCGCGCGGGTCTTGATGTTCTGCAAGTCCGAGCCGGTGCTCGGCTCGGTCATGCCGATGGAAAGCACGATCTCGCCCGCGGCGGCCTTGGGCAGCACCCTCCGCTTGAGCTCCTCGGTGCCGAACTCCTTGATGTAGGGCGCGATGATCGAGGTGTGCACGGGCATGCCGAGCGCACCGTCACCGGCGCGGGTCTGCTCCTCGATGATCGCCGCCTCGTGCGCGAAAGTGCCGCCGCCACCGCCGTATTCGGCGGGGATCGCGGTGCACAGCAGGCCGAGCTCGCCCGCGCGGTTGTACAGCCCGCGGTCCGGGTGACCCTGCGCGACGAACTTCTCCTCGTGCGGAACCACGTCCTTTTCGAAGAAAGCCTTCGCCAGGTCGCGAACCGCCTCGACCTCGTCGTCACTCCATGCGGCGCGTGCCATCTCAGATCCTTTGCTCGCTCTGTCCTTGCGCACCAGATTTACGCACTATTGGCGCTGTGTCAACAAGCCTGGCCCGCGACCGCGCCGCGACGAACGAAACCGCTGGTGAGTGGTCAGCCCGTGGGCTGTTGCGTCTGATTGACGGCGGCGAGCGAGGTCAGGATCGGGATCTCCGGATCGGCGGAAATGCCCTGCCTGCGCAGGAACCCATCGATCAGACCCCACACGAATTCGGTGGCCTGGTCGACGAACTCGACGGTGCGGGCGGCAGGCGTCGGATCGGCCAGCCACAGGTCGGTGATCGAGACCACCACGCCGACCACCGCGCGCGAGAGATAGTCGATGCCCGCGGTGTCGATCGGAATGGACTCGGCGATCTCGCGCGCCTGGCGGGCGAAGCGATCCGACGCGGCACGGCCGAGATCGAATTGCAGCACGGTGTCGTCGGAGCGCTGGGTCACCTGCGCCTGACCGAGGAAGCGAAAGACATTGGGATGCTGCAGAATACTGTCGGCATACCCGGTCAGCACCCGGCGCAGCGCGGCGCGGGGTGGTTGCAGCATGAGCGTCAGATCGTTGCCCGCGGCGGCCGCGGCGGACTTCGCCATCCGGTTGCCGATCTCGGTGTAGAGATCGGCCTTGTCGGCGAACTGCCGATACAGCCGCGGCTTGGTCATCGCCGCCTCGCGCGCGATGTCGTCCATGCTCGGGCGCGGCCCGGCCCGATCGATCACCCGAATCGCGGCATCGACGATCTCCGCGCGGGAGCTCGCCGATTGGCGGGAACTGGGACGGGGCACGACCGCAGCATACACGTACCGCCAGTACGTTTATGAGCGTGAGGTACGCCATAGTCTGGGCGTAGCACTCGCGCTGGTCGGCTTTACTTCGTACTGTCGGTATCGGAAAACGTACTGGCGGTACGGCTCGTGGCCGACCGGCAGCTCGCCCCCGAACGAGGCTGACAACATGACCAACCTGATCGACACCGATACGCCCCGCCCGGACCGACAGTGGACGGTGACCGCCGACGGCGCCGATCTCGCCGTCTTCGAATGGGGCGACCCCGCCGCCGAACCGCTGGTGCTGGTGCACGGCCTCACCGATACCCATCGGGTCTGGGCCACCGTCGCCGCCCTGCTGAGCGACGGATTCCGGGTGATCACCTACGACGTGCGCGGACACGGCAGGTCGGACAGCCCGCCCCTGCTCGCGGACTTCCGGCTGGACCGGCTGGCCGCGGACTTCTTCGCCGTGATCGATGCCGCGAGCCCGAAGCAGCCGGTGCACGCCTGCGGGCACGGCTGGGGTGCGGTGCAGCTGTGGGAGGCGGTGTGTGATCCGCGGGCGAACACCCGTATCGCCTCGTTCACCGCCATTTCCGGCCCCAACCTCGATCACCTCGGGCTGTGGCTGCGCGCGGTCGTCCCGCACGCCAAGGGCATCCTCGGCGATCTCGGCTGGTGGCTGCACGGCGCGCGCTGGACGCTGCGCCCGATCCCGGTCGCGCGCAGGCTGTATCCCCCGCGGGTGCGCGCACTGCTGGTCGAGCGGCTCGGCGGGCTCTCACCGATACCCGCGCGGATCGCCCGCACCTGGCGCACCGACCTCGTCGCCGGCGGCCGGATCGCCCAGGCCAACCTGCTGCACCACCTGCGTCGCCCCCGGCTGCGGCGCACCGCGGTGCCCGTGCAACTGCTGGTCGACACCACCGATCCGTTCGTGCCCGCCGCCATCTACGACACCTCGATTCGCTGGGTGGACCGGCTGTGGCGCTGCGCCGTGCCCGCCGACCATTGGCTGCCGGTCACCGAGCCGCTGCTGGTCGCCGAGGCGATCGCCAACTTCGTCGACGACCTGCGCGCCGACCGGGCCGCGATCACCCCGCGCAGCAGCTGACCCACCGCGATCCGGCTGCGCGCCCGCACAATTCGACACCGATTACGGAGATCTCATGCCGCACCCGCTGGCCCAGACCCTCGGCGCACCGCTGCCCGACGAGTTCGAGCGGCTGACCGAGGCCGACCTCGCCGCACTGGACCACCTGCTGCGCACCGCCGTCAGCGCGCGCGGCGAACGCCTCGGCGCGGCGGTCGAATCCTCGTTGCAGCTGATCCCCCGGCTCATGCGCCCGGCCGTGAAGAAGGCGCTCGGCCTGTGAGCGCGCGACTGATGGTGCGCGCGGAGACGACGAAGCTCGCGCGCCTGCTCGATCTCGCCGATCCGGCCGAACTCGCGTTCCTGCACGATCTTTCGCCCGAGGCGATCCGCGCGTTCCGGGAGCGCGCCACCGATCTGCTCTTCGATCGCGACGCCGCGCGCATGCGGCGGGTCGCCGCGGCGACGAAACTGGTGCCGACCGTGATCAGTGCCAAGGCGGCGGAGCGCGCGTTCGGCCCGGTGCTGTGCGCGGCCGTCGCGGGGTCGGTCGAGCCCGCCCGCGCGATCGATATCGCGAAGGCGCTGCCCGCCCGCTTTCTCGCCGAGACCGCCGTCCAGTTGGACCCGCGGCGTACCGCGGACATCATCGCCGCGGTGCCCACCCCGTTGGTCGTCGAGGTGGCCGGGGAGCTGTCGCGGCGCGACGACCATGTGACCATGAGCCGGTTCGTCGGCGTCGTGCCCGAGGACGCGATGCGCGCCGCGGCGCCCGTGCTCAGCGACGCCGATCTGTTGCGGGTCGGGTTCCTCATGGAGGACAAGTCCGCGCTGGACCGGCTGATCGCATTGTTCACCGACCGGCTTGCCGGGGTCATCCGGGCCGCGCACGAGCAAGGCCTTTGGGCCGAGGGTATCGATCTGCTCGACAGCGTCGGACCGCAGACCCGGGCGGCGCTCGGCGATATCGCGGCCGAGCTCGGTGGCGCCGTGCTCGACGGCCTGATCGAGGCCGTGCGCGAGCTGGACGCCTGGGCCTCGCTGCTGCCGGTGACGAGCGCGATGAGCCAGGACAGCCTGCGGGCCTTCGCCGAAAGGCCCGCGGTACAGGAGGAATCGGTGCTCGCCTCGATCATGGACGTCGCGCTGCGACACGGCTATTGGCTGGATCTGCTCCCGCTGGCGACCCAGCTGCGGCCCGAACAGCTGGCCCTGCTCGCCGCGCGCCTGGCCGAGAAGCCGGACGACGAGCTCGGCGAACTGGTCGCCCAGGCCGACGCGGCCGGCCTGTGGAACGCCATGCTCCCGATCGCCCTCGCGATGACCGACGACGAGCGGCGGCGCATGGCGGGCCTGCCCGTCATGGCCGACCCCGCGGTGTTGCGGGCGGTGATCGGCACCACCGCCGAGCACGAACTCTGGTCTCAGGCATTGCCTTTGGTGGACGCGCTGCCCGCGACCGCGACGCCGATCCTCGCCTCCTACCTCGCCGAACTCGATCGCGCGCAGTTGCTCGCCGCCCTGCTGGTCGCGGTGCGCTGCGACACCATCGACACCCTCGTCGAGATCGCGCTGGCGCAGGACGCGGCAGGCCGGGCCAGGGTGCTCGAACTCATCGACGGCTTGGACGAGCTCGACGAGTTCCTCGCCGCGCTCACCGCGGACACCCCGAAGGTGGTGTGGGACGGACTGATCGAGGTCCGCACCGAAATCCCCCCGACCTTGCGCGAGCGCGTCGCGGCACGAGCCGAGCATCTCGGCCGCGTCACCGAGGCAACGGATCTGCGCGCCGGGTAGCCCGATTCGAACGCCCTACAGAACATCGGATGAGGTGATATTTTCGGGGCGATGACGGGATCGGGGGGTTCGGGGCCCTCGCGCCCCGACGAGAAGGGCTGGCTCGACCAGCCGCTGACGCCCACCGCGCCGCCGCAGGTCTATCCGGACGGAACGGTGCCGCCGCGGCGCGCGGTGGCCTGGCGTGCACCCGGCCACGGGAAGCGCCACTGGGCGCTGATGGCCGTGGCGGCGGTGGCCGTGGTCGGAGTCACCGCCGCGCTCAACACTTCCCGTACCGATCGCGCCACGGCGCCCGCGCCCGATCTCCAGGGCTTTCACCATGTCGACGATCTCTGCGCGATCACCGACACCGCCCCCTATCTGAGTGCCGGGTTGAAGCTGACGCCGACCGCCGCGGCGGGTCCGAAATACCCGCTGCACCAAACCCAGCTGCACCCCGCCGTCGACACGATGGAGTGCACGATCCGGTTCAGCACCGCGGGAGCACTCGATCGTGCCGCGGACAGCACGGTGCGGGCACGGGCGGTGGTGCACAAGAAGTCCGATCCCCGCCCCGAGTTCACCGCCCGGTTCGAGACCTGGACGCAGTCCCCGCTGCTGGCGCACGACGAGATCACCGCGGTGCGCGGCCTCGGCGAAGAGGCGTATCTGGTCCGGCGCAAGGACGACCGCGATGCCCGGCCGCACACCGTCAGCCTCGCGGTGCGCCACGGGTGGACCACCTACGAGATCAGCTGGTCGCGACTGTCTTCGCTGCCCGCCACGTCCGCCGCCAAACCGCCGACCACCGAGGCGGCGATCGCGCTGCTGCGCCGGACCGCGGCGACGACCCTGCGCGTACTGCGCGCCTGACCGGGCGCCGCGGACACAGCGCAAGGCAACCGGGCGGCAACCCGCCGCGCGCGTTTGCGACAATGAGTGGGTCGATTTCCCAGCTCAGCAAAAGGATGCCTGTACCACCGATGGCCGAAACCACGATTGATCCGGACGAGCTCGCGACCTGTCTGCGCGTACTGGACCAGGCCGGGCGGCTGGAGAAGGACCATCCCGACTCGGTGGCGGTGCAGCGCGCGGTCGGCCACATGTTCAAGAAGCTCAAGCAGCGCCGCCGCATCGAGGCCAGGGCGGCGGTGTCGGCGGCCGATCGCGAGGTCGTCGCCGCGACCGCGACCGGCTCGCCGCAGCGCATCGACGACGAGACCGCGGGGATCCCCTTGGCCTCCAGTGCGGCCGGGGCCACCGCGGGCACCCTGATCCGGCCGCGCCCCTGCTACATCTGCAAGCAGAAGTACACGCAGGTCGACGCGTTCTATCACCAGCTCTGCCCGGAATGCGCCGCGCGCAGCCACAGCAAACGAGACGCCCGTACCGATCTGACCGGGCGGCGGGCCCTGCTCACCGGCGGCCGCGCCAAGATCGGCATGTACATCGCGCTGCGGCTGCTGCGCGACGGCGCGCACACCACGATCACCACCCGCTTCCCCAACGACGCGGTCCGCCGCTTCGCCGCGATGGAGGACAGCGCCGACTGGCTGCACCGGCTGCGCGTGGTCGGCATCGACCTGCGCGATCCCGCCCAGGTCGTCGCGCTCGCCGACGATGTCGCCGCGCAGGGGCCGCTGGACATCCTGATCAACAACGCGGCCCAGACCGTGCGCCGCTCCCCCGGCGCCTACAGCGCACTGGTCGACGCCGAAGCCGGGCCGCTGCCCGCCGGCGCGCTGCCCGAGCTGGTCAGTTTCGGCAAGACGATGCAGGCCCACCCCACCGCGCTCACCGCCTCGCTCACCCCGTCGCTGTCCGCCGCCGATATCGCCGAGCTCGCGCTCGTCGCGGGATCGGCCACCCCCGAACGCATTTCGCGTGGCGTCGCGATCGACGCGGGCGGCTTGGTGCCCGACCTCGCGCACACCAACAGCTGGGTGCAGACCGTGGCCGAGGTCGACCCGACCGAACTGCTCGAGGTGCAGCTGTGCAACTCGGTCGCGCCGTTCATCCTGGTGTCCCGGCTGCGCCCCGCCATGGCCGCGGCCGCCGCGCGACGCAAATACATCGTCAACGTGTCCGCGATGGAGGGCCAGTTCTCCCGGGCTTACAAGGGCCCGGGGCATCCGCACACCAACATGGCCAAGGCGGCGCTGAACATGTTGACCCGCACCAGCGCGCGCGAGATGCTCGAGACCGACGGCATCCTGATGACGGCGGTGGACACCGGCTGGATCACCGACGAGCGCCCGCACTACACGAAGATGCGCCTGGCCGACGAGGGTTTCCACGCACCCCTGGACCTGGTCGACGGCGCGGCCCGGGTCTACGACCCGATCGTGCAGGGCGAGCAGGGCACCGATCTCTACGGTTGCTTCCTCAAGGACTACCAGCCCTCGCCGTGGTGAGGCGGCCGCGACCAGCGCGCCGCTAAGCTGGTGAGGTGCTGTATCGGCTGCTCGCCGATGCCACCGCCGCCGTGCATTTCGCGTTCGTGGCGTATGTGGTGATCGGCGGATTCCTGGCGTGGCGGTGGCCGCGCGGTATCTGGACGCACCTGCTCGCCTTCGGCTGGGGATTCGCCACCGTACTGTTCGGATTCGAGTGCCCGCTCACCCATTTGGAGAACTGGGCGCGGCACCGGGCGGGCGAGGCCGGGCTGCCGCCGAGCGGTTTCATCGACCACTACCTCACCGGGGTGATCTATCCCGACAGTGCGCTCGGCGCGGTCCGGGTGTTGGTCGCGGTGTGCGTCGTGCTGTCCTGGGTGGGTTATGCCGTGCTGCGACGGCGGGCAGCCGGACCGACCACCCGCCTACCTGCGGCTCGCTAACTCTTTGCGCGGCAATACTTCTCGGCGATCACGCGGGCGCGCGTCGCTCGCCAAGCCGGGCCGCGACGATGCGAGCCACCGCGGCGGGGTCTTCGTCGACGAAGAAGTGACCGCCGGGAAAGGTTGTGCGCTCGAAGCTTCCGCCGGTGAACTCGCGCCACTGCTCGGCCTGCTCCGGTCGCATCGTCGGGTCCTCGGCGCCGACCAGCGCGTCGATCGCGGTGGTGAGCGGCGCACCCGGCTGATATCGGTAGGTCTCCACCGCCTGATAGTCGCCGCGCACGGCGGGCAGCACGAGTTCGGCGAGACTCGGTTCGTCACGCAGCATTTGGATCGGCGCCGGGTCGGCGGCCAAGCGCTCCAGGTCCGCGATCAAATCCGCGTCGGCGCCCAGGTGCAGCCGCTGGGTCTCCACGAAAGTCGGTGCGGGACGGCCGGACACGAACAGACCCGTCAGCGCCTGCCCGTCGCGCTCCAGTCGCCGCGCCGTCTCGAACGCCACGGTCGCCCCCATGCTGTGGCCGAACAACGCGAGCCCGTCGAGGTTTCCGAGGCGCAGTATCTGTTCGGCAATCCGATCGGCGAGCACCGCCAGCTCGGTGATCGGCGCCTCGCCGAGCCGGTCCTGCCGACCCGGATACTGCACCGCGACGACCGCGGTGCTTGCGCCGAAACATTGTGCGAATTCACGATATGCGGTCGCGGGACCACCACCCGGCGGGAAACACAGCAGGTAGCGGCGGGGAGCCGGGTCGGCGCGCAGCACCCGTAGCCACTGGCCCGACTCGATCTTCATGCCCACGTAGATCTCCTTCTCAGCTGGAACTATTACGCTCGTTCGGGTGAACGCGCACACACGGCTGGTCCATGACTACGAAGCCGGAATCGGTGTCACCCCCTCCGCCATTACGCCTGCCCCCGACCCCGGCAGCAATCTCGCTGCGACACTACCGGTCTGGGCGCTGGCCGCCGGATCGGTCGCCGCGCTCACCGCCGCGGCGAACCGGCTGCGCGCGGCCCGCGGCCTCGATCCGGTGGCGCACCGCATCGACCCGGCCCGGATTACCGCCGCGTTCTCCAGCGAGCGGCTGCTGCGCTTCCACGGCGCGCCCGCCGCGATGTTCGCCGACCTGTCCGGCTTCTTCCCCACCTACGACGGATGGGTTCGCACCCACGCCAACTACCGCCATCATCGCGAGCGGCTGCTCACCGCGCTCGGCCTGCCCGACGACGCGCCCGTCGATCTCGCGGTCGCGCAGATGGCGATGAGTCGCGCCGCCGACATCGAGGAGCACGCCGCGGCGCACGGCGCCATCGCGGTGCGGGTGCGCACCGAACAGGAGTGGGCACAGAGTCCGCAGGGACGCTCCGCGGCGGCCGGGCCGATCGTCGCGATCGAGCGCCGCCCCGATCGCGGCGAGCCCGGATTGCCCATGGGCGCAGCGCCTTTCCAGCCGCTGCGCGGCCTGCGGGTGCTCGATCTGACCCGGGTGATCGCCGGCCCGGTGGCGACCAGGACCCTCGCCCTGCTCGGCGCGGACGTGCTGCGGGTCGATCCGCCACACCTGCCCGAGATCCCGTGGCAGTACGCCGACACCGGGCAGGGCAAGCGCTCCACACTGCTGGATCTGCGCGAGCGCCTGCCGCAGTTCAACGAGCTCCTCGCCGCCGCCGACGTGCTGGTCACCGGCTATCGACCGGGGGCGCTCGCGCATGCGGGGATCACCGCGCGGACCCGCCCTGGACTCGTACACGGCCGGGTCTCGGCGTGGGGTGAGCTCGGACCGTGGGGCGGTAGGCGCGGTTTCGACAGCATCGTGCAGGCGGCCTCCGGGATCGCGATCGCCGAGGGCGCGCCCGCGGTGCCCGGCACCCTGCCCGCCCAGGCGCTCGATCACGCGTCCGGCTATCTCCTCGCGGCGGGCGTGATCGACGCGCTCACCGCACGAGCCACCGACGGGATCGGCCGTGACGTGCGAGTCGCGTTGGCACGCACGGCTTCCTGGCTGCTCAACGCCCCGGAGCGGACGCCACGGCACCCGCAGGCCGCCGCACCCGATCCGGCGATGGCGGTTTACCACGGCGAAGCCTGCACCGCCGCGCCCGCGATCGCGGAGTATCCCGCCTACACCTGGCCGGCGCCCGCCTTCGGCAACGATCGTCCCGCCTGGCCGTTGCGGACGCACTAGCGCGGGCTGGCGCCGGTGTTCGGCATCACCACCGAGCTGATCGTCGGCTCCGCGCCGCCCGAGCAGGCGGGCGCGGCCTCCGGCGTGTCCGAGACCGGCGCGGAACTCGGTGGCGCGCTGGGCATCTCGATCCTCGGCAGCATCAGTATCGCCCTGTACCGAGGCGATCTGGCCACGACTCTGCCCGCAGGGTTGCCCGAGCAGGCCGGTCAGTCGGTGCGTGACACCCTCGGCGCCGCGGTGCAGACGAGCGCGGCGCTGCCGGGTGAGCTGGGCGCGGCGGTGCTGCGGGCGGCACGCGAGGCATTCCTGCACGGTGTGCACGTCACGGCGGGGATCACCGCCGTTGCCGCCGTGGCTATTTCGGTGATCGCGGTGTTGCGGCTGCGGCACATCCCCGCGGGCGTGCTGAACGAGGAGGATTGAGCGGCGGGGTCATCGATCCGCGACGGTGTCGCCGGTGATCGCCGTCAGCGCCTCGGCCAGCCGGTTGCCGTCGGGCAGCTTGCCGTCGGGCGCGATGACCCACAGCACGCCGAGGCCTTGCACCAGCACGAAATACAGCTGGGCGATCGCCTCGGCCTGCTCCTCGGTCAGGTTCGGGTGGGCCTCGCGCAGCGCTGCACCCATCTCGCCGTACACCGTCGGCAGGTTCTCCGCGTAGAACTCGCGCGCCTCGCTCGACCGCGCGACGCGCACGATGTTCTCCAGGCTCGCGACCATGCTGTCGCGGTTGCGCGCGAACACCTCGGGCATCGCGTTCCACAGCTGCGCGAATCCGGCGAGCAGCGAGACATCACCCGCGTCGCGGATCAGCGACTCCATGCTGTCGCCGATGGCCGTGCCGAGTGCGTCGGCGAGCGCCTCGGTGATCAGCTGCTCCTTCGAGCCGAAGTGGTAGCCGATCGCGGCCAGGCTCACGCCCGCGGCGGCCGCGATATCCCTGGCCGTGGTCTTGGCGACGCCGCGCTCGACGATGGCCTTGCGCGCACCCGCCAGCAGGTCTTCCCGGTTCCCCATGTGGCCAGGCTACAACGTGCTGAGACAAATGTGCCAGACGCTTGTTTCAGACAGGTCCCGCGCGATGGGCGTCGGGGGCGTGGTTAGTCTCGTGGGGTGCGGCAGAAGATCATCATGGATGTCGATACCGGGGTCGACGATTCCCTCGCGCTGCTCTACCTGCTCGGCTCGCCGGAGGCAGAGATCGTCGGCATCGCGTCGACCGCGGGCAACGTCCCCGCGCCGCAGGTCGCGGCGAACAACCTGGCCTGGCTGGATGTGTGCCGTGCCCCCGAGATCGAGGTCGCGCTCGGCGCGCTCGAACCGTTGGCCGTCCCGCTGCGCACCACCGAGGACACGCACGGCCCGCAGGGCGTCGGTTATGCCGAACTACCCGTGTCGGAGCGCCCGCTGTCCGCGCGCACCGCCGCCCAGATGTGGGTCGATCTGGTGCGCGCCCACCCCGGCGAAATCGTCGGCCTCTGCACCGGGCCGCTCACCAATCTCGCGCTCGCGCTGCGGCTCGAACCCGAGCTGCCGACCCTGTTGCGGCGCCTGGTGATCATGGGCGGCGCGTTCAATCATCCCGGCAACACCACGCCGACCAACGAATGGAACGTGCACGTCGACCCCGAGGCCGCCAAGGAGGTGTTCGACGCGTTCTCCGCCGCGCCACCCGAGCGCAGGCCGATCGTGTGCGGGCTCGACATCACCGAGACCATCGAGATGCGGCCCAAGCACCTGGCCTTGCTCGCCGAACGCGCGGGCAGCCTTCCCGTCGAGGCGGTTTCGGAGACCGACCCGGCCGGGGTCAGGTCGGCGGCGAGCAACCCGATCATCCGGCACGTCACCGACGCGGTGCGGTTCTACTTCGACTTCCATCAGCTGCACGGCCTCGGCTACCTCGCGCACATGCACGACCCGTTCGCGGCGGCGGTGGCGCTGGACCCCACTGTGGCCGTCACCCGACCGGCCACCGTCGACGTCGAGCTCGCCGGGACACTGACCCGCGCGACCACGGTCGCCGACTGGGCCGGCATGTGGGGCCGGGAACCCAACGCCGACATCGTGATCGGTACCGACCAGGAGTTGTTCTTCGATCGCCTGATCAGCCGAATCGGGGACTTCGCCCGCGCGGTGCACCCGGGCGCGTCATGAGCGGCGACCAGGACGACACCGCCTACCTCGCCGCGTTCCGCGCCAGGCTCGGGCTGCCCGGAATCATCGACGTGCACACCCATTTCATGCCGGAACCGGTGCTGCGCAAGGTGTGGGCCTACTTCGACTCGGCCGGACCGCTCACCGCACGCCCCTGGCCCATCGCCTACCGGGACGACGAGCAGGTGCGGTTGAAGACATTGCGCGGGTTCGGCGTTCGCGCGTTCAGTGCGCTGGTCTACCCGCACAAGCCGCGGATGGCGGCCTGGCTCAACGAGTGGACCGCCGAATTCGCCGAGCGCACACCGGATTGCCTGCACACCTCCACGTTCTATCCGGAGCCGGGCGTCGAGACCTACGTTCGCGCCGCGCTCGAACGCGGGACGCGCCTGTTCAAGGTACATATCCAGGTCGGCCGCTTCGATCCGGGCGATCCGCTGCTCGATCCGGTGTGGGCGCTGCTGCAGGAGTCCGCGACGCCGGTGCTGATCCACTGCGGATCCGGGCCCGTCCCCGGCGAATTCACCGGCCCCGCGCCCATTGCCGCACTGCTGCGCCGCTTTCCGCGGCTGCACCTCGTCATCGCGCACATGGGCGCGCCCGAGTACACCGAATTCTTCGATCTGGCCGAGCGATACCCGCGGCTGCGGCTGGACACGACCATGACCTTCACCGACTTCTTCGAAGAGGTCGATCCGTTCCCGCACGCGGAACACGGCAGGATGCAGGCACTCGGGGATCGGATTCTGTTCGGCAGCGATTTCCCGAACATCCCCTACACCTACGACCATGCCGTGTTCGCGCTCGAACGCCTCGAGCTGGGCGATGATTGGCTGCGCCGGGTCTGCTATCACAACGCCGCGGCGCTGTTCGACCTCGCGTAGCCTTCAGACCGCCGCCACGGTGAACCGGGTGCGCCGGTGCGCGGGCTCCTGGGCCTCGTCGAGCAGCGCGACCGCGAAGTCCTCCATCGAGATGACGCAACCTGATTCGCCTCCGCCGCCCAGCCCTCGATACTCGCGGGGACGGCGGTCGACAAGGGGTCGGAAATCTGTCTAGACTGTCTAGATGGAGCCGCTGTCGAGTGAGACGGGAGATGTCGTGACGCAATGGCAGGTCCAGGAGGCGAAGCAGCGATTTTCCGAGGTGCTACGGGCGGCGGAGAGCACGCCGCAGACCATCACGCGCCACGGTGACGCGGTCGCTGTGGTCATCGATATCAACGAGTACCGCAGGCTCACCCGGCCGGATATCAGCTTCGTCGACCATCTGCTCGCCACGTTCACCGGTCTCGGCGACGAGGTCGCCGAGGTGGTCGACGAGGTCACGGCGGAACGGAAGCTCAGCAAGCCGCGCGAGGTCGACCTGTTCGACGCGTCCGCCGCCGAGCCGTCGGCCGGGTGATCGTCCCGTGAGCTACCTGCTCGACACCAACGTCCTGTCCGAACTGATGCGCCCGAAACCCGCACCCGCGGTGCTCGATTGGTTCCGTGCGGCACGCGAGGCCGACCAGTGGTTCAGTGTCATCACCCTCGGCGAACTACGCCGCGGCGTCGCGCTGCTACGCCGGCGCGACCAGCACACCCGCGCGGATAAATTCAACGCCGCCATCTCCGGCATCGAGTCCCGCTACGGCGACCGCATCCTCCCCGTCACCGCCGACATCGCCCGCACCTGGGCCCGCCTCGACTCCCCCACCCTCGACATGGCCGACGGCCTCATAGCCGCCACCGCCCTAACCCACGGCCTCACCGTAGTAACGCGAAACACCAAGGATTTCGAAGAAACCACCGCGGTCCTCATCAACCCGTTCGTGGCACGGTCAGTGTTCGTCGAAGGCTCGTAGGAGTTCTTCGGCGGCTAGGGCGGCGGTCAGGGTGCCTTCGCGGACTTGGGATTCGATTGTGGGGCGGATGGCTTTTACGTGGGGGTTGTCGGTCAGGCGGCGCAGGAGTTGGTCGTGCACCATGGTCCAGGTCCAGTCGATCTGCTGGCGGCGGCGCTTCTCGTCGAACTCGCCAGCGTCGGTGAGGACGCGGCGATGCTCGAGCACGGTGTCCCAGAACTTGTCCAGGCCAATGCCTTCCAGGCCGCTCATGGTGAGCACCGGTGGGCGCCAGAGGGCGTCGTGCGGGTGGATCAGGCGCAGTGCGCCGGTGAGCTCGCGCGCGGCGGCCTTGGCCTCCATCTCGTGCTTGCCGTCGGCCTTGTTCACCGCGACCAGGTCGGCGAGCTCCAGCACGCCTTTCTTGATGCCCTGCAACTGATCTCCGGTGCGGGCCAGGGTGAGGAAGCAGAACACGTCGACCATATTGGCGACGGTCACCTCGGACTGGCCGACACCGACGGTCTCGACGAGGATCACATCGTAGCCCGCGGCCTCGAGCAGCACGATGGTCTCGCGGGTCGCCTTGGCCACGCCGCCCAGGGTGCCCGCGGTGGGCGAGGGCCGAATATAAGCGTTGCGCTCCACCGACAGTCGCGCCATCCGGGTCTTGTCGCCCAGGATGGAACCGCCGGTGCGAGTGGAGGACGGGTCGACCGCGAGCACCGCGACACGGTGCCCCTTACCGATCAGTTCCATGCCGAGCGCGTCGATGAACGTCGACTTGCCGACGCCGGGCACACCGGTGATGCCGACCCGATTCGACACGTTCGCGGTCGCCGAACTGTGCGGGTCCGGGGTCAGCCGTAACAGCAACTGCTGGGCCAGCTCCCGGTGATCCGAACGCGTCGATTCGACCAGCGTGATCGCCCGCGCCAGCGCGGCCCGCTCCCCCGCCTGGATCCCCTGCGCCAACGCCTCGACATCGATCGGCCTGCCACGGGACGGGCGAGCCCCTGGCGCATCCGCCCGACGCTCGCCCGTGCTCGCGGGAGTCTCCCGACCGGTCATTCGGTGGCGGCGGAAGTGTCGGCGCCGCTGCCGATTTCGTGACCGAGCTGGTGCGCCAGCTTCTTCAGCAGGTCGATCGCGGCGTCGGCGATCACGGTGCCGGGCGGGAAGATCGCCGCGGCCCCCGCCTCGTACAGCGCGGCGAAGTCGTCCGGCGGGATCACGCCGCCGACGATCACCATGATGTCGGGTCGCCCCGCCTCGGCCAGTGCCTGCCGCAACGCGGGCACCAGCGTGAGGTGGCCCGCCGCCAGCGACGACACACCGACGACGTGCACGTCGTTGTCGGCCGCCTGCTGCGCCACCTCTTCCGGGGTCTGGAACAGCGGGCCCACGTCGACGTCGAAACCGAGGTCGGCGAAGGCAGTCGCGATCACCTTCTGTCCTCGGTCGTGGCCGTCCTGGCCCATCTTCGCGACCAGGATGCGCGGACGACGACCTTCCGCCTCGGCGAATTCCTCGACCAGTTCGCTCGCGGTGGTGATGTTGGTGACCTTGCCTGCCTCGTCGCGGTACACACCGGAAAGCGTACGGATCTCGGCCTGATGCCTGCCGTAGACCTGCTCGAGCGCGTCGGAGATCTCACCGACGGTCGCCTTGGCGCGGGCCGCGTCGATGGCCAGGGCGAGCAGGTTGTTGGCCATGCCGCCCTCCGTCGAGGCCGCGGCCCTGGTCAGGGCGGCCAGCGTGCGCTCGACCTCGCTCGAATCCCGTTCGGCGCGAAGGCGGCGCAGCTTCTCGATCTGCTCGGCCCGCACGCGGGAGTTCTCCACCTTGAGGACCTCGACCTGCTGATCCTCTTCGGCCTGATACTTGTTGACCCCGATCACCGGTTGCTGACCGGTGTCGATCCTGGCCTGGGTGCGGGCCGCGGCCTCCTCGATGCGCAGCTTCGGGATGCCCTCGCCGATCGCCTGCGCCATGCCGCCGTGGGCTTCCACCTCTTCGATGTGCGCGCGGGCCCGGTTCGCCAGCTGGTGGGTCAGCCATTCGACGTAATACGAACCGCCCCAGGGGTCGACCGGCCGGGTGGTGTTGGACTCCTGCTGGATCAGCAGCTGGGTGTTGCGCGCGATGCGGGCGGAGAAGTCCGTCGGCAGGGCCAGCGCCTCGTCCAGCGCGTTGGTGTGCAGCGACTGGGTGTGGCCCTGGGTCGCGGCCATCGCCTCGATGCAGGTGCGCGCGACGTTGTTGTAGGCGTCCTGCGCGGTCAGCGACCAGCCCGAGGTCTGCGAATGCGTGCGCAGCGACAGCGATTTCGC
Organism: Nocardia brasiliensis; assembly: GCF_011801125.1. Classification (NCBI taxonomy): domain Bacteria; kingdom Bacillati; phylum Actinomycetota; class Actinomycetes; order Mycobacteriales; family Nocardiaceae; genus Nocardia; species Nocardia brasiliensis. The sequence continues at coordinate 4,123,393 of NZ_CP046171.1, forward strand.
GCTCTTCGGCTCGAACTTCGCGACCAGCTCGCTCCACAGCAGGCGTCCGGCGCGCAGCTTGGCGACCTCCATGAAGAAGTTCATGCCGATCGCCCAGAAGAACGACAGCCGCGGCGCGAACTTGTCCACCTCCATGCCCGCGTCGATGCCGGCGCGGATGTATTCCACACCGTCGGCGAGGGTGTAGGCCAGCTCCAGATCCGCGGTCGCTCCCGCCTCCTGAATGTGGTATCCGGAGATGGAGATCGAATTGAACTTCGGCATCTTCGCGCTGGTGTAGGCGAAGATGTCGGAGATGATCCGCATCGAGGGCTTCGGCGGATAGATGTAGGTGTTGCGGACCATGAACTCCTTCAGAATGTCGTTCTGAATGGTTCCGGCCAGCTGCTCCGGCGCGACGCCCTGCTCTTCGGCCGCAACGACATACAGCGCCAGGATGGGCAACACCGCGCCGTTCATCGTCATCGACACACTGACCTGATCCAGCGGGATGTGGTCGAAGAGCTGGCGCATGTCGAGGATGGAGTCGATGGCGACACCGGCCATGCCGACGTCACCCTGCACGCGCGGGTGATCGGAGTCGTACCCGCGGTGGGTGGCCAGGTCGAAGGCGACCGAGAGTCCCTTCTGCCCCGCTTGCAGGTTGCGGCGGTAGAAGGCGTTCGAGTCCGCCGCGGTGGAGAAGCCGGCGTACTGGCGGATGGTCCACGGCTGGTTGACGTACATCGTCGGGTAGGGCCCGCGCACGAACGGCGCGACGCCGGGGACGCTGTCGAGTGGATACCCCTCGGCCACCACGGCATCGCGGTCGGCCTTGGTGAACACCGGTGGCACGTCGATGCCTTCGGGCGTCGCCCAGGTCAGCTGCTCGGGCGCGTAGTGGTTGGCGGTGGCGGCCGCGCGCACATAGGCGTCGACCTGCGCGGCATCCACCGCCGCGGGCGCGGCGGCCGGGTCGGTCAGCGCCACGTCGGCGAAACTGCCGACCACGTGTTTGATTTCCCTGGTCGTCATCAGGCTCCCACCTTCTCCAACAGGCCGGACAGCGCCGCGACCGCATCGATCTTCGCCGCGAGGAATCCGTCGGGTCGTTGTGCCTCACCGAGTTCGGCGACCGCCTTGGCGGCACCGGCCAGCAGCACCGTCTCGACGCCCGCCGCGCGCAACTGTGCCACCGCCGCCCCGGCTTCGGCGCCATAGCGTTTGTCCGAGCCGCACAGCACCGCGATCGGCGCGCCGGCTTCGGTTGCCGCCGCGGCGATTCCGTCGATCGCCAGCGGCCCCGGGTTGATGGATTCGATCCCGCCGGAGGCCAGCAGGTTCGCGATGAACGTCACCCGCACGTTGTGCTCGGCCACCGAACCAAGGGGCACCAGCAGCGCTTTCGGTCGCGCGCCGTGCGCGGCGAGGTAGGCGTCGGACCGGTTGCGCAGTTCCTCGAACACCGCGCCGTAGCGGGCGACGCGACCCGGCAGCCGTGCGGCCTCCGACAGCGGCTGCTCGGCCAGGTTCGGGAATTCGTTGACGCCGGTGACGGCCGTCTTGCGGTGTGCGACATCGGCATCGCGGGCCGTCCTGGTCGCGCCGATGCGCTCGGTGAGCAGCCCGGAGTCCAGCGCGGCGAGATAGCCGCCCGCGGCCTCGATCTCCTGCATGAACTCCCACGCCTTCGCGGCGAGCTCGCTCGTGTAGTCCTCGACGTACCAGGAGCCCGCCCCCGGGTCCTGCACGAAACCGAGCCGGGACTCCTCGAGCAGCAGCAGCTGCGTGTTGCGAGCCATGCGATCCGCGAACGACTTCGAGACGCCGAGCTCGCCGTCGGGCAGGGCCGAGTCGAACGGCAGCACGGTCACCGTGTCCGCGCCGCCGACCCCGGCGCCGAACGCGGCCAGGGTGGTGCGCAGCAGGTTCACCCACGGATCGCGCTGGGTCATCATGGCCGCGGAGGTCACCGCGTGCTGGGGTGCGCCGCCCAAGTCCGGCGCACCGCACACCTGCGCGACGCGAGCCCATAGTCGGCGCGCCGCACGGAATTTCACGATGGTGGCGAACTGGTCGTCGGTCGCCGCGAACCGGAACTCCAGCTGCGCCAACGCGTCCGCGATGTCGAGCCGTTCGGTGAGCGCGCGCAGATACGCCAGACCCGCCGCGATCGCGGCACCGAGCTCCTGCGCGTCCGAGGCGCCTGCGTCGTGGAAGGCGGTGCCGTCCACCGTGATCGCACGCACGGTCTCGGCGCGGCCGGCCGCCGACTCGGCCAGCGCGATCGCCTCGGGCAGCCCGAGATCGGCCCGGTCGGCGAAGCGGCTGGTCAGCGGGGCGGCACCGAGCGAGACCCGGATGTCGGCCCTGGTACCGGCGTCGTAGCCGTCGAGCGTGGTGAACACCTGGGCGGCGGCCGCCGCGGTCGCGGGGCCCGCGTCCAGGGTCAGCGGTGCGAGATCGAACAGCACACCGGTCAGGGCGGCGGGCAGCTGCGCGACCGGCACGCCACGCTCACCAACGCCGAGCCACAGCGCGCTGATTCCGCTCTCCAGCCCAGCCATGATCTCGCGGTGCACCGCTGCCGCATCGGATCCGCCGAAATATGCGCTCACGTGCCACCCGCGATGCACATCGCGGGTGGCGTCACCGCCGCGCACGAACGGAAAGGTGCCGGGCAGCGACTGCTCCGGCAGTTCGTTCCGCCGCGTGTACAACGGCGCGATAGTCAGCCCGTCGTAGGTGGTTTCGTCGAGGAGATGCTCGGCCTCCTCGGGCAGTTCGGCGATTTCGACGCGCCGGACCTTCGCCAGCACCCCCGCCACACCCTTGCGCCACGCGGCATACTCGGGCACCGGTTCCGTCCCGGGCTCTGAAGCAATCGGCATAGCTTGCTGTTCCTCTTCCACTCGACTGCAGGCGCACCCGTGGTTTGTCCCGAAAACCTCCGCATTCGCCCAGTTCAGCGACCACTTAGGTTAACGAGCATTCGTCCCGTTTCCTCTGATGCTAGCGGCACCCGCCGCACACGTTGCTCCCTAGTACCACTACCACCCGGTAATCTGGCCCCGGTGACCAGGCTGATCCGTGACCCCCGCGTGCTCGCGCTGCTCGTCGGCGTTGCCGCGCTTTTCGTCGCGGCGCTGCTGGTCCCGCTGCCGAGTCCGCAGCAGATCCAGCAGTGGGCGAGCTCGGTCGGGCCGGTCTTCCCGTTGGTCTTCTTCGTGGTGCACGCGCTGGTGACGGTCGCGCCGATTCCGCGCACCGTGTTCACGGTCAGCGCCGGGCTGCTGTTCGGCCCGGTGCTCGGCATCGCGCTCGCGGTCGGCGCGACGACGGTCAGTGCGGCACTGGCCATCCTGCTGGTGCGGGCGCTGGACCGCGAGCAGGTCGCGTCCCGGCTGACCCATCCCGCGGTCCGCGCGGTAGACGAGCGCCTGCGCCGCAGGGGCTGGCTCGCGGTCGGTTCGCTGCGGTTGATCGCGGCCGTGCCGTTCTCGGTGCTCAACTACTGCGCCGCGCTGTCCTCGATCCGCTTCTGGCCGTACATGATCGCCACGGTGCTCGGCGTGCTGCCCGGCACGGTCGGCACGGTGATTCTCAGCGACGCGCTCACCGGCGACACCCATCCGGCGATGATCGTGTTCTCCTGCGTGCTGATCGCGATCGGTGTCGCGGGCTTGATCATCGACGCCCGGATGACCACCGCACCCGAGCGGGAGCTCGAACCCGAGCCGGTCGCCGTAGCCGACCAGCCGGACGCGCAGCGCTTGCTCAGTCGACGGTGAGCTCGATCGGCACCGCGATCACGTCGACCATCGCGCCGTTGCGCAGCACTGTCACGGGCAGCTCGGCGCCGATCGCATCCGCGAACAGCTGCCGCTGAATGCCTTGCGCGTCACGAACTTCCGCTCGGGCGACGCTCAGCACCAGATCCCCGCGCCGCAATCCGGCGGCATCGGCGGGACCGCCGCGGACCACCTCCATGATGCGCACCCCGGCGGCCTGGCCGGTTCGCTCCGCCACCGTCGCGGGCAAGGGCGCGGGCATGCCGACCAGACCGAGGTAGGCACGCCGCACCCGCCCCTCGGTGTGCAGCGTATCGATGATGCGCAGGGTGGTCGCGTTGATCGGAATGGCAAGGCCCAGACCGATACCGGCGACCGCCGTATTGATGCCAACCACCCGCCCGGCCGAATCCGACAGCGCACCACCGGAATTGCCGGGGTTAAGGGCGGCGTCGGTTTGAATGACATCCTCGATCACCCGCCCGGCGCGACGCGAGGCGACCGGCACAGCGCGACCGAGCGCGCTGACCACACCGGCCGTGACCGAACCCGCCAGTCCGAGCGGACTGCCCACCGCGACAACGAGTTGACCGACGACAAGGGTGTCCGCGTCGCCGAGCGACACCGCGCCCGGTGCGCCGTCGCGTGAGCGCAGCACGGCCAGATCCGACAGCGGATCGATGCCGACCACCTCGAATTTCGCTTCGACGCCGTCGGCGAAGACCACCTCGCCGCCGCGCGCCGATCCGACCACATGCGCGTTGGTGAGCAGAGATCCATCGTCGGTGAACACCACAGCCGATCCGCTCCCCCGGCGCGTGCGCACGCTCGCCACGTGCGGCGTGACCGACGCGGCCACCGAGATCACCGTGCGTGAATAGGCATCCATCGCGGCATCGTCGTCCACGGCAGCCACTCCTGTTCGGGTCGGCACCAACCCTTACAGAATGCCCGCGGAATTCGGCGGACGCAGCCGAGACGGCGCCTAAGTCCGCGGAGCTACCGTGGCGCCTTCGAAGAACTCGTCGCGGGTCATGGTGAGCCGGTTGGTCACCAGCTCGAGGGCCAGCTCCAGGACCTCGTGTGCGGTGGGCGCGACCACCTGGGACTGTTCGAGACGGCTCGTTCCGCATTCGACGCGGACCCGGCAGCGCCAGCCCGCACCGGCGGGATAGGGCTGCGGCCGACCGATCGTCACGCCGAAACGCACACCGTCGCGCAGGAATTCGTTGGTGGCCAGCAGGTCGTCCTGCGGCGCGATCATCATGGTCATGACAGTCACGCCCTGAGACGGAGCAATGTTGCAGCTACAAGTTGGTTCCTCATCAGATGCTCCCCAGGACTGCTCGAAAAGTAAGGGCACTTGCGACCATCGGTCCTTAGCGAAGGTAATCCCTTTTTCCGATCTCCGCAACCTTTCAGCAAACACTGAGCGAGTGGCCGCGCCGCTCGGCGTTTCCGAGCGGCCGAACGCCAATCTCGAACGCCCCTTGCCCAAACCGTCTGAGACGGTATCGTACTAGTAGTACCGCATACTGACGGTACCGAGCCCAACGAGGTGCGAAATGACCGAGCAACGGGTGCGCACAGCGCCACGCACAGGCAGCGGCTATCCGAAGGCACGGCGGATCAGATTCCGTTTCGGCGACCCGGTTCCCATGGACAAGTACTACGCGGGCGGGGACATGGTATTCAGCCATTTCATCGCCGGACTCTCCGCAGGCTTCCCGCCCGGCGAGGAGTCGTTCATCCGCTCGGTACGCCGGTTCGCCGATCAGATCACCGATCCGGTGCTCAAAGAGCGGGTGGCCGGATTCATCGGCCAGGAGGCGACCCACGGCCGGGAGCATCGGCGGCTCAACGACCGGCTCATCGAAATGGGTTATCCCATCGAATGGTTGGACGCGCCGAGCGTGACCGAGCGGCAGAAGCGCCTGGAGCAGCGCATCCCCGCACGGTTGCACCTGGCGGCCACCGCGGCGGCCGAGCACTACACCGCCGTGCTGGCAGAGCGCGTGCTGTCCAGCCCGGAGATCCAGGCGCTCGCCGGCGACGAGGAGGTGCGAAACCTGTTGAACTGGCATGCCTTCGAGGAACTGGAGCACAAGTCGGTGGCCTTCGACGTCTACCGCGCGGTGGGTGGCACCGAGACGATGCGCATCCTCACCATGGCCACGCTGGTCGCGCTGACCGTCCCGCTCACCGCCGTCAGCCTGACCGTCTCGCTCAGCCGCGACCCGGACGCCCGGCGCTATCCGCTGAGCCTGGCCAGGGAGGCGTTCACGCTGTTCCGCGGCCCGGTGTTCCGCGGCCTCGGCCGCGAACTCGTGCTGTACCTGCGACCCGGTTTCCATCCCGACGACATCGACTCGCGCGAGCTGTTGCGGCGCTGGCAGCAGGAGCTGTTCGGCGCCGAAGGCTCCCTCGTCGGGCACCTGCGATGAACGCGGGGGCTCCCGACCACGAGGTGATCGTGGTCGGCGCGGGCTTCGGCGGTATCGGCGCCGCTATCGCGCTGCAGCGCAAGGGCATCCACGACATCCTCGTGGTGGACAAATGGGACCGGGTCGGCGGCACCTGGCACGCCAACACCTATCCGGGTGTCGCGGTCGATATTCCGTCGTTCATCTACAGCTTCTCCTATGAGCAGCGGGGCGACTGGTCGCGGATCTTCGCGCCCGGCACCGAGTTACGCGAGTACGCGGAGTCGATGGTCGACAAGTACGGGCTGCGGCCCAAGCTGCGGCTGAACACCACCATCGTCTCGGCCACCTACGACCAACAGGAGCGCCGCTGGCTGCTCGGCACCGACGGCGGGCCAACCCTCACCGCCCGCTACGTGGTGATGGCGATCGGCGGGCTGGAACGCCCGAAGCTGCCCGACATTCCGGGCCTGCACGACTTCGGCGGCACGCTGATGCACACGGCGCTCTGGGACGACGACGTGGCGCTGGCGGGCAAGCGCGTCGCGGTGATCGGCACCGGCGCCACCGCGCTGCAACTGGTGCCCGCGGTCGCCGACCAGGTCGCCCACCTGAGCGTGTTCCAGCGCACGCCGATCTGGGTCTTCCCGAAAACCGATGCGGCGGTGGGCCGGATCGGCCGCGCGATCCTCGGGCGGCCGTGGCTGCGCTCGGGCATCCGGATGCTGGGGACGGTCGCCACCGAGGTGGGCATGGGCGGCATGGTGGTCGGCCCGACCTGGCTCTCGGACGCCGGACGCCGGATGGCCGAGATCCCGGTCCGGCGCTGGATGCGCGCCCAGGTGCACGATCCGGTCGTGCGGGAGAAGCTGATTCCGGCCTACGGCCTCGGCTGCAAGCGCCCGTCGATGTCGAACGACTATCTCGCGACATTCAATCGCCCCGACGTCAGCCTGGTCACCGAGCCGATCGCATTCGTCGGCGAGCACGGCATCACCACCGTCGACGGCAGCGAACACGCCGTCGATGTGCTGATCTGCGCCACGGGATTCAAACTGTGGGAAAAGGATTCGATCCCGCCGTTCCCGGTGACCGGGCGCGACGGATGCGATCTCGGCGAATTCTGGGACCGGCACCGGTTCCAGGCCTACCAGGGCGTGTCGGTGCCCGGTTTCCCGAACATGTTCACCATCACCGGCCCTTACGGTTTCGTGCTCGGCTCGTATATCTGGATGATCGAGGCCACCGCGGCGCATCTGAGCCGCGCCATCGCCGAGACCAAACGGCGGGGCGCGACCGAGTGCGAGATCAGCCGCGAGGCCCACGACGAGTACTTCGCCGAGTGCCTGCGCCGCCAGGAGAAGAACTTCCTGTTCACCTCCGCCTGCGCGGGATCGAACACCTATTACCTCAACAGCCACGGCGATTCACCGTTCCGTCCGTCCACGCACGGCGAGATGTATTGGCACAACCGCCATTTCGACCTCGACAACTATCACTACCGGCACCCCGTCCCCGCCCGCACGGCAGCAGGCGCGGTGCTCGAGGAGTCCGCATGAAGCGCACCGGAATACATCCCGAACTGGTCGTGGTGACCGGCGCGGGCAGCGGCATCGGCAGGGCGATCGCCCTGCGCTTCGCCAAGGCGGGCGCCCACGTCGTGGCCTCCGACCTGGACAAGGACGCGGCCCTGGCCACCGCCGCCATGATCCACGCGCGCGGCCAGCGCGCCGACGCGGCCGAGTTGGACGTCACCGATCCGGACGCCTGGGTGCGGTTCGCCCGTGACGTGCTCGCCGCGCACGGTGTGCCCGACGTGCTGGTCAACAATGCGGGCATGCTGGTCAGCGGCGCGTTCGTGGACCTGTCCCCCGCCGACTGGGAGCGCCAGCTGAGCGTGAACCTGCTCGGCGTGGTGCACGGGTGCCGGGTATTCGGCGCACAGATGATCGACAACGGCAAACGCGGCCACATCGTGAACATCGCGTCCGCGGCCGCGTTCACCCCGACGCCGGTGATGTCGGCCTACTCGGTGTCCAAGGCCGGGGTGAAGATGCTCACCGAGTGTCTACGACTCGAGTTCGGGCCCAAGGGCATCGGTGTCAGCGCGATCTGCCCCGGCGTGATCAACACCAAGATCGGCGAGCACGCCGTCGCCGTCGGCGTGGATCAGGAACTGCTCGCGCGCGGCAAGGAACTGGCCAGGCGAGTGCAGGACGCGGCAGCGAAACTGCCGTTCGCGCCGCTGAGTCCGGATCTGGTGGCGCGGGCGGCGCAGCGGGCGGTCCGCTACGATCTCGCGGTCGTTCCGGTGCGGGCCGAGGCCTGGCTGGGCTATTTCCTGCTGCGGCTCGCACCGGGGGTGAACCGGCGCATCGCCCAGCCCCTCGATCTCGCGCGGATGGAACGGATCGGGCGGCGAGCGCTGCGCGTGCTCGATCCGTCCCACTCGATTCCGCCTGCCCCGCAGCCGGTTTCGGCGCAAGCCGAGGTGCGCTGACTCACTCGGTGCGCAACGCAAGGTGCACCGGCAGATCGACGTCGATCGGTAGATCGTTCAGCTTGGCGACGCCGTGCAGCATGCCCTCGGCGATCACGCTGACATGCTCGGCGAACCGTTCGGTGGACATCACCTCGGCGCGAGCCCGGTTGGCGCCGAGCCACCAGTCGGTGGCCGAGCCCACCGCGCCGAAAATGGCGTACGCGGTCAATTCCAGGCTGCCGGTGTCGACGTCCTGACCGGCGAGCCGCTCCTCGATCAGCTGCGCCGCCAGCAGCGCCGAGCGCCGGGCCACCTCGATCGCCCGTTCGGGCTGTTCGGCCTGCTGGGCCATCCTGCTGTGCACCAGGAAGCGGAAGACGTCGGGCTGTTCCTCGACCACCGCGACGTACTCGGCGATGGCGGTGTGCAGCAGGTCGGCCAGCGAATCGGTGGTCAGGCTGATCCGGGTCAGCACGCGCTCCCACAGCGTGCGCTGCACCCGGTCCAGGATCGCCAGGTACAGATCGGTCTTGTCGGCGAAATGCCGGTACAGCTTCGGTTTGGCGCAGCCTGCGGCCCGCGCGATGTCGTCCATGCTCACGTCGGGCCCGTGCTCGGCGAGCGCGCGGAACGCGGCATCGACGAACTCACCGCGCACCTGCTCCCGGTGCGCACGCCAGCGTTCGGTCCTGGCGTCCGGGCGCGGTGCCGCGGGCGAGCTGCTACCGGCGGCCGTCATGACTGTCATGATATTGAACCGCGCGCCCGATCACCCCGGCGCGCCCGCACGCCCGCTCAGCGCAGCCAGCCCTTGCGCTTGATGTAGGCCAGCGGAATCACGGCCGCGACCAGGGTCATCAGCGTGGTCGCGACGAAACCGTGCTGCCACTGCAGCTCCGGCATCCAGGTGAAGTTCATGCCGTAGAAGGTGGCGATCAAGGTCGGCGGCAGGAAGACCGCGGTGATGATGGTGAACACCTTGACGATCTGATTCTGTTTGACGTCGAGCCAGGTCATCACCGACTGCTGCAGGTAGCGCACCTTGTCGTGTTCGAAGCCCGCGTGCTGTTTCACCCCGTCGATGTCGGCGATCAGGATGGCGATCAGACTCTCCAGTTCCTGGCTGCGCACGGCGACGTCGGCCATCAGATGCCGTGCCGCACGGGCCAATTGGAGCTGGGTCTCCTGGGTGCGCGAGACGATCTCCTCGGCCGCGTTCATCCGGGACATGATGCCGCGCATGTCGGCGACGCCGATTTCGCGGCCGCGGCGGTCGTAACCGTTGGTGGCCATCTCGATCTCGTCGTTCATCGCCTCCAGCGCGTCGCTGGCGTAGTAGATCACCCGCTCGGAGGCCTCGTTGAGCGCCCACAGCAGCGCGTACATCACCCCGTGCGCGGAACCGGTGAGCGCCGGATTGCGCCGCATCTTCGCGATCGCCTTGTCGAACGGGACGAAATGCTCGACCGGCTGACAGGTCACCAGGAATTCGGCGCCGAGCGCGAACACGATCGTCTCGCGTTCGATGGCGTCGCCGCGCTTGTAGTTGGCCACCACCGGCAGGTAGAGGAAATTGTCGGTCTCCCAGACCCGTTGGCGCGCGGCCGCGAAATCGACGCCGAGCCGCTCGCGCAGCGCCGCCGCGGTCTCCGCGTCATCCGCCCCGAGCGGAATCCAATGTCGTTGCAGGACTTCGGTATCGAACCGACCGGTGGCCACGGCGTCACCGATGGACGGCATCGGTCAGCGCTCGTAGGAGGAGTGGGCAGGCGACACCGACGACGAGCCGACCGGCTGCTGCGGATGCGCGTAGTGCATGGTCAGCAGTCCGGCGCTGATCAGCAGGTAGAGCACGGTCGTGAACCAGATGGCCTGACGCTCCAGATTCGGTGCGCGGTGCGGTGTTTCGGCCCTGTTGAACATGGTCGCCATGGCTCACCCCGCCGAGTTGGTCGGTCGATCACGGTTGGATCGGTTACGCACGCGGAATCGCGTACTCATTATTAGAAACCCGCCGGCGCGCGTTCGTCAATCAATTGCGCAAGTATTCGGTGCACCGTCACGCTACGCTCGGGTGGGAGGCGGATGTGACCGAGCACGGCGAGCCGGACCTCATCCCGGCGGCTGAACTACACGACGCGGCAGCGGTTTTCGGGATGCTCGCGGCCACCGCCCGGCTACAGATCCTCTGGCTGCTCAGCCGCGGCGAGCGCGATGTCGGCACCCTGGCCGCCGAAATCGGTCAATCCGTACCGGCGGTCAGCCAGCATCTCGCGAAACTCCGACTGGCCGGTTTGGTGAATATGCGCAAAGCGGGCAGGCGCAATGTGTACTCGATCGCCGATTCCGGCATCGCCGATATCGTGCGGCTCGCGTTCCGGCACCATCGGCGCCGCGGCGGATCGATGCCGGGCGCGTCGCCGCAGGGCTGACCTGGCACGGGCACAGTGACCAAGATCGCCCCTGCTCAGGTGGCCGCTCCCGGCGGGTCTGGGTACCGTCGCCTGATCCCACCCGAGATCGATGCAGAAAAGGGGGCGGTGATGAGGTCGTTCGCTGCCCGCACCGGCGGAATCGCCGCGCTCGCGCTCCTGGCCGCCGGTTGTGCCACCGCCGCACCCGAGGCCGTACCGCCGCGCGCCGCGCACCCCTACGCCGACTGCGCTCCGGTGTCGGCCGATCAGATCCGCGACGCCGTGCACGCCACCGCCCTGCTCGCCCACCACACGCCGCAGGCCTGCCGCTGGGACGCCCAGATCGGCGCGGGCGACGCGAGCGTCAGCTTCGTCTTCTCGGCAGAGGACTCGCTGCAGCAGATCTGGGACCGCGCCCGCGCCGACGGCTTCCGGACCGAGCACCTGGTGATCGCCGAACACACCTTCGGCACGGTTACCGCCGCCGCCTTCTACCTCCGCAACCCGCACGACCTCGGCGACTGCGGGGTCGCCGCCGCCGCGCACGGCTCGATCATCTGGCGCGTCCAGAATCGCACGGACGCAACCACACTCGACCCGTGCGCTGCCGCACGCCAACTCGCCACCCTGATGGTCGACCTGTCGCCCTGACGCGGCGCCGGCCCGCCTCAGAACAGGAAGTAGCGCTGGGCCATGGGGAGTTCGGTGGCGGGTTGCTCGGTCCAGACCTCGCCGTCGATGCGGACGGTGAAGGTGTCGGGGTCCACCTCGATGCGCGGCATGGCGTCGTTGTGCGGCATGTCGGCCTTGGTGCGGGCGCGAACATTCTTGACGGGCACCAGCTTTCGATGCACACGCAGCCGATCGGCGAGGCCGTCCTCGATCGCCTGCTCGGCCACGAAATGCAGGGAGGTGGCGGCGGCGACAACCGGGGCGGCGCCGAACATCGGGCGCGGCAGCACCGGCTGCGGGGTCGGGATGGAGGCGTTGGCGTCGCCCATCGCGGCCCAGGCGATCGCGCCGCCCTTCAGCACGGCATGCGGGCGCACCCCGAAGAACGCGGGCTCCCACAGCACCAGATCGGCCAGCTTGCCGACCTCCACCGAACCGATCTCGTGATCGAGACCGTGCGCGACCGCCGGGCAGATGGTGTATTTCGCGATGTAGCGCCGCACCCTGGCGTTGTCGGCGGCGCCGTCGCCGGGCAGCGCGCCGCGGCGGCGCTTCATCACGTGCGCGGTCTGCCAGGTGCGCATCACCACCTCGCCGATGCGTCCCATGGCCTGGGAATCGCTGCCGATCATGGAGATCGCCCCGAGATCGTGCAGCAGGTCCTCGGCCGCGATGGTGGACGGCCGGATCCGGCTCTCCGCGAACGCCAGATCCTCCGGGATGGACGCGCTGAGATGGTGACACACCATGAGCATGTCGAGATGCTCGTCGAGGGTATTGACCGTGTGCGGCCGGGTCGGGTTGGTGGAACTGGGCAGCACGTTGAGATGCGCTGCGACCGTGATGATGTCGGGCGCGTGCCCGCCGCCCGCACCCTCGGTGTGGTACGCGTGGATGGCGCGGCCCGCGATGGCGGCGAGGGTGTCCTCGACGAAACCGGCCTCGTTCAGGGTGTCCGAGTGCAACGCCACCTGCACCCCGGCCGCGTCCGCCACGGTCAGGCAGGCGTCGATCGCGGCGGGGGTGGAACCCCAGTCCTCGTGCAGCTTGAAACCGGCCGCGCCGCCGCGCAATTGCTCCCACATGGCCTCGGCGCTGACCGTATTGCCCTTGCCGAGCAGCACGATGTTCAGCGGCCAGCCGTCGGTCGCCTCCAGCATGCGGGCCAGGTGCCAGTCGCCCGGCGTCACGGTGGTCGCCTTGCTCCCCTCGGCCGGGCCGGTGCCGCCGCCGATCAGGGTGGTGATGCCGCCACCGAGCGCCTCGTCCATCAGCTGCGGACAGATGAAGTGCACGTGACAGTCGATCGCGCCCGCGGTGAGGATGCGGCCGTTGCCCGCGATGATCTCGGTGGACGGACCGACCACCAGGTCGGGATGCACGCCGGTCATCGTGTCGGGGTTGCCCGCCTTGCCGATGCCGCAAATGCGTCCGTCCCGGATGCCGATGTCGGCCTTGATGATTCCCCAGTGGTCGATGATGACCGCGCCGGTGATCACGGTGTCCGGGGTGCCCTCGGCGCGGGTCGCGCGCGACTGTCCCATCGACTCGCGCAGCACCTTGCCGCCGCCGAAGACGGCCTCGTCCCCCGCGAGTCCCGGCCCGCCGCTGCGGTCTTCGGTGATCTCGATCAGCAGATCGGTGTCGGCCAGCCGAATCCGGTCACCGGTGGTCGGGCCGAACAGCTCGGCGTACCGGGCGCGGCTCAACTCGGTCACGATGCCTCCATGGTCCGGTGCGCACCCCGGCCGACGGGCGAATCCTGGTGCGGCAGATCAGATAACGGGTGGTTCACCGCTCGTCCAGGCGTCCGGGCGGGGTCAGGCCGATGCCGTGGACCTCGCGGGTGCCGCCCAGCGGCACCAGCGAGACACGCTGCCCGAGACCGGGTTCGAAGCGGATCGCGGTGCCTGCCGGAATGTCGAGCCGGTGGCCGTGCGCCGCGTCCCGATCGAACCGCAGCGCGGCGTTGGCCTGTGGGAAGTGCACGTGGCTGCCGACCTGCACCGGCCGGTCGCCGGTGTTGACCACGTCGAGTTCGAGCCGCGGCGCGCCCGCGTTCAACGCGATGGTGCCCTGCGCGCAGAGGTATTCACCGGGAATCATGCCGCGCGTCCTTCTAGGCGATCGGGTGGTGGACGGTGACGAGCTTGGTGCCGTCCGGGAAGGTGGCCTCGACCTGCACGTCGTGGATCATCTCCGGCACGCCGTCCATCACGTCGGCGCGGGCGAGCACGGTGCGCCCGGACGACATCAGCTCGGCGACCGAGCGACCGTCGCGCGCGCCCTCGAGCACGTGGTCAGTGATCAGCGCGATGGCCTCGGGATGATTGAGCTTGAGGCCACGAGCCTGTCTGCGCCGGGCCAGCTCGGCCGCATAGCTCAGCAGCAGCCGTTCCTGCTCGTGCGGCGACAGGCGCATCCGGGCTCCTCACCGGGTCGGGTTGTATGGGTGAGCGACATTCTGGCACGCCGTTCCGGCCGCGCGGCGCGAGCGCCCCGCTCAGCGCTCGGCGGGCAGGTTCTGCAGCCGGACCTGACCGCGCGCCACGATCCGCTGCTGCTCGTCGGTGATCACCACGACCCACAGCTGTTGCAGCCTGCCGCGATGGATCGGCGTCGCCTCGCCGTAGAGCACGCCATCGCGCACCGCGCGCAGGAAATCGGTGTTGTTGTTCACGCCGACGACCGTGCCGCGCGCGCCGTACCAGATGCCGCCGCCGACGCTGGCGAGCGTCTCGATGATCGTGCAGTACACGCCGCCGTTCTGGATGCCAGCGGGCTGGTAGAGCCGCGAAGTGACCGGCCACTCGCCGCGCACCCGGTCCGGAGACGTCTCGGTGTAGCGCAGGCCGATGAGGTCGGTGAAGGTCCCCTCGCTCGCCTTCGTCATCGACTCGGGGGTGACCTCCGCCATGAATTCGCCCATGGTGGTCTGCTGCTCTGTCATGTCGTCCACTTTCGCACAGCGGTTGCCACCGATTTCCGCTGGCTCAGTTGCCCGCCAGCGTGACAGCGCGCCCGTAGAGCGGCTGGGTCGGACGATTGCTGTGCGGGAACAGCGTCCGATAGCGCTCGGCACTCGCCGGCCCCACGGTGCTCGGATGTTCGAGCACGGTCCACGCGACACCCTCGCTACACGGTGGCGTGGTGAGCGACCCGCGGTAGCGGAACTGGTCGAGATCGGCGGGCAGCAGTGCCCGCAGATCGAGGCCGCCCACCGCGGCCGTGGCACCCGGCGTCGCCGGCGCGGCCGCGAGAATCGGGTCCAGGGGCGATGATTCGGCCGCGGCCCGCAACAGCACGCCGAGCACCGCGAGCGCCCCAGCGGCGTCGCGGTGCACGAGGTGCAGCTCCATCGCCGCGCCGGCGCCGTCGACGGTGTGTTCGCTGGGCAGGTGGAAGTGGAACTGGGTCAGCTCGTAGTCCACGCCGTCGACGACGAGCCGATTCCCGTTGCCCGCCGCGACATTCGCCTGCACGGTGTGCCCGTTGTGCAGCAGGTCGAGCCCGGGCACGGACCCGTAATCGATATCGATGTGCTCCTGCGGCGCGAGCCGGGTGTGGCTCGGCAGGTCCACCGGTGATTGTTCGTGACCGCTGCGACAGGTCAGGTAGGCGCGATCGAGTTCGGCCCAGCGCTCGGGGCCTGCGGCGGCGTAGTCCCAGTGCGGCGCGCCCGGCGGCGCCACGTGACCGCGCAACCGCGGCCCGGCACCGCCGCACCCCGCGACGAGCACGAGCACCGCCGCGACGGCCGCGCCAACGAAACAACGACGACGTGCGAATCCACGGACGAGCACCCGGCACACTCCTCGGCCCACGATGAGTAGCCGAGAAGGCCCGCAGCACAGCTGCGAACACACGGTCAGCCACTCGAAATCGGACGAATCCCCCAGGGGTTCAGGGGAATTCACGTCCGCGACGGCGTCAGACATTAGACCCGGCGACGCGCGCCACGCCAGAAGACGACAGAGCGACTTGGGTCACACCCGGACAGAGCTGAGGGCCCCACCCGGAAGTGGGGCCCTCAGCGGCAATGGATCGGGGGTCACCGCAGCCCTCGGGACTCTCGCTCAATCCTTACGCCGGTTATGAGTATAGGCGAGGCTTACCTAACTAAGCAAGCCCGTCGTGCGACGCACCGGCAATCCCCTGCGCTCCAGCGCGGCCAACAGGCCCTGACCTCGACGGGTGCCGACCACCGCGTCGGTGCGCGCCAGGTCGGGCACGTAAGTCGAAGCGCCCGCGATGGATTCGCCGACGAGCTGCCAGAACCGCCGCGGGCTCAGACCCGAGTACCGCCCGAGGCTCGACTGGATGAGCGTCAACGACGGTTCACACCGATGCGCGAGCCAGACATACATCGCGCCCTCGCACGGCAGCGCCACCACACCGGGTTCACCGGCCAGCGTGTCGCCGTCGACCACGCGAATCGTCGTGTCGCCCAGGCCCGCCCAGTCGATACCCCCGTCGTTGTCGGTGTGGATCCACAGATTCTCCAGTCCGGGATCCCAGGCCCGCCCCGCCGAGACCAGCAGCGCGGTCACCCGGCCGACCACCGCGTGAATCAATGCCGTGGCAACAACTTCCGCCGCGACGTCGGCACGGATCATCTCCGCCGCGTGCCTGCGATACATCAGCTCGATGCGCCCCTCGCGCACCCCGTCGGCCAACCGCCACCACCGCCGCTTGCCCTGCTCAGCCATCGCCGCCACCGCATACACGCGCGGATGTTCCGGCTGCAACGCGCGCAAGCCGGCACAGGCGTGATCGAACGCCATGGTGGTATGGCGTGGCGGGCAGGTGGTCATGAGCTCGGGCATTGAACGAACCTCCTGAGGGGTTGGCCGTCGCGGCGGGCACAACAAGATAGGTTAGGCTTACCAGACCAACCAGTACTGTGCTAGACCGAATCAGGAGTAGTTCGTCACCGTGACCACGCTTGGGACCGCACGGCGGCGGCGACTGACCGGACTGCTCGTCCTGGCCGCCCTGCTCCTGCTCACCACGATCGCGAGCATCGCGATCGGAACCAGGTCGCTCGCGCCGGGCACCGTGTACGAATCCGTGCACCACGCGCTCACCTGCGCGGGCGGCCCGTTCGACTGCCCCGCCGAATCCACCGCTGAGGAAATCGTACGGGGACTCCGGCTGCCACGCACGGTACTGGCGCTGGCCACCGGCCTGGCCCTCGGCATGGCGGGTGCGCTGATCCAGGGCTACACCCGCAACCCGCTCGCCGACGCGGGCCTGCTCGGATTGAACGCGGGCGCGGGCTTTTTCGCGGCGTTGAGCATCTACCTCTTCGGCCTCACCACGCCCAACCAGTACATCTGGTTCGCGTTTCTCGGCGCGCTGGTGGCCGGCGTCGCGGTGTTCGGCGCCTCGGCGGTGGGCGGCGGCAAAGCCAGCCCGCTGAGCCTGGTGCTGGCCGGCGCGGCCGTCACCGCGTTCCTGCAGGCCATGACCCAAGCCGTGGTGCTGCTCGACGCCACCGCGCTCGACACCTACCGCTTCTGGGTGGTCGGCACCATCGCGGGCCGCGATGCCACGGTGCTGTGGCAGGTGCTGCCGTTCCTGGCGTTCGGCGTCCTGCTGGCCGTGACCGCCGCACCCGGCCTCAATCTGCTGAGCCTCGGCGACGAGGTGGCCCGCGGGCTCGGGGTGAACATCGGCCGCAGCCGCGCCCTCGGACTCGCCGCGGTGGTGCTGCTGTCCGGCGCGGCCACCGCGGCGGTCGGGCCGATCGCCTTTCTCGGGTTGATCGTGCCGCACATCGCCCGCGTCGTGACCGGGCCCGACTTCCGCTGGATGATCCCCTATTCCGGGTTGATCGGCGCGATCCTGCTGATGGTCGCCGATATCGTCGGCCGGGTGGTCGCCCGGCCCGGCGAACTCCAGGTCGGCGTCATGCTCGCCGTGATCGGCGCGCCCTGCTTCATCGCGTTCGTGCGCCGTCGAAAGCTGGTGAGCCTGTGAGTATCTCGCTCAAAGCCCGGGGCCCCCGGCCCGCACTGCGGGTCGGCCCCGTCTCGCTGGTGCTGCGCCCGACCATGGTGTTGATCGTCGCCGCCCTGGCCGCGGCGATGCTGCTGCTGTTCTGCCTGGACATCGCCACCGGCGACTCGCACATCCCGCTCGGCCGGGTGATCGACGTCCTGTCCGGCGGTGGCACCAGGGCGCAGCGGTTCATCGTGCTCGACTCGCGCCTGCCCCGGGCGCTGACCGCGCTAGTCGTCGGTGCGGCACTTGGTCTTTCGGGCGCGATCACGCAGTCGATCCTGCACAATCCGCTCGCCGCGCCGGACATGCTCGGCATCACCACCGGCGCGAGCCTCGGCGCGGTGATCGTGCTCGTCGGCGCGGGCGGCACCGGCCTCGCGGCAACCCTCGGGGCGCCGCTGGCCGCCCTGACCGGCGGGCTGCTCACGGCCGCGGCGATCTACCTGCTCGCCTGGGGGCGCAGTCCGACCGGCGAACAAGGCGTGACCGGGCTGCGACTGGTCCTGATCGGCGTCGGCATGAATGCCGTGCTGCTGGCCGGCATCAGCTGGCTGATCACCCGAGCCACCCTGCAGGACGCGCAACTGGTGCAGTTGTGGCTCAACGGATCGCTGAACAACGCCGACCGATCTCGTTTGCTCCCAGCGGCATTCGCGCTCGCCGTGGTGAGCGTCGTCGCGCTCGGCTCGGCGCGCACCCTGGCGGCGCTGCGGCTCGGCGCCGAGACCACCCGCTCGCTCGGCGTGCGCATCCAGACCCAGCAGGCGATCCTGATCGGCGCGGCGGTGGTCAGCTCCTCGGTGGCGACCGCGGCGGTCGGGCCGGTGACCTTCGTCGCGCTGGCCGCGCCGCAGATCGCGCGCCGGCTGCTGCGCACCCCCGGCGAACCGCTGATCGGATCCGCGCTCCTCGGTGCCATCCTGGTGGTCGGTGCGGATATCGCGTCACGCTCGGTGTTTCCCGCCGACCTGCCGGTCGGCATCGTCACCGCCGCGATCGGCGGTCCGTTCCTGCTCTACCTGCTCATGCGAATGAATCGGAAGGCGACGCTGTCATGACCACAGATGCCGTGCGGGGCGCCGAGCCGACGCCGACCCGCCTCGCCGCCGACGACGTCAGCCTCGGCTACGGCGACCGGGTGATCGTCGACGGGCTCACCCTCGACATCGCCCCCGGCGTGATCACCACCGTGATCGGCCCGAACGGCTGTGGCAAATCCACCCTGCTGCGCTCGCTCGGCCGACTGCTGCGCCCGCGCCAGGGCCGAGTGCTGTTGGACGGCAAGGCCATTTCGACGATGAAGACCAAGGATGTGGCCAGGGTGATCGGCATGCTGCCGCAGTCGCCGGTCGCGCCGGAGGGCCTGACCGTCGCCGATCTCGTCGCGCGCGGCCGTCATCCGCACCAGTCCTGGTTCCGGCAGTGGTCGGTGGACGACGAGGCCGAGGTGCGCACCGCGCTGGAGCAAACCGGCATCGCGGATCTGGCCGAGCGCGCGCTCGACGAACTGTCCGGCGGCCAGCGCCAGCGCGCGTGGATCTCGATGGCGCTCGCGCAGGGCACCGATATCCTGCTGCTCGACGAGCCGACCACCTACCTCGATCTCGCGCACGCGGTCGACGTGCTCGACCTGGTCGACCGGCTGCACGCCGAGCTCGGCCGCACGGTGGTGATGGTGCTGCACGATCTCAACCTGGCGATCCGCTACAGCGACGAGCTGATCGTCATGCGCGAGGGCCGGATCGTCGCGCAGGGCCGTCCCGCCGACATCATCGACGTGCGGTTGCTGCGTGAAGTCTTCGATCTGGATGCCTCGGTGCTGCAGGATCCGGTGTCCGGTCGGCCGATGATCGTGCCGATCGGCACCCGGCACGTGATGGGCAAAGCAGGTGGGCCCGTGATGTCCAAATCCGCCGCGTATGACAAATGACACACCAGCTATTCCATAGTTACGACACCGTGTAGTACGCATCGGCGTCGTTGAGTACCTAAAATTGTGGAATGGCAGGACTTGGTGAACTCGAGAAAGCGGTCATGGACCAGTTGTGGTCAACCGACGAACCGCAAACCGTCCGGCAGGTGCACGAGGCCTTGGCCGCACGCCGCGAGCTCGCGTACACCACGGTGATGACAGTGCTACAACGCCTCGCGAAGAAGAACCTCGTGGTCCAGCAGCGCGACGACCGTGCGCACCGCTACGCGCCGGTGCACACCCGCGACGAACTCGTGGCCAGTTTGATGGTGGACGCACTGCAGCAGGCCGACGCCGCGGGCAGCCGCGCCGCGGCCCTGGTGCACTTCGTAGAACAGGTCGGCAAGGATGAGGCTGCCGCGCTGCGCGAGGCACTCGCTAAGCTCGAAGCATCCGAGGACACACCGCCACCGCAGTAGACTCCTCGCGACCTTGCCCCCAACGCAGTGAGCTGAGTCGATGAACGCAACCGCGCCGGTATTCGCCGGTCTCGCATTGCTTCTCGCGGGGCCGGCCCCGGCCCTGCTCAGCCGGGCGACCTGGACTTACCGGACGCCCCGCGCAGCACTCGTGCTCTGGCAGGCGATCGCGCTGGCCGCCGTGCTCAGCGCGTTCGGCTCCGGACTCGCCATCGCGGCCGAGCTGCTCGTGCCCGGTTCGGACGGTCGCCCGACCACGGCGCCCACCAGGGAGATCGACGCGCTCGGTCTGCCGCTGTGGCTCGCCTACGTTTTCGTGTTCATGCTCACACTGCTGGTCGGTGCGCGGCTCATCTACGCGATCGTGCGGGTCGGGGTGCACACCCGCAGGCGCCGCGCGCGCCATCGCATGCTCGTCGACCTGCTCGACCAGAGCGGCCCGCACCGGCGCGCCGCCGACATCCGGGTGCTCGCCGCCACCGAACCCATCGCCTACTGCCTGCCCGGCCTACGCCAGCGCGTGGTGATCAGCGAGGGCACGCTGACCAACCTCGACGACGCCGAGATCACCGCGATAGTCAGCCACGAGCGCTCGCACCTGCGCGCCCGCCACGACCTGGTGCTCGAGGCGTTCACCGCGGTGCACGAAGCGTTTCCGCGGGTGGTGCGCAGCAAGGCCGCGCTCGGTTCGGTGAAGCTGCTGATCGAACTGCTCGCCGACGATTCGGCGGTCAAGGTGACCGGCCCCAAGCCGCTGGCCCGCGCCCTGGTCGCCTGCTCCAAGTCGACCGCCCCGCAGGGCGCGCTGGCCGCGGGCGGACCCACCACGCTCATCCGCATCCAGCGCCTCACCGGCCGGATCGGGGACGTGCGCGTGGCCACCGCCGCATACCTGGGTTCGGCGGCCATTCTGGTCGTGCCGACCATGGCCGTCGCGGTACCTTGGCTGGTCGAATTGAGTCGGCTGTTCCGCGGCTGAACTCATAGGACGTATCCTGGACACTTGGCCTACCGCATGGTCGGCCGCATCGCTGCTTCGCGCTGCGCCCCGAAACCACCTGTCCGCAGCGCGCGGTGCACCGTGACGGTCACCGCTCCGACCCACTCTGAACAGCACGTTCCGCTGTGCGAACGTGCCGTCGCTACGAAAGGCACACACCACTCGTGACCCCCTCGACCACCGTCGCCGCGGCGCCCACCGTGTCATTTACGGACCTGGGCCTGCCCGCCGTGCTCGTGCAGGCACTGCGGCGCGACGGCATCGAGGCACCGTTCCCCATTCAGGCCGCAACGGTGCCGGACGCCCTGGCGGGCAAGGATGTGCTCGGCCGCGGCCCGACCGGATCCGGCAAGACCCTCGCCTTCGGATTGCCCATGCTGGCCCGGCTCGCCGGCGCCGCCTCGCAGCCGGGCCGCCCGCGCGGCCTGGTCCTGGTGCCCACCCGCGAACTGGCCGCGCAGATCGAACGCTCGCTCGACGCACCGGCGCTGGCGCTCGGCCTGCGGGTCGCCTCGGTCGTCGGCGGCGCGCCGATCAAGCGCCAGGCCGACCGCCTGGCCCGCGGCGTCGATCTGCTCATCGCCACCCCCGGCCGCCTCGCCGACCTGGTGCTGCAGCGCTCCGCCTCGCTGGCCGACGTGCGGATCACCGCGCTCGACGAGGCCGACCACATGGCCGACATGGGCTTCCTGCCGCAGGTCACCAAGCTGCTCGATCAGACCCCGAAAGACGGTCAGCGCCTGCTGTTCTCGGCGACGCTCGACGGCGAGGTGGACAAGCTCGTCAAGCGCTACCTGAACTCCCCCGTCACCCATTCGACCGCACCGCCCGCCGCGTCGGTCGCGACGATGACCCACCACCTGCTGTTCGTCCGGGACAAGATCGCCAAGCGCGGTGTCGCCGCCGAGATCGCCGCGCGTGACGGCCTGACCATCATGTTCGTCCGCACCAAGCACGGCGCGGACCGGCTGGCCAAGCAGCTGCGCGGTGTCGGCATCCCGGCGGGCGCGCTGCACGGCGGCAAGGCGCAGAACAACCGCACCCGCACGCTCGCGGCCTTCGCCGACGGTTCGGTGCCGGTGCTGGTCACCACCGACGTGGCCGCGCGCGGTATCCACGTGGACGGCATTTCCCTTGTGGTGCATGTCGATCCGCCCGCCGAGTCGAAGGCCTACCTGCACCGCGCGGGCCGTACCGCGCGCGCGGGCGAGGACGGCGTTGTCGTCACGCTGGTCATGGACGAGGAACGGCGCGACGTCGAATCGATGACCCGCAAGGCGGGCGTCGAGGTCAAGGGCATCGCGGTGCGTCCCGGCGACCGCACCCTGATCGCGATCACCGGCGCCCGCCAGCCCTCCGGCATTCCGGTCGCGGCGCCGACGCCGCCCAAGCAGGTTGCGGCCGAGGGCGGTTCGGGCACCGGACGACGCCGTTCCGGCGCCGCTGGCCGCCGTTCCGGCGCGGCCGACACCGAGGCCCGTCCGGCGCGTGCCGGACGCTCAGCGGGCGGCACAGGGCGCGGCGCGGGCCGCCGGAGTGCCGGTGCCGCCAAGGGATTCGGCGACGACGGCACGACCGGACGGACCACCGGCGCCCGCGCCGATGGCTCCGGCAAGAACCGTTCCGGTGCGGGGTCCGCTGCCGGTCGCGGCGACAGCGCGGCCAGATCCGGCGCGGCGGGTCGCGGTGGACGTGGCGCGGCCGCGCCCAAGATCGGCGCGGGTCGCGGCGCCGCGGCGACCGGCGGGAGCCGCACCGCCGCCGGCGGATTCGTGGGTACCGGTGCCCGATCCGGCGGCAGCGGCACGGGCGACACGCCCGGCAAGGCCCGGCGACGCGCCGTGCGCCCGCAGCACGCGCCGAGCACCCGCAACCACGGGGCAAATTAGCGATCGGACCGGGCATCCGCGGGTCGCCGCCGCTTACGCACTGCTCGTCGCGCTGTTGTCCGCTGTGCAGCGGTCACGCGGCCGAGCGGGCAGCGGCGGCGGCGCCCGCGCGGGAATCGCGACGCGCGGAGCCCGACACGCCCGGTAGACACGCTGTGAGGTTCGTCTCCACCGGATGCCGCGGAATTGCGCACCACCACCGGGACTTGGTTATCATCGGTTAAGTGCAGTTTCTCCCTGGCCATCAGCCGCCGTATGACCTGACCTACGACGACATCTTCCTCGTCCCCAACCGGACCGATGTCGCCTCCAGGTTCGATGTCGACCTCTCCACCGTCGACGGCACCGGCACCACCATTCCCATCGTCGTGGCCAACATGACCGCGGTCGCGGGACGTCGCATGGCCGAGACCGTCGCCCGTCGCGGCGGCATCGTCGTATTGCCGCAGGATCTGCCGATCAGCGCGGCCGCAGACACCATCGCCTTCGTCAAGAGCCGCTCGCTCACCGCCGATACGCCCGTCACCCTCGACCCGGAGCGTTCGGTCTCCGAGGCCGTCGCCCTGATGCACAAGCGTGCGCACGGCGCGGTCGTGGTGGTCGACGCGGGCCGCCCGGTCGGCGTCGTCACCGAGGCCTCGTGCACCGATGTCGACCGCTTCGCCCGACTGCGTGACGTCGCGATCACCGACTTCGCGCAGGCCCCGGTCAGCACCTCGCCGCGCGAGATCTTCGAACTGCTCGACCGCGCGCACGCGCACCTCGCGGTGCTCACCGCCGCCGACGGCACCCTGGCCGGCGTGATGACCCGCACCGGCGCCGTGCGCGCCGGCATCTACCAGCCCGCCGTCGACGAGCGCGACCAGTTGCGGGTCGCCGCCGCGGTCGGCATCAACGGCGACGTGGTCGCCAAGGCCAAGGCCCTGGCCGACGCGGGCGCCGACGTGCTGGTGATGGACACCGCACACGGCCACCAGGCCAAGATGCTCGAATCCCTCAGCGCCGTGCGCGATCTCGGCCTCGGCGTGCCGCTGGTAGCGGGCAACGTGGTCTCCGCGCAGGGCACCCGCGACCTGGCCGCCGCGGGCGCCGACATCATCAAGGTCGGTGTCGGACCCGGCGCCATGTGCACCACCAGGATGATGACCGGCGTCGGCCGCCCGCAGTTCTCCGCAGTCGCCGAATGTGCCGCCGCCGCAAAGGAACTCGGCGTGCACATCTGGGCCGACGGCGGCGTGCGGCACCCCCGCGACGTCGCGCTCGCGCTGGCCGCGGGCGCGTCCAACGTGATGATCGGCTCCTGGTTCGCCGGCACCTACGAATCCCCCGGCGACCTGCGCGTCGACCGCGACGGCAATGCCTACAAGGAAAGCTTCGGCATGGCCTCCAAGCGTGCCGTCGCGGCCCGCACCGCCTCCGACAGCGGCTTCGACCGGGCCCGCAAAGCCCTGTTCGAGGAAGGCATTTCGAGCTCGCGCATGCGGCTGGACCCCGAGCGCCCCGGCGTCGAGGACCTCATCGACCACATCTGCTCCGGCGTGCGCAGCGCCTGCACCTACGCGGGTGCGCGCAGCCTCGCCGAGCTGCACGACAAGGCGGTGCTCGGCGTGCAGTCGGCCGCCGGCTTCGCCGAGGGACGGCCGCTGCCCAGCGGTTGGTGAGCACCGTCCACTGATCCACCTACCCGGCACGGCGTCCGACACGCTCGTGCCGGGACACCCACCGGCCCACGCGTTCGCTCGTGTGGGCCGGTAACATGGGGTTGCCGGCTCCCGGCAGCACATCACCGGCTTCGCGAAAGGATCCAGTTGTCACCCGCGTCCAAGGGCGCAGCACAGGAGGGCTCCTCTACCGAGCCGGGTGACAAACCCGGCGTCCTCCTACTCCCCAGCGTCCTCCGAGTTCGAGCCCCATTCCCGAGCGGCGGGTTTCCGGCCCTCAGGTGGTGCCGGCGATGACCGTCGCATTCACCGTGCTCAGCTTGCTCGGCTTCATCGCGCTCACCGCAGGCACCGCGCTGTTCGTGGCCGCCGAATTCTCCCTCACCGCCCTGGAACGCAGCACCGTCGAGGCGCACGCGCGCGAGGGTGACGTCCGGGCCAGGATGGTTCGCCAGGCGCATCGCACCCTGTCGTTCCAGTTGTCCGGCGCCCAGCTCGGCATCACGATCACCACGCTGATCACCGGCTATATCGCCGAGCCCGTGCTCGCGCGACTGCTCGATCCGGTGTTCACCGGCCTCGGGCTCAGCGACGGCGCCGCCGCCGGTGTCTCGCTCGCGCTCGCGCTGGTGCTGGCCACCTCGCTGTCGATGATCTACGGCGAGCTGGTGCCCAAGAACATCGCCATCTCCAAACCGCTGGCCACCGCGCGCGTCACCGCCGCGCCCATGGTCGCGTTCTCCGTGGTGTTCAAGTGGCTGATCCATTTCCTCAACAACACCGCCAACTGGGTGGTGCGCCGCTTCGGCGTCGAACCCGCCGAAGAATTGCGTTCCGCGCGTTCCCCGCAGGAGCTCGGCTCGCTGGTGCGCACCTCCGCGCTGCGCGGCGCGCTGGATTCGCGCACGGCACAGGTCATCGACCGGTCGCTGCAGTTCGGTGCGCGCAGCGCCGAGGAACTGATGACGCCGCGGGTGAAGATCGAGTCGCTGGACAAGCTCGACACCATCGCCGACCTGATCGAGGCCGCGGGCCGCACCGGCTATTCGCGTTTCCCGGTGATCGACGGCGACCTCGACAACACCCTCGGCGTGGTGCACATCAAGCAGGCGTTCACCCATCCCGCGGGCGTGCGCCGCACCATCCCCCTGCAGATGCTCGCCCATCCGGTGCCGATCGTGCCCGCGAGCCTGGACGGCGACGAGGTGCTCGAGCGGATCCGGGCCGACGGCATGCAGGTCGCGCTGGTCGTCGACGAATACGGCGGCACCGCGGGCATCGTCACCATGGAGGACATCATCGAGGAGATCCTCGGTGACGTGCGCGACGAGCACGACGAGGAAGAGCTCGACGTGCGCCGCGTCTCCGACGGCTGGGACTGCTCGGGCCTGCTGCGCATCGACGAGGTGTCCAGGGCCACCGGCTACGACGCGCCGGAGGGCGAATACGAGACGCTCGGCGGCCTGGTGCTCACCCGCCTCGGCCGCATCCCGGAACCGGGCGACGAGGTGCTGCTGCCGAATCCCCGTTCCCAGCAATGGTCTTCAGAGGATTCCCCGGCCTCCGGCGGCTGGATCGCCCGGGTAGAACGGATGGACGGCCGCCGCATCGACCGGGTCCGGTTGATCCCGGTCGCCCCGGACGAACTCGCGCTGCGGCGCTTCCAGCACCAGGAGCCGAACCCGGACGAGTCCGGCACGGCGGCCGATCGCGAACAGGAGCACAGTCATGGGTGACCTGTTCGGTGTGGCCCTCACCGTGGTGCTGCTGGCAGGCAACGCCTTCTTCGTCGCGGCCGAGTTCGCGCTGATCTCGGCGCGCCGGGACCGGCTGGAGGCACTGGCCGCGCAGGGAAAGCGCAACGCCGACACCGTGATTCGCGCGGGCGAGAACCTGTCGATGATGCTCGCCGCCGCCCAGCTCGGCATCACCATCTGCTCGATCCTGCTCGGCCGGGTGGGCGAACCCGCGGTGGCGCATCTGTTGCAGGGACCGTTCGAGTTCCTCGGCTTGCCCGAACAGCTGCTGCACCCGGTGGCATTCGCCGTCGCGCTCGCCATCGTGGTGATCCTGCACATCCTGTTCGGCGAGATGATCCCGAAGAACATCGCCCTGGCGGGCCCGGAACGCAGTGCGCTGCTGCTGGTTCCGGTGCACCTGCTGTGGTTGCGGCTGGCGCGTCCGCTCATCGCGTTCTACAACCTCGCCGCGAACCTGACGCTGCGCATGGTCCGGATCGAGCCCAAGGACGAACTCGACGCCACCGTCTCCTCGGTCGAGCTGGCCGAGATGATCGGCGAATCCCGTTCCGAGGGACTGCTCGACGAGGAGGAGCACCGCAGGCTCACCCAGGCGCTCGGCACCAGCGACCGCGTCGTCGCCGACGTGATGGTCGCGCTCGACACCACTCGCACGGTGCCGTTGCGCGGCAACGGAACCACGCTCGGCGACATCGAATCCGCCGTCGCCGAAACCGGATTCTCCCGCTATCCGGTACAGGCAGGCGACGGTTCGCTGGTCGGCTATCTGCACGTCAAGGACGTGCTGGACAAGGTCGCCGACGAGACGGCGGGCCCGGAAACGCCCATCCCCCGCACCGACATCCGACCGCTGCCGACCGTCAGCATGCACACGCCGCTGTACGAGGCGCTGGCCCGGTTGCGGCGCACCAACAGCCACCTCGGTCGCGTCGTGGACACCCGCGGCAATACCACGGGCATCGTGGCGCTGGAGGACCTGGTGGAGGAGTTCGTCGGCACCGTCCGCGACGGGACGCACCGGATCATCGAATGAGCGCGGCCACCACCACGGTGCTCACCGAGCCGCAGTGGCGGGCGGAGGCCGCCACGCACCTCGACCGGCTCGACGCGCTCGTCGGCCCGTATCTCGAACGGCGCGCCGCCGGTTCGACGCATCCGGTGATCGACTTCCTGTTCACCTACTACGGGCACAAACCCGCGCAGTTGCGCCGCTGGCATCCCGGCTTCGGCGTCGCGCTCACAGGCGCCAGTGAATACGACGGCGCGCGCGGCTATCACCGGGTCGACGGGGTGTACACCGCCGACCCCGCGTACCTCACGCGCCGTCGCGACACCCTCGAGTTCATCGCGAAGTTGTTGCGCGCCACCGCGGCTCGCCCCACTCAGCTGTCCTGCTTCGGGCTGCACGAGTGGGCGATGGTCTACCGCACCGACGACATCCGCCACCAGCAGGTGCCGCTGCGCCTCGGCCGCTCCGGCACCGACGCGGTGGTCGAATCGATGTCGCTGCGCTGCACCCACTATGACGCGTTCCGCTTCTTCACCCCCGAGGCGATCGGCCGCAACGCCGAACCGCTCACCCGCGCCGACCAGGTGCTGCGCGAACAGCCTGGCTGCCTGCACGCGAACATGGACCTCTACAAGTGGAGTTTCAAGCTCGCCCCGCTGGTCTCGTCCCGGCTGATGCTGGACTGCTTCGAACTGGCCTGCGCCGCGCGCGAACTCGACATGCGAGCCAGCCCCTACGATCTGTCCGACTACGGGTACACGCCGGTGCGCATCGAGACGGCGGCCGGACGCGCGGAATATGTCAGAACGCAGTCGGCACTGGCCGAACGCTCCGGCGAGTTGCGCGGGATTCTGCTGACGGCGTGCGAGCGGCTGCTGAGCCAGGAATCGCGGCTGACCAGCGACTGAACGCCCAGCACAGCGCGCGATCAGGAACCGCGCGCCGGTCGGCAGTGCCAATTTCGGCCGAACCCTTCCTTAAGTTAACAGTAGTTACTACTATTCAGTCAGTTCGACGACTGTCCCAGTCAGTTTGGGGCGGTCGGGTAAACCTGCTGAAGCTTGGGGAGTTCGACGATGCGCTCACTGGCACGCCTGCGCGACACGAAGCCGATGGTCCTGGTCATGGTCGGCCTCGCGGCCGCGCTCATGGTGCCGAGCAGTGCTTCGGCCGACCTACAGTCCGATATCCAGAACGCCGTGCAGGAGTTCCTCGACGTCGGCCGCACCGCCGTACCACGCGCCGAGTGCGGACCGGGCGCCGCGCCGGAGAACGGCATGCAGGGCGATGTCACCGCCGCCGACCGAGACAGTGGACGCAGCACCCAGGGCTATCGCTGCAACATGTCCTTCGTCGGCGGCTTCGCCGGGCGCGGCGCAGGCATTACCTCGACCAGCTTCGAGCACTGCGCCTACATGGGCTCCTTCTTCCCCGGCGACCTGATCAGCGAGGGTCGCGGCGTCCAGGTGCTCGACGTCTCCGATCCGGCGAACCCCCGCCCCACCGGCACGCTGACCGAACCCGCCATGCTGGCGGGCACTTGGGAGAGCCTGAAGGTCAACACCGCACGAAAGCTGCTGGTGGGCACCGGCGTTCCGGTCGGCACCGGCGTCGGCTACCTCTCGGTCTACGACATCTCCGACTGCGCGCACCCACGCCTGCTCAACCCGGGCCCCGGCACGAACATGCTGATGCCGCTGCCCATCACGACCCACGAGGGCGGCTTCTCCCCCGACGGCAACACCTACTGGGCCTCCGGCATCGCCCCCGGCTTCGTCAGCGCGGTCGACCTGACCGATCCGGCGAACCCGCGGGTCATCTGGCAGGGACTCACCGGCATCGAGGCGCACGGCTTCGGGATCAGCGCCGATGGCAATCGGATGTACCTGTCCGCGCTCGGCGGCTTCACCGTGCTCGACATCAGCGCCGTGCAACGCCGCGACCCGAACCCGCAGGTACACCACATCGGGCGGGTGTTCTGGACCGACGGCTGGGCCACCCAGCACAGCGTCCCGGTGACCTATGACGGCAAGCCCTATCTCTACACCGTCGACGAGGGCGGTTCCGGCGGTGTGAAACTCATCGATATCTCCGACGACACCGCACCCAAGGTCGCCGCGAAGATCAAGCTGGAGATCAACCTGCCGCAAAACCAAGATGCCAATATCGGTTCGTCCATGGGCGGTTCGGCCTTCGCCTACGAATCGCACTACTGCGCCGCCGACCGCAGGGACAATCCGACCGCGCTCGCCTGCGGCTGGATCTCCTCTGGTATCCGCGTTTTCGATATCCGCGACCCGCGCGCCATCCGCGAGATCGCCTACTACAACCCGCCCGCCCGCACCGGACAGAACCTCAGCCTCTGGAACTCGCCGCACGCGCTGGCCTCGATCATCGGTGTGCCGCTGATGAATACGCCGAGCGCGGCACGCGCCGTGCTGGAAGGGCAGTTCAATCCGCTCGACGCGCTGACCCCGCGCACCGGCAAGCTGGCCTTCGGCGACGTGTCCACCGACTGGTGCTTCTCACCGCCGGAATGGCGTGGCTCGCAACTCTATGTCGCTTGCTCCGACAACGGATTCATGGTGTTGCAACTCGACAACGACGTGTATTCGCCGCCGGCGGACCAAGAATCGATCGTCGGGTCCTAGCCATGCCGCGTTGGATCCGCACTGCCGCCCTCGTCTCGGCCGTCTTCGCCCTGCTCGTGCTCGGCGCCGCCTTGCGTCCCCTGGCGCTGCCCGAGAAGCACACGGCGACACCGATTCTCAGCTCCGTGGAGATCGGCTTCAGCCAGGACATGACCGCCCACCACCAGCAGGCGCTGCTCATGGTGCAACGCCTCGACCCCGGCGTCGATCTCACGGTGCTGCGCCTGGCCCAGCAGCTCGACAGCACCCAGCGCCTCGAGCTCGGCACCATGCTCGGCTGGCTGCGGCTGGCGAACGCCGCGCCGCTGTCGCCACGGCCAATGGCGTGGATGCCTGCGGACGAGTCCGCGCCGCACCAGCATTCGATGCCGGTCGCGCAGGCCGAGCCGAAGGCGCCGCCCGGCACCGTCATGCCGGGCATGGCAACGACCGCAGAGCTCGACGCCCTCGCCGCCGCCCGCGGCCGTGACGCCGAAATCCTGTTCCTGCAATTGATGTATCGCCACCACCGCGGCGGTATCGCGATGGCGCAGGCGGCCGACCAGCTGATCGCCGCGGGCCCGGTGAAGGAAACCGCGCGATCGATGATCCATGCGCAAGCCCAGGAGACCGGGCTGATGGGGATGCTGCTCACTGAGCGTGGCGCAGCTCCCCTGCCCTGATCGGTAGATCCGGCTCATCGCCCCTGCAGCGACTTGACGTTGTCACCGAAGGTCCAGCCGCGCGAACCGTCCCAGTTGAGCGACCAGGTCATCAAGCCCTTCAGGCTGTTCGCCGCGCCGGTACCGTAGTGGTTCCACGCCTGAGCCACCAGGCCCGGTGACATGTAGCCGCCACCCGCACCGGGTTGCGCGGGCAAACCGGGGACCTGCTTGTCGTACGGCACCTTGATGGTGGTGCCCTGAATCGTCAAACCGTTGGCCAGACAATCGGTTTGCGCG
The DNA here is from genome assembly GCF_011801125.1 of Nocardia brasiliensis. Lineage (NCBI taxonomy): Bacteria > Bacillati > Actinomycetota > Actinomycetes > Mycobacteriales > Nocardiaceae > Nocardia > Nocardia brasiliensis. Next base: position 4,154,462 of record NZ_CP046171.1, read on the forward strand.
ACAAAGCCCTGCACCGTCCCGGCCTGATACGAGTCGCCGGAGCAGCCGTACATGCTGCCGTTGTAATACTGCATGTTCAACCACCACAGGCGGCCGTTGTCCGCGTACTTCTTGATGATCGGCAGGTAGGCGCCCCAGATCGAGCCGTACGTGACGCTCCCCCCGGTGACATACGCCGTCTCGGGCGCCATGGTCAGACCGAAGCCCGCCGGCATCTGCGCCAGCACGCCGTCGATGATCCGGATCAGGTTCGACTGCGAGGCCGAGAGGGTCTTGATGTTGCCGGAGCCAGTGAGTCCCGTCTCCAGGTCGATGTCGATGCCGTCGAAGTTGTACCGCTTCAGGATCGGCACGATCGTCGCGACGAATCGGTCCGCGACCGCACTCGAACTCAGGTCGATGCCCGCCGCCGCGCCGCCGATGGACATCAGAATGGTCGCACCCGCGGCTTTGGCCTCACACATCTGCGCGGGCGTCGCCACCTTCACGGTGCTGTCCATGCCGTCTTCCCAGCGAGCCGTGCCGTTGGACTCGATCACCGGGAACGCCGCGTTGATCACGTTGTGGCCGTGCGCCGCGATGCGCGCATCGGTGATCGGAATCCAGCCCATCCCCGGGTGCACACCGTTGGACGCGCCGTCCCAGTTCTCCCAATACCCTTGCAGCACTTTTCCGGTCGGCTTCGGCTTGGTCGCACACGTGTCTCCCTGCGCCGCGTGCGCCCCCGGCACGACCCCGACGACCAGCGCGCCCACCACGCCCGCGACCGTCACCAAACTCCGCACCAATATCGAGCGCCGCCCCCCACCCGGGCCATTTGTCCTTTTCATAACCAAGTAGAACCACAGCACCGAGATCAAACTCGACCGTCACCAACTGGGGACCGATCCTTTTCTCCCCGACCGCCTCCTGAACTGCCACGGCGGCGCACCCGAAGGCGCGATGGGGAGATCGAATGCCCCACCCGGCCCTCGAGCGAACGAGTCCACTCGGCCGTCCTTGCTGTTTTTGGACCGTGGCTGGTTGTGGACTTCGAGAAACACCGGGTCAATACATAGCTAGATGCGCATATCGCAGTAAAAGTATGCTTCTGGCGATCTAATCGCCCTCGGCACCGGCGTCCTCGACGCGTCCGGTCAGGCGGCGGGCGAAGGTCGGATCCGCCGGGCAGGTCACCGCGAGGTCGTACCAACCGTCCTCGGTGGGCCAGTCGAGGGATTTCGTGGTGCCCGCGGGCAGGGTCACCTCGTGGGCGGTCGTGCCGAAACGGCGCGGCGTCACGACGAGCGCGACCTGCTCTCCCCCGCCGTTGGCCAGATCCAGTGCTAGCCGGCCGCGCCGGATCAGCTGGCGCACAACGATATCGGCGGCGGCACCCGCGGTATTGCCGCGCAGTTCGTGCCAGAAACGATTCGGGCCTTGCACCACGATGTCGTAATCGCCCGTGACCGTGCACAATTCGGTGATCTCGTCGACGACATCGTGGTGCACGGGGAAACCGGTCGCATCGGCGTAGTCGTAGACGGCGAAGTGAGCCGGACGCGCGCCGCTGTTGCGCAGGGTGAGCGCGAGTCGGGTCGGCGAGCGCAGCACCGCCGACACGGTGGGCTGATAGGGCAACGCCCGCGCCGGGCGAGCGCCGGGCTCCTGCGCCGGAACCGACTGCGCGGGTGGCGGATCCGGCATCCATCGCGGTACCGGCGCGGGCACCGGCCCCGGACGACGCAGACGAGGCGGCCTTCCTGCGACGTGGAAGTCGAACGCCGAGGTCAAGTCGCCGCAGACAGTGCGCCGCCAGTCGCTGATATTCGGCTCGGCCACACCGGTCCAGGCTTCCAGGAAACGCAGCACCGAGGTGTGGTCGAACACCTCGGAATCCACGAAACCACCGATGCTCCACGGCGATACCACCACCATCGGCACCCGCGGCCCGAGCCCGATCGCCTGCCCCTGGTACCAGTCGTCGCCTTCGCCGTGCGCGGGTCGCGGCGGCACAGGCGGCGGCACATGGTCGAAGAAGCCGTCGTTCTCGTCGAAGTTGATGAACAGTGCGGTCTTCGACCAGGTCTCGGTGTCCGCGGCGATGATGTCGAGCAGCTCGTAGATCAGGTTCGCGCTGACCACCGGGGTCGAACCGGACGGATGTTCGCTCAGCGCCTGCGGCGGCACCAGCCACGTCACGGCGGGCAGCGCGCCCGCCGTGACGTCGGCGCGGAAGCGTTGCAGCAGCGTCCCCGGCGCGCTGCGGTACATGGCACGGTCGAACAGACTGCGCTGCCCTGCGTCCAGGCCGTCGAGTGCCGCGTCGAGCTGGGCGAGCAGGCGCTGCCGATCTGCCTCGGGCAGCGTGAGCAACGCGGTGTAGAGCTGTTCGGTCGTCCGGTAGCCGCCGTCGACCTGCGCGAGCACCCGCGCGCCGATCCGCTTGAACGGCGCGAAATACTCGACCGGGTTGTCGGTGAAGTTGTCCCATTCCTGGTAGATCTGCCAGGACACGCCCGCGGCCTGCAACCGTTGCGGATAGGTGGTCCATTCGTAGCCGGGATGGTCCACCTCGTAGGCGTCGTTGGCCACGGCGCGATTTCGCGTTCCCGGCTCGAATCCGGTGGTGCCGGTGAAGAAGTAGTTCCGGTTCGGGTTGGTGCCGCCGAACATCGAGCAGTGGTAGGCGTCGCAAATGGTGAAGGTCTCGGCCAGTTCGTACTGAAGGGGAATGTCGCGCCGCTCGTAATAGGTCATCGTGGCAGGCGTTTTGGCGGGAACCCAGTTGTCGTACCAGCCCTGAGCCCACGCCGCGGTACTGCCGTGCCACTCGTGGTTCAGCGCGTCGAGGTACTGGATGTCGCTGTCCGGACGGCCCGCCCGCGCCGCCGCTTCGCGCAGCGAGAACGGCAGCACCTCCGCGGCCGGTGCGGGCGGCTGCCCCGGCGGCACCGGCCACGGTTGCCGGAAGACCGATCGCCCGTCGCGCAACCGCAGCGGCGACTCGTCCCCGAAGCCGCGCACCCCGCGCAACGTCCCGTAGTAGTGGTCGAACGAGCGGTTCTCCTGCATCAGCAGCACCACGTGCTCGATCCCGGCGAGCCCGCCGCGCCGCATCGGCGCGGCCATCGCGCGGTGCAGCGCGGGCGGCAGCAGCGAGGCGGCCGCGCCCGCCGCCACGGAGCCGAACAGGTGTCGACGCGACATTGAGACCATCCCGCGGATGCTAGAGCCTGCGGTTTGCCGGGGCGTGAACAGACGAAACGCTACCGCGATCCCCGGCTGAGTCGGTCCAGGCGCGCAGCTTCTCCGGGTTACGGATCACCCAGATGCGCGTGATCCGCCGATCCTCGACGTCGAAGGCGTAGACCGAGACGATGGTGCCGGCGAGCAGCGCCACCAGCCCGGGTTGGCCGTTCACCGTGCGTTCGGTCAGCGTCACCTCGGGCGCGCCGCTCGGCGAGCACGGGCTGGGCATCGACGTGTCCGCGGCCCGGCTCCAGGGCTGAGCCTCCGGTGGGGCCGATGCCGAACGGCAAGCGGCCCACCGGCGTTCAGCCGCGGCCCGCGTTGCGCGCGGTGCCACGGTGCGCCGGTACCGTGGCGGGATCCTCCGGCCACGCGTGTTTGGGGTAGCGCCCGCGCAGGTCCGCGCGTACCTGCGGCCAACCGGTCCGCCAGAACGACGCCAGGTCCGCGGTGACCGCGACGGGGCGCTGCGCTGGCGAGAGCAGGTGCAGCACAAGGGGAACGCGCCCGCCGGCCAGGCGTGGCGCTTCGGCCCAGCCGAACACCTCCTGCACCTTCACCGCGAGCACCGGCGAGTCGGTCGCGTAGTCGAGGCGGGGACGGCTACCGGAGGGCACCGTCAGCCTTTCCGGCGCCAATTCGTCCAGCTGGGCGGCCTCCGGCCAGGGCAGTAGGCGACGCAAAGCCGCCCCGGCGTCCACCCGGGCCAGGTCGGCGCGGTTGCGGGCGGTGGCCAGTTCCGGTCCGAGCCAGAGATCGGCGGTGCCGAGCAACGACTGGTCGTCGACCGCGGGCCACGGCGCCCCGAGGGTGCGGTGCAAGAAGTCGAGGCGGTGCCGCAACGCGACCGCCTCGCCGTCCCACCGCAGCAGTTCCAGTCCGGTCGTGTGCAGTCCGTCGCGCACGGCGGCGGCGAGCAGTGCGCGGTCCGGATCGCGAATCGGCCGCTCCGACAATACGATCGCGCCGAGGCGCTCGGTCCGCCTGGACACCACGTCGCCGTCCGACCAGGCCACCTCGTCCACGGTGGTCACCAGGCTCGCCGCCGCGCGCCGCGCGAGCTGTTCGTCGGCCGCGGCCGCCAGCCGGATCTGCCCCTCGGACCGCCCCGGATCACGCGTCGCCACACCGACCGCCAGCCACTGAGCCTCCCCCACACCGGAACCGGGCGGCAACGTCACCGCGGTGCCGCCCGCCATGAGGTAGCTCGCCGAGCCAGGCGCGCGCCGACGCGCGAGGCGTTCCGGATAGGCCAGCGCCACAACGAATGCCGGATCGTCGCGACCGTCGGCCGCCGCGACCGCGCGGGTCAGTCGGTCGACCTCGCGCTGCCAGCGCCCCGGCCGCTCCCGGCGCAGCGCGCGCAGGCCCGACACGAGATCGACGCCGTCGAGCAGGGTGTCGTCGTCGAGAACGGTCACCACCTCCGCCGCCGCCCGCGCGCCGACCACGGGGGCGCCGTCGAGCAACGCGCGCGCCAATCGCGGATGCAAGCCGAGCTGCGCGATCTGCCGCCCACGGTCGGTGACCGTGCCGTCGTCGTGCACCGCGCCCAAGGCGCGCAACACTTCTCGGCCCGCGGCCAGCCCACCGGTCGGCGGCGCGTCCCACCACGCGAGGCCGTGTCCGTCGGCCGTGCCCCAGCACGCGAGCTCCAACGCCAACCGGGTGAGGTCCGCCGTGCGGATCTCCGGCTCCGGGTAGGCGGGCAGCGTGGCGTGCTCGTACTCCGGCCAGCAGCGCCACACCGCGCCGGGCGCCTCGCGGCCGGCGCGGCCCGCGCGCTGCTCGGCCACCGCCGCCGAAACCCGCACCGTCGCAAGCCCGGACAGCCCGCGACCGCGATCGATGCGCGGCACCCTGGCCAGGCCCGAATCCACCACCGCCCGCACGCCAGGCACGGTCAGACTCGATTCGGCCACCGCCGTGGCGAGCACCACGCGCCGCCGGGCGCCCGGCCGCAGCGCCGCGTCCTGCCCGGCCGTGGCGAGCCTGCCGTGCAACGGAACGACATCGATACCGCTCAGGTCAGCGAGAAGTGCTGTCGTCCGGCGGATCTCACCGGCCCCCGGCAGGAAGACCAGCACGTCCCCGTCGGTCGCGGCGAGCGCGGCCCTGGTCGCACGAGCCACGTGTGCTTCGACCCGCTCGCGCGGGGCCTGCGGCACGTACGTCGTGCGCACCGGGTGGGTCCGCCCCTCGACCCGCAGCACCGGCGCACCGCGGTCCGCGTCCAGCAGCGCGGAAAGCCGCTCGGCCGCAACGGTTGCCGAGGTGGCCAGCACCCGCAGGTCCGGTCGCAGCCCGGCCCTGGCGTCGAGCAGCAACGCCAGCAGCAGGTCCGCGTCGAGGTGCCGCTCGTGACACTCGTCGAGCAGCACCACGGCCACCCCGGACAACTCGGGATCACCCTGTAGCCGCCGCACGAGCAGGCCGGAGGTGACCACCTCGATCCTGGTGTCCGGCCCGACGCGACGCTCCCCGCGCACCGAGTAGCCGACGGTCTCGCCCACCCGCTCCCCGAGCAATGCCGCCATCCGCGCGGCCGCGGCGCGCGCGGCGATCCGGCGCGGCTCGGCCACCAGCACCCGGCCGGTCGCCGCCGCCAAGGCCAGCGGCACCAGAGTCGTCTTCCCCGTGCCCGGCGGTGCGACCAGCACAGCGGTCCCCCGCTGCGCCAGGGTGGCGACGAGCTGATCGAGAGTGGCGCGGACCGGTAGGTCGGGCAGTTCGGGCAGTTTCATCGGCAACCAGTCTGCCGTCGCCCGGTCGCCCGCGGACAACCACCCACCGTTCCGGTCGGCGGGATCAGGGCTCGATCAACCCGGCGCGGATGGCGTAACGGGTCAACGCCAGTCGGTCGCGCAAACCCAGCTTCTGCATCACGTTGGCCCGGTGCCGGTCCACGGTCTTCACGCTGATGAACAGGTCACCGGCGATCTCCCGGGACGAGAAGCCCTCGGCGACGAGTTTGACCACCTCTTCCTCGCGCGGTGTGAGCAGGCTGCGGGGCAGCGACTCCCCGTCGCGCGCGCGGTGCAGCCAGTCCCGGATCAGCGAGTTCACCGCGCCCGGATACAGGTATGACTCGCCGCGCAGGGTGGCCCGGCAGGCCTCGAGCAGATCGCGGTCGGCCACGGACTTCAGCACGTAGCCGGACGCGCCGACGCGCAGCGATTCGAAGAAGTACTGCTCGTTGTCATACATCGACAGCATCAGAATCCGCACCTGCGGATGATTGTTCGCGATCTCGCGCGCGGCCTGGATCCCGGTCAGCCGCGGCATCGCGATATCGAGGATCGCCAGATCCACCGGCGTCGCGGCGATCTGCTGGATCGCGTCGTAGCCGTTGGCCGCCTCGGCGACCACGGTGAGGTCGGGTTCGGCGTCGAGGATCAGCCGCAGACCCGAACGCACCAGGGCGTGGTCGTCGGCGAGCAAGACCCGGGCCGGTGCCGCGGTTGTCACGAGCTACCTCCTGAATCGTGGTGCGGGATGCGCACGCACACCTCGGTGCCGTGTCCCGGCGCCGAATCGATGGTCAGCGTGGCGTTCACGAGCAGGGCGCGTTCGCGCATGCCGCGAATGCCCGCGCCGTCCTCGACCACGCCGCCACGTCCATTGTCGCGAACCCGCAGCACCAGATTGTCCGAGCGCACGGACAAGCTCAACCGCACCGCGGTGGCCTCGGCGTGCCTGGCGATATTGGTCAGACTCTCCTGCGCGATGCGGTAGCAGACGAGCTCGACCTCCTCGGCGAGCCGGGGAAGATCGCGATCCACCTTGCGCGCCACGGTGATCCCCGCGGTGTTCGCGAACTCACCGCACAGCGCCGCGAGCGCGCTGGCCAGGCCCAGGTCGTCGAGCACGTCGGGGCGCAGCCGCCGGGCGATGTTGCGTACCTCGTCGAGGCACCCGCGCACGGTTTCCTGCGCGTCGTGCAAGACCTCGGCCACGTCGGTGGGCGAGCGATCGGCCGCGCGTTTCATCGAAAGCAGTGCGACGGTGAGGCTCTGGCCGATCTCGTCGTGCAGCTCCCTGGCGATCCTGCGGCGTTCCCCCTCCTGCGCCGCCAGCGCGGACGCGCTCGCCGCGGTGCGCTCGGTGGCCAGCCGGTCCACCATCGCGTTGAACGTATCGATCAGGTGCGACAGATCGCCGTTGCCGCGCTCGTCGAAGCGGCCGCTGCGCCGCAGCGGGTCCACCCGACGCATCGAGGCGATCAGCCCGTCGAGCGGCGCCAGGCTCGTCCGCAGCAGCAGCGCGTTCGCGGCCAGGATCACCGCGAGACCGATCAGCAACACCGGGATCTCGGTCAACCGCACCCGCGCGGACACCGTCGCGGGCGAGACCGCGAGCACCAGCGTGCCGAGCGTGAACACCGCGCCGTTGATCAGGAAGATGCGCCGGAACAGTGCCCGACCCGGCGTCCACGGTCGCCGCCGGAACAAGCCACCTGCACTGTCCGGTCGGTCCATCCCTCCAGTCTGTCCATGCGCGCGCGAGGTGTCCATGGGGTCGGCCACCCATTCCGCGCCATCTCGACTACATAGCCGCTACCTGCGGAGATGAGTAACAGCACCGATGGTTCAACGGAGCGGCACCGACAACACTGGAAGTCGGAAATCACGGGACCACGGGAGGAACAGCCGGCATGGATGTCGACCGAACCACTGTGCCTGGACGAGGCACGGTGCACCATTTCCTGGCCCGCGGCGGCGCTCGGTTCGCCCTGCTCACCGCGTCCGACGGCGACAAGCACGTCCTCGTCTACGACGACACCGGTGACGAACCGGTGCAGATCGTCGCGCTCGAGCCCGACGAGGCCGACCAGTTCGCTCAGTTGCTGCACAGCGCCCCGCTCCCCGACCGGGTCGCCCGCCTCGAACGCCTGCTCGACACTCTCGCCGACGATCGGAACCGGTGATGCCCACCTTTCCCCCGCACGCGCAACGGGACCTAGCCATGCAAGCACGTGAGATCGCGATTCAGTTGCCCACCGTCCGGGTGGGCGACCCCGTCGCCAAGGCCATGCGGCTGATGGTGGTCAATCGACTACCCGGGATGATCGTCGTCGACGACGCGGACCGGCCGATCGCCGTGCTGCCCGGCACCCAGGTGCTGCGGCTGGCCATCCCGAGCTCGTACCAGAACGATCAGGCGCTGGTCCGCACGATCGACGAGCTGCACGCCGAACTGTTCTGGCAGGAGCCAGGCCGGTGGACCGTCGGCGACTGCCTGCCAGAGACCATCGCCAAACCGGCCACCGTCCGCCCCGGCGCCACCCTGCTCGAGGTCGCCTCGCTGATGGCGCAAAAGCACAGCCCGCTGGTCGCCGTCGTCGACCGCGATCGCACGCTGCTCGGCGCGGTGACCCTGGAACGCCTGCTGCTGAGCCTGGCCATCGCCGGACCCGAGGACTGAGCCCGCCGGGCCGCACGAGGTGATCGGCGTGAATCAACTACTGGCCCTGACCATTTTCGTCGGCGCGTTCTGGTGCATCGCCACCGAGCGCGCCGACAAAGTCAAGATCGTGCTCGTCGCGGCGGGCCTGATGACCGTGCTCGGCCTGGCGCCGGGCGAGCAGGTGTTCTACTCCGCGCACAACGGGATCGACTGGAACGTCATCTTCCTGCTGCTCGGCATGATGATCATCGTCGGCGTCGTCAAACACACCGGCCTGTTCGACTTCCTGGCTATCTGGGCGGCGAAACGCTCGCGCGGCAACCCGTTCCGGCTCATGGTGATGCTGATGGTGATCACCGCGGTGGCCTCGCCGCTGCTCGACAATGTCACCATCATCATGCTCGTCGCGCCGGTGACCATCGTCGTCTGCGACCGGTTGCGGCTGCCCGCGCAACCGTTTCTCATCGCCGAGATCCTCGCCGCCAACATCGGCGGCGCGGCGACCCTGATCGGCGACCCGCCTAACATCATCATCGGCAGCAGGGCGGGCTTGAGCTTCAACGACTTCCTGGTGCACATGGCGCCCGCCGTCACCGTGATCTTCGTGCTGTTCGTCTTGTTCACCCGGTGGTTGTTCCGCAAACATCTGCGCCAGGATTCGGCGCACGTCGATGTCGTGATGGCGCTGCACGAGCGGCGCGCCATCACCGACCCGAAGCTGCTCGCCCGTTCCCTGCTAGTGCTCGCCGCCGTCGTGGTCGGCTTCGGACTGCACTCGGTGTTGCACATCGCGCCCTCGATCATCGCGCTGCTCGGCGCCGGTGCGATGGTGTTGATCTCCGATCTCGACGTGGGCGAGATCCTGCGCGAAGTCGAGTGGGGCACACTGGTTTTCTTCATGGGATTGTTCGTGATGGTCGCCGGTCTCGTGCACACCGGCGTGATCGATCGCATCGGCGCGGCCGCCGTCAGCGCCTTCGGCGACAGCCCGCTGCTTGCCTCGGCCACACTGGTTTTCGGCTCCGCCGTGGTCGCCGCCTTCATCGACAACATCCCCTACACCACCACGATGGCGCCCGTGGTCGAGGGCTTGGTCACCGAAACGCCCAATCCCGTGCACGGACAGGCACTGTGGTGGTCGTTCGCCTTCGGCGCCGACTTCAGCGGCAACGGCACCGCGGTCGCCGCCAGCGCCAATGTCGTCGCCCTCGACATCGCCCGCCGCGCCGGCCACACCATCACCTTCTGGACCTTCACCAAATACGGCATCCTCGTCACCGCGCTCAGCACCATCCTGGCCTGGACCTACATCTGGGCGCGCTACTTCTGAATATCGCTGCGGCCCCGCGTGTTCCACTCAGTACAGATAGACCACGGCATCGTTGCCCCGCGGCAACCGACGAGTCCGGCCGCCACGGTGCACGTCATGGCACAGGTGCGTCCGGTGACCGCCTGCAGGCGACCACCACGCGCGGCCGAACCGAACTCGTTGATCGGCCGAGCCAGCGTGGCGTCGTCGGTCCCGCACCGAAGCGGCCGATTCTGGTCGCACCGCACGGCCGTCTCCCGCGTCGGCCTTGTCCAGCCGCGACGGGACCAACGCCGCACGCGGGCGAGCTCACCGGCGCTGGGACAGCGGTCCCGCGGCCGAGCAGCCCGCGCAATTCGTGATGGCCGAACCGACTTCCGACCCGCCCGTTCCCCGTCGATCGATCCACCGTGGGCTTACTTCGAATAGGCCACAGGGTCAACGCTTTTCGCGCTCTCCAGCGGAGTTCGCGGTCCGCGTGAGAGCATCGACGGCCATTGCGCGGCCCGCCGAGGGACGGAATGGACAGTGATACAACGTCATCCGGCCGACCCCGGCGTGGTTATCCATCGAACAGCCGGCATCGTTCCGCCGGGGGCGCATCGACAGGTCGCCGAACGTTGTACGGGCGCCCGCCTAACAGCGATACAGGCGGATCTTAAATATGTTGCGGTGGTGCTGTTTTCGCGTGTTTAGGTGCGTCTTACAGTTTGGGCGATCGGCGGATTCTCGCAGTATTGTCGACGGCGTCGAGCCGGGCGCTGGTGCCGGTTCATCGAGAACTCGGAGGTTTATAGTCCATGCCGAATGCGGGCAGTCGTCGTAGTTATCGCGGGAAGCATCGCCTCGCGCAATCATCCGGGAACGGCAGGCCCCGGCTATTCGCGACACTGCTCGCCGGTGCCCTGCTCACGCCCGCCGGATTGAGCCTGACGGTGGGGACCGCGGCGACCGCGCAGGCCGCGAGTTTCAATTTCCGGGTACCGACCCAGGGTTATGACAAAGACGGCCGCGCGATCATCCACTACAACAACACGATTCATGATCCCGCGATCGAGACCGCGGTCAAACACCTGAATGCGACGCCCGGCCTGAATTTCGTGCTGCAACCGGGAACGGGCAAGAACGCGATCAATATCAGCAACGAACACTTCCAGGGTGACGTCGCCGGACTCGGCGGCTGGGACAACGGCCCGTTCGTCAAACTCGACCCCAAGAACGCCAATTTCGACCCCGACGACCGCACCGAGATCGCCGCGCACGAACTGCTGCACGCCATCGGCCTCGACCACAACGACAGCGGTTGCAGCATCATGGCGAGCACGGTCAACCGCTGCGGTGACGGACCGAGCCCGCTCGGCAAGAACGAAGTCAACGAACTCAACCAGATGTACAAACGCGGCAAGCCGAGCGCGAATTCACCGTCCGACAGCACCCCGCAGAAAGGCGACCCCGGAGAATCCGGGGACCCGGGAGATTTTGGTGATCGCCCGACCCTGCCCAACGCACCGGGTCCGAAACCGCAGCAGCAATCCGGTGACGATCAGCAGTCCACGCCGGGCGACTGGCCCGATTGGTTCGGCGACGACCAGGGCGGCGACCAGCCGGGCGGCGACGAATCGTTCGGCGATCCCTTCGATATGTTCGGTGATCCCTCCGATATGTTCGGCGATCCCTCCGGCGGCGACCAGACCTTCGGTGACGACTACGGCGATCCGTTCTCGAACCCGGACAGCAATTCGTTCGGGGTGGACGATTTCGACGACGGATTCGACTGGCAGGGCGGTGACGACGCGAGCCCGTTCGGTGACGGCGACCTTTTCGGCGGCGACTACGGCGACCCGTACGACATCGATACGAACTTCGATTGGTTCGGCGATACCGGCGCGAATCAGACGTTCGATATCGCCGATATGTTCGGCGGCGACAACGACAACACCTTCGATTGGTACGGCGGCGACGGCGGCGGCTTCGATTGGTTCGGCAACAGCAACCAGAACGACTACTTCGGCAACCTGGCCGGTCTGTTCTAGCCCCCACCCCGGCGTGTGCACACGAGTCACGCAAGTCGATGTTTGACCCTCACGCAACAGGGAACGCAGTTATACATCACGCCGATTACCGGAGGACAGTCTCATGGCAGTATCGCGCATCGACCGCAAAGAACCGGCCCTCATCGACAATGTGCCCGGACTGCTGCTGGCGCTGCTGCTCGTGGCCGTGCTCGCCGCGATCGTGCTGAGTTACACGCTGACCGCGGCGATCCCCGCCTGACCACGAGCTCGCGCGCCCGCTAGGCCGGCTCGGCCGTGGCCAGCTCGACCTCGGGTGTGTCGATAGGGTCGTCGATCCGCACGGGATAGCGGTAGCTGTAGTCCTCTCGATCGAAACGGGTCGCTTTGCGGTAGGTCTTGAACAACGACCACGGCCGCAGATACGGCGACTTGCCCTGCGAGTTGATGAAGTAGCTGTTGGATCCTTCGCACCGAGTTTCCAAGTAGTAGGACAGGTTACGGCCGCTGCGCAGCATCTGCCGATGGAAGCGCTCCTGCGCCTGCGGCCGCACCTCCACCGCCACGGCCCCACGCCCGCGGGTCTCGGCGATGACGGTGGCGATGTGGCGCATCGCGTTCTCCACGAAATAGTGGAACGCGGTGCCCGTCCACGAGTACGGACCGATCATGATGAAGCGGTTCGGCACGCCATGCACGGAGGTGCTGTAGTACGCCTTGAGCTCCTCGGTGTTGTAGAACACGCCGAGGTCGAAACCGTCGCGGCCGAGCACGGTTCCGGGCTTGTAGCTTTCCGGATCGGAGAACACCTCGTAGCCGGTGGCGAGCACGAGTGCGTCGATCTCGCGTTCGACACCGCCCGCGTCTCGGATCGCGTGCGGCGTGATCTCGCCGATGCCCGCGGTGATCAGTTCGACGTTGTCGCGGTTGAGCGTGGGCAGGTAGTCACCACCCGCACCGCCGCGGATGCACACGATGCCGAACCCGGGCCGTAGCTGCTCGCGGATCCGCTTGTCCTTCACCTTGATTCGCACCCAACCGGCGTAGGCGCTACGCCCGACTGCATCGACGAGCCGGGCCCCGAGCCGCCACAGCGGCGCGGGCGTGAACACCGCCACCCGCAGCATCGAGTCGACCGCGGCCTGGGCGAGCCCGTTCACGAGCGCCGAACCGCCGGGCAGCGCGAGCATTCGCTGCATCCACGGCCGCAGCACGAAATCCGGCTTCGGCAGATAGACCTGCGGAGTGCGCTGATAGATGTCGAGTCGCTGCACCTGAGCGGCCAGCTTGGGCGCGATCTGCATCGTGCTCGCGCCGACACCGATGATGGCGACGCGCTTTCCGGTGAAGTCGTAGTCGTGGTTCCAGCCCGCCGGGTGCATGCGCACCCCGGCGTAGGAGCCGAGCCCGGGGATATCGGGGTCGGTCTTCGGGTTGATGTAGGCGCCGACGGCGCTGATCACGAACCGGGCGGTGATCATCTCGCCGGTGTCGACGTGCAGCCGCCACAGCGCGTTGTCATCGTCCCATTCCTCGCGAACGATGGTGGTGTGGAACCGCATTCGGCGCGGCAGATCGTAGTCGGCGGCCACCTCGCGCAGGTACTCGAGTATCTGGTCGCGTTTGGCGAAGAGCCGGTCCCAGTCGGGCTTGCGGGCGAACGAGAACTGGTAGGTGGTGCTGGGGATGTCGCAGCCCGCGTCGGGATAGCTGTGGCTGTACCAGGTCCCGCCGAGACCGCCGATCCGGTCGACGATCAGGAAATCGTCGATGCCGATCTCCTGTAGCTTCACCCCGGCGCAGATCCCCCCGATGCCCGCGCCGATCACGACTACTTCGTATTGCGGTGCCAGGGTACCGGTTTCGCTCATTTGACGCCCTCCTCAGCGCGAGGCACGCGCGCTTCGGCGACGGGCCCGCCGTTGGTGTCGATCAGGCCCGGCCGCGGCTGCCCCGTCCGGGCGATCTCCGCGACGCGACGACGGAACACCGGCCCCACTCCGGCGAGCCGATAGGCGGCGCGCCACACCGGCGGGAACCAGACCGAGAAGCGCAGCGGCAGGCGCGGAGTCACCGCGACCGTCCAGACCAGCCGCGTGCGATCGGGCCCGAGCTCGGTGAAGGTCATGTCCTCGGCGTACTGCCGGACCAGCAGGTACTGCATCCAGTTTCCGCTCACCACACCGAAGGTGATGCGCTCGTTCGGCTCGTACCGCCAGAACCGTTCGCGCTCCACCCACAGCACGCGCAGCGGTGCGAACACCGATCCCATCTCACGGATCACGCCGGCGCCGCGTTCGGGCGAGTCATAGCGCACGCCCGTGCACGGAATCGGCAGCCAGCGCCACGCCTGGTCGTCGTCCAGCGCGGTCCACACCGCCCACCGTGGCGCGTCCAGGGTCTGTTCGACGGTGAAGACCAGTGCGGCCGTGTCGAACACCGAATCGTCGACCGGCGTCACCGCCGCGTGTTGGGTATGCAGGAAGGAAGTGATACTCATGGTTGGCTCCGATGCTGGATGTGGTCAGTGCGCGGCGACGGCCCGGCGGGCCGGATCGTCGCCGACCGGCCGTAGCGTGGTGTACCGGTAGTGGTCGAGCGGGAAATGCCGGTTGCTCCAATACATTCCGAGCTGTGTGCTCGCCCGGAAGGCTGGCCCGTCACCCTGGTAGTTGATGTAGTACGTGCGCGATTGTGCGCAACCCTGCTTGAAGAGGTAGGTGTTCTTGTTGCGGGCGTACATGCGGGCGAAGTACTCCTCGTGCGGCTCCCTGCGGATCTCGGCCCGGGTGGCGCCGCGGCGCAAGGCCTCGGCGATCACCCTGCTGCTGTGTGCGGCGGTGGCCTCGATGAGCGGGATCACTGACCCTGGCGCGTAGCCGTAGGGCCCGAAGATGTGGAACATGTTGGGGAAGCCGGGCACCGAAACGCCCTCGTAGGCCTGATACTTGTTGGTGTCCCAGTACTCCCCCAGTTCGACTCCCCCGCAGCCGAATACGGGGTAGGGCGGGGTGGCGCCCTTGTCCATCACCTGGAATCCGGTCGCGGTCACCACCATGTCGAACTCACGGTGCACGCCGTCGACGGTGACGATGCCGCCCGCGGTGCCGCGTTCGATCGCGGTCGTGACCAGCTCGACGTTGGGCCGGGTATAGGTCTTGAAATAGTTGTTGGAGATCGATGGGCGTTTGCAGCCCAGGCGGTAGGTCGGGGTGAGCGCACGGCGCAGCCCGCGATCGCGCACCTGGGTGAACAGGTAGGCCTTCAGCGCCGCCTCCCCGATGCCGAGCGCACCCGAGGTCAGACGCGGATAGTCCGAGAGCGCGAAGCCGATCCCGAGGAACGCGTTGACGACCACATTGCCGATCAGTCGCACGGCCTGCTGCGCCGGCGGGAAGTCGAGCACCCGATGCCCGAGCCCGCCCAACGCGAAGTCGGGCTTGGGCGCCACCCAGATGGCAGTGCGCTGAAAGACCGTTAGTTGCTCGACGGCCGCGGCCAGGCGCGGAATCACCTGCAGCGCGGTCGCTCCGGTGCCGATCACCGCGACCCGTTTGCCGCTGTAGTCGTAGGAGTGGTCCCAGCGCGCGGTGTGCATGAGGGTGCCCTCGTACCGGTCGAGCCCCGGAATGTCCGGCGGCTTCGGCTGTTCCAGGACGCCGACGGCGCTCACCAGGAACCGGGCGGTGATCTCGTCCCCGTCGGTGCTCAGCACCCGCCAGTGATCGGCGGCCTCGTCGAACCGTGCGTGCACCGCCCCGCACCCGAGGCGCAGCTTGTCCCGCAGGCCCTGCTTGTCCACCACTTCCTCGGCGTAACGCTGGATCTCCGCGCCCGGTGCGAAGAACCGGGACCAGCGCGACCGCTGCTGGAACGAGAAGTTGTAGATCGGCGACGGAACATCCACGGCCACACCGGGATAGGTGTTGGCGTTCCAGGTGCCGCCGACCCGCGGCCACTTGTCGATGATCACGAAGTTGTCGACGCCCGCGCGCCGCAGCGCGGCACCGGCGCCGATGCCGCCGAAGCCCGCACCGATGACGAGCACGTCGAACTCTGGTGTGCTGGTGGTGTTCATGGGAAACCTGTCCGTGGTCGTGCGGCGGTTCACGCCGCGGTGGTCTGGTCGGTGGCGCGGCCGCCCGCAGCGTCGTCGAGCGCGCGCCGCAGGAAGGCGCCGAGCGCGGCGATCGCGGCGCGCGCGTCGGGCAGCAGGTCGGCGCCCGCATGGAAGACGTGAATCGCGTTGTCCCAGATCTGCAATGTGTGCGGCACCCCGGCCGCGGCGCAGCGACGGGCCAGTGCCTCGGCGTCGGGCAGCAGTACTTCTCGATCACTCACCTGGATCAGGGTCGGTGGCATCCCGGTGAAGTCGTGGTTGACCGGCGACCAGCTCGGATCGAGCACGCCGTCGCGGGCGAAGCCGACCAGCGCGGGCACCGCCAGCGAGCGCGCCGACAGCACCGCGTCGCGGCGATCGTTCGGATGCCCCCGTCGGCTCTCCGGGTCGAGGTCGGCGAACGGCGCGATCGCCGCGATGGCCGCAGGAAGCGGCAACGCCCGCGTTCGCGCGGCCAGGGCGGCGGCGAAGGTCAATCCCCCGCCCGCCGAATCACCGGCGAAGACCACGCGTTGCGGGGCGAAGCCGCGGTCGAGCAGGTAGCGGTACGCGGTGACCGCGTCGTCGACGGTGTCGGTGAGATGGCCCTTGGGCAGCTGCCGATAGTCCACGTTCAGCAGCGCGGCACCGGTGGCCCGTGCAATGCGCGCGGCCAGCCGCCGGTGGCTGTGCAACCCGCCTGCCAGGAAGCCGCCGCCGTGGAAGTAGAGGATCACCGCCGCCCGTGCGGTGTCCTCCGGCCCGGGATCGGCGCGGTGCCAGAGCCATTCGGCACGGAAACCGGGGAACAGGACCGCCCGGCGCCTGGTACCGCGCGGCGCTCGCAGCGGAATCGCAAGCAGATCAGCGAGATTGGCGATCCGGAAGGCCGCGGCGCCGCGCAGCGGGGCATGCTCGGCCAGCACACTCAGCCCGTCCAGCGCGGGACGCACGGTGACCCGCAGCAGCGCGTGCGCGACCCGCAGCCGCAGTCCGGCCCGGCCGGCGAACTCGACGTGCACCGCCACACCCCCGGTCATGCCGGAGCTCCCGCGGGGACGCGCAGTTCGTACCGGTAGTCGTCGAGCGGGAACCGGCGGTTACCACGTCGTGCCTCGAAGAATCCCGAGGGCCGCACATAGGTGGTGTCCCCCTGCGAGTTCCGGTAATAGGTCGGCACGTGACCGTTGAGCTCGGACAGGTAGTAGCGCAGCGACTCGCCCCTGCGATGCACCGCGCGGTGATACGCGTCCGCGGCCTCCTTGCGCACCTCGCACCAGAGCGCACCGCGCCGGCGCGTCTCCCCGATCGCGCGCACCGCGTGATCGGCGGTCATCTCGACGAACGCGTGCCAGCCCGAACCGGTCCAGGAGTACGGGCCGACGAGCGTCCACCGATTCGGCAGACCGTGCACCGAGACGCTCTGATACGCCTGCAAACCCTCCTCGCGGTAGAACTTGGCGAGGTCGAACCCGTTGCGGCCCACTATCGTTCCGGGCCGGTAGGTCTCCGGGTCCGAGAAGACCTCGTACCCGGTGGCGAGAATGAGCGCGTCCAACCGATGCAGTGCCTTGTCCCCGGTGCGAACCCCCGTGCGGGTGATCTTCTCGATGGGCGCCGTCACCAGGGCGACGTTGTCCCGGTTGTAGGCCCGCAGATAGCTGTTCGACAGCGTCGGCCGCTTCGCGAGCACACCGAAGTTCGGCGTCAACGCCGCCCTGGTCGCCGCGTCGCTGACCACCCACCGCAGATAGCGCCGGTACAACGCCTGGCAGACGGCGTCGAAGCGGTCCATCACCGGATGTACCACACCGCCCGGTAGCCCGACCACCGTGCGCAGCGCGAGATCGACCACCACCAGCGCACCGCCGTGCAGCAACGGCTGGATCCCCGGCACCGCGAGCACCCGTTGCAGCGCGACCGGAATGCGGAAGTCCGGCTTCGGCAACGACCACACCGGCGTGCGCTGGAACACGGTCAGCGTGGCGACCTCGGGCGCGATCGACGGGATGATCTGCACCGCGCTGGCGCCCGTGCCGATGATGCCGACCGCCTTACCGGACAGGTCGTAGTCGTGGTCCCAGCTGCTGGGCCGCAACACCTTTCCCCGGAAGGAGTCGGCGCCCGCGATGCCCACCTCGGCCTTGGGCCGGACGAACGCGCCCACCGCGCTGATCACGAACCGCGCGCTGACGACGGAGCCGTCGGTCAGCGTCAGCCGCCAGTAGCCCGCGTCGTCGTCCCATTCCTCCCGCTCGACCTCGGCGCCGAAACGCACCCTGGCGCGCACGCCGAATCGCCGTGCCACCTCGATGTGGTACTGCTCGACCTCCGCACCGAGCGGAAAGACCCGGCTCCAATTCGCCTTGCGGGCAAAGGAGTACTGATAGGCCAGCGCCGGAACGTCCACGCCGAGCCCGGGATAGTGGTTCTCGTGCCAGCTGCCGCCGACCTCGTCGGCGCGTTCGAGCACGATGAAGTCGTCGATGCCCGCCCGGCGCAACTTCACGCCCGCCGCGATGCCGCCGGGGCCCGCGCCGATCACGGCGACCTCGTACCGCGGCACTGCCGTTTCGTTCATGTCTTGCCTCACTTCGTGATTCGGTTCAGCACGGGCCGTACCCTGGGCAGCAGTGTGTCGGCGAGCGCCAAGGACCCGACACTGCCCACCGCGCGCACCAGACCCGGCGCGAGGCGAAACGTGAGGTAGCCCAGCCACGCCTCGGGATTCACCGGCACGATCGCGTGATCGCGGCGGATCGCCCGCACGATCGCCCGCGCGACCTTGTCCGGTCCGGCGAAGGCCAATCCTTGGACGCGTCCGATGTCCGCGCGCCATGCCGCCTGCTGGGTCTCGTCGAGACCGGCGCGCTCACCATGCGCGAGCAGGTCCGTTCGGATGGCGCCGGGACAGATCGCGGACACACCGATTCCCTTGGGCCGCAGCTCGACTCGCAGACATTGACTGGCCATCAGCACGGCCGCCTTGGCACTCGAGTAGGCCGGGATGTATTTGGCGGGGAAGAACGCCGCGGCCGAAGAGACGTTCACGATATGGCCACGGACGCCCGCGTCGATCATCTGCCGGGCGAACACCCGAGCGCCGTAGATCACGCCCATCAGGTCGATGTCGACCGTGCGTTGCCATTGCGCCGCACTGGTTTCGCAGAATCCGCCAGTGTCCATCACGCCCGCGTTGTTCACCAGCACATCCGCCGCGCCGAATTCGGCGCGAACCCATTCCGCGCACCTGCCCCATTGGGCCGCGTCCGCCACGTCGAGCCGATACGGATGGGCCCGCCCGCCCGCGGCCAGAATCTCCTCGGCCACCGCGTGCGCGCCGTCCTCCTCGATATCGGCGATCACGACCCGATATCCGTCGCGCGCGAGCAACAGCGCGGTCTCGCGGCCGATGCCCGCGCCACCGCCGGTGACGATCGCCGTCCTCATCGGCCACCGCCGAGCACCCGTCGCGACACGTCGAGCGCCTGCTCCGCCAACCGCATTCGCAGCAGGCCCGAGAGCCCGCGCAGTGCCGCGGGCGACAGCCGCGCCAGGTACCAACCGGCCCAGGCCTCGATGCCGACCGGCACGGTAGCGAGATTCCAGCGCACCGCGCGCTCCACCGCGGCGGCGACCCGATCCGGGGAGCGTCCGAAAACCGCCTGTCCCCGTGCGAGTTTCGCGCGCCAGTCGGCGCTCGCCTCGGCATCCGCGCCCGCCCGCGTGCCGCGCGCGGACAACTCGGTGGCGATCAGACCGGGACAGACCGCGCTCACCCGGATGCCGTGCCCGGCGAATTCGGCGCGCAACGCCTGGGTACCTTGCCACGCGCCCGCCTTGGCGGTGACATAGGAGGGGGCGAGCGAGGTCGGCAGAAATGAGCCGACCGAACAGATATTGACGATGGCGCCCCGTTTGCCCGCCTCGACCATCTGCCGCACGAACAGCCGCGAGCCGAGCAGCGGGCCCATCATGTTGATCGCGATCATGCGCCGCCAGTCGTCCTCGGTTTGCTCGAGGAACCCGCCGGAGATCAGGATGCCCGCGTTGTTGACCACCACATCCGGCACGCCGTGTTCCTGGGCGACCTGCGCGGCGAACGCCTCGAGGGCCGCCGGATCGGCGACATCGAGCGGGTAGAACTCCGCCCGGCCCCCCGCCGCCCGCACCAGCGTGACGGTCTCCTTTGCGCCGAGCTCGTCGATGTCGGCGACGAGCACGGTGGCGCCGCGCTCGGCGAATCGCAGGGTGGTCGCCCGGCCGATCCCGCTGGCCGCGCCGGTCACCACCGCCACGGTCATGACCGACGACCCGATCGACGTATTTCGGGTGCAGGTGACTGGATCATGGCGCGACTCCTCTGTCGTCCGATGCCGGAAGAGTGGATCAACCAGGACTCAATTAAGCGACTGGCGTGTCACCAAAATAAACTGTCTGGGACGGCAAGGCAACCCCTCGACCGCACCTCGGCGCGCTCGACCGCGCGCGGCACCGGGGCGCATACGATGTGCTGGATGACCGAACCAGCCAAGCGCGGCCGCGGCCCCGGCCGCCCGCGCGACGAACAGAACACCGAGCGACGCAGGCGTGAACTGATCGCCGCCGCCTACCACGTGTTCACCACGAAGGGCTATGCCGCGGCCTCGACCGCGGACATCACCGCCGAGGTCGGCATCGGTTACGGCACCTTCTACCGCTACTTCGACAGCAAGCGCGCGATCCTCGACGAGGTGGTCGATTTCGGCCTCGACCGGATACTCACCGAGATCGCGGGCGATGTCTTCGTGCCCGAGTCGATGCCGCACGAGATCACCGTCGACCAGCTCGTGCGGACCTGGTCGGACGCGGTCGAGCGGATGTGCCGGATCGCCGACTCCGAACCGGCCCTGATGCAGGCGCTGCTGTTCGAGCTGCCCGGCATCGACGACGAGCTCAACACCCGTCTGCTCGGACTCGGCGGGATTCTCGCCGCGACCGTGGACCGCTTCCTGACCAGGGCCGTCGACGTCGGCGTCGTCCGCGCCGACGTGCACACCACCGACGTCGCGTGGATGCTGATGGCGCTGACTATTCCGCCGGTGATGCGCACCCTGCGGGGCGGCGGCGAACAGGATCGGCGCGGCTACATCGACACCGTGCTCGCGGTGCTCACACCGGGCCTGAGTCCGGCCGACCCGCCGACGACCGGCGGACCCGCCGACAATTAGTCGACGCGAACGTCTGCTAATCTCGGTGCCCTCTCAGCTGGGAAGGTCGTGCGATGGCGAAGGACATACCCACCTCACGGATGCGCCGCGGCGCCACCTTCGGCAAACTCGTTGCCGGACAGGCGGTCCGGGGCGCGGGCGTGCGTTTGTCGATGGTCGGCGACACCGAGGCCGCGCGCATCGCCCGCACCGAACGGGCACTGGCCGACGCGGCCGAAGACATCGTGACCGTGCTCGGCAGCATGAAAGGCCTGGCCATGAAGGCCGGGCAATTGCTGTCGATGTTCGATCTGCTCGCCGCGTTCGGCATCGAGACGATGCCGCCACCCCAGCGCGAACGGTTCCAACGCAAGCTGGCCGCCCTCTACGACCAGGCCCCGAGCCTGCCGTTCGACCGGATGCGCGCCGTCGTCGAGCAGGATTACGGCCGCCCGTTCACGGAGGTGTTCGAGGAGTTCGAGGCCACCCCGATCGGGACAGCGTCGATCGGCCAGGTCTATCGGGCACGCCTGCACGACGGTCGCATGGTCGCGGTCAAGGTGCAGTATCCCGGGATCGATGTCGCGGTCCGGGCCGATCTGAAGAACCTCGGCCTGGTGCTGCGCATGCTGCGCACCGTCGCGCCCGCGATCGCGGACCACGCGATGTTTCGTGAGCTCACCACGCATTTCGCCGACGAGACCGACTATCGGGCCGAGGCCGCGCATCATCGGGTGGTCGCCGAGCACTATCGCGAGCACCCTTTCATCCGCGTGCCCGCGGTGCTCGACGACCTGTGCACGGCGCGGGTGCTGGTCACCGAGTTGGTCGAGGGCCTGCGGTTCGAGGAGATCGTCGCGCTGCCCGCCGCGGCTCGCGACCGCGTCGGCGAGATCGTGCACCGCTTCTACGTCGGCACGATGGCGCGCGAGCACTGGTTCTCCGGCGACCCGCATCCGGGCAACATTCTGCTCACCGCCGACGGCAAGGTCGCCTTCCTCGACTTCGGCCTGTTCAAACACATGGATGACGCCGCGGTCGAATTCGAACTGGACTGTGTGCGCGCCGCCGCCGAGTACCGCGGCGCCGATCTGCGCACGTTGCTGCTGGAATACGGTGTGCTCGACGATGATTCGCCGGCCACCGCGGAAGAATGCCTGCGCCTGTTCTACGAGGTCTCCGGGTGGCTGCTCACCGACGCCGAGATCCGGATCGCCGAGGATGCCGCGCCGCACGCCCTGCTCGCGTTCGTCGACCCGCGCCGCGGCTATTTCGACCGCTGGCGGCGCGAATACGCGCCCGCCGAACACGCTTTCGCGCGCCGCGTCGAATACGGCACCCTGGCCTTGCTCGGCAAGCTGCGCGCCAGCGGCAACTGGCACCGGATCACCCGGGAGTGGTGCTACGGCGAACCACCGCGCACCGAACTCGGTGCGCTGGAACACGACTGGCTCGCGACCCACCGCAAGGACGAACCGCCCATCCCGCTCATCCGCCCCTGAGCGACGGCCCGGCACCGGTCCGTGTCCTCGGATCGCGCGGTACCGGGCCGAGCTCGCTAGGCGGGCTCGGGCGGCTCCAGCTGCCCCCAGGGCTGGGCCGTTTCGAGTTGCGCGGCCAGTTGCAGGAGCAGGAACTCGCTGCCGAGCCCGCCGACGAACTGACTGCCGAGCGGCAGGCCGTTCGCGGTGCGATGCAGCGGCACACTCATCGCGGGACGGCCGGTGACGTTGGCCAACGGGGTGAACGGCACCGGAGCCAGATTGGCGCGAACGATCTTCCGGTAGCCCGGGCTGCGCGTAATGGCCGGGCCCGCACCGACAGCCAGCAGCACCTCGAGAACGCGCGCGAGTGCCGCGGGCGGCTTCGTCTGACCGATGCGCAGCGGCGGCCCGGCGATCGTGGGCGTGAGCCACAGGTCGTGGGTCTCGTGGAACTCGGCCAGGGCACGCGTGTGGGTGTGCCAGCGCTCGTGCGCCTCGAACAACGCCGTCGCGCTCAGCGCGCGCCCGGCCGCCGCGACCGCCCGCGTGGTGAGGTCGAACTCGGTTTCGCGGGCGCCGGTGACCCGCCTGGCCTTTGCCAGTCTGGTCGCGAGATTGGCGGTCCACACGGCCATGAAGTCGTCGGCCAGCTGGGCGCCGTCGAGGCGCGGCGTGGCGGGCTCCACGTGATGGCCCAGTCGCTCCAGCAGCGCGGCGGTCGCCTCGACCGCGCGGACCGCCTCGGCGTCGACCGGTGTGCCCAACGGGGATTCGGTGGTGAACCCGATGCGCAGCGGTCGCGGCGACGTGCTGACCGCCTCGGCATAGGGCCGCGGTGGACGCGCCGAGAGGTAGGGGCCGCTGGGATCGGGCGCGCTGAGCACATCGAGCATGACCGCCGAGTCGCGGACACTGCGCGACAGCACACCGGCGGTGGCCGCGCCGAAGATGTTCTCCCCGAAGTCCGGACCCGCCGGAACCAGCCCGCGCCCCGGCTTCAGGCCGAACAATCCGGTGCAGGCCGCCGGAACCCGGATCGACCCGCCGCCGTCGCTGGCGCCCGCCATCGGCACGATTCCCGCCGCGACCGCGGCCGCCGAGCCGCCGGACGAACCACCCGGGGTCCGCTCCGTATTCCAGGGATTCCTTGTCGCGCCGAAGGTTCCGGTCTCGGTGATCGCCACGGCGCCGAATTCGGGCGTTGTGGTCTTGCCGAAGATCACCAGCCCGGCGTCGATCCAGCGCCGCACCACGGTGCTGTGGTGGGCGGCCTTCACCTTGCGCAGCGGGCCGGTGCCCGCGGACGTCGGATAACCGGCGAAATCCTGACCGAGGTCCTTGAGCAGGAACGGCACACCGGCGAACGGGCCCGTCGGCTGCGCTGCCGCGGCCGCGCGCCCGGCCTCGGCCATCAACAGGCTCACCGCGTTGATGCCGGGATCGACCCGGGCGCAGCGCTCGAGCGCGACCTCGAGCAGTTCGCTCGGCAGCACCTCGCCCTTGGCCACCAGCTCCGCGAGCCCGACCGCGTCATATGTCCGATATTCGCTGTACCGCATACGTTTTCCCTTCCGCCCTGACGCACTGTCGGCGACCGAACACCACCGCGACCGTACGCCTCACCCGGCATTCAGGTGCGCGAGCGCGGCCACCAGACGTTCCGCGATATCCGCGGGCCACGGGAACGAGGGCGCCACCACCCGCTGGTGCGCGAGCCCGTGCAACCCGAGCCACAGCGCCACAGCGTCCGCGCCCGGCTCGGTGCTGGACGACACTCCGGCGCGCACACAGTCCTCCAGCGCAGCGGCGAGCAGCCGCAGCGTCTCCTGTCCGAGCACCGCCATCTCGTCCGCGGTCACCGAACTGTCGCCGAGGTCGGGCACCCAGACACCGCCGAACATGGTGCGGTACCGGCCCGGCCGAGCCCGCGCGAAGTCCAGATAACCGGTACAGACCGCCGTGAGCCGCGCCTTCGGCGACTCCCCCGCGTCCCGCACAGCGACACTCAGCTGCTGTGCCAATTCCGCGAAGGCGTTCTGCACGACCGCCAGCATGATCGCGGGTTGATCCGGGAAATGCCGGTAGATCGAGGGCGCGGCAATACCCGCGCGCCGCGCGACCGAACGCAGCGTGACCGCGCTCGCGTCACCCGCCTCGTCGAGCAGCGCGACCGCCGCGGCCACGATCTCGTCGCGCAATCGCGCGCCCTCACCGCGCGGATTGCGGGATCGGACGGGTGGCACGGTCTCGTTCTTCCCCATACCGGTCACCTTACATCACAAAACTTACACGCGTTAGCCCTTGCCTCTAGTAAATTAACAGTCGTAGCCTTACGGCCGCTACCTCTACGTGTTGGAGATTCAGATGGGCGCTCGAGGGCCTGTCCCAGTCGCTGGCGGCTTCGCGAGTTCCGAATACGCGGCGCGACTTGACCTCTGGCGCGAGTGGGCGGCAGTCACCGAAGCGGCGCAGGGCGATTGACCACGGCCCGCACCGGCACCGTCGCGCGGCGGAACCGCTCCGAGGCTACGGGACAAGCACGAGTTTGCCCGGTCCATGCCCGGCGAGCCCGGCCCGGTGCGCCCGCGCGGCCTCCGCGAGCGGATACACGCCATCGATGACGATCTCCAGATCGCGTGCGCGCGCGACCAACTCACCTCGGGCGGCCTGCCGGAACACGGTGCCCGCATCCTGCCCAGGCCCGTAGCCGAGCACCTTGATACCGGCGGCCAGGTGCCGCTCGTCCCCGACGATCGACGACCGTCAGGCGACACTCGGGTCCACGTCCGTCGCCAGCGCACCGTCCAGCGTGCCGAACACGGCGAGCACCTCGTCGAGCCCGGTCACCTCGATCGGACGCCGCACCTGGGGCGACGCGACCACCCGCAGCACACCCGGTGACATCGCCTCCGCCGCGGACAGCAGCACGCTCAGACCCGCTGAGCCGAAGAACGCCACGTCCGAGAGATCCAGGACGAGCAGCGGCGGTTCGGCGCCGAGCGCCCGCTCGACCCCGGCGCGCAATTGCGGCGCGGACGCCGCGTCGACTTCACCGCCGACGGTCAGCACCGACGCCACGGTGCACTGGTCCAACCGCATTCGCAATACGCGAGACTCGGTGCTCATCGCACAACCGCCGTCGCGATGGCGGCACTCCCGGCCATGAGAAACCTCCTCGCTCAAAGTTTTTCGAATTCAGTAGCGAGGGCGGGCCAGGGGCGCCGGGCCCGCCCTCCGCGAAATGCCGTGCTGCCGCGCAGCTCAGGCGTCGATCGCCTGCCGCCGCTCGCCGTGCTCGATCTCGATCTTGCGCGGCTTGGCCTTCTCCGCGACCGGAATAGACAGGCGCAGCACACCATCGGTGTAGTCGGCGCGGATGTGGTCGGTATCGAGCCCCTCGCCGAGGAACAGCTGACGGCTGAAGACGCCGCGCGGACGTTCGGCCGCGATCATCGACCGGCCCGGGTCCAGTTCCTGACGAGCCGCTTTCACGGTTACCACATTGCGTTCGATGTCCAGGTCCAGCGATTTCGGATCGATCCCCGGCAGATCGAACTCCACCAGGAACTCGTCGCCGTCACGCCAGGCGTCCATCGGCATCACCGCGGGCCGCGCCGCTGTGCCGAACACCTGCTGCGTGAATCGGTCCAGATCACGGAACGGATCGGTACGCATCAGCATGGTCGCCACCTCCAACACACTCCATTCTTTCTCGTCGGTTCAGATAACCTATGCCATCTGACATAGATTTGTTTTAGCACTCTCGACAGATGAGTGCAAGTGGTTAGAATAGAAAACCTGACGAACGCCAAGAGATTAGGAGCACGATGCCACAGGAGCCTCAGCAGGAATCACATCTGCCCGCTCCGAGCCAGGCCGTGTACGGGATTTCGGTGGCCGCCGACCTGGCCGGGATCGGCGTGCAGACCCTACGGCTCTATGAACGCCACGGCCTGCTCACTCCCGCCCGCAGCGAGGGCGGTACCCGCCGCTACAGCAGCGACGACATCGCCCGCCTGCGGCGGATCACCACGCTGGCCGCCGCCGGCGTGAACCTCGCGGGCATCGGCCGCATCCTCGACCTCGAGGACGCCAACGCCACCCTGCACAGCGATAACGATCGCCTCCGCGACGACAACACCGCGCTGCGCGACGACAACGACGCCCTGCGCGACGACAACACCGCCTTACGCGAGTCCGGCGGATTTCGCACCGAGGCCGCCGGATAGCACCGGAACGTGCCGAGCCGCAGCCTCGGTACACTGAATCCATATGGCCGACAGTGCGATCGAGATCACCGCGGACCTCGTCCGCAGCCTGTTGCGCGAACAGCACCCGGACCTCGCCGACCTATCTCTGCGCGAAGTGGCTGGCGGATGGGGCAATCAGATGTGGCGGCTCGGCGACGCATTGGCCGTGCGCGTGCAGCGCATGGATGCCACCGGCGAGTCCCAGCTCAAAGAGCGGCGGTGGCTACCGGCGCTGGCCCCGCGACTGCCGCTGCCGGTGCCGATCCCGGTGCGCTGCGGCGTACCGTGCGGGCGCTTCCCCAAACTCTGGACCGTGCTGACCTGGGTACCGGGCGAGCCGCTCGACCACGCCGCGATCGAGCACGGCGACCACGCGGCCCAGACACTCGCCGAGTTCCTGCTGGCGCTGCATGTGACCGCACCGGCAGACGCGCCTGTCGCAAAAGACCGTGGCGCCCACCCGAGGAGCTACACCGAGGGCTTCGAAACGTTCACCCGGTCCGTGCCTCTCGACGACGTCGCCGACGTGCGAGCGGTATGGGACGACGCCGTGACTGCTCCCGACTGGACCGGACCGCCGGTCTGGGTGCACGGCGACCTGCATCCGGCGAATGTCGTCGTCGCGGACGGAACACTGTCGGGCATAGTCGATTTCGGTGACATGTTCGCCGGCGATCCGGCCTGGGATCTCGCCGCGGCCTGGGTATTGCTGCCCTCGGGCACGGCCGCGCGGTTCTTCGACAAGTACGCACGGGCGGACGCGGGGACGATCCGGCGCGCCCACGGGCTGGCTGCCCTGAAGTGCTTGTTCCTGATGCTCATGGGGCAGAACGGAGACCGCGGCCTGCCCGGCGGAAAATCACATTGGGGGCCCGCGGGCCGGGCGGCGCTCGATCGGGTGCTGGCCGGGGTCTGATTGGGCGCGGCGTGCGGATCGGCAGTGTTCCCGCGCGCCGATGCCGTTCGCGCTCAACCGATTCGGACCACGCGGGCCCAGTCGGGTGGGGCGTCGGGAACGTAGTCGGCGTCGTGTTCGCGGTAGGAGGCGCTGGGGTGGCGGCCGAAGAGTCCGATGATGGTGTGGCACGGTGGGCGGCTTGTGGGCCAGGGGGTTTGGCCGTCGGTGAGGACGACGAGGACATCGGGGCGCGGGTTGGCGCGCAGGGCGGCGGTGAAGCCGGTGCGCAGGTCGGTGCCCCCACCGCCGAGCAGCGGTATCTGTTCGGCGGCGCAGAGCGGATGCACGATGCGCGCGGCGGCGTCACAGGGCAGCACGCTCACCAGGTCGCGGCGCCCGCCGAGGGCGCGCGCGATGGCGGCGACTTCCAGTAGGGCACTGCCCAATTCGGCATCGCTGACCGAACCCGAGGTGTCGATGAGCACCGAGACGCGGGGCGGGGTGCGCCGCAGGCTCGGCAGCACCACGCCGGGTAGCGCGGCACACCGCCGCGCCGGGCGGCCATAGGTGTAGTCCTCGCCGACCCCGGCCGCGCTGACCGCGGAGCGCAGGGCCGCACTCAGCAGGTCGCGCCACGGCTGCGGTGGATGGAAGGCCTCCGCGGCCCAGCGCCGCCAACCCGCGGGGGTGTCGCCGGGCTGACCGATGATGCCCTGCGCCACCTTGAATCGGATTGCGTCCCTTTCCTGTTCACTCAGCCCGTCCGCGCCGTCGGGCCCTATCTCCCACTCGCGCGCCGAGCCGTCCGCCCCGCTGCCGCAGTCGAGCCAGGCGATGCCGTCGGTCAATCCCCCGAGCCGGATGCGTCCGAGGTACTCCTCCATGAGTTCCCCCTCGGGCAATCCCAGGGTCGCGGGCAGTACCGCGTCCTCGGGCTGGACCAACCCGTCACCGAAGGCGTCGTCGTTGATCTCGCAGTCCGCGGCGATGTTCATCCGTAACCGTTCGCCGGGCCCGGCGAGTTGATGACGCCGGGCGTATCGGTCACTGCGGCCGTGATGGTCGCGCAGCAGATGCGACACCTCGTGCACCCACACGGCCGCCAACTTCTGGATGGATGTCTGCACCACGAAAGCCGGTGCGACATAACACCGCCAGTACCGATCGACCGCCATCGTCGGCACCGCACGCGACTCCACCACGTGCAGCGCGAACAACGCGGTGGCCAGATAGGGCCGCACGCGCGCGGCGTACAGGCGTGCGGCGAAGAGCTTCTCCCGGTCCAACGACGCTGTCATCGCACCACCGCGGCGGTGCGATCGGCGGCCCGCGACACCGCGAGGACTCCGGCCAGCTCCTCGATCGCCGCCGGTACCGTCCAGTCGTCGCGCCGCTGCGCGGCCAGGGTCGTCGCGGGCACCACGACCAGATCGGGTGCACCGGTTTCCAAGGCGCGCACCAGGATTGCCCACGCGGCGTCCCAGCGCGACTGCTCCGGCCGCTTGCGCACCGCCGCGACCACCCCGTCCAGCACCGCCTGGCGCAGGTCGCCGCGCTCGGGCAACTCGGCGCTCCAGGGATCGGCGAGCAGCGTTTCCGGGTCGGGCAGGTCCATCCGGTCCAGGCTGGCCAGCAGCTCGAAGCCCGGCCCGTCCCCGACAGTGCCGCGCACAAGCAGCGACAGCACGTCCCGCGACGAACCCGCGGCCGTGGCGAAAGCGATAAGCCGCAGGGTCATTTCCCAGCTGCGCGGCGAGGGCCACGGGCCACCGCGACGCGCCTCGCTGCTCGGCAGCTGATGCACGAGCGCGGGCCGCGCCGCCAACAGTACGCAGACCGCGCGCCGGGCGAAGGCCACCGCCTCGGTCAGCCGCGCAGGCGCCAGCCTGGGCAGCGTCGCGTGCGGCCAGACACCGCCGAGGCCGCGCACCACCACGTCGTGGTCGTGCGTCCATTGCAGGTGCACGAAGCGGTTCGCCAGGGGCGGACTCAGTTCCCAGCCGTCGGCCGCGCAGGAGCGCGGATTGGCCGCGGCCACGATCCGGACACCGGGCGGCAGCCGCAGGGTGCCGATGCGCCGTTCCAGCACCAACCGCAGCAACGCGGCCTGCACCGCGGGCGGTGCGGTGGACAGCTCGTCCAGGAACAGCAGACCGCGCCCGGCCCGCACCAACTGGACGGCCCAGTCCGGCGGCGCCATCGGCACCCCGTGCGCCGCGGGATCGTCGCCGATGATGGGCAGACCCGAAAAGTCCGACGGCTCATGGACACTCGCGATCACGGTGGTCAACGGCAGGTCGAGGTCGGCGGCCAGCTGAGTCAGCGCGGCGGTCTTGCCGATTCCCGGTTCGCCCCACAGCAGAACCGGTAGGTCGGCGGCCACGGCCAGCGCCAGTGCCGCCAATTGATGGTCGGCGCGCGGCTCGGTGGTCGCTTCGCCCAGCAGGGCCAGCAGGTCTGCGGCGACGTCGAGTTGCGGGAGTGTATGGGCAGCAGAAGACATGGGTGATCACCTCGGGGGTCGGTAAGGAAGAAACGAAGGACGGTTCAGCGCGTGGTCGCGTTGCGTGGATGCCCGCGGTGGTCTCCGCGACGGTCCCGGTTCGGCGGGACGCGCCGCGGGGCCACCGACGACAGTCCGGATCGATAGAGCCCGTATGCGATTCGCCGCTGCGCCGCGGCCTCGAGTTCGTCGAGCAGCGCGCCCGGACGCAGCCGCGTCTGCGGGCCGAGCAGGCCCTCGACCACGGCCAGCGCGCCCGCGGCGTCGCCGTGGTGCAGGCGCTCCTGGACGCCGGGCAGACAGTCCGGCGCACGGTGTGCCGCATCGATGGCCCGCAGGCAGGGCACGGGGGTTCCGGACAGGGCCGCCAGCAGCTCCTCCCGCCGCAGTTCGGCCGGATCGTGGTCCAGCGCGGACAGGACACCGTCGACCAAACCGATGCGGTGCCGCGCGCCGCGGCAGTCCACGAGATGTGTTGCGCTCAGCGAATATTCGCGCCGCTGCCCGGCCACTTCAGGCCCGCCTGACACCAGGGCGGACGCGACCAGCGGGTGCAACCGGCCCGCCGTGATCGCGCCCGCGCGCAGCAGCACCAGATCGGGCAGCGTCCAGGTCGCCGCGTCGGGCAGCACCGGCAACGCGGATACCGCACCTGCGGGATACTCCGGCGCGAGCCGTACGGAGGGCGGGTCGACGCCGTCACCGATCACCTCGAGCACCAGCCGTCGCCTGCCCCCGAGCCGCACGGCGAACGCACTGGCACAACGTTTCTCGGCGGCCAGCAGCAGCCGCGCCTCGGTGGCCCAGCACGCGACGGCGTATCGATCGGGCTCCGGCAGCAGCGCGACCACCTCTGGATCGGGCTCGGGCAGCCGCACCCCGGCCCCGGAACGAATGCGCAGTTCGTCGGTCCTGCGCGCGTCCCAGAGGTGACGGTGCAGGTCGAGCCGATAGCGGCGATCCGGTCTTGGATGCGGATGCAGTTGCGCCGCAACGCTTTCAGCGGATCCGTCGCACAGCGCCAGACTGATCCGCTGCCCCGCGTCCGCCCAAGCGGGAGCGGTCCGCACCACCAGCTCGACGGCGTTCGCTCCCCCGGGCCGCGGCCCAGCCCGCTCATAGCGCGCGAGGGTGAGGGTCAGCCCGGGGCGCAGCAAACCGTCCGGCGCGATCCGCGGCAGGTGCCACCGGAGCAGATCCGGGACCAGATGCCGCAGGTCGGAACGGATTTCTGCGGCGAGTTCGCGCCCGTGTGCCCGAGCGGTCGAGCGCAGATCGAGGTCGACATCGAATCCTGCGGCAGCGCACGCGCCTGCCCAATCGCCGGCGAGGCGTCGAGCGGTAGCGGTCTCGATCATGCCCGGCGGCACGGCGAATTCACGCACACGCGGCCAGAAGGAGAGGTGGGAATGGTCCACATTCGTATCGGTACGCATCAGCGCTCACCGTGTACGAATGGGGCCCCCGATCTGTCAACAGTAGGAGTAGTCATCACGATGAGCATATCCCGCGCCGAAGCGTCCGGCCAGCCGAGGGGCAGGACACCGCTACACGCCGCTAACGATGCAACACCGGGGCAGACACCGAACCTATTGCATAGCAACCGTTTTCGAAATAGCCACGGCCGTAACCCGTACCGTCGTCACGCGCGGATCAGGTGCGCGAGCGTGCCGACCAGCCGCTCGGCGGTCTCGGCGGGCCACGGAAACGACGGCGCGACCGCGCGTTGATGCGCGAGCCCGTGCAGGCCGAGCCACAACGCCACCGCGTCCAGCGCCGGGTCCTCGCTGCGCGCTTCACCCGCGGCGACACAGTCCGCGAGCGCCGCGGCGAGCAGTCGCAGACTCGACCGGCCCAGCTCCCCAATCTCCCGCTCCGAGACCGAGCCGTCGTCACGATCGGGCACCCACCCGCCGCCGAACATGGTGCGGTAGCGCCCCGGACGAGCGCGCGCGAACTCCAGATAGCCGACGCATACCGCGATCAAACGCGCCCTCGGCGACTCCCCCGCGGCCCGCACCGCCGCACACAGTTCGGCGTCCAGCCGCGCGAACGCGTCGTGCACGACCGCGGGCATGATCGCCGATTGCTGCGGGAAGTGCCGATAGATGGACGGGGCGGCGATCCCGACCCGCCGCGCCACCGACCGCAGGGTGACGGCGCTGCCATCACCGGTCTCGTCGAGCAGCGCGACGGCCGCCGCCACGATCTCCTCGCGCAGCCGAGCGCCCGCACCCCGCGGGTTGCGCGAGCGGATGGGCGGCGCGGTGTCGTTCTCCTTCATGAACAAAAACTTACAGATAAAAACTTACAGCTGTTAGCCCTTGCGCAATATCGCCTAACAGTCGTAGCCTTACGTCCGTTAGCTCAAACGGATCGGATCGGACCACACGATGAACAACAGCACCGCCACCATCACCGCGATCGTCCTGCCGGGCAGGGTCGAGCCGGACGGCCTGCAGGTCACCACCCGCGGTCTCCCGGCGCCCGGCGCGGGACAGGTCGTTCTCGGCATGGAGGCGACCGGCGTCTCGTTCGCCGAGCAGCAGATGCGCCGCGGCAAGTACTTCGACCAACCACCCTTCCCCTTCGTGCCCGGCTACGACGTGGTCGGCACCGTCACCGCGACCGGTCCCGGGGTCGATCCCGCGATGATCGGCCGCCGGTTCGCCGCCGTCACCAAGGTCGGCGCCTGGGCCGGCGCCCTGGTGCTCGACGCCGCCGATCTGGTGGCAGTGCCCGACGGCGTGACACCGGCGGCCGCGGAAACCGTGGTCGTCAACGGCCTGACGGCCTGGCAGCTGCTGCACCGAACGGCCCGAGTCGCTTCCGGCGCGACCATTGTGGTGCTCGGCGCGAACGGTGGTGTCGGCTCCACCCTCGTGCAGCTGGCCCGGCAGGCCGGGATCACCGTGATCGGCACCGCCGCACCACGCCACCACGAGGCGCTACGAGCGCAGGGCGTCTCCCCGGTCGACTACCGCGACCCGGACATGTACTCCCGAATCAGGGAGCTCGCACCGGAGGGCGTCGACGCGGTCTTCGATCACGTCGGCGGTGCCACGGTGGTCGATTCGTGGCGGCTGCTGCGCCGCGGCGGCACCCTCGTCTCCTACGGCAGCGCCGCCACGAAGGACGCGGACGGCAACGCGAAAATGCCGGTGCTCAAGCTGTTTGCGCGCCTGCTGTGGTGGAACCTGCTGCCCAACGGCAAGAGCGCGCACTTCTACAACCTCTGGGCGGGTCAGCGGCGCATCGACATCTTCCGCAGGCAGCTGCGCGAGGACCTCACCCAGGTGTTCCGCCTACTCGCCGAGGGCGCGCTGATCCCGCAGATCGCCGCGGAATTCCCGCTGTCCGAGGCGGCCTCGGCGCTGGCCATGGCCGAATCACGCACCGTCGCGGGCAAAGTCGTCATCGTCGCGGACGCGCACCACTGACCTCTCCCGACTCCCCACCACTTCCTCGGAGGCTCCCGCCATGACCACCGCACAATTCGCCGCCCCGCTCGCTCCCGCACCAGTCCTGCCCCGCGTCGGCGGGGTCGACAATCGGTCCACCTACGCCAGTTTCGGGCTCGCTTACCTCCTCGGGCACGGTGCCGCCGCCCTCTCCCGCGGTGCCGATCCGCTGCTGTCCCTGCCCGGGTGGCTGCCACTCGCGCTGCTGGGCATGGGCTTCGCGGTCGGCACCGTCTGCGCCACCCGCGCCGCCCTGCGCGCCCAGCGTGGCGCCGCCGAACCCGACGTGCTGACCGGACAGCTCCTCGGACTGTCCTGGGCGGTGGGTTTCGGCGCACTGTTCGTGGCCATCACCGGACTGACCACCACGGCGGGCCTGCCCGAGCTACAGACCGTGCTGTGGCCCGCGGGCTCCGGGCTCGTCGTCGGACTGCTGTACCTGGGCGAGGGCGCCGCCCGCCGCAACGTCCTGCACTACTGCCTCGGCGCCTGGCTCGCGCTGATCTCCACCGCCGCACTCTTCGTCGGCCTGCCCGGCTTCTTCGCCATCCTCGCGCTCGCGGGCGGCGGTGCATACGCGGTGGCGACGGTGCTGGAACATCGCCGCCTCGCCCTTCGCTGAGCCACCGCCGAAACACCCTCGCCCGCTGCCGAATACGCTCGGCGGCGGGCAGCGGCGTCCGATGCGGATCCGAACCGTCCGGCAACGGCGCCGAGCTCACCGACGCGAGTTGACCACCGCCACATACATTTTCACACCAGCGAGCCCGAGTCGTCGGCCCGCGCACCGCGCGGTGTGCGGGCGGTGGCCCGCATACGCAGTCGGCGCGGTTCCGGGACCACCGCGAGCGTGGGCCTGGTGTCGGTGCCGCGCAGGCTGTGCAACCGCCAGCGCGCGGCGATCGTAGCCAAGGCGAGCGTGGCCTCGGTGAGCGCGTAACTGTCGCCGATGCATTTGCGCGCGCCCGCGGCGAACGCCAGCGGCGCGCCGGCCGAGGACCCGCCGCGGGCCGGATCGAAGCGGTCTGGATCGAAACGTTCGGGGTCCGGATAGAGATCGGCGCGGTGCTGGATCAGGTACGCGCTGAAGATCACCGTGCTGCCCACCGGCAGCCGGTGCCCGCCGAGCTCGGTGTCCTCGGTGACCGTGCGGGTCGACAGCCACGCGGGCGGACGCAGTCGCAGGGTCTCGGCGATGACCTGTCCGGTGAACGGCAGCCGTGGCAGATCCCCGTGCCGGGCGGCGGCCCCGCCCAGCACCGCATCGACCTCGGCGTGCAGCCGGTCGGCGATCTCGGGCTGCCGGTCGAGCTGGATCAGCGCCCACGCCAATGCCGTCGCGGTGGTGTCGGTGCCCGCGAAGAAGAAGGTCAGCACCTGGTCGACGATCTCGGTATCGCTCAGCTGCCCGCCGTCGCTGTCCCTGGCCAAGACCAGGGCCGAGAAGAGGTCGCCGTGGTCGGCGCCGTCGGCGCGGCGCGCGGCGACCAACTCGCCGAGGATGGTGCGCGCCTCCGCGGCCGCGCGCAGACACCCGCGGTTGCCGAGGACCGGCCAGCGCCGCAGCCAGTCGGGCATCAGTGCCTGCCGGATCACGCCGGCGAACACGGCTTCCACATCGCGGAGCAGCCGCTGCCGATCCGATTCCGGCATCGCCTGGCCGAACAGGGTCGCCGCGGTCACCTTGGCGGCGAGGGTGTGCAGTTCGGCTTTGACATCGATCGCGTCGCCGTCGCGCCAGGAGTCGACCATCTCGGTGATCTGGTAGGTCATCATGGGCGCGTAACCGATGATGCGGTCGGGATGGAACGCGGGCTGCAACAGCCGCCGCTGCCGCCGGTGCTTCGCGTACGGGCAGGTGGCCAGCCCTTCGCCGACCAGCTCACGGCCCCGGTCGAACTGCGGCCCGCCCTTGTCGAAGATCCGGTCCTGCCGCAGTATCCGCTGGGTCAGGTCGGGATCGCAGACCACCACGGCGGTGACCGGTCCGAGACCGATCCGCACCAGGTCGCCGTGGGCGGGCAGGGACGCCATGAAGCCGAGTGGGTCGCGCAGCAGCGACAGCAGGTGCCCGAGCACCGGCAGGCGATGCGGCGCCGTCGCGACCCGTGCGCTCGCGCCCTGCTCGCCCATGACCTCTCCCTCCCGTACGACCACGACCTCCCTCCAGTGTCCGTCACACCGGCCGCCGTCGCTGCCGCTTCGACCAGTTGGCCGAGACGAGATGTCATGTCGCACAGCGGAACATCACACCGCCGCGAGTTTTGTGATCACCTCCAGGAGTTCCTGCAGCGTCTGCCGGTCCGTGGTCGGCGACATGAGCGAGGCCCGCAGGTACGGCCGCCCCTCCAGTTGGAACGAGGAGAGATAGAACCGGCCGTCCTGGATCAGCCGCGAACGCAGGTCGAGTTGCCGGTCGCCGCACGGCTCGTAACGGAAGCAGAGGATATTGCTCTGCGGTCGATACGGCGCGGTGAAATCGGGCCGTTCCTGGATCAGCTCCCACAGCTCGGTGGCCAGCCCGTACTGGCGCTCGATGTAGGAGCGCAACGACGACTCTCCTCGATAGGCCAGCGTCAGCAGGATTTTGAGACCGAGCGGCGCCTTGGAGGTCTCGAAGGTGTACTGTCCGGGGTCGACGTCCTCGGCCTCCGGGCGGTACAGATAGCTCGCGTCCTGCTTGAACATCGTGTCGAGATAATGCTTTTCGCGGAACAGCACCCCCGTGCACAGGGCCGAGGTGCGTAGCATCTTGTGCCCGTCCCACACCGTGGAGTCCGCCCGTTCGATACCGGCCAGCAGCGCGCGCAGCCGGGGCGAGAGCAGCGCGGACGCACCGTGCGCGCCGTCCACGTGTAGCCACAGCCCGTTGGCCGCGCAGAACTCGGCCACCTCGGCGATCGGGTCGTACAGGCCCGTCCCCGTGGCGCAGGCGTTGGCCACGACCGCGATCGGACGCAACCCCTGGGCCCGCACGTCGGCGAGCGCGGGAGCGAGCCCCGCCGGGTCGATGCGGCCCAACGCGTCGGTGCGCAGCCCATATACCCCGCCCACGCCCAACCCCATGACAGCGGCCGCTTTTCGCACCGAGTAGTGACTCGTCGCCGGAGCCAGGATGACCAGATCGCCCGGCGTGCCCTGCTGCCAGGCGGTCGAATCGGCGTGCGAGCGGGCCGCCAGCAACGCGGTCAGGTTGCCGAGCGTGCCGCCGTTGGTGATGGCGCCGAGGCCGGCATCGCCCCAGCCCACGTGGTCCAGCATCCAGCGGCACACCGAGCGGTCCACGGCGGCCGCGGCCGGGGCGAGCTCGTAGACCAGGGGGATGTTGTTGGTCACCGCCTGCAGCAGGTCGGCAACCACCCCGGGGGTATCCGACGGCGCGATCTGATGGCCCATGTACCCCGGATGGTGGTGGCTGGCCGAGATATCGCTGTAGGTGGTGACGAACGAGAGCAGTTCGGGCAGCGACATTCCCCCTTCCTCGATCCACCGGCGCAGCTCGAGCCGTTTGGCGACGGTGTCGATATCGGCCGCGGACACGACCTCCCCCGCTCCGGCCCGCACGGATTCGACATGGGCGACAAGGGTTTCCAGGACCGCCGCCCCGACCTCTCGCACGTCGTCGACCAGGTCGACATGGGACATGATGGATCCTCTCTTGGCTGGCGTCAGCGCGCGGCCGTGCCCACCGGGTCGTGGTCCCCGTCGATGTCGCGCATCATGATTCGATCGATGTCGACCTCGGGCACCTGGAAGTCGTTGATCAGGAATTCCTCCATCAGCAGCAGGCTGAGCAGATGCACATAGGCGTCACCGAACGGATACGGCACCCGCGGCGCCTCCGCCGCCCGCACCCGTGCCACCAACTGGTCCACCGCGTCGGTCCGCAGGAAGCCGACCCGGCGGATCACGGCCGGATCCAGCACGGCCGACACCCAGTCGTCACCGTCGGGCAACAGCGCCTCGGCTCCGGGCAGCCGCATGCCGAACTTCGGCCTGTTCACGATCCCGTGCGGCAGGCGATCGGCATAGGCCTCGCGCAGAATGTGTTTGGTCCGCCCGTTGTGCAGTTTCCACTCCAGCGGCAGCGACGCCGCGTACTCGACCACGTTCGAATCCATGTAGGGATACCGGCCTTCGACGCCGTATCCCGTACCGGCTCGGTCACCGAGACAGGTCATCCCGTACCCGATGAGGAACGTGTACATGTCCACCAGCATCGATCGGTCGACGGCGGGCCGCTGATCGAAGTCGGGGAAGTCCGCGCGCAGCCTGCCCAGCATGACCGCGTGGTCGTCGAAAACGTCGCCCGCGGCGTCGATCAGCTCGTCGACGGGTTCGCTCTCGAAACGGCGCACGTGCGCCCCGAGGGTGAAATCGCGGTCGGCTCGGTCGGCATAGAAGCGCAGAATCCTGGCGGCGTCGGTGGCATCGCTGTAGCGCAGATCGGTCAGCGCCAGTTCGAGTTCCTCGGCCGCGCCCGCGAAAGAACCGGTGCGCAGGCAACGTTCGAGAATCGTCGCCTCTTTGGCCATGTCGTATCCGGCGAACAGCTCGTCGGAACCCTCACCGCCCAGGATGATCCGGACCCCGGCCAGGCCGACCTGCTCGGCCATCACGCCGTAGGCGACCGGCGCGGTGAAGTGCAGCGGCTGCTCGCACTGCCGCACCACGTGCGGGAACCGTTCCCGGATCTGCGCGCGGGACACCGGGATACGCGTGTGCCTGCTGCCGAGGCGTGCCACCATCGCTTGCTGATACGGCGTCTCGTCCACCGGACTGTCCGCGGCCTCGATGGAGAACGTGGTGAGCGGCTCGCCGATCAGCTCGCTCATCACCGAGGAGATGACCGCGGAGTCGATGCCGCCACTGATGTATGTGCCGAGCGGGTAGTCCGCGCGCAGGCGCAGCCGGACCGACTCCCGGATGACCTCCCGCAGCCCGCTCTTGGCTTCCTCGAAGGAGTTCGGCGGTGCGATCAGGCCTTGCCGCGCGATCCCCTGGTAGTACTTCGACAGCTCGGCGTTGCCGTCGCGCACGATCAGGACGTGTCCGGGCGGGATCGCGTCGATGCCGGTGAAGCAGGTCTCGCCCGCGATCGGGCTCCAGTACCGCATCGCGCGGCGCACCTTGTCCGCGGCCAGCTCCCGCGGCACCCGCGGAAACGCGAACAGCCCCTTGATCTCCGAGGCGAAATAGAAGGTGCCGTCCTGCTCGGTGTAGAACATCGGCCGCTCGCCGAAACGGTCGCGGCCCAGGATCAGCGTCCGTTCCCACTTGTCGTAGAACACGAACCCGAACTGGCCGTTCAATCGGGAGAGCGCGTCCAGTCCCCAGTAGGCGAAGGAGTGCAGCAGCACCTCGGTGTCGGAGTTCGTCCGGAAGCGGACGCCGTAACCCTCCAGCTCGCTGCGCAATTCGAGATAGTTGAACACCTCGCCGTTGAACCCGGCGATGTATCGCTGATCCGGCGTGACCATGGGCTGCTGCCCGAGTCGGGGGTCGATGACCGAGAGCCGGACGGTGCCGAGGGTGAATTCGGCGCTGTCGTAGAGCCCGACTTCGTCCGGGCCGCGATGCGCGATCGCCCGAATTCCCCGCCGTACCAGGTCCAGTCGCTGGTCTTTCCGTAATCCGCTGTCAATGAATCCGACCACACCACACACGGGTATCTCCTAATTTCCTGCCGATCGAAAGGTCGGAGCAACGTCGCCTACACCGAGTCCAGATACCGCGCGCGCTCCCATTCGGTCACTTCTCGCTGGCCCGCCGCCGCCTCGTTCAACGCCACCTGGCACAGGTTCTGCACGGCGCCCGCGCCCAGAGCCTGCTTCGCGAACTCGCTCTCGCCGAAAAGCGTTGCCGCCGACCAGATATTCGTCGGCAGCGGCGGATAGTCGGTCGAGAGATAGGAGTTCGCGGCGGGTGCGGCCGGGGTCAGCTCCTCGCTGACGCCGGCCGCACCCGCCGCGAGCTGGGCCGCGGCGAGGAGGTAGGGGTTGGCGTCGGCGGCGGCGATGCGTGTCTCCGCCCGGGTGCCCTTGGCGTCCCTGACGAGCACGCGCACCGCCGCGCAGCGGTTGTCCAAGCCCCAGGACAGGTTGGTCGGCGCGAACGAATGGTCGGCTACCCGCTTGTAGCCGTTGGGGGTCGGCACGGCGACCAGTTGCAGCTCGGCCGCGTACTTCAGCAGTCCAGCGACATAGTTGCCGCCGACAGTGCTCAACCCACCGGTTCGCGCGTCCCAGAACACGTTGCGCTTGTCCGGCCCCCACATGCTCTGGTGGATGTGCAAGCCGCTGCCGGACAGGTCGCCGAAGGGCTTGGCCATGAACGTCGCGCGAAACCCGTGCCGCGGCGCGAGCTGCTTGACCGCGTACCGGAAGAACAGCAGGCTGTCCGCGGCGGTGACGGGATCGGACGGCGTCAGGTTGATCTCGACCTGACCGGGCGCGTATTCGGCGCCGCACGCTTCCACCTCGACGTCGGCGCTGAGCAGCATCGCGCAGATCTCGTCGAGAAACGGCTCCAGGTAATGGTTGTCGTGCAGGCTGTAGACGGGATTGCGCGCACCGCGGGCGCGCAGCGACTCCCCGTCCAGCGCGTAGAACTCGGTCTCCATCGCGATATACGGTGCGAGACCGATCTTTTCGACATCAGCGAGGACACGGCGCAGCACGGTGCGCGGCGCGATCGCGGCGAGCTCGCCCGCGCCGTCCACCACGTCGCAGAAGACCAGCGCGGTCTTCGGTTTCCACGGCACCAGCCGCAGCGTCGCCACATCCGGGCGCAGGAAGATGTCCGGATACCCGTTGGACCAGCTGTAGTCGGCGGTCTCGATGACCTCCATCGAGTAGTCCCACGCCAATACCGCCGAGGACAGACCTACCCCGTCCGACATACCGTTGGCCAGAAAGGATTCGACCGGGATGCGCTTTCCGCGCAGTGCGCCGGTCATGTCGGGGGTGGCGAGCTCGACCGTCGTGATCGAATTCTCTTTCAGGAATTGCTCTACCGCTTCCATCTGGATCCTCTCACTCCCCACGAGCCGTCGCACGGCCCAGCCCATGCGGATGCGGGCCTGTTCCGGAAAGGCAGGCTTCGACAGTCGTTGTCGCCCATCGAGCCAGTCTCGCAGAGCAACTCGTGGTCCGGGATGCCCCGGATGGGGGGTTGAATTCCGGGCGAACGCCCCTGATCTTGGACAAACAACCAAGCGCAATACGGGAAGCGACGATCGTGACCGAAGCCCCACCCCGCATCGATACCGTGACCGAGCCGAGGCAAGCCCCGGGGCCCACCGGCCTGGACGCCTTCCGGGTGATGACCGACATCCGCCGCGACCCGTGCACGGCGTTCCAAGACCTCGTCCAGCGGTACGGCGACGTCGTCCGCATAGCCGCCTCGGGGCAGCAGTTCTTTCTCGTGAACGACCCCGATCTCGTCGAGGACGTCTTCGTCGCGCGGCAGAGCAACTACGGCAAGACCCTCAACGCCAAGGTCGCGGCGATGGCGCTGGGTAATGGGCTGCTCACCAACGAGGGCGAGGCGTGGACCCGGCAGCGCCGGATCATCCAACCGCTGTTCGCCCGCAGACAACTGGATCGCTTCGCGGAGTACATGATCGACGCCGCCGAACGCACCCTGGCCCGCTGGGCGACCCGGCCCGACGGCGACCGGCTCGACGTGTCCGTGGCCATGAACGCGCTCTCGCTCGACGTGACCGGTCCCGCGCTGTTCGGCGGCGACCTCTCCGACGACGCGGCGCGGGTGCACGAGGCGCTCGTGGAGATCCTGCGTTGCGTCGGTAAGGCGATGACCTCGCTGCTCACCTGGCTGCCGCTCCGAATCCCCGGTGTCACACCCGATCTCGCGCTGCGGATGCAGGCGCCGCGCTGGCGCAAGCTGGACGCGGCGGTCGCCGTGCTCGACGACGTCGTCACCCGCCTCATCCGGGAACGACAGGACGACCGCAAAGACGACCGGCACGATCTGCTCGGCCTGCTCCTCGACGCCCGCGACGAGGCGGGCGCCTCGGCGATGAGCCCGGGGCAGGTCCGCGACGAGCTGAAGACCTTCCTGCTGGTGGGGCACGACACCACGGCCTACTCACTGGCGTGGACGCTACTGCTGCTTTCGAACAATCCCGAGGCGCGCGAGCGGCTGATCACCGAGGTCGACACCGTGCTCGGCGACCGCAGGCCAACGCCCGCCGACCTGGATCGGCTGCCGTGGACCACGGCGGTCATCGAGGAGGCGATGCGGCTGTATCCGCCCTCCTGGTTGATCGAACGGCAGGCCGTCGCCGACGACGTGCTCGGCGGCTACCACATCCCGGCGGGCGCGACCGTGTACGTGGCCTCCTATCTGCTGCACCACGATCCGCGGTCGTGGCCGAATCCCGAGGGCTTCGATCCGCGCCGCTTCCTGCCCGAGCACCGGCAGTTCGTCTTCCCTCCCGCCGACCCGGGATCGAATCCGGTAGCGCGCCCGCGCTATTCGTACCTGCCCTTCGGCGCGGGCCACCGGCAGTGCATCGGCCTCGGGTTCGCCCGCGTCCAGGCCAAGCTCATACTCGCCATGCTCACCCAGCGCTACACCTTCGACCTCGCCGCGGGCACCCGGGTGCACCCCGAGCACACTTTGACGTTGCGCCCCAAGGACGGACTACCAATGATCCTGCGCCGCCGGGTCCGGCAGGCCGATCGGGAGCTCACCTAGGCTGAGGAGCATGACTGCTTCTACGAGCAACGAGTCCCAGTTCGATCGTGCGCGGCAGGTCATTCCGGGCGGGGTGAACTCACCGGTGCGCGCCTTCGGTTCGGTCGGCGGCGCGCCCCGGTTCATCGTCTCGGCCGCGGGCCCGTACGTCACCGACGTCGAGGGCCGAGACTATGTCGATCTCGTGGCCTCGTGGGGCCCAGCGATTCTCGGGCACGCCCATCCGGAAGTCGTTGCCGCCGTACAGGATGCGGCCGCACGCGGCCTGTCGTTCGGCGCGACGACACCCGCCGAGACCGAGTTGGCCGAGCTCGTCGTCGCTCGGCTCGGCGGAAAGCGAGCCGAGGGCGGCCTGATCGACGAGCTGCGCCTGGTGTCCACCGGCACCGAGGCGACGATGACCGCGATCCGGTTGGCGCGCGGGTACACCGGAAAATCGTTGGTGGTGAAGTTCGCCGGCCACTACCACGGCCATTCCGACGGCCTGCTCGCCGCCGCGGGCTCCGGCGTGGCGACCTTCGGGCTGCCCGCCTCGGCCGGAGTGCCCGAACCGATCGCCGCGCAGACGATCGTGCTGCCCTACAACGACATCGACGCGGTCCGTGCGGCTTTCGCCGCGCACCCCGGCCAGATCGCGGCCGTCATCGTCGAGGCCGCCGCCGCGAACATGGGTGTCGTCGCCCCCGACGACGGCTACAACGCCGCCCTGGCGACGCTGACCCACGAGCACGACGCCCTGTTGATCCTCGACGAGGTGCTCACCGGTTTCCGGGTCGCGCCCGACGGCTACTGGGGCCTGGAAAACTCGCGCGCCACCGCGCCTTACACGCCCGACCTGGTCGCCTTCGGCAAGGTGGTCGGCGGTGGCGTGCCGCTGGCCGCGGTCGGTGGCCGCCGCGACATCATGGACCATCTCGCCCCGGACGGGCCGGTCTATCAGGCGGGCACGCTGTCCGGGAACCCGCTCGCCGTCGCCGCGGGCCTGGCCACCCTGCGGCTCGCGGACCAGAAGACCTACGACGTGCTGGACCAGACGAGCGAGACGATCAGGGTCGCGACCGCCGAAGCGCTCACGCGAGCCGGTGTGGCGCACACGATTCAGTCCGCGGGCAACCTGTTCTCGGTGCTGTTCTCCCCCACCCCGGCCCGCGACTACGCGGCGGTCCAGGCGCAGGAGGCCTTCCGGTTCCCGCCGTTCTTCCACGCCATGCTCGAACACGGCGTCGCCCTGCCGCCGAGCGTCTACGAGGCCTGGTTCGTCACCGCCGCCCACGACGACCGCGCGCTCACCACCATCCTCGACGCACTGCCGCACGCCGCCAAGGCCGCCGCGGCCGCACGCCCCGAATAGTGCTGCGGCCCTTGATGACGACGGGAACCGGCGGATCACGTGCGCGCGGACACCCGAACCCTGGCCGCGAGGTCGCCGACACCGGTGCGAGATCGCCTGCTCGAGCTCATGGAACCCGGTTCGCCCTAAGCCCCGATCCGGTAGTAGGTGAGGTCGAAGTCGTGTTCCCAGGCGAGGCCGTCGGCCGACTTCTGCCACGCACCGGTGATCTGGTTCCCGTCGGCGCTGAAGGTACCCGAATACTGTTGCGAGAAGCCGGGTTCCATCCGCCATGTACGCAACACGCCATGATCCAGGGTCATCTGGTAGGTGCGGCTGACACCGCGCGAATCGTAGTGGTGCCGGACGAATGTCGCGTTCTGACCGAGCCCGATGATCACGATCGTGTCCGGCGCGGCCGGGTGCTCGATGACCGAGCGCTCGATGACGAACCGCTTCGTCTTCATCCATTCGAAGGTGGTCGTGCCGCTGCGGTCGGTGACGGCCGGGGTGCCGGGCCCGAAGAATCCCGCCGCGAACGAGACCTCCACCTGCCATCGACCGACCAGCGGCTCGAGCCGGTCGAGCGCCGCGTCCCGGCTGTCCGGGATATCCGCGGGCGGGGGTCCTGTTTAGTGGCCATAACGCCTCCTCGTCGGTGTCCTCACCGATGTAGACGCGGTGGCCCGCCGGAATTCATCGCCGCCCCGCGGATCTCCGTGTCGCCCAGGACGGGCGCCACGCCGCCCCGCTGCTCGCGGTCCTGCTGCTCGGCGAATACCGTTTTCCCGCTTGGCAATACGGTCTGGGCCTCAGGCTTCCCGCGGTCGGCGGCCTCCTCGGCGCCCGCCTGTCCGCTCCGCTGGCGCGCCGCTACGGCGAGTACCGGGTACCGCGGGTTTCCGGCTGGTCGCGGGCGCTG
Source organism: Nocardia brasiliensis (assembly GCF_011801125.1). Classification (NCBI taxonomy): domain Bacteria; kingdom Bacillati; phylum Actinomycetota; class Actinomycetes; order Mycobacteriales; family Nocardiaceae; genus Nocardia; species Nocardia brasiliensis. Next base: position 4,199,277 of record NZ_CP046171.1, read on the forward strand.
TTCCCGCTCGGTCTCGCCTGCGTGCAGCCGGGAATCCCGGGTGCGCTGCTGCTGGCCACCCCGCTGCTGCTGCCGTGCGCCGACGACTAACCGACGAAGCTGCCGAGCGCGAGAAACACGCAGATCAGCACCGCCAAGATGCCGAGCAGCGGTGCGACGAACCGGACGTAGCGGTCATAGCGCACCTTCGCCAACGCGAGCCCGCCGGTCACCACGGCCGTGGTCGGAGTGACCAGGTTGGCCAAGCCCGAGGCCGACTGCCACGCGGTAACCACCAGCGAACGCGGCACATTCGCGAAATCGGCGAGCGGCGCCATGATCGGCATGACCAGCGTGGCGTGCCCTGAGCTGGACGGAATCAGGAATCCCAACGGAACATTGACCAGGAACACCGCGACGGCGAACACCACCGACGACGTGCCGGTGACCAATCCCTCCAGGGCATGCAGTGCGGTGCTGGTGATCTCGGTGTTGTTCATGATCACGGTCACCCCGCGGGCCAGCACGATCACCATGCCCGCCCCGGCGAAATCGCCGAAGCCCTTGCCGACGGCCTCGGCGACCCGGCTCTCCCCCAATCCGCCGACCACGCCGATCACCACCGCACCGACCAGGAACAGCGCGGTGAGTTCCGGGAAGTACCAACCCAATTGCCAGCGGTACCGTTCGGCACCGGTGCCCTCGATCACTTCCGCCCACGGGATGACCGCGAAGATCATGACCGCGAAGGTCGTCGCCACCAGCCACAGCACCAGTCGCTGGCGTCGCGTCATCGGGTCGGGCCGCTGCGCACTCCGCCCGTCCCGGTCACCGGGTTGCCAACCGGACCATGACTTCTCCGGATCTCGCTTGACCCGCGCCGCGTACCAGAGCACGTATGCGACCGTGACCGCGGTGAGCACCACCAGCATCGCGAGCCGGAGCCCGATGCCGTCGCCGAGCGGCACGTCCGCGGCCGCGGACGCGGTCCCGGTGGCGAACGGATTCACGGTCGAGCACAGCATGCCGACCCCGGCGCCGCAGATGATCGCGCCGACCGCCGTCATCCGGTCGTAGCCGAGCGCGAGCAGCAGCGGCACCAGCACCGCGTAGCAACCGAGGGTCTCCTCCGCGAAGCCCTCCACCGTGCCCGCGATCGCGAACACCAGCATGACCCCGGCGATCAGCAACCCGGACCGGCCACGCAGCCGATACGCCAGCTGGCCGATCCCGCTGTCGAGCGCGCCGGTGGCGAAGGCGACGGTGATGAACGCTCCGACCGCCAGCACGAACAGGAACACCGCCGCCGCGCCGTAGAGGTGTCCGGTCAGATCGGGACCGACGTGGCCCGACGCCTCGTCCCGCACGCCGTAGAGACCGTTGACGGGGGCGAGGAACAACTCCCGCAGCCGCGCGCCGAATCCTTGGCCGTCGACGACGCGATGGTATGTCCCGGCGATCGGACGGCCACGGTCGTCGATGTCGTAGGCCCCCGGCGGAATCACGAACGCCGCCAGCCACACCAGCACCGCGACGCCGGCGAGGATCGTATAGGTCGAGGGAAACGACCACCGCCGCCGGACCCGAGCCTCACGCATCGCCACACCGCGCTGGATTCATGGCCGACATGGAACCATCCACCGCGCCCCGTGCCCGGACGCCGCGCCGCCGCACGCGCGACACGTCGCACCGGCCCGGCTACCGTGAGCCGGGCCGGTGCGACGAACGGGGTCAGGAGGTCGGGCCGCTCGACTGCTTGTAGGGCGCGTCGGCCAGTTGGGCCGCGGTGCTGAACGCCCGCTTCATCTGCGGCCAGAAGGTGCTCTCCACGCAGGAGTAGCGCGGCATGAACCCACCGCACGACGAGGAGTTGTTCGGTCCGATCTCGATGGTGATCGCGGCCAGGCCCAAGGCACCGTGGGCTTGGTCGTCAGTCGTTCCGGTGGTCGAGTATCCGACGGTCTCCTCGGAGGTGCCGACGATGAATCCGGCGGGCACGATCTTCTTCGTCAAGGCCCGCAACTCGGTCGCGTTGCGCCGGGTGGCGTTGCTCGGAATGATCCCGTAGTTGCCGTAGGCGTGCAGATCGATCACGATTCCGGTCGCGGTCTGCGGCACGTCACCGCCGCCGCCGGGGCGCTGGTTGGCGAACAGACTCGCGTAAAGCTTCTGAATCGCTTGGGTTTCCGGCTCCGACGCGGCACGCGGGCCCTGGTAGGTCTGCGAGCACGGATTCCGGGAATCGCCGCCCCAGCGGGCGGTGAAATTGCGGTTCAGGTCGATGCCGGGGCCTTGGCCGGACCCGTCGACCACCGAACACGACGGCGGGGTCGCGCTGTTGTCGACGTTCTTCCGCTGCATCTTGGGGCGGTTACCGCCGCTGGCGGTGACGTCGACACCGTCCGGATTGGTCACCGGGACAACCCACACCTCGGTCTTGTCCAGGATCGCGGTCACCGCGGGGTCGGTGCCGTAGCCGGTGGCGAGATAGTCGATCCATTTCCACGCCAGTTCACCCGTGGCCAACTCGCGCGCGTGAATTTGCGCCGTCAGCAGAAAGCGCGGTTTGCGGGTGGTGGGCGCCAGATCGCAGCCGACCGGTTTCATCGTGGTTTTCGCCGCGGCCTTCTCCGCGTCGGTCCCGCCCGCCGTTCCGGTCAAGCAGATCACGTTCATCGTGTGCCCCCCTCGGCCCCGATCCGCCAACCAGGATTTGCCGATGTTGTGCACCTGCGCGATTCCGGGATATTTGGCCGCGGTATCGGAGGCATGCCGCAGCAGATCGGCCGCCGTGTGATACCCGCCGTAATACGTGCTGTCGGGCATGCGCCGTTCGGCAGGATCGGACTTGTAGACCGGCGCCCGCTTGGTCAGGGTCAATCCCTTCTCGCGCAGCGCCTTGGCACCTGCTTCGTCGACCGCGATGGTCACCTTGCCGGGCCCGGCGGGCACCATTTCGATGCCCGCGTTCTCGATGATCTCCACCTGTGCCCGCGACGGCACCGGGACATCCCAGTAATAGGGTGAATCATCGGCGGCGTTGGCCGTCACCGGACAGAGAAACAACGTCGAAAATCCACCGACCGCCGCCACGGTGATAGACGCAAGAATAGTGCGAAAGCTGCTCATGGACTTTCCTAGTCTTGGGCGGCGACCACGGCCACCGCGAGCCATGTCGTTCTTCTGAGCGGAGATTAAGCCGGTGTACCGATGCGGTGAAACCCCAGATGACGAGTGGGGAGCGGCCGACGGTGGCGGCATACTCGCAGCACCCCGCAGGGTGTCGCACAACGGCTTTCACCGATTCGCGCATCTTTTGCCCCGGCACGGGTAAAGCGCTGGCAACAGCGGATCGGCGAGGAGTTCGATCGAATGCAGGCACGCACGGTAGGTCTCGAGGAAGAATTTCTGCTGGTCGACCAGGAAGGCAGGCCGGTACCCGAATTCGATGCGCTCTGCGGCTGGCTGACGGACAAACTCGACGCGGCCGACAGCGCTCGTTTCAAGCAGCAGCCACACCCGATCCAGATCGAGGCGATCAGCGGTGTGCACACCGGCATGGCCGCGCTCACCGCCGAATTGCTCGCCGCCAGAACCACATTGGCCGCAGCGGGCGATGCGTGCGGCGTCACCGTGCTACCGGTCGGCGCCGCGCCGCGGGCGACCGACGACGACGCCCCCTTGCCGTGCGCGGACCGGTATACCCGAATCCACGATCGGTACCGCGGCCTGTTACATGATTACACCGGGTGCGACACACGCGTGCACGTCGGCGTCGCCGACCCCGACCGTGCCGTGGCGGTGGTGAACCACCTGCGGCCGTGGTTGCCGACATTGCTTGCGGTCGGCGCGAATTCACCGTTTCATCGCGGCCGCGACTCCGGCTACAGTTCGTGGCGCGGCGCCACGCGGGCCCGGTTCCCCGGCTCCGGTCTGCCACCGTACGCGCGCTCCGCCGACGACTACGACGCACGGATCGCCACCCTCATCGAATGCGGCACGCTCGTCGACGAGCACACGTCGTTCTGGCTGGCGCGCCCGTCGAAGCTGTACCCCACCGTGGAGGTACGCGCCGCCGACACCGCTGCCACGGTCGACGACGCGCTCCTGCAGGCGGTGCTCACCCGCGGCCTGGTCCAGACCGCCCTGCATCGGCTGGACGAAGGCGTGGAGGGGCCGCGGATCGATGAACAGGTTGGCGCGGCGGCCATTTGGGCCGCGGCACGGTACGGATTGGCGGGCCCCGCGGTAGACCCCATCGAAGAGATCCGGGTGCCCGCGATCCTCATGCTGCGGTCACTGGTCGCCTGGATCGCCGACGCGCTCGCCGATGCCGGCGACACCGCGCTGGCGAAACGACTGTTACGCACCGTGGAACGTCACGGCACCGGCGCGGCGCGACAGCGCGCCGCCGCCGCACCCGGCCTGGCGCATCTCGTCGCGGAGTTCCGACTGACCAACTGGCACTGAACCGGCCCGCACGAACAGTGTTGCCGGTCAGCGTGATCCGCTGACCGGCAACTCGACACGCGGTGCCTAGTTCTGCTGATGACCGGCTTGACGTGCCTCGTTCACATCGGCCTCCGCGCGCGCCTTCTCCGCCGCGGCTTCCTTGCGCGCGGCCTCGCGCTCGGATTCGGCCTTGTCCTGCTGAGCTTTTCCCTCCCCTTTGAGGTTCTCGTCACCGGTGACGACACCGGCCGCCTCCTTGGCCTTGCCCTTCACGTCCTCGACGACGCCTTCGACGCCCTCGCGGGGCCCACTTCCATGTTCTGACACAGCAATTCACCTTTCGCGCTGCGACTTGCGGCTGACGTTCGGCGCTTACCCACGCCGCCCCGGCTCAATCCGGCGCGCTCACAGGATCGGTCGGCCACCGGTGACGGCGATCCTCGCTCCGGAGATGTAGCTCCCGTCGTCCGAGGCGAGCAGCACATACGCGGGCGCCAGCTCGGCGGGCTGTCCCGCGCGCCCGAGCGGCACGTCGTCACCGAAGCCCGCCACCTTCTTCGGCGGCATGGTCGAGGGGATCAACGGCGTCCAGATCGGTCCCGGCGCAACGCTGTTCACGCGGATTCCGCGCGCACCGAGCAGCTGGGCCAGACTCGCGGAGAAGTTCGCGATCGCCGCCTTCGTCGCCGCATAGGGCGCGAGCGTCGGCGAGGGCATATCGGAGTTCACCGACGAGCTCCCGATGATGGACGCACCCTCGGGCAGGTGCGGCAGCGCGGCCTTCACCAAGCGGAAGTAGGCGCTGACGTTCACCTGGAAGGTGTGGTCGAACTCCTCGTCGCTGATTTCCTCCAGCGTCTCGTGTGTCATCTGATAGGCCGCGTTGCTCACCAGCACATCGATCTTCCCGAACTCCCGCACGGCTCGATCGATCACGCTCCGGCACTGTCCCGGCTCGGCCAGGTCGCCCGGCACCAGCACCGCCTTGCGTCCGGCCCGCTCGACCAGTTCGGCAACTTCCTTGGCGTCTTCGTCCTCATTGAGATAGGAAAGCAGCACGTCGGCGCCCTCGCGCGCGAAGGCGATCGCGACCGCGCGCCCGATGCCGCTGTCGGCACCGGTGATCACGGCCGCCTTGCCGGTCAGCTTGCCCGAACCCCGGTAGCTGTCCTCCCCGCAATCGGGCACCGGATCCATCCGCGCCTGTACGCCGGGAACCGGCTGCTGTTGTTCGGGAAATCCCATGACCGCTCCTCTCGTTGCACTATCGCCACGTACCGGCCGACTACCGCGATTCCGCGGCGGCAAACAACGGGCGCCGAGCAGGCGTTCACTGTTCGAGCAGGAACCCGCGCAGAATCGGCAGCAATGCCTTGGTGCTGACCATGTACGAGGCGTCGTAGACGACCGCGCGATCGATCTTGTGCGGCAGTCGCAGCGCCGCTTCGAGCGTGAGCACCGCGCCGGAGGAATGGCCGTACACGAAGGCGCTGCCGCCCGCCGCGTCGATGATCGTCTCGATGTCGTCGACCTCGCGCTGCACGTCGTAGGGCGCAGTGTCGGTGCTGTCGCCGCGGCCCCTGCGGTCGTAGGTGTAGACGGTGAATTCCTTCGCCATCGCCTTGACATCGGCCGCGACGGGCCGGAACTTGCGGAAACAGATCGCACCCGTGACGTAGACGAGTGTGGGGCCCGCGCCCACCACGTCGTAGGCCAAACGCGTCCCGTCCGCCGATACTGCCGTCTTCATCGATGTTTTCCTTCGCGTCGAGGTCTGTCACCCATATCGACGGTGCGGGCCGCCCGAACTCATCGGTGCGCGATGACCGACCCGGCCGGGGTGACGCGCGCCGTTCCCTGGCGCGGCCGCGCACCGCCGCCCTACCATGCGAAGACGGGCGCCGACCCCCAGGGCGGCCCAGAGGGAGGACCTACGATGACCACCGCGTTCGACGGCCCGCCCCTCGAGATCGATACGCGCCCTGCGGTTCTCGACCAATTCACCATCGACGAGACCGGACGCGCCGGCCTACGGCCCCGCGGGGTCGTGTCGCCCACCGATGCCGACGAGGTGGCCGCGCTGGTCCGGTGGGCGCACGCGACGCGCACCCCGCTCATCCCCCGAGGCGCGGGCACCAGCCTGGAAGGACACCTGCTCGCCCAGCACGACGAGCTGATCGTCGATCTGTCGCAGGCGAATTCGATTCTGGCGATCTCCCCCACCGATTTCACCGCCACCGTGCAACCCGGCGTCACCCGAACGCGATTGAACGCGGCGACGGCGGAGTACGGCCTGCAGTTCACCGTGGATCCCGGCGCCGACGCCTCGCTCGGCGGCATGGCCGCGACCAACGCCAGCGGCACCACCACGGTCCGCTACGGCGGGATGCGCGCCAATGTCCTGGCCTTGCAGGCGGTACTCGCCGACGGATCGGTGGCGCGGCTGGGTCGTGCGGTCCGCAAGTCGTCGAGCGGATACGACCTCAAGGATCTGCTGATCGGCTCCGCGGGCACGCTCGGCATCATTACCGAGCTCACTGTTCGTCTGCATCCGATCCCGGAATGGCTACGCTCGCTGCGCGTTTCCTTCCCGACGGTGTCCGACGCGGTCGACGCCGCCGTGGCGATGCTCGGCGCGGCGCTCCCGGTGAGCAGGCTCGAACTCGTCGATGCGTTGAGCATGGTCGCGACCAACGCCTATCGCGGCACCGATTATGCCGAGACCCCCGCACTGTTCATCGACGTCGAATCGTCATCGGAGGCCGCGGCACTCGCCGAGGAGCACGAGATCACCCGGATCGTGCGGGACCACCATGCCATCGACGTCGCCACCGCCCGCACCCACACCGAGCGCTACGCGCTCTGGGAAGACCGGCACAACCTCTTCTTCGCGCTGAAATCACTGCATCCGGGACGGGAGTTCCTGGTCACCGACACCGCCGTCCCGTATTCCGCGCTCGCGGCGGCGGTGGACACCGCGCTGCGACTCGGCGAGGAACTCGGCTTGGCGGTCAGCGTGTGCGGGCACATCGGGGACGGCAACGTGCACACCATCGTGCCCTACGACGACCGCAATCATGCTGCGGTGCAGCAGTTCTCCGACCGGCTGGTGCGCCACGCCCTCGACGTCGGCGGCACCGCGACGGGCGAGCACGGGATCGGTATCACCAAGAAGAAGTACCTGCGCGCCGAACACGGCGCCGCCGTCGACCTGATGGTCGCGATCAAACGCACCCTCGATCCCCTGAATCTGTTCAACCCGGGCAAGGTCTTCGACACCTGAGCGTGCTCATTCGGCCTCTTCCATGTCGTTCAGCACGGTGCGCCCGATCGTGAAGGCGGCGTTGGCGGCCGGTACACCGGCGTAGGCGCCGGTGTGCAGGAAGACCTCGGCGATCTCGGCGGGGGTGAGTCCGTGTTTGCGGGCCGCGCGCACATGCATCGCGATCTCGTCGTGGCGACCGAGCGCGGTGAGCACCGCGAGGGTGAGACAGCTGCGGGTGCGGCGGTCCAGACCGGGACGGGTCCAGATCGAGCCCCACACCGATTCGGTGATGTACTCCTGGAAGGGACGGGTGAATTCGGTGGTCTCGGCCTCGGCGCGGTCGACGTGGGCGTCGCCGAGCACTTCCCGCCGAACCTGCGCGCCCCGCTCGGCTCGTTCGTTCACGGATTCTCCTTCAGGTGACCGAGGATCAGCTCGGTGACGGTTTCCGGTTGTTCGACGTTGGCCAGATGTGCGGCGGGCTCGATGATTTCGAGCCGGGACAGCGGGATCGCGGCGGCGATGCGACGGCCGTGTTCGGGTGGCGTCGCGGGATCGTCGCGGCCCGCGACGACCAGGGTCGGCGCACTGATCGTGGTCAGGCCCGTCGCGATGTCCATCGTCTCGATCGCCGCGCAGCACGCGGCGTACCCCTCGGCGGGCGTTGCGGCAATCATGCTCTCGTAGTAGCGCGTTCGCTCGGGATGCGCGGCCCGCCACCCGGGGGTGAACCACCGCTGCACGGCCGCGCTCGCGACCGCCCCCGTCCCCTCCGCCCGGACGACGGCGGCCCGCTCGGCCCAGCCCGTGGGCGGGCCCAGTTCCGCGCTGGTGCAGCACAGTGTCAAGGTGCGCAGCCGATGGCGCGCGTGCGCACCGAGCCACATCCCGACCATGCCGCCGAGCGAGAGTCCCACGAAGTGCACGCGGCGCAGCCCGAGCCGGTCGAGCAGGGCGAGCGCATCCGCCCCCAGCTCCGCGAGCGAATACGGTCCCGCGGGCACCGGCGAATCCCCGTGGCCGCGTATGTCGTAGCGCACCACCCGGTAGCCCGCCGCGCTCAGCGCCGCGGCCTGCGGCTCCCACATGCGCAGGTCACTGCCGAGCGAACCGCTCAACAGCACCGCCGCCCCGTCCTGGGGCCCGTCGACGCGCGCGCGCACCGCGACCGTACTCATCGCCGCGTCCCCCGCCACCGCGCCACCGCACGCGTCCGGAACTCGCGCGCCGAGCCAAGATAGCCGGACGGCTCGAGGAGTTCGTCGATCCTGCCGCGGTCCAAGTACTTTCCGATCACCGGATCGGCAGTCAGTGCAAGCGCGAGGTCCTCCGACTGCGCCTGCGCACAACAAGCTGCGACGCGGTCCCCGGCCTCCTGCCTGCCCACCGCCCCGCCGCTCACCGAAACCAGCTCGACCGCGACATGTTCGGCCACGAGCAGGCCACCGGAGGCCGTCAGGTTGGCGCGCATACGCGCGGGGTCGACGCGCAGGCGCGACAGGCAAACACGCAGCCAGTGCACCGCGGATCCGGTGCTACGCAGCAGTTCGGTCAACGACCGCCATTCCGCGTGCCACGCGCCCGCCGCGCGCTGATGTTCGTGGGCACCGGCACTCAGCAGCGTGGCGACCAGCCCCGGCGCCTGGGCCGCCGCACCGGCGGCGAGCACCGCGGCGACCGGATTGCGCTTGTGCGGCATGGTCGATGAGCCGCCGCTGCCCGGCGGCCCCACTTCGGCCACCTCCGCGATCTCGGTCTGCGCGAGCAGCGTGATGTCGCGGGCGATCTTCGCGACCGCACCGCAGGTCTGCCCCGACGCGCCCGCGATCTCGGCGATGCGGCTGCGTTCGGTATGCCACGGTAAGGCGGGCTCCGCGAGCCCGAGGCGCTGGGCGAGCTCGCCGAGCACGGCAATGCCGTTCGCGCCCAAGGCCGCCGAGGTCCCGACGGCACCGCCGAACTGCACGGCCAGGCGGCAGGCGCGGACCCGGTCGAGCTGATCCAGCGCCGCCACCACGCCGCTCAGCCAGCCCGCCGCGGTGAGTCCGAACATCACCGGGGGCGCCTGCTGGAGCAGGCTGCGCCCGGCGAGCACGGTCTCGGCGTGGTCGTCGCTCAGTCGCGCGAGCAGCTCAGCACAGGCGGTCAGGTCCGCGTCGAGCAGGGCCAGCGCACGGGCGGTGACCAGCATCGCGGCGGTATCGAGCACATCCTGACTGGTCGCGCCCAGGTGCACGTAGGCCGCCGCGGCGGGCGCGACCCTGGCGGTCAACGCGCGCACCAGCGGGCCCGCCGGGTTGCCGATCCGCACCGCGTCCGCGCCCAGGGCGGCGATGTCGTATTCCTCGGCCCGGCATCGCTTCTCGATCTCGGCCGCAGCCGCCGCCGGGATCACCCCGGCCGTCGCCGAAGCCCGCGCGAGCGCCGCCTCGAAATCGAGCATCGCCTGCACCCAGGCCCGATCGCCGACCGCCGCCGCGACCGGCCCCGCCGCGAGCACTCCGCCGAACAACTCAGACATCGAAGAACACCGTCTCGTCCGCCCCTTGCAGGCGAATGTCGAAAACGTAACCGTCCCCCTCGCGTTGGGCGATCAGGGTGTGCCTGCGGGCCGGTGGCACCGTCGCCAGCACCGGGTCGGCCGGATGCCGGTCGGCGTGCTCGGGAAAGTAGACCCGGGTGACGACCCGGTGCAGCAGCCCACGGGCGAACACCGACATGTCCAGGTGCGGCGCCTGCAGTCCGCCCGCACCGTCGCACACCGCCTCCGGCACGAGGGTGTGTATCGCGTAGGCACCGCGCCGAGTGTCGCTGCGCGCGAAGCCGGTTCGCTCCGTGCCCGGTGCGTTACCGATCGCCTGCCAGGTCTCCACCATGGCGTCATCGATGGCGGTGCCCGCGCCGTCGCGCACCCGGCCGGTGAGCCACACCGCACCCGGCGTGCCCGGTGGCACCGCGAATTGCCCGTCCGCCCAGGTCAGTCCGATGTGCAGATAGGGGCCGACGGTTTGCGAGGGGGTGCTCGGCAGGCTAGTCATCCTCGTCCTCCTCGTCTTCGAAGGGCGTCGCGGCAGGGCCGCGCAGCACGATGTCGAACTCGAAGGCCAGCGCCTGCTCCGGCTCGCTGCGCGCGTAATCGAATCGGCTGACCAGCAATTCGCGCGCGTGCGCGGGCACCGAGTTGTAGACGGGATCTTGGAAGAACAGCGGATCGTCGGGAAAGTACATCTGCGTCACCAACCGCTGGGTGAAGGCCCGCCCGAACAGCGAGAAGTGGATGTGCGCGGGCCGCCACGCGTTGTGATGGTTACGCCACGGGTACGCACCGGGTTTGACAGTCGTGAACTCGTATCGCCCCGCGCTGTCGGTGTAGGTGCGCCCGGCGCCGTCGAAGTTGGGGTCCAGCGCGCAGTTCCAGCGGTCCCGGTCGTGTCGATAGCGACCGCCCGCGTTGGCCTGCCAGATCTCCACCAGCGAGTGTGGGATGGGCTTGCCGTCGCCGTCGAGCAGCCGCCCGTGCACGATGATCCGCTGCCCGATCGGCTGGCCGTCATGCTGCGCGGTCAGGTCGTTGTCGGTGGGCTCCACCCGATCCGAGCCGAAGACCGGACCGGTCAGCTCGGTCAGCCGCTGCGGCAGCACGATCAGCGATTCCCGCGGGTGCCGCAGCACGGTGGAGGTGTAGTCCGGGTAGTCCAGCGGTGGGTGCGTGCCCGCCGGGTCGCGCCGATGCCCGGTCGAAGCCGTTGCCGCGCAATGCCGTGCACTCATGACGTCGCCTCCAGAACGATCGCGAGACCTTGCCCGACACCGATGCACAGGGCCGCGAGCCCCCACCGGCTGCCCCGGCGCCGCATCTCCTTGGCCAGCTGCAGGACGATCCGGCCGCCGGACGCACCGAGCGGGTGCCCGAGCGCGATCGCGCCGCCGTTGACGTTGACGAGCTCCGCGTCCAGTTCCGGCCACCCGGCCAGGCACGCGATCGACTGCGCCGCGAACGCCTCGTTCAACTCCACCACCCCCAGGTCGCCCCAGTCGATTCCGGCGCGCGCCAACGCGATACGCGCCGCTGCCACCGGGCCGATGCCGAACACGTCGGGATCGACACCGGCCGCCCCGCGCCCGGCGATCCGGGCCAGCGGTGCGCGGCCGATCCGCTCCGCCGCGGTCTCGTCGCCGAGCAGCAGCGCGCACGCGCCGTCGCTGAGCGGGGAGGAGTTCCCGGCGGTCACCGTCCCGTCCGGCCGGAACGCGGGTCGCAACCCGGACAGCGTGGTCACGCTCGTGCCGGGCCGGATCGCTTCGTCCCGAACGAGATCGGTCCCCGGTACGGCCACGACGTGATCGGCGTAGAACCCCTCGTCCCAGGCGCGCGCGGCCGATCGGTGACTGCGCGCGGCGAATTCGTCCTGCGCCGCGCGATCGATGCCGTACCGCTCGGCGAGCGCCTCGGTGCTCTCCCCCAGCGAGACCGTCCACCGGTCGGGCATCGCCGGGTTCACCATGCGCCAGCCAAGCGTGGTCGAGTGCAGCACCGCGTCCGCGGCGGGAAATCCCTTGGGCGGTTTGGGCACGACCCACGGGGCACGGCTCATCGATTCGACCCCGCCCGCCACGACCATGGCCGCGTCGCCGGTCTCGAGCATGCGTACCCCGTGCAGCACGGCATCCAAGCTCGAGCCGCACAACCGATTCACCGTCGTCCCCGGCACCGCGGTCGGCCAGCCCGCGAGCAGCGCGGCCATCCTGGCCACGTTGCGGTTGTCCTCGCCCGCCTGGTTGGCCGCGCCGAAGACGACATCGTCGACGCCGCCGGGATCGAACTCGGTGCGCGCGGCCAGGGTGCGCAACACGTGCGCGCCGAGATCGTCGGGCCGGATGCCCGCCAGCGCACCGCCGTAGCGGCCGAACGGCGTCCGCACCCCGTCGTAGACGAACGCGCCGTTCATGACGCCGCCTGCAGCGCGTGCAGCGCCGCGAGCTCGGCGGCGCTCGGTGGCTCCGTAACCTGCAGTTCCGCAGCGACTTTCAGCTCCCACCCGGTCGCCGCGCGCACCTGCTCGACGCGCACCCCTGGATGCACCGCGACCAGTACCAGTTCGCCGGTGTGATCCGGACACATGATGCCGAGGTCGGTGATGATCCGGGTGGGCCCGGCGCCACACAGGCCGAGCCGGTCGCGTTCACCGTCCCCGCGGCCGTGCCCGAACGAGGTGACGAAATCGACGCGCTCGACGAAAGACTTGCGCGACTGCCGCACCACCACGAACACCTCGCCGCAGGACGCGGCGATCTCGGGCGCACCACCCGCACCCGGCAGCCGCACCTTCGGGTGCCGATAGTCGCCGATGACGGTGGTGTTGATGTTGGCGAACCGGTCAAGTTGCGCCGCTCCGAGAAAGCCGATGTCGATGCGTCCAGGCTGCAGCCAGTAGTTGAACACCTCGGGCACGCTGATCACCGCGTCTGCGGTCTCGGCCAGGATGCCGTCGCCGATCGAGGCGGGCAACCTGCCCGGCTTGGACCCGAGCGTGCCGGATTCGTAGATCAGCACCAGGTCCGGCGCGTGCGTCGTGCGGGCCAAATTCGCCGCGGTGGACGGCAATCCGATGCCGACGAAGCAGCGTTTGCCGCCGGTCAGCGCTCGCGCGGCGGCGATGGTCATCATCTCGTCGGCGCTGGCCGGCGCCGGCGCGGCGTCGGCCGCGACAGCCGGCCGGTTCATGCGGCGCTCCCGGCGAAGACGTGGTCGTCGAGCCACGCGGTGAACCGGTCGCGATCGCGGCTGATCGGATCCCACGCGGCGTAGAAGGCGTTGTCGCGCTCGGAATATCCCTGCGCGTAGGACGGATGCGCGCCCCCGGGCACCTCGGCGATCGCGGTGATCGCCCACGCGGGCAGTACGATCGCGCCGGGCACCGGGGTGAGCTCGTCGACGATCTCCTCCACGGTGACCAGGCTTTGCCGCGCGGCGAGCACGGCCTCCTTCTGCACCCCGAGCAGACCCCAGAGCTGGACGTTCCCGGCCCGGTCCGCGCGCTGTGCGTGGATTACCGTGACGTCAGGATTCAGTGCGGGCACCGCGGTCAGCCGCTCGCCGGTGAAGGGGCAGACGATCGGCTTGATGGTCTCGGTGACGACCGGCAGGTCGGTGCCGACGTAGCCGCGCAGCACCGCGAACGGCAGACCGGACGCACCGGCGACGTAGCGGTTGGCCATGCCCGCGTGGCTGTGCTCCTCGATCGCCAGCGCGTTCGGCCAGGCGTGCTCGACCGCGTCCCGGAACCGGTGCAGCGACCCGACACCGGGATTGCCACCCCACGAGAACACCAGCTTGGCGGCGCAGCCCGCGCCGATCAGCTGGTCGTAGACGATGTCAGGGGTCATCCGCACCAGGGTCAGTTCGCGTACCCGCCGGCGGATGATCTCCTGCCCGGCCGCCACCGGGATCAGATGCGTGAAGCCCTCCAGGGCGACGGTGTCGCCGTCGTGCACCAGGTCGGCCACCGCACTGGACAGGGACGAAATCCTCGCCACGATCACACCTTTCGTCGTTCGGTCGGTTTCTGGTGTTGCCAGCCGGTATAGGCCTCGGCGAAATACGTCGCACCGTGGCGTGATCCGGTGATCAACGCGAGCTCACCCCGTTGGCGCTCCAGATCGAAGGGCGAAGCCCCCTCGATCGAATGCAGCATCGTGGTGGCCCAATACGAGAAGTGCTGGGCGCGCCATACCCGGTCCAATGCCCGCTCGGTGTAGCGGTCGAGCACGTCGGGGTCGCGCCGGGCATAGAACTCGGTGAGCACCTCCGCCAGCACCGCCACGTCCGCGAGCGCGAGATTCAGGCCTTTCGCGCCGGTCGGCGGCACCGTGTGCGCGGCGTCGCCGGCCAGCAGCAGGTTCCCGTACCGCATCGGGGCGGTGACGAACGAGCGGAACGGCAGCACCGTCTTCGCCGTGATCGGCCCTTCCCGCAGCGTGAAGCCGTTGCCGTTGACGCGGCGGCGCAGCTGCGCCCAGATCCGGTCGTCGTCCCATTCCTCGGGCCGGGTACCGGGTGCGCATTGGAAATACATCCGCTGCAGCGTCTCGGTGCGCCTGCTGATCAGCGCGAAGCCGAATTCGGAACGGGTATAGATCAATTCGTCGTGCGACGGCGGCGCCTCGGTGAGCACGCCGAACCAGGCGAAGGGGTACTCGCGAAACCATTCGGTGCGGGTGCCCGCCGGGTAGGCGCGGCGGCAGATCGAATGCGACCCGTCGGCGCCGACCAGCAGGTCGGCCTCGACACGCACCGTCGTACCGCACGATTCGGTGAACATGACGCTCGGGCGCGCGCCGGAGATGTCGACGGCGGTGCCGGTGACGCCGAAACGCACATCGCCGCCATCGGCTTTACGCCGCGCCGCCAGGTCCAGGAAGACCTCGGTTTGCGGGTAGAGCCAGACGGATTCGCCGAGCAGCTCCTGGAAGTCGATCCGATGGTTCTCCCCGTCGAACCGCAGCACCACGCCGTCGTGCCGGTCACCCGCGGTCAGCACCCGATCCGAGACCCCCGAATCCACCAGCAGGCGTACCGATCCCGCCTCGAGAATGCCCGCGCGGATGGTGCTCGCGATCTCGGCGTACCCGCGGTGATCGACGACCACGCTGTCGATCCCGGCCCGCGAGAGCAGGTGCGAGAGCAGCAGACCGGCCGGGCCTGCCCCGACGATCGCCACCTGCGTTCGCATATCGGTCATGCCGGTCGCACCTTCGACTCGGCCCGCACCACCGGGTCGGCGGGGACCAGCCCGTCCACGGTGGTGCGCGGCGCGGCGGCCATGGCGAGCAGGCCGATCCCCGCGACCACAGCGAAGAGATAGAAGCTCCAGACGTTCGCCGCGCCGACGACGATAAGCCAGCCGGTGATCGTCGGACCGAAGATCGCGCCGAGCCTGCCGACCCCGGCGGCGAATCCCATAGCGGTGGCGCGGATCTCGGCCGGGTACGCCTGGGTCACGTAGGCGTAGATCAGCACCTGCGCGGAGAACACGAACACGCCGGTGACGAGCACCAGTGCGTTGAGCAGCAACGTGCTCGGGATCCGCACGCTCAGTGCCGCCAGGAACAACGCCGCGGCGGCGAACCACACCAGCACGGTCGGTTTGATGCCACGCCGGTCGGCGAGCGTTCCCGCCGCGAGCAGGCCGATGACGGCGCCGATGTTCAGCATCAGCAACACGGTCAACGAGGTCGACATGTTGTATCCGGCGTCGCGCATCAGCTTCGGCAGCCAGGTGTTGAGTCCGTACACCAGGAGCAGGCCCATGAACGAGCCGACCCAAACCCCCAGCGTCGCACGCAGATACGCCGGGCGAAGCAGCACCGCGGGCCGCGACCGGGTGGGCGCGGACCTGACCGCGAGGTAGGCCTGCGACTCGGGCAGTTTGGCCCACAGCAGCGGCAGCAGCAGGAGACCGGCCGCGCCACCGGCATAGAACAGCGGCTGCCAGTGCGGAATCACCCGCAGCGCGAGCAACGCGGTCAGCACCGCGCCGGTGTGATAGCCGGTCATCGTGATCGTGCTCGCGAACGCCCGGCGCGACGGTGGCATGTGTTCGGCCATGAACGTCAGCGCCGTCGGCAGGCACGCGCCGAGCCCGCTGCCCGCGATCAGTCGCATCGCGGCGAACACGCCCACCGAACCGGCGATCGGTATCGCGGCGGTGCACAGCGAGAACACCGCGATCGAGCCGAGCAGCATCTTGCGCCTGCCATACCGATCGGCTATCGGGCCCGAGGTCGTCGCGCCGATAGCGACACCGACGAGGGAGATGGTGGCGGCGAAGGTGGTACTCGCCGCGGTGAATCCGAGATGGTGCTGGTCGATCAGGGTCGGAATGACCGCGCCGAGCACGACGAGGTCGTAACCCTCCAGCAGCACGGTCAGCCAGCAGAGCACCGCCGGCCAGGACAACAACTTCTTCATGGGAGATCGTTTCTGATATGCCGTTGTGAGTGCCATCACGCTACGATCGGCCTCGCCAGAAATCCAATAGATGTTTTTCCCCATTCGCATAGAGGAGATCTATGGGCGCGGAGTTCGATCTCAACCTCGTCCGGACCTTCGTCCTGCTCTACGAGACGCGAAGCGTCACCGCGACGGCCGACGTCCTCGGGGTCACCCAGCCCACCGTCAGCTACGGTCTCGGCAAGCTGCGCCGAAGGCTGGGCGACGAGTTGTTCGTGCGCGGCCCTGGCGGGCTGGTGCCGAGCTCGGAGGCCGAGCGGCTCTATCCGCCGCTGCGCACCGCCATCGAGCAGATGGACGTAACCATCGGCGCGACAAAGGAATTCGATGTCACCGGGCCGATCAGCTTCGCCATCGGACTCACCGATCTCGGCGAGGTCAACTCGCTACCTCGGGTGCTCGCCGAGCTCACCGCCCGCGCGCCCGCCGCGAGCCTGCAGGTGCACGCGTTCGACATCGACACCGCGACCGATGAACTCACCCGTGGCCGGGTCGACGCGATCGTGGCCACCCCGATCCTCGATTCGGCCCGGCTCAGCCGTCTGCCGCTGTTCACCGAGGGCTACGCGGGCATGGTCGCCGCCGATCATCCGCGCCTGCGGAGCGCGGCACCCACCGATGCCGAACTGCGGGCCGAGCGCCACATCGTCGTCGACGGCGCCACCGGCCATCCCGCGCCCCGGCACGCACTGCGCGCCAACGGCCTGGAACGGCGCATCGCGGTGCGGGTGACCCGGTTCGCCACATTGCCCTACGTGGTGCAGGACAGCGAGCTCGTCGCGATCGTCCCGCAGCGCGTCGCCCGCGCGCTCGCCAGGACCCATCCCGTGCGCACCTTCACCCTGCCCTGGCCCATCGAACCCGCCGAGGTCGCCGCCTACACCCGCCGTCCGCCGGGCCGCAGCCCCGCCCAGACCTGGTTCCTGTATGTCATCCGCGCGGCGCTGTGGGACCTGCCGTAGTCGGCGAATCAGGCACCGCCGCACGGTGATACGGCGCACGTCCGGGCGGCGGTTCGGCCTTGGACACGCTCGGCGCCGCCGGAATCGACAGCAGCAACGGTTCTTCACCCACAACGTGCGGCGCGCCGTGGTGCCGAAGCTCGATGCGCTCGCCGGACAGCAGCCGATACACCACGGTGTCACGGGTGATCTCGACCGCCAACCGGCTGCCACGCCACAGAATTCGGAAGGCCAGCCGCCGGATGCGCTCCGGAATCCTTGGCGCGAACCGCAATTCGCCGTCACACACCCGCATGCCGCCGAACCCGGCGACGCAGCAGCTCCACGCACCGGCGAG
Source organism: Nocardia brasiliensis (assembly GCF_011801125.1). Classification (NCBI taxonomy): domain Bacteria; kingdom Bacillati; phylum Actinomycetota; class Actinomycetes; order Mycobacteriales; family Nocardiaceae; genus Nocardia; species Nocardia brasiliensis. Next base: position 4,217,285 of record NZ_CP046171.1, read on the forward strand.
CGCGGCGATATGCAGCCCGCTGGCCACGTTGTGGTGCAGATCGTGCAGGTCGGTCAGCGCGGACTCGACGAAATAGTCGAAGGCCAACCCTGAATTGCCGACCTCGGCCGCCAGAATCGACTGCGCGCACGCCGACAGCGAAGAGTCGCGCACGGTCAGCGCCTCGTAGTAGTCGAAGTTGCGCACCTTCTGTTCCGGCGTGAAAGCGTTGGGGCACAGGTACATCGCCAGCACCAGATCCGCCTGTTTGATCACCTGCTTCCGGTTCAGGTCGAAGTACGGATAGTGCAGCAGCAATGGGTAGCGCTCGGGCGGGGTCGCGGCGAAGTCCCAGCGCATGTAGCGGGTGAATCCCTCCGCTTGCTCGTGCACCTCGAGCTCGTCGTTATAGGGCATGGCCGGGTGCCGCGCGTCGGCACGCCAGCCGTCGAGTTCGGCCGCCGAGACGCCGAGCCGCCGCGCCTGCTCCGGATGCCGTTCGCACGCCGCCACCGCGCCGAGCAGGTTCCGCTGCGCCAGCAGGTTCGTATAGATGTTGTTGTCGGCCAACGCCGAATACTCGTCCGGACCGGTGACGCCGTCGATCCGGAAGGTACCGGCCGCGTCGCGATGGCCGAGCCCGCTCCACATGCGCGCGGTCTCCACCAGGAGTTCGACCCCGCACTCCCGTTCGAAGACCTCGTCGCCGGTCGCGGTGACGTAGCGGATGGTCGCGTCCGCGATGTCGGCGTTGACATGCACCGCCGCGGTACCGGTCGGCCAGTAGCCGGATCCTTCCTCGCCGTTGATCGAGCGCCACGGGAACATCGCGCCGGGCTGGCCGAGTTCGCGCGCCCGCTGCCGCGCCGGGTCGAGGGTCGAATGGCGCCAGCGCAGCGCGTCGGCCGCGGCGGCGGGCATGGTGTGGGTCAGCACCGGGAGCACGAAAGTCTCGGTGTCCCAGAACGCATGACCGTCGTAACCGGGGCCGGTCAACCCCTTCGACGGGATCGCGCGGGTCTCCCCGCGCGCGCCGGCCTGCAGCACATGGAACAGCGCGAAGCGCACCGCCTGCTGCATCTCGGGGTCGCCGTCGATCTCGACATCGGCGCTCGACCAGAACTCGTCCAGATAGGCACGCTGGCGTTCGAGCAGCTCGTCCCATCCGGTCTCCATACCGGCGGCCAACGCCGCCTCCACCTGGGCACGCAAGGCAGGGGTCGAGCGCTGACTCGACCAGCCGTAGGCGAGGTATTTGGTCAGGCACACCGTGTCACCGCGCGCCGCGTCGACCGCGATCGTCAAGCGGGCCAGGTCGGCTTCGGCATGGATCGCGCAGCGCGGCGCGGCGGTCGCGGTCAACTCGTGGTCCATCGCGGCCGCCATCCGTAACGCCGATCGGTCGGTGTGGTGGGCGAGCACCGCCTGGAAGTCGCGGGCGGCGGCGAAGTCGGATACCAGCGGCCGCTCGAGCCGTGCCGCGACCCGGGGATCGCCGTACTGGACCGCGAGGGGCTCGTTGGTGAGCAGATCCGATTGGATCACCAGGTCCAGATCGTCGTCGAGCGGCTCGACCGCGTAGCGGATCGCGACCAGCGCCCGTTCGGTGAACGACACGAGCCGCTGCGAGCGCACCCGGACGGAATGCCCCGTCGGCGAGGTCCACACGGTGCTGCGACACAGTGTGCCGGAGCGGAAGTCGAGCACGCGTTCGTGTTCCTCGGTGTACCCGTAGCGCAGGTCCATCGGTTCGTCGCCGACAAGCAGGCGGATGATCTTCCCGTCGGTGACGTTGACGATCGTCTGCCCCTGCTCCGGATACCCGTATCCCACTTCGGCGTACGGCAGTCGGCGCTTCTCGTAGAAGCCGTTGAGATAGGTGCCCGGCTCGCCGACCGGCTCGCCCTCGTCGAGCGTGCCGCGCACCCCGATGTGACCGTTCGACAGCGCGAAGATCGACTCCGCGCGCCGCAGCGCCGCCAGATCCAGTCCACACCACCGCAATTGCCATGGATCGACCTCGAAATCACGACACCGCAATGTCATTCGTCACGCCTTCCGCTCAACTCGGCCAAGTCCGCCACGACGAGGTCCGCGCCTGCCGCGCCGAGTTCCTGTCGGTGCGTACCATCGCCGATACGGTCGACACCGACGACGAACCCGAAGCCGCCCTGGTGTCCGGCCGCCACCCCGGCGACCGCGTCCTCGAAGACCGCTGCGGTGTCCGGTGCTACGGCCAGCCGCCGGGCCGCCTCCAGAAAGCTGTCCGGGGCGGGCTTGCCGCGCAGGCCGAGCCGAACGACGTCGTTACCGTCGACCCGGACCTCGATGCGGTCCGCGAGCCCGGTCGCCGCCAGCACCGCGGCCGCGTTGGCCGAGGCGGTCACCACGGCGACCCGCAGGCCCGCGGCGCGCACCGCGGCCAGATACTCGACCGAACTCGGATAGACCGCGACACCGTCGCGCTCGATGAGCGAGAGCAACAGACTGTTCTTGCGATTGCCGATGGCGTGGATCGTCTCCGTCCCCGGCTCGGCGTCCGGTTCGCCCTCCGGCAATGTCAGGTCCCGCGAACGCAGGAACTCCCGAACGCCGTCCGCCCGCGGCCTGCCGTCGACGTAGCGCAGGTAATCGTCAGCGGAGAACGGGACGAAATCGGGGCCACAGCGACGCACGAGAAAGTCGTCGAACACCTCCCGCCACGCCCGCTGATGCACCGCCGCGGTGTCGGTCAGGACGCCGTCGAGATCGAACAGGGCCGCCGCGATCGAGCTGGGCAACCCCAGGTCGATACCTCGGCCGTCGTTTCCAGCGGTCATGCCGGGGCGATACCCGGTCGGGCCGCCGGGAAACGGCGCGGCATACCCCACGATAGCTCGCATAGTCGAGCGCCCACCGGGTATCGCCCTCGCATGGCCCCCACCATCGACGAATTGCTGCACGCACTGACCCGCGCGGTCAACGCGCTGACCGCGGCGGGGGTCGAATTCGCGGTGGCCGGTGGTTGCGCGGTCTACGCGCGGGGCGGGCCCGCTTCGCAGCACGATGTCGATATCTTCGTCAAACCGCGGGACTGCGCCTCGGCGGTGCGAACGCTGGCCGAATCCGGCCTGCGGGTGTGCGATCCACCCGAGGACTGGCTGCGCAAGGTCTACGCGGGCGAGGTCCTGATCGACCTGATCTACCGGCCGAACAATCGCGACGTCACCGACGAACTGCTCGGCCGCGCCACCCCGATGCGGATCGGACCCACCACCGCGCCGGTGGTCAGCGGCACCGACCTCATGGTGGACAAGCTGCTGGTCTTCGACGCGCACCGGCTCGATTTCGCGCCGCTGCTGCACATCGCGCGCGACCTACGCGAGCAGGTCGACTGGCCTGCGGCCCGGAAGCAGACCGAAAGCTCGCCCTACGCAAGGGCATTCCTGGGTCTGATCGACGAGCTCGGCATCACCGACACCGGAAAGCTGGTTTAGATGGAGCAGCCGCAATACCTGGTGGCGCACCTACGGCGCGCCCTGGCCGAGGACCCGCGCACGGCGGAACTCGGTGTGCACGTGACGATCCGCGGCGAGGTGGTGGCACTCGACGGCGAGGTGGCCACCGAGGAGCGTAAGCGACAGCTGGAAACCGTGGTCCGCGAACAGCTTCCGCGGGCACGCATCCACAATGACGTCCGTGTCATGCCACCGAGCGCCCCCGGCGCCAGCGAGGCACTCGGCACGGTCGACCCCGGAGGGAGTTGAGCCGCATGCGCATAGCCGCCGTCGGCGACGTCCATCTCGGTGCCGATTCGCATGGGCTGTGGCGCCCCGCGGTGCGCGAACTGCCCGAGCACGCCGACATCCTGCTACTCGCCGGCGATCTCACCCGCCACGGCACCGTCGAGGAGGCCAAGGTGGTCGCCACCGAATTCGCCGAACTCGGCGTACCGGTCGTCGCGGTGCTGGGAAACCACGACTATCACAGCGACGCCGAGGACGAGATCACCGCGCTGCTGGTCGAGCACGGGATCACCGTGCTCGAAGGCAGCTCCGTCAGCTTCTCGATCAACGGCCGGACCCTCGGCGTCGCCGGGACGAAAGGCTTCGGCGGCGGCTTCGCGGGCAAGTGCGCGAGCATCTTCGGCGAGCGGCAGATGCGCGACTTCTCGCGCCACACAGTGACATTGGCCGACTCGCTGGCGACCGCCCTGGCCGAACTCGACACCGACGTCACGGTCGCGCTCACCCACTACTCACCCGTCAGCGACACCCTGCACGGCGAACCCAGGGAGATCTACCCGTTCCTCGGTTCCTACCTGCTCGGTGCGGCCATCGACGAACACGCCGCCGATCTCGCCCTGCACGGCCATGCCCACGCGGGCGCCGAACGCGGCACGACGCCCGGCGGAATCCGCGTGCGCAACGTGGCCCAACCGGTCCTGCGCGCCGCCTACGCCGTCTACGAGATCGGCTGACGAGCCACGCACCCGGTCAACCGATCCCTCGCGGCGGCAGCGAACACTACCAACCGTCCAGTCTTCGGCGGTCGACGTCAGACGGCGAAACGCGTGGACCACCGTGGCGATGCGGCACTCGTCGCCGGTTGCCGCACTGGGGAGCCGCCCGTCCCGGCATCGCGCCGGGTTCGGCTATGGTTGGCGCTTGTGACCGTGCGAGTCGAGGCACCACGCAGGCGAGGGATCGCCTGCGTGGTCGCGGCGTCGGCTCTGCTGCTCGCCCACGCGCTGTTCATGTGCGTGCTCGGTTTGCCGGGGGTGTCCGCCGCCGCGCCACCGGCGCAGGCGCAGTTCGCCGCCGAAAAATCGCATGGCGCACCCCATCACGCGCAGGCGCCCGGCGCCGCGCACGAGCAGGGCTGCGTGATGAGCGTCCCGCCGCGTACCGCCGAGCCCACCGTCACGACCATCGCCGTCGACCTCGACGTCGCTGACGCGCAATCGGATCCGAGCCCGCCGTGGCTCGCCGGATGGGGGCCATGGCGTATCGCGGCCCCCGACGGACGGGCAATTCTGCGCACGCACTGTATCGATCGCTGCTGACGGTCACCGGCCGGCCGCCGAGTCCCGGCACGCCGGCCCGCGGGTCCGTCCGATACAGCACGGCATCTCCGATGCCGATCGACTCCAGGAGTTCGCTCATGTGCAGTGCCCTTGTCGACCGTGTCGTCTTGTCCGCCAATCATCTTCACCCCCAGGAGCACGGCCGCCGTCGGCCTGCGACCCTCGTCGGAGACACCCCGGTGCTCTGGATCGGGGAACCATTCGCCACCGGCGGCCACGGCTTCTGGGCCAAACTCGAAGCCCACAATCCCGGTGGCATGAAGGATCGCCCCGCGCTGCACATGGTCGAACGTGCCAGCGCGCGCGGCACGCTGCGCCCGGGCGCCGGCATCGTCGAATCCACCAGCGGCACCCTCGGTTTGGGGCTCGCGCTCGCGGGGATCGTGCATCACCACCCGGTCACCCTGGTCACCGATCCTGGGATGGAACCGATGCTGCGGCGGATGCTCGCCGCCTACGGCGCCACCATCGACGTGGTCACCGAGCCGAGCCCCGTCGGCGGCTGGCAGCAGGCCCGGCGGGACCGGGTCGCGCAATTGCTTGCCGCCCAACCCGGCTCGTGGTGCCCCGACCAGTACAACAATCCCGACAATGTCGATGGCTACCAGTCGTTGGCATTGGAGTTGCTCGCCCAGCTCGGGCACATCGATGTCCTGGTGTGCTCCGTCGGCACCGGCGGCCATTCGGCCGGTGTCGCGCGGGTGCTGCGCCGCTTCCACCCCGACCTACGCCTGGTCGGCGTCGACACGATCGGGTCGACCATCTTCGGGCAACCCGCCGCGAGCAGGTTGATGCGCGGCCTCGGCTCGAGCATCCATCCGGCCAATGTCGACTATCCGGCCTTCAGCGAGGTGCACTGGGTGGCCCCGCACGAAGCGGTATGGGCGGCACGGACATTGGCATCGACGCACTATTGCAGCGGCGGCTGGAGCGTCGGCGCGGTGGCACTGGTCGCCGGCTGGCTGGCCCGCACCGAATCCGCGGGCACCCGGATCGCGGCGGTGTTCCCGGACGGACCGCACCGCTACGCCGACACCGTCTACAACGACGACTACTGCGCCGAGCACGGTCTCTTCGACCGGGCCGTGCCGAGCGAACCCACGCTGATCGACGCCCCGCACGCGCAGGTGATACGGCACTGGACCCGGTGCACCACCGTCGTCGCGCCGACCGCGGTGGCGGCCCGATGAGCCGGACGTGGCGCCGCTGGGCCGCATTCGACCGGCCGAGCCAGGTGCTCATGATCAATCAGTTCGGCATCAACCTCGGCTTCTACATGCTGATGCCCTACCTCGCCGCGCACCTGTCCAGCGGGCTCGGGATGGCGGCCTGGACGGTCGGGCTGGTGCTCGGCGTGCGGAACTTCGCCCAGCAGGGCATGTTCCTGGTGGGCGGCACACTCGCCGACCGACTGGGTTACAAGCCACTGATCGTCGCCGGATGTGCCTTGCGCACCGCGGGTTTCGCGTTGCTTGCCCTGGCCGACACATTGCCCGCCGTGTTCATCGCCATCGCGGCGACCGGATTCGCGGGTGCGCTGTTCAATCCGGCCGTGCGCGCCTATCTCGCCGCCGACGCCGGAGAACAACGCCGCGTGGCGGCCTTCGCGATGTTCAACATCTTCTATCAGGCGGGCATGCTCGCCGGACCGCTGGCGGGTTTGGCGTTGACGGCGTGGGACTTTCGCGCCACGGCCGGGGTGGCCGCGGTGGTCTTCGCCGTGCTCACCGCCGTGCAGCTCGGCTGGCTGCCGACCCGCGACATCGACCGCGATACCGGGCAGGAATCGGTGCTCGCCAATTGGCGAGCGGTACTGCGCAATCGACCGTTTCTGCTGTTCGCGGTGGTGATGATCGGCGGCTACGTGCTCTCGTTCCAGGTGTATCTGGCGTTGCCGTTGCAAGCCGGAATCGTCGGCGGCCCAGGGTCGGCAGGCACCGGGCTGGTCGCGGCGATCTTCGCGGTCAGCGGCGTCGTCGCGCTCGCGAGCCAGCTGCCGGTGACGAGCTGGCTCGCGCGGCGCGGCGACTCCGGGCGCGGTCTCGTCGTCGCCATGACGACCATGGCCGCCGCCTTCCTGCCGCTGCTCTGCGTGCCGAACGCGCTTGGGCCCGGCGGCAAACCGGTCGCCGTGGCCGCCCTGCTGCTCAGCGCCGCACTGCTCGCGCTCGCGACCGCCGCCTTGTTTCCCTGCGAGATGGACACCGTCGTCACGCTGGCGCGCGGCAGGCTCGTCGCCACGCACTACGGCTTCTACAACACCGTGGTCGGCATCGGCATCCTGCTCGGCAACCTCGGCACCGGCGCCCTCTTCGACGCACTCACCGAATCCGGCCGTCCGGCACTCATCTGGGCCACGCTCACGCTGATCGGTACGGCCTGCGCCGCGGCGTTGTGGGCGCTGCACCGGTCGGTGCCGCCCGCGCGAGTCGAATCCGAACCGGAGGAGGTCACCGCAGGCCGCTGAAAGTCTTCGCACCGCCGACCCTTCTCCGCCGGCGTGCGGGACGCGGAGGCGATCGGGTCGCGGGTGTGCGCAACGGCCACCCGCGGCCATGCTTCGCCAAAGACCGGCCCATGCGGCTGTGATCATGCTGTCGGCCACACAGGCCGCCGCCCGCGCGATGGGCAACCCGCATGCCCATCCTCACCGGCACGGGACGACGCCGTCGTGGGCGGCAGTGGACGGCGGATGTATGACGACCGGCAGGCACATCCGCGCCTTCACGGGTTCAGAACCAGGGCCGAAGACGATCACCCCACCGCCGACCAGGACAAGGGCCAGGGCGGCGGCAGCGCCCAGGATGGGCCGCAGCAGCCGCAGCCGCGATGACGGTCCGAGATCCCGCGCGTGGCGGTGCCGGCGCTGTCGACACCACCACCAGATCAATAGGAGTTCCCGCATCGCCCTGCCCTCGTCCGGTACGAATTGAATCGCACTGGCGAGCAACATGTTACGGATCCGGCCCCACTCCGCGTGGCGCGAACTACGCCGTATCCGAACAGGCGCGGGCTTTCGTTTTCCGGCTCCCCGCCGACGGCCCGCTTTCGCATTCCGGGCTGACACCCGGCCTACCCGTCTGGGACGCTGTGATGAGCGACGTGTCGAATGAGGGCGTTCAGCCAGGAGCAGAACCTCATGGAGCACCCGTCGCGTTCGGAAGGTTTCTCATGACCGTCCTGCCCACCTCCACCCCCGCCACCCGCCGGATTCGCGCAGGTCACGGCCGGGGAAAAGACTCATACGACGGGATCGAACCGATCCTGGCAGAACTGGCGGACCTGCCAAGCGGCTCGCCTGAACGGGCGCGACTGCGCGCGGACATCCTGCGGCGGTGCCTACCGCTGGCCGAGCATATCGCCCGGCGCTACACCGGTCGCGGGGAAAATTACGAGGACCTGTTCCAGGTCGCGAGCCTCGGGCTCGTCGCGGCCGTGGATCGCTACGACCCGGCGCGCGAGACACCGTTTCTCGCCTTCGCCGTGCCGACGATCATGGGTGAAGTCCGCCGCCACTTCCGTGATTTCGGCTGGTCGGTGCGAGTTCCGCGGCGCACCAAGGAAATTCAGCTGATGCTCGCACCCGCCGTGGAGCGGCTCTGCCACCGGCTGTCCCGGATGCCCACCGCCATGGAGATCGCCGTCGAACTCGGCGTCGACCTGCTGGAGGTCACCCAGGCGATGCTTGCCGCCAACGCCTACACCAGCGACCCGCTCGACACCTCCGCCCACGACAACGACAACGACTACGCCCCCAGTGCCGCCGACATGCTCGGCGCGGAAGATCCCGGCTATCAGCTGACCGACGAAGCGCTCGCCGTCGCACCGCTGCTGGACGAACTCCCGGACCGCGAACGGCTCGTCCTGCACCTGCGGTTCTTTCGCGGCCAGACCCAGATCCAGATCGCCGAACAGCTCGGCGTCTCGCAGATGCAGGTCTCCCGCATCCTCACCAAGACGCTCACTCACCTTCGGGAAAGCGCTCTCCCGAACGATAATTGACGGCAACCGACACTGATACCGCTGTGTCGCAATCGGTTTGGGCATATCAGGCCAGTGCAACGGCGGGATACAAAGACGCAGAGCAGGAGCGACCCCGCGACAGTCACCTGTCGCGGGGTCGCTGGTGTCATGGGTCAGTGCCGATTGAAACCGGGCGTGGGGTCCGTGCCGAACGACCCGCCCGTCTGGTTCGCGCCGACGCGCGGCAGCAGCAGGCCGAGCGCGACCATGCCGACGCCGAGACCGAAGTGCAGCCAGTTGTCGGCGGTGTTGACCGGGACGAAGTTGGCACTGCTGGCTTCGTCGATGATCAAGCCGTACAACCACAGCACCAGATAGATCACGCCACCACCGATCAGGAAACCGCGCGAGGCGGCGGCGGTGCGCGCCGCCGCGATCCCGGCGACGCCGAAGAGCAGGTGCACGATGTTGTGTAGCACCGAAACCTGGAACAGGCCGAGCAGTTTCGCCTCGGTGTGATGTCCGGCGAAGGTCAGCGTGTCGAAGCCGGTGGTGATGCCGGGGATGAATCCGAGCACGCCCACGAGCAGAAATACCGCGCCGACGACCAAGGACCCGAGCTGGACCAGCGTACGTGCCCGCGGTCCGGAATGGGCGACGGGTTGTTGGCTGTATGTCATGGTGATGCCATCTCTTTCGCAATCCGGGGCACGGCGACGCCCGCCGCACCCGGTCCGACGGCCACATTCAGCAGTGAACGGCCGAGCGCCCGGCACGCCCCATCGGCGTACCCGTCGGCGCAGTGCACGACCGATTTACCCGGCGTCACCCGCCCGAAACGGATTGCGCGCGAAGTGACTTGCGAACACCGGGCTCAGTTGTTGCGTGTGGTGTTCGGGGATTGGCCGTAGAGTCGGCGATAGGCGACCGCGAATCGGCCCGAGTTCCCGAACCCCCAGCCCACGGCGATACCGCTGACCGTCGTTCCATCGCCCGCGACGCGCTGTTCGAGTTCCCGATGGGCCTCGCGCATCCGCAGCCTGCGCAGGAAGCCCATGGGGGTGGTCTGCAACTCCTGCTGAAAGGCCAGCTGCATGGAGCGCACCGATACGAATCCGGCGGCGGCGATATCGGCGATCGAGACGTCCTCCCGCAGATTCGCCTTGATGAACGCCACGCCGAGCCGCACCGAATCAGCCGCGGCGCTCGGGGCCGCGGGCTCAACTTCAGGTTCGGGTTCGAGCAGTTCGACGTCCGGCAGGACGGCATCCACGCACGCGGCCAGATACTGCGCGGCGGCGTCGGTCAGGCCCAGTGCCGAGGTCGTCTCCGCGACATCACGCTGATGCTCGAGCACCGCACGCACCAGCCGGACGGCGTCCATATCCGGCGGTGGCCCCGCGTAGTCCGCCGCGGTCACCACCCGCAGGAATTCCTCGATCGCCGCTACATCCCGGCCGTCGAACTTCGTCATCATCACCACCACACCATCCGATCCGCCCCCCGAACGGTAGAGATCGTTTCCGACCCGGCACTGCACTGTGCCGAATACCCAGCCCGGGCATCGCCCAACCGAGCCACCGAACGACGCCGACCAGCGCACCGGGGCCGATCAGGCCCGGTCTACGCAGGTCGCGCTGGGGTTGGGTCAGGTGCCGACGCGCTCGTCCTCGAGCATCTCCCGGATCTGCGCGCGCAACTCAGGGCCGTCTTCGTGCTGGTGGACCGAGACCGCGTGCTCACTGGCGGCCCGCACGACCTCGTCCTCTTCGCCGGAGATGGTGAGCGTGCAGTTCGTCTCGCTGGGGAACCTGCGACAGTCGGCTACTTTTCTCGTCATCGGACGAGCCTCCTGAGAGATCAACAGTGCTGCTCTCCACGGTAGACCTCCCAGGTCAGCGCGGTCGCGAAAGCACGAATCAGACACGTCGCGGCCGGGCGAGCTTGGCGTGGCCCGAGGTCGTCGCCTATATTCGCGTGCACAACTGGTTCGCCGGAGGTGGAGTCGAGGAGCCCCTGATCCATCGGATGGCGTCGAGTTCGCCCGCGTGTTCGCGCGTGGGCGGGCGAGAGGGAACCCGGTGCGAGTCCGGGACTGTCCCGCAACGGTGAGTGGGCGCGCCCACGAGTCCGAAGACCTGCCGGTTGTGCCGGGTACGCCGTATCCGGCGGTCGTCGCCTCGTGGATTGGGCGTCACGCCGAGTGGACCCGGGCACGGGATTGATGCTTCCAGGGCTCCGTCAGCGTTTCGCTCCTTGTGGGTGGTGACCACTGGGCGCGACCACGGAGTTCGTCAATGCTGAACCCTCACAGGAGTTTCCCCGCACGCATCGGGCCGACGGTCCGGGGCGTGCCGTCGGTGGTGCAGAGCCTGCGGCTGCATTCGCGCCAGCGGGTGCCGTTCTCGGTGGAGTTCAATCCGCCGCGCGACGCGGCGGGCGAGGCGCGACTGTGGCGTGCGGTGCGCGAGTTCGAGCGCATGCACCCGGCGTTCGTCTCGATGACCTACGGCGCGGGCGGTTCGACCAAGGATCGCACCGCACGGATCACCGGCGCGCTCGCGCAGGAGACCACGCTGCTGCCGGTGGCGCACCTGACCGCGGTCGGCCACAGCATCGCCGAGCTGCGCGCGCTGGTCGGCTCCTACGCCGACTACGGCATTCGCAACATCCTCGTGCTGCGCGGTGACCCGCCGGGCGATCCGCTCGGCGACTGGCACAAGCACCCCGATGGCGTCGAGTACGCCGAGGAACTGGTGCGGATCGTGCGAGATCTCGGCGATTTCAACGTGGGGGTCGCCTCGTTCCCGCAGATGCACCACCGCTCCCCCGACCTCGACACCGATACCGCGTTCCTGGCCGCGAAACTGCGCGCCGGCGCGGATTATTCGATCACACAGATGTTCTTCGAGGTCGAGCACTACCTGCGCCTGCGCGACCGGCTCGCGGCCGCCGATCCCGAGCAGGGCGCGAAGCCGATCATCCCCGAGCTGATGCCCATCACCTCGCTGCGCACGGTGGCGCGCGCGGAGGAACTCAGTGGCCGCGCGCTGCCCGCCCCGCTCATGGCGCGGCTGCGTCGCGCGGCCGGTACCGGGCCCGAGGAGGATCGTGCCGCGGTGCGCGAGGTCGGGATCGAACTGGCCACCGAGCTGGCCCAGCGCCTCATCGACGAGGGCGCGCCCTGCCTGCACTTCATCACGCTGAACTTCGCCAAGGCGACCACCGAGGTGCTCACCAACCTCGGCTACGAGGTCACCGCCGCGCCGCTCAGCGCCTGATCGCCGGGTCGAGCCGGGTTCGCCACGCCGGACGTGGCGAAACGCCGAATACGCGAGGACACTGAAGGCCGACACCGAATTCGTCCCGAGGAGCGACGTGATGGCAGCCGAGAGGCCTTTTGGGATCGATCCGGAGGATTTCGAACGCGCGCTGCGGGAGGCGGGCATCGAGATCCGCGACCTGCTCGGCAAGGCGGGTCAGTACGTCGACCGCGCGGGCGTGAACACCCTGGCGTCGCTGCTCGGCCAGTTCGTCCAGCCGGAGCGGGCGCGCCCGCCGAAGCCGGAGGCCGAGGCGACCACCGGCGAGACCGGCAGCGGCGTCTGGGTCATCTACAGCATCAACGACGCGGGCGAGGCCAGGGTCGAGCAGGTGTTCCCGAGCGAGCTCGAGGCCTTGCGCGCCCATCGCGACAACACCGACGAACGCCGCCGCGTCCGCTTCCTCCCCTACGGCGTCCCCGCCACCGCGCTGGACTCCCTGTAACCGCGGCCGCCATCGGGGAACAGGCGCGCCGCTTCATCGGCGGCCGCCCGCCCACGAGGCCGCCCGCGACCGAACCGTCGCGCGATCGGAGAGCGGCGGACCGCGCGCGAGGTCGCGTCAGCCGGTGGCGCGGGGCGGGTGGGTGGACTTCATGACGGTGGTCCACCACGACTCCAACGGGCTCGGCTCGGGCCAGTAGACCACCGGGGCTTCTTCGGGACCGCTTGCGGCCGTGGAGATCTGGTGCGGCTTCTCGACAGTGGTACTCGTAGTCATGCGGCTGGATCATCCCTCGAAGATCATCGCGAACGGGTTGCGCGAAGGGGCCGGGTGGGCCCGGCGCGGCGGCCGGGCCCACCCGTCGACGGAAAGAATCTGACGGTTGGATACAACGAGAATCTCGGTACGGACCGGCATCACCTCGCTCTCGACGGTCAACGGGCCACCCGCGGCGGCCGGGACGGATGTCAGGCGTCGATGGCTACTTATCTGTGCCATCAGGCATAGATAAGTTTTAGCTCGCGGCACAGAAGGGCGCAAGTGGTTCGCTCGACTGTTGCGTGCATCGGACCCGCGATCCTGGGTACGTCCAGCTCATGACTTCCCCTTCTGTCACCGAGGTCGGCGTTCTACCCGCACCCCGCGGCGAGTTGTCCGCCGGGGTGATCGACACGTTGACGCGAGAACCGGGCAGCCTCGTGCCCGCACTCCCCGAGCTCGACCCCTACGGCGACGACTTCCAGCTAGCCCTGCACACCTGCTACGAGCTGCACTACCACGGCTTCGGCGCGGTCGACCCCGGCTGGGAATGGGATCCCGGGCTGCTCACCCTGCGCGCGGACATGGAACAGCACTATCTGCGCGCCCTGCGCGGCGACGTCCCCGGCGGCACCGACCTCGAAGCCGAACTCGAGGCCCTGCTGGCCACCCCGGCCGAGGAGACCGGCGTCAGCGCCTTCTTGCGCGATGAGGGCGAACCGTGGCAGCTGCGCGAATACTTCGTGCACCGCTCGATCTACCACCACAAAGAGGCCGATCCCTATGCGTGGGCGATCCCGTGCCTGCGCGGTCAGGCCAAGGCTTCGCTGGTCGCGGTGGAGTTCGACGAGTTCGGCGGCGGACGCGGCGAGCGGGTGCATGCCCGGCTCTACGCCGACCTCCTGGCGGGCGCCGGGCTGGACCCGCGCTATCTGCACTACCTCGACATCGTGCCCGCGCCGATGTTCGCCCTGGTCGACATGATGTCGCTGTTCGGACTGCATCGGGCCTGGCGTGGCGCGCTGATGGGCCACTTCGCCACCGTGGAGATCACCTCCCCGCCCGGCGCCCGCCGGATGTCCCAGGCGCTGGGCCGCTGGGACAGCGATCCCGCCTGCGCCCTGTTCTACGACGAACACGTCGAGGCAGACGCGGTACACGAGCAGGTGATGCGCGAGGCGATCACCGATCTGCTCGCGCAGGAACCGGACCTGCGGGCCTCGGTGGTGCTCGGCATTCAAGTAACGAACCTGCTCGAGGACCGTTTCGGCGAGCAGGTGCTCGGCGCCTGGCGCGCGGGGCGGACTTCGCTGCGGGAACCGCTTTAGTCGCGCTGATCATGATTGACTCGGCGACGAGCGGGCATCGCCTACCAGTGATGTTGATACGGACCCCCGGTGTCTACCGGCCACAGACCGATACCTGGCTGCTCGCCGCCGCGCTGGCCGAGGCCGCGCTACCGCCGGGCGGCCGGGTCGTAGATGTCTGCAGCGGGACCGGCGCGCTGGCGCTGCGCGCCGGCCTATGCGGCGCGGCCTCGGTCACCGCGATCGATATCTCCCGTGCGGCGAGCGTGTCCACCTGGCTCAACTGCCGCTTGCGCGGCGTCGACGTGGAGGTGCTGCGCGGTGATTTCGAAACCGCCGTGGCGGACCGGGAATTCGATGTGCTGCTGGCCAATCCCCCGTATGTCCCCGCGCGCTGCGATCGACGCGTGCGCGGCCGGGCGCGGGCCTGGCACGCGGGCAGCGACGGGCGGGCGTTCCTCGATCGCCTCTGTGCCCGCACCCCGGACCTGCTCGCGCGCGACGGCACCGCGCTGATCGTGCACTCGGTGGTCGCCGATCCGGACCTGACCATGACCCAGCTGCGCCGCGGCGGCTTGAAGGCCGCCGTCGTCGCGCGCACGACGGTCCCGTTCGGGCCGGTGATGCGCCGGTGCGCCGCGCATCTGGTCGAGCAGGGATTGATCCAGCCGGGACAACAGGACGAGGAATTGGTGGTGATCCGTGCCGACAAGACCCGAAAGTGACCGCCGCCGCATAACTTTCACCGAAGACGGGCCCGCGCTGATCGAGGGCCCGGTCGAGATCGTCACGACCGACGGCACGCGCATCGAGTGCGACCGCTTCCAGGTCGCGCTGTGCCTGTGCAAGCGTTCGAAGAACTACCCCCTGTGCGACACCAGTCACCGCAGGCGACTGCGCGGCACCCGATGAATCCCCGCGACGGCGTGGGTGTTTCGACGGGTCGGGGGCGGGCATTCGGCCGACGTGACCTCCTTGTGGCTAGACAATGTGCCCGCCAGAACGTATCCGCCGCTCGAACCGGGACGGCGGTTCGATCACGTGGTGGTCGGTGGCGGCCTCACCGGCGTGAGCACCGCACTGCTGCTCGCGCGCGGGGGTGACTCGGTCGCCTTGGTCGAGGCGCGCACGCTCGGCGCGGCCGCGACCGGCAACACCACCGCCAAACTGAGCCTGCTCCAGGGCACCCACCTGTCCAGCATCGCGAGCAAGCATGCCCCGGATACGTTGCGCGCCTATGTCGAGGCAAACCGGCAGGGCCAGCGGTGGCTGCTCGAGTTCTGCGCCGAGCACGACATCGCCACCCAGCGCGCGCCCGCGTTCACCTACGCGAGCACCCGAGCGGGCACCGCGCGGGTCGAGGCGGAACTCGCCGCGTGCCGCACGGCCGGGCTCGACGCGCACTGGACCGAACAGCTCGAGCTGCCTTTCCCCACCTACGGCGCCGTTCGCGTCGACGACCAAGCCCAGTTCGACCCGATGGCGGTGTTGTACGGACTCGCCGACGAGGCCGAGCGACAGGGCGTCGTGATCGTGGAGCACACGCGGGTACGAACGGTCCACGGTGACACCGTCAAGACCGATCGCGGTGAAATCAAGGCCGGGACAGTCGTTCTCGCGACCGGGACCCCGATTCTGGATCGCGGCGGATTCTTCGCCCGGCTCGAACCGAATCGCTCCTACGCACTCGCGTTCCGGGTGCCGGGGCCGCTGCCGCACGGCATGTATCTGTCCGCCGACGCGCCGACCCGCTCGCTGCGCACCGCGCCGCGTCCCGACGGCGAACTGCTGCTGGTCGGCGGCAACGGGCACGTCGTCGGCCGCGACACCCCGACCGGCGCCAAGCTCGACGATCTCGTATCGTGGACGCGAACCCATTGGCCCGCAGCGGAATTGACCCACACCTGGTCGGCGCAGGACTACTCGCCGATGGACGGGCTGCCCTACGTCGGGCCGCTGCTCCCCGGCAGCGACCGCGTGCTCGTGGCCACCGGCTACTCGAAATGGGGTATGACGAACGCCATCGCGGCGGCGCTGGCGATCGCCGGTCGGGTATCCGGCCGGGCGCCGGAGTGGGCGCGCGACCTCGAAGCCTGGCGGCCACGGGAACTTTCGGGGCTGACGACGGCGATCAAGACCAACGGCGGCGTCGGCCTGGCCATGGCGGGCGGCTGGGCACGCGCGGAATCGCACGGTGACGGCGACACGCCCCCGGAGGGCACAGGCCGGGTCCGGCGCGAAGGTCTGAGTCCGATCGCCACCTGCACCGTCGAGGGAAAAACCACGGCCGTGTCGGCGATCTGCCCGCACCTATACGGCATCGTGCGCTGGAACGACGCCGAGAAGTCTTGGGACTGCCCGCTGCACGGCTCCCGCTTCGCCCCAGACGGCAGCGTCCTGGAAGGCCCCGCGACGCGCCCCCTGTCCCCGAGCGAGTGATACCCGAGCGACTCAGGCCGCGTCGGCGATTCGGCGCAGTTCCTCCTCGGTGCACAGCACCGTCACCGCGGCCTCGAGCACGGCGGCCACATTGACGCCCGCCGCGCGCGCGTTCGCGACCGCGTGCCGCAACTCCCGCAGGCTCGTCGCCGTTCGATCGGTGTCGTATCCGATGATCGCCGCCTGCAGGGCGATCACCGCCTCGGACTGGCACTTGCTCATGTCGTGTCCCGGTTGTTCTCGATGTCCGCTACGCGGCCTCGGGCGCGAGATCGCTTGCGGGGACGGCGAATCGAGCAGGGGACGGCGAGAGGTCGGGTCGTCCGATCGGCGCCGCCCAAGCCGATTCGGGTCATAGGTCCAGATTAGCGCCCGCCGCCGCATCGGCCGCGCGATCTTCCCCACTCCGACACGCCTGTTTGCTTCCTGATCAACCGGGCATTGCGGTCGCGAGAGCTCTCATCCGTCCGATCGCAGGAGGTGTCGCCGAATGCCTGGATCCGCCCGACGTTCGAAGTCGAAAACCCAGCCCGTCGCGCCGGGTGCACCGGCCAGTACGCCAGCTACGGTGGCCGAACCGACACGGCCGCGCGCGCCACTGCCCCCGAAATCCGACCAGGCGAGGCCACGCCCCAGTAGCCCGACCGGAGTAGCGGTCGACGAGCCGAGCGGCGCCGCGGGCCAGCAAGGGTCCTTTCTGACCACCGCGCAGGGCGCCCGGTTGACCGACACGGATCACTCGCTCAAGGCGGGCCCGCGCGGGCCCGTACTGCTGCAGGACCACCATCTGCGCGAGAAGATCACCCACTTCGACCACGAGCGCATCCCGGAGCGGGTCGTGCACGCCAGGGGCGCGGCCGCACACGGCGTGTTCACCGCCAACGGTGCCGCGGCTGCGATCTGCTGCGCCTCGCTGTTCGAAAAAGGTAAGCAGACACCGGTTTTCGTGCGCTTCTCGACCGTGCTCGGATCGCGCGGCTCGGCCGACACCGTGCGCGACACCCGCGGCTTCGCCACCAAGTTCTATACCGACGAAGGCGTATTCGACTTGGTGGGCAACAACATTCCGGTGTTCTTCATCCAGGACGGGATCAAGTTCCCCGACATCATCCACGCGGGCAAGCCGCACCCGGACCGGGAGATCCCGCAGGCGCAGAGCGCGCACGACACGTTCTGGGACTTCGTCACCCTGCACACCGAGGCCACCGCGCACACGCTGTGGAACATGTCCGACCGCGGCATCCCGCGCTCGTACCGGATGATGGAGGGCTTCGGCGTCCACACCTTCCGGCTCGTCAACGCCCGTGGCAAAACGGTGCTGGTGAAGTTCCACTGGAAGCCCGAGCTAGGGGTGCACTCACTGCTGTGGGAGGAGGCGCAGATCGCCGCGGGCGTCGATCCCGACATGCATCGCCGCGATCTCGCCGACGCCATCGAGTCCGGCGCGTATCCGCGGTGGGATCTCGGGGTGCAGGTCTTCCCGGACACCGAGGACCAGACCTTCGAGGGCATCGACCTGCTCGATCCCACCAAGCTGGTGCCCGAGGAACTCGCGCCGGTGCGGATCATCGGCACGATGACGCTCGACGCGAATCCCACCAACTACTTCGCGCAGACCGAGCAGGTCGCTTTCCATCCCGGCCACCTCGTGCGCGGCATCGACCACACCGACGACCCACTGTTGCAGGGCAGGCTGTTCTCCTACCTGGACACCCAGATCTCCCGCCTCGGCGGACCCAATTTCGCGCAGCTGCCGATCAATCGGCCGCATATCGGCACGAACGACATGTTCCGCGACGGAGTGCACCAGAGCGCAATACATTCCGGCGTGGCACCGTACCGGCCGAACAGCCTCGACGGCGGCTGCCCGTTCCTGGCGGGGAACAGCGACGCCGCCTTGATCGACTACCCCGAAGCCGTTGCGGGAAAGAAGGTTCGGCAGGCGCCCAAGAGCTTCGACGACCACTTCAGCTCGGCCCGGCTGTTCTACGCCAGTCTCACCCCGATCGAACAAGCGCACGTCGCCAAGGCGTACACCTTCGAACTCGGCAAATGCTACGAGAAGGCGATCAAACAGCGTGCCGTGGCGGTGCTGCGCCGGATCGATGAGCAGCTGGCCAAGACGGTGGCGCAGGGGCTCGGACTGCCGCTCGACGGAAAGCCGGGCAAGAAGGTCGAAGTGACCGTCTCGCCCGCACTCTCCCAACTCGGCCGCACCTGGCCGACCGACGGACGAATCATCGGTCTGTTCGCCGATGACGCGACCGATCCGGCGGAGCTGGCCGACACGGTCGCCGCGATCGCGGACCGGTCGATGACACCGTTGGTCATCGCGCCGCACGGCGGCGAATTCGGTAAAGGCGCACGGCAGGTGGCGATTTCGCGCACCCTGGACACCGCGCGCTCCATCGAGTTCGACGCCCTGCTCATCGCGGGTTCGTCCACGGATCCGCGATTGGCGCTGCTCGTACAAGAGGCACACCGTCACCTCAAGGCCATCGCCTACACCTCGGCCGGGGCCGCGGCGATCCGATCCGCGGGCATCGCCGACGACTCAGCCGGTGTCGACAGCGCGGCCGGTCTCGCCACGGCTTTCGACGCGCTCGCCGCGCTCCTCCCGACCCACCGGGTGTGGGCGCGGGCCGGGGAGTTCCCGCAGTGACGACCCCTCGCACGCTCAGCCAGGCTGTGCCACAGCGGTATTCGAGCGTGACGTCGCCTCGTCGGCCACCTGCCCGAGGGCGACCGGTAGCCGCGCGTGCCCGTTGGAGATGAAGCTGCTCACCGGAGCCGGCTCGGCGGGCCCGGCGGCCAGGCGCAGGTCGGGAAAGCGAGCGAACAAGGCGGGCAACGCGACCTGCGCCTCCAGCCTGGCCAGGGGTGCGCCGAGGCAGTGGTGCACACCGTGCCCGAACGCGAGGTGGCGATCTTTGGTGGCACGATGCACGTCGAACTCGTCGGCGGTGGGACCGTGCACCTTCGGGTCGCGGCCGATCGCGGCATAGGAGGCCAGAATCGCCTCGCCCCGCGGAATCCGGACTCCCGCGACATCGAGGTCCTCGACCGCGTAGCGCAGCGGCAGATGTGCCAGCGGCGCCTGGTAGCGCAAGGTCTCCTCCACCACGTCGGCCCAGCTCGCCCGTCCCGCACGCACGTCGGCGAGCTGCTGTCGCCGGGTGAGCAAGGCGAAGATCGCCTGGTCGAGCAGGTTTACGGTGGTCTCGTGCCCGGCGGTGATGATCAGCATGAGCGTGTCGACGAGTTCCTTCTCGCTCAGCCGGGTGCCCTCCTCGTCGTAGCTGGCGGTCAACACGCTGGTGACGTCGTCGCCGGGCTGATCTCTGCGGTAGGCGACGAGTTCGCCCACCAGCCCATACATTTCGAGGTAGTCGGCGGGCGGATCCTTCAGCGTGTCCGAAGTGTCGAAGAAGCGGTCCACACAGGTATGCATCGGTGACTTCAAATGCTCTGGGACACCGATCAATTCGCTGATCACCCGAATCGGCACCGGGTAGGCGAACAGCTGCCGCAGATCGACCTCGGCGCCGGCCGGGAGCGCCGCCAGCTCGCCCAGTAGCTCGGCGACGATCGCTTCGATCCGCGGCCGCATCGCCGTGGTCCTGCGGTGCGTGAAGGCCGCGGAGATCAGCCTGCGCAGGCGCCGGTGGTCGGACCCGTAGGCGGTGAACATGTTGTCCACGGCGACCCAGGACCGCAGCGGCCACTCGGCCGGAATCTCGCCCCGGCCGAAGGCCGCCCAGTGTTGCCGCGCGTCCTTCGACACCCGGGCATCGGTCAACAGGCCACGCATCACGGAGGCGTCGGTCACCGACCACGCCGGTACGTCACCGGGTAGCACGACCCGCGAAACAGGGCCATTGGCCCGGATCCGCGCCGACTCCCCTTGGATGTCGGCCCCGGTGGCGTCCAGCACGATTGCGTCGAATTCCATAGCGTCGCAGCCTATGTACCGGAACACCCCGCGCGCTTGCACCCGCGCGCCACCTCCGATGGAACATTCGCGCCACCGAAGACGCGCGGGCGGGCTAGACGATCTTGGCGTCGATCAGCATCGTCCAGATCTCGCCCTGGTCGATCACCTCGACGCCGAGTTTCTCCGCCTTGGTCAGCTTGCTGTCGCCGACGCCCGCTCCGGTGATGAGCAGATCGGTGTTCGCCGAGACCGAGGACGCGGCCGTCGCACCCGCCTGTTCGCACAGGCGTTGGAAGGTGGGCCGGGCGACCTTCTCACCGGAGCGCGGGTCGCTGATCGCGCCGGTGATCACCACCGTCTTGCCCGCCAGCGGCGCGCCCGCCGCGACGACCGGTGGCAGATCCTCGGCGCGCACGTCCAGCGAAACCCCTGCCGCGCGCAGCCGCTCGAGCTCCGGGCGCAGCCGGGTGAGGTGCGCGACCAGGGACGCGGCGACCTTCGGCCCGATGTCCTCCACCGCGACGAGCCGTTCCTCGCCCGCGTCGGCGACCTCCTCCAGCGAGCCGAAGCCCGCCCGCGCCAGCCGCGCGGCCGTGCCGTCGGAGGCCATCGGGATCGCCAGCCCGATCAGCGCGCGGCGCAGGCCGACCTGACGGCTGGCATCGATCGAGTCGATCATGCGCTGCGCCGAGACCTCGCCGATGCGGTCGAACTCGAGCAGGCGCTCCTTGGTCAGGGTGTAGAAGTCCGACGGGTTGTCCAGGATGCCCGCCTCGGCGAGGCGCTCGATCCACACCCCGCCGATGGCATCGATGTCGGCCGCGGCCCGCGAGGCCCAGTGGATCAGCCTGCGTACCGTCTGCGCCGGACAGGAAACGTTGGTGCAGAACAGTTCTCGACTGTTGCCCTGTTCGGTCACCGGCTGCCCGCAGGACGGACAGGTGCTGGGCGGCACGATCTCGACTTCCTCGCCCGTGCGTTCGGCGGCGTCGAGCACGCCCGCCACGAACGGGATCACATCGCCCGCGCGGCGCACCAGCACCGTGTCACCGACCTTGATGTCGCGGGCCCGGATCACCTCCTGGTTGGCCAGCGTCGCCTTGGTGACCGTGGTGCCGCCGACGAACACCGGCTCCAGCCAGGCGACCGGGACGATCTTGCCCGTCTTGCCGACGTCCCAGATCACCTCCCGCAGCAACGTGGTCTTCTCCTCCGCGGCGAACTTGAACGCCAGCGCGCCGCGCGGTGAATTGGATCGAGTTCCGGCCGCCGCGTACGCGTCTCGGTCGGCCAGGCGCAGCACCGCGCCGTCGATGTCGTAGTCCAGATCGTTACGGCCCTGCTCGATCGCGGTGATCGCCGCCTGCGCCTGCTCGGCGTCGGCGCACAGGCGCATCGCCGCGCCCGCGACACCGAGCGCGCGCAACCCGTCGCCGAGATCGACCGCGGCGCCACCCTCGGAGGTGTCCAGGTCGAAGCCGAAGAAGCGCAGGCGTCGCTCGGCGACGGTGGCCGGATCCTTGGCCCGCAGGGTGCCCGCCGCCGCGTTGCGCGGATTGATCAGCGGCTTGTCCGGATGGGCGGTGTTGTAGGCGAGGAACGTCGAACGCAGCATCACCGCCTCGCCGCGCACCTCCACCCGGCCGGACACCTCGATGCGCTCGGGCACCCCGTCGACCAGCGCACGCACCAGCATGGTTACGTCGTCACCGGTGGTGCCGTCACCCCGGGTGACCGCGCGCAGCAGTCGTCCGTCCTCGTAGACCAGCGCCAGCGACAAACCGTCGAGCTTGGGCATCACCACCACCGACTGGCCGGGGAACCGGTTGAAGAACGCCACCACCTGCTCGGGCTTGGTCGCCTTCTCCAGCGAGAGCATCGGGCGCGAATGCCGGACCGGCGCGTGCAACACCGCGGGCGCGCCGACCTGCTCCAGCGGATTCGGCTCGGGCGCCAGCTCCGGATGCGCCTCGATCAGGGCGCGCAGCTCGTCCTCGATCGCGTCGTAGTCGGCATCCGCGACCAGCGGCGCGCCCTGGTAGTAGGCGTCGCGCAGCGCCACGATGCGGTCCGCGAGCTCTTGGATGTGTTCCCCAGTTTCCACAGCACCAGACGCTACCCACTACCACCGACAACACCGCCCAACGCCACGGCCGACACCGCGTTCGAACTGTTCGCGAGGCCATAGGAATTGGCCGGGAACTGTGACCTGTCCCGCATCTGGGGCCCGATGGTCCACGCTGGTGTCCACACCGCTTAACGTCGCGTCTGCACGACAGCACGACAGTTGGTGAGGAAGGTGGCGGCGAGCGTGGTGGACACCCAGGCGAAGCTGGATGAATTGGTCAAGATCCTGGCGATCGCCGCGGAGCCGGCGGGTGAGGCCGGTATCGCCAAGCGGGCGAAGAAGAATATTCCGAGCGTCCGGCAGCGGGTGCACATGCTGCTCGACCCCGGCACCTTCATCGAGACCAGCGCCCTGGCGCGCCAGCCCGAGCAGAAGGACGCGCTCTACGGCGACGGGCTGGTCACCGGCCGTGGCTTGATCGGCGGGCGGCCGGTGGTGGTGATCGCGCACGATCAGACCGTCTACGGCGGCTCGGTCGGCATCACCTCCGCGCGAAAGTTCATGCGGGCCTTGCAATTCGCGTTCGACAACGCGTGCCCGGTGGTGACGATCAACGATTCCGGCGGTGCGCGGATCCAGGACGCGGTCGGCTCGATCGCGTCGTTCGGTGATATCTCCCGGGTGCTGGAGAAGCTGTCCGGCTATGTCCCGCAGGTGTCGATCATCCTCGGCAAGTGCGCGGCGGGGTCGGTGTACGGGCCGATCAACACCGACGTGCTGATCGGCACCAAGGATTCCTACATGTTCGTCACCGGCCCCGAGGTGATCAAGGCCGTCAACGGCGAGGACATCACCGCCGAGCAGCTGGGTGGCGCGCAGGTGCAGGCCGAACGCGGCACGCTGCACCACGTGGCCGACAGCGAGGAGGATGCCTACGCCTGGGCCCGGCAGTACCTGAGCTACATGCCGACCAGCTGCCTCGAGCAACCGGTGATCGTGAATCCGGGCCTGGAGCCGGAGCTCACCGCCACCGATCGGGAACTCGACACGATCATCCCGGACTCCGATCGCACCGGCTACGACATGCACGAGATCCTGCTGCGGATCTTCGACGACGGCGAATTCCACGAGATCCGTGCGGCATTCGCGCCCAACCTGATCACCGGTTTCGCGCGGGTCGACGGCGTTCCGGTCGGCGTGATCGCCAATCAGCCGCTGGTACTGGGTGGTTCGATCGATGCGGCCTGCTCGGACAAGTCGACCTACTTCATCCGGCTCTGCGACGCGTTCAACATTCCGCTGGTGTTCGTCGTCGATACCCCCGGCGTGCTGCCCGGCCTCGACCAGGAGGCCAACGGCGTGATCATCCGCGGCGGCCGGGTGCCGCGCGCGATCATCGAGGCCACGGTACCGATCATCAACCTGGTGGTGCGCAAATCCTACGGCGGCGCCTACGGCATGATGGCGGCCCGGCAGGTGGGCGCCGACATCAGCTTCGCCTGGCCGACGGCCCGGATCGCGGTGATCGGCGCGGAGAGCGCGGTCGATCTCATCGGCAAGCGGCAACTGGCGGCGGTTCCGGAGGAACAGCGCGCCGCCGCACGCGATTTCATGATCAACCACTACAACGAGACGATCGCCACCCCGTGGATCGCCGCCGAGCGCGGGTACATCGACGCCGTCATCGAACCGGCACGCACCCGCCTGGAGATCCGGCACGCGCTGCGCCTGCTGCGCGAAAAGCCCACCGTCAAGCCGGAATTCAACCCGCGTAAGCACGCCGTGTACCCGATGTGACCGATCCGCACCGCGGGCTCGCGACGAGACCCGCGGTGCGCAGCCCGCATTCGGTCCACCCACCCGGGCTGGACAGTCGCGGCGCCAACCGGAATGATCGCCCGATACTCAATGTTCGACTTCGGGGGCTGTCCGCATGTCATTGTTACGAAAGCCTGTGCTGGCCCTGGCTGTTCCATTGGCAGGCGCGCTCGCCGGCGCGAGACCGATGACGCTCGCGCCGGTGCCGTACACCGCTCGGCACCATGATGGGCCTCGCACTGGGCAGTTCGATGCGCCTGCCTCCCTCCATCCAGGCCACCGTGTGCACCTCGAACGCGCGATGAGGCCGCGCCAATGACCGTATCGAGTAAATTCGCCGCCGCCGTCGTCGCCACCGTCACCGCACTGACACTCGTGGGCACCGGCGCCGGACCTGCCGCCGCGACCGAGGATCTGTACGGCGCCATCGCCATCACCGGCATGAAAGTTGGTGAGGCCACGGACTATCCGACCCGGTACGAGGCCGACCAGGCGGCGCTGGCCGCCTGCGGTGCCGGGGTGTGCCACATCGTGGCGCGCGTCCACAACGAATGCGGCGCCGTCGTCGAGCTGGACGGCCGCACGCCGTTCCAGACCTCGCCGAGCTACTTCTCCGCCACGGGGCGCACGGCCGCCGAGGCGGAGGCCAACGCGCTGCGGCTCGCGCCGAACACCGGCACCGGCACCGGCACCGGACTGATGGAGATCGTGCAGCCGCCGTTCGTCCTCGGCACCGTCTGCACGTCGAACGCGGGTTGGGTTCCTGCCGCATAAGTCCGGCCGAGTGCCGCCGCGGTTCCCGGTAGGGCGGAGATCGGGCCGGCTCTCCGCGCCGTGACGGGGTCACGAACCTGATCTCCGACCGATTCGGCTGTAGGAGCCGGCACCGGGGATCGCCTCGGTGCCGACGACAACGTGGCCAGGCGGCGAGCTGGGCGCCCCACCGGCACGCTCCCCCGCCACCCGCCGGGTGGTTCCGGCCGACCGGAGGGTTTATTCGGCTTTCCGGCCGATCTCCGAAACGGTTGTGCCGCAATACCGTTGCTGACGACCAGTTGGTTTCGTGCCGCCGGCAGGACGGCACCCGGCGCGACGAACGGGAACGGAAACGAGCTCGAATGAGCAGTGATGCATCAATGATCGAACGCACCGACAGCGCGGTGGTGATCGGCGCGAGTATCGCGGGACTCGCTGCCGCGCGGGCACTGTCGGAAAGCTTCGCGAAGGTCACCGTGGTAGAGCGGGACGCGCTCCCGACCGGCGCCGCGCACCGGCGGGCGGTGCCGCAGGGCAAGCATGTCCACTCCTTGCTCGCGGGCGGCGCGGCCACGCTCGAAACCCTGTTTCCCGGCTTCGGCGACGACATGGTGGCCGCCGGCGCCGTTTCGTTCCGGTCAAATGTCGATTGGTACCTCGACGGTCACCTGGTCAAACCGCCGCCGCAGCGCCGCCGTGGTGTGGTGTCGAGCCGTCCGCTGCTGGAATCGGTGCTGCGCGCACGGGTTACCGGGCTGCCGAACGTGACCGTCGTCAGCGAATGTGACGTGCTGAAGCCGATCGTGGCACCGGACCGGCGCAGGGTCACCGGCGTGCGCGTCCAGGGACGCGAATCAGGGTCGCGGCCCACCGATCTCGCGGCCGATCTGGTGGTGGACGCGAGCGGGCGCGCGTCCCGTTCCTCGATCTGGTTGACCGAGTATGGCTTCCGGCCGCCCCGCGAAACCAGGATGTCCGTCGACACCACCTACGTGACGCGGTCGTATCGACGCGAGCCACACCACCTGGACGGACGGCCGGGCACCATCATCAGTCCGTTTCCGGGGTCGCCGCGCGGCGGATTCTTGCTCGCCCAGGAGAACGACGAGTTCATCTTCACCCTCGGCGGCCTCTTCGGCGAACAACCACCCATGGACGACGACGCGCTCCTGCGCTTCGCCGAGTCGCTGCCCGTCGACGACTTCGCGAACTTCCTGCGCACCGCCACCCGCATCACCGAGCCGGTGAAGATGCGTTACCCGTCCAGCGTCCGCAGGCACTACGAAGAACTCGACGAGTTCCCGGCCGGATACCTCGTGGTCGGCGACGCGGTGTGCAGTTTCAACCCGGTCTACGGGCACGGGATGACAATCGCCGCCCTGTCGGCCGCGCTCCTGCGCGATCTACTGGAAACGGGCCTAGAAGACTTGGCGCAGCGGTTCTTTCAGGCGGTCACCGGGCCGATCGATACCGCATGGACGGTCGCGACCAGGTCGGACGCCCGCTTCGCCGAGTCGGGCATCCCGCCGACCCTGGAGGGCAGACTGCTCGACCGCTACATCTCCCGTATGGCGCATGCCGCCGAAACCGATGACGTGGTCGCCGCGGCCGTGCACGGCATGCTGCACCTGACCGCGTCTTTGGACACCATCCTCGCGCCCACGGTGCTCGGGCGGGTGCTGCGCCACATGAGCGAAGCCGTGCGAGTCTGTTGAAACCACGGTAAGTCCTCGTCCAGGAAGGTGGGTGCGTTTATCGGCGATCTGAGGTGTCCGCCGGTGCGGCGAAGGACGAGCCGATACCGAGGTTGTGCCGACGACGACAACGCGGCGGGCGGGCGTCCCGCGCAGTCGAGAAACGTGACGAAGTTCTGGACGGGGCACTAGCTAGTTGGCCGAGAACCCTCCTGTATTACCGGCTTCCATCGCGTCCAGATCATCGGCGGCCTTGCGCTGGCCGGTGCCGTAGTCGCCGATGGTCGTCGCCATCTGGTCGATGGCGGCCAGTAGGTTCACGCGGGCGGCGAGGTAACCCTTTTCCCCTTGCGCGAACTTGCTGCCGAAACTGTCGTTGCCCCAGGGGGTGCCGGAGCCGCCGACCGTCGCGCGAAGTGTCCCGAGTGTGCGTGTGATGCTGTCATGGATTCGATCGCAGTCCCCTGCGGCCCGGCGCAATTGCTGCGTGTCGACCTCGACCTTGTCGGCCACCGTCTCGCCTCTCTCGAAGTGCGTACAGATACGTTCAAAGCCTGAAAGGAACATCCACCGAAGGGGTTTCAGCGTCGTCCACCAGGTCGGCACCGTCCTCGAGCATCCACACGGACTCATCCGGCGCCCCTGGCGCGTGGAACCGCCCCGGCAACGGCTCCCACCGCGGCAACCGCTTCGGCCGCGTCTTGCTCTTCATGTCCTTACCCGCCCCAAGAAACGGCTCCTGCTGCCCCACCCCCTGATTCCCCTGCGACCCAACACCATTCACACCCCCGCCCGAATGCGCGGAACCACCCGGCGACTGCCCACCCGAACCGGTGGGCGGGTTGGCAACCGAAGACCCACCCCCGGGCGACCCACTTGGTACTTGGCCCGCAGACCCACCCGACGCCTGCCCGCCTGAACCGCTGGGCGGGCCGGTCAGCGACGACCCGCCGCCGGTCGATCCACTTGGCACCTGCCTCGCAGATCCACCCGGCGACTGCGCGCCCGAAGTGCTGAGCGGGTTGGTGGCGGGCGTTGCGGGCCCGGACGGTCCGTTCGGTGACTGGCCAGGCGAACCGTTCGGTGGCTGCGCGGGCGATCCGCCGTGTGTCGGGCCGCCTGGAATCGGGCTTCCCACAGGGGTTCCGGTGGCCGTGGTGGTGGCGCGGCCGGGACCGGACGGCGCGACGCCGTCGGCTGGCGAGCCGTAACCGCTGGGCGGCCGCCAGCCGCCGTCGATCGAGGACTGCCACGAGGTGGGCGGCACGAATCCGTCGCGTCCCGGGGATCCGGTGGTCTGGCCGTGCGCCGAGGACTGAGCACCGCCGCCCGAGACCGCCGCACCACCCGGCGACCCGTGCGCCGACGACTGCCCGCTCCCCAGCGACTCCCGCGCTGAAGGGAACGAATCCCGCGCGGTGTGGAACGACTGACCTTCGCTGTCGACCGTCCCCCGCGCGGTGTGGAAGGAGCGCCCGTCACTGTCGAGCGTGCCCCGCCCCACGGAACGTACAGAGCCGCCATCGCCACCAACCGCGCCACGACCGTTCGCCTCCCCACGCGCCGAACCCCCCTCCGCCGCCTGCGCCCCGGACGACCCGCCTTGCGCTCCCCGCACCCCCACCGGTGAATGCTGCCCGCCACCAACACTTTCCACGAGCGACCGGCCCGAACCCCCTACATGCGAACCCCCACCGCCAGACCCACCCACCCCATGCGAAGCCCCATGGCCCGAACCCGATGCGGCGAGCGAACCAGGAGGACCAACCACGGCAGGCGAGCCTCCACCACCAGAGGAACCCGCCGGCGTCGAACCAGCATGGCCAGCGGCAGGCGAGCCGCCATGGCCGGAACCAGTCGTCACGTGCGAACCGCCCTGACCAGACCCGCCAACCCCGTGGGGCCCACCGCCACCCGAGCCACCCGCCAGCGACGAACCACCGTGGCCAGCGACCGGCGTCGAAACGCTATGGCCGGAACCGACCGCCGCGGTTGAACCACCATGGCCAGGCCCGCCCACCATGTGCGAGCCACCGCTCCCGGAGGCGCCCGCGACGTGCGTGCCGGGGCTGCCCGACGCACTCGTCGCATGCGAACTGCTACTACTCGGCGGACCGCTGGGCCGCGAACTGCCCTGTGCGCCTTGGATTCCAGTGCCAGTGGGTCCGCCCGCAGGGGCACCGGTTCGGCCGCCTCCGGCTCCGGTCAACGGCTGCAACGGGATCGAGGACCTGCGGCTCGATCCGTCGTGTGCGGGTGAGCCGGAGGGGGTTGAGGTGCGGGGTGCTCCTGGCTTGTGCATCCAGAGCGGGTATCGGATGTCCGAGGTCGAGATCGGGGTCGATTTGGCGAAAGCGCCGCGGGCGCCGCCGACCATGGCGCCGCGGGCGATACCGCCTCCCCATCCGGTCGGCGAGGTGAACGACGACCAGTCCCCGGTCGCCGCGCCCACCGCGAGGTTGCCTGTCGCGGAGCTCACCACCGCGGAGGCGGCGCCGATGAACGCGCCGCGTCCGGTGCGGCCCCACACAGTGTCGAGCGATCGGGCGCCGAATCTGTCGATGCCCCGGCCCAGGTAGCGGGCGAACTCCCGCGACGGCAGCGTGCCCGCGACCGACGCGAACATCGATACCCCGAACTCCTTGCCGTCGAAGTGCCGCCGTTTTCCGTCCGCCATCTGCCCCAGCTGCACCGCGGCGTTCAATCCCCCTGAGGTGAGCGCGGTTTCGCCGAACTTGACGCCGTAGACGCCCCACCCCTTCGCGGTCGGCAGCACGAACCGACCACCCGCCAACGACTTCCAGAAGTATCGCTTCTCCGCCGAGGCGCCCAGCTTGCGCGCCAGATTGGTGATCGCCTTCTGCACCGTGTCCTCGGCAACCCGCAGAAACGAGCGGGTGGTGGAGATCGCGGCGGCTTCGACGGCGGGCGCGGTCGGCGGAAACAGCCACGCCCACAGGATTTCGATGGCCAGCCAGCACAGCGAGATGATGATGGTGAGTTTGGTCGCCTGCAGTTGGGTGCCCAGATCGAAGGTCGAGTCCGAGACCTGCTGCAGCAATTCGGCCAGCGACTCCACCGACTGGTCGCCGCTGCGAAGGCCGTCGAAGAGCTTGCCCATCGCCTCCGCCGCGCTACCTTGCGGGTAGGCGAGCATCGTGTCCCGCTTCGCGGTCTCGATGGCGGAAAGTTGGCCGCGCAGTTCCTCGCTCGCGCTCTGCCAGGCCGCGGCGAGCGCCCACATCCCGTCCTCGTCACCGTCCGGCCAGCTCGATCCGGCGATCCAGCCGAGCCAGCGCAGCTCCTCCGGGAGATACAAACTCATCGGACCCGCTCGCCCCGTCCACGCTATGCACCATCAAACCCACAGCGCCCCAGCCTCTTTGACCGGCCACCAGGGACGGCGAACAGTCGGCTGGAGCCACCGCAGTCCACGATGACGCACACCGCACCCCGACCACCAGACCCGGCCCCACCTCGTCTCCACGATTTCATCCTGCGGTCACCGCCTGGTGTCCAGGATGTTCCGGGCGGGCCGGGCGTAACCTCTGGCGCGCGTGCCTATTTCACAGGTGGCGCGGCACGCATCGCCCAGGTGCGCGGCCCGCCCCCTGGCAGCTCGAGCTCGCCGGTCACTTCGAAGCCGAGCTTGCGATAGAACGCCAGATTGGTTTCGAGCGAGGTTTCCAGGTAGGCCTCGACACCCGCTTCGGCGGCCGCGCGCAGACCCGGTTCGATGATAGCCCGGCCGAGCCCTCGGCCCTGCGCGTCGGGCCGGACACCGACGACGCCGAGAAACCAGGCCGGCCCGGTCGGCCGCAGCGGCGCCAGGGCGGCCTCTGCGGCGGCAGCCGCCTCTGCGCGGTCGCCCGCCGCTTCGGCCAGCTCCGGGCCGAGTTCGGCGAAGACCTCGGTGAGATCGGTGGTGGTCGGCGTGGTCCAGACGGCCACCGCTGCCACGTCGTCACTGACCCACACCCGGCCGTGCGGCAGTCCGATCCGGGAGAGGAAGAGATGTTGGACGCGCTCGACGCGCGCCGCGTGGTCGTCGGCGGCGACGGTGTGCCTGCTGAAGGGGTAGTCGGTGAACGCTTCGCGGAGGGTGACGGCGGCCGCGTCGATGTCGGCGGCGGTAGCGGGTCGAATACTCATAACGACCCCAGCCTAGCGAAAAGCCAAGGGCGGCTGCCGAACCGCGAGAGCCGCGCGCAGA
Organism: Nocardia brasiliensis; assembly: GCF_011801125.1. NCBI lineage: Bacteria > Bacillati > Actinomycetota > Actinomycetes > Mycobacteriales > Nocardiaceae > Nocardia > Nocardia brasiliensis. The sequence goes on from NZ_CP046171.1 coordinate 4,248,547, forward strand.
ACCTACAGTTTCGCGGCGGCGGCCACCATCAGCTCCCGCGACGCCTCGGGGGTCTCCGCCTGGACGGCCAGCCGGTCCATCACTTCGCGGTAGTGCCGGACTTCGTCCGGGCGATCCAGGTAGAGGGCGGTGGTCAACTGTTCCAGGTAGACGATGTCGGGCAGCTCACGCTCGACGAAGCGCAGCATCGTGAACGAGCTGCCCGCCGCCGCGTTCGCGCCGGTCCGGTAGGACAGCACCTGGATCGTCACGCTCGGCTTGGCCGACATCTCGATGAGGTGTTCGATCTGCTGGCGCTGCACCCGAGCGCCGCCGACCGGGCGGTGCAGTACCGCCTCGTCCAGTACGGCCCACAGCGTCGGCCCGCCGGGAACGTCGAGTATCTCCTGCCGCTTGGTGCGTAGTTCCACGCGGCGTGCCGCCTGCACGTCGATGGTCTGGCCCCGGCCGCCCTGCTCGGACCGCCGCACCGCTTCGCTGTTCTCGTGCCCCACCGCCACCACGGCGGCGGCGTAGTCCTCGGTTTGCAGCAGGCCCGGAACCAACTGGCCCTCAAAAGTTCTGATCGTGCGCGCCGCGCCTTCGAGTCCGATGTAGGTCTCGAACCATTGCGGCAGCAGGTCGTTGTATCGATGCCACCAACCCGGCTGGTTGGCTTTGCGCGCCAGATCGAGGAATTTCGCGCACTCGTCGGGATCGGTGACCCCGTACAGGTCAAGCAGATCCACGATGTCGCGTTCCTTGAAACCGGTCCGGCCGAGCTCGAGCCGACTGATCTTGGCGTACGAGCCGCGGATGCGGTCGGCGGCGACCTGGGGCGTGATGCCACGGGCTTCGCGCAATTTGCGCAGTTGGCCGCCGACCGCAATCCGCAAAGCGATCGGACCCCGTTCAGCGACACTGGACTCGACGCCGATCCGGATCGGTTCTGCGGCCATGAGTTTCTACTCCGATATTCGGGAATCACCGACGGCGCGCCCGTCCGTTACCGTCGCAAGCAACACCGCTGCCATGCCGATCATATCCCTCGGATACGACGGAACCATCCGCAGCGTCTATTTTTTACCACCCCGACTGCTACTTTCCGGCAGTTCCGTGCTGGAACCCGCCGCCGTCACTAGGGGCACAGCGCCGAGGCCGGGGAGTCCGCCGCAGAATTGCCCCTTTGCGCACCGACTGCGGATTTGGGAGTTATCGCGTGACCGACCTCGATGTGATCATCGTGGGCGCCGACCCGGCCGGCCTGACGCTGGCCGCCGAATTGAGCCTGGCGGGTGTCCGCCCCCTGGTGCTCGAGCAGTATCCGGCCCCGCGCGACGTGCCGAAGGCCAGCGGTATCGCCGGTCGGATCCGTCGAGGACGACACCACCGACTACGACGACGATGAGCCGCTGACCATCGCCGAGCTCGCCGACAGCGTGCGGCGCGTGCTCGGGGCCGAGCTGCCGATGTCGGACCCGAAGCGCCTGTCGCGCTTCACCTTCAAGGACCGGCAGGCCGAAACCTACCGCGCCGGAAGAATTCTGCTCGCCGGGGACGCGGCGCATCTGCTGCCCGCCACCGGCACCGCACTCAATGTCGACATGGTCGACGCGGTCCATCTGGGCTGGAAGCTGGCCGCCGAGGTGCAGGGCTGGGCGCCGGGCGGGCGCGCCGACGCCTTGCTGATCCGGCCGGACGGCCATATCGCCTGGGCCGCAGAGGTGGGCGAGCCCACCGGCACCGCGGCACCGGCCCTGCGCGACGCGCTGGCGCACTGGTTCGGCGCACCGCTCGACGCCTGATCGGCACGGCAGCCGAGCCGACGCCCTGCCGTCGCGGGCAGGGCCCACTCCGCCTCAAGTGAGGCGGTGGGCGGCAAGGAGTTCGGTGTCGGCGAGCATGGTGTCGATCGGCCCGTCGGCGACGATGCGGCCGCCGTCGAGCAGCACCGCACGATCGCAGACGCGCTGCGCGTAGGGCAGATCGTGGGTGACCATGAGCAACGTCGTCGGCAGGCCGAGCAGGATTTCGGCGAGTTCGCGGCGCGCGACCGGGTCGAGATTGGCCGCGGGCTCGTCGAGCACGAGAACCTCGGGGCGGCAGGCCAATACGGTGGCCAGAGCGGCGCGGCGGCGTTCGCCGAGCGAGAGTCGCGCGGGCGAGCGATCGGCCCGATCGGTCATCCCGACGGCGTCGAGCGCGCCGCGCACCCGCTCGGCCAACGCCGCACCGCGCACGCCGAAATTGGCGGGCCCGAATGCGATATCCTGCGCGACCGTCGGCATGAACAGTTGGTCGTCCGGGTCCTGGAAGACCACGCCCACCCGCTCCCTGATCGCGCGCACGGTGGTGCGGCCCACGCGGGTGCCGCCGATGTGGACCGCACCGGACGCGGCGCGGAGCACGCCGTTGAGGTGCAGCATCAGGGTCGACTTCCCGGCGCCGTTGGGCCCGAGCACCGCGACCCGCTCGCCGTGGGCGACTTCGAGATTCACCCCGTGCAAGGCGCCGGTGCCGTCCGGGTACGCGAAGCTCAGCTCATCCAGCCGCACCGCGGGTTCCGGTGCCCAGGTCACCGCACCGCCCAGGCGCCGAGGCAGATTGCGACGGCCACGCCCGCGGGCAGGCACCCGAGCACCCACTGCCGCGCCGTGGCCGCCCGCTCGCCGAGATCCGGTACGGCACCGGTGAACCCTCGCGACAGCATCGCCAGATGCACGCGCTCACCCCTCTCATAGGAACGCAGGAACAGACTGCCCGCACCGCGCGCGGTCGCGCCGACCTGACGCAGCGTTCGCGGGTCGTCGCCGCGGGAGATCCGAGCCAGCCGCATCCGTGCCGCCTCGTCGGCCAGCACGTCGACATAGCGCAGCATCAGCACCACGATGGTGACGATCAGACCCGGCACCCGCAGCCGGGTCAGCCCGCCGGGCAGCTCCCTGACCGCGGTGGTCGCCGCGAGGGTCAGCGAAACACCGACGCCCAGCGTGCCTTTCGCGATGATGCCCCATGCCGCGTACAGCCCCGGCGTGGACAGCGAGAGCCCGAGCACCGAGACCCGCGGCTGGCCCGCCGCGAACGGCAGCAGCACGGCGAGCACCACGAAGGGCAGTTCGATGAGCAGGCGCGGCGCGAGCCACCGGGCGGGGACGCCGATCCACCACCACAGCGCGAGCAGGCCGAGCGCATAGCAGCCGAACGGCCACAACAGCTCTCGTGGCGTCGCGACGACGGCGAACACGGCTACTACCGCGCAGACGATCTTCACCTCGACCGGCGCGCGATGGGCGGGCGAATCGCCGGGCAGAAACAGGCGGTTGCCGATACCGGACACCTACGGCGTTCCCGGTGTCGCCGGCTCATCGGGCGCCGCCCTGTGCCTGAGCGCCTTTCGCGCCCCGGCACGACCGACCAGCACCATCCGGAGCACGGCGACCAACGCGGCGAACGCGGCGGCGACGCCGAGCACCCCGGCCACTCCGGTCAATGTGTCGTCACCGTCGATCGTGTAGCCCGCCAGCGGTGCGTTCGCGAAGCGATGCGGTGTGGCGTTCTGCGCGATGCAATCCCCTTGGAGCTCTTCGGCACCCGCCGTTTCCACCACGGTGCAGCCGCGCTGGGTGGTCGCGTCGAGTCCGTCGGGCTGCGAACTGGCCACGTAGGACAGCAATCCCGCGATCAGCACCGCGACCGCCGCGAAAGCCCAGAGGAATCCGGTCGTCGAGAGCCGTGCGCGCACCCGCGGCGTCTCACTTCGCGTCCGGCGCAACAGGTAGACCAGATCGGGACGCGCGCCGACCACGGCGGCCACGGTGATCGCCGTGATGATCCCCTCGCCGACCCCGATCAGCGCGTGGGTGATCAGCATGTACCCCGCCACCGCGCCGACGGTCGAACCGGCCGCCCCGCCGAGCGCGTATTCCACCACGAATCCCATTGCGGCGCACACAGTCGCGACGAGCGCCGCGAGAAACGCGACGACGCCGATGCCCGACCGAACGCGCTCGGCCAGGACCGGCAGCGTCCAGCGCGCCACCAGATACCCGACCGCGACGCCGATGAGGGCCATATTCGTGATGTTGGCGCCCAGCGCGGTCAACCCGCCGTCGGCGAACAGCAGCGCCTGCACGACAAGCACGATCGCGACGCACAGCGCACCGACGTAGGGCCCCACCAGAATCGCGGCCAGCGCGCCGCCGAGCAGGTGGCCGCTCACGCCGGGCAGGATCGGGAAGTTGACCATCTGCACAGCGAAGATGAACGCGGCCACCAAGCCCGCCATCGGCGCGGCCCGCTCGTCGAGTTCGGCGCGCGCTCGCCAGGCCGCGACGCCGAGTCCGACGAGGGCGATGACCGCGAAGAGGCCACTGGTCGGGGCATCGACGATGCCGTCGCTCATATGCATAGCCAACGTACTGCTCACCTAGCGAGACGATACGCGCATACCTGTTCAGGTGAACAGATGTGTACCTGTCCACCGTCCGTTCGGTCCCCGGCCCTGGGCGAACAGGAAGGTGGCAGAGTAGAAGCGTGGCAATCAGTCCCCCGTTGGATCCCGAGCACGCCCGCCGCGCGGCGTCGGGCCTGGACATCATGGCGATCGAACACTGGGCGGGCCGGTTCGATCTGCTCTCCGACGCCAATCGCCTGCGTCTGCTCGTCTGCCTGCACTACGCGCCCGACATCAGCGTCAGCGATCTGGCCGCCGCCGTCGGAATGTCGGCCACCGCCGCGTCCCAGGCGCTGCGCATCCTGCGCCATCAGGGCTGGGTCGCCAGCAGTAAAGAAGGACGAATCGTGCGATACCGTCTAGCCGACGACACGATCCACCAACTCCTGCACTGGATCGGCGCCACGCACGCGAGCGAGGCGCTCGATCACGATGCGGGCTGAGCACCTGCTCCAGCACGCACTGCGGCGTCCCATACCTGCCGAAACCCCTGACGCACAAAGATTTCCGAACCAGAGCAGCCGAAACTCAGTGCTATGACGTGTGTCACGTCGCCGCGAGCATGTGCCGGGGTCAGCGCCAAGGAACCCGACGACGACATCGGCATCGTCGCGACGCTCAACTCGCTCCCTCGCGAGGTCCTCGCCGCCTCGTTCGGTATTCCGGTCTCGGCGTTCGCCGGCGTGCCCACCGAGCTCAAGCCCGTGGTGATCACCCGCCACAAGTAGCGGCACACCCGGGCGGCCGGCCAGACCACCGGCCGCCCGGGAAACCACGTGCGATCGAATTCGCGGGCGGGGACTCAGGCGTGCCCGCCGCCCAGCCCCGGCTTGTGCAGACGCGGCTGGGTTTCGTAAGTGGGCCGGTCCGTGGTGCGCACCGGTTCCGGCGCAACCACCGCACCCCGGGTATCCGTGCGCGCGGCCCTGGCGTCGACCTCGCGGCGGGCGAAGGCGATATCACGGGCGCTGCGCACCGACAGCCGACCGAGCGAGCTGGCGGCGAAGAACAGGATCAGCGCGCCGAGGCCGTAAAAGAAGGTCAACTGCAGCACTGTGCGTTTGAGATCGGAGGTGGCGACCGGGTCGCCGACCGCGCCGAGGCGCAGCAGGTCCGCCACGAACGGACCGATGACGAACCACACCCCCGCCGCAGCGGCGAGCCAGCCACCGAACCCGGCGACGAGTCGATTGCGGCTGGTGAGCATCAGGAACCCACCGACGATCGCGCACCCGCCGGGCAACACCTCGAGCCAGCCGCGCGCCGAGGTCCACACCCATGCCTCGTCCGGGGTGAACGCGAAATCGAAGTACGGCCCGAGGAACGGAATCAGCGCACCCCAGATCCCCAGCAGCAGCACCGCCAGCCCGCCGAGCGCACCGCGGCTGCGGGGAATCCTGAGCGCGGGGCCGCGGTCCCCGGAAACGTTGTCATCGACGTTCATCAGAGCCTCCATTCGTCGAAGTACCTGCCCCTACCGCCTACCCGCGACCCGTTGACATATGCATGACCTGCATGAACAGGCCCCAGAGCGGGCCGTGCGTAGCCTGAACGAGTGAGCGTTGCGCACCTCGATCGCGGGCCTGAACCGAAGTGGGACGTCGCGAGTTCGGCGGCCCCACGGGGGGCCGCACTCATCGGCTATCGCGATCTGGACGGCGCCGGGTTGGATCTGCGCGTCGCCGGGACGACGGCGATCACCGTGCTCGTCGGGTTCGGGACGCGGGAGGTGCACGTCGAGGACGCGACCGGGCAGCGCGCCCTCGGCGGCTTCGTCGCCGGGCTCGCGCTCGACCCGATGCGGCTCCGCAGCGCACGGGCCGAGTGCGTCGAGATTCGCCTGCCCCCGGCGCGGGCATACTCCCTGCTCGGCGCATCCCCCGCAGAATTGGGCCAGGGCGCGGTCGCACTCGACGACCTGTGGGGGCGGCGGGCCGAGGACCTCCGGGCACGCCTGGCGTCTGCCCGCGACTGGGACGAGCGCTTCACAGTGACGAAAGCGTTTCTGGCACAGCAGGATCGGGCGTCGCACCGCGTCGATCCGGAGGTACTGGCCTGCTGGCAGCGCATCCTCGCCGCGCATGGTCAGGTGCGGATCGGCGCGCTCGCCGCGTCGCTCGGCTGGAGCCATAAGCGGCTGTGCACGCGCTTCGAATCGCAGATCGGGTTGACACCCAAGCGCGCGGCCATGCTGGCCCGGTTCCGGTATGCCGTCGACGGGCTGCTCGCCGGTCGTGCCGCGGCCGACGTCGCGGTGGACTCCGGCTACAGCGATCAGGCCCACCTGTGCCGCGACGTGTCGATCTTCGCCGACGACACGCCAGGGAGGTTGAAGACGCGGTATCTGCCCGCCATCGCCCGGCACCGGTATCAGGCGTGGGGAAAATTCTTCCAATACCGCACGGCACCTCTCGATCGATAGTGATGTGCGTCCCGGGGGCGGTCGACCGACCGGCACTCGGGGCCGCACCCATCGATCCCGAGAGGACAGCCGTCGTGAACAACGCCCTCGAGTCCGCGAAACTGCAAGCGGCACTGGACAACATCCATGCCGCGGGACTGCCCGGCGTCTTCGCCGAGGTACGCGCGGACGAGCAGACCTGGTGCGGCGCGGCCGGAGTCGCCGATCTCGGCACCGGCCGTCCGGTCACCACCGATATGCGGCACCGGGTCGGCAGCATCACCAAGACCTGCACCGCCGCCGCGGTGCTGCGCCAGGTCGAGCGCGGCGAGATCGCGCTCGACACCCCGATCGGCCGCTACCTGCCGCACCTGGTGCCCGGTGCCCGAGGCACGGCGATCACGGTCCGGATGCTGCTCAATCACACCAGCGGTCTCGCCGAATACCTTCCGCACGCGTATCCATCACTGGCCGGCTTCCCCGCCGTCGGTGCGACGACACCGCAGAGCCTCGAAGACCACCGTTTGACCCGCTTCGACCCGGTCGAGTTGATCACCATGGGCGTCGCGGCGCCCGCGGTCGGCGCCCCCGGCGGCACGCCCGGGGTGTACTCGAACACGAATTACCTTCTCCTGTGCCAACTTCTGGAATCGGTGAGCGGGTTGTCCGCAGACAAGTGCATCACCAGCGACGTGCTCGAGCGCGCGGGACTGCCGGACACCGAGTTGCCCACCGGGCCGTACCTCACCGGACCGCACGCACTGCACTACGAGGCGTGGTTCGGCATGTTCGACCCGCCCCGCGACTTCAGTGTCTGCGACATGTCTTTTGTCGGGCCCGCGGCCTCGCTGATCTCGACCGTCGGCGACTTGAACCGTTTCTATCGGCTCCTGCTCGCCGGAGAAATCGTCGATCCGGCGTCGCTGGCGCAAATGCAACAGACCGTGCCAGTCATCTCGTTCGAGGGCAAGACGATTACCTATGGTCTCGGTCTGCACAAGATGGAGGTGCCCGGTCACGGCGTTTTCTGGGGCCACGACGGCTCCGCCTGGGGCAGTGGCGCGATGGCCATGATCAGCGCCGACGGCACACGGCAAATGGCATTCGCGGTGAACATGCAACGGTGGAATCGGCTCGACGCCGCGCGCACGCCGCAGCCGCACCCGATCGACTTCGCGCTGCAGGAGTTCATCCAGCTCGCGCTCTGTGACTGAAACGCCGACCGAGGACACACATGGCGCAGGTCACGCGGGATTTCCGGGGCGCGGCCGATACGATGAGCCATAGCGAGCTGATCGAACTCACGATATTCGGCATCACCCGGTCTTCGGCACCATCCGAGCCCGTCCGCGTTCCCATCCTTCTTGTGCTGATCCGGCGAAGGGAGTGCCATCTTGAATGTCCTCGGCGGCGCGATAATGATCAATGTTCCCGACCCGGACGCCTCGGCGAAATTCATGATCGAGCATCTGGATTTCACCGAGACGATCACCGACGACGGGCTCGCGGTGATTTTCTCGAACGCCGCGGATTTGCACCTGGCGTTTCTGCGCGTGGGCGCGCCCGACTTCCGGCCGGAATCGGTGGCGGGCGCTTTAGACAAAGGGATGATCATCGTGCTCGTCGTCACCGACGTCGACGCCGAGCACGCCCGGTTGCAGGAGGCCGGGGTCGAGATCGTCACCCCACTCGGCTTCTCGAAATGGGAGGGCAGCTCGGGCGAGCGGTACTTCCAGATGCGAGATCCCAACGGCCTCATCGTGCGGCTGACCGAGTGGGTGTGATCCGCCCCGGCCTGCGGGCCTGCCTGTGCCAAAACACCCGACCAGCCGATAGACGGGAGCCGAACCCCGTGCGCCGGACCGGACGCCGACCGTCCGTGCGGCGCCGACTGGGCGCACTCGAGCGCTCGTGCACCCCTACAGTTGAACTCTGCGCCGTGCCGACCGCCGACGAGCAGAGAGGGCTTGCATGGGGTTCGAGGGAGAACGGATGGGCCTGCTCGGGTTGTGGGCGGTGGCGGCTTGGGGCCTGATCACCGCGGTGCTGTCGGCTCCGCCGGCGGCGGCCCTGGTCGGCGCGGTCTACCGGTTTCCGATCCCGTTCGGCGATCACGCGCAGGGTGTCGGCGAGCTCGGTAACGCGGCCATGGCCTCGGTGTTCTACCTGGTCAAGGGCGAAGGGTTCGTGCTCGCCGCGCTCGGCGCCGGGGCGGGCTATCTCATCGCCCGAACCGTCGGCCCGGCGTTGTTGCGCGCACTGAGCCTGTCCATCCTTGCTGCCTTCGGCATCGCCGTACTGGCGGCGCTGGTGCTCGCCGCGCTGTAACCCGCACCAAGGACGCGCGAGCCCGCGCTCAGGACGCGCACACCCGGCTGCCCGAGCAACCACCCGCGGCGCTCAGCGAGCGGGTGGCCGCCTGGGTGCGGTCGAGGCGGTCGGCGAGCGAACTGCGCCGGTGCGCGGACGCGCGCAGATACGCGGTGACCCAGCGGCGCGGCGGTGAATTGCGCCCGGGCGCGTCATCGCCGACCGGGGCCGAGGGTAGCGCCGAATCTGCTTGCGCACGTACAGCTTTGACGGCCATGACGGCCGCGACAGGATTCATCTTCGTTCCCTTCTCCCCGGGTCAGGTGGGCACCGGCCCGGTGCTGGCGCGCACGATCAACTCCGTGGGCAGCACGACCCGTTCTTCGGTGTAGGTGGGATCGAGCAGCATGCGCCCGAGCAGTTGTCCCTTGGTCCGGATCGGCTGCCGGACAGTGGTCAGACCCGCCGATTCCGCGGCGGCGATGTCGTCGAAGCCGGTGACCGAGATATCGCGCCCCGGTGTCAACCCGCGGCGCCGCATGGCCTCGAGCACTCCCAGCGCGAGCACGTCACCCATGGCGGCGATCGCGGTGGGACGGTCGCGGCGATCCAGCACGAGTTCGGCGGCGGCGATGCCGGAGTCGATCGAGTTGTGGCCGCCGGAGACGACGGTGATCTCGGCCTCGGCGCCGAGGCCGGCACGCAGGCCGCCGATCCGCTGCCGCGCGTTGTTGTACAGCACCGACAGGTCGGCGATCACGCGCGAGCCCGGCGCGTCGCGGCCGCAGTCGACGACTGCGGCCACCCTGGTGTGACCGAGCTTCGCGAGGTGCGCGCCGACCGCCCTGGTGGCGGCGACCTCGTCGATCACCACCCGACGACCGGGATACTCGTCGTCGGAATGCGCGAACGGCAGGCCACGGGCGGCGATCACGTCGAGCGCGGGATGGTCCGGGTCGACGCAATAGGCCGCGACGCCGTCGACCACCGCGTTGCGCACCGCTTCCACCGACGCCAGGATCGCGGCCGGATCGGCGCCGAACTCGTAGCGCGGCAACGGGATCAACAACAGGCCGGTGCTGGTGCGCTCGGCGACCTCGGTCAGCCCGGCGAGCAGCCCGACCGCGAACGGGTCGGAGAACGCGTAGGACAACTCCTCGGTGAGGATCAGCCCGATCGCACCGGCCCGCCGCCCGCGCAAAGTGCGCGCGGCCGCGTCGGGACCGGAGTAACCGAGCTCGCGGGCGGCGGCGAAGATGCGCTCGCGCATGGCGACCGAGAGCTGTTCGGGCCGGTTGTAGGCGTTCGACACCGTCGACAGCGAGACGCCGACCGCCGCCGCGACGGACTTCATGGTCGCTTTGGGTGGCATGCCGGGCTACTCTCCTACATTCTACTGAAACGTTCTACTAGAACGATACAGAAGATCGAGCCGGATTGCTATACCACCCCTCCTCTTCCAGATGTGCACGCGAAAACGTCTGCACCGCAATGGGTATGAATTTCCGCGCCCGACCAAGGGCCGAAAAGCGTGGTACACCGGTTATGCGGCCTTGATCAAAGACGATTCATCGCCGATACGCGGGGTACGGCGCAGAGACGCGGGGATCATGCGCCGCGTCGGCACCCGCACAGCTCCAAGAGTTGATCCCCAGGGGAAGGGAACATTGCGATGACAGACACTCTCGTCGATCTGACGACGGACCGCGTCGGCCTCGCCCAACCGGTCCACCGACCCCGACCGGTGCGCCACACCGCCGCGGCCGCCGTGTGGCGGGACGCCAAAACCGTACTGGTGACCCGGGTTACGGGGCCGCGGCAACTGACCACGGTGCCGCGACTGGTGGTACCCGTCGGTGATACCCAACTGGCCTTCCGGGTGTCGTCGAAATCCGCGGAGGCCGCGGATCTGGCGCGCGACGGCCGCGTGCTCGTCCAGCCGGGCGACCGGCGCGGCACGCCCGCGCTCGGTTCCCATCAACGCCAGGGCCTGGCCCAGCTGGTGACCGCGGGCACCCTGCTCGCCTACGTCGACGCCGAGATCGCCGCCAAGTACCGGTGGCGAATTCCCGTGGCCCGCTTCGCTCATCGACTCGGGCACCGCGACGCGCCCTACGCCGACATCGTCGTGCTGGTCTCCGTCGCCGAACCCAGCCCGATTCCCATGCTGACGCAGTAGCGCGCCGACCTCACCCGCCTGCCAGTTCGCGCAGGTGCGCACCGAGGATCCGGGCCGCTTCGTCGGAGTCCGCCTTGGTGTCCACGGTGAGCCGGCCGCGGTAGGTCGTGATGATGTGCGGCGCGACGGCAAGCAACGGCGAATCCGGCAGGTCGGGAACGAAGTCCTCGATCTCGAGGTCGGCCGGGGTGGGCAAGGGCGGAATCACACCCCAATTGGTCGACACCACCACCTGGGAAAAGCCGTCCGCGGTGGCCACGGCCATCAGTTCGTCGTTGGGCGTGCGGAGCGCGCCGCTCGCCAGTCCCGTGCGAAAGCTCGTGGTGATCGCGTCGGCCAGCGCGAGCAGGTCACGATCGCTGTGCGGCTCGGCGGCGAAGTACGCCAGTCCCAACACGTTGGTGCCCTCCGGATACCCGATCTCCGGTGTGAGCCGCCTGCGCAGATCGACCGGATAGGTGTAGTGCAGCGTCTCGATGCCCACGCCACGCACCTGCGCGGTGGTGGCGAGCAGCGCCGCGGAAACCAAACCGTTGATGGTCGTGCCGTGCTTGCGCCCGACGGCGAGCAGTGCCCGGGTCTGCTCGACCGACAGGCGCGTGCGCACGCGCTCCCGCACGCGCGGTCGGTCTCGGGCGAACGGGGCGAAGAGCTCCGGGTCCGGCAGCTCCGGCGCGGGCCCGGCATCGAGTCCGCGCTGCACGAGCAGCTGTTCGAGGGAAAGCGGATACTCGTGCGGCACGGCGCCGGTCGGCGTGCCCGCGGCGTGCGCGGTGTAGTACGTCCACAGTTCGGACAGCAGATGGAGCGAATGGTGACCGTCGGCTATGGCGTGATGGGTCAGCAGCGTCACCGCCACCGCACCGTCGCGGTCGCGCACCAGATGGATGGCCGCCGCGCGCCCATCCAGATCGGGCAGGGCGAACAGGGGGTCCGCGACCTGGCCCGCCCCCTCGGAGATCAGGGCGGGCTCCGGGGCGGCCGCGATGACCGGACCACCGTCGTCGTCGAGCACCAGCCGGGTGGACAGCACCGGATACGCCTCGCGCAGGGTCTCGAAGGCCGCGGCCAGGGTGTCGGTGTCGAGGGCGCCGCGCACCCGAGTGGAATATCCCACGTAGACACCGAACCGAAAATGGATGAGTTCGCTGGGGTCGAGCGAGCGAACCAAGAGCTGAGACGACGTCATGGCATGGACTCCTTCGACTTGCAGGGGGTCGAGAAGCACGAATCGGACCTTCGACGCTGGTCCGGGAGGTCGGCTACCGAAAGGCTAACCAGTTATGGCAGACTCTGCCATAGTGGCTAACACCGCCATTTAGGTAACTTCTGCCACATTGTTAAGGTGGAGTGATGCAGCGCACAGAGGTAGCGGTGGCACCGATCCCGGATCTGCGGGCCCGGCGGCGGCGGCAGACCGAGCTGGAGATTCATACCGCCGCGATCACGCTCGCCGCCGAACGCGGCGCGGACCGCGTCACCGTGGACGACATCGCCGCACTCGCCGGCGTCTCCGCGCGCACGTTCTTCCGCTACTTTCCGACCAGGGACCGCGCGCTCGTCTATGACCGTTGGGGCTTCGACGACGCCGTGGACGCATTGTTCGCGCGCCACGATCCTCGCGAGGTGCGCATGCGCGATGTCGAGACCGTCTACGAGCACGGCCTCGCCCGCATCAAGGCCGACCCGGACCCCGACGCCGCCACTACGATATACCGAACCCTCAGCGCCTCAACGCAATTGATGGCCGCGGCGACAGCCGCCGCAAACGAGCGCACCGCCGCGTTGCTCGACACGATCCCCGCCGCCGAACGCATCCGGGTCCGCCTGCTGCTCGGCGTCGCGCGCACGGTCCTGTTCACCGCCTTCGCCGAGTGGGTCGAATCCGGTTCCCCGACAGCGAGCTCCGATTCCTCGCCATTGCTGGAGGTGTATCGACGCCTCTGCCGCGAAGTCCGTTCCCTCTGAGCACATCTGCTCGATTTGTTTTCACGTGCCGTGCCCGCGGCCCGTGAGCAAGCGTTGATCTTGCGGTCATTGCGCGCATCATGACCGCAATACCGGCTGCCTACCTTGGGTTCAACCGAATATGGGAGGCCTGAGTTGAGCGTGCTGACGCGTAACCGTGACATCGAGAATTGGGATGCCGAGGATGTCGCGGCCTGGGAAGCCGGCGGAAAGACCATCGCCAGACGAAATCTGATCTGGTCGGTCGTCGCCGAACACGTCGGATTCTCGGTGTGGTCGATCTGGTCGGTGATGGTGCTGTTCATGCCGGCCGAGACCTACGGCATCGACCCGGCGGGCAAGTTCTTCCTGGTCGCGGTACCGACGCTGGTCGGCGCGATCCTGCGCATTCCCTACACCGTCGCCACCGCGAGGTTCGGCGGCCGCAATTGGACCATTCTCAGCGCGGTGCTGCTGCTGATTCCGACACTGCTCACGCTGTATTTCATCAATCAGCCCGGCACCTCGTACACGACCTTTCTGATCGTGGCCGCGTTCGCCGGTGTCGGCGGCGGCAACTTCGCCTCATCGATGACGAATATCAATGCCTTCTACCCGCAGCGACTCAAAGGCTGGGCGCTCGGGCTCAACGCGGGTGGCGGCAATATCGGAGTTCCGGCGATCCAGCTGCTCGGTTTGCTGATCATCGCGACGCTCGGCAACGACTACGCGTCCTTGATCTGCGCGATCTACCTGGTGCTTGTCGCGATCGCGGCGCTCGGCGCCGCCCTGTACATGGACAACCTGCGCAACCAGAAGGCCGACCTCTCAGACATGGCCGCAGCCCTGAAAGTGCCGCAGTCCTGGGCGATCGCGTTCCTCTACATCGGCACGTTCGGCTCGTTCATCGGTTACAGCTTCGCCTTCGGCCAGGTGCTGCAGATCAGCTTCAAGGCCGGTGGCGACACCGCCGCGCAGGCGGCACTGCACGCCGCGCAGATCGCGTTCCTCGGCCCGCTGCTCGGCTCGCTGGCCCGCCCGTACGGCGGCAAGTGGGCCGACCGCATCGGCGGCAGCAAGGTGACGCTGTGCGTCTTCGGCGCGATGATGCTGGCCGCCGTGCTGGTCGTCGCGGCCAGCACGCTCGGTGATCGCAACGGTGGCGTGCCGAGCGGCGCGGCGATGGTGACGCTGGTCGTCGGGTTCATCGCGCTGTTCATTCTGTCCGGCATCGGCAACGGGTCGGTCACCAAGATCATCCCGTCGGTGTTCGAGGCGAAGTCCAAGAGCCTGGCGCTGCCCCCGGCCGAACAGGCCGCGTGGGCCCGCAACACCGGTGGCGCGCTCATCGGCTTCGTCGGTGCGATCGGCGCGCTCGGCGGTGTCGGCATCAACCTGATGCTGCGCTCCTCCTACGCCGCCACCCAGTCCGCGACGACGGCATTCTGGGTCTTCATGGGCTTCTACGTCGCCTGCGTCGTGGTCGTGTGGGCGGTCTTCCTGCGCCGGCCGCGCGCCACCGCCGACCCCGACGTCGTGGTCGAGGCGGAAACATTCGTCCTGGAGGCCGAGGCCGCCGCACACAGCGGCCGCTGATCGTCCGCGGAAGCGCACTAACGGATACGCCCCGACCTCGAAAGGTCGGGGCGTATCCGGTTTTTCGGATTGTTCGCGCGTTCAGCGCCAGCGTTCGGGCGTGACGGGAGCGTCCCAGGCCCGCGCGTAGCGCCGGGTGTCCGGCGCGCTGGACTCCTTGCGCCGGTAGACGACGTAGGGGCGGGTGAGGTAGCCGATGGGCGCGCTGAACATGTGGACCAGACGGGTATAGGGCCAGATGCCGATCAGGACGAGCACGATCAGGCCGTGCAGCTGGAAGGTCCACGGCGTACCGACCATCAGTTCCGGTTCCGGATGCGGCGTGAAAAGGCTACGGAACCAAGGGGAAACGGTTTCGCGATAGTTGTAGGTGCCCCACACGAGGTTGCTGCCCCACGTATTGAGCAAGCCGGTGATCAGCGCACCGGCCAGCAAGGTGTACATCACCTTGTCATTGGCGGTGGTCGCCTTGCGCACCGCGGGCACGGTGACCCGGCGATAGAGCAGAATGGCGACGCCCACGAGCACCGCGACGCCCGCGAGGGAACCCGCCGAGACCGCGATCAGGTGATAGGCGTGCTCCGAGATCCCGACGGCGGCGGTCCACGACTGCGGGATCAGGACGCCGAGGACGTGCCCGCCGATCACGCCGAGCATGCCGAAGTGGAACAGCGGGCTGCCCAGGCGCAGTAGGCGGCTCTCGTAGATCTGGGAAGATCGTGTCGTCCAACCGAATTGGTCGTTCCGATAGCGCCACAGGTGGCCGAGAACGAACGAGGTGAACGCCACATACGGCAGGGTCAACCATAGCGTGCTGGTCATCGGCGGCCTTCTCCTTGCGCGAACATCGAGGGGTCCATGGCGAACGGTTCGAGCCCCACTTCTTCTTCCGGTGGTCCCTGTGCGGCCAGTTCGGCGATGCGTCGCCGGTCCGCGGTGGTCGGCGGCGGCAGCGTGGCGACCACCGCGGCGAGCACGGCCGCATAGGGAGAAGCGCTGTCGGCCAGGGAGAGTCGCAGTAGTTCGAGTACTGGTACGTGTTCGCCGAGCAGGCGTTCGCCGCCGATCGGGTCGATGGTCGCGGCGAATTCCAGGACCACAGGCAGGTGGTCGGGCAGTTCCTCGTCGCCGAGTTCGACGCCCGCGTGACGGTAGGCGTGTTTGAAGCGCAGCAGCGCCATGCCGCGTTTACGGGTGTCGCCGTACGCATAGAACGTCAGGTGCATGCTGGACCGGCGGCGCATGTCGAAGGTGCGGACATACTCGGCCGCGAGATCCAGCGGGGCGCCCGCCCGCAAGTGCGCCAGGAACTCGCGCAGCGGATCCCGCACCGACGGCGGCAATTCCGTTGCGGCATCGGACAACTCGCCGACCAATGCGAGAAGTTTTTCGTTCGGATAGTCGAGCAGCAGTGCGGCGATCCGCCACACCAGGCGGCGGTCGCGCTCGGCCATCGGCACCGCGGGCTCGGGTCTGCGGCGTAGCTTCAGCAGTGCCATGGTCAGCTCTTTCTCATTGCGGCGCGCCGGTGGGGGTCGGCGTGGCCAGCGGCGGTTCGCCCGGCACCGTCCCGTTACCGTTCGGCGGCGCGCCGTTTCCGTTGGTGCCATTGGGTTCTTCCGCACCGGTGGTGCCGTTCTTGGCCGAAGGCAGTAATCCACTGGTGCTCTTGCCGTCCCAGTTGAGCAGGTTGATCCGTGTCGTTTTCTCTTGTGGTGTGGCGTTGTTGGTGTCGGTGAGGTGGAATTTGGTGTTGATGGTGTCGTAGGCGGTCATGCCGGGTCCGCCGGTGTTGTCGAGGCTGCATCCGGTGGCGAGGGCGTCGAGTTGGTGGGCTTGGGTGGTGGCGCCGGTGGGGATGACGTAGCGGTGTTCGTATTTGGCGATGGCGAGGAGTCGGTAGAGGGCTTCGATTTGTTCGGGTGGGAGTCCGATGTTGTGGGCGATGGCGGGGTCGGGTTCTTGGCCGAGGTTGATCGAGCGCATGAACGCGCGCATGCCGGCGAGGCGTTGTAGTGCCGCGCGTACGGGGCCGGTGTCTCCGGCGGTGAAGAGTTCGGCGAGGTATTGCACGGGGATGCGTAGGGCGTCGATGGCGCCGAAGAGGTTGGCGGGGTTTTCGCCGTCGTGTCCGGTTTCGGTGAGGACGTCGACGACGGGGGACAGGGGTGGGACGTACCAGACCATGGGCATGGTGCGGTATTCCGGGTGCAGGGGTAGCGCGATTTGGTAGTCGACGATGAGTTGGTAGACCGGGGAGTCCTGGGCGGCGGTGATCCATTCCGGGGAGATGCCGGCGCGTTCGGCTTCGGCGATGACGCGGGGGTCGTGGGGGTTGAGGAAGACCTCGAGTTGGGCGGGGTAGAGGTCTGTGTCGTCGGTGACCGAGGCGGCGTCGCCGACGCGGTCGGCGTCATAGAGCATGACCCCGATGTAGCGCAGGCGTCCGACGCAGGTTTCCGAGCACACGGTGGGGATCCCGACTTCGACGCGGGGGTAGCAGAAGGTGCATTTCTCGGCTTTGCCGGTGTGGTGGTTGAAGTAGATCTTCTTGTAGGGGCATGCGGTGACGCATTGCCGCCAGCCCCGGCATTTGTCTTGGTCGACGAGCACGATGCCGTCCTCGGCGCGTTTGTAGATCGCCCCGGACGGGCACGCCGCCGCGCACGCGGGGTGCAGGCAGTGTTCACAGATCCGCGGCAGATAGAACATGAACGTCTGCTCGAACTCGAGTTTGACTTGTTCTGACAGCCGTGCCAGGACGGGGTCTCGGCTGATCTGTTCGGGCCCCGAGCCCAGGTCGTCGTCCCAGTTCGCGCCCCAGGTGATGGCGGTGTCGGCGCCGGTGATCACCGATTTCGGGCGCGCGACCGGGGTGGTGTCCATCGCCGGCGCCGACAGCAGGGTGTCGTAGTCATAGCTCCACGGCTCGTAATAGTCCGCGACGGTGGGCAGATCGGGGTTGGCGAAAATGTTGAGCAGCCGGGACAACCGGGACCCCGACCGCAATCGCAGCCGCCCGCGCCGGTCCAGCCGCCACCCGCCTTTCCATCGGTCCTGGTCCTGATAGCGGCGTGGATATCCTTGCCCGGGACGGGTTTCGACGTTGTTGAACCACATGTACTCGGTGCCACCACGATTGGTCCACGCCTGCTTACAGGTGACACTGCAGGTGTGACAGCCGATGCACTTGTCCAGATTCATCACCATCGCCAACTGGGCCATGACACGCATCTCTAATACTCCACTTCCTGGGCCCGGCGACGAATCGTGGTCACCTCATCACGCTGATTCCCGGTCGGCCCGTGATAATTCAACGCGAACGACTGCTGGGCATACCCGCCGATCAAATGCGACGGCTTGATCATGATCCGGGTCAACGCGTTATGAATCCCGCCCCGCTTCCCCCGCGCGTCATCGACCTCCGCGCGATCCTCGATCCGGGGCACTCCCACCGCCCGATCCTGCGCGTGATACATGAACACCGTGCCCTCGGGCATCCGATGCGACACCACCACCCGCGCGACCACCACCCCGTTCCGGTTGACCGCCTCCACCCACTCGTTATCGGTCACCCCGATCTTCGCCGCGTCCGGCACCGACATCCAAATCGACTGCCCACCCCGCGACAACGTCAACATATGCAAATTATCCTGATACGCCGAATGAATCGACCACTTCGAATGCGGCGTCAAATACCGCACCGTCACACCCTCCGCACCGACCGCACCCACCCGCGGTTCACGAAACAACGCCGACATATCCAACGGCGGCCGGAACACCGGCAACTGCTCCCCCAACTCGATCATCCAATCATGATCCAAATAGAAATGCTGCCGCCCCGTCAACGTATGCCACGGCTTACCCCGCTCCACATTGATCGTGAACGGCGAATACCGCCGCCCACCCGACTCACTGCCCGACCACTCCGGCGAAGTGATCACCGGCACCGGCCGCGCCTGCGTATCAGCAAACCCCACCCGCTTCCCCTCATGCTCCGCCGCCAAATCCACCAACACCGCACCCGTCCGACGCTCCAACGCCGCGAAACCCTGCACCGCCAACCGACCGTTGGTAGTGCCCGACAGCGCGAGAATCGCTTCCGCGGCATGGGTGTCCTTGGCCAGCGACGGACGCCCCTGCGCCACACCGGAAACCACGGTCCCGTTGACACCGGCGAGGTATTTCACCTCCTCCTCCGGATAGGTCGTCACCCCCTTGGTGGTCACCCCCAACGTCTCGACCAGCGGCCCCAACGCCGCCATCTTCTCCGCGATCTTCGGGTAGTCCCGTTCCACCACAACCAGTTTCGGCATGGTCCTACCAGGAATCGGTTCGCACTCACCGGCTTTCCAGTCCAGTACCCGCCCACCGGGTTGCACCAGCGCGTCCGGCGAATCGTGCTGCAACGGCACGGCGACGACATCCTTGCGGACACCCAGATGTTTCTCCGCCATCCACGAGAACCCACGCGCGATCCGGTGGAATGCCTCGAAGTCGGTCTTGGCCTCCCACGGCGGCGAGATCGCCGGGGAGAACGCGTGCACGAACGGATGCATATCCGTCGAGGACAGATCATGCTTCTCATACCAGGTCGCCGCCGGCAGCACGATATCGGAGAACAACGTCGTGCTCGTCATCCGGAAATCCAACGACAACAACAGATCCAGCTTCCCCGACGGCGCCTGCTCCCGCCACACCAACTCCTGCGGACGCACCCCACCCACATCGGTGGTCTGCAAGTTCGAATCCGCGCCGAGCAGATGTTTGTGGAAGTACTCGTTGCCCTTACCGGAGGAACCCAGCAGGTTCGCCCGCCACACAGTCAGGCACCGCGGGAAGTTCTCCGGCGCGTCCGGGTCCTCACACGCGAACCGCAGGTCACCGGACTTCAACTCGTCGACGATGTGCTCCGGCGCGGACTTGCCCGACTGCTCCGCCTCATCCACCAGATCCAGCGGATTACGGTCGAACGTCGGATAACTCGGCATCCAACCCAGCCTGCTCGCCAGCGCGATATTGTCCGCGGCCGTGCGTCCGGTGAAGCGCCCCTCCCCCAGCGGCGACGCGAACGCCTCGGCGGTGAACGGGTCGTAGCGCCATTGATCATTGGTGAGATACCAGAACACCGTGCCCTGCATCTGGCGCGGCGGCCGTTGCCAGTCCGCGCCGAAAGCCAGTGTCGACCAACCGGTTACCGGCCTGCACTTCTCCTGCCCGACGTAGTGCGCCCACCCGCCGCCGTTCACGCCCTGGCAGCCGGTCAGCAGGGTCAGGGTGAAAAACGCCCGATAGATCTGATCGGAGTGGAACCAGTGATTGGTGCCAGCGCCCATCAAAATCATCGAGCGACCACCCGAACGCATCGCGTTGTCGGCGAACTCGCGGGCGATCCGGGTCGCCTGCACCGCGGGCACACCGGTGATCGCCTCCTGCCAAGCGGGCGTATACGGCTCGGCCGCATCGTCATACCCGGTCGGCCACGTCCCGGGCAGCCCGTCACGACCGACGCCGTACTGCGCAAGCAACAGATCGAACACAGTGGTGACCCGCTTATCCCCGACGACCATCGTCGGTACCCCGCGGGTCAGCACCCCGGGCACATCTGTGTCGAAGCGGGGAAACCGCACGGCCGCAGCATCATCGGTACGGCCGTGCAGCGTCAATAGCGGATCGACGTCCGCCAGGTCGAGGTTCCACCGTCCGGTGCCGGAGTCACCGAATCGATCGCCGAGAGATCCGTTGGGCACCACCGGATTCGCGTTCGCGTCCAGCAGCACGGTGCGGAACTCGTCCCCCTCGCCCGGTGCGGTGGTCCCCTGCGCCACCGCACCGGACGCCGCCAAATCGGCCGCGGTGAGGAACTTTCCCGGCACGTAGGCACCGTCGCGCTCGTCGAGGGTGATCAGAAACGGCAGGTCGGTGAAGCGCTTGACGTAGTCGTCGAACCGGGCGGTCGACTTGTCGACGAAGAACTCCTTGAGCACCACGTGGCCCATCGACATGGCAAGCGCCGCATCGGTTCCCGGCCGCGCCGCCACCCACTCATCGGCGAACTTGGTGTTGTCGGCATAGTCGGGCGAGACCACGACCACCTTCTGCCCCCGATACCGCGCCTCGGTCATGTAATGCGCGTCCGGCGTCCGCGTCACCGGCACATTCGAACCCCACATGATCAAATACCCGGCATCGAACCAATCCGCCGACTCCGGCACATCGGTCTGATCACCGAACACCTGCGGCGACGCCACCGGCAGATCCGCATACCAGTCATAAAACGACAGCATCGAACCACCCAGCAGCGAAATGAACCGCGCACCCACCGCATGACTGACCATCGACATCGCCGGAATCGGAGAGAACCCCGCCACCCGATCCGGACCATACCGCTTGATCGTGTAAACATGCGCCGCAGCGGCGATCTCGGCCGCCTCCCACCACTCGGCACGGACGAACCCACCCTTACCCCGAGCGGACTTGTAACGCCCGGCCCGCACCGGATCCTCGACCACCGCACCCCACGCCAGCACCGGATCCTTCAGCCGAGCCTTCGCCTCCCGATACAACTCCAGCAACACCCCGCGCACATACGGATAACGCACCCGCGCAGGCGAATACGTGTACCACGAGAACGACGCACCACGCGGACACCCACGCGGCTCATACTCCGGCTTGTCCGACCCGACCGAGGGATAATCGGTCTGCTGCGACTCCCACGTGATCACACCATCTTTCACGTAGATCTTCCACGAACACGACCCCGTGCAGTTCACCCCATGCGTCGACCGCACCACCTTGTCATGCGACCACCGGTCGCGGTAGAACTCGTCCGCGCCGCGCCCACCGGTCTTGTGCAGAGTGCGCTGGTCCGCCGACATCTCGCCGCGGTGAAAATACTTGCCCAACCGCAGCAGTGCCTCACCGGCGTCAGCGTTTGATCGGTCGGTCGGTCGGTGCGCCACGACGCCCCCTTCGAGCTGTGAAAATCGGGCTGGTGCTCAGACTGTAAGGACCACGGGACGCGCGTCCAAACAATTCCCTCACACCCCGCCGTACCCCGCTGTGCGCTGTGAGATCACGGCAACCTGCCGGTCACGGCGCGTCACCCGCACCGGCCCTCGCACAGCCGTTCGACCTGCGCTCGAGCTCGTGGACCGGCCGAAACACCGTGCCGTTCGCCCGTTTCGACGCCGAGCATGTGATTGTTCGGAAACAACGGGTTCTCGGGCGGTTTACATTTGTTAACAGGTCATCGATCAGCGGAATCGACGCCCGCGCCGCCCCCGCGCCATCGCCGGGCAGACCGCTCGAGCGTTGCACCACCCATCGCGCGCACGACCATCCGACACCTTCCCCTGCGTCAACCCGGATTACCCCCGGTGCATCGGATGTCTTGCGCACCATCGCAACACAGCACGACCCGCCCGCGCTACCGAACGCGCACTTCGATCTGTCGGCCGAACGGCGGATATCGGCGGACCGGCGCCGGTGGCATCGTGGTCAGCGCGCTCGAAACCACTATCTGATGGAGGAAACGTGTTGAGCCATAATATGATTCGTCGCCCCGGCCTGCGCGAGGCGGCTGCGGCCACGGTACTGGCCGCCGCGTTGACCGTTGCCGCCACCGCCGGTGTCGCCGCGGCGCCGGGCACCGGCAGCTCGGGCAGCTCCGACTCCGGCAGCGGCACCGGCAGCAGTGGCACCGGCAGCGGCCCCCGCGCCCAGCAACCGCCCACCCAGCGCTGCAACCAGTCGACCAAATCCGGCGGCGCCGGCGTCACCGACACCCTGCACGAGATCGGCCGCAGCGGTCCGGTCTCGTTCGTCGTGTCCTACGAGACCTACAACATCCCGGACAAGATCGACGTCTTCTACCAGGGTGCACTCGTTCGCACCACCGGCTACGTCGGCGACGACACCAACGAGGGCACCGGCTCCATCACCGTCGGTCTGCCCGCGGGCACCGCCACCGCCGTCCTGGTCCGCGTGACCGGACCGAACGGCACCAAGTGGGACTACACCGTCAGGTGCCCCTGATCCACCCGCAGCAGTTCGATCAGGGCGGTGATGCTCTGCGCGCTCCGGCCATCGGCCACCGCGCGGCGCAGCAGCTCGTGCATCGGAGCGTGCCAGGACATGTCCACCCCGGATTCCCGGCCGATCCGCACGTCGTCGTCGATGGCGGTGTGGAACAGCGCGATCGAGGAGCCGAGACGGGTGTAGTCCTTGCTGTCGATCTCGTCGGCGACGACCGGCAGGATCGACGCGATCATCGCTAGCCATTTGACCGAGTACGGCACCATCGACTGAGCCGGGAGGCCGCGCCCGGCCAGTATCGCCGCGCCTTCGAAGAAGCCGAGCAGCGCGGGCAGCAGGGTCGCGCCGACCGCGGACTCGAACAGTGCCGCCAGATCCGGCTCGGCGCCCAGATGAACGACTTCGCCACCCAGCACCCGCAGGGTCCGCACGTGCTCGTCGAATACGGCGCGGGCACCGCCGAAATACAGCAGCGTGTCCGGCTCCCCGATCGCCGACGGCACGTTCTTGATCGCACCGCCGAGGAAGCGCGCGCCGCGCTCGCCGACCCATTGCGCGAACTCCCTTGCCTCGGGAGGGATGCCACTGTTCATCGTGACCACGGTGCGCCCGGCCAGCTCGCTCTCGGCCGCCGCGAGCACCTCCCGGGTGGCCGCGAACGTCGTCATCGCGCAGATGATCAACGGACTCGCGGCCACCGCGTCGGCCGGTACCAGGTGTTGCCGCGCGCCGACGGCCACGAGCGCGGCCGCCCGCCGCGGGCTCCGATTCCACACCGTGGTCGGATGTTTCGCCGCGACGAAGGCGGCGGCGAGGGCCGCGCCCATCGATCCCGTGCCGAGCACGGTCACCGGCATTCTGTGTTCGATCATCGCGACTCCCAATTGCGTTACGTACCACGCAGGCTCACGGCCGCGTGCCCCGCAAGTGTCGACGCACCCGGCAGGCGCCGACAAGTACGCACTTTTCCCGGGAGTTGCGCACGTCCAGGTAAGTAACCAGCTCGGCTACAGTGCATGGTCCTTGGTCTCGACCAACGCCTTCGCACAGCAGAAGCTCAATACCGCCAGACCGGCCAGCATGACGCCGATCGCGTTGCTGCCGTACTGCGACGCCAGCGGCGTGGCGATCAGGGGCGGAATCGCGCCACCGAGCACCCCGGCGAGGTTGTAGCCGAGGCCTGCCCCGGTGTACCGGTAGCGGGTCCGGAACATCTCAGGAAGGAGCGCACCGCACGGCCCGTACGCGACTCCGAAGATCGCCAGGGTCGTCAGCACACTGATCACGAAGGCGAGCCGAGATCCGGTGTCGAGCAACGGAAACAGCGCCAGCGACCAGAAGACCGCCAGCGCGGACGACACCATGATGACCCTGCGACGGCCGAGCCGATCTGAGTAGATCGCCGAAAAGACCGTCGCCGCACCGAATATCACGGCGGCGCCGATGCCGACGGTCAACACGAAGGGCCGACTGAAGCCGAGCGTCTTGGTGCCGTAGCTCGTGAGGAACGCGGTCCCCATGTAGAAGAAGGCGAACAAGGTCGCCAAAGCGCCTGCGGAGAGCAGGATTTCCTTGGTCTGATGCCGCCAGGCCTCCAGAAAGGGCAGCCGCGACTGCTCGGTGTCGAGCGCGCGCCGGGTCGCGTTCGCGCGGAAGACCGGTGTCTCATCGATCACCAGGCGCACATACAATCCGACGCCGACCAGGACGATCGAGAATACGAACGGGATGCGCCAGCCCCAGGTGAGGAAGGCTTCGTTCGTATCACCCAGAAGGGTGCCGGTGATCAGAAAAGTACTGCTGGACAACGCGAACGCGAAAGCGGGACCGATCTGCGGGAACATCGCGTAGAGCCCGCGCTTGCCCGGCGGTGCGTACTCGGCGGTGAGCAGGGTCGCACCCGCCCATTCGCCGCCGACCGCGAAACCTTGGCCGAAGCGCAGCAGCACAAGCAGCAACGGCGCCGCGACACCGATCGTCGCCGCGCCCGGCAGCAGTCCGATCAGCAGGGTGGACACGCCCATCAGCAGCAGGGTCGAGACCAGGGTCTTCTTCCGCCCGATCCGGTCGCCGAAATGCCCGAAGAGCATGGCGCCCACCGGACGTGCGACGAACGCGACGGCGAAGGTCGCGAACGACGCGACAGTACCCGCTGTCGCCCCGAGCGCCGGGAAGAAGACCTTCGGAAAGACGAGCGCCGCCGCGGTCCCGTAGATGAAGAAATCGTAGAATTCGATGGTGGTGCCGATACAGCTCGCGACGGCCACCCGGCGCATACTCGTACCGGTCGTCGTCATCGTTGCCTGTTGTGGCGACAGTCTTTTCATGCGGTCCTCATTTCATCCCCCGCGCCGCCATTCCTGGCGCGGGGTGAGAGGACCATAGTGATGTGGGTCACTCTGCGGTAACCCCCGAACGGGGGTAGTACCGGTCGAGCACCTGCGGTTCAGCGCGCGAACGCGGCGTGGTGCGCGGCGGTGAGCAACGTGGTGAGTTCCTGCCGCTCGGCCTCGTCGAGCACCTCGAAGTACGGCTGAATCAGCTTGTCGGTCAACTCTTCCGCTGCCTGCCAGCGTTCCCGCTGCGCCGCGGTCGGCGCCGCGAACGGCTCCGGCCAGCCGAGCAGCCGCGCCTGATCGCCACCGTCGAGCACCGGCGAGCCGGAGACGAGAATCGCCTCCAGCGGCGTGAGTCCGTGCGCCGTCACCGCGATGAAATGCAGCCCACCCCGCAATTCGCGCACCACGTGCGCCAGCTGCGCCACCCGGGCCCGTCCGTCCGCGGGCAGCGGCAGCGCACGCCAGCCCGCGAACAAGGCCAACCCGGCCGGGGAAGCCGCGTTCGCCACCCGCCCCAGCAGTTCAGCAAGCCGATCCGCGTCATCGAACGAGGCGAGCTTGCGGCGACCGAACTCCTGACAGGCGTGCAGATACCGTTGCGCGCCTTCGGCCGCGGCGATCGGAGTGGATTCCCACGCCGAGCGCACCCGGTCCGGCGCGAAGAAGCCGAAGGCCGCGGTGACCACATCGGCGTCCACCTCGCCGAGCACGCCACCGCGGCCGCGGGTGTACGGGCCATGGAACCCGGGCACTCCGATCGAGCTACCGAACGCCTTGACCTCCCTGGAGAGCATGAAGGCTCCACCCAGCTCCGAGATCTGTCGCTTCACCGCGGCCGCCGTAGTCGTCTCCGCCATCCCCGACTCCTCACCGGCCGGGGTCTACCACCCGTGCCGCACATCGATTCCTCCAGTCGCCGAACGGCTTTCGCCGCTCCGGCCGAACAAGAGGAATACTATACATACGGACGTACGCTTTACAAGGCCGCCCGCGCCCGGATCGGCGTCACGCGTCGACGCGCGCGGACCGGAACCGCTGCGCGTGCTCGTCCACCCGCTGCGCGAACGTCCGTGCCGGACGACCGGTCACCCGCGCGACGGTGTCGACCACGATGGTCGAGGCCGCATCCGCCGCGGCGTACCAGCCGATCACGTACTCGGCGTCCGCGCGCGGAACTCCGGTCGCGGTCAGCCGTTCGATCGCCTGCTCGTGACTGATCGGCACGAACGCGATCTCCCGTCCGATCGCCTTGGACAGCACCGTGATTCGTTCCCGCGGCGTCAGCGACTCCACGCCGCGCCCGAGTCCGCGACCGCCTGCTCGACCGGCCCCACCGCGCGGCCCCACAGCATGGTGATCCGGCGCACACCCGCCGCCACCGCCTTGCGCACCAGTTCCGGGCCGACTTCGGCCAGACCCGCCGTCACCGTGATGTGCAGACGCTCGACGCCGTCGAGCGCGGCGTCGAGCGTCTCTGGCGCGGTGTGCGCGCCGGTAGCCACCTGACGGCGGGTGAGAACAGCTGTGCCGCATCGGGATTGCGTGACAGCGCGCGCACCCTGCTCGCCGCGGCGCACCAATTCGGCCACCACGTGCTTGCCAGTGTTCCCGGTCGCGCCGGTTACCAGTGTCGTCATTGTCGAACTCCGCACGTCGGCACCGACGCTAAAAGCTCAACCGCCGTTCAGGTCAAGCGACGGTCCACCGTAGTGGGCGGCGAGTTCGGCGGCGCGATTACGCAGCACGGTGCGCAACCGTTGCGGGGCAAGGATTTCCGCGTCCTTCGCCAGCTGCCACAGCGCCCATTCGGCATGTCTGGCGTCCTGGAAGCTCGCCTCGAGACGTACCCAATCGTCCGGGTCCACCGTTTCGGTGTGCACCACCAGCGCGGTGCCGACCAGCTCGGCGCGGCGGGACGGGTGCACCCGGGCGAGCACCCGCACCTGGTCGCCGCCGGCGCGAAAGCGCGCGCCGCGTTCCTGCCAGGCGCGATCCAGATCGACCCGGTCCGGTCGCTGTGCGAGTTCGGGCAGCTGCTCGGCGGCCGAGATCCTGGACAGTCGATAGGTGCGGTCCGCACCGGAACGCGTGGCCAGCAGGTAGGCCTGTTCCCGCACGGTGACCAGGCCGATCGGGTCCACGGTGCGCCAAGCCGGGTCCTGTCCCACCGCCGCGTAGCGAATGCGCAGCTTGCGTCCGGCGACTACCGCCCGCCGCACCTCGGCCAGCACCGCGTCGGGCACCGCCTCGGGCACCGTCCGCCGCGAGAGCAGGTCGGTCGCGGGATCGATGAGCACACGTTCGGCCGCGTCCGCCGCGCTCGCCCTCGAGGTCTCCGGTAGTGCGTCGACCACCTTGCGCATGGCTGCGGCGAGCGCCGAGCCGAGGCCGAAAGCCTGTGCGCCGGGCCGTGATCCGGCCACCAGCAGGGCCAGCGCCTCGTCGTGGTTGAGTCCGGTGAGTTCGGTATGGAAACCGGGCAGCAGGGCGAACCCGCCATGTCTGCCGCGCTCGGCGTACACCGGGACACCCGCCGCGGACAGCGCCTCGATATCGCGCAACACGGTCCGGGTGGAGACCTCGAGCTCGCGGGCGAGCGCGGTGGCCGACAGTCTGCCGTGCCTGCGCAGCAGCAGTACCAGGGAGACCAGCCGATCGGCACGCATGAAAGAACCTTCGCAGAAATACATGACACAAGGTGTCGTGATTCGCTGGAAGTGTAGTCCGCATGACGAACAACGAAGTGGCCACCGAGCCGAACGACCTGGGCAAATACTTCATCGAACGCGCCAACGCGGGCGACGTCGACGGACTGGTGGCACTCTACGAACCGGACGCGGTGCTGGAGTTCCCGCCGGGCAACCTGGCGACCGGCCACGCGGAGATCCGCAAGGTGTACGAGCAGTTGGTGGCGGCGGCCCCGGCGCTCGTCCCGGGTCGGCAGCATCCGGCCATGGTCAGCGGCGACCTGGCGTTCACCGCCGCGACCCTGACCACCGGCGAGATCACCGCCGAGGTGGCCCGCCGCCAGCCGGACGGGTCCTGGCTCTGGGTCCTGGACCAGCCGAATCTGCGACCCTGACGGCCCCGCGGTGGGCGGGCCGAACCCGCTCACCACCTTCGACCGTTGCCGACAGGGCGCGATGACGCCCTCGGACCTGCCACCGCGCACTCGTGGTCGCCCGCCCGCGCACCGGCTCGCGGTCACCCATCTGTAGCCGGATCGCGCGGCAGCAGGCGGGAGCGCACCGCGTAGCCGAGCACGCCCAGCACGATGAGGGCCGCCGCCGTGGCGATGGACGTGACCGGCAGGGTGCACGCCAGCACCAGGCAGCCGAGCAATCCCGCGGCGGGAATCGCACGGGGCGGCCGGTTTTCGGCACGGGTCAGGGTCAAGGCCGCGGCATTGGCGATCGCGTAGTAGAGCAGCACGCCGAACGAGGAGAACCCGATCACGGCGCGCAGGTCGGTCGTGGCCGCCGCGAGGGCGACGACCACGCCGACGACCACCTCGGCACGGTGCGGCACCCCGAATCGCGGGTGCACGGCGGCGAGGCCGCGCGGCAGGTGGTGATCGCGGGCCATGGCCAACGTGGTCCGAGAGACGCCGAGGATCAGCGTCAACAGCGCACCGAGCGCCGCGACCGCCGCACCGGCGCGCACCACCGGCGCCAGCCACCCGGCGCCAGCGGCGTGTGCCACCGCGACGAGCGGCGCGGCGGCCGCCGCCAGCCGATCCGGCCCGAGCACGCCGAGCGCGGCCACCCCGACGGCGGCATAGACGACGAGCGTGCCGCCGAGCGCCAGCGGTATCGCGCGCGGGATGGTCCTGGCCGGATCGCGGACCTCCTCGCCGAGGGTGGCGACGCGCGCGTACCCGGCGAACGCGAAGAACAGCAGGCCGGCCGCCTGCAGCACCCCGGCAACGGTGACCGATGCATCGAACCCCATGTACTGCACAGCGATTCGCCCCGAGCCAACCGAGAAGGCCACCACCGCGCCGAGCACGAGCAGCACCACGGCGACGATCACCCGGGTGAGCCGGGCCGACTTGCGCACCCCGCGATAGTTGACCGCCGTCAGCACCGCCACGGCGAGGACCGCGACCACGCGGGCATGCTCGGGCCACACGTAGGTGCCGACCGTCAGCGCCATCGCCGCGCAGGAGGCAGTCTTGCCCACCACAAAGCTCCAGCCGGCGAGATAGCCCCAGAATGGCCCCAGCCGCTCCCGCCCGTACACATAGGTCCCCCCGGAGGCCGGGTACCGCACGGCCAGGCGCGCCGAGGAGATCGCGTTGCAGCACGCGAGCGCCGCCGCGATCGCGAGGCCGAGCAACAGTCCCGCGCCCGCGGCCCGCGCCGCGGGGCCAAGCGCGGCGAAGATCCCCGCACCGATCATCGCGCCGAGCCCGATCACCACCGCGTCGCCCAGCCCCAGGCGGCGCACCAGCGCCGACTCCGATCCCGTTCCCGCCGCGCCGTTTTCGGCCATCAGAGCTCCTCGGGCGTCGCATCGAGCACCGATCGCCGGTTTGCCGATGCATCAATCCTATTTGATGTATCCTAGGGCAATGGCGTCGCCAGAGCGACCGGAACTTCCGGCGTTGTTCCGCACTGCCGCCCATCCGCTGCGCTGGGCGTTGTTGACCGCTCTCGCGCGGGGGGACCACCGGGTCCGCGAGCTCGTCGCCCTCGTCGAGGAACCACAGAATCTCGTGTCCTATCACCTGCGATTGCTGCGCTCGGCCGGTCTCGTGGGCACCCACCGCAGCACCTTCGACGGTCGC
This sequence comes from Nocardia brasiliensis, assembly GCF_011801125.1. Classification (NCBI taxonomy): domain Bacteria; kingdom Bacillati; phylum Actinomycetota; class Actinomycetes; order Mycobacteriales; family Nocardiaceae; genus Nocardia; species Nocardia brasiliensis. The sequence goes on from NZ_CP046171.1 coordinate 4,278,577, forward strand.
GACACCTACTACCGCCTCGACCTGTCCCGCTGTGCCGCGGCGTTCGGCGACGCGGCGGCGGCGCTGCATCCCGCACTGGCCGCCCCCGCGACGCGCCACCGGCCGACGACCGGATCGGTGCTGTTCGTCTGCACCGGCAACAGCGCACGCTCCCCCATCGCCGCCGCGCTGCTACGGCGGCACTGCCATCGACAGTTCCGGATCGCCTCGGCCGGCAGCCACCCCGGGTCCGAGCTGCACCCCTTCGCAAGCCGGGTCCTGCACGAGGACTACGGCATCGGCACCGCCGGGCAGCGGCCGCGGCCCCTCGCCGACCTGGCGGGCAGCCGGTTCGACCACGTCATCACGCTGTGCGACAAGGTCCGCGAATATCCGCACGGTATTCCCGCGACTACGTACACGCACTGGAGCACCCCGCACCCCGCCGCCGCCGACTACCCCGAATTCCGCCGTATCACCGCAGAACTCGACACCCGCGTCCGCTACCTGCTGCCCACCCTCGTCCTCGGATCGGAGCAACCATGACCACCCCGACCACCCTCGCCGGCGTTCGCTACATCGTCGACGATGTACGCGCGGCCACCGAGTTCTACACCACCCATCTCGGTTTCACCGTCAACCACGACGCCGCGCCCGCGTTCACCGACGTGATCCGCGGCCCACTGCGGCTATTGCTGTCCGGACCGACCAGCTCGGGCGCCCGCCCGATGCCCGATGGCGAGCAGCCGGTGCCCGGCGGATGGAACCGAATTCATTTGGCCGTAGACGACCTCGAGGCCGAGGTGGCCCGCCTGCGCGCCGCGGGCGTCCCGTTCCGCAACGACATCATCAGCGGGCCCGGTGGTCGCCAGGTCCTCGTCCAGGACCCGGCGGGCAACTTCGTCGAGTTGTTCCAGCCCGCCGCGCGCTGATCGGGCGGCGCTACCGGTAGTAGACCTCCAGCTCCGCGATCGAGGTGAAATAGGCACTGCCGCCGGGCTTTCCGATGATGCGCACGCCGTCGCCCGCGATGCTGGCGAAGGTGAAGGTATAGGTGGTGAACGCGCCGGTCGATGCGGTGAAGGGATACCGCGGTTCGATCTTGGTGTTCGACACATCGAGCCAGCGGAAGTCCTGGCGCACCTGGACGCGCAGTCCCGCCGCGAACCACCCGCCGTCGTCGAACATTTCACCGGTCGTGTAGACGACCTGGTTCATCAGGTACGGCTTCGACCAGGTGAAACCCCAGAAGTCCAGGTCCTTGTTCTCCTGGTCGAAACTGTTCTCGCTCTTGGTGAAGTCGCCGTCGTTGTAGTACTCGCAGTGGCCGAAGTGCGCGGACTTCTCGATGGGTGTGACGTCGGCACCGCTGTAGGCGAGGTTGTCGCGCGGGTCCGGCTGATTGGCCGGCGACTGCGCACTGAACGGCCGCAACGTCAACTCACGCAGGTTGAAGCTGTAGGCGGTATCGCCGCCCGCGCTGCCGACCCACCAGTTCGACTGCACCCACATCGACATCCCGTCGGCCGCGATGAACTTGGACGGGATCGTGGTGGCGTATCCACCGTTCTTCGGCCCCGGACAGCCCGGCTCGCGACCGAACCACGGATAGCCGCCGAAATCCTTGGTGAAGAACAGTTTCCACGGACCCCACGGCGTCGGCGCCTCATAGAACTCATAGGTGTACTCGGTCCACGACGTGTACAGATAGCGTCGCAGCGCCTTGACGTACACCACACCGCCCTGCGAGAGCACCGAGAGGTTGTGCGGATACTCCCGGTAGTTGCGCAGTGTCGAATACTGCCTTCTGGTGTCGCGCAGCACCGCGCGCCGGTCGTTCAGCTGCTTGCTCCACCGCGGCTCGTCACCGTCGAGTCCGGCGAAGAACTCCCAGCGGTTGCGCTGCTCGACCGCGTCCTTCGGCGCCCGCGCCAGATACAGGTCGAACGGATCGGCCACGGTGGCGGTGAACGACCCGCGCCAATTGCCGTCCAGGCCATAGGCGTAGACGTAGCGCGCCGCCTCCGCCCCCAATGCCGTCACCGCGTCGCCGGAGTCGCGCCCGAAGTCGAGAAAGAAGATGGTGGTGAACACCCCGTCGGCGAACATCGGCTGCTGGGTCTTGTGCCAGGTCTGCCCGTGATCGTCGGACCACGAGACGCTGGCGGCGGGCGCGTCGTTGAACGCGATATCTTCTTGCCCCAGGCGCAGATCCTGAATCGCGAGGTAGAGCCGCCCGTCCACCGAGACGATCCCGGTCGGCTTGCGGTTGTACTGCGCGGGATCGCCCCAGATCACCCCGACCTCGTCGGCAACGGCCAGCACCGTCCCGGTGAAGCCGCTCTTCGGATCACCGGTGATCCGATTGACCACGATGTCGTGGCGCGGCCCGTCCGCGAATCCGCTGCCGTCACCGTTGACCGAGTACAGGTTGTCGTCGTCGGACCAGCAGGTCACCCACAGGTCCCCGTCGCTGTCGCTGTCGACCTCGAGCGCGCTGCCCACCATCGCGGTCGCGAAAAAAGTGCTCAGTTCGGTGCTGGGAGTCGCTGGCCCGCCAGGGTTTTCGCCGCGATCACCGGCTGGCGGCGCGGACGAGCGCGACGCACCGGCCCCGGCGACACCGAGCCCGGCGGCCAGCACGCCCGCTGCCCCGCAGACCCCGACCATGAACCGGCGTCGCCCGATACCGCTCACTCCATGACCCCTCGGCCACCGACCGACCGCCCCATCGAACCACCTACCGGGCAACACCTTTCACCACGACAGGCCGACACGCTGACAACGCTGTTCACGCAGACCATCTTTCGAGCAGAATCCATCCCGCACCCGACACTAGCCGTTACCTCCCGCACCGGCATGGCGAGCCGCCCACCACCACTCCCGCTCAGCGAGAACACCTGTTGACACCCCGAACGACGCGACCGATGGTTGGCGCAGCCCCACACCGTCGTCAGGAGTGGCCGATGTCCTCATCCCAGCCCGAGTCGGGTATGCGGCTGCAACGCAGTAGCCGCGACGCCACCGCGTTGCTCCCGCGGCTCACCGACTGGCTTGCCACGCGACTGCCCGAGGGTGCGCGACCGCGACTCACCCTGCGTTCCGGCATCGACAGCAACGGCATGTCGGCGGAAACGTTGGTACTCAACGCGACCTGGACCGAAGCCGGGGTCGCGGGGACCGTCGATCTGATCGCCCGGATGGCGCCCGCCCCTGGCGACTTCCCCATACTCGAACACTACGATCTGCGCGCCCAGTTCGACACGATGCGGCTCGTCGCCGAGACGAGCGGCGTGCCGGTGCCGCGGGTGCGATTCCTCGAACCGACGGGTGCGGTGCTCGGCACACCGTTCCTGTTGATGGATCGGGTGGACGGCGTGGTGCCACCCGACGTCATGCCCTACACCTTCGGCGGCAACTGGTTGTTCGACGCGCACCCAGAACAACGACAGCGGTTGCAGCACAGCACGATCGAGACGCTCGCCGCGCTGCACGCGATTCCGGACGCCCCCGAGCTGTTCGCCTTCCTCGAGCCAGCACAACCCGGTGCCCGCGCGCTCGAACGAACACTGAACCGGGCGCGCGCGTGGTACGAGTTCGCGGCGCGCGACATCGGAGCATCGCCGCTGGTCGAGCGAATCCTGGTGTGGCTCACGGCGAACCTGCCCGAGACAGCGCCCGGTACCGACGTCCTGTCTTGGGGCGACGCCCGCATCGGTAACTGTCTGTACCGGGATTTCGTCCCTGTCGCGGTACTGGACTGGGAACTGGCGACGCTCGGTCCGCGGGAACTCGACGTGGCCTGGCTCGTGTTCGCGCACCGCGTCTTTCAGACGATCGCACAGACCTTCGGCCTCCCCGGCATGCCCGAGTTCCTGCGCGAGGCCGACGTCACGGCGACCTACGCCGAGTGCGCGGGCAAGCCGCTCGACGACCTCACCTGGTACACCATGTTCGCCGCGCTCAACTACTGCGTCGTCTTCCTGCGCTCCGGCGCTCGCCAGATCCACTTCGGCGAGATGGCCCGACCCGACGACATCGAGTCGCTGTTGCACCATCGATCACTGGTCGAGGAACTGCTCGCCGAGCTCGGCGCCTGAACGCCGCCGCACGCCGGTCTCGGCGCGCTGCGCGCGGCGCGGGATGACCGATGCCCGCCTTGCCCAGCATGATGGTGGGATGAGCGAACGAGTGAGCGCATGCGCGGACTACTGATTCTGATCGTGCTGCTGACGATCGCGCTGCTGATCGGCGACCGGGTCGCGGTCACCATGGCGCAGCGCGAGATCGGCCGCAAGATCGCCGCCGACTACCAGCTGCCCCGGCAACCACGGGTCACCATCGGCGGCTTCCCGTTCCTCACTCAGGCTGTCGACGGCACCTATCGTGACATCGACCTCGAGGTCGGCGAGTGGAGCGGCGATGGCCTCTCGGTGCGCGATCTCGCGATCGACCTGACCGAGGTGTCCGCGCCGCTGTCCGACGTTCTGCACAACCGCACCTCGAGTTTCGTGGCCGCGCGGGCGAACGCGACAGCGGTCGTCCCCTACGACGCGGTGCGTGGCTTCGCGCCTCCGGGTGTGGAGTCGATCTCCTACAGTCCGGACGGGCTGCGCGTCACCGGAACGTTCTTGGTGGAGGGCATACCGGTGCCGGGGACGGTCATCGTCACGGTCGCGCCGACCGAGCGCGGTATCGAGGTCACGCCGGTGGCGGTGCAGGCCGCGGCGGGCGGTCCGACGATCTCCCTCGCCATGCTGCGCAGCGCCCTGACCTTCACCGTGCCGCTGCGGCAGCTGCCGCTCGGCGCGCGGCTCACGGCCATCGCGCCCGGCCCCGGCGGCCTCGACGTCACCGCGGTGGCCGACGACGTCCGATTCGCCGACCTGCCCTGATCACGGTTGCGCCCACTGCCGCTCATCGCGCCGGCGCACGGTGCGCAGCCCGCACGCCTGGCCCACGCTCGCGCCCTCCAACAGGAACTGGGCCACGATCACGAAATAGCCGAACAGCCATCGCAGCAGCGTCTGCCACGGTCGCGGCCGGCGGCCGTCCTTCCAGCGCAGCACCCGCATGCCGAAGAGCAGCTTGGCGAGACTGCCGCGAAAGACCAGTGTGCCGACCACGTGGTTGGCGAACGACACCCCGAGCAGACACGGAACGAACACCGGCGCGAACTCCGCGATACCCGCCGACGCGTGAAAGACGCGCTGCGCCAACGCCAAAGCCACGAAGAAGGCAAGCAGTCCATCGGCGATGGCCGCGAGCGCGAGCCGGTTCTCCCCGGCCTCCGCAGGCACCCACACCCGCGGTGTTCGGCCGGGCCCCGCCGCGGCGGCGGAATCTATATAAGGTGCGTTCACGGCCGACATTCTCACTCGAGATCACCGGCCCTGCCCAGCACCGGTAATTGGGGGCTACCCGGCCAGTAGTACCACGATGGATTATGGAGCCGGATTCTTTTCGAGGCTATCGGGGGTTGCGCACGTCGCGACCAGTTACTACACGTTCATGGTGAACGGCAAGTCGTACTACACCGGAGGTTCCGTCGGAGGATTCAATCCGCCGGCGCGCGAACTCAGCGAGGGAAGTACCGTTCAGATCGTCTACGACCCGCGCGATCCGAAGGTTACGTGCACCTGCGACCCGTCGACCCTCGTGCAGTCCAGCACTTCCTACGCACTGTCGGCAGCGACCGGAGTCGCCGCGTTGAGCATCGCGGCCGCGGTGTACTGGTGGTTCGTCCACCGCCGCCGGCCCGCTGCGCCACCGCACGCGCCCTGAGCCGTCGTTGCGACCTTGACACCGGACACCGCCGGATCTCGCTGCGCATCACCGGGCTACCCCGCGCCGGAAACTGTTCGCGGAATGTTCTTTCCGGCCACACCGTGCGCGGGTGGTCGCTCTGCTCTCATGATTCGGAAGAGTTCAGGCGTAGGGCGCGGTGGGTTGTGGCCGCGGCGATCGTGGTCGAGGAGTGCGAGCGGGATGGATCGCCGAAGTGCGGGGATCAGCAGGCGCCGCGTGCTGCTGGTGGCGGGCGCCTCGATCGCGCTGACCACCGTCACCCCGCCGACCAGGGCGGTGGCGATCACCGGCAGCGTGTCCACCCGTCCGGAAGCGCCGGCCGGGCGCGCCGATCTCGCGGAGCAGGCGATCGCCTCGCGCCACGTACGCGCCCTCTGGGGGCACCCGCACCTGCGGCTCGGCACGCTCGTGTGGCCGTCGTCGCTGCTCGATCAGTCGTTCGCGCGCTGGTGCTACTGGTGGCAGGCGCACCTGTTGGACTGTGCGGTCGACGCTGCGGCGCGCGCTCGCACCCCCGAACGCGTCGAACGGGTCCTCGCCCTCGCTCGCGGCATCCGGACCCGCAATATCACCGGCTGGACCAACCGTTACTACGACGACATGTCCTGGCTGGCACTGGCTCTCGAACGCGCCGAGCGCCTGCTCGGTCTCCGGTTCGACGAGGCGATCGGCGAATTGACGGCCGACCTCATCGGCGGCTGGAATCCGGCGGTCGGCGCGCTGCCCTGGCGTTCGGGCGACGAGTACTACAACACGCCCGCGATAGGTCCGGCCGGCATCGCGCTGGCTCGAACGGGCGAGCTGACGCGCGCCACGCGGCTCGCCGAGTTCCTGCACACCCGGCTGCGCGACAGCGCCACCGGACTGATCCTGGACGGTGTGCACGAGCCGGGCGGCCGGGTCGAGCGCACGCCGCACACCTACTGCCAGGGTGTAGCGATCGGCCTGGACACCGAATTGGCAACGCGCACCGGAGAATCCAAGTACCACCGACGCGCAACCACGCTCATCGACGCGGTCGCGGACCGGCTCACCGACGAGGGGGTGATCGCCGCCTCCGCCGCCGACGACTCCGGCCTGTTCATGGGCATCCTGGCCCGCTACCTCGCCGAAGCCGCACTCGCACTGAATGATTCGACCGCCGCACAGATCGTGCACGCCTCGGCGCAGGCGGCCTGGCGCCATCGCGCCGAAGTCGACGGACTCCCACTCTTCGGCGTCGACTGGACCCGCCCCGTACCGGAACCCACGCACCCACCGACGCTGCCGCAACTGATGTCCACCCCGGCCGACACCCCCGCGAACCTCAGCCGGGACCTCTCGGTCCAGCTCAGCGCCTGGATGCTCTTGGAAGCCGATCACCGCCTCAGCGCCGCCGGTCGCTGACCGGGCGACCGGCCACCTTGCGCCCGATCCAGCCGATCGGCGGTCCAAGAGCCGCCGTTCGGCGGCTGGGGGCGACCGCGAGGCGGCGGTAGCTTCTGAATTCCATTGCTTTCTAGGAGGTTTGGTGCTCGATTTGCAGGAGATCTCAGACCGGTTGGAGATTCAGCAGCTGTTGGTGGCGTACGCGACCGCGGTCGACAGCGGGAATTTCGACGCGTTCGACGAGGTGTTCGTCGAGGATGCCGACATCGATCTGACGGCGTTCGGCGCTAGGTCATGTCTCCCAATAGTCTGAGCCACTCGACCACCAGCGCGATGACGAAGCCCGCACGGTAGGTCATGGCGAGTTTGTCGTATCGGGTGGCGACGCCACGCCAGTGTTTGGCCTTGTTGAAGGCGCGTTCGACGACGTTGCGACCCTTGTAGGCCATCGGGTCGAACCCCGGCGGTCGCCCACCGGTACGACCACGCCGCTTACGGTGGGCGATCTGATCGCTGCGTTCCGGAATAACCGAGCGAATACCTCTGCTGCGCAGGAACTTCCGGTTGCTTGCCGCGGAGTACGCCTTGTCGGCGAGCACCTGGTCCGGGTTGCGTCGTGGCGGGCCACCGGCCAGGCGCGGCACCGCGACCGCCTCGAGCACGGCAGGCATCATCGGTGAATCACCGGCTTGGCCCGCTGTCAGCAACACCGCCAAACCTCGGCCGTGGCCGTCGGTGGCCAGATGTGCTTTCGTGGTCAGCCCACCTCGGGACCGGCCGATGGCGTGATCAGCGGGCTCGTAAATCCGAGTCCGGGCCGCCGGCTTCCTCGCCGCCACGAGAGGTGTTCGCGCCGTGTTGATGAACTCGCATGATCGAAGAATCCACCGACACGACCCAATCCAGATTCCCGGTCGCGTCCGCGAGCGCGGTCAACGCGACCAGCACTCGATCCCAGGTCCCGTCACCGGCATAGCGGCGATGCCGCTTCCACACCGTCTGCCACGGACCGAACGCCTCCGGCAAGTCCCTCCACGGCACCCCCGTCCGCAACCGGAACAGCATCCCCTCCACCACCAGCCGATTGTTGGCGAAGTTACGGCCTACCTGGCCATCGGATTTCGGCAACAACAGCTCCAGCAGTTCCCACTGCTTATCCGTCAGAACCCGATACCGATCACCAACCACCGTCGCCACGGCGACCATGATGCCCGACCAACCGGCCCACCGGGCGTGATCCGAAAAGGTCGATTGGGAGACATGCCCTAGCGCCGGCAAGCCGGCCGAGATGAAGAAGTGGCTGGCCGAGGGGATGGCGCCACTCTCGGCGTCGCAGCATCTGATCGCGAACACCGACATCCGCATCGACGGTGACCGGGCGACGGGACGGGTCATGTGCTACAACGCGCTCGTGCTGCCGCCCGAGACAGGCGCGCCACCGGTGACCCTGCTCGGCATGTGGTACATCGACGAATACGTGCGCACCGCAGACGGCTGGCGCATCGCCAAGCGCGGTCAACAGCGCAGCTGGGCACAGGGCCTGCCGACGGCCGCCCTCGCCGCCGACTGATCCGATCGCCGCCACGCCGGACGGTGTCAGCGCGCCGCCACGTCACGTCGCCGCCGGGTACTGCCGCATACCTGCGTTAGGGTACGGATTCATGGAGGTGTTGTCGGGCGGTGGTGGGCACGAGCCCGCTCGGCGACGCACGGGCGGAGAGCCGGCGTGAGCGGGACCGCGAAGAAGCCGAGGCAGCCCAGGATGGACCTGGCCGTGCGCCGCACGCAGGTGCTCGACGCCGCGCTGGGACTGGTTGTCCGGCAAGGGTATTCGGCGGTAACCATGGAGGCGGTGGCCCGGGCCGCCGAACTGGCGAAACCCCGGGTGTACGCCGCCTATCCCGGGCGCGGCCCGCTGCTGGCCGCCTTGTTCGAACGGGAACAACAGCGCGCGATCGACGCACTCGGCGCCGCGATGCCCGAATTCACCGAGGACGCCGACTTCGCGGGGACGCTCGCCGCGGCGGCGCACAACATGCTGCATGCGGCGGCCGAGCATCCGGACGGCGTGCGCCTGCTACTGGCCGCCGCCGACGACGCGCCGCCGGAGGTGCGCGCGCACGCGGCACAGGCGCGTCAGGTGGCGTTGGACAATCTGCGCGCGCTCATCGCGTGGAGCCGGGCGCGCGAGGGCGGGGTCGCGGAGCTCGACGACGATCTGCTCGCCGAATCCCTGCTCGCGACCGGCGAGCACCTGGTCCGCCAGGCCGTGACGAATCCCGACGAGTACGGGGCAGAACGGTTGAGCCGGTTCGTGGCCCAGGCGGTCGAGATACTCGCGGCCGGTCGGCGCGCCGTCGGCTGACCCACCGCTGCCGCTGCGCCTTTGTGCGATTCCCTCTTGTTACGGACACGTACTTATGCCACCGTAAGTACGGGTCCGTACTTATGTGGGAGTGGATATGTGGCACGAAAATCACCGGCAGCCGGTTGTCGTCGTCGGAGCGGGCCCGGTCGGCCTGACCGCCGCCCTGGCGCTGCGCCGCCTCGGCATGGAAGTACTCGTACTGGAGGCCGAGCCCGCGGGCCGTCCGCGCCCCGGCAGCCGGGCCATCTACCTGATGCCGTGGACACTGGGCCGATTCAGCGAGGTACTGCCCGGCCTCGGCGAGCGGATCGGCGAGGCGGGCATCCAAGTGCGCGGTGGCGACTGCTACTACGCGGGCAGGCGCATCTTCGACTTCCACTCCCCCGCCCTGCCCGCCATGACACGCGGCACGAGCTTGCCACAAACCGAGACCGAGGCGATCCTGTACGCCGACTGCGTGGCGCACGGCGTCGAATTCCGCTGGGATGCAACGGTTCAGAGCGTGCACACCGACCCCGACGGTGTCGTTCTGACCTTGCGTGACTGCGCGAAAGTGCGCGCGCCCTATGTGATCGCCGCCGACGGCGCACGTTCCGCCGTCCGCAAGAGCCTGGGTCTGCGCATGTGGGGCCATACCGACGACGTGCCGTTCATCATCGTCGACGTCACCGAGCGACCGGACGGATCCACGGCGACCGCACCGGCGCTGTTCCATTACCGCACACCGGAACTGGGCGGCCGCAACGTCATGCACATGCCCTTCCGCGGCGGCCTGCGCGTCGACCTGCAATGCAAGCGCGGCGACGACGTCGCCCAGCTGTCCGACCCGGCGGGCGTGCGCGAATGGCTGCCGAAGATCCTCGACCCGTGGTACGCCGATCACATCCGCTGGATCTCCACCTACCGTTTCCAGCAGGTGGTCGCCGAGACCTACACCGACCCGCACCGCCGCGTCCTGCTCGCCGGTGAGGCCGCCCATTTGTTCGCGCCCTTCGGCGGTGGCCGCGGTTTGAATTCCGGCGTGATCGACGCGACCGACGCGGCCACCGCCATCGCCAAAGCGCTGGCCGCGGAGGACGGTTCGGCCGCCGCGGCACTCATCGATGCGTGCGCGACCGACCGGCGGGACGCGGGGCGCTACAACCGGGACGCGGCGGCCGCCGCGCTCCGGTTGATGCGGGCGAGCGATCCGCTCACCTTCGCCACCCGGGAGATCGCCGCCCGGGTGGCGCCCTACTTCCCGCTGGCCGGCGCCTGGCTGGCCATGGTCCCGCCGATGGGCCGCCTCGGCATGCGCCCCGGCGCTACCTCGATCTACTGACGGCCACGGAGTTCCGCGCGCACGCCCTACGAACGGTTCTGCTGACCCGCCAGATCGATCAGCAGCTTCGCCGCGACCGTCGCGCCGTCACCACGGATATCCGCGGCGACGGCGGCGGCACGGGTTCGCATGCCGGGGTCCAACGCGGTGGCCAGCGCGGCGGACAGCGAGTCCACCGTCGGCGTCGAACCGTCGTGCGCCACACCGATGCCGAGTTCGGCCATCCGCGCGCCCCAGAACGGCTGGTCGGCGATGTGCGGCACGATCACCTGGGGCGCACCCGCGCGGGCCGCCGTCGTGGTGGTACCCGCGCCGCCGTGATGGACGACGGCGGCCACCCGGGGAAACAGCGCCTGCTGGTTGACATCATCGAGCACGAAGCAGTCGCCGTCGTCGTCGATCGGGGCGAGCTTCGCCCATCCGCGGGCCAACAGGATTCGACGGCCCTGCGCGCGCACCGCCTCGATGCCGACCCGGGCGACATCGGCCGCGGTGTGCGACGCCATGCTGCCGAAGCCCACGTACACCGGCGGCGCACCGGCATTCAGGAATGCTTCCAATTCGGCCGGGAGCGGGCGATTGTCGGGCAGAATCCAGGCTCCGGTCTGCACGACGTCGAGTTCGGTCCGGCCCGCCGAGGGACACAGCGTCTCGTCGGCCGCGAGCCACGGCCGGTCGGTGAACACGTAGTCGCGGACGTTGTCCACCGGCGCCATTCCGAGCGCCGCGCGATGCTCGTTGAGCGCGGGACCGTAGAGCGCGTTCACCCGCTCCGCGTCCTGGCGCCACAGCACCCGAATATCGGTCTCTCCCTCTGGAGATGGCGTGCCGGGCCGCCGCCCCGGCGGGAACTGCCTCGACGGCAGTCCGATCAGGTGGAAGCACGCGAGAACATAAGGGATGCCCAGCTTTTCGGCCACGTCCCGCGCACCCGCCGGCATCAGGCCGGTCGCCAGCAGCGCGTCACACTCCGCACCCGCCGCCATGAGCGTCTCGAATCGCGCGGCCACCAGCGCGGGCGCAAGCTGGAACGCGTCCTGCGCGGTCGGCGGCTTCGGATTGGCGACGATCGAGTGCACCGTCGGGCCCAGCGGTACCAGCGGGACACCCGCCCGGTCGAGCAGTCTCGCGAACTCCTCGTCCGGCGGCGCGCAGACAATCGCCTCCGCCCCGAGTTCCCGCAACGCGACGGCCAGCCCCGCCAGCGGTTCGACGTCCCCGCGCGATCCCCACGTCGTCAGCAGCACACGCACTTCGCAATACCCCATTTCCGCAGGTCGTTAGTTCCGGCCGGTCATTGTGCGGCATCACCCGGGTCTTGCCGCAAGCCCCCCGGTGCGATATATGTTGAAGTGGGAGGGAATTATCCGGCGCACGAATCAGCGGACGAGCGGGAGAAAGATCGTATCGACGATCTCCTCGATCACCTCCGCCGCAACCGGACGCAAGGTCATCATCGTCTCGGCCCGGAGCAGGTCGAAAGGCAGTGCGGCGATGCGCGGCGTCAGCTTGGCCGGATCGATCTCGCCGCGCTCGATCGCGCGCCGCATGATCTCGTCGCGACCCGAGCGGCTGGGGTCCTCGGTTTCGGGTCACGACATCTGGGCGGGTTCTTCTATGTCGAAGCCGAGACGGACGTCGTGGTCGACCTGGCTGCCGGTGATCGTGACCTGGCCGGTGACCAAGGGGTAGCCGCGGGCTTCAACGGTGTATTCGCCCTCCGGGAGATCGGCGACCGCGTAGCGGCCGTCCTCGTCGGTGTGGGCGACGCCGACCACCGCGCCGGACCAGTCGAGCACCGTAATCCTGGCGTCGTACACCGCGCGCCCGCCCGCACGGACCGTGCCCCACAGCATCGCCATCGGCGCGAGCTCGACGTCGAAACGCAAACGGCCGCTTTCCGGTACGGTCAGCGTCGTCGCGGTGGGCCGCATCCGCGCAGCGACCGCCACCAGGGTGTAGGTGCCGGGTTGCACGCCCTTGCAGGCGTATCCGCCATCCGCCGCGCTGACCGCCACCCCGACCACCTCGCCGTGCGGATCGGTCACGGTGATCGTGGCCTGCGCCACCGGCTCCCGTGCCGCGGTGCGCACCACACCCGACAACTCCCCTGACCCTCGCAGCGCGACCTCGACGTGCTGTGCGCCGCCCGCCACCACCGTGACGTTCACCGCGGCAGGCTGGTGCCGGTGCGCGGAGACGATCAGCACGTAGCCGCCCGGCGCGGGCGGTTCGATCGCATAGTTGCCGTCGCTGTCGGCAGTCGCCCGCGAAACCTGGTGTCCGCGTTGGTCGATCAGCGTCAGCGCCGCGTCCGGCACCGGGTGCCCGTCGTCGCGGTACACCCGGCCGAAGATCGTGCGGCCGCTCGCGGCGCCGACCGGCTCCGGAATCTGCTCCACCGCAACGGTATCCGGGACATCCGCGGCGACCTGTGCGGCACGGGCGGATTCAACCCGCCGCGCCGCCGCGCGCAGCTTCGCGCCCTCCACGTCGATGTCCGGCAGCACGCGATCGAGCCATTTCGGCATCCACCACGCGAGCCTTCCCATGATCACCAGCAGCGCCGGAACCAGCACCATGCGCACGACGAAGGCATCGATGGCGACACCGGCGGCCAGCGCGAAACCCATGGATTTCGCGGTCACGTCGGACTCCAGCAGGAAGGAACCGAAGACCGAGATCATGATGATCGCCGCGGAGGTCACCACCCGGGCGCCGTGGTGATATCCGGCGATCATCGCCTCGCGCGGCGATCTGCCGTGCACGAACTCCTCGCGCATGCGCGTCACCAGGAACACCTGATAATCCATCGCGAGGCCGAACACCAAGCCGATCAACATGATCGGCAGAAAGCTGACGATCGGCTGCGGATCGGCGATCAGGCCGAACCTGCCCTGCTGGAAGATCAGCACGGTGGCGCCGAAGGTGGCCGCCATGGAGAGCAGGAAGCCGAGCGCCGCGGTCAGCGGCACCAGGATCGAGCGGAACACCAGGATCAACAGCACGAAAGCCGCGCCCGCGACGATCGCCAGATAGGGCACGATCTTGCCGAGCAGCACGTGGTCCATGTCGGCGTAGATGGCGGTGGTCCCGGTGATGCCGTATTCGATGCCGTAGCGCTCGGTGAGTTCGGCCTCGGCGGCTCGGGCATCGCGCACCAGATCCTTGGTGTCCTGGTTGTTCGGGCCCGATTTCGGCACGCCGCTGAACATCGCGCCGAGCCCGTTCGCACTGAACTGGGGCGTGGTGAGGTAGTCCATCTCGGGGAACGCCGCGAGCCGATCGCGCAGCGCGGTCACCGCGGCCGCGCGGTCACCTTCGGGCACGCGTTCCAGGTCGGCGGCCACGGTCAGAACGCCATTGCTGCCTTCGCCGAAGCCACTGGTCCGAATGTCGTAGGCCTGCCGCGCCGTGGACTCGGCCGGCAGGCTGTCCTCGCCGGGCAAGCCCAGCTGCAACTGGAGCGCGGGGGTGGCCATGGCCGCCAGTGCGGCCACCGCGACGATCAGGGCGAGCCAGGGGCGCTTGCCGATCAGGCGGCCGACGCGCATGCCGTTGGTGACGGAGGTGTCGTCCTCGGGATCATGGCGCGCCACCAGCGGCAGCCTCGGTGTGAAGAGGAAACGGCCGAAAGCACCGAGCAGCGCGGGCATCAGCGTGATCGCGGTGAGCACGGCGAAGAACGCGGCCACCGCGCCGCCGAGGCCCATGAACGTCAGGAAGTTCACCCCGACGATGCTCAGCGCCCCGAGCGCGACGATGACGGTGAGCCCTGCGAACACCACCGCCGAGCCCGCGGTGCCGACCGAAATACCCGCCGCCTCTTCAGGATTCGCCGCGATCCGCAGTTCGTGCTTGTAACGCGAGACGATGAACAACGCGTAGTCGATCGAGAGCGCGATACCGATCATCGACGCCAGGAACGTCGTGAAACTCGGCACCTCGACGAACGCCGTGCCGAGCGAGATCCCCAACATGGCGGCGCCGAGGCCGACGAGGGCGGTGATGATCGGCACGAAGGCCGCCACGATGGCGCCGAACGCGATCACCATGACGACAAGCGCCACCCCCATGCCGATCATTTCGGCCTGTCCGCTCGGCTGTTCCATCTCCCGCGCGATGGATCCGCCGAGTTCGACGACCAGGCCGCGCTCGCGGGCCGGGTCGGCCACCGCGTAGGCGGCGGTGCGCTGCTCGTCGGTGATGTCCATCGCGGAGGCGATGTCGAACGGCACCGTCAGCACGGCGACCGTGGCCGGGGCGTCCTTGCTCAGGACGTTGAGCGGCGCGCCTGCGCACGCGGCGGGGTCAGCGGCGCGCAGACAACCCATCGCCTCGGTCGCCGCGACCGGATTCCGCAGCGCCGTACCGTCTTTTTCGGCGACGAGCCGGTGTCCGTCCGCGCCGACCACCAGCGCCCGCAGCTCGGTGATCAGCGCGTCGATCGCGGCGCTGTTCTGTTTGTCGGTCAGCTTCGTGCCGTCGGGCGCCTTGATCACATAGGTGCCGCTGACGGCGTCGATGCCGAATTGCGCGGACATACCGGGAAACTGCCTGTCCAGGATCTCGGTCGCGCGTTCCGACGGCAGCGCGGGCATGCTGAACTCGTCGCTCATCGACTTGCTCAGCTGGTGCGAACCGGCGCCGAGCGCGCCGAGCAGTAACAGCCACAGCGGCAGCACGATCCACTTGCGGCGGAACGCGAACTTTCCCCATTTATAGAGGTACACGGACACGAACGGGCTCTCCTCGAGGTCACCGGGTTGTGCTGGGTTCTGGGCCCGTTACAGCACCTGCGCGGCCCGCTTACATGCGAACGGCTCCCCTGCGCTGTCCTTCTCACCACCGCACGGTGAGCGCGGCACGGACGTAAGCGGAGGAGCAACCTCTAGTACGGCCGATGTTTTATCAGATCTCGCCGCGAATATCAGCTTTTCGCGGCATTTCGTCGAATTCCCCCGCGTGTCATATGTTCCCGGCGCGCCGCCCGGACCGCACCGCTCCCCCGTCCGCCGGCGCGCGTTCGGCCGCGGGCAACAGTGCCGACAACGCGAGCGACAGATGCGCCCGCGCCTGCTCCGTGCTGAGTTCACCGGAGAGCCAGCGCGCGGACAGACCGTCGGTCAACGCGGTGACGATGAGGCCCATGGCTTTCGGATCGATGCCGCCCGCCAAGTCTCCGGCGGCCTGGGCCACCCGGATCGCGTCGGCGATCTCCGCGTCCCACTGCCGCGAGGTCGCGGCGAGCGGCTCGCGCAGCGGCGCCTCGAAGACCGCCGACGCCCGTAATTCGTGCCAGACCAACGCGTTCTCGAACACCTCGGGCACGTCCTGGATATCGGCCAGCGCGTGCGCGTGCAGCCGCTCCAGCGGCGAATCCGATCCCTCACTGGCGGTGCCGGATTCGCGCGCCCGGTCGTTGATGTAGGTCAGCGCGGCGGCGAGCAGACCGTCGCGATCCTTGAAGTAGTAATAGAGCAGACCGGGCGAGACGCCCGCGACCTCGGCGACATCGTGCACGCGCAACCCGCGCACGCCGCGCTCGGCGATCGCCTTGGCGCTGGCCCGCAGGATCGCTTCGCGTCGGCTCGCCATCGCAGTTGCTCCAGTCGGTCGGCTCCGGTTCCCGAACCAACATATCCCACCTGATTTTTCAGCCGAACCCCCTCGGCTGCTGCTGGGTGATGCAGTGGATGCCACCGCCGCGGGCGAAGATCTCCCTGGCGTCCACGGTGCGCACCTGGCGGCCCGGATACACCTCGGCGAGAATGGCGGCGGCCACGCTGTCGTTGGGATCGCCGAAGCCGCAGGCGATTACGCCGTCGTTGACGACGAGGTGATTGATGTAGCTGTAGTCGACCCAGTCGTCGGCATCGCGAAGCACCTGCGGCGCGGGCACTTCGACGATATCCCAGGAGCGGCCGTCCGCGTCGGTGGTCTCCCGCAGCAGACCCAGCAGTTCCCGGGTCACCGCCCAGTCCGGATGCGCGGTGTCGAGCTGGGCGTGCACGAGCAGCACGCCCGGCGCCGGAATCGCGGCGACGATGTCGACGTGGCCTCGGGTGCCGTGCTGAGCGTTGTCCCTGGTCAGGCCGCGCGGTAACCAAATGACGTGCCGGGCGCCGATGGTGCGCGCCAGTTCGGCCTCCACCGCGGCCTTGTCGAGTCCCGGATTACGCATCGGGTCGAGTTGCACTGTCTCGGTGACCAGTACGGTACCGAGTCCGTCGACCTGGATGCCGCCGCCCTCGTTGACCAGCTTCGAGTCCACGATTCGCGCGCCCGCCGCCCGGCCGACCGTCGCGCCGATCGCACTGTCGCGCGCCCACTTCGCCCAGTCCTGCTGCCCCCACCCGTTGAATACCCAGTCCACCGCGCCAAGCGCGCCGGTGTCCGCGTCGTGCACGAAGGAGGGGCCGATATCGCGCATCCACGCGTCGTCGAGCGGCGCCTCGAACACCTCGACCATGTCGGACAGATATTTTCGAGCCGCCTGCCGATCGGCGGGGTCAACGACCATCGTGACGGGTTCGAACTCGAGAATCTCGTGCGCCACCCGGGCCCAGGCCTCCCGCGCCTCGTGCGCGGACTCCGCCGTGGCGAACACGCTCGCGCCCAGCGGCGGGAACGCCATCCAAATACGCTCCTGCGGTGCCGTTTCCGCCGGCATCATCCAGCTCATGACGCCCTGCTCTCGACGTGACTCGCACCGTAGGCATTCTCCGGATCGACCGGGTCGGTGAGGCGGTCGTAGGTATCGGGGCGCCGCGTGGTGAGGAACGGGAACAGGTCGAGCCAATCCTTGCGCTGGTCCAGATCCAGATCGGCGACCAAGACCGCGGCCCGGTCCCGCGGCGCTTGGACGAGCACTCGCCCGTACGGGTCGGCGATGAACGATGACCCGTAGAAGGTGACGCCGCCCTCGTCGCCGAACCGATTCGGCACGATCATGAAAGTGCCCGCGGTGATGGCGTTTCCGATGATCACCTGCTGCCACAGCGGTTGGGTGTCGAAGCCGGGGAACGAGGGTTCGGACCCGATCGCGGTGGGGTACACCAGGATTTCCGCACCGCCGAGCGAATACATCCGGGCCAGTTCGGGAAACCACTGGTCCCAGCAGGTCGGCAGGCCGACGGCGGCGCCGTCCAACGCGGCGGGGCGATAGATCGGGTAGGCATCCTCGGCCGGACCGGGGCGAAAGTAGGTGTCCTCGTAGTAGCCGTCGCTGATCGGGATGTGCAGCTTGCGGGTCCGGCCGATCAGTTCGCCTTCCGGGGAAACCAGGATCGCGGTGTTGAAGCCGAGTCCATCCGGGCCGGTCGCCTTCTCGTACAGCGAGGCGTGCACCGCGACGCCGTGTGCGCGGGCCGCGGCGGCGGCGAAGGTGAACGTCGGCCCCGTCGTCAGATCCTCGGCCGCCGCACCGGGATTCGCCGCCGCCCGCACGTCGGCGGGATAGCGCGACAGCGTCAGTTCCGGTAGGAACACCGCCCGCGCGCCCTCGGCGGCGGCCAGGCCGATGCCCTCGTGCAGTGCGGCGCGCAGCGCCGCCGCGTCCGGAAGCCACCGGTGCTGCACCACTGCGACCCGCACCGGCGGGCGACTGCTCGGCGCGACGCGCGCGTAGGACAGCGGCGGTGTCGGCGCGGTCGTTACCTCGAATGTCTGCTCGGTCATGACAACCTGCCTTCTCGATGATCGAAAACTGAATATTCAGTCAAGATTGGTGGGACAAAAAATCAAGCCTCGTTGAG
The DNA here is from genome assembly GCF_011801125.1 of Nocardia brasiliensis. Taxonomy (NCBI): domain Bacteria; kingdom Bacillati; phylum Actinomycetota; class Actinomycetes; order Mycobacteriales; family Nocardiaceae; genus Nocardia; species Nocardia brasiliensis. The sequence continues at coordinate 4,297,178 of NZ_CP046171.1, forward strand.
TTCGGAAACCACCGGTGGCAGCGATACCGTCGAATTTTCCCAAAGGCGTACCGCGACAAGGTAAACCGCCGCCGCGACCAGACCGGAACCGAACATGCTGATGTCGATGCCGTCCGCGATCGAGGCGATCGGGCCGGTGTACACCGTGGTGTGGATCGCGAGTACGCCGACGACCGCACCCGCCGCCCAGGCCACCACCGCGGCGAGATGCCAGCCACCGGTGTACCAGTAGCGGCCGCCGGTTCGCCCCTGCGCGAAGGTCTGCAGATCCAGCACGTCGTAGCCGCCGACGCGACGACGCAACGCGCCGATCACCATGATCACCACCCAGGGGGTGACCACGGCGTTCAGGATCACCGCGACCGCGCTCACCGAATCGACCGCGTCGAAGACGAAGACCCCGACATAGAGCAGCGCGATGACCAACGCGGCGGTCATCATCGTGGTCTGCACGCGCAGCAACCGGGGGAACACGCCCTCCAGATCGAGACCGCTCCCGTAGATGCACAGCACGCCCTGCCCGAGGCCGCCGAGGATCGAGATCACCACGATCCCGAAGGTGAACCACAGCGGCGCCGCCGCGACGAGATCGCTGGCGTAGGAACCGGTGTCGGTCGACAGCGCCGACGCGGTGAACGCGCCGAAGCTCGCCGGGATGACGCCGCCGAAGTACAGCCCGAGCCCGAGCGCGCCCGCGATATGGCGGTCGCGGTAGCGCCGGTGCGACACCCTTCGGGTGTAGTCACCGATGGTGGTCGCATAGGAGATCGGCCCGGACGCGGAGATCACCACGGCCAGCACCCAGGTCTGGGCGAAGCCGCCGAGGGCGTACTCCCCCGATCCCACGCCCCCGTCGAATCGTCCCGCGAAGGCGAAGACCCCGGCGAGCATCAACACGCCGACCACCGGAACGATGATCTTTTGCGCCGCAACGATTGTGGCGTGCCCGAACAGGGCGATGGCGACCATCGCGGCGCCGATCACACCGTAGGCGATGCCGCGCACCCATCCCGCCTCTGACGTCCCGAACATCCGGGCGCCCGCGGCGACCAGGGCGTCCCCGCTGGTCCACACCGTGATCGCGCCGAAGACGACGGCGGTCGCCAGCGCCAGCCCCGAGCCGATGAAGCGCCCGCGGATGCCGAATTCGGCGCCGCTGGCCACCGTCATGTTCGTCCCGGTGCGCGGCCCGATCAGCGCGGTCGGCAGCACCACGAGGACACCGAGGAGACCACCGATCAGCAACGCCGGTAGCGCCTGCCAGAACGAGAGTCCGAGTTGAATCGCCAGCCAACCATAGATCACCGCGGTCCAGGTGAATCCGCTCCCCAGGAATACCGCCGCCACATTCCACGGCGACGAATCACGCGCCGCCTCAGGCAGATATTCGACGCCCGCTTGCTCGATCCGACCGACCCGATCACTGGTCAGGTCCACATGCTCTTTCATGGTGTGACGGTAATCTCAACTGAATATTCAGTCAATACCGGGCAGCTGGCTTTCATCGTTCGTTACTCCCTTGTCACACAACGAGATCAAGCGTCGGCGGCACGGTGCCCGACCACGCCGTCGACCACGGTCAACGCGATAGGCGCACAGGCCAATTCGTCGGGCGCGACGATAAGCGGATCGACCGTGAACGCCGTCAGATCGGCGCGGCAGCCGATCGCCACCCGCCCTGCCGTGTCCGCGCGACCGGCCGCCCGCGCGGCATGGGAGGTATAGCCCTCCAATGCCATTGCCGCGGTGAGCGATTGCGCCGGCGAAACCGGCTCGACATCTGAACGCCCTGCCGGACGGCGCAATTGCGCGTCGGCGAGAATGGCGCGCGCGTCATAGGGTCCGATCGGCCAGTCCGAGCCGAGCGCGACGGTGGCCCCGGAATCGCGCAGATCCCGGGTGCGGAACCCGCGTCCGGCGCGCTCGTCGCCCAGCCGCGAGGACCAGTTGTCGGTGTGATCGGCGCGCGTGAAGTGACTGCAATGGGTCGGCTGCATGCTCGCGACCACACCGTTGGCCCGGAATTTCGGCACGAGTTCGGTCGGGATGGTCTCGATGTGCTCGATCCGATGCAGTACGCCCGAGGCGGGCCGCTCGGCCTGCGCGAGCGTCTCCAGCGCGTACCGCACTCCGGCGTCGCCGATCGCGTGGGTCACCGTCGGTACGCCGCGAGCGGCCAAGTAGCGCACGGCTTCTCGATACTGCGCCGGGTCCGGCCAGAACGGGACCGTCGATTCGCCGAGACTGTCGGGCTCGTCGAGCCAGGCGGTCCCGCCGTCGATGGTGCCGTCGATGACGAACTTCACCCCGTCGACCTGCCACCGGCGACCGCCGCGGCGCTGCAGGTCCACGATGTGGTCGAGGCCGGCCCGCCCGGTACCGGGATGGCAGCGCGGCGCGAAGCGCAACCGCACGGGTAGTTCGAGCTCCGCGGCCAGTCCGGTGATCAATTCCTCGCTGTCGCCGTCGAAGTCCATCACGTTCGCGGCGGTCAGGCCGGTCGCGGCCATGCCACGCAGCACGTCGGCGACGCGTCGGCGCCGCACGCTCATCGGCGCCACCGGGGCGACCGCGAGCACCAGGTCCATCGCCGCGGGCTCGAGCAGATGTCCGGTCGGGCGGCCGTCGGCGTCGCACACGACGCGCGCGCCCTGATCGAACTCACGATGCCCGCTCACTCCGGCCGCGCGCAGCGCGGCCGGATTCACCAGGGCCGAGTGCCCGTCGTTCAGGTCGAGGTACACCGGAATCGTCTCGGCCACTGCCTGGATCAGCGGATCGAAGGTGATCGGCCTTCCCGCGAAGGCATTCGGGTCCAGTCCCCAGCCGCGGATCCAGCCGTCGACGGGTGCCACGTCCTCGGCCCGCAGGGCCGCGATCAGCTCGTCGACACTGGACACCGCCGACAGATCGACGCCGTTGGTCATGTCCGCGCCGACCAGTGGATGGGCGTGTCCGTCCACCAGGCCCGGCGTGACGGTCGCGGCGCCGAGGTCGATCACCTCGGTGCCCGCACCGCGCCAGTCGCGGACGTCGGCCAGAGTGCCGACCCCGATGACGCGCCCGCCCTTGATCGCGATCGACCGCGCGTGCGGCCGCGCCGGATCGAGCGTGTGCACCCGCTCGGCGAGCAGGATCAGATCGGCACATTCGATGTTCGTCATGTGGTCTCCCTTCGTTCAGGCGACCCGAGTGCTCAGATCAGTTTCCATGCGCCGGTGAGTGTTTCGCGCAAGATCTGCTCCATCTCGTCGAACTGGGCCTGCTCGCAGATCAGCGGCGGGGCCAGCTGGATGACCGGCTCGGCGCGGTCGTCGGCCCGGCAGTGCAGGCCGGCTTCGAACAGCGACTTGGACACGTAGCCCTTGAGGATGCGGGTCGCTTCCTCATCGGTGAAGCGCTCCTTGGTATTTCGATCCTTGACCAGCTCCACCGCGTAGAAGTAGCCTGCGCCGCGCACCTCGCCGACGATGGGCAGATCGGTGAGCTTGTCCAGGGTGGACTTGAAGCGGGACTCGTTGGCCAGCACGTGCTCGTAGATTCCGTCGCGCTCGATCAGATCGAGGTTTGCCATGGCCACCGCGCAGGCGACCGGGTGGCCGCCGTAGGTCGAGCCGTGCATGAACGTCGCGCCGTGCCGGAACGGCTCGGCGATCCGATCACTGACCAGCACCGCGCCGAGCGCGGCATAGCCGGAGGTGAGCCCTTTGGCGGTGGTGAGGATGTCGGGCTGGTAGCCGAAACGCTTTGCGCCGAAATCATATCCGAGGCGACCGAAGGCGCAGATCACCTCGTCGGAGACGAGCAGCACATCGTGGCGATCGCAGATCTCGCGCACGCGCTGGAAATAGCCCGGCGGCGGCACGAAACAGCCGCCGGTGTTCTGCACCGGCTCGAGGAATACCGCGGCGACGGTCTCGGGGCCCTCGAACAGGATCGCCTCTTCGATCCGGTCGGCGGCCCAGCGCCCGTACGCGTCGTAGTCGTCGGCGTGTTCGGTGGCGCGGAAGAAATTCGTGTTCGGCACCCGCATGGTGCTCGGCACCAGCGGCTCGAAATCGGCCTTCGCACCGGGGATTCCGGTGATCGACAGCGCGCCCATCGAGGTGCCGTGGTAGGCCATCGAGCGGCTGATCACCTTGTGTTTGGTCGGCTTGCCGGTCAGCTTGAAGTACTGCCGCGCGAGTTTCCATGCGGTTTCGACGGATTCGCCGCCGCTGACGGTGAAGAACACCCGATTCAGGTCGCCGGGGGCAGCCACCGCCAGGCGCTCGGCGAGCTCGATCGCCGTCGGGTGCGCGTAGCCCCACAGCGGGAAGTAGGCGAGTTCGCGGGTCTGCCGCGCCGCCGCCTCGGCGAGTTCGGCGCGGCCGTGACCGACCTGCACCGCGAACAGACCGGCGAGCCCGTCGAGGTAGCGCTTTCCCGCGGCATCCCAGATGTAGGCGCCTTCACCGCGCACGATCACCGGCGTCTCGGCATCGGTGTCCTCGGATTGCTGGGTGAAGTGCATCCAGAGATGGTCGCGGACGACGCGGGCCTGGTCGCTGGTGCCGGCGGCGGGCAGATCGGTGATAGCGCTCATGGTTTCGGTTATCCCACATCACACCAGCACCTGCAACTGGATCCGTTGCAAAACGGGCGGCAGTCAAGCGATAAGGCCGAAATTGATCTCATGGGCTACGGATTTCGTTGTCCAACTCAGCGTGTGCCCCACTGATAGGTCTGCTTGCGCAGCTTCAGGTAGATCATGATCTCGGCGTGCCGCACACCGGGCAGCGTGCGCAACCGGTTCGACACGAGATCCAGCAGGGCCGCGTCGTCGGCACAGACCGCCTCGCACAGCACGTCGTAGCGGCCCGCGCACTCGACCACGTAACTGATCTCGTCCATCGCCGTGAGCGCGTCGGACACCGGCCGCAGCGGACCGTCGACCGTGATCGCGACCATCGCCTGCCGAAACAACCCGACCTGCAACGGATCCGACACCGCGACGATCTGGATGACGCCCGCGTCGGAGAGCTTCTGCACCCGCTGCCGTACCGCGGCCTCCGACAGCCCGACCGCCTTCCCGATCGTCGCGTAGGCACGGCGCCCGTCCTCCTGGAGCTGGGCGATGATCTTCTTCGAGGTCTCGTCGAGCACCGGCGCCGTCCGGTTCGATTCTTGGTCGCTCACGCTCGGCATCCTGCCCGAACACCAGGACCCCGACAAGCATCGGAGGCGGTGTCGACGGCCGGATCCGGCACTCCCCCGGCCGCTCGGCAACGAAATCCGTCGAATTTCCGCTCGACCCGATTCAGCCACGGCGGGCCAGGATGGCGAGCAGTAGCTCCGCGCGCACCCTGGCGTTGTCGAGATCGCAAGCCAGCAGGTCTTCGACGAGGGCAATGCGCTTGCGCAGCGTGTGCCGATGCACGCTGAGCGCCGCCGCGGCCGACTCCCACTGGCCATTCGCCTCCAGGAAGGCGTGCAACGCGGAAAGCAGGTCGGTGTCATTGCTCCGGTCGTGCTCGGCGAGCGGGGCGAGCACGGTCTCGGCCATCGCGTCGAGCACCTGCCTGCTCGCCTCGAACGCCAGCAGCGAACGACCGGTCATGGCGTCGAATTCCACTGGGGCACCGCCGTGTTCGGCCGCAGAGGCGGCCAGTGCCGCATTGGCGGCGGCCATGGCGAGTTCACGCAACCGGTGCGCGCCGCTCAGTCCGATCCGGCTGAGCGTGCGCGCCGGGGAACCGATGTCGATCGCGAGCCCGCGCGTGAACGCGACACCGTCGGCACCAGGCAGCACCACGGTGATCCGCTGCGCGCACTCGTGCAGGAACACCGGCGTGCCCGCGGCATGCAGCGCGGCGGTCACCGCCGCACGCACCTCGGCCAGCGCACCGGGCGAATCGCACACGGCGACGAGCACGCGGATGCGGCCGTCGACATCGGCGGCGGGCCTCAGTTGTGCCCACGCGGGCGCGAGATCGGCTTCCGCGCTCAGTACCAGGGCCAGCGCCTGACTGTTGAGCTGCTGCTGCGCGGCTTGGAGGCGAACCGGTTTCGCGAAGTCCAGGGCGAGCAGGGAGTTGGCGTGGCCGAGCAGGATCTGGTCGACGCCGCTCAGCGGCACCGGGCTGACCACCACCAGCTCGCCGAACGCGCGCCGGTCGACACCGATGCGCTGGTGGGTGATCGACGCCCCGGACGTCTCGGTCCGCACGCTGCTCGCCGCGCCGGTCGGATCGGTCGCGAGGGCGGCCCGCACGGCACGCAGCAGCTCGGCCGATGGCGCCTGCGGATGGCATTCGACGACCTTGCCCGTCGCGTCGACGATCAGCACCGTCGCCGCCAGCGAGCCGGCCAATTCCCGCACGATCGCCCGCGCGCCGGACTTGAGCAGCGCCTTGGTCATGCGCGGTTGCGCGCGCGAGGCCCGCAGCAGCGCATCGTACTGGAGTTCGGCGACCCGCGCCGTGACTTTCTTCACCACCGCCGCGAACGGCGTCGGCAGCGGCACCTCGATCAGCGGGATGCGGATGGCATCGGCCGCGGCGATCAGATCCGCGGGCACCTCGGCGTAGCTGAGACCGGTGCCGAAGCCGACCGCCGCCACCCCGCACTCGTCGAACGCGCGCAGATAGGCCGCGCGCTCCCGGCTGGTGCGCGGCAACCGCATACCGGTGGTGAGCACCAGCTCACCGCGCGAAAGCCACGGGAACGGATCTTCCAGTTCGGTGGTGAGCACGAGGTCGACCTCGCGTCCGATACCGGCGGCGCCGCCCCGGAGCCGGAGTGCGAGATCCGCTTGGGACAACACCCAGCTAATCGGTACAGCCATCGCGTGCAGTGTACAGAACGTCGAAGAACCACCCCATGATTCGCCGTCTTGTCGAGAGGCGCTCGAATGTGTCTCAGGGCACACTGATCCAGGGCGACCCCCGAAGACCACGCCCAAGAGATGGACGGTGAACAATGTCATTACCGGTATTCGAGAACTTCATCGACGGCGAATTCGTGGCTTCCAGCGCCGCCGAAACACTCGATCTGGTGAATCCGGTGGACGAGACCGTGGTGGGTCGGGCGCCGATCTCCAACCGGTCCGACATCGATGCCGCCATGGCCGCGGCCGCCAGGGCCTTCGAATCCTGGGGCAGGACAACGCCGAGCGCACGCCAGTCCGCGCTGCTGAAGCTGGCGGACGCGATCGAGGCGCACTCCGACGAACTCGTCGAGGCCCAGTGCCGCAACACCGGTCAGCCCAAAGCGGTGATCGCCGCGGAGGAGATCGCGGTCAGCGCCGATCAGATCCGCTTCTTCGCCGGTGCGGCCAGAATGCTGGAGGGCCGCCCCGCCGGAGAGTACATGGCGGGCTTCACCTCCTACGTGCGGCGCGAACCGATCGGTGTGGTCGGGCAGGTGACGCCGTGGAACTACCCGTTCATGATGGCGATCTGGAAGATCGGCCCCGCACTGGCCGCGGGCAATACGATCGTGCTCAAGCCGAGCGATACCACGCCGGAGAGCACGCTGGTGCTGGCGCGACTGACGAAAGGCATTCTGCCGGACGGGGTTTTCAATGTCGTGCTCGGCGACGCGAGCACCGGAACGGAGCTGGTGAGCCACCCGACCCCCGGGCTGGTATCGATTACCGGCTCGGTGCGCGCCGGCATCGCGGTGGCCGGATCGGCCGCACAGCAGCTCAAGCGCACCCACCTCGAGCTCGGCGGCAAGGCGCCCGCCATCGTCTTCGGTGACGTCGATATCGACAGGGCCGCAAGCGGTATCGCGGAGGCGGCGTTCTTCAACGCCGGTCAGGACTGCACCGCGGCGACCAGGGTGCTGGTGCACGAGTCGATCCACGATCAGCTCGTCGACGCGCTGGTGCGTAAGGCGCAGACACTGAAACCTGGCCTGCCCGACGACCCGGAGACCTTCTACGGTCCGCTCAACAACGCCCGCCACTTCGCCGCGGTCCTCGGCAAGCTCGCCGCGCTGCCCGCGCACGTCAAGGTCGTCCTCGGCGGAAAACGACTGGGCGAGAAGGGCTTTTTCGTCGAGCCCACGATCGTCACGCAGGTGCGCCAGCACGACGACATCGTCCAGGAAGAGACCTTCGGCCCGGTGCTGACGGTGCAGCCGTTCCGCGACGAGGCGCAGGCCATCGACTACGCCAACGGCGTCCGCTACGGCTTGGCCGCCAGCGTCTGGACCAAGGACCACGCCACCGTCGAACGCTGCACCCGCGCTTTGGATTTCGGCGCAGTCTGGGTGAACTGTCATATCCCGCTGGTGGCCGAGATGCCGCACGGCGGGTTCAAGTACTCCGGCTACGGTAAGGACCTTTCCGCCTACAGCGTCGAGGAATACACGCGCGTCAAGCACGTGATGAGCGCACACGACTAGGCGGACGAGCACATGAGCAGAACCAACGCCCCTGGTCCGGAGTTGGTCGACAAAGGACTGGCGTCGGGGCAGGTCGGCGCGTTCGCCGGTGCGGTACTCGGTGTCTCGACCGTCGCGCCCGGCTACACACTCACCGCCAGCCTCGGGTTGATCGTGGCCGCGGTGGGCTTGAAACTGCCCGCCATCCTGATCGCCGGCTTCATTCCGATGTTCCTCACCGCCTACGCCTACCGCGAGCTGAACTCGCGCATGCCCGACTGCGGTGCCTCGTTCACCTGGTCCACCAAGGCCTTCGGGCCCTACGTGGGCTGGATGTGCGGCTGGGGCATGGTGATGGCGACGATCATCGTGCTGTCCAACCTGGCCTCGATCGGCGTGGAGTTCCTTTATCTGTTCCTCGCGCGGATCTCCGGCAACGCGGGCCTTGCCGACCTGGCGGGCAACAAGGCGGTCGACATCGCCACCACACTGCTGTTCATCGCGATCGCCACGGTGGTCGCGGGGCGCGGGGTCACCACCAGTGAACGGGTGCAGTACGTGCTCGTCGGGTTCCAGATGGTCGTGCTGCTCGCGTTCGCGGTGGTCGCGCTGGTCCGGGTCGGCACCGGCGACGCGCCCGGCGGGCTGAGCTTCGAACTCGACTGGTTCAACCCCTTCGCCGGAATCACGGTGACCGCGTTCGCGATCGGCGTCACCGGATCGATCTTCGCGTTCTGGGGCTGGGACACCTGCCTGACCCTCGGCGAGGAGTCCAAGGATCCGGACAAGGTGCCGGGCCGCGCCGGATTGCTGTGCGTGCTCTCGATTCTGCTGACGTACCTGCTCGTCGCGGTGGCGGTGATGATGTACGCCGGTGTCGGCGAGAGCGGACTCGGCCTCGGCAACGCGGCGAACGCGGACAACGTCTTCGGCGCGCTGGCCGATCCGGTGCTCGGCTGGGCAGGCCCGCTGCTGCTGCTCGGGGTGCTCGCCTCCTCGGTGGCCAGCCTGCAGACGACCTTCCTGCCCGCCGCGCGCACCCTGCTGGCGATGGGCGCCTACGGCGCGTTCCCGAAGAGGTTCGCCGCCGTGAGCCCCCGCTTCCGGGTGCCCGCGTTCAGCACCGTCGTCGCGGGCATCGTCACCGGGATCTTCTACACCTTGGTGACACTGCTTTCCGAACACACGCTGATGGATACCGTTGCCGCACTCGGCATCATGATCTGCTGGTACTACGGCATCACCGCGTTCGCCTGCGTATGGCACTTCCGCGCCGAATTGTTCAGCAGCGCACGCAATATCGTGTTCAAGTTCACGTTCCCGCTGCTCGGTGGACTGTTGCTGCTCGCGGTGTTCGGGGTCTCGGTACGCGAGAGCATGGACCCCGACAACGGCAGCGGCGCCTCGATCGGCGGCATCGGCCTGGTGTTCTTCATGGGGTTCGGGATGCTGTGCCTCGGTGCGGTCCTGATGCTGGTGGCGCGGTGGTGGAGTCCCGGGTTCTTCCGCGACGGCCTGGCCGTGCCCGAGACGCCGGTGCCCGCCGAACCCATTGTCCCGGCCTTGGTTCCGGCCGAACTGCGTTGAGACCACCTATTCCCCGCGCGGACCGATGCCCGCGCACACTTCGACCCGTTAGGAAGTTCCGATGATCGACAGCGCCCACCGTTTGGCGCAGCAGCGCAAGCTCGTCACGGCACTGCCGGGCCCGCGTTCGGCGGCGCTGGCCGCCCGCCGGGCGGCCGTGGTGGCCGCCGGCGTCGGCTCGTCGGTACCGGTCTACGCGGCCGACGCCGACGGCGGCGTCATCGTCGACGTCGACGGAAACTCACTGATCGACCTCGGTTCCGGGATCGCGGTGACCAGCGTCGGCGCCGCGCACCACGCCGTCACCGCCGCGATCGCCGACCAGGCCGCGCGGTTCACCCACACCTGCTTCATGGTCACGCCGTACGAGGGCTACATCCAGGTGGCCGAGGAACTCGCCGCGCTCACCCCGGGCCGCCACGAGAAGCGCACGGTGCTGTTCAACTCCGGCGCCGAGGCCGTCGAGAACGCGATCAAGGTGGCACGCTTGGCCACCGGGCGCAGCGCGGTCGTCGCCTTCGATCACGCCTACCACGGCCGCACCAACCTGACGATGGCGCTGACCGCGAAAAACAAGCCCTACAAAGCGAAATTCGGTCCGTTCGCGCCCGAGATCTACCGGATGCCGATGTCCTACCCCTACCGCGACGGCGACTCGTCGGGCGTGGCGGCGGCCAGGCGCGCGATCTCGCGCATCGAGGTGCAACTCGGCGCCGAGGCGTTGGCCGCGCTGATCATCGAACCGATCCAGGGCGAGGGCGGTTTCATCGTGCCCGCTCCGGGTTTCCTTCCGACACTGGCGGAGTGGGCGGCACGCCGGGGCATCGTGTTCATCGCCGACGAGGTGCAGACCGGCTTCGCCCGCACCGGAGCCTGGTTCGCCAGCGAGCACGAGGGCGTGGTGCCCGACCTCGTCACCATGGCCAAGGGGATCGCGGGCGGCATGCCGCTCGCCGCCGTCACCGGGCGGGCCGCGTTGCTCGATGCCGTCCACCCCGGCGGGCTCGGCGGCACCTACGGCGGCAATCCGGTGGCCTGTGCCGCCGCGCTGGCCACCATCGCGACCATGCGCGAACTGGATCTGCCCGCACGCGCACGGGCCATCGAGGCCGCGGTGCTGCCGCGGCTGCGCGCGCTGGCCGCGGCGGTCGACGTCATCGGCGACGTGCGCGGGCGTGGCGCGATGCTGGCCATCGAGATCGTGCGGCCGGGCAGCACCGAGCCCGATCCCGATCTGACCAGACAGATTGTCGCCGAGGCGCTTTCGCGCGGCGTGGTGCTGCTCGCCTGCGGCACCTACGGCAATGTCGTCCGACTGCTGCCGCCGTTGGTCATCGACGACGAGCTGCTCGCCGACGGCATCGAGGTGCTCACCGACGTGGTGCGCACGCTGGCCGGCCGAAACTCCCCCGCCCCCATCGAATTCCGGAGGAACAACTGATGCGTAGGCGCACCGCTCTGCTCGACGAGGTGCCGACCGGGCTGTGGCTGGGCGGGCACCAGGTGGAGGCCGGCGACGCGGCCACCTTCCCGGTCCATGATCCGGCCACCGGCGCGGTGCTCACCGAGGTGGCCGACGCCACGGTCGCCGACGGGACGGCCGCGCTGGACGCCGCGGTCGCCGCCCAGCCGGAGTGGGCGGCGCGACCGTCCCGCGAGCGCGCCGAAATCCTGACGCGCACCTGGGAACTCGTCCTGCGCAGGCGCGACGACTTCGCGGCGCTGATGACCGCCGAGATGGGAAAGCCGTTGGCCGAGAGCCACGGTGAACTCACCTACGGCGCCGAGTTCCTGCGCTGGTTCGCCGAGGAGGCGGTGCGGGTGCACGGCCGCTACACCCATTCGCCCTCCGGCAACGGCAGGATCCTGGTGACCAAGCAACCCGTCGGTCCGACGCTGGCCATCACGCCGTGGAACTTTCCGCTCGCGATGGGCACCCGCAAGATCGCGCCCGCACTCGCCGCCGGCTGCACCATGGTGGTCAAGCCCGCCCCCGAAACGCCGCTCACCATGCTGCTGCTCGGCCGGATGTTCGCCGAGGCCGGCCTGCCGCCGGGCGTGCTCTCGATCCTGCCGACCACCCGCGCGGCCGAGCTGACCGGACCCCTGCTCGCCGATCCACGCCTGCGCAAGGTCACCTTCACCGGCTCCACGGCGGTCGGCAAGCTGCTGCTCGCGCAGTCCGCCGATCGGCTGCTGCGCACGTCCATGGAACTCGGCGGCAACGCGCCGTTCGTGGTGTTCGCCGACGCGGATCTCGACGCCGCGGTGGACGGCGCGATGGCCGCCAAGATGCGCAACATCGGCGAGGCCTGCACCGCCGCGAACCGCTTCCACGTCGACAACGCGGTGCGCGCGGAGTTCACCGCGCGACTCACCGCCCGCATGGCCGCGTTGAAGATCGGCCCCGGCCACCTCGACGGCGTCCAGGTGGGGCCGCTGATCAACGAGCGACAGCGAAACACCGTCGCGGAGTTGGTATCCGACGCCGTGACCAAGGGCGCGGTCGTCACTACCGGTGGCGACCGCGTGGCAGGCGAGGGCTACTTCTACGCGCCGACCGTGCTGGCGGATGTCCCGGCCGACGCGCGCATCCTGCGCGAGGAGGTCTTCGGCCCGGTCGCCGCGATCACCGGATTCGACGGCGAAGCCGAGGGTGTCGCGGTGGCCAACAACACCGAATTCGGCTTGGCCGCCTACATCTACACCACCGATCTGGACCGCGCGCTGCGCGTCGCCGAGGCCGTCGAGTCCGGGATGGTCGGCATCAACCGCGGCATCATCTCCGATGTCGCGGCCCCCTTCGGCGGCATGAAGCAGTCCGGACTCGGCCGCGAAGCGGGCACCGAGGGCATCGAGGAATACCTCGAAACCAAATACATTGCGCTGACCTGAGATCCGGGCGGGCCGTCAGCCGCAGTTCAGGAATTTCAGGCGGCCCGCGTAGTCCACGGGCAGGTAGCGCTCCGGGCCGGTGGTCCATGGCTGGGCGGATTCGGGGTCGTAGCGGTCGGGCATCGCGACGCCGTCCGGCGCTGCCGCGACGAAACCCGCCGCCGCCGTGGTCTGGGTCGCGCGCCAGAGGTGATCTTGGAAGGCGACCACGCCCGCGACATCGGAATCGCGGGCGCTGCCCCGTGATTCGGCCACCTTCGTGGCGACGCCCTCGGTGGACAGATAGATCGGCGAGCCGTCCGGACGCACGTCGCCGTCGATGCTGATCACGTCGTCCATGGCGTAGCGGGACCGCAGCACCGAGGCGATCTCGGACTGCGCGAACACCAGGATGTCGCGCGCACCGCGCGCGGCGACGACCGCCTCGGCCAGCGCCTCGTTCACCGGCCCCGGCTCGTGCTCGGTCCGCGACGGATCGGCGGGCTCACGATACCCGAAGCTGTAGGCCACGATCAGCGTCAGCGCGTCCGCGGGCCGGGTGGGCACCGTCGACAGGTCCGGCAGCGCGCAACCGGCGACGTCAGGTGCCGCGGCCGCGGTGTAGGACACCCCGCCAACCAGCGCGACCGCGGCGGCCACGACCGATACGGCACGACGCCGTCGGGAACTTCTCATATCCATGTATCACTCCGGTCCGGGTCGGGTCGAGGCCTCGATGATCGGGGGAAAGTAGGTGCGGGCGAACCAGCGCGCCTGTTCATCGGTTTCGACGGGCAGCGCGTCGCTGGGCACCATGAGCAGCGAGGCCGTCACCCGGATGAACATTTCGGCGGCGCGCAAGGCCGCGTCGAGCGGGAGGGTGTCGGCGACGATGGACACCGCGACCGCGGCCCGCACCGGTTCCATCGCCGCGACATTGTCGGCCAGGAACGAGGTCAGGGTCTCGGGCTCGAACTGGCGCAGCGCCACCACCAGCGGATGGCGCCGTGACTCGCGGATGCCGACCACGAAGGTCTCGATCGCCTTCTCCGCCGGCGTCGGCTTGGTCAGCACACGGTCGCTGATCGAGACGAAGAACGCGACCACCTCCCGTACCACGACCTGACGCACGATCTCGTCCTTGTCGCCGAGGCGGCGGTACAGGGTCGGCCGGGACACCTTCGCGCGACGGGCGATATCGCCGACCGAGGTGCGCCGGAACCCGTGCTCGATGAACTCGGCCCGCGCGGCGTCCAGTAGCCGAACCTGCTCAGCGTCCGTGGCCGGCAACGCCGACCCGAACAGCTGATCTACCTCGATGCCTGCGGGGGTCATGCCTGCGAGGTTATCGCTTGACCCGAACCAAGTGGTATCGACGCAGGTGAATCAGCGAAAGAATTTCGTCTCATCGTTCGTCAGCGACCGGTCGGCACGTAATACTCGACGCATGACGAGGATGCCGCGGTCCCGCGCCGGCCGAGCCGCCGCCCTTGGCGGGGTGCTCGGCGCCGAGACAGCCAAGCGTGCCGCGCGAAAGGCGACCGACCTGGTGCGCACCGACACCGCCGCCGAGAAGAGCCGCGACACGCTGTTCGCCGAGCAACTCGTCACCGTCCTCGGCTCGATGCGCGGGCTCGCCATGAAGGTGGGGCAGTTGCTGTCGCTGATCGATCCCGGGATATTGACGCCCGATCAGCGCGAGCTGTTCCAGTCCGCCCTGGCGAAGCTGCAAGACGACGGCCCGTGCGTGCCGTGGGAGCGGATGCGCGGCAGGCTCGAGACCGCACTCGGCGGCGCGGTGACCGCGGTGTTCGCCGAATTCGACACCGAGCCGGTCGCGGCCGCCTCGATCGGGCAGGTCTACCGGGCCAGGCTCACCGACGGTCGGGCGGTCGCGGTGAAGGTGCAATATCCCGGGATCGAGGCGGCGGTCACGGCGGACCTGAAGAATCTGCGCACGCTGCTCAGCGCGTATCGATTCCTGCGCCCCGAACTGGACACCGGCGCACTCGCCGACGAATTGGCGGCCAGGATGACGGAGGAACTGGACTACCGCATCGAAGCCCGCAACACCGCGTACCTGGCCGAGCGGTACGCCGGGCACCCGTTCATCCGGATCCCGGAGGTCGTCGCCGAGCTGTCGGGCCAGCACGTGATCGTCACCGAATGGCTTGCGGGACAACCATTGCGGTCCGCGTATACGGCGTCGACCGCCGAACGCAATCGCCTCGCCGAGATCTTGTTCCGGTTCTACGGCGCGACGCCCTACCTGCTGGGTCAATACAACGCCGATCCGCATCCGGGCAATGTCGTGCTGCTCGATGACGGCAGCGTCGGCTTCCTGGATTTCGGGCTGTGCAAGACGGTCGACGCGGCTACCGCCGCGGCCGAGCTCGCCGCACTGCGCGCCGGAATCGACGGCGATGTCGACCGCGTCGTGGAGTTGATGGAGACGCGCGGCTTCGCCCGGCGCGCCGATGTCGGCCCGGCTGCGGCCTTCGCGGTCTTCCTCCAGGTGTTCGGCTGGTACCTGCGCGACGAAGAAGCCGCGATCACCCCCGAGATCGCGAACGATCTCGTCGGCCTCTTCGGCGCCAAGTCCGGAGTGTCGTTGCGGCCGTTCAATCTTCCGGCGGCGCACGCCCTGCGCGGTCGAGCCGAGTTGCAGCTCGCCGCGGTACTCGGCCAGCTGCGCCCGCGGCTGAACCTGCACCGGATCGCCAGGGAGTGGATCTTCGGCGATGAACCAGTCACCGAACTCGGTCGCGCCCATCGCGCATGGCAGGACGCCGCGCGGCATCGCGAGCGAGCCACAGAGAAACATATCGACTGAATTGTAAACACCGCATCTGCCACGCCAGCGCGTGTCGACAGCCCTGTCGCCCTGCGAATATTGCCTGTTAAAACGGCTCTTTTCGGCCAGAACATCGAACTGCACGTCACCGATCACACGCACAAAGATTGCCGAATCCCTTGACGTCTGTGTTACATCAACATACTTTTGTTTCACTGTCACATCGGCAGCGTGGCTGAGCCGGATCTCGGCCGCCGCAGTGCGAGAAAGGCAACCGATGAGGACCTTGCATCATCTCGGCCCGTCCCCGGAGCACCGCCGTTACCAGGCGCTGTTGCCGCAGTTCTGGGCGCGGGTCGAACAGCAGGAGGCCGAGGCACTCGAGCGTGGCTATCCAATCCAGGGCGCCACGGAGTTCGGCCGGGCCTGGTTCGACGCGTGGGCCACCCAGAGCGTGCCAAAACTGCGCGAATGCCTCTCCCCCAGTTGCGACTTCATCGACAGCTCGACCTTTCAGCAGGTCCGGATCGGCCGCGAGGAGACGCTGGCCAACTGCCAGGCCTGTTTCGACGCGTTTCCGGATATGGCGTTCTACCCGCAGGACGACAGCCTGCGATCGCTGCCGTACAGCGACTACTCGCACCAGCAGCTGCGCATGACCTTCCCCTGGCGCGGTATCGCGCGCTGGACCGGGCCGCTGCGCCTGCCCGGCACCGACATCGTCTTCCCGCCGACGGGTCGCTGCCTCAACTTCATCGGGGTCGACCGCTACCTGCTCACCGACGATTTCCGGATCACCCACATCGATACCGACTGGGACCTGCTGTATATGGGAATCCAGTTGTCCCCGCTCGGTATTCGCAGCCCCAAGCTCGGCTATCTGAAGATTGCCGCATTCGCCGCACGCACCCTCGTCCCGCTGCTGCGCCGAGCGGGGCGTGGCGGCATCGCGGGCCATCGCGACTTCGATCTGCCCATGCCCGCCATCACGCGGGCCGAGCAATGGCAGCCCGAGAACGCCGGAAAGGTGCCAGCATGACCGCCCAGCACCACGCCCGCTCAGCGGAAACCGGCAGCGACACAACGCCATCCGGGAGAACGGTCCCCTTTCCCGGAATCAGCCCGCACCCGAGTGCGACGCCACGGCGCCGACGCCGGATCAGCACGCTCGGGCGCACCGTCGATCCCGCGCTGCCCGGCCCCAAGGGGCGGCCCGTCGTTGGCGTCCTTCCCGAATTCCGCCGCGACCCTTTCGAATCCGTGCGCGGCTGGGCCCGCACCTACGGCGATGTGTTCCACGTGCCGCTGCCGCTGTGGAACCTCGTCATGGTCAACCATCCCGACCTGGTCAACCAGGTGATGAACGACCGTGACGGCCGGTTCAGCATGGTCGGCCCCGGTGAACAGCCCATCGCCAGGACCATCGGGTCCGCGCTGCCGATGATGGAGGGCGACCGGTTCCGCCGCAGGCGGCGCATGCTGACGCCGATGTTCGGCCGCCGCCACCTGGCGCGCATCGCCGACACCATCGTCGACGAGTTCGTCCAGCGGATCGAACGATGGGATCACTTCGCCGACACCGGCACGGTTGTCGACCTGCAGCACGAGATCGCCCAGGTCACCCTGCCCGCGTTCCTGCGCGCGATGTACTCCACCAAGCTGAGCGATGATCGACTCGCACAGGTGGATGTCGATATGCGGCTGCTCATGCGCGCCGTCGCGGCCGCCGCGCTGCTGTCGAATCCACCCAATCCCCTGCCGATTCCGGGCACGAACAATCTCCCGATGTCGGTCTATCGGCTGTCCCGATTGGTCAGCGGGCTGATCGACGACCGGCTCGCGCATCCGTCGGAGCAGACCGACCTACTCGGCCTGTTGCTGGACAGCCGCTACGACGACGGCACCGGTTTGTCCCGGCGCGACCTACGGGCCGAACTGATCGCGCTGATGGGCGGTGGCTACGAGACCGTGGTCGCGTCGCTGTCGCATACCCTCGCCCACCTGTGCACGAACCCGGAACCGGCCCAACGGCTCTTCGACGAGATCGACGAACTCGACGGCGCCACCCCGACGCTCGACGATCTGTCCCGCCTCACCTGGGCGAAGGCCTGCTTCGACGAGGGCCAGCGGTTGCAGGGGCATCCGATGAATCCGCGACTGGCCGTGCGCGACAGCGAGATCGCCGGATTCCATATCCCGCGGGGAACATTGGTCGGCACGCCGGTGTACACGGTGCACCGGGACGAGCGCTGGTGGCGCGCGCCCGACAGCTACGACCCGACCCGGTTCACCGCCTCGGACCACCCCGCCCGGCCGAACAACGCCTTCATCCCGTTCGGCGCGGGACCGCATCACTGCATCGGCTCGGGCATGGCCTACATGAACGCGCAGTTCCTGCTCACCCTGATCTTCCAGCGCTATCGGCTGCACACCGAACCGGGGTGGCGGCCGCGGCACGCCTCCACCTTCTCGATCACCCTCGACGGTGGCCTGCCGGTGCGCCTCAGCCGCGTCCGAAAGCGGTGAGCGGGTGCGCAATCCGACTTTCGAGAGAGGTATGGCGATGACAACGACCCGGGTCGAGGTCGATCAGGACCGCTGCCAATCGGCGGGGTACTGCGTGCGCACGGCGCCGGAGATCTTCGCGCTCGACGACGACGGCATCGTCGCGATCCGGGCCGCGGGCCGGTTGTCGGCGGGACCGGTCGTGGTCGCCCCGGCAGACCTCGACCAGGTCGATCGCGCGGCATGGGACTGCCCGGCCGCCGCGATCACCGTCACTCAGCAGACGCAGGAGAGCAGTTCATGAGCGAAATGCCCACTACACCAATGCTCCTCGCCGGTACATGGACACCCCCGCCGGTCACCGAGGCCGGACCGCTCGCAGCCTGGCTGCTGCTCGGCGTCGGGCTCGCCTCCGTGCTGGCCAGCCTGGTCTACGCCGCCGGGCTCGCCCTGGCCCGGGACCGCGAGAACGCGAAACTGTTCTGGCTCATCACCCTCGGCGCACTCGTCGTCTTCTCGTTCTACGTCGAGCCGTGGATGGACGTGATCGGCGCGACCACCTACATGACCAACGTCTTCGACCCGGTCGTCACGATCGTCGACCGACCGATTCCGTGGCATGTCGTGGTGGCCTACACCGGCGGCATCGGCGTCGCGACGATGGGCGCCTACCTGCTCATCCGCAACGGTCGTCCGGCGCGCGAGCTGTTCGGCTGGGCCGCTTTCATTTCCGTCACCGAATGCCTCGGCGAAATGATCAGCTGCCACTACGGCGTGATGCTGTACTACGACAACAAGGCGCTGGTCTTCGGCGTGCCCATGCCGAGCCTCATCCAGAACGGCGGCATGTTCGTGCTCATCGGCGCGACACTGGCGGCGCTGCTGCCGCGGCTGCACGGCTGGCGGCGGGCCGTGGTGGTGCCGTTCGTCGCACCGGCGGTGTATCTGGCCTACACCCTGCTGTGCACGTTGCCCAGCTACTACGCCATCCACAACGACGCCTCGACCGCGGTGTCCTGGGGGCTGTCCATCGTCTCGACCGCGCTGAACCTCGGTGCGGTGATCGCGGCGGCGTACGCGCCCACCGTGGTCCGGCTCCGCACCGAAGCGGCACGCAGTGTCCCGAGACCGCGCACACCGGTCGTCGCCTGAATCGGTCCCGCCGGTGCCGACAGACGCAGTCGAGCAGAAGAGAAGGTGATGTGGATGACCACGGATATCGAGGCGGCAGTAGCCGTTGCCGACGAATCGAGCGCCGAGGCACGTAACGGTGCCACGGGGCGCCGCAGGCGACCGGCGCTCCCGCGGGCGCGGCAAACGGTTTCCGTGCGGCTCAGCACGGCGATCCTGCTAGGCGTCGTGGTAGTGCTCGTGCTCGTCGTCGCCGCGCTCGGGTGGGGAATGCTCAGCGCCGGCGATGACGCGGCGGCCGCACGCGCGGAGGTGAGCGCCCTGCGGGCGGCCGCCGACGACCGCCGGCACGCCGAACAGGTGGCCACTCAGTACGCGGTCGGCGCGGCGGAGATGAATTTCGCGCAGCTCGGCGACTGGTCGACCCGGTTGACCGCGAACACCTCCCCCGAGCTGGCCGCAAAACTGCGTCAGGCCGCGGCCTCCATGGAACAGATCATCGTTCCGCTGCAATGGGTTTCGACACCCACCCCGATCGCGGCCGTGGTCCGCTCCGAGCAGAACGGCACCTACATCGTGCACTGTTTTGTCAGCGTGCTGACCAAGAACACACAGGCCGCCAACGGCATGCAGTCGACCGCGACCTACACGGTCACCGTGGACAAGGGCTCGGGTTGGCAGGTCACCGATGTGGGCGGCATCGATTCCGCCCTGGGCGGCAAGTAGGCCGTCGTGGAAAACTCGTACAGCCCAAGGGAATTGCCGGCGCAAGTGACGGCACAGGCCAATCGCGTGGTGGATCACCTCGCGGCCACCGCGCGAACCAGCACCGCGACGGTCGGGCGCTCGGTGGCGCTGGCGGCCGCGATACTCGGCCACCTCGGCAACGACATCCGGCGCGGGCGCCTGCCTTTCGGCGAATGCGTGCAGCAGGCCTGGCAGCTGCTGAAAGTCACCGCGATACCGGCGATATTGATGGCCGTCCCGTTCGGCGCGGTGGTGTCGGTGCAGGTCGGCGGGCTGGTCCAGCAGGTCGGGGCGACCTCGCTGACCGGCGCGGCCAGCGGACTCGGCGTCATCCGCGAGGGCGCGCCGCTCGCGGCCGGGCTGCTGCTCGGCGGCGCCGCCGCCGCGGCGATCGCCGCCGACCTCGGCGCGCGCGCCATCCGGGAAGAACTGGACGCGATGCGGGTCATGGGCGTGGATCCCGTGCAGCGGTTGGTCGTCCCGCGAATGCTGGCCCTGCTCGCGATCGCGCCCGTGCTGCTGATCGTGATCGTCACCGTCGGGGTCGGCTCGGCCTACGCCGTGGCCGTCGCGGTGAGCGGGGTCAGCAGCGGGAGCTTCTGGGCGTCGTTCGGGGCGTTCGCCACCACCGGCGATCTCGTCATGGCGGTGGTCAAGACGCTCACCGCGGCGGTGCTGGTGGCGATCATCGGCGGATTGCGCGGGCTGGAGGCACACGGCGGCCCGCGCGGCGTAGCCGACGCGGTGAATTCCGCCGTCGTCCTGAGCGTCACGATGATCATCTTCTCGGCGCTGCTGCTCACCCAGGCGCAGACCATGTTCCTGCCGAGCCGGATCGCGTGATGACCACGGTTCCCGCCCGATACAGCCCCGTCCCGCGCCTCGATCGGCTCGCCAGGCGCGCCACCCGCGCGGCGGGCAACGCGTTCGCCGAGGTCGGCCGGGTGGTCGTATTCGTCTCGCGCACACTGTGGTTGCTCCCGATCACGCTGCGGCACTACCGCGCGCAGACCTTCCGGACCCTGAACAACCTCGCGTGGGGCCGCGGGTCGCTGATCGTCGACGGCGGTGTGGTGTCGACGATGCTCATCCTGGGCGTGGCGATCGGCGCGGTGGTGTCCATCGAGGCGTTCGCCGGCCTGGATCTGATCGGCTTCGGCGCCCTGTCCGGCGTCATCGGCGGCATGGCCAATATTCGGGAGATGGCCCCGATCGTCGCGGGGGTCGGTTTCGCCGCCCAGGCGGGCTGCCGGATGACCGCGGAGATCGGCGCGATGCGGATCGCGGAGGAGATCGACGCCATCGAAGCCCTTGGTGTGCGGGTGATCCCGTTCGTGGTCGGCACGAGACTGCTCGGCGGCATGCTGTGCGTCGTTCCGGCGTATCTGGCGACGCTGCTGCTGAGTTTTCTCACCTGCCGCACCGTCGTGACGGTCTTTCACGCGCAGTCGAGCGGCACCTACAACCACTACTTCGAGCAGTTCCTCGACCCCGCCGACGTGATCCTGTCCACCGCGAAGGCGGTGTTGTTCTGTGCGGCAGTCACATTCATCCACTGCTACTTCGGCTTCTTCGCCGCGGGCGGGCCCGCCGGGGTCGGCATCGCCGCCGGGCGCGCCATCCGCGCGAGCCTGGTGGTGATCATCGTGCTCGATCTGGCACTGACCGTTCTGCTGTGGGGGCTGACCCCGGAATTCGTGTTCAAGGGGTAGGGATGTCGGATCTGTTGGCAGGCTCGGACCGACGGCAGCGCCGGATCATGGTGCTGGCCGGGGTGCTGACCGTGAGCGTCATCCTCGCCTGCCTGCTGGTCGTGGTGCGAAAGCCCACTTCCGTTGCCGCCGATTCCATCCGGATCACCGTGCGGACCACCTATCTCGGCCCGGGCGTGCGCCCCGACACCCAGGTCCTGTTGCGCGGGGTCGAGGTAGGCCGGGTGGAATCGGTCCGGCCCCGCGCCGCGGGCGGTATCGATATGGCGATCCGCTTGCGGCGCAGCGGCATCGCCGGGCTCACCGACACCTTCGACTTCGACTATCGCCCGCAGAACTACTTCGGCGTGACCGGGGTGCATCTGATGCCCGGACCGGGCGGCGAACCACTGTCCGACGGAACCCGACTCACCCGCGCACCACGGGGCGACCACACGATGTCGGCGCTGCTGCGGCGCGCCGGGCAGCTGGCAGGCGGTACTCACACCGGCGAGCTCGTCGAGGTGGTCCGCCGCGTTGCCGACTACACGACCGCGCTGGCCCCGCTGCTCGAAACCGGAATCCTGGTGACGGGGCTGCTCGCCGAAACCCAGCGCGGCACCCCCATCGAACTGCTGGATCGGCTGCACGCGATCAACGGCCCGCTGCCCGATTTCATCGATCACGCCATCAGCGCGGAAACCGCGCTCCGGCAGATCCCTTCGGCACGCGCCGTGCTCGACGACTTCGCACCGATGGACGTCACCATGCAGCTGATCGCGACCGGCTTCTTCGGTCCCGTTGGCGCGCTGCTCGGTTCGCATGCCACCGACTTCACCCCGCTCACCGAGATCGTCCGGACCCTCTCCGACGTCGTCACCGCGACCCTGCGCAAGGCGCGCGCCGCCGTGCCGCTGGACACCGTGCTGTCCGGCATCGACTCGGCGTATACGGGTCCGGACGGTGACAAATCGCTGAAACTGCGTATCGCGCTGCAGGCGTTGCCATTTCTGGACGGCGCGCTGCCCGGTCCAGGGGGTCGATGATGGTGACACCGCGCAAGGCCCTGTGGCGGATGATCGTCGTCGCGGTGCTCACCACGGCGCTGTTCATCGGCGTCGCCAACGCGTTGCGCAACCCGGTCGAGGGCGACACCGCCACCTACACCGCGGAGTTCACCGACGTGTCCGGCTTGCGACCCGGCGCCGACGTGCGGCGGCAAGGCGTGCAGATCGGAAAGGTCACCGGCATCGACCTCCAGCGCACCGAGACCACCACGATCGCCGTCGTCGAGTTCGAACTGCGCGAAGACGAACCGCTCACCGCGGCCAGCCGAATGGCCGTCAAATACCAGAACCTCAGCGGCCTGCGCTATCTCGACCTCACCACCGACGACACACAACCCGACCGGACGCCGCGCAGGCGGGTACCGCTGGCCGCGACCACCGGCTCTTTCGACATCACCGCCCTGTTCCACGGTTTGGAGCCGGTGCTGGCGACGCTGGCACCCGAGCAGGTCAACCGGCTCGCCGCCGGTGTGCTCGCACTGCTCAACGGTGCAGGCGGCGTCGAGGAACTCACCGCCGGCGTGCGCGCGATCGCCGACTACGCGACCGACCGGCAGCACACCGTCTCGGTCCTGGTCGCGAACATCGGCAAGGTCGCGCAGACCATGCGCGGCCGGTCGCCGCAGGTGCTCGAGTTCATCCGGGACTTCCAACTGGCGATCGATCGGACCATGACCGTGCTCGACGAGTTCTACAAGACCGCGCAGTACGGCCCGCCGTTCGTCGACGCGGTGAACCGCCTGCTGACCGGACTCGGCTTGCACGAGGGCGGCGACCTCGACGGATTGTTGCGCACCGCGCTGTCCGCCATGACCGACGCACCCGCCCTGTTGCGCCTGCTGCCGACGGTTTCGGCCGGACTGGAACAGCTCGACGGCGCGCGTGTGGTCGACATGCATTGCGGCACGGGCGAAGCCGAGCTGCCTCCCGCGATCACGGTGTTGCTCGGCGGACAGCGGGTGGTGTTGTGCCGACGATGACATCGTTGATCGCGCGGACGCCGGAGGGCAGGCAGATAGCGCTCGGCGCGCTCGCCTACCTGCTCGCCGTGCTCGTGGCCGTGTCCGCCGGCGTGCTGTATCTGCATCCGCCACAGCAACAGTCGGTGACCTTCGAGATCACCGATGCCGCCGCGGTGCGTGCCGGGCAGGACGTCCGCGTCGCCGGCGTCCCGGTCGGCAAGGTGGAATCGGTATCGCTGCGGCCCGATCGGGTCCGGGTGACCGCGCGCATCCGGCGTGACGTATTCCTGGGCACGGACACCACGGTCGACATCAGAATGCTCACCGCCGTCGGCGGGTACTACGTGGCATTGCACGCCGCGGGCACCGAATCCCTTGGCAACGGCGTCATTTCCGCCGATCGGGTGACGCCGCCCTACCGCCTGCCCGATCTCCTGCACGACGCGCCGCCGAAGATCCGCGAGCTGAACGCGCCGGACATCGGGGCGAGCCTCGATCGCGTCGCCGCCGGGCTGCAAGCCAACCCGGGCTCGGTGCGCTCGATCATCGACGGTATCCAAGCACTGGCCGAGATCCTGTCACGCCAACGCGACCAGCTCGAAACGACGGTGTCAGTGTCCCGGGAGTACCTGAGCGCGTTCGACACCGACCGTGCCGCCCTGTTCGACATGCTCCGCAAGACCGCGATCATCCTGCAGGTATTGCGGGATACCCGAGCCGGTTTCACCGCCGC
Source organism: Nocardia brasiliensis (assembly GCF_011801125.1). Classification (NCBI taxonomy): domain Bacteria; kingdom Bacillati; phylum Actinomycetota; class Actinomycetes; order Mycobacteriales; family Nocardiaceae; genus Nocardia; species Nocardia brasiliensis. The sequence goes on from NZ_CP046171.1 coordinate 4,321,639, forward strand.
CTACCAGGGACTGGCGCAGCTGTTCGGCAAGGTCGACGTGCTGAGCCGGTTCTACGCGGGCCACCGTGCGGAGGTACTCGCGGCGGTGACCGGTCTCGATACCGCCCTGCGCGCGATGGGCACTGACATGCCGACGCTGATCGGCGATCTCGAGCAGTTCGTCGATCAGCTGAACTCGCTGCTCGGTCCCGACGGCGTCCGTCTGGTCGGTGCCGGACAGGTGCTCGCCACCGATCTGTGCGTCCCGATTCCCGGGAGGAGCTGCTGATGTGGCGACGCTTACGCGGACCGCTGGTGCTGACCGGCGCGGCGATCGTGCTCGCCGTCGCCGCCGGGGCGGCCGTGCGACCGAATTTCGCTGACACCCAGAACTTCTGCGCGATGATGCCGGACTCCATCGGCCTCTATCCTGGCAACTTCGTCACCCAGATGGGGGTGCGGGTCGGCACGGTCGAGCACGTCGAAGCCGCGGGGACCGCGGTGCGCGTCGAATTCTCCGTCGATGCCGCCCGTCCGCTCCCGGCGCAGGTGCGTGCGGTGAGCCGCGCCAGCTCGATTCTGGCCGACCGCAACCTCGAACTCGTGGGCAATTACACCGCCGGGCCGCGCCTGTCGCCGGGACAGTGCATCGACATCTCCGCCACCGCGACCGCCAAGAGCATCTCCGAGATCACCGGCGCGACAGCGGGTCTGCTCGACGGGCTCGGCGGCGCCGGAAACGGAAACGCCCTCGGCTCGACGCTCGCCGCGCTCGGTGCCCAGCTGTCGGGTAACGGCGCCGCCGCCGGCGCGGCGCTCACGAACGCGGGACAGGCGGCGGCGGGTTCGGACGCGATGATCAGTACGCTCGGCCAGCTGCTCGCCAACGCGGCACCGCTGGTCACCGCCGCAGATCAGCACTGGAGCGAGATCGACGCCGCGCTCGCCAGCGCCCCTGCGGCCTTGAACGAGCTGGCGCACCAGGTTTTTCCGGCGATCACCCAGATCTTCCACTACCTGCCGAACGCGATGAACCTGATCCTGGACGTCCAGCAGCGCCTCGGCCATATCCTGTGGCCGGGTTTGGACGTGGTGGCGACCACGCTGCGCGTGGCGGCGACCCGCGCCGCCGACATCGAGCGACTCGTCGCCACATTGCCCGTGCTGTCCGACTCGGTACGCGGGCTCCTCTCCGATCCAGGCCGACCCGAGATCGCCCTGATACCACCGCGATTCCGCGTGACGGTGGCCGACCCGCAGGCGCTCTGCGCGTTTCTCGGCGCCGGCTGCACCGTGGCGGCCGAGCAGGCCCAGCTCGCCGACGTGGACCTGCTGCAATTGGTCCTGCGCGGAGGTATACCCCGATGACCCCGCGCCTCCGTTCGTGGACAACAGCTTTGGTGATCACCGCGGCCGCGTTGACCGGCTGCTCATACAACCCGGCAAAGCTCGCGCTGCTCGATCGCCATGCCGCACCCGGCTATTCGATCACCGTCGAGTTCGACAACGCGCTCAATCTGCCGATCGGCGCGCGGCTGGTCCTCGACGGCGCGGCGATCGGCACGGTCGTGGCGATCGGACTGACCGAAACGGTGGTCGCCGTCCGCGCCGATATCGACGACGGAGTTCGCATTCCCGCCGACAGCACAGCCACCATCACCCAGGACACCGTGCTCGGCGATCCATACGTGAAACTCGATCGCCCGCAGCAGGATTCCGGCATTGTCCTAGCGGCGGGCGCGAGGATCGACGCCGCGCACACCACCGCCGCGACGAGCCTCGAAGACACCCTCGCCGCACTGTCGAACTTCTTCGGCAGCGGATCCCTTGCCCAACTCCAGCGCGCCGTCGCGAGACTCGATACCGCGCTGCCCCCGTCGCTCGACGACGTGCGCGGCCTCGCCGAGGTCCTCGCCACCGACATCCGGTCCCTGGCCGGTGGCACAGCCCAATTGGACCAGACACTCGCCGACGCTTCGGCCACCGTCACCGCGATCGATCGGCGCACCGCCGACATCGTCGCCACCTTCACCCCGGAGGCGATGCGGATGTGGGGAAATCTGCGCATCCTGCTCGGCCACATCGGCGTGCTGCTGCCCTCCGTGGGCAGCGTCTACAACGGCGGCTATTGGCTCGTGCCCATGATCGATTCGCTGGCGGGCACCGTCGAAACCGTCGGCGGCGCGGCGGGCACCGCGGCGGCGCTCGACCGGTTCCTGCGCACCACCCTGCTGCCGCTCTCGCGCGATCCGAAGGTCGAGGTCACCTCCTTGGTCACCGACGACGGCACCGAGCACATCGACGCCGTCGCCGACCTACTGCGCATGCTGGGAGCGGTCCGATGAACCTCAGGAACACCCTGTCGATCGGCGCGCTGACGGGACTGCTCGTGGCGTCCTGCGTCGCGATCGGGCACCAGGGCGTCGCCTGGCTCCCGGCCACCGACCAGCGGCACGCCAGCCTGTCCGTCGCCGACGCGAACGGCTTGGTGCGCGGCGCCAAGGTGCTGCTGCGCGGCGTGCCGATCGGCGAGATCACCGACGTCGTCGCGGCCGCCGACGCGGTCCGCGTCGACCTGCGCTATGCCGCGCGACGGCGCATCCCCGTCGACAGCAGCTTCCGCATCGAGAGCCTGTCGGCGCTCGGGGAGAGCTATCTGTCGGTGCTCCCGAACACCACCGAGGGACCGTACCTCGACGACAACCAGCGCATCGACGTGCGTTCCGTGGCGACCCCCGCCACGTTCGGCGAACTGTCGGCGGCGCTGACCCGACTGCTGGACGGCATCGAACCCGGCACCGTCAACACTCTCATCGATGAACTGGGCTCGGCCCTGCCCACCGATCCCGCTGTGGCACAGCAACTCGCACGGGCAGGCAGCTTGCTCACCACCACGCTGCTGATGAGCCGGGCACCGATCCGTGATCTGCTCGTCAGCGGCCAGAACCTGCTCGACCATGGGCCGCGGATCGGACCGGCGCTCGCCGCGGCCGGTATTCCGGTGCGCGACACCGGAACCAGTTTCGCCACCCTCGCCCAAACCGCGATCGAGATGATGCAGTCCAACGACTACCCGCGCGTCGTCGAGATCGGCCCCCTCGACTTCTTCCGCCGGCTGCGCGAGTTCGAGGACCGGATCGGCGGCGACACCGCGCAGCTGACCACCCGGCTGCTCCCCGGCATCCAGGCCGCGGCCGCCGCCATGGGCTCCATCGATATCAGCCGCCTGCTCGACTCCGCCGTGGCCGCTGTCGCGACACCGGGAGCGGTCACCCTGCGCGTCGGTCCACCGAAGTAGCCAGGTCACGCGCGTTGCACCGAGTGCGGCAGGTTCGCGCCGAGAGTGACGGTCGACACCTGTTGTCCGAGGGCGTCCGTATCGGTCGCCCACGGACAGTAGGGTGGCGGCGATGCGCCAGGGAAGAGGAGGTGGCCGGCCGTCATGGTGCCCGGTCCGCGGCGGCTGCGCCGAATAGTCGTTGCGGTGCTGGCCGCACTGCTGACCCTCGCGGTCGGGTACGGACCACGCGAGCCCATCGCACCGGCCATGGTCAGCTCCGGCATGCTGCCAGCCTCGCCGGACAAGCCGCTGCGTATCCCGTACGGCACCGACCCCGACTGCTTCGGCGACCTCTATTTGCCGAAGACCGGCCAGGGGCCCTATCCCGTCGTGGTCCTCATCCACGGCGGCGGTTGGGCGCAGAATCGCACCCTCACGCAGTTCAACGCGCAGTCCGCGGCATTGGCGGAGAACGGCGTCGCGGTGTGGAACATCGAATACCGGCGGGTCAACGGTACCGGCGGCTGGCCGGTCACCCTCACCGATGTCGCGGACGCGGTCCTGGCGCTCAGCACGAGCGTGCAGCGGCGATCGGGTAATGCGCTGGACCTGCAGCGGGTTCAAGTCGCGGGCCACTCGGCCGGCGGTCACCTGGCCGCGTGGGTCGCGGGTCGCTTCCAACGGTCGACGGAGCCGAAGGCGTTGCGCATCCGCAGCGCCACCCTCATGTCCGCGGTGCTCGACCCCGAGTACGCCGTCACCCGCGGCCGTGACGGATACGTCCGGAAACTGCTGGGCGGCTCGCCCAGCGAGGTCCCCGAACGCTATCGCTACGCCTCCCCCATCGCCCACCTTCCGACCGCCATGCGGATCACCGCGATTCACGGCGATGCCGACAACGTCGTCTCCCCAGAACAGAGCCGCCGCTACATCACCGCGGCCAGGCGTGCCCGCAACAGCGCCGACCTGCGCTTGCTCCCCGGAACCGGTCACGGCGAATTCGCCGACCCCACCTCCACGGCCTGGGCCACCACCCAGCAGGTCATCCTCGAACACGCCGACACAGTGCGCTGAGCCGATGCCGCACGGCAGCGAGCTCTGAAACCGGAAAGTGGGCGAACAACCCCCATTACGTCGAGATCCGACGCAACCAAAGCGCCCACGCAGTGGTGTATCCCGATAGGGAGAGCTGGGAAGGGAACAGCTGGCAATGACCGCCGACAACGATACCCAGGACCACTCGACGCCCGGCCGGTGGCGAGCGGCGATCGACTCCTTCGTGACCGGCCTGGGAGTGCATCTCGGCGAGCCGGTGAGCGTGGTCAAGTCGAACGAGTTCGAGGAAGGCTTCTCCTGTCTCGTGCGGGGCCCGGCCCCGTCCCGGCCGCTCCAAGTGGCGTGGGAGGGCGTTCTCGGCATGGCCTACGACAGCGGGAGGCCCGACATCAGCGCGTCCCTTTTTCTGTATAGCCGAGGCCGTCGTCTGCGACTTGACGACCAGTCCGGCAGCTATCTCGAAATCGTCTATGAGGGACCGCTCGACGGGTCGGGCACGTGGCGCGATCTCGGCTGGTTCGAGGACGACTTCGGCGAGTTCGAGGCGTACGACGAATATGGCGACTGAACTCCGATGACGTCACCGGTGACAATGTAAACCATCGAGGACACGCTCGGCCTGATCGCGGGCGATCGCGCCGACTGCTGCCGAGTCCACCGGCGGTTCGCCGTGTTGCCGCAGAATGGGGATTCGGACGCGTACCGACACGTTGCTGTCCTGCGCGCCGACGACGTAGTCCGTTCCGGTCGTGCTACTCGAATCCGCTACCGCGGTGTGCCAATACGCTTGCGTGCCGAGGCCCGTCAGCTCGCCGGAATTCACACCCGGCCGGGGCGCGGTGTCCTTTTGCTTCCACTCGTCATAGACGGGCGCGGCGCCGGGCGCGGTGAATTCGACGTGCAGGTCGATGGCGGCCTGATTCCAATGCACGCCGTCACCCGACTGGCTCTGGTAACCGAGCTGACAGGACAAACTGCCGGAGTTGTCCGCGCTCGGCGGCCTTTCGTCATGGACAGGCGGCCGATCCGGCGTGGCCGACCACCGCAGCAGTGGTGTCGGATCGATCAGATCGCAGGCATTCGCTACGCCGTTCATGGAATAGTCTCCTGGCGCCGGCGCCTGGGCCGTCGCGGTGCCGGCCGCGGACGACCGCACGACGGAGCTGGAAGTGGCTGCGGCAGAGGTGGATTCACCGTTGTTCTGCCGCAGTCCGTCGAGCACCTTGCGGGCCTGGGATCGTGCGACCGCGTCGAGCTCGTCCCTGCCGATCACCGGGGCCGCCTTCTCCCGGGACAGCGCGATCCGCACCTGCACCGCGGCACCGGCATCCCACACGCACACCACATATTCGGCGTCGACGATGCCGCCGAAGTTGTCGGCCTCGAATTGCCAGTAGCCCTTGGTGCCGATGCCGGTGAACTCACCCGAGCTCACCTGCGACCCGGGATCGACGAGCTCGGCGGCGCTACGCGTCCAGTGCGCGTAGACGCGTTCGGCCGATCCGTCCACCACGTCGGCCCGCACCCGCAGCGAGGCGGTGTTCATCGGAAACCCCTCGCCCGGCTTATTGGCATAGCGCACAACGCAGCTCAGGGTGCCGGAGTCACCGGAGACCTGGGTTCGCGTGTCGTCGGGTGTCGACGCCCACTTCGTCAACGGGGTGCGATCGACGAGGTCGCACGCATTCGTCACCGCCGCCGTCGAATACCGCGCGGGCGCGGGCAAGGGCGTGCCCGAAGCGCCCGCGCCGACCCGATCGCGCACGACGAACCCGATCACCACTCCGACCACCAGCAGCAGCACCACCCCGACCGCACCGGCGACGATCGACAACGCCTTACCGCCCGGGCCCGGCCGCGAATCGGTCATGGCTCTACCTCCCCGCCGTGGACGGCGCACCCGCCCAAGTCATCGACACGCGTCAGAGCCTAACCGCGCGTTCGATCACCAGCAGACCGGTCCGCGTGCGAGCCCTGGCCAACAGCTCACCGGCCGGGGGTATTGCGCTGCCGCGCGACCTATCGTTGGTGGACTTCGAGGGCGGTGCGGACCCCGCTCTCCAGCGCGCCTTCGATCCAGGCCGGTTTGAGGGTGGTGTGGTCGCCGGCCAAATGGATTCTGCCCTCGATGTTGCGAGTGGCCGCGTGGTGTTCATGCAGCTGGCCCGGGGTGGGAATGACGGCCTCGCCGAGCGCGTATCGGGCCCGCTGCCAGGACTGCGAGACGCCGACACCGGTGAATTCGGCGTCCACGCGGGGACCGAACATGCGACGCATTCCCGCGAGCGCGAAATGCACCCGCTCGCCCTCGGTGAGCGAATCCCAGCGCATGGCGTCGTCGGACCAGGTGTAGCTGGCCAGCACGACGCCGCCCTCGGATTCCGGTACGTGCGAGGGGAAATAGGTGAAGCGGTTCGGGCAGTCCGACACGCACCCGCCACCACGGAAGCCGTTCGGCCCCTGCTCCCAGAACCGGGTCTTGAACTCCAGCAACACCTTTGTGGCCGCATCATGATGCAGTTCGGTGATGGCGCGCCGGGTCGGATAGGACAGCGGCGGGTCGAAGGTGCAGAACCGGGTGGCGGTCAAAGGAATAGCGAGGATGGCGTAATCGCCCTCGAACGATTCGACCGGGTCCACCGGCGCGCCGTCGGTGTGCTCGTTGCCGGATTCGGCTGTGGTCCACACCTTTACCCCATGCTCGTGCTGCTCCATGTGCGTCATGCGCTTGCCCTGGTGCACAGCGGGACCGAGCTTGCTGGTGAGCGCGTCGGTCAGTGTCGCGGTGCCGCCCTCCAGCTCCCAGTAGCTCGCGTCGGGGCGGATCAGGGCATGGTCGACCATCGCGGAGATGACGCCGTAGTGCAGCCGGGAGGTCAGGTTCTCCAGGGTGCCCACCGCGGCCAGGTGCGCCAGACTCCAGCCGTGCTCGGTCAGATAGCGGTGCGTGGAATAGTCCTCGTAGGTATTGAAAATCTTTGCCCAGCCCTCGATTCGGCGCTCGATCGGCCAGCCGTCGGGCACCCCCACCTTGTGCAGTGCCGAGTCGAGCGCGCCTCGGGCCGGAGTGGCCAGGTCAACGCCGAACGCACGATGCAAGGCCGCGGGATCGCGCGCGTAGTCGGCGCGCGTAACGATCCGCCCGTTGGTGTTGATCAGCGTGCGTCCCGCCGCGGGCGGTGGCTGGAACTCGGCGGCGGGACCGTTGCTCCACTGCTCGCCCGTGAAAGAGCGATACACGACGGGAGTGACCGCGGCGGACCGCGCCTCCGGGGCGACATCGGCATTGTGGAACTGCCGCCGCCGCAGGCCGAGTTTGTCGGCGAGGGCGAGCACCATGGGATGGGCGCTCGGTAATCGCATGGCGCCGGCCTCCGCATAGAGCGCCGGATCGGTGAAGATCCCGCGAAAGGTCTTGACACGCCCACCGGTTCGGTTGCCGTTGGCCTCGATGACCGTGACCTGGTGCCCGGCATCGGCGAGCAGGCTCGCCGCGGTCAGCCCGGCCGGGCCCGCGCCGATCACCAGAACCCGTTTGGGCGCAGTGGTTTTGGTCAGCCCGGTATCGATCAGTGTGCGCAGGTAGGCCAGCCGCAGATCATTGCCCGCGGCGTCGATGCCCAGCATCTCTCTGGCCAGTTCTACGCTTCGATCCATCGACCGCGCGAAATCGGTCCGAGCGGCAGGCGCGCCACAGGCGACTGTCGTCGCTCCCGCGGCCAGTGCTCCCGCCGCGACCGCAGTGGTCAACAACGCACGACGTCCGATCACAGTTTCCGACACGACCCGACCGATCCTCTCTTGTGGACCTCGAACCGACTGCTCACGCGATGTTTGCCGGACAGTAGCAGGAATTCCGGATCGGCCTCGGAGCCGCGCGATCGGCACGCCGGAGCAGTTCGCTACACCGCGCTCAGCGGTATCGAGCGCGGTGATTTCTCGCTGATCTCGCCATCGGTCGCGCGTCGGTAGGGTCGGTGCCATGCGGTTTCGAGGACGCCGGTTGACGGGCGCGGCGCCCGCTTTACCTGGCTGCCGGGAGCGATCGAGGCCAAGGTGCCGGGGCGGCCACCTCGGCCGGCTATCGCGGAGCAGGGCCGATGCGCAGCACGCAGATCCATATTCCGCGCGCCACCGTCGACGCGACCGCGGCCCAGTTGGACGGCAGCGCTGCGGATTTCGAGGCGATGTCGGCCGCGCTCGCGCACGGTGACCCGTTGCTGGAGGAAGTCATGCGCACCCTGGCCGTACCCGGTGCCGCGGACGATCTCTACGCCGAGTCCGCCGCGGCGTTCCTGAGCACCCACCTGCTCGTCCGGCATACCGCAAGCACTGATCGCTACTCCGCAATCGTGTGCCTGGCCCCAGCGACGGACGCTGACGTGTACTGAACTCCTGAACATGACCGCGCCGATTTCGTCGAATTCGGCTGTGCGAGAGGGGTAACGACACGTTCAGGTGATCGAGCCTCCGCACGGGTTTCGCGCCGCCGCCGCGGATCGGCGGCGGCGCGAAACCGTGGCGAGGCACCGATTCTCACGGTCGGCGGGCCGACTCCACCTCCCGGAGCAAGGTGTTCAGGCGCGGGCCGATCACGGCGGCGGCTTCCGGGTTCATCATCCCGGTGTGCCATTCATCGATCGGGATCTCGTGGATGGTGCCGGTGATATGCCCACGCCAGGTTGCCGCGATCTGATCTCGATAGGACTCGCGGGCGGCGACGAACAGCACGGCGTCACCGTCGAAACGGCCCGGTGCGTGCGGCACCGGCAGCGTGAAGCTCTCCGTCACGCGCCGCACCTGCTGCGGGGTGAGGATGCCTTCGCTGCTGAGCCGCTCCGCGATCAGCGGGAGCAACCGCGCCGGATCGTCGATCTGTGCCGCGTCGTCCATGCCGAGGAATTCCCGCCAGCCGCGCAGGAATTCGGTCAATGCCCGACGACTCTGTGCCGCATCGGCTTCGGTGTCGGGTACCTGTTCGAGGTTCTCCGCGACGCCGGTGTCGACCAGCGCGAGCAGGCCGACCGAGTGCCCCAGGCGACGCAGCCGCGCCGCCATCGCGTGGGCGATCTTTCCGCCGAGCGACCAACCGAGCAGGTGGAACGTGGTTTCCGGGAACGACTTCAGGAGTTCCTCGACGTAACGCTCGGCATAGGCCTCGACTGATTCGAGTCGCGCGCCGTCTTCGACGATGTACGGGTCCTGCAGGCCGTACACGGGCCGGTCCGGGTCCAGGTGTCCCGCGAGCGCCCCGTACACCCAGGCCAGGCCACCGCCGGGATGGACGCAGAACAGCGGGGTGCCCTTGCCCGCGGCGCGCAGCGGCGTCAGCACGCCGAGCGAGACGCCCAGCTCCGACTGCGGCGCCGCCAGATACCGCGCGAGCGAGGCGGGCGTCGAGTCGGCGAAGAGCAGCCGGTAGGGCACCGCGATCCCGGTGCGGGAACGCAAGCGCGACACCAACTTCATGGCCACCACCGAGGTGCCGCCCAGCGTGAAGAAGTCGTCGTCGACACCGACCCGATCGACACCGAGCACCTCGGCGAACACCGCGACCACGGTTTCCTCGAGCGCGGTCGAGGGCGCTCGATACGGCCGCACCGCACCCTCCGGTGCGGGCAGCGCGCGGCGATCGACCTTTCCGTTCGCGGTCAGCGGCAAGGCGTCGAGCACGGTGACGGTGTCGGGCACCATGAACGACGGCAACCGTCGCGCCACCGCCTGCCGGATCGCCGCCGGATCGAGTCGGCTCCCCTGCCCCGCGACCACATAGGCGGCCAACCGCGCACCGCCGGAGTCGACAGCGACTACCGCGTGCCGCACATCGTCCAGATCCGCCATGGCCGCTTCGATCTCGCCGAGTTCCAAGCGTTGTCCGCGAATCTTGATCTGATGGTCGGCGCGGCCGACGAACACCAGTTCGGCCGCGCCGGCACCGACGACCCGCCACCGCACCACATCTCCCGTGCGGTACAGCACCGAGCCAGGCGCCCCGAAGGGATCGGCAACGAAGGAGGCCGCGGACATACCAGCCCGGTTCAGATATCCGCGGGCCACACCCGGACCGGCCACGTACAGCTCACCCGCGGTCCCCGGCGCGACCGAACGCAGCGACGAATCCAGCACCAGCACACGGGCTCCCGGAATCGGGGCACCCACCGACACCGGATCACCGGCACGCAACCGCGCACCGGCGAGCCAGATGGTCGATTCGGTCGGCCCATAGAGGTTGTGCACCTCGCGGACACCGGCGGCATCCGTGCCCGCCCAGAGCCGCACCAGCTCCGGCGGGCATGCCTCGGCGCCGGTCAACAGCATCCGCAGCTCGTCGAGCCCGCCCGGGTCGACCGAAAGAGCGACCGCGGGTGCGAGGAAGGCGTGCGTGATGCGCTCGGTGCGCAGCAGTTCGGCCAGCGGCTCCCCGGCGAAGACATCGTCCCCGGCGACGACCAAGGCCGCGCCGGCCGGTACCGCGAGCAGCAACTCCAACATCGCCGCATCGAAAGTCCGTGCGGCCACGGCCAATACCCTGGACGCGGCGCCGACCCGGAAGCGCGAACGCTGCACCGCCGCGACGGCGGCCAGGCCCGCATGGGTCACGGACACGCCCTTGGGCGTCCCCGTCGACCCCGACGTGTACACGACGTAGGCCGTGTTGCCGGGACGCACCGTCGCTCTCCGGTCGATATCGCTCACCGGTGCACTGCCGCACCGCGAAAGGTCGAGCCGGTCCAGGTCGATCATCCGAACCTCGGCGTCACCCGCGGCGGAACCAGTACCCACCAGGCCCGAACCTATTGCCGAGAAACCACTTTCACCGCCGAACAGGACGATCTCCGCAGCGCAGTCGGCGAGAATGACGCGGTTGCGTTCGACCGGATGCGCGGGATCGAGGCAGACGAACGCCGCACCGGACTTGGCGACGGCCCACACCGCGCGCAGCCACGTCGCCGACCGCGGGACCGCGAGCGCGACCACGGATTCCGGCCCCGCACCGGCATCGATGAGCATGCGGGCACAGCGATTCGACCACTCGTCCAGCTCGCGATACGTCCACGCCTGTCCGCCGTCGACCACCGCCACCTGATCCGCGTGCTCGGCGGCCGCGTGATCGAGTATCGCGGACAAGGTGACCGGCTCGGGGCCCGCGCCACTGACACCCCACGCGGACACCATCGTTCGCTCGCTCGAGTCGAGCACCTCGATCTCGCGCAGCCGCACCGCGGGATCGCCGACCACCGCGTCGATCACGCGCACCAGCCGCTGCCCCAGCGTGGCGATGGTCCGCTCATCGAAAAGATCAAGGGCGTAGCTCATCCCGATCAGCAGTCCACCATCGGCGGCCGGAGCCTCGGACACGGTGACGGTCAGATCGAATCGTTCCACCTCGATGCCGAGATCCACCGGTGTGCAGCGGATTCCCGGCAACTGCGCGTCGATCAGGTCGAGGTCGAGATGCTGCGCGGCCAGCATCACCTGGAACAGCGGATGATGCGCCTGACTGCGCGGCGGATCGATCGCCTCCACCACCCGTTCGAACGGAACGTCGGCATGGGCGAACGCCGCCAGATCGACGCGGCGGCACTGGTCGAGCAGATCGCCGAACGTCTCGGCCGCGTCGACTCGGGTGCGCAACACCAGCGTGTTGACGAACATGCCGACCAGACCGTCGAGTGCGGCCGCGCCGCGCCCCGCGATCGGCGTACCGATCGCGATATCGCCGCTGCCCGACACTCGCGACAGCAGTGCCGCAAGCGCCGCGTGCAGCACCATGAACACCGTCGAGTGCCGCGCACGCGCGACTCGGTCCACGCCGGCCGCCGTAGCAGGCTCCAGCACAAAGGAATACGTGCCGCCACGCTGCGAGGCCACGGCGGGCCGGACGCGGTCGGCGGGCACGTCCAGCCGATCCGGCAAGCCCGCCAATTGCTTCGTCCAGTACCCGAGTTGCCGTGCCGAGACGCTGTCCGGATCGGTTTCCGTGCCGAGCATTTCCCGCTGCCACAGCGTGTAATCCGCGTACTGCACCGGCAACGCGGCCCACTCCGGTGTCTGCCCTGCCTGGCGCGCGGCGTATGCCTGCGACAGATCGCGCGCCAACGGCCCCAGCGACCATCCGTCCGCCGCGATGTGATGCAGCACCAGCACGAGCACATGCTCGCCGGAACCGCTGTCCAGCAGGGTGACCCGCACCGGGAACTCGGTCGACAGTTCGAATCCACGCCGCGCCAACGGCACTACCGCGTCCACGAGTTCGCCCGCGGCGACGGTGCGCACCTCGACCGGGACGTCGACCTCGTCCGCGGGCACGATCCGCTGACACGGGCTGCCGTCGCGGTCCGGGAACACCGTGCGCAGCGCTTCATGCCGCGCCAGCACATCGCCGATGGCCGCGGTCAGCGCCGCGACATCGAGGGCACCGGTCAACCGCAGTACGAGCGGAATGTTGTAGGCCGGTGAGTCCGGCGCCAACCGGTTGAGGAACCACATCCGCCACTGCGCGAACGACAATGGCAGCCGTTCGGGCCGCTCGCGAGCCGACAACCGCATCCGCACCGGTTCCACCGCGCCGGCCGCGCGCACGGCGAGCGTGCGTGCCAGACCGGCGACGGTCGGTGTATCGAACACCTCCCGCACGCTCACCTCGGTACCCGCCACCGTGCCGAGGCGGGCCGCCACCCGCGTCGCGGACAGCGAATGCCCGCCGAGCGCGAAGAAATCGTCGTCGGCGCCCACCCGGTCGATGCCCAACACCTCCGCGAACGCCGCGGCCACGAGCTCCTCGAACGGTGTCGCGGCGGCCCGATACGGCACGACCGCCCACTCCGGGGCAGGCAGTGCGCGCGGATCCACCTTGCCGTTCGAGGTCAACGGCAGTTCCGCGAGCACCGTGACGACGTCGGGCACCATGAACGACGGCAGGCGGTCCGCCAGTGCCGCCCGGACCGTGTCCGGGTCAGGCGCGTGTCCCGGACCCGGTGTGACGTAGGCGGCCAAGCGCACCGTGCCGCTGCCGTTCTCGGCATCGTCACCGGTGGTGTGCGGGACGACCACCGCCTGGCGCACCTCGGCCAATCCGGCGAGCACGCCCTCGATCTCGCCGAGTTCCAGGCGCTGGGCGCGGATCTTGACCTGCCGGTCGGCGCGGCCGACGAACATCAGTACGCGCCGCTCGCCCGCGGGCACCCAGCGCACCAGGTCGCCCGTGCGATACATCCGGGAACCGGGCGGCCCGAAGGGATCGGCGACGAACGACGACGCCGTCAACGCGCTCCGATCGAGATACCCACGCGCCACACCGCAACCGGCCGTGTACAACTCCCCCACGACGCCCGGTGGCACCGGGCGCAGGCTCGCGTCCAAGACCACCACTCTGACACCGATAATCGGCTCGCCGAGCGAAACCGGTAGGCCTGACCGCAATTCGGCCGCGGTGACCCAGATCGTCGCCTCGCTCGGCCCATACAGGTTGTACAGGGCGCGCACCCCGTCGGCGTCGGTGCCGGACCATTGCCGCACCAGGGCGGGCGGGCACGCCTCGCCTGCGACCATCAGCACCCGCAGCCCATCGAGCCGCTCGGTCGCCAGCGTGGCCGCCACCGCGGGGGTCAGGCACGCGTGCGTCACGCCTTCGGCAGCGATCAACTCGGTCAATGGCGCACCGGCGAAGGCGTCACCGGCGGCGACGACCAATGTCGCACCGGCGCAGGCGACCGCGGTCAACTCGAACACCGCCGCATCGAAAGTCCTTGCGGCGACGGCCAGCATCCGGGCGTCCGGGCCGAGGTCGAACCGCTCCCACTGGGCGGCGGCGACCGCGGCCAAGCCGGAGTTGGTGACCGCGACGCCCTTCGGTTTACCGGTGGTTCCCGAGGTGTATACGACGTATGCGGTGTTCTCGGGCCGTACCGGAGCACGCCGGTCATCGTCGGTCACCGGTATGTCGCTGTAGTCGAGCAGATCGAGCCGAGCCACATCGAGCACCGGAGTTCCGTCGCGATGCAGCTGAGCCCGATCCAATCCGGCGGTGTCGCCGTCGGATTCGCCGTCGACGAGCACCACCGTCGCGGCGACGTCGCCGAGAACGAACCGATTGCGCTCCCACAGTTGTGCGGGATCGACGGAGACGAAGGCGGCACCGGTCTTCGCGACCGCCCACACCGCACGCACCCAGGCCGACGAGCGCGGCACCGCGATCGCCACCACGGTTTCCGGCCCCGCGCCCTGATCGATCAGCGCTCGCGCGAATCGGTTCGACCAGCGATCCAATCCCCGATAGGTCAGGCGGTGCCGGGCATCCACCACCGCGTGCCGATCCGGGTGCGCCGCGGCCACCGCGGAAAGCATCTCGCCCAGGGTGCGCGGATCCGGTGCGGTGCCACCATCGCCCCACGCCCGCAACAATTCTCGCTCGCCGGTATCGAGCACTTCGAGATCACGCAGCACGGCGGTGGGATCGGCCACCACCGCGCGCAGTATCCGCACGAGTCGATGTGCCAGGTCCGCGACCGTCGAGCGGTCGAAAAGGTCTGTCGCGTAACCGATGGTGATCGGGATCGCGCCGGTCGAATCCGGCAGGTCGGCGACAGTGAAGGACAGGTCGAAGCGTTCGACGCCGGTGTCGAGCCGCATCGGCGCGACCCGGATGCCGGGCAGTTGCGCCGAGGCCGGATCCAGGTCGAGGTTCTGGAATGCCAGCATCACCTGGAACAGCGGGTGGTGCGCCTGCGAGCGGGGCACATCGATGGCCTCCACCACGCGCTCGAACGGAATGTCGGCGTTGGCGAAGGCCTCGAGATCCACCCGGCGCACCTCGTCCAGCAGGGCGGTGTACGAGCGGGTTTCGTCGATCCGGGTCCGCAACACCAGGGTGTTGACGAACATGCCGATCACATCGTCGAGCGCGGCCGCGCCCCTACCCGCGATCGGCGTGCCGACGGTGATGTCGTCGCTGCCGGACATCCTGGACAGCACCAGCGCCAGCGCCGAATGGAACACCATGAACACCGTCGTCTCGCTCGCGTTCGCCAGTGCGCCGATGCCCGCGAACAATTCGGCGTCCAGCACGAACGAGTAGCTGCCGCCTGCCTGCGAGGCGACCGATGGTCGCGGCCGGTCGGCAGGCAGCTCCAGCCGGTCCGGTGCACCCGCCAAATGCGCTGTCCAATAGGACAGCTGGCGTGCCGCCAGGGACCCGGGATCGGTTTCCGAACCCAGCACGCGACGTTGCCACAGCGCGTAATCCACGTACTGGACCGGCAACGGGCTCCATTCCGGAGCCAGCCCGGACCGGCGCGCGGTGTACGCGGCGGACAGGTCGCGCGCCAACGGCGCCAGCGACCACCCGTCCGCGGCAATGTGATGGATCGCCATGGCCAGCACGTACTCCCCCGCACCACAGTCCAGCAGCGTGACACGCAGCGGAAGCTCGTGCGAGAGGTCGAAACCGTGCCGCACGGCGTCGGCGGCCGCTGCGGTGAGTTCCGCGGGCGCCACCGACCGCACCTCGATGGGCACCGTGGTGTGGTCGGCAGGCAGTACCCGCTGCGACGGTGTCCCCTCGTCGTCGGGGAAGACGGTGCGCAGGCTCTCGTGCCTGCGCACCACGTCGCCGAGCGCGGCGCTCAGCGCCGCGGTGTCCAACTCGCCGGTCAACCGCAGCACCAGCGGGATCGTGTAACCCGCTGCGGCGCCATGGAATCGGTTGATGAACCACATCCGCAGCTGCGCGAACGACAGCGGCACCCGCTCGGGCCGCTCCTGTGCCACCAGCTCGGGCTGGGCCGCCGCGACGCCACCGGCCGCCGCCAACACCAGCGCCAGCCGCGCGGGGGTCGGCGCCTCGAAGACCTCGCGCACACCGATCCGCACACCCGCGCTCGCGGACAACCGCGACGCCGCCCGCATCGCCGAGAGCGAATGCCCGCCGAGTGCGAAGAAGTCGTCGTCCGCGCCGATCCGGTCCACCCCGAGCAGCTCGGCGAACGCCTCCGCGACCAACCGCTCGGCCGGGGTCTCCGGTTTCCGGTAGGTCCGCGTGCGCTGTTGCGGTTCCGGCAGTGCCGCGCGGTCCAATTTGCCGCTGACCGTGAGCGGCAGCTCGGTCAGCACCACGCACGCGTCAGGCACCATGTGCGCGGGCAGTTGCTGCCCGGCGGCCGCGAGCACTCGATCCGGCTCGATATCGGCGCCGACGAGGTAGGCGATGAGCCGTTCGGATTCCGCGCGGTGCACCACTACGGCGCGCGTCACCCCGTCCTGTCGCGCGAGCACCGCTTCGATCTCACCGAGTTCGATCCGCTGCCCACGCACCTTGACCTGGAAGTCGTTGCGACCCAGGAACTCCAGCTCGCCGTCCGCGGTCCAGCACACCAGGTCACCGGTCCGGTACAGCCGAGAGCCCTGGCACCCATACGGATTCGCCACGAAGGTCGCGGCACTCAGTGCGGGCCGGTTCAGGTAGCCCCTCGCCTGCTGGATACCACCGAGATACAGCTCACCACGCACGCCGACCGGCACCGGCCGCAGCAGCGCGTCCAGCACGACCGCCTCGACACCGCGGATCGGCCTGCCCAGTGTCACCGGCGCATCGGGAGCCATCGGCTCGCTGATGGTCGTGACTATGACCGTCTCGGTCGGCCCGTACGCGACATAGAGCTGCCGCCCCGGTGCCCAGGCCGCGACCAGTTCCGCGGGCACCCGTTCGCCACCGGTGACGAGCACCCGCAGCGACGGCAAGTCGGCGGGCGACATGGTCGCCAGCACGCTCGTCGTCACGAACGCGTGCGAAACCCGTTGCGTGCGAATAATCTCCGTGAGTTGCGCGCCACCGAAGATGTCCGGCGGCGAGACGACCAGCGCCGCGCCGTTCGGGTGCGCCATCAGCAGTTCCATCATGACGGCGTCGAAACCCGGTGCCGAGACCGCGAGTACGCGAGCGCTCGCGTCCACGCGGTACCGCGCACGCTGCTCGGCGGTGAAGTTCGCCAGGCCCTCGTGCGTGACCACCACACCCTTCGGCGTACCCGTAGACCCGGAGGTATAGACCACGTAGGCAACGTGTCCCGGGTGGAGCGGGCCGGTCCGGTCCGCGTCGGTCACCGCGTCGGCGGGGAACTGCGCGAGCCGCGCGGGCAGGTCCGGGGCGTCGAGCAGCACTCGCTCCAGCGCGCCGGGCACCGTGGCGGCGGTCTCGGTCACCGACATCGCCAGGCGCACACCGGCGTCGGCGGTCATGCCGGTGACCCGATCCAACGGATGGCGCGGGTCGATCGGCACGAAGGCGGCACCGGCCTTGGTCACCGCCCACAGTCCGGCGAGGAACTCGACGCCACGCGGCATCGCCAGCGCGACCGCGTCACCCGGACCGACGCCGCGGCCGATCAGCAACCGCGCCAACCGGTTCGAGTAGCTCTCCAACTCGCCGAAGCTCAGCGTCACCGGGCCCGACACCACCGCGGGCGCGGCGGGATCGACGGCGGAGCCTGCCGCGAGCAGGTCAGCGAGTACCCGCGGCGGCTGCGCGGCACCGCCGCGCACCGGGACGAGCCGAGCCCGCTCAGCTGAGGTCAACAGATCGATCGATTCCGCCGCGACCGAGGCATCGGCCGCGATCGCCGCCAGCACACGCACCAGCCGATCGGCGCAGGCCTGAACCTGCGCGTGCGCGAAAATGCCCGGCCGGTACTGCATGTGCGCCCGGAAGCGCTGCCCCTTGGCCACCACCAGCGCGAGGGGATAGTGCGCTGAGTCGTTCGAACGCAGCCCTTCGACCCGCATACCGTCGACCGCCGCGGCCTGCGCCGCGAGCGCGGCCTCGTCGACCGGGTAGGACTCGAACACCAGCACCGTGTCGAACAGAGTCGAAACACCCAGTGCGGCGTGGATATCCGTCAACCCGACATGGTGGTGCTCCAGCAGTGCCGACTGTTCGGACTGCACCCGACGCAGCAGCGCGCCGAGCGTTTCACCCGAACCGCGGCGGACTCGCACGGGAATGGTGTTGATAAACAAGCCGACCGCGGATTCGATGCCGGGCAGCTCGGCGGGCCGTCCGGACACCGTCGTCCCGAATACGACATCGTCGCGACCGGCCAGATAGCCGACGACAATGGCCCACGCCACCTGGAACACGGTGTTCACCGTGACCCCGGCGGCCGCCGCCGCGGCGACCAGCCGGTCGATACCCACCTCGTCGAATTCCACCGCGACAGAGTTCGTTCGCGCCGCCGGGTCCGATGCCGCGCCACGTGGGCTCAACAGCGTCGCCTCGGCGCCGTCCAGCGCGTGCCGCCACGTCCGCAGCGAGGCGTCCGAATCCTGTCTGGCCAGCCAGTCGAGGTAGGACCGGTAAGCCGCCTGCGGCTCCGCGAGCGCCACGTCGTCCGGATTCGCGTACGCGGCCAGCAGCGTCCGCAGCAGCGTCGGCATCGACCAGCCGTCGAACAGCACGTGATGGTACGAGAGCACCAGCGTGTACCGGCCCGCGCCGGTCGCGATCAGTGTGCACCGCATCAGCGGCGCCGTGGCGAGATCGAACGGCTCCGCCTTGTCCCGATCCAGCACGTCCGCCAGCGCGGCTTCGGCTTCCGCCTCCGCCACGGCACGCAGATCCACCTCGCGCCACGGCAGGCGCGCCTCGTCGAGGACGAATTGCACGCCGACACCCGCGATGTCGGCGCCGAACGCCACTCGCAGATTCGGGTACCGCCGCAACAGGACCCCGGTCGCATGCCGCAGACGTGCGGCGTCCACATCGCCGGAGAGCGTGATCGCGAGCTGTACCGCGTACACATCCACCGCCGACTCGGCCAGCTGCGCGTGGAACAGCAGGCCGGTCTGCAATGGCGAGAGCGGCCACACGTCGGCCAGGCTCGGGTACCGCGTCTCCCACGTCGCGATATCGGCCTGTGTCGCCCGCACCAGCGGGAAGTCGGACGGCGTGTACCCACCGGCTTGCGGCCTGGCCGCGATGGCGTGCAGCGCGTCGACCCAGAATCGCGACAGCTCAGCGACTTCCGCGTCGTCGAGCACGGCCTCGCGATAGCCGAAGGTGGCCGACAACCGTCCCTCGGTCACCACCGCGGTGATGTCGACCGTGGCCGTCGCCATGGCGTACAGATCCGCGTCCGCGACCGGAGCGCCGAGTTCGTCGGTAACGGCGAACTCAGCGGTCGTCGCGACGCCGGATGATCCGCTCGACGGCAGCTGCCCGAGGTAGTTGAAGGCGATCTGCGCCGGCAGCGCGGCAGGCAGTGTCCGCGCGGCCTCGGGGTTGAGATAGCGCAGCAGTCCGTAGCCGATGCCGTGATCCGGGATCGCACGCAACTGTTCTTTCGTGCTCTTCACCGCCGCCTCGACCGCCGCACCACCGGCGAAGGCCGCTTCGAGATCGATTCCCGCCAGGTCGATTCGCACCGGATACACGGTCGTGAACCAGCCGACCGTCGCGGTCAGGTCCGCGCCCGCGACGACCTGCTCCTCACGCCCGTGCCCCTCGAGGCGCACCAGTGTCGACGCCTCGGACCCGCCTCGACCGGCCCGCCAGCGCGTCACGGCCAGCGCGAGCGCGGCGACCAGCACATCCTGTACGTCGCCGTGGAAGGCCGCGGGCACCCGCGTCAGCAGTGCCTCGGTGACCCCGGCTGAGACCTCCACTCGCCGAACGCCGATCGTGTCGGCGGCGGATTCGACCGCACGCACGCCGAGGGCCGGGTCCGGCCCGTCGACGATCCCCTGCCACAGCGCGAGCTCCGCCACCCGCCGCGGTGCCCGCGCCGCCTCGGCCAGGCCGTGCGCCCAGCGCCGCATCGAGGTGCCCACCGGCGGCAGCGCGACCGCCGCGCCCGCGCGATACTGCTGCCACGCCGACCGCAGATCCGGCAGCAGGATGCGCCACGAAACTCCGTCCACCACCAGATGATGGCCGACGACGATCAGCTGACCGCCGCGCGAACCGTCGCCGTGCGACACCCAAAGCGCCTGCCACACAACGCCTTCGGCCGGGTTGAGCCGCCCGAGCGCGGCTGCTACCTCGGTCCGCACCAGCTGCCGGCATTGCGCGGGAGCACAGTTCGAGTCCAGTACCACTTGATGCACCAGCGATTCCGCGTCCACCGACCCGCTCGGGCGCGCCTCGAGCTGCCAGTCGTGGCCGTCGTGCCACAGCCGAGCCCGCAGCATGTCATGGCGGTCGAGCACCGCCCGCACGATCGCGACCAGCCCGGCCCGGTCCAGTCCGGCCGGGGCGTTGAGCACGAGCGTCTGGTTGAAGCGCTCGAACCCGCCGCGCTCCACCATCCACCGGACGATCGGCGGGAGCGGCAGCCGCCCGACGCCGCCGCCCGGCAATTCGGCCAGAACGGGTGCGGGATCGACCGATTCGGCGACCCGTGCCAATGCGGCGACCGTGCGTGCCTCGAACACCTGGCGCGGGGTGAACACGACGCCGCGGTCTTTCGCGCGGGCCACCAGCTGGATCGAGACGATGCTGTCGCCACCCATGGCGAAGAAGTCGTCGTCGGCGCCCACCCGATCGACGCCGAGCACTTCGGCGAACACCGTGGCCACCACCTCTTCGGTGGCGTTCGCCGGTGCCCGGTACGTCGTTGTCGCCCACTGCGGTTCCGGCAGCGCGCGCCGATCGATCTTCCCGCTCGTGGTGAGCGGCAGCTCGTCCAGGACGGTGACGGTGTCGGGGATCATGTAGGACGGGAGCTTTCGGGCGGCCGCCTCCCGGAGGGTCGCCGGATCGGGCAACCGGCCCGGCGCGGCGGTGACGTACGCGGCGAGGCGTGCGGTCGCACCCTGGGTGACCTGGGTGACGACGGCGCGCTGCACGTCGTCGAATGCGGCGAGCACACTCTCGATTTCGCCGAGTTCCAGGCGCTGACCACGCAGCTTGACCTGATGATCGGCGCGGCCGACGACCACCAGGGTGCCGCCGTCGGCTTCGGTCGGCAGCCACCGCACCAGATCTCCGGTGCGGTACATGCGCGACCCGGCGGGCCCGAACGGGTCCGCCACGAACGCGGCGCAGGTGGCACCGACCCGGTCGAGATAGCCGCGGGCGACACCGGGACCGGCGACGTACAGCTCGCCGACCACGCCGGGCGGGACCTCGTTCAGCCAGGCATCCAGGACCGTCGCACGGAAGCCGGGAATCGGCGCACCGACCGAGATCGGGTCACCGGCACGCAATCGCGTACCCGACACCCAGACCGTGGCCTCGCTGGGGCCGTAGAGGTTGTGCACAGTGCGCACGCCCGCGGTATCGGTGCCGGACCAGCGTTCCACCAGCGCGGGCGGGCATGCCTCCGCGCCGGTCAGCAGCACCCGGAGATCGTCGAGCCCGGTCGGCTCGACCGACAGCGCCACCATCGGCGACAGGAAGCAGTGTGTGATGCGTTGCGCGCGCAGCAATTGCGCCAGCGGCGGCCCGGCGACGACCTCCTCGGGTGCGACGATCAACGCGGCGCCCGCGGGTATCGCGAGCAACAGCTCGAAGATCGCCGCGTCGAAAGTGCGTGCGGCGACCGCCAATACCCGGGATTGCGACGTCACCCCATGGTCTCGATGGGTGGCCGACCCGATCGCGGACAACCCCGCGTGGGTCACCGCGACGCCCTTCGGGGCGCCTGTCGAGCCCGAGGTGTAGACGATGTAGGCGATGTTGTCCGGCCGTACCGCCGCGCGCCGATCCGCGTCCCCGATCGGGCCCGCGTCCCGCGTCGCCACCTCGACTCCGTCCAGATCGAGCACGGTGGTCCCGGGCAATTCCCACTCCCCGGTTGTCGCGCTGGCCTGTTCGCCACAGGTGAGCACCACGACCGCCGCGCAGTCGGCGAGAATGGCCCGGTTGCGCTCGCGCGGCTGGGCCGGATCGAGGGACACGAAGGCGGCCCCGGTCTTCGCGACCGCCCAGACCGCCCGCAGCCATGCCGCGGAGCGCGGAACAGCAAGCGCGACCACCGTTTCCGGGCCCGCGCCGTGTTCGATCAGCACCCGAGCGCACCGATTCGACCAGTCGTCGAGATCCCGGTAGGTCCATTCCTCCCCCGCGGCCACCACGGCGGGCCGCGCCGGGAATTGCCCGGCGGCATGCCCGAATATCTCGGCCAGTAGCCCCGGCGCCGGGGAGTGCCCACCGTCGGCCCACTCGCGCAACAGCATTCGCTCGTCCACCGCGAGCAGATCCAGAGTGTGCAGACGCAGTGCCGGCTCGGCCGTGACGGCACGCATGATGTGCTGGAAGCGCCGGGCGAACGCGGCGATCGTCGGCCGGTCGAACAGATCCAGCGCGTAACCGATGGTGACCGGCACGGCGCTGGCGAAATCGGTGGCGCCGGAGGGGATGTCGGCGATCGTCACGGTCATGTCGAAGCGCTCGACCCCGATGTCGAGACTCCGCAGCGGCTCGACCCGCAGGCCGGGCAGCCGTGCCAGCTCCAGGTCCAGGTCGAGGTTCTGGAACGCCAGCATCACCTGGAACAACGGGTGGTGCGCCTGGCTACGGGGTGGGTCGACGGCCTCGACCACGCGCTCGAACGGAATGTCGGCGTGCGCGAAAGCATCCAGGTCCACCTGGCGGCACCGGTCGAGCAGATCGGCGAACGACCCCCCGTGATCGACCGTGGTGCGCAGCACCAGCGTGTTTACGAACATGCCGACCAGACCGTCCAGCGCGGACGCACCGCGGCCCGCGATCGGCGTGCCCACCGCGACATCGGCGCTGCCGGACAGGCGGGCCAGCAGCACCGCCAACGCGGCATGCACCACCATGAACACCGTGACCTGCTGATCACGCGCCACCGCGGCGAGGCCGGCGACCGTCGCGGCGTCCAAACCGAACGAATAGGTACCACCGCGCTGCGTGGCCACCACGGGTCGCGGCCGATCGGCGGGCAGTTCCAGACGTTGCGGCAGGTCAGCCAAATGCGCTGTCCAGTAAGCGAGTTGGCGGGCCGCGACACTGTCCTGATCTGTCTGCGCACCGAGCTGCGCGTGCTGCCACAGCGTGTAGTCCGCGTACTGCACCGGCAACGGCGTCCATTTCGGCAGCCCGCCCACGCGCCGCGCGGTGTACGCCAGCGACAGGTCGCGCACCAACGGCGCGATCGACCACCCGTCGGCAACGATGTGATGCAGCACCACGACCAGCAGGTGCTCCTCGGAAGCACTGCGCAGCAGAGCGACTCGCCACGGCGGCCGCGCCGACACGTCGAAGCCCTGTCGCACGATGGCGGCCACCCGGTGGGTGAGCTCGAGCGGATCGACCGGCTCCACGGGCACTGCGACGGGACCGTCGAACGGCAGAATCCGTTGGCACGGTACGCCCCGCTCGTCCGGGAACACCGTGCGCAAGCTCTCGTGTCGC
The DNA here is from genome assembly GCF_011801125.1 of Nocardia brasiliensis. Classification (NCBI taxonomy): domain Bacteria; kingdom Bacillati; phylum Actinomycetota; class Actinomycetes; order Mycobacteriales; family Nocardiaceae; genus Nocardia; species Nocardia brasiliensis. The sequence continues at coordinate 4,345,329 of NZ_CP046171.1, forward strand.
GCCGCGACGTCGCCGAACGCGGCGGACAACGCGGCCGTGTCCAGTGGCCCGCGCAGGCGCAACACCATGGCGACGTTGTAGGCGGGCGACTCGGGCTCGAAGCGGTTGATGAACCACATCCGAGACTGCGCGAACGACAACGGTATTCGATCGGGCCGAGGCTGTGGCACCGGCGCCGAGCTCGGCCCCGCGGAGCGCGCGGCCAAGACCGCGGCCAACCCGGCGGCGGTGGGCGCGTCGAACACGTCGCGCACCTCGACCGTCAGGCCCGTCGCCGCGGCAACCCGGGCCGCCACCCGCGTGGCCGACAGCGAATGCCCGCCCAGCGCGAAGAAGTCGTCCTCGGTACCGACCCGGTCGGCGCCGAGCACCTCGGCGAACACCGCGACGATGATCTCCTCCACCGGCGTCGACGGCGCCCGATAGGTGCGGGTGCGCAGCTGCGGGGCGGGCAGGGCGCGGCGGTCGACTTTCCCGTTCGGTGTCAACGGGAACTCGTCGAGCACGACGACGGCCGCGGGCACCATGAACTCCGGCAGGCGCCGCGCGCTGAACTCCCGGATCTCGGCGACCAGGTCGGCGACGCCGGGGTCGTTGACGTAGCTGCCCAGCGCGGCCAATGGCCCGGTGCTCGGATAGATCTCGTCGAACACGGTGGTCTCGTCGGCACCGTCGACGAACACCGCGTCCATCCGGCCTGCCACCGACGACCAGGTCACCGCGACGGCGAAGCCCAATTCCGCGCCGAGTGCCCGGATCTCGTGCGGCAGCAGGGTGGCGGCCGCATCGTCCAGATCGAGATCGGCGACCCGCTCGTGTTCGGCCGCGCCATCGATGGCGCGCGTCGCCGCGACGTCCAGTGCCGTACCGGTGTGCGGTATGCCGAGCACGCGCAGGGTCGCGGGCCGCTCGGCCAGCAGATGGGCACGAAGACCGTGCAGGTCGACGATTTCGGACCAGGCGCACTGCGGTGCGTCGGCCACCGAGCGCACCCGCGCCGGTGACTTTTGCAGGACCACGTCATAGCGGTAGCGCGTCAGTTCGTTGTCGACGGGTGCGTATTTCAGCTCGATGTCCACCGCGGCCACATCGGCGAGGCGCTCTCGCACCGCGAGGAAGAACTCCGGAGCCACCAGCAATTCCTGTTCGGCCAGCAGCGCGCGCCGCGCCCGCTCACGCACGGCCGCCACGGTGTCCGCGTCGGCGCCCCGGCCGAGCTGGGTGCCGGTGGCGAACTCCCGCAGCAGGGCCAGATTCCGGAGATCGCCGAGGAACAGCGCGCCGCCGGGCAGCAGTAGACCCATGGCCTTCTCGATCACATCGATCAGGTACGCGGCGTTCGGAAAGTACTGCGCTACCGAATTCACCACCACCAGATCGAAGCGGTCCACCGGCAGGTCCGAGACGTCGTCGGCGGACTGCACGCGCAGGCGCACCCGCTCCGCCCAGTCCACCGCCGATTCGGACAGCCGCGCGCGCAGGTTGCCGATGGTCGCCGCCGAGAAGTCGGTGCACCAGTATTCGGCGCACTGCGGGGCCAACCGGGACATCAGCAGGCCCGACCCGACACCGATCTCGAGCACCCGCACCGGCCGCAGCGCGAGAATCCGCGCCACGACCGCGTCCCGCCATTCCCGCATCTGCGCCACCGGAATCGGCTGTCCGGTGTAGCTGCTGTGCCAGCCACCGAAATCCGCGTCCAAGGCCATCGGCTCGGCGACCGCGCGCTCGGTGTCGAGGTAGCTTTCCTTGCCCGCGTACAGATTGTCGTAGACCTGTCGCCAGTGTCCGACAAGCTCGGCGGCCCGATCTCCGTTGTCGGACACCGCGGTTTCCCGGTCGAGCACCACATAGGCGACCAATTGCTTGTCGGCCACGGCCGCGTCGGTCGCCGCGGACCCGGTGTCGCGGGCCAGGACCACGGCTCGCGACACCGCCGGGTGCGCTACCAGGGCCGCCTCGACCTCGCCGGGTTCGATGCGATAGCCGCGCACCTTGACCTGGTCGTCGGCGCGGCCCGCGAATTCCAGTATTCCGTCGCGGGTCCAGCGCACCACGTCGCCGGTACGGTACATGCGTGCGCCGGTACCGTACGGGCAGGCCACGAACCGCTGGGCGGTCAGGCCGTGCCTTCCCGCGTAACCGCGCGCCAATTGCATTCCTGCGACATACAACTCGCCCGCCACGCCCACCGGTACCGGCCGCAGGCGCGAATCCAGCACGAACACCCGCACATTCGGCACCGGCGCGCCGATCGGCACCCGCGCCGCGCCGCTCCACCCGTGCGCGGCACGGATCTCGTGGGTCGACACACAGACCGTGTTCTCGGTCGGCCCATACGCATTGGCGATATCGACGCCCGGCCAGCGGTCCCGGAATCGCGTCACCGCGGCCGGACTCAGCGCATCACCACCGGTGACGACCTGACGCACCGAACCGGCATCGAGACCGGGCTCCGCCGTCGCGAGCAATTCGAACAGGGCGGTCGTCACGAACATCGTGGTCACCCGATCACGCCGCACAGTGCGCAACAGGGCGGCCAGATCGAGCCGATCCGGTGGCGCGACAACGAGCGTCGACCCACCCAGCAGTACGGGCCACAGCTCGTACGCCGACGCGTCGAACGCCATCGACGAATGCAACAACACCCGCCCACCCACACCACCAGGCCACCCATACACCGCCATATTCACCACACCCCGGTGCTCGACCACCACACCCTTAGGCCGCCCCGTCGAACCCGACGTATAAATCACATACGCACCATCACCCCCACACACCACCGGAAGACTTACCGCCACAACACCATCCACGTCAGCGGCGTCCACGCACAGTGCAGACCGGCCGTTCAGGGGCAGCGTGGCCGCCGTGGCGACCGTCGTCACGACGAGGACCGGGTCGGCGTCGGCGAGCACGAATTCGAGCCGGTCACTCGGATACGTCGCGTCGATCGGCAGATACATGCCCCCGGCCGTCACCACGGCCAACACCGCGGCCACCAGGTCCACCGAACGCGGCAACGCGACCGCCACCACCGACCCGCGACGCACGCCACGAGCGACGAGCACCCGCGCCAGATCATCGACCCGCGCGGACAATTCGCGGTAGGTGATCTCCCCGTCCGCGTGCACGACGGCGACGGCCTCGGGCGCGGCCGCGACCTGTCGAGTGAACAGCCGCGGCAGCGACAACGACTCCGGCAGCGGTGCCGCGGTGTCGTTCCAGACCCGCAGCACCCGTTCGCGTTCCGCGGGCGTCAGCACATCCAGCTCGCCGATGGACGTCTCGGGGTGCGTGCTGACCGCGTCGAGCAAACGCAGATAGCGCTCGGCGAGCTCGGCGACGGTGCCGCGGTCGAACAGGTCGGTGGCGTACTCGATGCGCCCGTCCAACAACGGAACCGCGGTCCGGTCCAGCGGATCCACGCGCTCGACCACGTCGACGTGCAGATCGAATTTCGCGGTGCCGGTGATCGCCGGAACGATCTCCACCGCGAGCTCCGGCAGGCGCAGCTCGGGCAGCAGGTTGTTCTGCAGCGCGAACGACACCTGGAACAGCGAGTGATACGCCGGTGAGCGCGTCGGTTGCAGCAGCTCCACCAGCCGTTCGAACGGGGCGTCCTGATTCTCGTAGGCGGTCAACGCCTTTCGGCGAACCTGGTCGAGCACCTGCGCGAAACGCGGGTTGCCGGACAGGTCCACCCGCAGCACCCAGGTATTGACGAAAAAGCCGATCAGATCGTGTGTGGCCTCGTGATTGCGCCCGGCCACCGGCCCACCGATGCAGATGTCCTCGCCCGCACCGACTTGCGCCAGCAGCACCGCGAGCGTGCTCTGCAACAGCATCGACACCGTCACCTGTCGGTCGTGGGCGAACCGGTACAGCCGCTCGCACAGCTCGGCCGAGAAGGCGAACTCGAGGACGTCACCGCAGTTGCTCGCGACCGGCGGGCGCGGGCGGTCGGTCGGCAACGCGATCGGCTGCGGCGCGTCCGCCAGTTCGCGTTCCCAATAGCGGAACTGGGTGGCCAGGACGCTGTCCGGGTCCGACTCCACCCCTAGCGTGTCCCGCTGCCACAGCGCGAAGTCCGCGTACTGCACCGGCAGCGGCGCCCACCCGGGCGCCCGCCCCTGGCCGCGGGCGACATAGGCGGCGGACAGGTCGCGCACGAAGGGCGCGATCGACCAGCCGTCGGCGGCGATGTGGTGCAGGACCAGCACCACGATGTGATCGTCGATATCGTTGCGCAACACCGACACTCGCAGTGGCATCGCGGTCGACACATCGAAGCCGCGCCGCACCAGCCGCCGCAGGGTCGGCTCGAGCGCGCCCGGCTGGACCGTTCGCGTCTCGATCGACACCGCGGCCTGCTCGGGCGGGAGGATCCGCTGGAACGGCACCCCGTCCTCGTCCGGGAATATCGTGCGCAGACTCTCGTGCCGCGCCACCACGTCGGTCAACGCCGCCGACAGCGCGTCCTGATCCAGCGGTCCGCGCAACCGCAGCACCATCGGGATGTTGTAGGCCGGTGAGTCCGATTCGAATCGGTTGATGAACCACAGACGGGACTGGGCATACGACAGTGGCATCCGGTCCGGTCGCGGGCGGGCCGCCAGTACCGGCCGCGCCGAACCGACCGCGGCGTCGCGTTCGGTGAGCGCCTGTGCCAACCGGGCCGGAGTGGGCGCCTCGAACACCTCCCGCACGCCCACCTCGGCCCCGAGCACCGAGGTCAACCGGGCGGCCACCCGCATCGCCGAGAGCGAGTGCCCGCCAAGGGCGAAGAAGTCGTCCTCCGCGCCGACCCGGTCGAGGCCGAGCACCTCGGTGAACACATCGACGATGTGCTGCTCGACCGGTGTCGCCGCGGCGCGGCCCACGGCAATGGCGAATTCCGGCGCGGGCAACGCGCGCCGGTCCACCTTTCCGTTGGGCGTCAACGGCAGTCGGTCGAGAACGACGACCGCCGCCGGGACCATGTACTCCGGCAGCCGCTGCGCCGCGAAGCGCCGCAGTTCGTCGGCCGCGACGGTCTCGGGCCGAGCCCCTGCGGTGCGATCGAGCACGATGTAGCCGATCAGCCGTTTGTCCAGGCCCACAGAATCGACTGCCCGCGTGCCTATCTCGCGGACGACCACCACCGCCTGCGACACCGCCGGGTGCGCGGTCAGCGCGTTCTCCACCTCGCCGGGTTCGATCCGATACCCGCGCACCTTGACCTGTTCATCGGCACGGGTAACGAATTCCAACACCCCGGCACGGGTCCAGCGCACGACGTCACCGGTCCGGTACATGCGCGCGCCGGTCCCGAACGGACAGGCGGCGAATCGCTCCGCGGTCGCGCCCGGTCGATTCCGGTAGCCACGGGCCAATTGCACTCCGGCCACGTACAATTCGCCCGCCACACCGACCGGTACCGGCCGCAGACGCGAATCCAGCACGTACACCCGCATATTCCCCACGGGCCCGCCGATCGGCACACTGCCCGCGTCCGCCCACTCCCGCGACTCGGCGAGCTCGTAGGTCGACACGCACACCGTGTTCTCGGTCGGCCCATAAGCATTGACCACATCGATGCCCGGCCACCGGTCCCGGAATCGGGCTGCCGCGGCCGACCGCAGCGCGTCACCGGCGGTGACCACCCGGCGGACCGCGCCGAGCCGCACCTGCGGCTCCGCGCTCGCCAGGATCTCGAACAGCGGTGTCGTCACGTACAGATCCGTCACGCCATGGCGGGTCACCGTCCGGCTCAGCTGCGCGACATCGGCACGACCGGGCGGTGCGATCACGAGTGTCGCCCCCGACAACAACGCGGGCCACAGCTCATACGCCGACGCGTCGAACGCCATCGACGAATGCAACAACACCCGACCACCCACACCACCAGGCCACCCATACACCGCCATATTCACCACACCACGGTGCTCGACCACCACCCCCTTAGGCCGCCCCGTCGAACCCGACGTATAAATCACATACGCACCATCACCCCCACCAACCACCGGAAGACCCACCGCCACACCACCATCCACGTCAGCCAAGCGCAGCACGGGCCGCTCCCCCAGCGGCAGACCGTCCGCCACGCCGGCGGTCGTGACCACGAGCGCCGGATCGGCGTCGGCGAAGATGAACTCCAGCCGCTCACTCGGGTACTCCGGATCGATGGGCAGGTAGACACCGCCGGCGACCACCACGGCCAAGATCGCCGTCACCAGGTCCACCGAACGCGGCAACGCGACCGCCACCACCGACCCGCGACGCACGCCACGAGCGACGAGCACCCGCGCCAGATCATCGACCCGCGCGGACAATTCCGCGTAGGTCAGCTCGTCGTCCCCGCAGCACAGCGCGACCGCCGTCGGAGCCGCGGCGACCCGCTCCCGGAACGCGGCCACGATCGTGGTCGCCGGGGTCTGCGCCGCCACCGGCGAGTTCCAGTGCGTCAGCAGCTGTTCGCGCTCGGCGTCGTCCAGGAGATCGATATCGGCGATCGCGGCGGTGGGGTCCGTGCTCACCGCCCGCAGGACGCGGGTGAAGCGCTCGGCGATGCCGGTCACCGTGCACCGGTCGAACAGGTCGGTGGCGTACTCGACCCGGCCCGCCAACACCGCGGGCGCGTCCACGGTGCCGGGCATCTCGATCAGATCGATGTGCAGATCGTTCTTGGCGCTCGCGGTCGAGCAGGACAGGAATTCGGCGGCCAGGCCCGGCAGTTCGAGCGTGGGCAGGCCGTCGTTCTGCAATTCCAGCGACACCTGGAACAGCGGGTGATAGGCCGTCGACCGGACCGGATTGAGCAGCTCGACCAGTCGCTCGAAGGGCGCGTCCTGATTCTCGTAGGCCGACAGCGCTTTACAGCGGACCTGGTCGAGCACCTGCTCGAAGCACGGTGCGCCGGACAGATCGACCCGCAGCACCCAGGTATTGACGAAGAATCCCACCAGGTCCCGCAGCGCGGGATCGGTGCGCCCGGCGACCGGCGCGCCGATCGAGACGTCCGTGCCCGCGCCGAGCCGCGAGAGCAGCACCGCCAGCGCCGCCTGCAACACCATCGACGCACTGACCCGACGCTCCCGGGCCAGGCGATACAGGGCCTCGCGCAGGGGCGCGTCGACGGTGAATTCGACTACGTCACCGCGATTGCTCACCACCGGGGGGCGCGGCCGATCGATGGGCAGCGCGAGCGGTTGCGGCGCGTCGGCCAATTCCGCTGTCCAATAACGATATTGGCCTGCAAGCATACTGTGTTCGACGGTTTCGGTGCCGAGCAGTTCGCGCTGCCACAGCGCGTAATCGGGATACTGCACCGGCAGCGGGGCCCACTGCGGCTCCCGGCCCGCGCACAGATCCGCGTATGCCATGGCGAGGTCGCGCACCAGCGGGGCCATCGACAGACCGTCCGCGGCGATATGGTGCAACACCAGCACCAGGACCTGCTCGCCGGCGCCGCACCGCAGTACCGACGCCCGCAACGGCAGTTCGACGCCCAGATCGAAGCCGCGCCGCACCCGCTGGGCCACCGCCGCGTCCCGCTCCGCCGGATCGATGACGCTCACCTCGAGTTCGGGCACGGCCAGCGCGCTCGGCAGCACCTCCTGACAGGGCACGCCGTCCAGGTCCGGGTAACGCGTGCGCAGCGCTTCGTGGCGCGCGAGCACGGCACCGAGCGCCGCACGCAACGCCGCGGTGTCCAGCGCACCGATGAGCCGGAAGACCAATGGCACGTTGTATGTCGGCGACTGGGGTTCGAATCGGTTGATGAACCACATGCGTGCCTGCGCGAACGACAACGGAATTCGCGCGGGCCGCTTCCGCGCGACGAGCTCGGGCCGCGCCGGTCCCGCCTCGGTATCGCGCTCGCTGAGCAGGACGGCAAGCCCGACGGCGGTCGGTGCGTCGAAGACATCGCGCACGCCGACCGCGCGGCCGGTCAGCTCGGTGAGCTGGGCGGCCACCCGCGTCGCCGAGATCGAGTGCCCGCCACGGGCGAAGAAGTCGTCGTCGGCGCCGACGCGGTCCACCCCGAGCGCCTCGGCGAACGCGACGGCGACGAGCTCCTCGAACGGCGACGCCGGGGCGCGGTACGCGGCGACCGACCGGCGCGGTGCGGGCAGCGCGCGGCGATCCAGCTTTCCGCTCGAGGTCATCGGCAATTCGTCGAGCACCGTGACGATGTCGGGGACCATGTACGAGGGCAGTCGGCGCGCGGTCTCCCGACGAACGGATTCGACATCGATGACCTGACCCGGCACTGCCGTCAAATAGGCTGCCACACCGATGCTTTCGTGCCCATCGGCGCCGAACGTGGTGACCACGGCGTGGCGGACCTCGTCCAGCCGGGCCAGCGCGGCTTCGATCTCACCGAGTTCGATGCGCTGGCCCCGAATCTTGATCTGCGCGTCGGCTCGGCCGACGAATATCAGTGCCGCACGCTCGGAGTCGCTCCGTTCCCAGCGCACCATGTCACCGGTGCGGTACATCCGCGTCCCCGCCGGTCCGTGCGGATCGGCCACGAACGACGCCGCGGTCAACGCGGCCCGGCCGAGGTAGCCGCGGGCCACCCCCGGACCGCTGACATACAACTCCCCCGCCGCACCGAACGGCACCGGCCGCAGCCACACGTCCAGAACCGCGATCCGAACCCCGGGTATCGGACTCCCCAGCGACACCGCGTCCCCGGGACGCAACGCCGCGCCGGTGACCCAGATGGTGGCCTCACTGGGCCCATACAGGTTGTAGAGCAACCGATCTCCGGCGGCGTCGCCCGCCGACCATTGCCGTACCAGCGCGGGCGGGCAGGCCTCACCGGCGATCATGAGCACGCGCAGCCGGTCGAGGCGCCCAGCGTCGAGTGTCGCCGCGACGGCGGGTGTCAAACATGCATGCGTCACTTCCTCGGCACGCAACAGCTCCGTCAATGCCGCGCCCGCGAAGACGTCGACGGGGGCGAGCACCAGTGCCGCCCCGACCGACAGCACCGACAGCAGTTCGAACACCGCCGCGTCGAAAGTGCGTGCCGCCACTGCCGATACCCGCGAATCGGCATCCATCCGATACCGCTGCCCGAGGGTGGTCGAGATCGCGGACAACCCGGCATGGGTGACGGCAACACCTTTCGGGGTCCCCGTCGAACCCGAGGTGTAGACGATGTACGCGGTATTGCCGAGCCGCACCGCACCCCGTCGGTCCGCGTCGGTGAGCGGCGCCGCCTCGAACGCGCCGAGCTCGAGGCGGTCTAGGTCGCACACCCGCGACACGTCGTCGACCAATTCGGCTGCACCCTCGGCCGTTTCACCGCCGGTAAGCACCATCGAGGCGCGGCAGTCGGCCAGGATGGTCCGGTTACGCTCGACCGGATGGGCCGGGTCAAGGGCCACGAACGCGGCACCGGTCTTGGCGAGCGCCCATACCGCCCGCACCCACGCCCCCGAGCGCGCGAGCGCCACCGCGACCGTGGTCTCCGGCCCGGCACCGGCGGCGATCAACGCCCTCGCACAGCGATTCGACCACTCGTCCAGCTCGTGATAGGTCCAGGTGCGCGTCGCCTCCCGGACCGCGATTCGCTCCCCGTGCGCACGGGCCGCGCGAGAAAGCATGTCGGGCAACGTGATCGGCTCGGGCCCCAGCCCACCGTCGCCCAGCTCCCGCAGCGACCGGCGTTCGCCGGAGTCGAGCAGGTCGACCGCGCGCACCGGAACCTCGGGCGCCGTGCGCAGGAAGCTGTCCAGGAACCCCAGGAAACGCCGGTGCTGAGCGGCGACCTGGTCCCGGGTGTACACAGCGGGATTGGCGAAGAAGTCGACCCGGGTACTTTCGCCGCCTACCGCCGGATAGACGTTCACCGACAGGTCGGAGATCAGGCCGGGGCTCAGTACCCGCAGTCGCCCGGTGATATCGCCGAGGACGATCTTCGTGTCCAGGATCATCAGGTCGACCATCGGCCCGGCCGCCTGCGGAAGGTGGCGCGCGGCAACCGATTCCGAGTCCTGCAGCATGTCCTCGTGCCGGTACCGCTGTGCGCGCAGCACCTCCATGAGCGTGCGCTGGGTCTGCGCGAGCAGTGCGCCCGTGCTCATCCCGGGGGTCACGGTGATCCGGAACGGCACCACATTCGCGGTCATCCCCCCGGAGCGGCTCATCGATGCGGTGACCCGGGCGGACACCGGCAGGCTCAGCACCACGTCATCAGTGCCGGTCATACGCGCCAGATACAGCCCGAACGCCGCGAGGACGAACACCGCCGGTCCGGCCGCACGGGTCTCGACGGCGCTACGCAGCGCGCGGTCGGTGTCCACCGGCAGCAACGCGCTCACCGCCAGCGGGTGCGCTTCGGCGAGCGCGACCCGATCACCCAGCGTGACCGGCTCGGGAAGCTCGGCCACGTACTTGGACCAGAACACGCGATCGTCGTCGAAACGTTGCGAGGCACGGTATTGCTCGTCGGCCGCGACGATGTCGCCGAGCAGTCGAATCTTCGGCGCCTCCGGCTCGATGCCCTCGACCGCGGCGGTGTAGAGCCGCGCGCTGCGGGTGAGGATGTTCAGCGCGGCGATGCCGTCCAACACGATGTGGTGGGCGCGCAGATACCAGAACCACCGATGCTCGGCGACCCGCACCAGCGCACCGAGCACCACCGGCCCCTGCCGCAGATCGATAGGTGTGCGATAGTCGCGGTCCATCCAATCTCGCGCCGCGGCAACCGGATCGGACGCCGCGGTGTAGTCCACGTGCCGGACCACGCTGTCGGCGGTCTCGGCCACCAGCTGGCGCTGCTGTCCGTCCACCTCCACCACGCGCATGCGGCTGACTTCGAATTCGTCGAGTGCGCGCTGGAACGACTCGATGAGCAGCGCGGGATCGAGCGCACCGTCGAGTTCGAGATACAGCGCGTTGGTCAACGGCGTCGCGCCTGCCATCTGCTGCAACAGCTGGATCGCGCGCTGCGCCGCGGTCAGCGGATACGTCGTCGCCCGACGGGCATGGGCATGCAGGGGTGATTCGTGGTCGAGCATCCCGCCTCCTGAAGATATGCAGCTCAAAGCGAACGCGCGTGGTGCGCGAGAGTGGCCAGCGACTCGAGACCGGTGCGCACGCTCGATTCGGCGACACCGAAGTCGATGAGGCAGGCGATCTCGTCGGCGCCCGCGCGGTACAGGCGCTCCACCATCGGCAACGCCGTCTCGGGCGTGCCGAACAGCCCGTTGGTGCGGTAGTACCGCTCGAAGGCGAAGTCCAGCACCTTGTCTCGCGTTCGATCGTCCAACTCGTCGAGGGCCTGCGCGCCGCGCCGCCACAGGTCGACGGAGTCGGCGAGGTAGTTCTTGAACGGACCGTGCACGGTCTCGCGCACGATCGCGTCGTCGTCGCCGACGAAGGTGTGCAGCATGACCGTGACCCGTCCGCCCGCGGCGTCGTGGCCGTGCCGGGCGCGCGCCTTGCGATAGGCGGTGATCTTGTCCGCCAGCTCGTCGACGTCCTGAAAGAGCAGGGCGGTCAGCACATTCGCGCCGAGCTCGCCCGCCATCTCGAAGCGCTGCACGCCTCCGCTACAGGTCACCCAGGTGGTCAGGTCGGGCTGGATCGGGGTGGGAAAGATGCGCACGGAACGCGATTCACCCACACCGTTGAGCAGCGCGATGGACTCACCGCGCCACAGCTGCCGCACGGTCTGGATGCCCGAGCGCATCACGTCCACCCGGTCGCGGTAGTGATCCGGCGCCAGCACGAAATCGTCGGGGTTCCAACCGGTGGCGAACGCGACATCGACTCGGCCGTCGGACAGGTTGTCGACCACCGACCAGTCCTCGGCGACGCGCACCGGATTGTGCAGCGGCAGTACAACACTGCCCGCCCGCAGCCGCACCCGATCCGTGATCGGGGCGAGCGCCGCCGCCAGCACCGCCGGATTCGGATACAGGCCGCCGAACTTGTGAAAGTGCCGTTCCGGCAACCAGATCGAGGAGAAACCGTGGGTATCGGCGAAGCGGGCGCTGTCGAGCAGCAGTTGATAGCGCTGCGCACTGCGGTGCTGAGCGTCACTGGCGAAGAAGAACAGACCGAACTCGATCGCCGCGCTGACCCGGCACTCCGGCACCGACGTGGCCACCGCGGTGGCGACGGCACCGGCGCACGCGCCCGCGTCGCCGTGCTCGACCACCTGGGCCACCAGATCCGCGATGCACATGTCGCCGTAGATGTCTTCGGCGGAGACCTCGACGCCGTACCGGTCCTCGAGGATCGTCAACAGCTCCGCGGCCTTGATCGAGTCGAGACCGAGCGCCGTCAGCGGTGTCCGCGGGTCTGGCTGCTCGAGTCCCAGGCGCTGCCTCGCCCAGCCCAGAAAGAAGGTCGTGGGGTCCGCATCGCCCTGCGGCTCGGTCATATGGCGCTCGCTCCGATCTTGTTGGCGTACAGGTGACGAAGATGCGATCGGCGAATCTTGCCGCTGGTCGTTTTCAGGACTTGACCCTTGTCGACGAAGATCACGCGATACAGCGCCACGGCGTGGTCCCGGCTGACCGCGGACCTGATCGATTGTTCGAGCGCGGCGACCGTGTCCTCGGCCAGTTCGTCGTCGAGTTCCTGCACGACGATCAGCCGCTCTTCACCGTCCACCTCGGTCGACAGCGCGGCGCAGCCGCCACGACGCAATCGCGGGTGCGTTGATTCGATACTCCACTCGATGTCCTGCGGGAATAGATTGCGCCCGTTGATGATCATCACTTCTTTGAGACGGCCGCAGACGAACAGGTGACCGTCGGCCAGGAAGCCGAGATCGCCGGTGCGCAGATATAGTGCGGTACCTTCGCCGGTGATTTCCGCGGCGAAAGTCCGCGCACTCTCCTCGGCTTTGTTCCAGTAGCCCGCGGTCACACTTTCTCCGGACAGCCATATTTCACCGACCCGGCCGGGCTCGGCACGCCGCAGCGTTTCCGGATCGATCACGGCCGCCGTCGCGGCTGCCACCGGTCCGAGATCGACGAGTTCTCGGCCGTCCGGTCGCGCCACGGCGAAACCCTGTTCCAATTCCTCGCTCGCGAACGAGCGCGTGCGCAGACCCGAACCGATGGGACCGCCGCTGACGTAGAGGGTCGCCTCGGCCAATCCGTAACCGGGAAAGAAACTCTCCGGGCGAAATCCGCTCCGCGCGAATTTCTCGGCGAACTTGCGCAGGATGATCGGATTGACCGGCTCAGCGCCGACAAACGCGACGTCCCAGTGCGACAGATCCAACTCCTCGGCCGCCGCGTCCGAAACGCGCTCGGTGCAGATGCCGAACGCCAGATTCGGCCCGCCCGCGGTGGTATTCACGGTCGCGGCCACCTCGCGCAGCCAGATCATCGGATTACGCAGAAACGTGAACGGCGCCATCAGGGTTGCCGGGTACCCGACATAAAGGGGCGAAAGGATTCCCAGCACCAAACCCATATCGTGCGACGGGGGCAACCAGTGCACCGCCGAGCTCTGCTCGCTGTGCCCGAAGGCGTGCCGCTGGCATTCCAGGTTGTGCATGAGGTTGCGGTGGCGCACCACGACGCCCTTCGGGCTGCCGGTGGACCCGGAGGTGTATTGCAGATGCGCCACGTCCTCGCCGGTGGGCAACGCGGCGTCGAGCAGTGCACGGGAGTTGCCGGTCTCGATCGCGGTGCTGTCGAGGATCTGCTCGGCGGGCCAGCCGAGCAGCTCACGGGCCACCGCGGCGGCCGAGCTCGGCGCGATGACGGCCACCGCGCCACTGTCGCGGGCGATCGCGGCCACGGTATCGGAATGGCGCTGGGCGGTGGGCACGTACAGCGGCACGGCGACGCGACGGCTGAGCAGACAGGCGAAGTACGCGTGCACCATGTCCAGCCCCGGCGGGCACAGCAGCAGGACGCGATCGCCCGGCGCACTGATTTCCCGCAACCGGATCGCCATGCCGATCACACGATCCAGCAGCTGCCCGTAATTCTCGACCTCGCGGTCTCCGTGCGCGCCGAGAAACGTGTAGCCGACTCGCTCCGATTCTTCTACGCCGCGACGCACCAAGATATCCGCCAGGGTCGACGGACCCACCGACATTTGTTCAGAACCCAACGACCTTCGACCTCCCGAGTCAGCTACAGCCACACTGGACGAACGATATTCAGGCCTGCCGAAACCACTCCCGGCACCGAGTACGGACACGCTGCGCGCGCAGCACATCCTTACACAGTTTCGATCGGCCGATCGGCGCGCTGAGCCGTACCCGCCTCGAACACCGAGCCGGGCCGGTCAGCCGCCGAATGTCGCCATCACCGACGGCGAAAGGTACTACACCACCGCTGGTTACACACGCTGCGCGCACTCGCCTCGGTTCAGTCGAGAGTTCCGGGACCAATTCGTCAGTGGGACGGGGGGTCGTATCGGACTGACGCGTATCACTGATCTCCTTCCAGGGCGAAGCGCAACGGCAGCGGTCGAGTGTTCCTCCTAGTTCGTTACCGCCCGTGTCCCGGATGGGTAAGAGGTTCCGGACAATTCCATCGCGGCACCGACCCGGCCGTGCAGCACCACACGACGGAGAAAATGTCTCGCCATACCGAACGTGTCGCGATCGTTGTTATCCGATCGTGTCCGCCGAAACGTACCGGTCGATCGGTGGGCTTCCCGCGCGCCGAAGGTCCGAACGCGGCGACGGCGACGCCACGCCGCGCACGCGCGAGGACGGCGCCGTCGGTACACCCGGTCGCCCAGCCCCGCACGATACTGGGATGCATCGCGCGGGTCGGCGCCCCATTGCCCGCACAGAATCCGCTCGCACCTCGTGCACACCGAGTTGTGTTCGTAATCAATTGCTTCGGCCTTCCCGGGTTTACCATCACAACCGTGGGGAGACGGCTTGCGCTTGTTATCGGCTCCGAATGCGATGCGCTCCCCCGCCTGGAATTTCCGCCGCGCCTCGCCACGGAAGTCGCTGCGGTCCTTGCCGATTCGGGCCGGTGGCGACCCGCCCTGCCCGGCGGTGCGACGCTGATCGATCCGACCGTTCGGGATCTGCACTCGGCATTGCGGTCGGCATTCGCGGCCGCGGCACGCCAGCAGGCGACACTGCTGCTGTGGTTTATCGGGCACGGACTCAGCAGCAATGGCGACTATTACTTCCTGGCCCGTGACTCGCTCGAATCGGACGCGGCCGGCGCGCCGATGCTGGACTCGCAGTACGCCGTCAACCTCGCTCAGACCCTCAAGGAACGGATCAGCGGGGTGTCCGGGGTGGACGGACTCGTGGTCGTGGTGGACACCTGCGCGGCGGCCCCGGTCGGCGATGCGGGGGCACGCAGTTGGCCCGCGCTGGTCCGCCAGACATCCGGCCGCGTAGACCTGCTGGTGGCCAGCGACGAGGGCAACGCCTACGACGGCTGCTTCACCGAAACCCTACTGGCGACCTTCCGCAGCGGCATACCGGCCAGCGGCGAGAACCTGCTCGCCGCGGATCTGCTCGCGCCGGTCGCGCACGCGTGCAGTCGGCAGCAGCCCCAGCATTTCTCGTTCGCCGCCGGGTCGCCCGCCGCGGGCGCCGACCACGGATTGTGGTTGGTACCCAACGTGAGCCGGGCCCGCGACGCCGTCCGCGAGCGCCCCGACGCGGGCACCGTCGACGAGCTCGTGCGCGGACTACAGGTCACCAAGACGCTGCGCGGCCAGGTGAACACCGTGGCCGAGCACGGGCACGAGCGGCTGCGTATGATCCTCGGGCCGGGTGGCAGCGGCAAGTCCACCGCGGTCGCCCTGCTGGTCCGCCCCGACCTGCTCGGCCTCGAAACCGCGCTCAGCGCAGCGCATATCGGCGCGGCCGTGTTCCTGACCGGCACCAGCACGCTGCGGTCGGTGTCGGACGAACTCGCCGTCCAGCTCGAACGCCGGATCGCAGTGCTGGTCGCGGCGGGCGAACTCGAACCCGCCCAGGGCTCCCCACCTGCCCGTGCCGAGTATCCCAAGATAACCGCCGGATTGGCGCGGACGCTCACGACGTTGGGTGAGACAGGACGCACCACCACGCTCGTCCTCGATGGCCTCGACCTGCCGACCGAGCACGGTCACCGCGACGAACTCTGGTCCGCGATCGAAACATTGACCGGCCATGCCGACTTCGCACACGTCCGGGTGATCGGCACCGCCCGCACCGATGACGACGCCCCCGCACCGCCACCGGCCCTGCGTATGCGGCGCTTCGTACTCCCCATGCCCGAGGTCGACGACGTCGGCAACTACCTGCTCCAGCACGCGCGCGACGAGCACGAGCGGCCGTGGCCGAGAGAGCGCGTCACCCGCGCGCTCACCGCCGTCGACGTTTCCCTCCGGGCCGACGCCCCCTGGCCGCATCGGCCGTGGCGCGCGGTGGGTGGCTGGCTGCACGCCCGCTTGATCCTGCAGGTCGACCGCTATCTCGTGGCGGCCGACTTCGCGGCCGGTCTGCCGGTCGCCACCCTGGTCCGGCACCGGCTCGGCCACGCGCAGTGGTCGTTGACCGGGGCCCGTGCCGACGCGCTCGGGCTGCTGGTCACCGTGGTGGTCGCCGCCGAGACCGGGCCGGTACTCCCGATCGACGTGATCCGGTTGGCCCTGCACGATCTCGGCGCGCGCACCATCGACGACACGCACATCCGGGACCTGGCGGTCAGCCTCGGAGCACTGATCGCCCGGCGGCGCCCCGGGTCCGACGGCGAACACCTCGGAGTGGCCCATACCGCGTTGAAAGCTCCACTGCGCAAGGCGAATACGCGCAAGGACATCTCAATTGTGCGGGCGCACCGGGCGATCCTCGCCGCACTCGCGCGCAGCGGCACCGCCCAGGCCGCCGCGTATCGGGAGGTCGCGGCCATCCGGCACCATCTCGGCGCGGGCGACCCGGTCGGCGCGGTCGGCGCGCTGTACGCGTTGCCCTCGGTGTCGCGGGCGCGGCGGATCGAGTTGTGGGAGGCGTGGCTACCCAACTTCACCGCGCGCCTCGGACCCGAGCACCCCGAGACACGGCGCGTGCGCGACACCATCGCTCAGTGGCGCAACCCACCGGACCTACCCGCGGACGATGGCGGACGTCGGGTGCCACGAACCTTGATCGGTGCGCTCATCCTCGCCCTCGTGCTCGCCTTGGGTGGCACCTGTGCGCGTCCGGCCCCACCGCCCGCCGAGATCGTCGCCACCGACACGGTCCTGTCCACCACCGCACCGCCGGAATCGGCCACCCCGGAGCCCGAACAGATTCCGCCGCTCCCCGAGCCGACGCCGACCCGCGCCGGGCAGCCACGGTCGAATGTCCCGCCCACGCCCACCACCGCACCGACCACCGGCCTGCCCGACTCCGCCGAGGTCACCACGAAGGTCATCCCGATACCACTCGTCACCTCGACCACCAAGCCGAAGCCGCCGTGCACCCCGTACAACACCGCCGTCTACTACAACGCCACCCAGGTCGGGAAGGCGATCAAGCAGTACATCTATTTCGCCTACATGGAGTGCGACAACCTCACCGAGGTGAAGCTCGAAGACGGGACGGGCGGTAAGGCGTTCACCATCCTCGACGGGAAATGCCCACCGCCGCAAGGAAAGACCGACTGCCTTCTACGGGTGGCGTTCCATCCCCCCGCCGTCGGCCCGTTCGACGCCACGATCAAGATAAATCAGAAGGACGCGAGCCCGCGCCTGAAGATCACGCTGTACGGCAGCGGGACGCCCTGACATTACGCGCGAACTGCTGAGCGCTCACGGCGTCCGTGTGCGGGTGGTGGTGAAACGGCGTTTGAAGTCGGTGGGCGTGACGCCCAGGTGGCGGGCGAAGGCGCGACGCAGGGTCTCGTCGCTGCCGAGGCCGCTGTGCCGGGCGGCGGCGGTGATGGTGTGCCCTTCGAGCAGCAATTGCTTGGCGCGGTCGAGGCGGGCGCGTTCGATCCAGCGGGCGGGAGTGGTGCCCAGCTCGGCATGGAACAACCGCGTGAGCTGCCGGGTACTCACCGCGACGGCGGCGGCGATGGTGTCGATGGAGTGGTCCGCCGCGGGGTCGGCCAGGACGGCGTCGAGGGCGCCGCGCAGCGCCTCGGTGCGCGGGCGCGGGGTGGCCACGGCCGCGGAGAACTGCGACTGCCCGCCCGGCCGTTGCAGGAACACGACCAGTTCACGCGCGATCGCACGCGCGACGTCGGGTCCGTGATCGTGTTCGACGAGCGCGAGCGCCATGTCGATGCCCGCGCTGATACCGGCCGAGGTCAGGTAGCGGCCGTCCCGGACGTGCAGTGCGTCGGGCACGACCTCGATGCGCGGATAGCGGCGCGCGAGGACGGCGGCCTGCCGCCAGTGCGTGGTGGCGCGGCACCCGTCCAGCAGGCCGAGCTCGGCCAGCACGAACGCGCCGGTGCACACCGCGGCGACCCGCGTCGCGGTCGCGGCGAGAGTGGCTGTGGCGCGCAGTATTTCCGCATCGATCGGTGCGTCGGCGAAGCTGCCGGCACCCGGCACGATGAGGGTGTCGACCGCCCCCACCGCGCCGACGGCGGTCGTGGCCAGCGCGATGCGCGCGGAGCTGGCAACCAGGCCGCCGTGCGCGGAGATCAGCACCGATTCGTAGCGCGGGTCCACGTCGGCGGTGTGCAGGACCTCGACCGGCCCCGCGACGTCGAGCAGGGTGACCTGGTCGAAGACGAGGACGCCGACCCGATGCGTCATGTCCGAATCTGTGGTTCGGCTGTCCCGAATGACATGGCGGCAGTGTAGCGCGACGCGGCATCGTGAGGTGCGCACGAGACGAGGAGGTACCGCAGTGACCACGGACTTCGATGCGGGCACGGTGACCGCGATCGAGTTGCCCACCGTCGAGACGGCAACGGCACGCGCCGCGCGGGAGGTGGCGCGGCAGTACTGCACGCCGTCGCTGTTCCATCATTGCGCGCGATCGTTCGTCTGGGCGGCGTTGCTCGCGCAGGCCGAATCCATCACGATCGACGCCGAGTTGCTCTATGTGGCCGCGATGTTCCACGACATCGGGCTGGTACCCGAATTCGACAGCCACACCGTGGATTTCGAGGACGCGGGCGGACATGTCGCCGCCGTGTTCGCCGCGGGCGCCGGCTGGCAGGCCCGGCGCGGGCAACGGCTGCACGAGATCATCGTGCGCCACATGTGGGACCACGTCGACGTGGCACTGGATCCCGAAGGACACCTGCTCGCCCGCTCGACGGGGCTCGATATCACCGGACGCGACGCCGAGCTGATCCCGCCCGCGGTGCGCGCGCTGGTCACGACGCGCTGGCCCAGACTGGAGCTGGCCGACGAATTCACCGCCTGCTTCGACCGTCAGGCCGCACGAAAGCCGCACAGCTCGGCCGCGGCGGCCATGCGAAACGGGTTGGCGCGCAAGCTGTCCGACAACCCGCTCGGCCGGGTGTCCGGAGCGCCGGGCGCGCGCTGACCGAGGGCCCCGACCACCGGTCGGGGCCCTCGCCCTACGCGCCGATCACCGGCAGCCGCGCCGGGTCACCGCCGTTTGACCTCCAGCAGCCAGACCGGCAGCAGCATGCCGTCCTCGCCCTCGAACTCCGGGAACAGCTCGCTCCCGAGCAGATCCCAAAATGCTTGCGGCGGTTTGAGAGCGGAAATCTTGTCCCGCCGCAGCTCGAGAATCTCCCAGGTCGGCGCGCAGAACACCGACCGATATTCCGCCTCGCCGAGGGTGTACGGGGCATAGGTCTCGCTGCCCGGTGATTTGGCGAAGCAGAACTGAATCAACCGGCCACCCGGCCGCAGAACGCGCGCGAGCGCTTCCCAATGCGCCTTGCGCTGTTGCTCATCGAGACAGTGCACGAGCGCGCTGCTCACGACCGTGTCGAACGAGGCCTCGTACCCGTCGAGCACGGTCACGTCGGCCACCTCGAACGTGGCGGCCACATCGCGCTCGGCCGCCAGGTCGCGAGCCTTGCCGATGACCGTCGGCGAGATGTCGACGCCCGTCACCCGATAGCCGAGTCCGGCCAGATAGACCGCGGTATCGCCACGGCCGCAACCGACGTCGAGCACGTCACCCCGCACGTGCCCGGCACGCTCGAGCTCGACGAGAATCGGTTGCGGCCGGTCGATCTCCCACGGCATCTTCGCCATGACAACGCCGGGGCCGAGCACCCCGGTGGAGTAGGCCTCCTCGAAATCAACCTTTGTCGGATCCATAGCCAGTTTTGCGTTACCTTCGGTCACGACGACCACCCCTTCACCTAGTTACGAATTCAACACCCGAACCCTATCCAGACGGCCGTGTTTCCGAATGCGACTACTGCGGACTATGTCACGTCGCGAAAATTGGGTGCGCCAATTCGTCACTACACGAAACATCAAGTGGCACAGATCATCTGCGCTTCCACCTGCATATTCATCCAGCGGGGTTGACAAAGTGTGATTCAGCTGCACCCTTTTCGCGAGCAATTCCAAAGGCGAAACGCACGGGATAGCCACCGCCGCAACTCGTTCGAAACACCGAGACGACACGGGCGACCGTGCATGTCACCGAGCTCAGTGCGACGGCGAGTAACCGAAGGGCCGAGTCCGGGTGACGAGCCGGAAGCCCAATCGACGCAGGATGGGTTCCGAGGTGGGCAGGGCGTCCACATAGACGTGGCCGCGGCCGGCCGAAAATGATTGGGCCAGCCGGGAGTTCACCAGGTCGGTGTAGAGTCCGCGCCTGCGGAACTCGGGCTTGCTGCGCCCGCCTGCCAGCTCGGCGAGGCCCGGTGTCGCGCCGAAATGCAAGCGCCCGCAGGAGGCGGGGACGTCGCCCAGATAGGCGATGTGGACGAACACGCTGCCGTCGAGTTGCGCGCGCAGCTGCTCGATCTGCCGCTCGACGTGGGAACGCCCTGTCGCACGCAGGATTTCGGCCACATCGGCGAGCTCGTCGGCCGCGGAGTCGGCCACCCTGATACGCCGGTCGTCCGCGAGGGCCACCGGATCGTCCGGCGGGTCGACGCGCACGAGCACCGACTCGACCGGCTCCGGTTCGAAACCTGCCTGCTCGAGCGCCCGTTCAAGCCCAGGCACCGCGTCGTGTTCGTAGGTCTTCCATTCCAGTTCGTAGCCCGCGCGGTCGGCGGCGGCGACCTCGCGGGCGACCAGCGCGGTGGGATCGTCTGAGGTCTCGTACACGTAGCTGATCCGGCACTCGGACCGGTCGCGCGACCACTCCCGGACCACATCACCGGTTTCGTCGCGCTCCCCGGCAGTGCGCCGCTCGGCGTCGAGGCGCCGCAGAGCGTCGCTCACAGCCGCGCCCCCTCGGTGGCGAGCGCGGCGGTGACCTCGGCGGGCGGGACCTCGTCGATCAGCAGGTCGATGCCGGCGCACAGGCGGTCGGCCAGCGCCTCTACGGTGCGAGCCGCGAACAATTCGGTGTTGTAGGTGATGACGATCTCCAGAGTGTCGGGGGTCCGGCCGAAGGTGATCTGCAGCTCGGCTTCCTTGGCGCGGCGGGGGAGTTCGCGCGGCAGCAGTGTGAACGACCGGCCGTGCGTGGCGGGGTCGGCGGCCCATTCGTCGAACGCGATCATCACATCGAACAGCGGGCTGCGATCGGCGCCGCGACGCCACCCGAGGTCGCGCATGATCGAGCCGTACGGGTACTCCTGATAGGCGAACGCGCGCAACACCTCGCGTTGCGCCTCCCGCAGCACCTCCCCGACCGACGCATCGGCCGCGTGACGCAGCCGCATGGGCACGATGCTCAGATAGTTGCCGATCTGGTCCTCGAACTCGACCCGGTCTCGCCCGCGCGCATAGGTGCCGATCACCAGATCGGTGCGCCCGGTCTCGGCGAAAAGCAGCAGTGCGACGGCCGTTCGAGCCACCACGAAGCCGGTCGCGCCGTGCCGCCTGGCGAGTTCGTCGAACGCGGCCGCACGCTCGGCGGGCAGCGTCCGGTAGCACCGGGCGCCGGGCAGCGTCGTCGTTTCCGGACGCGGGTAGTCGGTCCGCAGTGCGAGATCAACGCTCGCGCCCGCCAATTCCGCTTGCCAGAAGGCGCGGGCGCGCGCCGCGTCCGCTTCCGCCGACCGCCGGGCCGCGGCGAATTCCTTGTACTGGATCGGCAAGGCGGGCAGTTCGGCCGCTTCGGTGGACAGCCCGTCGTAGATCGTGACGAGCTCGTCCTTCAGCACCTCGACCGAACGACCGTCCGAGGCCAATTGGTGCATCGAAATCAGCAGCGACGCATCGCCGGAGCCGGTGTGCAGCAGGTCGACACGAATCGGCGCCTCCTTGGTCAAGTCGAACGGTGTGTCGATTCGCCCCGCGACGAACGCGGAAACGGCCTGTTCGTCGGCCAATTCGTGCGAGTCGACCGGGGTGGCGAGCGCGCCGGCCGGATGCACGATCAGCCGGGCGGCCGCGAGATCGTAGGTCGTGCGCAGGCTCTCGTGCCGGGACAGCAGCATCGCCACAGTCTGCCGCAGCCGCGGCAGGTCGATCGCGCCGACCACGTCGAACAGGTCGTTGCGGTGGAACGCGGCCGGAACCGCACTCGACGACTCGAGGTCGAGCAGCAGCCGCTGACCGGGCGCGACCGGATAGCTGCCCGGCCCGCCGAGGGATGTCAGCACCGCCGACGCGCTTCCCGGCGCGATCACCGCGGCCAGACCGGCGATCGTCGGATGGGTGAAGATGTCGGCGAGGGTGAGTTCCGCGGCCAGCTCGGCGCGCACCCGCGACAACAGCCGGATCGCGCTCAGCGAGTTCCCGCCGAGGTCGAGAAAGCGGTCGTGCACGCCGACCGGCCGCTGCAACACCTCTTCCCAGAGGCGCACCAGCTCGTATTCGACCGCCGACGCGGGCGCGCGGTCGTGTGCCGCCGCGGACTCGGTGGTCGAGCCAAGTCGTTCGAGCGCCTTGCGGTCGGTTTTTCCGTTGGGTGTCAACGGGATTCGCGGAATTTCGATCAGCTCCGGCACCATGTAGTGCGGCAACTGGGCAGTCAGGTACGCGGCGCACTCGTCGAGCGGCGCGCCCGGATCCTCGCGCACGACGAAGGCGACGAGACGGTCGCGCTCGTCCGTGGTCACGACCGCGCAGGCGCGCACCGACGGCGCGACCGAGACGCGATGCTCGATCGCCCCGAGATCGACCCGGAAGCCGCGGACCTTCACCTGATTGTCCTTGCGGCCGATCAGTTCCAGAGTACCGTCGCCACGCCAGCGGCCGAGATCACCCGTCCGGTACATCCGCCGGTCCGCATCGAACGGGTCCGGCCCGAAGACTCTGGCGGTCTGCTCGGGGGCGTGCAGGTAGCCGCGACCGACCGCGACACCGGAGACACAGATCTCCCCCGGCTCGCCGCGCGGCACCAGGCGGCCGCGGCCGTCGAGGATGTAGATCGCGGTGTTGCGGATCGGGCGGCCGAGCGGCACCGAGCCGGAGTCGACGGGCGCGGTGATGATGTGGTGGGTGATGTCGTCGGATGCCTCGGTCGGCCCGTAGGCATTGACGACCGGAACGGCGGGAAAGGCCCGTAGCCAATCGTTCACGATCTTCGGCTGCACCACCTCGCCGGTGACGAGCAGCCATTCGAGCGTGCGGATCTCGTGCTCGCGCCAGCTGTCGAGCACCGCGGCGAGATACGACGGCACGACCTCGAGTACTGTCACACCATCGCACTCGAGCCGGTCGCGCAGCGAAATCGGTTCGAGCTGTAGCGATTCCGGATAGATCACGGTGCGTCCGCCAACGAACGGGGCGGCGAACATCTGCCAGACCGAGATGTCGAAGCTGTTCGACGCGGTCTGCGCGACTACGCTGTTTTCGTTCAGCCGCAGATCATCGATCTTGGCGTGCAAGTGGTTGAGCATCCCGGCGTGCTCGACCATCGCGCCCTTGGGCGCACCGGTGGACCCCGAGGTGTAGATGACGTAGGCCAGACCGGAGGCTTCGGGATCGGGCCGGGGTAGCTCGGCGCCGGACTCGGTATCGGCGGCGCCCTCGGCGAGATCCAGCAGCGTCGCGGTCGTCGGCGCCAGCCCCGCGGGCATATTCGCGCGATCGACCAGCGCCAGCTTCGCGCCCGACGCCTCGATCACCGAGGCCGCGTACGCGGCAGGATGTTTGGGATCGATCGGCAGATAGGCGGCGCCGCACTTCCAGATCGCGAGGATCGACTCGACCACCGCGACCGCGCGGTCCAGCACCACGGCGACGATATCGCCCGCGCCGATTCCGTTGCGGCCCAACAGCCGTGCCATCTGGTTCGCCCGGTGATCCAGCTCGGCGAAGCTGCGCTGCCCCTGCGGTCCGATCAGGCAGACGCGATCGGGGGCGGTCGCCGCGAAACGTTCGATAGCATGGTGGATCCGGACCGACGCGTCGAACGGCACCGAGCGATACCCGACGGCCAGCAGGTCCTGGTGGGTGCGCGGACCCACCAGCGGCAGGTCCGCGAGCGGGTCGTCCGGCGCGGCGAGCAGCACCTCCAGCAGGCCGACATAGCCGTCCCACAGCAGGCCGATCGCTTCCTCGTCGAAAAGGCCGGTGTCGTAACGGATTACCGCGTTCAGGCCGTCGGCGTGTTCGGACAGCATGATGTTGATCGGGAAAACGCTGGTTTCCAACGTGACCGGCAGCGCCGTCGCCGTCGGACCCGCGTCCGGTGCCGCGGCGCCCTCGGCGAACTGTTCGAACTCGATCAGCACGTCGAAAAGGTGGGGGGCGCTCAGTCGCTCGCTCCGCCGCAGTTCCGCGACCAACTCCTCGTAGGTGAACGCGCCGTGCCCGGCGGCCAGGCGCAGCTCCGCCCGCACCGCCGCGTCCAGATCCTTCAGGCTGTGCCGCTGCTGCACCGCCACTCGCAGCGCGACCGTGCGCACGAACATTCCGACGGTGTGCTCCACCGACTCTCGGTTGCGGCCCGACAGCGAGGTCCCGAGCACGACCTCGCCGCTGTCGGTGTGCCGGGCGAAGTACGCCGCGAACACGGCGCAGGTCGCGACGAACGTGCTCGTCGACTGGGCCCGGGTGAACCGCTGCAGCCGCTCCCACACACCGTCGGTCAAACCGTATGTCCGATAGGCGCCGCGGAAATCGCGGGCCGCGCCCGCGCGGGCGGGCAGCCGGATCGGCGCGGGCACCTCCGCGAAGCGCCGCAGCCAATACTCCTGGGCGGCCGTCTTCGACCGGCCGGACTGCTCGAGTTCGACCAGCAGCTCTTCGCGATAGTCACCGGCGTCCGGCAGGACCGCCTGCGTCCCGGTGGCATTCGCGCGGTAGAGGGCGAACAGATCACGCACCAGGATGTCCAGCGACCAACCGTCGGCGACGAGATGGTGCGTGCTCACGGTCAGCACCGACTGGTCGTCGAGGAAGGTGGCCAGGTGCGCGCGGAACAGCTGTCCCTGTGCCAGATCGAACGGGCGCTCGGCGATCGCACGGCTCTCGGCGATCACCACCGCGGCCTCCGGCAGCGCTCGCGCCTCGACCGTGGTCGTGAACGGCGCCGCCGGACGCACTCGCGGAAACTCCTGCCGGACAACGTCGTCGTGGTGGGTGAACGCCACCCGCAATGCGGCATGGCGGTGCAGCAGCTGATCGACCGCCGCGCGCATCGCCTCGGTGTCGACCGGCCCGTCGAGCTGGAAGCTGCGGGTCAGGTTGAATGCGACCGAGCCGCCCTCGAATTGGGCGGCCACCCAGATCTGTTGCTGGGCCGAGCTCAACGCGAACGGCCCGTGCGTGTCCGTGACGACGACCTCGGGTGCGGGCGCACCTGCCTGCGCCCGCACCTCGTCGATATGCTGTGCGAGGGCGCGCGGCGTCTCATGATCGAAGATCGCGAACTGGTCGAGGGCGATGCCGTACTCGCTCTGGATGCGGTTGAGCACCTGCAGACCGCTGATCGAATCCCCGCCGATGTCGAAAAACGACTCGTCGGGATCGACGGTGTCCAGGCCGAGGACACGCTTCCACGCGTCTTCGACCGCGGCGTGCGAGTCACGCACCGGCGCGTCCGCCGTCGCTCGCTCGGTGCGTTCCGTGGCCACCGCGATCCGCTCGATCCAGCACCTGATGCGCTGGAACTGGTAGGGCGGCAGCTCGATTCGCCGTCCGTCCCCCGCGGTCGCGGCCCAGTCCCACGCCACCCCGAGCGTGTACAGCCGGGCGAGGACGTCGAGATAGCCGCGCTCGCCGTCGCCGAACGCGACCACGGGATAGTCGCTGAGACCGCGCGCGGCCAGCTGCCGGGACACCGTCGACAGCGGGCCCGCCTCGACGAAGACGACCCGCTCGCCCGCGAGCTTGCCGAGCAGCCGATCGACCCGATCCGCCAGTTCTCCGGCCACCTCCGGTGCCGGCGCGGCGGCGAGTTCGACTGCCTCGGCGAGCCCGACCCGGCCGCGGCAGGCATCGAGCACCAGCTTGCCCGCGCCCTCGCCGACCACGTGCTGGAAGCTCAGCCCGATCGCCTCGAAGTGGCCGTACAGCGCGTACTGGAAGGCGAAGCCGCGGTTGTGCCCGACACCCGCCTCGGCCGCCGCCGCGGCGCAGTCGGCGTAGCGGCGCTCGAACACCGGGCTCATCCGCCGCAATGCGGTGACGAGCGCGTCGGAGGCGTGGCACTCGCCCGAAACGATCAGTCCGACAGCGGTTTCCGGTGGCTCCACCGCGGCGTCCGAAATTGATGGCAGCAGTGCCCCACGCAACTCCGCGAGATCGGTCGCGGTGAGCGCGTACCGATACCGGTAGTGGTCACGACCGCCGACGAGGGTCGCCTGCAGGTCGGCCAACCGCGTGCCGGGATGGGCGTCCAGCCAGCGACGCAGCGCGTCGAGGTTCGCTCGCAGCGACTCGATGCTCTTGGCCGACACCGGAATCCAGGCCGCGTCGGCGGTAACCGGGCGGTCCGCCACGACCGGCGCCTGTTCGAGCACCGCGTGCGCGTTGGTGCCCATCACGCCGAACGAACTGACCCCGGCCCGGTGCGGATGGCCGTCGACGACCCAGGGCGTGAACTCGCGGGTTACCACGACGGCCGAGTTCTCGAAGTCGATGAGCGGACTCAGCTCCGAGGTGTGCACGTTCGGAAAGAGCACCTCGTTACGTAATGCCAAGGTCGCCTTGACGATACCGACCAAGCCCGAAGCACTCCAGGTGTGGCCGATATTGCTCTTCGCCGAGGAGATCGCGCAGAACCGCTTGCGGTCGGTGGCGCGCGCGAACGCCCGGTCGATCGCCGCCACCTCGATCGGATCGCCCAGCCGGGTCGCGGTGCCGTGTGCCTCGATGTAGGTGATCGTCGCCGGATCGATCCGCGCTTTGCGCCAAGCCCGTTCCAGGACTTCGGCTTCGGCGTCCGCGTCGGGCGCGGTCAGCATGCTCGACCGGCCACCGACGTTGTTGACCGCGACGCCCTTGAGCACCGAGTGGATGATGTCGTTGTCGCGCAACGCGTCGGCGAGCCGTTTGAGGACGAGCACCACGACGGCCTCGCCGGATCCGGTGCCGTCGGCATCGGCGGAAAAGCACCGCGTCCGGCCGTCGGCCGAGCGAATGCCGATGTCCGGACCGGTGTCGTCGCCGAGGCGGTCGGGAAACAGATTCAGACCGGCCGCGCAGCTCAGCGCGATGTCGGCGTCGCCGGTGAGCAGATCGTTGACGGCGAAATGCACCGCGACCAGGCCCGACGAGCAGGACGAGTCGATCATCGCCGAGGGTCCGCGCAGGCCGAGGAAGCGCGACACCCGACCGGCCGTCGCCGCCGCGTGACTGCCCATCACCAGGGTGGGCTCCGGCTCGGCGGCCAGCAGATCGTAGGCGATCTTGGTGTCCGCGACATACACCGAACCGCGTTGCCCGGACAGTGAACTCAGCGGATAGCCGGCGTTGTCGACGGCCTGGCAGGCGGTCTGCAGCAGCAGCCGGTGCTGGGGCGCCATATTGTTCGCCTCGCCCTTGGCGAAGCCGAAGAAGGCGTGATCGAAGGTGTCGATATCGTCGAGATAGCCGAATTCCTGGTAACTCTCGTCCTCCGGCAGCGACGTGCGCCGCATCCGCTCGGCGGAGACCGGCCGGACACTGTCGCGCCCGGCGGCGAGATTGTCGAAGAACGCACCCAGATCATCGGCTTGCGGCAACCGCGCCGCCATGCCGACGATCGCGATGTCGTGCGGGACGTCAGAAGTCATGCTCAACCGGCTCTCTGGTGGTCGCGGCGGCGGGCGCCAGGTACTCGGCCTGGCCCGCGATCGTCGGATGGGAGAACAGATGCGGCACGCGGAAAGTGCCGGGGAACCGCTCGTCGAGCAGGTGATAGAGCCGCAGCAGCTTCAACGAGGTGCCGCCGAGTTCGAAGAAGTTGTCCCGGATGCCCGGATCGGGCTGCTGCAGCACCTCTTTCCACACGTCCTGAATCGCCTGCTGGGTCGCGGTCCGCGGTTGCTTGTGCGGCCTGGGCGCCGGATTCGCGGTGGGGTCGGGCAGCGCCGCGCGATCCGGCTTGCCGTTCGGCGTGGTCGGAATGCGATCGATCGACACGAAGGCGCGCGGCACCATCGCGCTCGGCAGCCGTTCGGTGAGGTAGTCGCGCAGGATGTCGCCGAGCTCGGCGGCGGCCGCCGCGGCCACGACGTAGGCCGTCAGTGTGGGCTGCCCATCGAGGTAATCGGTTCGGACGAGGCAGGTTTCGACCAGCGCATGCCCGGCCACCGCGGCCTCGACCTCGGCGGGCTGGATCCGGATGCCATTGATCTTGACCTGGCTGTCGATCCGGCCGATGAGCTCGAGCGTGCCGTCGGGCCGCAGCCGCCCGAGATCGCCGGTGCGGTAGAGCAGGTCGTCCGGATCGGCGCGCCGCGGGTTCGGCACGAACGCCGGGGCCGCGTCCGGTTCGTTGTAATAGCCGTGGGTGCGCAACGGTGTGCGGATCACCACTTCCCCTGGTTCGCCGACGCCGCACTCGGTCTCGTCGCGCAGCACGGCGATCTGGCAGTGCGGCAACGGAGTTCCCACCGGCACCAGAGCCGGCATGGTGGTCTCGTCCACCACGTGGGCGAGCTTGGCCAGCGTTGTCTCGGTGGGGCCGTACAGGTTGACGAATCGGACGGTGCTGTCGCACCGGGACCGGAAGTTGGCGATCAGTTCGGCCTTGAGCGGCTCGCCGGCCAGGAACAGCCAGCGCAGCGCCGAGAGCGGCGTGCCGGTCCTGACATCGAGCAGCCACGATTGCAGCACCGTCGGCACCGTGTGCGCGACGGTGATGCGCTCCCGCTCGAACCACTCGAAAACCGAGCGGCCGCTGTAGCGGTCCGACCGGCGCGGGACGACCAGGGTGGCGCCGCTGACCAAGGGCAGCAACGTATCTCGCAGCATGACATCGAACGACGGGCTGGTCAGCTGCGCGCACCGATCGTCGGGACCGATGCCGAAGGTCGAACGCTGCCAGGCGAGGAAGTGGTCCAGGCCGCTGCGTCGGCCGAGCAAGCCGCGGGGGCGACCGGTCGTGCCCGAGGTGAAGAACAGGTAGGCCGGTGTATCGGAACCGATGTGGGGCAGCTCGGCCCATTCCGGATCGGCGACCAGCCCGGAATCCGCGTCCACGCGATGCACGGTCGGTATCTCGGGGATGTCGCCGCCACCGGCCGCCACGACCGTGCTCGGGCGGGCGATGGACAGCAGCTGGGTACGCCGTGCCGTGGGCAGCGCCGGGTCGAGCGGAAACACCGCGGCGCCGCTGCGCATCGTGGCGAGCAGGGCTACCACGAAGCCGATGCCGGGTGGGCCGGTGACCGCGACGATTTCGCCCGCGGCGACGCCACGCGCGGCCAGGTGCCCGGCCAGGCACAGCGTGCGCTCGTCGAGTTCCTGATAGGTCAGGGTCAGCTCGCCGTGGGACACGGCGACCTGATCGGGCCGCAACCGGGCCTGCGCGCTGATCTCGTCGAGCAGCGACGGCGGCGTCGGCGCCTCGAGCGCGGCGGCGAATTCTGCGTTGGCTCGCGCCAGCCCGGGTGCGCACAGCGAGTACTCGGCGAGCGGCCGGTCGGGCGCGCCAGCGACCTGGTCGAAAACGTAACTCGTCTGCGCGACAATGGCTTCGGCTCGTTCGGCGGCGAACAGGTCACGCCGGTACGCCAATTCGAGCTGCAGCTGGGTGCCGTCGTCGAAGAGGTAGAACGACAGCGCGAACTTGGCCTCGACCTCGAACTGGTCGCTGCGGAACTCGACATCGATGCCGTCGATGTCGAGCTCGGCCCGCATATCGTTCTGGAAGTTCACGAGCACGTCGAAAATCGGTGTGCGCTCGACATTCCGCGGCGGATTGAGCCGTTCCACGACGAGTTCGAACGGTGCGCTCTGATGGTCGTACGCCTCCCTGATGCCCGCGCTGACGCGCGTGATCAGATCGGCGAAGGACAGCTCGCCGGACAGATCGGTACGCAAGACCAAGGTGTTGAGGAACAGACCGGCCACCGAATCCAGCCCCGGCCCCTGCCTGCTGCTCACCGGGAACCCGACGGCCACATCGTCTTGCCCGCTCAGCCGCGACAGCACCAGATCGATGGCCGCCACCACGACCTCGAACACCGTGACGGCCCGCGCGGTAGCCAGCTCACGCAGGGCCGCCGTGGTTTCCGCGCTGATCGAGGCGAAGCAGCGCCCGGCCGTGGCCGCCGCGTCGAGATGCCGGTCCGTGGCGAGTTCCAGCGGCGGCGTCCCGGCCAGCCGGGCCACCCAGTAGTCGAGATCGCGCTCGATGGCGTCGGAGTCGCGCGCGGCGCGCTGTGATTCGGCGTAATCGATGTACTGCCAGGCTGGTTCGGCGGGCAGCGCGACGGCCGCGCCGGTCTCGTGCCGGTACAGCGTCGCGAGTTCGCGGGTGAGCAGCTGCATCGACCACCCGTCACCCGCGACATGGTGCAGCACGACGAGCAGGTGATGCTCCGTCGGAGCCACCCGGAACAGCACGACGCGCACCGGCGGTGCCGCCGCGAGATCGAACGGCGTGGCGGCGATCTCGCGGGCTTCCCGCGCCACCGCCGAGAAATCCTGGCCGAGACGGTCATACCGCGTGAACGGGAGCGGGTACTGCGCACGCACCTGCTGGAAGACCTCGTCGCCGACACTGGTGTAGGTGGTGCGCAGAATCTCGTGGCGCCGCACCAGCCAGGCCACCGCACGCTCGAAGGCGTCCAGATCCAGGGGACCGCTCAGACGGGCCAGCAGCTGGATGTTGTAGGCGGCGCTGGCGGGATCGAGCTGCTGCAGGAACCACATTCGCTCCTGCGCGTAGGAGAGCCGGTGCCGCGCTCGGCGCGGATGCCGCCGCAACAGGCCGGCGGCCGATGCCGCGGTGCCACCGAACCGGTCGATATGAGCGGCCTGCGCCGCGATCGTCCGGAACTTGAAGATCGTCGCCAGCCGGACCTCGATATCGAAGCGCTCGCTGATTCGGGAGCTGAGCTGCAGAGCGCTCAGCGAATTGCCGCCGAGGGCGAAGAAGTCGTCGGTCACGCCGATCGCGCCGGTCGGCAGCAGGGGCTGCCAAAGTTCCAGCAGCGCGAGTTCGGTCGCCGACTCGGGGGCGGTGCGGACCGGCGTCGGCGCCGACTCGATGGCGGCCAGCCTGCGCCGGTCCACCTTGCCGTTCGCGGTGACCGGAATGGCGTCGACCGGCACGATGTGCGTTGGCACCATGTGATCGGGCAGCTGCCGTACACAGGCCGCGTGCACCTGGTCGATCTCGGTCTCGGCGATCCCGGTGACGAACGCCCGCAGATAGGCCACGCCCGCCGCGGTGCGTTCGAGCAGCACCACGACGGCATCGACGGCGGGCACCCGGCGGATCGCGTGCTCGATCTCGCCGAGCTCGACGCGCAGCCCGCGCAGCTTGACCTGATCGTCGCGGCGCCCGAGATAGACGATCTCACCGTGCTCGGTCCAGCGCGCCAGATCTCCTGTGCGATAGAGCGACTCCCCCGGCGCGTACGGGTTCGCCACGAAACTCCGCGCGGTCAGATCGGGACGGCCGAGATAACCGCGCGCGAGTTGCACACCGGCGATGCACAGTTCGCCCGCGACGCCGAGGGGCGTGAGCTCGGCGTTGTCGTCCAGGATGAACAGGCGGTTGTTGGGTGCGGGCCTGCCGATGGTCACCGGACGGGCGGCATCGACCTTGGTCGCGCTGACATCGATGGCTGCCTCGGTGGGGCCGTAATAGTTGTGCAGCTCGGTCGATTCCGCCACCGACCGCATACGCCGGGCCAGGTCATCGCTCAGTGCCTCGCCGCTGGTCACACAGTGCCGGACGCCGTCGAATCCGGCGCCCACCGGTGCGCTCAGGTACTGCTCGAGCATCGAGGGCACGAAATGCACCACGGTGACCGCGTTTTCCTCGATCGCCGCGCGAATCACCGCCGGGTCCTTCTCCCCGCCGGGTGCGAGCACGACCTGGCGCGCGCCGAGCACGCCGGGCAACAAGATCTCCCACACCGAGACGTCGAACACATACGGCGTCTTGTGCAGGAATACGTCGGCGTCGGACAGGCCCAGATCGTCGATCATCCAGGACAGCCGGTTGAACAGGGCACCGTGCTCGACCAACACGCCTTTGGGGCGACCGGTCGAGCCGGAGGTGTAGATGCAGTAGGCGGCATCGTGCGGCGAAACCTCCTGCCGCTCACCCGCATCCGGGTCGAGCGGCGCCCGCACGTCGAGCACGGCCGCCGTGATGGCGCCGAGCCGGGACGCGGTCGTCGGATCGTCGACCACGAGCACGCGCGCCGCGCTGTCGTCCAGCAACGACCGCAGCCGTGGCGCCGGGTCGTTGGTATTGAGTGGCAGATAGGCCGCGCCGGACTTCAATACGCCGAGGATCGTGGCGACCATCGCGGTCGAACGGTCCATCAGCAGTGCCACCAGGTCGCCGCGCCCGACCCCGTGCCGCCGCCGCAAGGTTGCGGCCACCGCGTTCGCCTGTGCGTCGAGTTCGGCGAAAGTCAGTGCGCCGCACTGATCCACGGTGGCGATCCGATCCGGGAACAGGCGTGCCCGGCGCTCGAAGAGTTGCTGCACCGGAACGGGCGCACCGTAATCCACCGCCGTGTCGTTGAACGTGGTGAGCAGCCGATGCCGTTCGGCCGCGGAAAGCATCGTCAGCGTCGCGACGGGTACGTCGGGCGTCGCGACCGCGCCGCGCAGCAGTGTCTCGAAATGGTCGAGCAGCCGCTCGATGCGGACCACATCGAACATCTCGGTGGAGAACTCGGCGAGCACGGCCAAACCGTGCGGGGTGTCGCGAAGGAACAGGGTCAGATCCAGTTTGCTGTGCGCGTTCGGTGCGACGACCCGCGCCACCTCGACGCCGTCGAGCGACGTGGTCGGTTCGCCCCAGCCGGGGTCGATCATCACCATCACGTCGAAGAACGGGTTGCGATCGAGATTCGACACGTCGCCGCGGTCGCTGACCACCCGGTCGAACGGATAGTCGCCGTGCTGCAACGCCTCTGCGATCGTCGTCTTGGCCGCACGCAACAGGTCACGGAAGCTCGATGCGGGAAACACGGTGTCGCGCAGGGCCACCGCGTTGACGTAGTAACCGACCTGCTGTTCCAGCTCGGCGAGCGGCCGACCGAGCACCGAGGTGCCGATGGCGAAATCGCGCTGCCGGGTATAGCGGTGGAACAACACCCGCATGGCGGTGATCAGTCCGGCGAACAGGGTCGCGTTCTCGGTGCCGCACAGCGTGCGCAGCCGCTCGGCGACCGCGGCGGGGACGGTCCGCTCGACGGTCATCCCGCGGAAAGTCCGTTCAGCGGGGCGCGGCCGATCCGTTGGCAGATCGAGATGATCGATCTCGCCGCTCAGCTTGTCCAGCCAGTACTGCTTCGCCGCCACGGCGGCCGGGGCGTCGAGCGCACTCTGCTGCCAGACCGCGAAATCCTTGTACTGCAGCGAAAGCCGATGGGGATCAGGTGCCTTACCCGCGCGCGACTCGCAGTAGCGGCTGAATATCTCGTTGATGAGCACGGTGAGCGACCAGCCGTCGGTGGCGATGTGGTGCATCGCCACCGCGAAGATCCGCGTGTTCGGTGCGCGACGGATGACGGCGGCACGGAACAACCGGCCCGTCGTGAGATCGAAGTCGCGCGCGACGAATTCGGCGAGGAAGGCCTCGCATTCCGAGTCTGAGTCGATGGCCACCGCCGACCAATCGAGTTCGGCGTCCTCGACGACATGCTGGCGGGGCAGCCCGTCGACGGTCGTGATGGCGGTGCGCAGCGCCTCGTGGCGCCGCAGTACGTGCTCGACGGCGTCGCGCAGC
The DNA here is from genome assembly GCF_011801125.1 of Nocardia brasiliensis. Taxonomy (NCBI): domain Bacteria; kingdom Bacillati; phylum Actinomycetota; class Actinomycetes; order Mycobacteriales; family Nocardiaceae; genus Nocardia; species Nocardia brasiliensis. Next base: position 4,379,620 of record NZ_CP046171.1, read on the forward strand.
AGGTCCACGTCGACATCGCCGGTCAAGCGGTAGACGAGCGGCTCGACGAAGGCCGCGTGCGGCGCACCCGCCTGCTCGAGCAACCACAGCGACTGTTGCCCGGCGGTCAGCGGATACGAGGAGGCGGCCGGTGCTACGGCGATCTCGGTCCGCTCTGCCCCCGCCGTGCCGAGGTAGTCGGCGAGCAGCTCGACCGAGCAGTTGCCGAGCAGCCGGGAAACCTCTACCGCACAGCCGAGTTCACTGCGGATACGGCGGGCGACCCGTGCCGCCTTCAAGCTGTCGCCACCCAGGTCGAGAAAACCGTCGGTGATGCCGACCCGCGCCCAGCCGAGGCTGTCCTGGAAGATGGCGCACAGGCGGGCGTCGGTGTCGTCACGGGGCGCGACGTAGCGGGTCGCCGGCGCCGACTCCGTGCTCGGCATCGGCAACGCGTTGCGATCGATCTTGCCGCTACCCGTCAACGGGAACACGTCCATCGGCACGTACCGGGTGGGAATCATGTAGTCCGGCAACGTCCGTCGCAGATTCTCGGCGAGTCGCCGCGCGTCGCACGCACCCACCCAGTACGCGGCCAGCTCCGGCTGTCCGGTCAGGTCGACCACGGTGACAACGCCGTCATCGACACCCGCGGTGTTCGACAGCGCGTTCTCGATCTCCCCGAGTTCGATGCGGAAACCCCGGATCTTGACCTGGTGATCGCGGCGCCCGCGCAGATCGATCTCACCGTTCGGCAACCGGACGCCCAGGTCGCCCGAGCGGAACGCGCCCGCCACGAACCGTTCGCCGGTGAGCTCCGGCTTGTTCAGGTAGCCGCGGGCGACACCGGTGCCGCCGATCCACAGCTCGCCGAGCACCCCTGGCGCGCACACGATCCCGTCGTCGTCCCGGATCTCGATCCAGGTGTTCGGCAGTGGGTTGCCGACGGTGATCGGCCCCGTCCGCGGCACTTCGGTGGCGGTCGCGTAGATCGTCGTCTCGGTCGGGCCGTACAGGTTGTAGAGCGTGCAGTCGGTGGTGACCGCGTAGAACTCGTCGCGCAGTGCCGGTTTGAGCGGCTCGCCGGCGACCAGGCACCGGGTGACGCCCGGCAGTGGCTCGCCGTCCACGGTCGCCAGATGCGTGGCCAGTCCCGACGGCGTGAACTGCACGATATCGACGTGATGATCGATGATCGCGCGCCGCACCACATCCGGTGACCGCTGCGCCGCGGGCGGCAAGAGCACCACGGCGGCGCCGTTGAGCAACGGCACGAAGAGCTCGAGCAGCGAGATATCGAAGGTGAACGTCGTCCGCTGCAGGACCACGTCCGCCGGACCGATGTCGAGGTAGGTCCCCGCCCACTCCAGCACGTTCAGCACGCCGCGCTGGGTGAGCATCACCCCCTTGGGCTTTCCGGTCGAACCGGAGGTGTACAGGTAATACGCCAACGGATCTCCGACGTCGGCCACGACCGGCGGCGCAGGCGAATTGACCGGCGGCACAACATCTCTGATATCGATGACCCGCAGACCGGACGAGTCGAGCTCGGCGACCTCGACATTCGTGACCAGGAACTCGGCGCCGCAGTCGGCGAGGATGAATCGGGTGCGCTCGGCGGGATGCGCGGGATCGAGCGGCACGCACACGCCGCCCGCCGCGAGGATGCCCAGCAGGCACACCGGCAGCTCGATGCCGCGCTCGAGCAGTACCGGGACCGGCATCCCGGGCCGCACGCCGTGCCGGTGCAGCAGATCGGCGAACTCGGCAACCCGGTGTGTCAGCGCGCGGTAGCTGAGCCGTTGATCCCCGCAGATCAACGCGGTGCGGTCCGGATAGGTGGCGGCGGCGACCGCGACGAACTCCGGCAGCGATCGCGGCCGTGTCGGCAGAAAAGTGTCTTCGCTCATGGCGTTTCGAGGCCTTTGCGATCGTAGGGCGCCGTGCGGTGCGAGCCGGCGGAGAGTTCGGCGGTCGCGACGGGAAACCACCCGGCGGTGGTCAAGCAGGCCAGCTGAATCCGGCGATAGCGCGACGGATCCGGCAGCGCGGCATCGACGAACGGAACAAGGTCGGCGAGGAACCGCGCGGCGGGGAACTCCACCCCGGGCGCGTCGGGCCGAGCCGGGTCCTTGACGGCCAGATCGGCGATGGCGAGGTCACGGACCACCTTCGCGAACTGGGACCAGCGGACGAAGCGCACGTCCTGCGCGGACACGACATCGAACAGCGAGACCGCCGCGTCGCCGTTCGCCGGGACGATCTCGATGTCCTCCAACGCCTCGGCCGGCACCCATGGCCGATGCCATGCGGACAGGTCACCGCTCGCCGCTTTCCTTGCGCGGATGGGCAATTCGGCCGGGGACGGCAGCTTGTATTCGTCGGGCACGGTGCCGTTGGAATACATGGGCACGCTGGTGCACGGCCACTGTTCCGAGCGGCGGAGCAAGGCGAGGAGCAGCACCACGCCGATCCCCGAGCCGAGCACCGCCAACGCGGTCGCACCGGGCCGCTGCGCCGCAGCCGCGGCGCCGAAGGTGTCCGAGGCGAGCACACCGCGCAGCGGCGTCCAGTCGACCACCAGCAGGTAGCACCACATCTGGATCCAATAGGCGGGCATCATCACCAACAAGATGCCGATGTGCAGCGCGATCCAGGCGAGCACGAACTCGGTACGCCAGGCGGGAAAGACCAGTGCCGCCGGTGCCGCGAGCTCGATCACGACGGTCGCGCAGGCGAGCACACGCAGGACCGCGAGCCGCCGCAGCAATGCCCGCGACAGCCACGGCGCGCGGGCGAACGGGGCCGATCGATCGATGTAGAACCACAGCGACTTACCGGTCAGCCACCCGGTTCCGCCGTGGCGCACCTTCGAGACACCGCCCGCGAACATGATGTAGGCCAGGAACACCAGCAGCAGTTGCGGCGCGAATCCCGAGGTGAGCACCGAGTCGGGGCCGACGAGCAGCGGCATGCCGACATGATCGGACAGATACGCGTCGAGCGACGCCGCGTCGTGCGACACCGAGAACGACATGCTGAACAGGGCGAACAGGGCGGCGTGCGTCGAGTGGTTGGAGCCGAGCGCCCCCGCGTTCACCGCGTGCAGGAAGGCGAAACCGACGAATGTCAGTGCGCCGGAGACCGGTTGGGCGAAACCCGCGGCCGCGGCCACCCAGCAGACGATCGTCGCCCATCGGATCACGCGCAGTACCCGCGGGTCGACCCAGCTCAGACCGAGCACCCGCAGCGCGCCCACCGGGGTGTAGAACTCACGCCCCGTCTTGGCCATCAGCTTCGGCGCGTCGAGCGGTGACGGATGATCGAGCAGGCAGGCGATCAGCAGCCCGCCGTAGAACACCGCGCGCAGGATGCCGGGAACAGGCGGTACCGTGTCCAGCCACCAGGTGGTCATCGCGGTCCGCTCACCATCGGCTGGTCTCGGCGAAGAACTCCGGCACCGCGAGCGCGGTGCCCGCCGCGCGGGCGCGCTTGTGCACGTACGCCCCCACCGCGAGATCGAGCACGCCCATCCCGAACGGCGAGAAGACCACCGGGCCCGCGCCGGGCACATCGAGCGCCCCGGTGAGGATGTCGGCGAGCGTGCCGGTGACGAAATCCCGTGACCCGCTGAGCTGTTCGGCGAGATGCGGCGAGGTGTCGGCCTTGAGGCAGTGGTCGACGTCGTCGACGATATTGGTCGCCGCGAGCACCACCTCGGGGGCCAGGTCCCGCAGCGAGATGTTGAGCACCAGCTGACCTGGCGCGAATTTCGCGTCGATGTAGGGCTTCGCGGCTGTCGTCGCCAGCACCACCGTCTCGGCGCTCAACGCGTCCGCGAGGCCGGCCGCGATGCTCGCCTGCTGGCCGAGCTCTTGACTCAGGTAGTCGGCGAGCGCCCGGCTCGACGCCTCGTGCAGGTCGTAGATGACGAATTCGCTTGGGCGGCAGCCGATCGCGAGCAGGTAGTCACAGATGTTGCGCGCGATGACGCCGGCGCCGAGCACCGCGATCGCGGTGCTCGCGTAGCCCTCGGGTCGCAACGTGCGCGCGGCGAGCGCGGCGGAGGCAGCGGTGCGGGCGGCGCTGATCGTCGCGGCCTCCAGACACGCGATCGGGTAGCCGGTGGCGTAGTCGTTGAGCACCAGCACCGCCGAGGCGCGCGGGGCGCCCCTGGTGATGTTCTCCGGGAAGCTGGAGATCCACTTGATCCCGGCGAGCCCGACGTCGCCGCCGAGGAACGCGGGCAGCGCGATGATCCGCGCGGCGGGTTTGTCCGGGAATCGCAGGAAATAGCTGTCCGGGTTGACCGTGCTTCCCGCACGATGCGCGACGTAGGCGTCGCGCACGATATCTATGACGGCAGTTCGATTGTTCCGCAGAATGTCATTGACCACCGGGCCGGTCACGAGATCGAAGTCGAACACAACACTCTTCCTCTTTCGTGCTCTGTAGCAAAAGCTCAGCAAACAGAAGGTGAATGAACCGTTAACGGACACAAGGCCGCCGGTCCGTAGTTCTCGTCCACCCAGGCGTCGTTGTAGATGGTGCTCAGATAGCGATCTCCGAAGTCCGGCGATATCGCCAGCGCCGTGCAGCGCCGTGCCGGATCGTGCTCGGCCAGCCAGGACCGCGCGCCGTGCACCACCGTTCCGGTCGATCCGCCGAACAGAAAGCCCGCGCCCGCCAGGGTCCGGCACATCCTGATCGTGTCGATCTCCGAGACCCGGACCACGTCGTGCACCAGCGTGGTGTCGAGCAGCGGCGGGACGACGCCCGCGCCGAGCCCGGGGATCAGCCTGCGTTCGGACGGATGCCCGAAGCTCACCGACCCGATCGGGTCCACCGCGACAATCCGCAGGTCACTACCGATGTCGGCGAAATAGCGTGCACAGCCCATCGCGGTGCCGCCGGTGCCGACACCGACGAACAACACGTCCAGATCGGGGAACCGCGCGTGGATCTCCGGCGCGGTACCGCGGTAGTGCGCCTGCCAATTGGCGTCGTTGGAGTATTGGTCGAGCCAGACGTAGCGGCTGTCGCCGGCCAGCCGGTCCCGAATCCAGTTCAGCCGGGCGAGCAGCAGACCGCCGACCGGATCGGGTTCGTCGAGCACCACGACGTGCGCTCCGAAGGCCCGCATGGCGGCGATGGCCGTCTCGTTGCAGCGGGAGTCGGTGACGCAGACGAAGCGCACCCCCATGCTCGCCGCCGTCGCGCTCAACGCGACGCCCATGTTTCCCGAGGACGATTCGATGAGGATCGAGTCAGCGCCGAACGCGGCATCGGCGACCGCCGCCCGCATCATCGACGCGGCCGCGCGCATTTTGATGGATCCGCCGAAATTCAAGCCCTCGCATTTGAGGACGAGCGCATGCCCGAGTATCGATCCGACGTCTATATACAATCCAGAATTGATGTCGTCATACGGTCTGGAAACGACATTCATCCGAGCCGGTCCCCCTCATCGATCAGTACCACCGACGATCACTTCACCCGCCAATATCCCCGCAGACTGGCTCCCAGTGCGACGCTAAGGTAACCGCGAAGCAATTGTCCAGCGACACTTGACGTGACGCATATCACCACGGCCTCGTACGGTCCTGCTGCTAGCCTGACCCGGTCGAGGGTGACGCACTGCTCGACATTCCTGGCGAGTGTCACACGAGCTGATGTAGACACCATTTCTGCGCGTGCACACCCAGTGGGCCGAGGGGGCTGAACGTTGGTTTCGTTGTCTGGTCGGGCGGGGACTCGCTTGCTCGCGCGCGAATTCGCGCCATTGAAGTGGGCGGCGGGCGCCGCGCTCGCAGTCCTGCTCGTCAGTGTCGTCGCGACACTGATCGGCCCGCTCGTCGTCAAGCGGTTCGTGGATCAAGCCATCGCGGGCAGCGGCCAGGGCACTCTCGTCGAGATCGCACTGCTCTATCTGGCGATCGCGCTGGTGGGCGGTACCACCCGGGTGGCGGCCAGCTATCTCGGCGTACGGTTCGCCTGGCGCGCGGCAGACAGCCTGCGCGAAAAGTTGTTGCGGCGCTTCACGATCGATACGCCCGTGTTGGAGGTCGAGCGGACACCGGTCGGCGCGGCGCTGGAGCGGATCGAGGGCGCCGCGGACGTGGTCGGACGATCCATCGCCGACGCGGGCCTGCGCCTGATCGGCAACATCGCGATCACCGCGGGCGCACTGTTCGTGCTGTTCCTCCAGGTTCCTGCTGCCGGGCTCGGCATCGCGGTCCTCGTCGTCCTCGTCTGCGCGGTACTGGGCCGCCTCGCCCGAATCGCCGTGGCCCGTTGGGAACTCGCGCGCGATCAGCAGGCCGAACTGTTCGGCTTCGTCGGCGACACCGTCGCCGCACGCGCCGACCTGCAGTCCCTCGGCCGCGGGCACTGGGCCACCGGCCGCGTCGCGCACGACCTCGATCGCCTCTATCGCACCGAGGGCCGCGCCTACATCGGTGGCCGTGCGTTCTGGCCGGTGACCCAGCTGTTCGTCGCGCTGGCCTTCGGCCTCGGTTTCGGGTTCGGGTTGCACCAGCTCGGCCACGGCGGCATCACCGTCGGCACGCTCACCGTGATCTACCTCTACGTCGACCTCATGCAGAAGCCGATGGAGGAAATGTCCTCGCAGGCCGGGCAGTTGCAGGAAATGTTCGCCGTGACCGCCATCGCCGCACGCACGCTCGACCAGCCGCGTACCGAGGGCACCGCGGCGAACGCGCGCAAGCCGTTGCCCGCCGGACCGCTCGCCGTCCGATTCGACGAGGTGAGCTTCGGCTACGGCGCGCAGACCGTGCTCACCGACGTCTCGTTCGAGGTGCCCGCCGCGGGCAGCCTCGGCATCGTGGGCCGCACGGGCGCGGGCAAGAGCACCGTCGTCAATCTGCTGTGCGGCCTGGCCGTCCCGCAGTCGGGTCGCGTCACCATCGGCGGCGTCGACGTGCACGACATCGATCCGGCCGACTTCGCCCGCCGCGTGACCGTCATGAGTCAGCGCGCGCACGTCTTCGCCGCGACGGTGCGCGAGAATGTGACACTGTTCGATCCCGAGATCGACGCCGCCCAGATCTGGCAGGTTCTCGAACGGCTGCGCGCGGCCGAATGGGTCCGCGCGCTACCCAAGGGTCTCGACACCCGCATCGGCGCGGGCGGGCGGGCACTGTCGGCGGGCGAACTCCAGCTCATCGCCGGAGCACGCGCGTTGATCCGGCCTTACAGCCTGCTGATCGTCGACGAAGGCACCTCCCGGCTGGACCCGGACACCGAACGGCACTGGGCCGAACTCATCGACGAGGTCCGCCGCGACCGGACCGTCGTGCTGGTCGAGCATCGCAAGCTCGCGCTCGCGACCGTGGACGCGGTGCTGACCATGGACCACGGACGGGTGGTCTCGATGGTCGAGGGCGCCGCAGTGGCCGAAACGGGCGGGACACAGCGATGACCGCGACAGACTCCACCCTCGCCATCGTTCTCGCGCGCGGCACCGGCCGCATCAAGGGTCTCTACGCCGGCGCGATGACCGCGTGGACAACGATTTACGCGCTGCCGCTCGTCATCGGCGCGCTGGTGGCCCGGCTGCTCGACCGCGCGGGCTCCGAAACCGTCGACGCGCGAACCTGGTGGCTGCTGGCCGCCATCGTCGCCGCGATGGCGTTGCGGGCCCTGGTGCTGTTCATCGGCCTGCAACTGACCTTCAAGCTGATCTTCCGGACCAGCGCGTGGCTCAAGATCGTCGTGCTCGGCAAGCTGCTCGACGCGCCGTCGCCCACTGCGCGCGGCCTCGGCGACGGGGAAACGCTCAACCGGCTGCGCGACGACACCGACGAGATCGGCGGCCTGCTCGAGTGGACCACCGACCTGATCTATCGTTCGGTGCTGACAGTGCTGGCGATCGCGATGCTCGCGGTCACCGATGTCGTGATGACCTTGCCGCTGCTGTTGCTGCTCGGCGGACTCCTGGCCTCGGTGGCGCTCAAGAAGCGGGTGGCCGAGTACCAGGTGCAGACCAGGCAGCGTCAGGGCCGCATCGGCGCCACGATCGCCGACACCATCACCGGCATTCGCGACCTGCGCCTGTCCGGCACGGTGGAACAGCGGATGCGCCTGTTACAGAACAGCTTCGACGATCGTCGTCACTATCAGCTGCGCCAGCAGGTCTTCACCGATCTGCTCTCGGACCTGTTCCGGAATCTGGTCACCTTCGGCACCGCGATCGTATTGCTGAGCATGACCTTCCAGATCCGCTCCGGCGGGTTCGAGGTCGGCAAGCTGGCGCTGTTCATCACGTACTCGGGGTGGCTCGGCCAGCAGATGTATTTCTTCGGCAAGATTCTGGCCCGCTACCAGCGCGGCAAGGTTTCCCTGAGCCGCCTCGACGAACTCGGCGTCGCGGACCGGCAAGCATCGGACCCCGCTGAAGCCCTGCCGCCGCTGCACGAGTTGCGCTGGCGCACAAGCTCATCGGCCGCGATGGTCGCGCTGGACTTCTCGGTGCGACCGGGCCAACTCCTCGTGCTCACCGGCGAGGTCGGCTCCGGCAAGAGCACGCTGGTCCGGGAGATCGCGGCGCTGCAGCCCCCGGTGTCGGGCACCCTGAGCTGGAACGGCGTCGATGTCACCGGCGACGGCGCGCGACTGCGGCCGCCACGGATCGCCTACGCCGGTCAGTTCCCGAAGTTCCTGCGCGGCACGATCGCCGACAATCTCGCGCTCGGGACGACCGTCGCGCCGGATCGCATCGACGAGGTGCTCGCGGCCGTGCACCTGCGCCCCGGCTCGGCCGAACTGCCGCAGGGCGCGCACACCCGGCTCGATTCCGGCGACGCGAGCCAACTCTCCGGCGGGCAACGTCAGCGCCTGGCCCTGGCCAGGATGCTGTTGCAGCCCGCCGACCTCTACCTCATCGACGACTGCGACTCCTCGATCGACCCCGCCACCGTTCGCGCGCTCTGGGCGAACATGCCGCGGCGCGACACCGCGGCATGGATCGTGGTGTCGCACAACCCCGATGTGATCGCGGCCGCCGACAAGGTCATATACCTGGAACGCACGTCATCCGCCGCCGACGCGTCGTGAAGTCCGCGGTTTCCGCCGCCGCGCCCCGTCGCACCCGGGACCGGTGCCGCGTAGACCTTCGCGCATGCTGCACGATGACGGCGTGAACGCTCCCGCCCCCGGACCCATCTTCGATGTCGTCGCCGTGTTGAACGGCGTCGTCGATCTACGGTCCTACCCACGGAAATATCTCGTTTTGAGTTCGCCCCAAACCGGCGGCTTCGTATTCGGCGCGGACGGTTATCAACGTGCGATCTTCGAGCCGGTCGTGCACCTCGTCAACGGCATCGAATTCCTCGAATCGCAGGGCTGGGAGCTCGTCAGCGTGCTCGAGCGCAACATCCAAAACGTCTACTACACCATCGCTTTCATGCGTCGCACCTGAAGTCGGCGCACCGCGCCACGACGCCGCTACCACCGACGTTCGCCCCCACCGACACCACTCGCCCACCATTTCTGGAATGCGATCGGGTCGCTTATGAACCGGCGTCGGCTGTGAGAACGACGGCGCCACAGGCGGATCGGCACGTAGACTCGAGGCAGGGTCGCGGAGTCTATAGCTGGATTCTGCCCTTTCAGAGGTTGGTTACGGTATGTCCGATACGCCACACAAGAGAATTGTGGTCATCGCCGATCCCGGTGAAACTCCCGCCGGCGCACGGGGCATCCTGAACTTCCAGCTACCCTCGCCCTACATGCGGAACCCGCCGCCGTCGAGATACTGTTTCTGGAAAGACATCCGGCTCGCGGCCGAGGACTCCCCGGACTCACTCCCCGACCCGGAGATCTACACGGTGACGACCTTTCCGACGTCCACCGAGTTGTACTCCGGCACCAAGCTGTTCGTCATCAGCTGGGACTCGGCCAATGGCGACCCGCTCTACAAGTCCGATGCCACCCTGACCTACCTGCGCACGCAGGCGCGAGTTCATGTGGGCGAGTTGATGAAAGAACAGGCGATAGTCTTCATCGAATCGCAGACCGCGCAGTCACGTCCCGTACAGGAGTCCTACGACGCCGTGCTCGGCGCCGGTGAACTGCGCGTGGTCACCGACTGGCCGAGCCGGGCCACCGCACACGGGACGAGAGCACGCCGGGCGCGGGCGCGCAAGAACCATCCGATCCTGCGCGGCCTCGCCGACCCGCTCGATCCGGAACCGAACCTGTGCAAGGAACGGCCGCACGAGATATTCCTCAATGTCCCTGATGAATTCATACCGAAGACCCCCGGCGGCCAAGCCAAGCCCGGTATACGCTACGGCCCGCGCCGTGGCATTTCCACCTCCATTTGGTTCGGTTGGTTCACCTGGTGGGGATCGGACTGGATACCGCTGCTCTATAACGACGGTCCCGACAGCGACCGCGGCCCGGTGCTGTTGGCGAAGGTGCGCGGCAAGGGCCTGATTCTCGCGTCGACGATGTGGATTTCGGCCTCGCAGATCAAACTCGCCTCCCGCATCGCCGAAACCGCACTCTCGGACGCGTTGATGGACGAGGTCCGCACGCACCACCGGCACGCGAAGATTCGGCGCCGCCTGGTGGACATCCTCGTCGGCCTGGGCTTCCTCAGCGCACTGGTGCTCGCGCTGATGGGTTTGATCGCACTGGCGCGCAGTCACGATCAAGAGTGGATCCTCTCGGTCACCGGAATCGGCATGGTCGGATTGACGGTGGCGGCGTGGCAGTTCTTCGTGCAGAAGATCTGGTATCGACCGTTCGGTATCCCCTTCTACGCGGCGTGGCTCCGGTCGCGCGGGACGGGGCGACCCGGCTGATTCCCACGCCCGTGATGCCCTGACGAGCACCCGAAAACACCCGCGATCCGGACATGGCGACTCACCTCTGGGATCGGACCGACGGGCGTATCGCGTCGAGTACACTCCCTCCCGCTGGCCGTCATCCGACGCACATCCAGCATTGGTCGCTTTCGGGCAATGGAAGGGTATGGGCGTTGTCGGAGCGTGCCTGGCGAGACCTGGAATACGACCTCCAGAAGTACCCCTTCGACCAGATCGTGCGCACGCACCTGGGCGTCGAAAGATTGGAGGACCTACACCGCCACCACGTGGTCCCGCGGCTGACGACCGAGAACGAGCAATCCACCGAGTTGCATCGGCTGATGTATACGATCGGCCAGGACTTCTATGACGTCTACACCCGATTCGTGGCCGAGTGGGTTCAGCCGTTGTTCGGCGCAGAGGTCGTATTTCAGGAACGACCCAACTTTCGCTTCCAGACGCCCGGCAATGTCGCGGTCGCCCGGTGGCATCGGGACAGCGACGCCGGGCATCACCGCCGGGAGACGAACATCTGGGTTCCGTTGACGGCCGTCAACGAGTGCAATTGCGTCTGGCTGGAATCGAGAAGCGGTTCCGAAGAATTCCAGCCCGCGGTGGTGTCGGTCGGCTCCGCGCTGATCTTCAACGCCTGCGAGCTCAAACACGGCAACGTACGCAATACCTCCGGCCAGACCCGAGTCAGTTTCGAATTCCGGGTCATCCTGGCCGCGGAATACCAAGACAGCGAAAAGGTTTCGGTCAACCTCGGCAGGCGATTCGCGCTCGGCGAATACTTTCGCCGTCTGCCGTAACCCCTCGGCTGCGCACGGGCGGGCAACATCGGTGCGATCGCGCTCGAATTGCGTTGGGGCGTAGCTGATCACCACACCAGCCAGGGATCATGCACCGCGGGGCGTAGGCGTCGAGCGACGATGGACGGCGCGAGCAGCCCTGTCAAGAGGCCGTGCTCGCGCGGATCGAATCCCCAGTCAGATCCCCAGACGGTCCGCTTCTACTCGGCTGTGCATCCTGCACATAATCGGTGTATCAATCAGAAGCATTCGCATTTCGGATGAGCGTCTGCCTTGCACGACCGGCTCATTGCGGTCGGCCGCGCACTCGAAAAAGATTCGCGAGGAAAGACCATGAAAACACGAACGGCCAATTTCGTTCGCATATCCACGATCTCGGCTCTCGCCTCCCTGGCACTTGCGCCCGCCGCGCTCCTGGCCGGGCCTGCCGCGGCCGACCCGGTGACGGTCAATTTCAAGTGTCAGGCCAAACCGCCGCTCAGCGCGCCGCAGGAATCCACGATGACCATGCAGGTCAACGGCACGGCACCGGCCACAGCGGCACCCGGCGCCGCGGTGGGCATCAATATCGTTGCCGGACAAGGCCAGATCCCTGCGGAGCAGGGTGGATACAAGATCAATTATGTCCGTGATCTGAAGCTGGTCGCGCCGTTCCCGACCAATTCCACCTACGTGTCCTCATCCCTGTCCGGCGGCACCGTCAACGCCACGATCGACACCAGCGGCGGCAAGGCGGCGATCAAGGTGACCGACCGGCTGGCCGGCGGCTCGACCTTCACCCTGCCCGCGCTCACCGTGAACGTGACGGCGGGCAATTCCGGCTCGATCACGACCACCCTGGCGGGCACCAGCTACACCGACCCCGGCTTGACCATGGTGGTGAACGCACAGGCCGGACCCTTCGCGGTGAACGTTCCGGTGTCGTGCTACCCGGACCCCGCGCCGATCTTCACCACGACCGTCATCGGATCCGGCCGCACGACGCCGGCACCGCAGCAAATCGCGCCCGGCTCGCCCGGTGTCTTCACACTGCTGCCCGAACTCGGCCTGGGCAGAGATCAGTAACAGCCACAGAAATCCCCTGCACCGCAGGGGATTTCGTCTGTCCGGCCACGGCGGATCAGGCCGGACCACCCACCGTCGCACCGCGGCCCACCGGACTGCGCAAGCCGGTCGCGGTCAGGGTGAGATGGTGCACCAGAATCTCGGCGGCGGCCTCGCCGTCGCGAGCCAGCGCGGCCTCCTCCAGACGGCGATGCTCCTCGACGCCGTCGCGGTCGGGGTTGCGGTGTGCCGACCAGCGCCGGGGCAATTCACTCGCGGTCCACATCCGATCGAAGGTCTCCAGCAGCACGGCGTTGCCGCAGCCCGCCAGCAGCGTCCGATGAAACAGACGATGTGCCTCGGCCCACGCCGCGGTGTAGTTCGTGCGATCGGCGGGCGAATAGGGCGGCGTCCGAGCCAGGCGGTGGTGGGCGGCAGATGGGCGTAGACCTGTTCGGAGAGCATCACCTTCCCTCTTCTAGGAGAAACGCAATGAGCAGCAACGATCCCCGCACCGAGGACTGGTCGCCCCTTCGATTGCGCACCTACCAGCGGCGCCCCCTCCGCCACCCGGACCCGACCGCCACCACCGAGACGATCGGCTGAAAGGGCGCGTCATGAGCACCGAACAGTGGCAGATCGGCAAGATCTCGATCACGAAAATCGAAGAGTCCCAAGGCTGGACGCCGATGGACTTCCTGCTCGACGTCTTCCCGACGCTGACCCGGGCCGACATCGAGGGCATCGACTGGTTGCGTCCGACCTACTTCGACGGCGACAAGCTCAACGGGATGATCCACTCCCTGCTTGTGGAAACCCCCTCCCACAAGATCGTGGTCGACACCGGGATCGGCAACGGGAAAAAGCGCATCGCGCACGCCTTCGATAATCTCGACACCGACTTCCTGACGCGATTCGAACAGGTGTGGCGGCGCGACGAGGTCGACGGTGTGCTCGCGACCCACCTGCACATCGATCATGTCGGCTGGAACACGATGCGCGAGAACGACCGCTGGCAGCCGACGTTCCCCAACGCCGAGTACTTCTTCGTGCGCGAGGAGTACGAACACTGGGCGGCCTTCGCCCAGGACCCGCGTGCCTGCGAGGCGTACTCGGAGTTCGGCTACAGCATGGTCGACGGCGCCGCCGTTTTCGCGGATTCCCTCGCGCCCATCGCGGACGCGGGCCTGATCACCTGGGTCGAGCCAGGCCAGACCATCGTGCCGGGTGTCTCGCTGCTCAGCACGGCGGGTCACACACCGGGTCATGTCTCTGTCCTCATCGAGGACGGTGGCGAAAGTGCCGTCATCACCGGCGATTTGATGCATTGCCAGTTCCAGGTCGCCCATCCCGAGTGGTCGGTGGCGATGGACACCGACAGCGCGGCGGCCGCGCGCACCAGACGGGGGTTCATCGAGCGGTTCGCCGACACGCGGACCCTGGTGCTCGGCACGCACTTCGGCACGCCCACCGGTGGTCGCATCGTCCGCGACGGCGCCACCTTCCGACTGATTCCCGAGTACGGTCGGATCCCACAGCACCACTGAGGTTTTGACACCATTGTGCGCGTTCACGTTGTGTGACTGAGGAATAGCGGCCGGTTTCGGCTCGGATAGACAGGTCGGGCCCGATGCCACATCGGGCCCGACTTCGATGGCGCCCGTGTGTAATCCCTCAGCGTCCGGCAAGTTCGGCGACGACCGGCGCGAACCGTTCGGCGAAGTCGGCGCCGAAGATGAAGTAGGAAAAGCCGTTCTCCTCGCGGCGACGCTGGATTTCCTCGATGGCGGCGGCCGGGTCGTCCGGGAGCACGGTCAGCGCGTCCACCGCGCGCAGTGCGGCGGGGTCGGTGGTCGGGGGCGCCATGTGGGGCGCGACGGCATCACCGATGACCGGAACCGCGAGCGCCAGTTCCACGTCGCCACGGGCGCGGACGTCACGCGCCAGCCGCTCGATCTCGGCGCGGGGTTGCGGTCCCAACGCGAAGGTCACCGTGTCGGCGATCTCGGCCGCCAGCGCCCTGGCCTTCGGGCCCAGTACCGCCATCCCGACCGGGGTGTGCAGGTCGGGGCCGTCGAGCTCGCGCAAGGCCCGTACGGTGTCCCGGATCTGGTCCAGTCGCTCGGTGGGCGGCACGACGGGCAGCCCCTTCGCACGGAGTTCGTCCTCGATGCCCGGTCTGCCGGTGCCGATACCCATCTCGAAGCGGCCCTCGGTCAGCAGCGACAGCGAGTGCGCCTCCCATGCGGTCAGCCAGGCCGGGCGAAACGGGGAGGCATACACCCAGGTGCCCACCCGCAGGTCGGTCAGGGCCGCGACGGTGGCGAGCATCGGCGCGGGGGCCGGTTGGGTCTGCGGAAAGTCGGCGACCAACAGTGTCGAATAGCCGCAGTCGGCGATCCGGCGCGCACGGTCGCGCCACTGCGGCACCTCGGTCAGGAGCGGGGCGACGACCCCGAATCGGAACGGCTTGGTCATGCCTGGATTTCCTCTCTGGTCGTCGAGATCAGATCCTCGATCACATCCCTGATACAGCCATACCGACGATCGAGCCGCTGGGAAATCATCGGTGCGCCCGGCATCGGTATCCCGTGTCGGTCGTATTAGGGTTCGATGATGTGAGGCAGGCCGGTACATCACACGAGCTGTCGTCGACTCCCCTGCGCGCGGTGACGTGCCAGGTCCGCGACGGTGGCCGATGCATTTCCTGGTAGTTGTCGTCGGCGCCGACGTGGAACGGCAATTGTCGCTCTACGGCGAGCGAACCCGGCTTTCGCCGTACCGCCGCCACGTATCCGCGGCCGAGCTCGAGGTCGACCGGCGGGTGCTGCGCGAGCATCCGGTCGACGGGCTCGACCCAGACGACATCCCCGCGGTATTACGGTGGGGAGCAGGCGATCTCATGGCGGAGGAGGGCGTTGGGCAGGATGAGCATGGTTGGTACTACTGGGATACCGAGAATTGGAAGGCCCGGTGGGACTACTGGACGCTCGGCGGTCGCTGGGCGCAGTACCTGACCGTCCGCGCGGGCGGCGCCGCGGTACGCCCCGACTTCTGGTGCCGCACAGGCGAACCGGACCCGCACCGCGCCGAATACTGGGAAACCGCCAGCGCCGGCACATCCCTGCACACCGCGCAAACGCGCAAACGCGATATCGACTTCGACGCGATGCGGCGCCATGCGCACGAAAGCGCGGCCCGACAGTGGGACGAATACCGAGCCGGACACCACGATCCCCTGCTCGACACCTACATCGGCGGCTTCACCCGTGCGCAGTATCTGGCCCGCAATACCTGGCACCCGGCCGTTCTCGTCATCGATGGCCTCTGGTATGAACGCGGTGACCGGGGTCTACGCGCGGACGTCAGCGACGAACGAGCCGCGGAGTGGACCGCGTTCGTCAGCGATCAGTTCGCCCGGTTGCCCGAGCACACACTGATCAGCTGCGTCGATTGCCACACCTGACGCCGATCACTCGGTACCGCGGATGACGCGGGTCGCGTCCTCGAGGATCTGGGCGCCGTTGCCGCCGGTCATGGCATTGAAGTGGTTGCCGTGCAACGTGTGCAGCTCCAAGCGCGGGGTGCGTTCGGCGAGGCCGTCGATCAGGATCGGGGTCTCCAGGAAGTCGTCGTCCATCTGAAAGACCTGCAGGACAGGAACATCCACGTAGTCAAAGGTGGGCTGGGTTAGGTGCGGCCAGTTCGCCTGGCGATACCGTTGCAGCCCGTCGACATCGTCACGCGGGTCGGTGGGCGGCACGGGGGTGGACGGATCGGTCATGGCCCGCGCGACGATGCCCAGCAGCGCCACGGGGATACCGGTGCGCACGGCCAACTCCGGCAACTCCGGGACCTGGATGCCCGCAAGGTAGGTCAGCGCGGCCATCTGCTGGGCCCACTGCCCGACGAGTTGCGGCTTCTCCCGCGGCACGCGGCGTAATGCGTTGCCCGCCAGATCGAGTGCGGGAAAGCCCACCGAGGAGATGGAGGCGATCCGGCCCGGGTGGTCGTTCGCGCTCTGACTCGCGATGAACGCGGGCCAGCCCTCGCCGACCACGTGCACCGGCCGACTGGGGGCGACCCGCTCGACGACGGCGTCGAAGTCGGCCACCAGATTCTCCATCGAATAGGCGTTCGGCCCCGTCGGGTGATCGGTGGCGCCCGCACCGCGCATATCCCAGCGGATCACGTGCATACCACGCTCGGCGAGCGCTTCGGCCAGCGGCGCGACAAGGGTGGAGTCACCCGGCCAGCCGCCGGTCGTCAGCACCACCGGGCCGTCGGCGGGCCCGTACTCGAAATACCCGACCCGTACGCCGTCATTGCTGACGAAACCCGGCTTCCCGATCGCGAATTCGGTGGCGGGTGCGGCGAAAGCCATTGTGGCGCAGCCGGTGCTGGCGACGACCGCCGCGGCGAGCATCGTGGCGAACATGCGCATCGACTCGACTCCTCTCGATCGGTCTCCGGGACACCGCGTTTCGTCGGGAGCGGGTACACCCACCCGTCGGCGGCAGCCCAGCTAATGCGGAGATGTCACCTCCATATCTTCAAGCTAGCCCTAGGGTAGCGAGTTCGCGCTGTGATGCCGCTCTCACGCGCCTTAGCGAACCACCACGGGTCGGACACCGCAGCGCCCGGCCCGCGGATCGATCAGGACGGATTGATCCAGGAACCGATCGGGGTCGGCGGCAGCGCGCGAACGACGGCCATCAGCGGTGGACACCAGAAGGCCGAGGACATGCAGACGAACGCGCCGGTCTTGTCGTAATTCCAGGCGTCACCGTGCCAGGACCAGGTCAGGCCGTCTTCCGATGGACTCAGTGGGCACTGTTCCGGCGCTTTGCCGCCACACCCGTCGACACCCCATGGACCGACCGGATAGGCCGCGGCGGTCGGCGTCAGACTCGCTCCCCCGGCCATCGACACCACGGGGACGGAAATGCCCGCCACGGCGGCGAGCAGCATTGCGGCACGTTTCATCAGAACTCCTCGGTCGGTCTCCATTCGAGTGATCAGCGATCACAACGCACTCATCGTCTACACAGAGTGCGATGTTAGCAATCCTGCGGCTACCGGATTGCGCTGGAGTTCCTCCCGCGATTCAGGCCGACCCAGCCGGTGCGCGACAACCCCAGGGACGTCGCACTCGGTCAGCCGATATTGGCCGACAACGCCGGAATCATCTGTTTCGTCTCCTGCTGCCAGGTGTTCCATGCGTGGATGCCGAAGGCGGGGAACGAATAGGTGACGTTGTCGGCGCCGAGGGAGGCCATGCGCACCTGGAAGGAGCGGGTGTTGACCAGCGCCATCGCCTCGAGCGCCATGCCGTAGAGCGTGGGCATGCTGGGACGGTCATCGGCCGTGGGTCGCCCGCTGCCCGCCGACACCCAGATGGGCGTGCGGTTGGCGATCAGAGTGGGCGCGAATACGAACGGATCCATCCGCAGCCACTGCGAACCCCACGGCGGGGCCATGGAATCGACGTTGTAGCCGCCCGCATCGAGCATCGCCAGCCGGATTCCCTCCCGCATGCCCGGCGCGGAGATGTTCAGGTAACCGGAAAACGCCCCAGCGAAACTGAATTGATCGGGGTAGTACGCGGCAAGCGCCAGTGCCGCACTCGCGCCCATCGACAGTCCGAACACGCCGTTGCGATTCGGGTTGAAGCCCAAACGATCCCGCAGGGCCCACCGCAGATCGCGAGATAGGAAGCTCTCCCAGTCGTAGCGATAGCTCTTGCCAGGACCGGCCCCCAGCGAGTCGGTCACGCCGGAACCGGTGCTCGCCGAACCGGTGCCGGCCGGGATGCCGAAGAACTCGCTCGGCGCGTTCCAGTTCGCATAGAAGCTGGACTGGCCGCCGACGGGCATGACCACATTGATGTTCCAATTCGCCAGGGTCTCGGCGATGTCCGTCTCGATCTCCCAGCCGCTGATGTCCTCCCGTGCCCGCATACCGTCGAGCACGTAGACGACCCGATTCGTATTCCCGTCGGCGGCACGCAGCACCCGGGTCTTGATCGGCCCCATCACCGGTGAGTCGACCCAGAAGTCGAACGCCGCCGGATTGAACGCCGCCGAGGCCCTACCCGGCCATCCGGCCGTGGCGACCAGCATGGTCAGCAGCGAAACAACCACCAGCACAACACTGTTCATCTTCGGTACTGATCGTCGTGCCGAATTCGGCTGAGCAGGAACCCTTCGCAACAAGATCGAACCCTTCGTTCGGTGACGGTCGCTGAGACCGCCGGGCACACAGACAATCCGGTCCCCGAGCCGGACGAACGCGAGCGCCACGTTGCACTCGCAGGCCTATCGGCGAAGCAGAAAGATATGTTGCCGAAAACTAGCCAAGACTTCTGTAACCTCAGTCACATATAGCCACGCTTATACTTCCGGCCATACTCGTTAGACATAACCCGCTCTAGAACGTTGTCGACGTGTATATATTCGCACGTGTCCATGTGCGGCCACACCACCGGCGAAGTCCAACCACCGGATCAGCCGAGTTGCTCCAGCGTTGCCGGATTCGCACCGCCACCGCACTTCGCCCCGGCAGGTCGGCATACCACCGTTGTTCAGCCGTGCGCGCAGTGCGCGCACATTCAGAGGGCGGCGGCCGCGGCGGTCAGTAGCTCTCTCGACCGCTCGGGCGATTCGGCTTGGACCGACAGGCGGTCCATCACGCCGCGATAGAGCTGGACCTCGTCGCTGCCGTCGAGATAGAGGGCGGTGGACAGTTGTTCGAGGTAGACGATGTCGGGGATGTCACGTTCGGCGAAGCGCAGCATCGTGAAGGAACCGCCCGCCGCGGCGTTGCCGCCGGACCCGTACGACAGCACTTGGATCGTCACACCGGGTTTGGCCGACATAGTCACCAGATGCTCGATCTGCGCGCGTTGCACGTCGACACCGCCAACCGGGCGGCGCAGCACCGCCTCGTCCAAGACCGCCCACAGCACCGGCCCGCCCTGCGCGTCGAGGACCTCCTGACGTTTGGTCCGCAGCTCGACCCGTCGCGTCGCGTCGCCGTCGGCGTGCCCTTCTGAAACCACCGCCGCGGCATAGTCCTCGGTCTGCAGCAGGCCCGGAACCAATTGGCCCTCAAAGGTTCTGATCGTACAGGCCGCGCCTTCCAGCCCGACGTAGGTCTCGAACCACTGAGGCAGCAGGTCGCTGTAGCGCTGCCACCACCCCGGCTCGTTGGCCTTGAGCGCGAGGTCGACGAACATCGCCCGCTGTTCGGTGTCGGCGACCCCGTACAGGTCGAGCAGGTCGACGATGTCACGTTCCTTGAACCCGTGGCGGCCCAACTCGAGTCGGCTGATCTTGGCGTAGGAACCACGAATGTGATCACCCGCCACCTGCGGCGTGATGCCGCACGCTTCGCGCAGTCGGCGCAACTGGCCGCCGACCGCGATCCGCAACGCCGTCGGACCCCGTTCTGCGACAGCGGGATCGATCGCAATCCGTTGCGGTGGTGCGGTCATGCGCTTCGACTCCGTTGTTGGAAGGGCATTCGGCGACGCGGCCCGGCCCCTCGCGATCCGCGGCGCGCCAACGCAGATGATAGCGGCCGAGATCACCGCGATGATCGACCACGCGTGAGTCAGATCAGGGCCGTCTCCTCGTTGATCGCCTCGGCGATGGCTCGGGCATACGGCGCCCGGACGATGCCGTGATGGGTGGTGTCCAGCCGATGCCACCGGGTGGCCGTGGTCAAGTGCGCGGTCCAATCCTGTTGTCGCGCAGCGGTGGTCGGGCTCTCCGTGGTGGCGAGCCAGAGCTCGCCCGGCGTGCGGGTCAGACGCGGAAGCCGGTGCTCGACCATGCTGTCGAGGTTCGCGCGGCAACACCGGGCCAGGCGTTCGGCGTACGCGGTGGCCGCCGCGGCACCGGCATAGTCGAGTTCCCTGGCGAAGACGTCGTCGAGCCGAGCTCGATCGTAGGCGCGCACCAGCGGACCTGCTCCCGGCGGTGGCGGATCGATCAGGTGCAGCCCCCGCGCCGGATGTCCGGCGTGCTCGGCCTCGGCGGCCATCCCGAGCGCGACCCAGGCCCCGAAGGACCACCCGGCCAGCTGCCACCGCCACTCCTCGGCCGGGAAGCGGGTGCGCAGCGCGCCGTAGTAGTGCCGGGCCCGCTCCGTCAGCGTCCAGGACGGCGCGTTGGCCTGCCGCAGCGCCGGGTCGGCGATCAGGCACACGGTCAGCTCCGGCGCCAAGGCCGAGACCAACTCCCGGTAGGCCTGAATGTCGCCGCCGACCGGATGCACCAGGCACACGATGTCGCGGCCGCTGCCCGCCTGCCATATGTCGAGCACAACATCCTCCGGCCCGGCTGTTCCGGCCGATTCGACCAGCCTGCAGACGATCTCGTCGAGGCTGACCCGATGGCTGAATCGGGCCAGCTCGAGTTCGACACCGAAATGCTGCTTGATCGTGTCCAGCAGGTCGAGCATGGTCAGCGAGTCGGCGCCCAGGTCGTACAGCGAGGCGAGCCGATCGAGTTCGTCCAGCCCGAGCACGTCGCAGAGTTCGGCACGCAGCACCGCCTCCGCCGACTCGATCCCCACCGCGCCCGCCACCGCTGTCTCGCCGGTGGGCGCGGCGTAGAACGCGCGGGCCTCGTCCAGCTCGGTGGTGCAGACCAGCAGCTGCGGCAATCGCGCGCCGAGGGCGCGCGCGAACACCCGCTGCCCCTCCACGACACTGAGGCCGACGCCAAGACCGGGCTCCCCGGTGCCCGAATAGGATTCGTCGTCGCCGATCAGCCGGTGACGGCCGACGGGCAGGCCGCGGGCATATTCGCCCCCGGCGTGGTCGCGACGGTGCGCGACGAAGCAGGCAACGCGCTGACCGACGGTACCGATGGCAGGCTGCACATCGCGGGCCCCACCGTGGCCATGGGCTATCTGAATCGCCCTGACGCGCAACGGAACACCTTCGCCGACGGCGGCGTCTACACCGGCGACATCGCGCGCGTGGCCGACGGCACGGTGCACTATCTCGCGCGCGCCGACGACATGCTCAATCTCGGCGGCCACAAGGTCGCACCGGGCGAGATCGAGCGCGTCATCCAGGGTGTCGCCGGGGTGATCGACTGCGCCGTGGTCTCCGGCCGCAACGCGGACGGGCTGGACGACGCCATCGCCTACATCGTCGCCACCGGATCGGACCCCGCCATCGTCCGCCGTGCCGTCCTTGCCGCCCTGCGCACCGACCTGGCACCGTTCAAGCGCCCCAGCAGAATCGAGCTGGTCGATGCCCTCCCGACCACGTCGACCGGCAAGCTCGCGCGCTTCCAACTCCGCACGGCCGGCGCACGCTGAGCACGGGACGCCCGCCGAACTCGGCGCGCGGCCCGTGTCACGGAACGGTGCCGGGCAAGCGGGCCCGGCACACCTCTGCGTGATCGGTTCGTCAGGACGGGTCGGTGCACGTGGCGATGTAGCCGTCAAGTCTGATGAGGATGCGGGTGCCGGGGCGGGCGTGATAGCAGAACACGGCCGGACCGAAATCGCCTGGCCAGGGTCAGGCCGGTGGGTCCGGCACCGCTGATGAGGGTGTGGGTAGACAGGGGCACTGCTCTCCAGGAAGGAGTCAGCCGGGCCAACGAGGCCGGTCTCGCAGGCGCCGTTGAGCTGGTGCAGTCGCCCGACGGCCATCGCTGAGCGACACCCCCGCTACCACTGCGCCGTGCAACGTTCCGGGAGCAGTCCCTCCGCACAGCGCAGATGGTCGGCCACCTCGATCAGGATGTCGATCGAGTCCGGTGACAGCGTCGTGCACAGCCGGACGAGGCGGTCCATGGCCGGGTTGGTCAAGCCCTCGCCGAGCACGCCGTCCGGTGCGACCGCGATGTCCGGCAGTGCGACCGGAGCGGTCAGGTCTCCCGCCCGCACCCCGAAGTAGTCGGCCAACACCGAAAGCAGCGCGTCGGACGGATTGGTCCTGATGCCGTTGCGCAGCTGCGAAAGGTACGGCACCGACACGGGGTACCCGCGTTGCCGCAGCGCCTGTGCGAGCGCCCGGTTCGTCAATTGCCTGCCGTTGGCCCGGTGCCACCGGTCGAACAGCTGATTCAGCTGCACGGCAACGGGGTTGGGTGCAGCGACTGCCACTTTGCCTCGGGTGTCTCCCATAGCGCGTCCTTCGTCTACTGAGCCAATCCACCGAATTGGGCGCGGAGTTCGCGTTTGACGATCTTTCCGCTCGGATTCTTGGGCAGCGCGTCCACGAACACGACGTACTTCGGCCGTTTGTACGGCGCCAGCACCGCCTTCGCGTGGTCGAGGACCGCGTCCACAGTGACCGCACGATCGTCTCTGGCGACGATCACCGCGGTCACCGCCTCGATCCAATGCGGATGCGGGATACCGAACACCGCGACCTCGGCGACGCCGTCGACCCCGTACAGCGCCTCCTCGACCTCACGGGAAGCGACGTTCTCGCCCCCGGTCTTGATCATGTCCTTCTTGCGGTCGACGACGCTCAGGTATCCGTCCGGGCTCAGCACGCCCAGATCACCCGAATGGAACCAGCCGCCCCGGAACGCCTCGGCGGTCTTGTCCGCGTCGTTGTAATAGCCCGCCGTGACGTGCGGGCTGCGGTGCACGATCTCGCCGACCACGCCCGCGGGCACCGGTTCGCCGTCGTCGTCCACCACCGCGGTCTCGACATTGATCGCCGGCCTGCCCGCGCTGCCCGCATGGTCGACCTGCTCGTCCGGCCGCAGGATGGTGGCCATCGGTGCGAGTTCGGTCTGCCCGTAGAAGTTCCACAACCGCACGCCGGGCAGGCGGCGCCGCATCTCGTGCAACACCTCCACCGGCATCGGCGAGGCACCGTAATACCCTTTGCGCAGGCTCGACAGATCCGTGGTGTCGAACTCGGGACAGCGCAGCAGCGAGATCCACACCGTGGGCGGCGCGAACAACTTGGTGATGCGATGGCTCTCGATGGTCGCCAGCAACACCCGCGGGTTTGGCTGGGGCAGGATGACGCTGGTCGCCCCGAGATAGACGTCCACCGCGAAGAAGCAGTCCAGCTGCGCGCAGTGATACATCGGCAGGGCGTGCACCTCCACGTCGTCGGCGCTCATCTCACCGTCCACCGCACAGCTGACATACTGGCTGATCAGCGAGCGGCTGGTGTGAATGACGCCCTTCGGGCTCGACTCGGTGCCCGAGGTGTACATCAGCCGGATCGGATCGTCGTCGGCGATCGGGATGTCGATCGGGGCCGCGGACTCGCTCAGGCACCATCGGCCCACGTCCGACCACCCCGCGGCCGGCTCCCCGCCGATCTGGCCGAGCACGGCGATCGACAGCCCGGCCCGCGTTATCGCCTCGGCCGCGGTCGGCACCAGCGCGTCTTCGGCGACCAATCCCGAAGCTCGCGAGTCGGTCAGGATGTAGGCGACTTCCCGGCTCGTCAGCATGAAGTTGATCGGCACCAGCACCACGCCCAATCGGGCCGTCGCGAAGGTGAGCACCGCGAATTCCCACCGGTTGTGGCTCAGCAGGGCCAGCCGATCACCCTTCGCGATGCCGCGTTCGTCGAGCGCGTGCGCCGCCCGGTTCACCGCCGCGTCGAACTCGGCATAGGTGAAGCGCCGGTCCCCGTCGACGACGGCGAGCTTGCCCGGATACCGGCGCGCGGTGCGATGCAACAGGTCGCCGACGCCGTGCCGCCGCGCACGGGCGAGGTCGGTCGCTGTCGTGTCCGCCGCTGCGGCCGATGCTTCAGAGCGCAACGTTCACCGCTTTGGTCTGCAGGTAGAGATCGAGCGCGCCGCCGAGTTCGCGTCCCCACCCCGACTGTTTGAACCCGCCGAACGGTAACGCGCTGTCGAAGGCGTTGTACTGGTTGACCCAGACCGAACCCGCCTTCAACGCTTTGGCGGTGCGGTGCGCCTTGGACAGGTCACGGGTGAAGACGCCGGCGGCCAGCCCGTAGATCGAATCGTTGGCCGCGGCGATCGGGCCGTCCTCGGCACTGAATCGCTGGGCCACCACGACCGGGCCGAAGATCTCCTCACGCACGATGCTCTGCTGCGGGTGCACGTCCACGAAGACCGTGGGTTCGACGTAGTAACCCGTGTCGCCCCAGCGCTTTCCGCCGGTCAACGCCCGCGCACCGTCGGCGTGGCCCTGCGCCATGTACCCGACGACCCGATCGAGCTGCTCCTGCGAAACCAACGGACCGAGCTGAGTGGCGGGATCGAGACCGGGTCCGATCTTCACCGCCGCGACGGCGTCGGACACCGCGCGGGTGAACTCGTCGAAGATCGAGTCCTGCACGAAGAGCCTGGTTCCGGCCACACACGACTGACCGTGGTTGAACAGCAGTCCGTTGACCGCGCCGGGCACCGCCACCTCGGGGTCCGCGTCGGCGAACACGATGACGGGGCTCTTGCCGCCGAGCTCGAGCGAGACCTTCTTGAGGTTGCCGCCTGCCGCGGCGAGCACCCGCTTGCCGACCTCCGTCGATCCGGTGAACGCGATCTTGTCCACGTCGTGGTGGGCGGCCAGCGCGGCGCCGGCATCGCCGAAGCCGGGCACCACGTTCACCACGCCCGGCGGAAAGCCTGCCTCCTCGAACAGGCTGCCCAGCAGCAGCGAGGTCAGCGGGGTCTGCTCGGCGGGCTTGAGCACCACCGTGTTTCCGGCCGCCAGTGCGGGCGCGATCTTCATGGTGGCCATCAGCAGCGGAAAGTTCCACGGGGTGATCTGCCCGCATACGCCCAGCGGCTCGCGCAGGGTGTAGGCGTGGAACTCACCGCCCGGCGCGAACGGCATCGACACCGAGACCGTCGCACCCTGGATCTTGCTGGCCCAGCCCGCACAGTAGCGGAAGATGTCCCCGGACCAGCCCGCGTCCACCACCTGCGCGATGCCCGCCGACTTGCCGTTGTCGAGTGACTCCAGCTGTCCGAAGATCTCGGCCCGCTCGGTGAGCAGATCGCCGACGCGCCAGATCAGGCGTTCGCGCTCGTTCGGCTTCATCCGCGCCCACGGACCGTCCTCGAACGCCGCTCGCGCCGCCCTGACCGCGCGGTCGATGTCCTCGCGCTCACCGTGAGCGACGGTGGTCAGGATCTCGCCGGTAGCCGGATCGTGGGTCGCGAACACCTTGCCCGACGCCGCGGGCACCCACTCGCCCCCGATCAGCATGTTCCGGGAGGTACGCACAAACTCGCTGACCGCGGGCAGCACCGGGAATTCAACGGCGATGGTCACATTCGTCTCCTCGACAGTCGGGGCGAGCTTGCGCTCGCTCGATCGCTCCGAGTGCAGAATGCGACTTCGACAGGGGTGCGCGGTGACCCAATTCTGGACACGTCCCGCCGATGTTCACATCTGCGACACCGCATCCCGCGAGTTCGGACCAAGCTTCGAACTGGACCACATCAGCGAGGAGGCCTCATGTACCGATTGACCGTGCTCTATCCGCCCCCAGCCGACACCGACCACTTCCGCAGCTACTACCTGTCCACGCATCTGCCGCTGACCGCGAAACTGCCGGGCCTGCAATCAATGCGGTACAGCCTCGACGTAGCGGCGGTGGACGGCGCGAGCCCGTACTTCGCGATCTGGGAGGCGGAGTTCGATTCGGTGGAGGCGATGGGCGCGGCGATCGCCTCGCCGCAGGGGCAGGCCGTGGTCGCCGACGTGGCGAACTACGCCACCGGCGGCGCGCAGATCATCCACTATCCGGTGACCGCGGCCGAACCCGCGCGTCCCGTCGCCTGACCGGCGCGGTGGGCGGGATCCGGGCGGGCCCGCTCACCGCGCCGCGGCGGGCGGCGCGATGCCGTAGCGACGGATGGCGCGATACAGCGTGGTGCGGCTGATGCCCAACTGCCTGGCGGCGACCAGCTTGTTGCCCTCCGCGGCGCGCAGTGCGTCGACGATGGCATCGTGTTCGGCGCGTTCGATCGGCGTCAGCTTCCGGATCGGGGCTCGACCGCGATAGCGCTCCGGCAGGTCGTGCACGGTCACATCGCCGACCCGCCTGGTGGTCACCACATGCCGCACGACCGCGTGCAATTCGGTGAGGTTCCCCGGCCAGTCCTGCGCTGCGAGCGACTCCAATGCCCCGGTCGTCCACCGCAATTCCCGCGGCGCGCCGAGCTCGGCCGTCATCGACAACACCAGGCCGGGGACATCGCTCGATCGGGCGCGCAAGGGCAGCAGGTCGATCTGGTGCACACAGTGGGCCCGCATGACGCGGTGATGCGCGTCGAGTCCGTTCTCGGCCCCGCTGGTCAGCACCACCCGCGCCCGGCTGCCGACCAGTGCGCGCGCGAGATAGCGCGCCACCGACTCGGGCAGCAGCTCGGTCGCCTCGATCACCACGACGTCGGTGTTCGACAGGGCATCGGATACCTGACCGAGCCACGGGGCATGGCCGAGCGCGACGGTGTCGCTCGCGTCGAACCAGGTCGTCGCCGCGGGGCCGGCGATCTCCCGTGCGGTGCGGGTGCGTCCGGTCCCCGGCTCGCCGCAGATGGCGACGTGCCCGTCCTGCAGCGGATCCGAGGCCGGCGGCTCGGCCGCACCGCGTTCGAAGACGAACAGCACACCGTCGCCGACCGGACGCACCGCGACGCGCACCGTGCGCCCGGAGCTGAGGTTCAGCATCATCCGTGTCTGGGCGCGCGGCGCATCGCCCGCGATCCCGCGCAGCACCGCGTGGTCGGCCGGGCCGAGGGTTTCGATCGCGATCTTGTTGGCCACGAACACGTCGCCGCGCACCGCGGCGACCGCGACCGTGCGATCCCGCAGCACCGCCGACTGGAAGGTGCCGAAAAGTTGTTGCTCGGCGGCCTTGGTGTCGGAGGTCAGGCGCTCCTCGATCCGCCGCACCGCCGACAGCACGAACGGCGCGAGCAGCTGATTGGATTCGTTCGCCGCACAGGTGATGTCGAGGACACCCTCGAGTCTGCGGGTCACCGGATGGATGATCGGGTGGCCGTAACAGTTGAACTGCTTGAGTTCCTCGATGTAGTGCTCACTACCCTGCACCGCAACGCCGACACCGGCCTCGGCGGCGGTGGCCAGCGAATTGGTCCCGATAGCCGCCTCGTCCAGGCGGCGGCCACGGATGAGCCCCATCCGTTCGAGCCGGGTCCGGGCGTTGGCGTCGCCGCTGGCCAGCTCGACCAGCCGCAGATCCCGATCGGCCAGTACGACGGCGACCTCGGTGCCGCGCAGCACCACGCCGAGATCCTCCAGGACCGGCGCGGCGGCGCGAACCAGCCGGCTCTGCGGATCCAACTCGTCGACCCCGGCGCTGCGCACGGGGACCGCTGGGTCGAGGCCCGCCAGCTCGGCACGCCGCCATGATGCGGCGATCACCGGCCGCAATAGGGATTGCTGGCTACTCATCAGACCTCCTCTGACACCTCACGAGCCCACCGCGATCGGTCGACCGGAATCCGAGTGAGACATAGTGTATCGGTAACATATTCCGAAAGCGCGTGACTTCAGAATGACGATCAGGGAGAAACGGCTATGGTCACCAAGATCGCCCTCGAAGAACATTTCGGCGCTACCGATCCCGACATCGTCGAACAATCCGCCGAACATTTCGACGCCGACGCCTGGCCCGCACACCGCGCCATGCTGCTCGATATCCAGGAGCGCAGGCTGCGGCACATGGACGAAACCGGCATCGAAAAGGCGGTGCTCTCTTTGCTTTCGCCGGGGATCCAGTCGATTCACGAACCGGACAAAGCGGTGAATTGGGCGCGCAGGCTGAATGACTACGCCGCCGATCAGGCCGCTGTTCGTCCGGACCGGTTCGCCGCGTTCGCCGCGGTGCCGATGCAGGATCCCGCGGCGGCCGAGGTGGAGCTGCGCCGGGCCGTCACCGAATTGGGCCTGGTCGGCGCGCTCATCAATGGTTTCTCGCAGGTCGGCGACGAATCCACGGTGGTATACCTCGACGACATCCGTTATGCCGGGTTCTGGCGCACGGTCGCCGAACTGCGCGTACCCGTCTATTTGCATCCGCGCGATCCACTGCCGAGCATGAGCACGCAATACGACGGCCATCCGTGGCTGTACGGCTCCGCGTGGGCCTTCTCGGTGGAGACCGCGACCCACGCGTTGCGGCTGATGGGCAGCGGACTCTTCGATCGTCATCCCGGCCTCACCATCATTCTCGGGCACCTCGGCGAACTGCTGCCCTTCAACATCTGGCGCACCGATCACCGCACGGCGGTGGCACCGCGCGGGCTCGCCGTCGAGAAGTCGTTCGGCTATTACCTGCGAAACAATTTCTACCTCACCACCAGTGGAAACTTCCGTACGCCCGCGCTGCTCGACACCATTCAGGAGGTGGGTGCGGACCGCCTGCTCTTCTCGGTCGACTACCCGTTCGAGGACATGCACGAGGCCGCGGCCTGGTTCGATCGACTCGAGCTCAACGAGCGCGACCATCACAAGATCGCCTACGGCAACGCCGCCGAGTTGTTCGGCTTCGCCGGCAAACAGGCGTGAGTGTGGTGCCGATGCCGGCACCACACTCACCTCCCTCGCGGCGGACTAATTGCCCTGTGGCCGCATCTTGTAGTACGCCCACCGGAAGTGCTCATAGGTGCCGAAGGAACCCGGCACGGTGTGCACCGGCATTTCCGTGCCGTCGAGCCAGCCGGCCGAGACGTAATCCGTCGAGTCGGTGTAGAACGTCTTCTCCATCTGAACCTCCTGTCCGGGTGCGCATTTCACCTTTATCCACCCCGGAATGGTGTGCAGTGTGAACGGCGGGGTCAGCTGGCCGACCATCGGCCGTCCCGGTTTGTAATCACCGAATTCCAGCGTTGTCTTCGAGCAGATTCGCGTCCCGGACGGCCGCGCGTCGATCAGCGGGCCCGAGTAGCGTCCGTCGTTGCGCATGATGCCGTAGAACTCGCTCGCACCGCCGTCGGGCTCCATCACCGGCGCGTACTCCCAGCCCGCCCAGGACTTGTTCGGGTCGAGAATGGAATCGACCACGCTGCCGAACATGCGCATGCGCCAATAGCCCGCGCGCCAGCCGGTGATGTCGATCTGGCGGCCCGCGATGGTGACCGAGCCGGTCGCCCTGCTGTTGAGCACGATCTCGTCCATCAGCGAATCGGTGCCGGGGTCGCCGCCGACCTTGATCAGTCCGTGCGGTCCGGCCACCGGTTCGGTGGCGGTGAAGTCGGCGGCGGCCAGCGGCGAGAATCCCTTCACCTGCCAGCTGTTGGTGTCGGCCGCGTAGTTGATGCTGTAGTTGGAACCGCGCATTCCCGGCTTGCCGTCGGCGGTCGCCCAATCCGCCCAACCACCGGCGGGCAGCCCGTCCTTGAACGACAGGATCCCGTTCATGAAGGGCAGCTGTGGCGCCTTCTCATAGGACAGCTGCCCGACCGCCCACATGAACGGACCGCCCTTGCCGATCGCCCGTTGCCCCCAGAACGGCTCGGCCTCGACCACGACGATCATCCGTTGCGGGTTCTGCGGATCCTTGAGCCACCACCAGGAGATGCCGACGTCGCCGAACTCGTTGCGCTCGAGCTGCGAATCCTCC
Organism: Nocardia brasiliensis; assembly: GCF_011801125.1. Lineage (NCBI taxonomy): Bacteria > Bacillati > Actinomycetota > Actinomycetes > Mycobacteriales > Nocardiaceae > Nocardia > Nocardia brasiliensis. The sequence goes on from NZ_CP046171.1 coordinate 4,409,856, forward strand.
GGGGTCGCGACCCGGACGGGATAGTCGTTCGGATCGAGGTCGTAGGAGGTGGGCTCCCACTCCGGCGGCACCGCGACCGCGGTGCCTGGCGAGCCGACGATCGCGCCGGTGACGGCGAACAGGACGATCGACGATCGCGCCAGGCTCGCCAACCAGCCACGACGCCGCCGTGACCCGGCCGCGGGTCGAGAAGCTCTTTCGTTGCCGGGCAACAGGTTACGATCTCGAGCAGATCTGATGACACCGAACATATCCGACCACTTTCTCTCCGGAAGCCTCGACTTCCAGGACTGGTTGAGCGGGTCAGACCGCGCGCTTCGGCTGACCCGCATGGTGAACGATTTCGCGCCCGATGCCGGCTAACCGCCGTTCGGCATCGGTGCGGGGGCGATGACGTCGAAGACATTGGGCAGGCCTGCGGCATAGCGCCGGTCATCCTCGGCGCGGATGCCCTCGAGCAGCTTCGGCGGCGAGTAATCCGGCAACCAGCAGCGCCCCTCGCTGGCGCCCGCCTGGTCGAGAATGCCGTTGACCGCGATGCGGGCGGTCTCCATCGCGCTCTCCTGCGAGTCGACCGCGGTGGAATTACGGACCGCGCCACCGGCGAGGAACAGGTTGGGAATCGCGCTGATCGGGGCGGGCCGCGGACTGCGTCCCGCGTTCCCGAGCGCGTCGCCGGCCCGGGTATCGGTCACCTGCCAGCCCGAATCCGCCCACCGCAGTGTGGTGTGCGGGGTCCAGCCCACGAAATTGCCCGGCCGGAACGCATCCGCCATGCCCGCGTACCTGATCAGGAACTCCCGGAGTTCGACCAGGGTCTCCTCCTGCGTCAGTTCCAGCATCGGCTTGCCGTACACGAGGCCTGGCACCGAGAACAGCGAGGTGGAGAAGATCTCGATATCGAGCGCGGCCGCGGCCTCGCCGTTTCCGTACCGGCGCAGATCCCGCTGCCAGATGGCGTTGACACCGCCGAGGAACATGTACCACTGGTCCTGCGGCGCGATGAAGCCGAGCGTGACGTCGAGTTCGCGAAAGAACAGCTGGAAGCCGGTCTCGTAGGCGGGCACCACATTCCACGCGTCCCGGAGTCCGTTGTCGGCGGCCAGCAGGTCGGGGGTGAATACACTCTGCATCCGGTCGCCCGGTATCGCGACGACGAAAAAGTCCGCCTGCACCTCGATCGCCCGGCCCGCCGGATCCCGTACCGTGGCACCGACGATCCGCCCGTTGTCGATGGCGAGCTTGGTCAGCGTGTGCCGCAGGTTGAACGAGGCGCCGTGCGATTCCAGGTACCGGGCCCACGGGTCGAACCACACCTCGGTCTCCGGCCCGTCGAAGCAGATGCCGGCCGGAAGGGCCGACGAGGCAGCGGGATTCAGGCCCCAGTAGTAACCCGGCCGTCCCTCCGCGGTGCGGAATATCGGATCGATGAAGAAGTCCTTCAGCGCATTCGCCGATCCGCCTTGGTCTTTCGCGTCGCTGCCGAGGGAATGTTCTATGCCCCACGGGATCCACGCGGCATTCGGCGACATCTGGTCGGTCCGGAAGAATTCGCGCAAGGTCATGCTGTCGAGCTGGCCGCGACACCTGGCCGGTCCCGAGGTGATCCAGGCGGCGGTCTTACTGGCCAGCAATGCCACGTCGGCCGGGGTGTAGCCACCGAGCTGCGCGAAAGCCTCCAGGAAGTACTGCGGATATTTCTCGACCGGCATGCTGCGGATCGCCGCCGCCGTCAGCGGAAGCGGGACGTTCAGCCTGGTCTGGCCGATGGCGACCGGAACACGCTGTCCCTGACTGCCCGCCGGAACTCCGGGATTGTCCGGAATGAACGCGGCGCGATCGAACACGCTGCCGCCCCGGCCGTCGGGAATGCGCTTGAGCGTTTCGGGCAGGATCGCGTAACTCGGCAGGATGAAATGCTGGGCACTCATCTCGAACGGATACGGAGAGGTGCCGGGCGGGTTGGTGTAAGCCCGGACCATTCCGCCGAGTCGCTCATTCTTGTCGTACAGCGTGACCTGGAAACCGCGCTCGGCCAATTCGTGTGCCGCCGCCATTCCGCCCGGCCCGCCGCCAAAGACCGCGACGCGCCGCCCGCGCGCCGGGTCCGCGCCCGAGCGACCTGGTCCGAGCAACGTCGAGACCGGGCCGAGCAGCGCCGCGGCCGCGATCCCGGTCAACACCTGCCGTCGCGGCACCACCGCGGGCCGCGAGGCACCGGCGACCGCCGTGCTTGCTGGCAGCTCACCATGTTCTTCCATGCAGTGCTGGCCTTTCCTGTGCAGCCGTCATGTTCTGACCGAAGCCGTCCCGTCCCGGGCACCGCCCGCCGCACAAGCAATCGGCGCTGGCCCGGTATGTGTCCGGTGACACAATTCGACCACCGGACGTTCGACGCTTTGTGTTCAGAATCAGGACACTTCAATTCGGCGCAAAGATCGGTTTCGCACTGATCGTGACCAGGGGCTATTGCAGGCCGAGGAACCGCTCGGCATTACCGCCGCAGATAAGCGCCCGCTGGGCGGGAGTGAGAAAGTCGCTCTTTCCGACGACCGCACCGGCCGGGCGCTCCCCCAATGGATACGGATAGTCGCTGCCCAGCATCACCCGCTCGGGCCCGACGGTATCGACGAGCATGCGCAGTGCGCGCTCGTCGAAGACGACCGAGTCCACGTGGAATCGCCCCAGGTAATGCGAGGGTGGATAGCGGGAATTGCTGCCGACCACGTCATGACGCTGATGCCAGGCGTTTTCGACACGGCCGAGCCAAAAGGCGAAAGAACCGCCGCCGTGAGCGAAACAGATCTTCAGCCGGTCATCGATCTGATCGAAGACGCCGCCGAGCACGAGCGCGAGCAGGGACAAATGGGTCTCCGCCGGCATGCCGGTCAGCCATTGGGCCATCCAGCGGTCCAGCCGTGGCGCGTGCGGCATGTCCCACGGGTGCACGAAGACGGGAACGTCCAGCGCCCGGCAATGCTGCAGGAAGGTCACCACACCGGCGTGGTCGAGATCGCGGTCACCGATGTGGTTGCCGATCTCGACGCCCCGATGTCCTTGCGCGACACAGCGTTCCAGCTCCCGGCAGGCCGCGTCGGTGTCCTGTAGCGGTACCTGGCAGAAGGGGATGAGCCGATCCGGCGCGGGCGCCACGATCGAGAGCGCGAGATCGTTGAAGATCCGGCTGATCCGGGCGGCCTCGGCGCCGTTTCTGCCGTAGTGGAAGAACACCGGGGTCGGCGAGACGACCTGGATGTCGATCCCGTCCGCGTCCATGTCGCGCAGGCGCGCCTCACTGTTCCAGCAGGTGTCATCGATCCGGCGGAACTCGGTGGACCCGAGCATGATCATCGCCTCGGATTCGGACTCGACCCGCAGCCACAGCTTATCCGCGTCCGCGTCGCCGCCGAGATCCGGCCAGGAACGCGGCACGTAGTGGGTATGAATATCGATGGCCCGCACCATTTTTCAGCCCTCGTTCCGCGACGATTCCGCACGCCGGGGTAGCCGCGCGATCGCCTGTATCTCGATGAGCAGGTGCGGATGCGGCAGCTGGTGCACCGCGACGGTCGTGCGCGCGGGACCGTCCTCGTCGAAGTATTCGGCGTAGACCTCGTTGTAGCCGCCGAAGTCGTTCATCGACACCAGGAAGGTGGTGACCTGCGCCAGGTCACTCAGGTCGGCACCGACGTCGGCGAGGATGGCCCGGATGTTCTCCAGCACGGCGCGGGTCTGCGCCCTGATGTCGAGATTCGTCACGCCCAGTTCGTCGACCTGCACACCGGCGAAGCTGTTGTCGGCGCGCCGGGAACTGGTACCCGAGACGAAGGCGAACTCCCCCACCACCTTGAGGTGGGGAAACCGGCCGCGTGGGCGCGCGAGGCCCGAGACCGTCCGCGCGCCGCTCACCGCGCACGCCCCGTGAACGACACCGAGCCGAGCCCTTCCACGCTGCCGACGACCCGACCGGGCACCAGCGGCACCGCCGCGGTGGCGGCGCCGGCGAGCACAACGTATCCCGCGCGCAACGCGATGCCGCGGCGCGTGACGACGGTACGCAACGCCGACAGCGCGCGAACCGGGTCGCCGAGAATGGCCGAGGTGGAGCCCACGGTTTCGGAGCCGTCCACCGTCAAGCGCACGGCCCGGTCCCGAATGCTCTGCATCGGTTGCCACGGACCGACCACATAGCCAGCCGCGGAAGTGTTGTCCGCCACCACATCCTGCACCGTGAACCGGAAGTCCCGGTACCGGGAGTCGATGATCTCGAGCGCCGGAGCCACCGCGTCGACGCACGCTTCGAACTCGGCGAGATCAGCGTCAGCTGTCACATCACGCGCCAGCCGATAGGCGATCTCGGGCTCGACTTTGGGATGAATGTAGCCGCTCAGATCCACCACCCCGCCGTCGGCGATCCGCGTGGCCGCGGTGAGCCGGCCGACGATCACCTCCGACACACCCATCTGCTCCATCTTCGCGACGCTGGTGAAGCCGAGTTTCACCCCGGAGACCAGATCACCGCGTTGCTGTCGTAAGTCGATGAGCGCCGCTTGAATGGCGTAGGCGTCGTCGAGGTCGAACCGGTAGGAGTCCGCGAGGCTGGCGATATCCGCGCCGTCGACCTGTGCGTCGTCCAGACGCAGGGCCAGCTCCGCGATCTCGGTCTGCGCGAGAGTCATTGTGTGAGTTCCTGTCTGGTGATATCGAGGGCGATGTCGGTGAGCATGTCCTCCTGCCCGCCGACCAGTCCGCGCCGCCCCGCCTCGGCCAGGAGGCGCCTGGTGTCGAGGCCGTGGCTCGCGGCGACGCGCTCGGCGTGCAGCAGGAAGCTGCTGTAGACCCCGGCGTAGCCCAGGGTCAGCGTTTCCCGGTCGACCTGGACCGGGCGCGTCCGCAAGGGCCGCACGAGGTCGTCCGCCGCGTCCTGCAGCGCGTAGAGGTCGCAGCCGGTTTCCCAGCCCTGCAGTGCGGCGACCGCCACGAACGCCTCGGCCGGGCAGTTGCCTGCCCCGGCCCCCTGGCCGGCCAGCGCGACATCCACCCGATAGGCGCCGTGTTCGACGGCGGTCACACTGTTCGCGACCGACAGCGAGAGGTTCTCGTGCGCGTGGATACCGATCTGCGTTGCCGGGTCCAGGATTTCGCGATACGCGTCGATGCGCTCGGCGACGTCACGCATGGTCAGCCGGCCGCCGGAGTCGGTGACGTAAACGCAGTGCGCGCCATAGGATTCCATCGACTTCGCCTGCCGGGCCAGCTCGTCGGGGGCGGCGAGATGGCTCATCATCAGGAAGCCGGACACATCCATCTCGTGCTCGCGCGCCCACTCGATATGCTGTGCGCTGATGTCGGCCTCGGTGCTGTGCGTGGCGATGCGCACGCTGCGCACGCCGAGATCCCTTGCGCGCCGCAGATGTTCGACGGTGCCGATGCCGGGCAGCAGCAGCGTGGTCAGCACGGCGTGCTCGAGCACCTCGGCGGCGGCCGCGATCCACTCCTCGTCGGTGTGCGCGCCGAACCCGTAGGTCAGGCACGAGCCGCCGAGCCCGTCGCCGTGCGCCACCTCGATGGCGTCAACGCCCGCCCGATCGAGAGCGGCCGCGATGGCACGCACATCGTCGAGCGAGTAGCCGTGTGCCACGGCGTGCATGCCGTCGCGCAAGGTCACGTCCTGCACGTAGATCCTCATGTGCGCACCCACCCCCGCAGTTCGGCGACGCGCTCTGCGGTGCGCAGCGCGGCCGAGGTCATGATGTCCAGATTTCCCGCATAGGTCGGCAGGTAGTGGCCGGCGCCGCTGACCTCGAGAAACACCGATACCTTGACCCCGCTGACCCGACGCCCCAGCGTGGGCACTAAGACATCGGTGACCGTGTCGAACTGGACCTCCCGTTTGACGCGATACCCGGGCGCGTACGCCGCGACGGCCCGCGCCATCCGCGCGACCGCGGCGGTGATCGCGTCGCGATCGATCCCGGTATCGGCGATCAGACAGAACACGGTGTCGCGCATGACAATCGGCGGCTCGGCCGGATTGATCACGATGATCGCCTTACCCGCCTCGGCCCCGCCGACGCGGCGCAGCGCCGCGGCGGTGGTCTCGGTGAACTCGTCGATATTGGCGCGCGTGCCTGGGCCCGCGGAGCGCGCCGAGATCGAGGCGACGATCTCGGCGTAGGCCACCGGTGCCACCCGGGAGACCGCGGCGACGATCGGGACGGTCGCCTGGCCGCCACAGGTGACCATGTTGAGGTTCGGTTGCGCGAGATGCTCGTGCACGTCGAGGGCGGGCACGACGAACGGCCCGAGCGCGGCCGGAGTCAGGTCGATCATCAATTTGCCCTGTGCGGCCGCCAGTTTCGCGTGCCGGGCATGCGCGTGGGCGGAGGTCGCGTCGAAGATGATCCGCACGTCTTCGAAACCGGGCATGGCGAGCAACCCGTCGATGCCCGCGGCGGTGACCGCGACATTCATCCGAGCCGCACGCGCCAGTCCCGGCGAGGCGGGGTCGATGCCCGCCATCGCCGCCACGCGCAGGGTCGGCGACAGGCGCTTGATCTTGATCATGAGATCGGTGGCGATATTGCCGGAGCCGAGAATCGCGACCCCGACACCGCCGGACTGATCCGCCGTCATGCGTCCGCCTCCTCGAGCACGGCATCGACCTCGGCCATGCCATCGATCCGCAGCCGGAACGTGCCGGGGCCAGTGATCGGCACCATCGGGCCGAGCGCTCCCGACATCACGATCTCCCCGGCGCGCAGGGCACGCCCGCGCCGCACCAGTTCACGCGCGAGCCAGGCGACCGCGACGACCGGCGAGCCGAGACAGGCTTTGCCGATACCGGTGGAAAGCTGAGTCCCGTTGTAGTCCAGGCCCATTCCTAGGGCGGACAGATCCAGCCCGCACGGCGAGTACGGTGTCGTGCCGAGGACCACCGCGCCGCTGGACGCGTTGTCGGCCACGGTGTCGGCGATGCTCAGATCCCACCCCGCGATCCGGGAGTCCACGATCTCGATGGCGGGCAGCACGAAGTCCGTCGAGCGCAGCACATCGGCCACGGAGGCGCCCGGGTAATCGATGTCGCGGTCGAGCACGAACGCCAACTCCCCCTCGGCCCTCGGCTGCAACAGCGAGTTCAGCGGGATCGGCTGGCAGTGCGCAAAGACCATGTCGTCTAGCAGAATCCCGAAATCCGGTTCATAGACGCCGAACTGGTGCTGGACCACGGGTGCGGTCAAGCCGATCTTCGCGCCGACGACCCGTGCACCGCCCGCGATCCGCTCGTCGACCAGCAGTTGCTGTGTCGCATAGGCGGCGTCGATACCGTTCGCGCCCAACAGCTCTCGCACCGGCGCACAGGGGACAGCGGACGCTCGCGCCGTGCGCAGGCGCGCGGCGGCGGTCTCGATCGCGGTACTCGTCTCGACCGAACTCATAGCTGCACACAGACGTTCGTCGGTTCGGTGTAGAAGTGCAGCGACGCGGCGCCGCCTTCGCGGCCGATGCCGGACAACCCCATCCCGCCGAACGGCGAGCGCAGATCGCGCAGGAACCAGGTATTCAGCCACGCCATGCCGACGTGCATGGCCTGGGCCACGCGATGCCCGCGGCGCAGGTCGTTGGTCCACACCGCGGCCGCAAGGCCGTAGTCGGAGTCGTTGGCCAAGGCGATCACCTCCTCCTCGGTATCGAACGGAATCAGCGCGGCGACGGGTCCGAAGATCTCCTCGCGCACCGCGCGATCGCTGTTGGTCAGCCCGGTCCACAGGGTCGGCTCCAGCCACGCGCCGCCGTCCAGATCCGCACCGAGCGTGGGTATTCCGCCACCGACGACCGCCCTCGCGCCCTCCTGCTCGGCCAGCGCGAGATAGTCGAGCACCTTCTGCCGATGCGTGCGCGAGATCAGCGGACCGGTCGTGGTCGCCTCGTCGGTGGGGCTGCCGAGCCGCAACGCGCGGGCACTGTCGGCCAAACCCGCCACCACGTCGGCGAATATCCGACGGTGCACGTAGACGCGCTCGGTGCACAGACAAACCTGTCCGGTGTTGGTGAACACCGACCGGCTCAGCCCGGCCACCGCCTCCGCGAGATCCACGTCGTCGAAAACGATCGCCGCGTTCTTGCCGCCCAGTTCGAACGACACCGGGCGCACCCGCGGCGCGACATTCGCCATCACCTTCGTGCCGGTCGCCGAGGAACCGGTGAAGGTCACGCCGTCGATCCCGGGGTGGGCGGTGAGCCGGTCCCCGGTCGCGCCCGCACCGTGGATCACGTTGTACACGCCCGCGGGTAGGCCGACCTCGGCGAGCACCTCGGCGAGCAGCACCGCGGTCGACGGCGTCAGCTCACTGGGTTTCACCACCACCGCGTTGCCGCAGCCGAGGGCAGGAGCCACCTTCCAGGTCAGCAACAGCAGCGGCAGATTCCACGGCACGATCACCGCGACGACACCCAACGGCTTGCGCACGGTGTAGTTCAACGCGCGCCGCCCACCGGGCAGGTCGGTGAAGAACGCGTCTTCGCCCGTCGCGACGACGAGATCGGCGAAGGCACGGAAGTTCGCGATGGCCCGCGGCACATCCAGTTCCCGAGCCAGCCGGATCGGCTTTCCGGTATCGGCGACCTCCGCCGCGACGAACTCCTCGAACCGTTCCTCGATCCGGCGCGCCGTACGGCGCAGTAGCTCGGCCCGCTCCCCCGGCGGCGTATGTGACCAGCCGCCAACAGCTTCGGCGGCCGACTCGACCGCGCGGTCCACCAGATCGGCACCGGCGACATCGACCCGCGCCAGCACCGCGCCCGTCGCCGGATCCCGTTTTTCCAGCCCGTCGTCGCCGATCGGCTCGACGAATTTCCCGTCGACAAAATTGCGAATCCAGCTGTCGTTCCCAGTCACAGGACCAGCCTGCACCGCATTGCCGACCCCAACAAATACCTTGATTCGGTCCTCCTATACCGGAGCTGCTATGCCTGCCGATATAGACGTTCCGCTATAGGTGTACGGGCGTAGAGTATTTGCCTGCGCCGATTTTCGGTTCCAAGCTGTTCATACCTGGGCACCATGTCGCACGAGCGGTGCCGAAATCCGATCGATCCGGCAGGAGGAATGTGCTGTGGTGTCCAAAAGGAGTTTGCGGTCGTTCAACCTTCAGGGGTGGATCGACGAGCACCAGCATCTGCTGCGGCCGCCGGTCGGGAACGCCCAGATCTGGGAAGACGTCGACCTCATGGTCACCGTCGTCGGCGGGCCGAACCAGCGCACCGATTTTCACGACGACCCGGTCGAAGAGTTCTTCTATCAGCTCGAGGGAAACATGGTGCTGCGGGTGATCGACGAGGAGGGCAAGCCCCCGGTCGACATCCAGATCCGCAAGGGAGACGTGTTCCTCGCCCCCGCCCACCTGCGCCACTCGCCGCAGCGCCCCGAACCGGGCAGCATCGGGCTCGTCGTGGAATTCGCCCGCCCGGCAGGCGCATTGGACGGATTCGAGTGGTTCTGTACCAACTGCTACCGCCTTGTCCACCGCACCGAGGTCCAACTCGCCTCCATCGTGCGGGATCTGCCGCCGGTGTTCGACGCCTTCTATGCCGATGAGCAGGTCCGCACGTGCGCGCACTGCGGTCACCTGCACCCGGGACGGCACTGGCCGAGTGGCCTCGAACCGGTCACCGTCCCGTAGCGCCCGCCGGTCCGGTCAGTTGCCGATCAGCGGCAACACCGGCACGCACGGCACCGCGGGCGCGCGGTCCGGATCGAGCGCCGCCAGCGCGTGTCCCGCGGTCACCGGGTCGACCACCAGGGCGAGGTGGTCGGCCAGGTCTTGTTCGCACCCGTCCTGTACCACGATGTTCCGCACGTTCGGTGCGTCGACGATGCTGCTGGTGAACGGCACCACCACCTCGTCGTAGCGACTGATGAGATTGGTGTAGGCCACCCCGGGCACGGTGGGGCCCCCGTCCGAACGCATCCGGCTCATGAACGCCGAACTGGTCAGCACCTGCGGCAACGGACCACTCATGTCACCGAGCGCCGCTTCGGCCGCCGTCCGCAGGCTCGTGCCGGGCGCACCGAGCAACTGCATGCCGCTGCTCATGGCGAAATGATCCGAGCCGTTCCACGGCGCGGCGATGGCCACGAATCTGGCCACCCGGTCGGCCCCGCCCAGGAACTTCACGTAATAGCCGCCGACCAGCCCGCCCATCGAGTGGGTGAGAAAGTCGACCCGGTCGGCACCGGTGGCTGCGCGGACCCGCTCGACGAAGTCCGCGACCTCCGCGGCGCCGTGCTCGATCGGCAGCCGTCCCTTGACCGCGACAGCCGGCCACGTGTCGGAGCTGCGCTCGCCCCAATTCATCGAGAAGACGCAGTAGCCCGCGTGGTGCAGCATCGGCGCCATGGCCTGCCAAGCGATCGTCTGGTTCTCGAACTGCCCGTGCAGCAACACCACTGGATTCGGATGCTCGGCCGACGGCCGGCAGGACCAGTCGTTCGCACCGGGCGGTGGCGCGTCGCCACGGGGGCTCGCCGCCATCGCGGCCATGCCGGCCGCCAGCCGGAAGTCGGCGGGCGGGACGTCCGGGACGGCGGCCGCGCGCTGCGCGCCGCACAGCAGCACGACGGGCATGCCGATCCCGACAATCAACGATCGAAGACATCTCGCCTTACGCGGACTTCCCATGTGCCGATACCTTTCATCGCTCCGGGCGAGCATTCGGCCCGCAGGCAATCAGATTAACGGCGGGTTCCGCGGCGGCGGGAATATACATCTCGTTGTGCCGCATAGCCGTTTGGGTATGCCTCGACGACTACCACGAGCGCCACATCGAATAAATGGTATCCAGTAAAAAGCGTGTTACACCCTGCGTTACTTCTCGCGAATGTCGGCCATCTCCGCCGCGGTCTCGGTCAGGCATTCGAGCAACGCGTTGGCGGCCGGACTCAGCGTGCGGGCCGACAATGTGACCCCCACGCTGTGACCGATCGGCTCGAGCGATACCGCGAGGCAGGCGAGACCGGGGTCGTCGCGCACCAGCAGATTCGGCAGCGCGGCGATGACATCGTCACTCAGCAACAGTTGCCGCACCGTGAGAAAGGAGGTCGCCTCGACCAGGTTGGTAGGCAACGGAATCGAGTTGCGCGCGAAGAATTCCTCCAGCTCACGCCGGAGCGCGGTTTCCTGACCCGGCAATATCCAGGGGAACTCGGCGAGGTCGGCGAGGTCGATATCGGTGGTCGCGGCCAGCGGGTGATCGGTGCGGACCACCAACTCGATGAATTCGTCATACAGCTTGCGCCGCTCGACCTGACCGTCCGACGGTGCGGTGATCCGCCCGACGATCATGTCGACCCGCCCCGCGGCCAACTCGACCAGCAGCGGCTGGGGCGCCGCCTCCCGGACCACCACCGTCACCTGCGGGCGCTGCCGCTTGAGTGCCGCTATCGCGCGCGGCAGCAGCACGTTCGATCCGGCGAGATGGGTACCCACAAGCACGGTTCCGCGCTCGGCCGCGGCGAGTTCGACCATGTGCCTGCCCGCTTCGGTCAGCTGCGCCAGCACCGCGCGACCGTGCTCGGCGAACGCGGAACCGTACACGGTGGGACTGATACCGCGCGGCCCGCGGTCGAACAGCGGCACCCCGACGATGTCTTCCAACTCCTGCAGCCCGCGCGTCGCGACCGGTTGCGCCACATGTAACTCCGCCGCCGCGCCGATCACGCTGCCCTGCCGGATGAGCGCGTCGAGCAGCACCAGATGGCGGAGTTTCAACCGCCCGTCGAGCAACCGCGGAGTCTTCATATTGCGACTCTAACCATGGCGGAGGCTAACCAGCGGCAACTATCCGGCATCGGCAAGCAGGGGCGGGGTGGTGCCGAGTCACCAGGGGGTCTGCGGGAAACCGTCACATTCTCAACCATCTCGGCGAGATCTACGACGCGCTGTAGCCGGCACTTCCCGCCGCGGGCCCGAGCGCCGAGATCCCGGTTTCGTTGACCTACCCCTGAAAGAATGAGACGATCGCCATATAATCATCTCATCACGGGCGGGTTCACGCGCCCGAGAAGGAGTACTCATGTCTTCGGTCATCGACGCCCGAACGGCGGACACCCAGCGCGTGTTCGAGCCCGCCCAGGAAACTCCCGCCGAGATCACGCTGCCCGTCACCGGCACGATCCCGCAGGAACTTCGCGGCACCCTCTACCGCAACGGACCGGCGCGCTGGGAAGCCGGCGGATTCCGTGCCGGGCACCCCTTCGACGGCGACGGACTGGTGTCGAAGTTCGTCATCGATGCCGGTCAGATCCGATTCCGCTCCCGTTACGTCCGCACCCCGAAATACCTTGCCGCACAAGATGGTCGCGGCGCACGCGTGCGCGGGCTCTACAGTCAGGCCAGAGGCCTGACCAACCCAGGACGCCCGCCCGCCGACAGCGCCAACACCCACGCCGTACCGCACGGGCAGCGCCTGCTCGCCCTCAGCGACGCGGGCCGGCCCTGGGAACTCGACCCCGAGGACCTGCGCACCCACGGCCCCTGCGACTTCGACGGACAACTACCCCGGCTGAGCCGCTTCTCGCCGCACCCCAAGATCGACCCGGTCACCGGTGAACTGTTCAACTTCGGCCTCGACATCGCCCTCGGCCACAAGGTCCCCGCCGGGCTACGCTGCTACCGCGTCGATCCCCAGGGCCGCATGCACCGCGCCGGACTCGTCCGCCTCGACGCCGCGCTCATCCAGCACGACTTCGCCATCACCGAACGCTATCTCGTCTTCGCCCTCGCCCCGATCACCGTCGACCCCGCCCGAGCCGCACTGGCCGCCCTCGGCATCGGCACCTACGGCGACTCCGCCGACTACCGTCCCGAACGCGGCATGCGTATCGTCCTGGTCCCCCGCGACGGCAGCGAACAGCGCGTCATCGAATGCGACCCCTTCGTCTACATCCACGTCGACAACGCCTACGACGACGGCACCGACGTCGTACTCGACGTCGTCCGCTACGACGCCTTCGACTTCATCAGCACCGGACTCAAGAACTTCCGTTCCGGCCTTCCCGGTTTCGGCGTCCCCACCCGAGTACGAATCACGCGGTCCGGTCGCGTAACCCGCGAGGACATCGGCGAGCTCGCATCGCTCGAGTTCCCCATGCACGACGACCGCCGCACCGGCCGCACCCACCGCTTCAGCTACTACGCCGCCCACCACCCCGACCGCGACGCCGCCCTCGTCAAGTACGACCACCAGACCGGCACCGAACGCCGGCACACCTTCACCGACGGCGAATTCCCCGGCGAACCCGTCTTCGTCCCCCGCGCCACCAAAGCCGCCGAAGACGAAGGCTGGATCCTCTCGGTCACCTACCTCGCCGCCGAACACCGAACCGCCCTCATCATTCTCGACGCCCGAAACCTCGAAGCCCCACCCCTGGCCACCGCCCGCCTCGACCACCACATCTTCCCCGGCTTCCACGGCAGCTTCACTCCCGAAGTGACCACCCGTAAATAGCCGAGCCCGCCCAACCGCAGCCGCCAGCGTAAACCCGGTAGACCATCACACGTCGCGCAACCAGCTGCGCTGACACCAACACAGTTGCCCCGCACGCACTCTTCTGGCGTGCGGGGCAACGCGCGCATGGGGCGATCGCATCGAGACGAAACACCTTCGGCGCAACCGCTGTTCAGTTGCCGGTACCTGGAAAACACTTAATTGCAACTGATTTCGAACACAATGCGCCAGCGGGCGCCCCCTGCCGTCGAGAAACGTACCGAAGTATTGAACGGGGCACTAGCATCGCGCAGTGACGAAAGAACGCCGCAGCCGACTGCTTACCGTGGGTGAGTTGCAGTACCGATGGAAGACCTACCACCATCATGTGGATGGCTGCGAAGAAGTCCTGCGACTGCGGCAGATCGGTTCGGCAGCAGGGCTGACACTGGTTTTCGCCCCGATGGAGAGCGCCGAGTCCCGGACGGCGGATTCTCCGCGGCCGGCGACATCCGAATCGGCGACCGCTCACTGAATCTCAACCTGCCCAGCGTGGTCCGCGCCTTTGTCGACGCGGCTACCGAAGCGGGCTGGACGACCGAGACGCGCACCATCACCCGCCGCAACGGCTGGGACCTGTTCGATGACGCCTACACCCGAATCGCCAACCACTGACCCCCTCGGCACACCGAACCAGACCTGCCCCGCCGAGACCGCACAAAGCGTCCATATGTTTCGGTGTGAAACATATGGACGCTCTGGGGAACTCGTTTCGAGGGGGCGCTCAGACCAGGGGCTTGCCCTGTTGGATGCGGCGGCGCAGGTCCCACATGTAGTAGTTGATCGGGAAGGAGCGCAGGACGGTGGGCAAGCGGCGGTAGATCAGGCCGAGGGTGCGCATGATGATCGTGAGGGTGCGCTCTTGGCGCGGTGTCCAGCTCATGCGCATCTGCGCGCGCAGGGGCGGCGGGAGCGTGCCGGTGACGAAGAACCGGTGCACGGGCGCGGCGAGCACCCGCACCGGCCACGGCATCATCGTCAAATCGATCAGACCGTCGAAGTACTCGCGGATCGTGTCGTCGATGACGCGCGTGGCGAGCTCGGTCTGTATGTAGTCCTCGAACGCCTCGCCGTCGGCCGGCCAGAGAGACTCAGGCATCTGCAAGGTAGTGCCCAGGCGCGCGGTTTCGGCGTACACCTTCGCCCCCAACTCCGCATCGATCGGCCCGTGCATCCGCCGGTGCAGATCGAGACCACCCCAGGCGATACACGCCGCCACCCACAACTGCAGCCGAGGATCGAAGGCGTTGTACTTCACCGGACTGTCCGGCGACGAGCGCACCTGCCGATGCGAGCCGTTGACGGCCTGCCGGTACGCCGCCCGCTCTTCCTCGGTACCCAGCAGTGCCACACCGATGTAGGTCAACGTGGTGCGCAACCGTTTCACCGGATGCTTGTCGATCCGACCCGACTCCACCGGGCTCTCGTACACCCCATAACCCACGGCCGGATGACTCAATTGCATGATCACATTGGCCATCCCGCCGAGAAACAGTGGCGCGCCCTCGAGAAACGGCGTCAGATCAACCTCCTCCACGGCATCGGCGGACATGTTTGCCGTGACGGTGTGCGGCGCATCCTCGATCGCGGTCATCACCACTCCTTTGAGACGATGTTGCACAAACCTTCTCACTATTTCAGCCCGCGGTCAAGGAGTCCCCCTCCCTATTGTGGACAGTGATGACCGAGTCAGAACCACGTCGCGGATGGCTGTCAAGGGCTACGCGCGCAGCCGGGAGCACAGGCCCGATCACGTCGATCCGCGAATCGATAGCCAGGGGCGAGGACTCGGAGGTCGGCGCAGAGCGGCGCGCACGGCGCCACTGGCCCACCGAGATTCGCAGCGTGCGCGGACGGGTGGTGCTGGCTTTCGCCCTCAGCGCGAGCCTCGTCTCGCTCTTCCTGGTGCTGTCGGTGTTCACCATCGGCCGCGGTTATATGCAGGCCCAACGCGAGCGCACGGTCGAGCGGATCGCGGGCGCGCACGCCCAACTGCTGCATGCCCGGCTGGCAGTCCCAGGAACCTCTGCGCCACAGGCATTGTCGACGCTCACGCCGACACCCGACACCGTGCTGGCGCTGCGCTGGAACTCCGAATGGCACGTCACCGATTCCGGCGCCGAGCCGGAGCTGCTCCCCCTCGTTCAGACCTCGGGCACCGAACCGCTTCCGGCGGAACGGATTCGGCTGCACGGCAACCCGTACCTGCGGGCAGGCGCGCAACTCGACGAGTCGGGCGGCATCCTCTACGAATTCGCGCCGCTCACCGAACTGGAGGCGACCTTGCGCGCACTGCGCACGCTGCTCATCCTCTGCGCCATCGCCGCCACCGCCATCGGCGCGGCACTCGGCGTGTGGGCCAGCCGGCGCGCGTTGAAACCGCTACACCAGGTGGCGGGCGCGGCGGCCAGAATCTCCTCCGGCGAACTCGGCCTGCGGCTGCCACGTACGCACGATCGCGACTTGGCCACAACCGTCGACGCTTTCAACGGCATGCTCGATTCGTTGCAGCAGCGGATCGATCGTGAGCGTCGGCTGGTCGCCGATATCGGCCACGAACTACGGACCCCGCTGACCACCTTGACCACCAGCGTCGGCGTCATGGCTCGGCACCGCGACGAGCTACCGGAGCGACCGCGCATGGCGTTCGGTCTGATCAGTGCCGAGCTCGAGCACCTGCGTCGACTGCTCGACGACCTCTTGGCCCTCGCCAGGGCCGAGGCGGGGATCCATCGTTCGCAACCCGAACCGCTTTCGCTACGCGAACTGGTGACCTACACCCTCGCCGGACGCAAGTTCGCGCCCGAGCTGCTCACCGTCGCCGAGGATGTCTCGATCGACGGACGCAAGATCGAACTCGAACGCGCCATCGCCAATCTGCTCGACAACGCCGATCGGCACGGCGGCGGCCTCACCGAGGTGACCGTCGCCCGCGACGGCCGGGACGCGCTGATCCACATCGACGACGCGGGACCGGGAGTGCCCGAGGGCGACCGCGAGCGGATATTCGAGCGTTTCGTCACGGCCAAGATCGGCCGTCGCACCGGTACCGGCACCGGCATCGGTCTCGCGCTCGTCGCCGAAACGGTTGCCGCACACCACGGTTCGGTCACCTGCACGGACCGACCCGGTGGTGGTGCCCGCTTCGTCGTTCGGCTGCCCGTCACCGGCACCCACCCGTCACACGACGACAAAGCAGCCGACGAAGCGCCGCGAAATCATCGAGCGGAACAGGCTCGGTGACCGGGACTCGATTCCGTGGCGGGGCCCGAAGGCCGGGCCGCCGCAGCACGTACCGCTCCCACCGAACGGAAGTCGGATTCTAGGCGATGGCCTTTTCGTAGGCTTCTACGACGTCGGCGGCGATCCGGCCGCGGCTGGACACCGAGATCCCCTTCTTGCGCGCCCACTCGCGGATCGCGGCGGTCTGCTCACGATCGCGCACCGACCGCCCCTTGGCGCCTTTGGTCCGCGGCGCCTTGCCGATCCGGCGCGCGGACTCGGTCCATGGCTCGAGCGCCGCACGCAGTTTGCCCGCGTTCTTCCGCGACAGGTCGATCTCGTACTCGACCCCGTCGATGCCGAACCGGACGGTTTCTTCGGCTTTCGATTCGCCGTCGAAGTCGTCCACAAGTTCGACAGTGACCTTGCGCGCCACAACAACTCCTTCTGATCAATCGGAAACTGGGAGATGCCAGCGTAATCCGATTTCGAACGGAATCCAGTTTCGCCGCGCGACGAGCGCGTTGACCATATGCCGGCCGGCGTCGCCGTCCTCGGGTTCGAGTTCGCGGGATATCCGGCGCACCAAGCGACCAGAACTGTCGATCACCTGGTAAACGCACTATGAGGCCGGGCAGCCGGACGGCGCGCACCGACCTGGCCGTCCGCCGAGAAGGGGCGTCCGCTCGCGGCGACGAAACCGGCAGCACCGGTGCTCAGGCCGCTATTGCGCCGACGGCGACGACCGACCCCAGGCGCGGGTCAATCCGAAGAACTCCGAAATCACCTCGGCCGCGACCAACCCGCCGCCGACCGCGTCGTCTCGGCGCAGCCGACGCCGGCGCGGGCCAGGGATCTCGTGCCCGCCCCCGAGCACGGTGTACCCGGTCACCGGCGGACGGCCGGGCTGCGCGTAATCGGTGCGGGCGACCCAACCGGTACCGGTGTCGATCCAGCGCGTCGACGGCGCCCGATCGATCCCGTTGCGCGCGGCGAACCACGCGAGCGTGTCCGGGAAGGATTCATGCGCCCCTTTGCCGAATAGTGGACGCCGCTGCCGGGGTGTGCGACGCAACCCCACCGCGCCGCCGCCCCACGGCGCGAGCGTGTCGGCGGTGCCGTGCAATGCCACGACCGGCAACGGCCGCGCCGCCAGGTCGGCGCACGTTCGATTGTCCGGTGCGGGCAGGGTACTCGAAATCAACGCCGCGCCCGCGAGCAGCTCGGGCGCGTCGCAGAGCAACCGAATTGCCATTTGCCCGCCGAGGGAGAATCCGACGACGAATGGTTGTGGGTCCAATGTCCAAGTAGTGCTGAGATGTTCCGACAGCGCCCGCAGAAATCCGACATCGTCGACATCCTTGACCCGCCGGGACAACATCACCGCTTTGCGCGCGGAATTCCATTCCCGATCGACACCGTCGGGATATGCCACCACCGCACCGTCACGTGCCGCGAACACATCGAACGATCCCCCGGTATACCGCCGCATCGACTCGTAGGTATCGCGCAGCCCATGCAACACGATGATCAGCGGCGCACCCGCCCGCACCGCCTCGGGCCGCACGATCCGATAAGTCCGGTGCCGCTCGTGCACCAGGACTTCCTCGGTGACGACGACGTTCGGCGAGCCCCCATGCATCATCCCAAGATAGCGAAAAAGCCCGCCTCGTCACCTACCGGCAGACCGGTCCGTACTCGACCCGACCGCACCGACAGGCCGATGACCGGGGGTTCCTCCGCTATTTCGGAGCGAACCGCGGGCCAGGTCCGCGCACAACGGCACCGGCGTTCCCCTGTGCCGACTAACTGTGACCGGCGGTTAGGGCTGCGGACGCTGCCCGAGATCAGTATGCTCGAACGCGCTTCATCGAAACATGCTGTAGTCGAACCTATTTGGATGTACCGGTCGGTTTGTCTAGCGGGCCGGGCGGCCACGGGCGCACGAGCAGGGAGGCACAACGTGTCACGGTCTCGCCGACCACGCGAATCGGATCGAGCGCTACCCCCGCTGCGACTGCGCCTACTATCCGTGCGCTGACCCTGTCCCCGCTACCATGCCGGTCCGGCGTCGGGTAGTCGCTCCGGTCTCGTTCACGAACGACTTTCCGACTCGAAAGACCCTGCTGTCGCGTGGATCTCGTCAACTGATACTTTCCAAGGAGTAATCGTCATGGCCATGTTATCTGCTCCGGCACGACCGACGTCCGAGCGCGATCGCCCGCTAGGCGATCCCTCGGCGCCGCCCTCCGACGGCCATCGCGAGTGACGCTCCATACGCCGGAGTTCGCGGCGGATCCACACAGTGCCTATCAAGTCATGCGTGACCAGCACGGATCGGTGGTACCGCTGGAACTGGCTCCGGGGGTACCCGCGACGCTGATCATCGGCTACCGGGAAGCGTTGCAAATCCTGAGCGATCCCCTGCACTTTCCCGCCGATCCCCGGGCATGGCAATCGGGTCACATCTCGGGTTGTCCGGTCCTGCCCACGATGGGGTGGCGCCCCGGCGCACCACGCAGCTCCGAGCTGGAATACGCGCGATTCCGCAGTGCCACCACGGCCTGCCTGAATCAGCTCGATCTGTACGCGTTGCGCACCGCGGTCGAACGCGTCGCCTCGCGGCTGATCAACAGCTTCTGCGAGGCCGGATCGGCCGATCTGCTCAGCCAGTACGCCATTCCACTGACCGTCGAGGTGCTCCACGACGTACTGGGATTCGGGCCGGACAGCGGCCGCAAGGCGTTCTCGGCGCTGGTCGCCCTGCGCAACGCCGCCGACGCGGTGTCGGCGGAATCGGGCGACGAGTTGCTGACCGCGGCGATCGCGGAGACGGTGGCCGCGAAACAGGTCGATCCGGGTCCGGACGTCATCTCGTGGCTGCTGCAGCGCTGCGCGGGTGCCGATGAGAAGGATCTGATCGATCAGGTGGCCACGCTGTATGTCACCGGCACCGAACCGACCTGGAATCTGATCGCGAACACGGTGCTGCTGCTGTCGACCGATGACCGGTTCGGCGGCGAGCTACTGGGCGGGGCACTGTCCATCCGCGACGCGATCGACGAGGTGCTCTTCACCGACCCGCCGGTGGCGAACTCGTGCTTCAGCTATCCGCGGCAACCGCAGATCGTGGGGAACACCTGGCTGCCGGTGGATCAACCGGTGCTGGTCAGCCTGGCCGCCTGTAACGCCGATCCGGCCGCGGCCGACGGTGACCGCACGGGCAACCGTTCGCATCTGTCCTGGGGCGCTGGCGCGCATTCCTGCCCGGCCCAATCGGTGGCGATGGTCATCGTCCAGGAGGCGCTCGACCAGTTGCTCGACGCGCTACCCGACGTCGAGCTCGCCGTGCCGGAAACTCAATTACAGTGGCGGACAGGCGGTTTCCACCGCGCGCTGGCCGCACTTCCGGTGCGGTTCCCGGCGTCGCCGCCGCTGAATCTCGGCTGAGACACCCCGACGCAAGCGCCTCGCTGAGCCGGACTTCGACCGGCTCAGCGAGCTTTCATCCAGCACCCCAACGGTTTCCCCGTGGCGAGCATCAGCCCACCGGCAGCGGCGCGGTCGGCGGAAACACCACCGGCAGGGTGGTCAGGGCCCGGTGGAACGGGCCGGGGCGCCACACGAGTTCCTCCTTCGGGACCGCCAGCTTCAACTCCGGCAGTACGTCCAGGAGTTGATCGATGACCTCCTGGGCGAGCAGCAGGCCGTACGGCCTGGCGTGCGCGGGGCAGGCATGCGGTCCGGTGCTGAACGCCAGATTCCAGCCGTTGTCGAGGAATTCCCCGGTGTTCATCTCCGGGTCGGTGTTGCACGCGGCCATGCTCACGATGACCGGCTGATTCGCGGGCAGCCACACCCCTTCGATGATGATCGGCTGACGCGGATAGGTGATGCAGTAGTTCGCCATCGGCGGGTCGGTGGCCAGCCGTTCGTCGAGCGCGGTCTTGGTCGAGAGCGGGCAGCCGTTGTCCACCGTGGTGAACCGGGGATCGGTCAGCATCAGCAACAGCGTGTTGGCGACGAGGTTCAGCGGCGGTTCGACGCCCGCCGCGAACAGCAGGACCAACTGGTGCACCATCTCCTCGTCGGTCAGTCCGGCGGGATGCTGGACCAGCCGCGTGGTGACATCGTCGGCGGGGTGCGTGCGCTTCAACGTGGTGAGGTCGAGCAACGCGCCGCCCATGATCGCGTTCACCGTGTCGGTGTCCACGCCGTCGAACATCGCCGCGCTGGCCTTCGCGACGCGCTCACCGATTTCGGGCGGGCAGCCCAGAACCTGGCAGAAGACCGAAAAGACCAGCGGGAGAACATACTGGCTCAGCACGTCGGCGTTCCCGTCACGACAGAACGTGTTGATGATCGGCGCCGCGGATCGCTCGACTATGGATCGCAGGAAGTTCAGATCCATTCCGGCCAACGCGTCGTTCAGCGCGGCACGGTAACGCGCGTGCTCGGCGCCGCTGGTCCGGATCGCGTTGGGACGGTACTCGATCATCGGCATGATCGGGATATCGGCGGGCACGGTCTTCTGCCAGATGCTCGGATCGGCGGGAAAATGCTCGGAGTCGTTGAGGATTCGGACGGCGGTGCGATATTTGATGACCAGGGTCGCTGGCACCCCGGGCCACATCTCGACCGGGACCAAGGGTCCGTAGTCCTTACGCATCCGACGGTAGAACTTGTGCGGATCGGCGGCAAACTCTTCGCTGCAAATCGCGATTCGAGGACCTGCGAACTCGATCGACGGGGTCGAGGCGGTGGTGGAGCCCTGATGCGTGTGCTGCGGATGCACTGACGTCTCCTTGGTGTCGGTTTCGCCAGCATCGTACCCGCGACGCGCCAGGAAAATCACCGCTATCTTGTTCCCTGTCAACAAGATTGCGGGCATCGCGGCGGATCCGGACATACCTCGCCGGATAGACGCAGCTACGGCGCCCCTGCCGGGCGCCGTAGCCGTTTCCGATGTTGCTGATGGACGCTTGATCAGTGCCGTCGGGTGCTCGCGCAGCGCGAGTCCCACGCGGCGGGCAGATCCTGGGACAACACCGGAGCGCCGAGCGTCTCGTCGTCGAGCTCGAACGCGTCCAGCACCGCGGGTAGCCGCTCGGCCAGTTCATCGATGGCCCGAGCGAGCCGCCGCTTCGTGGCGTCGATCGCGGTGATGTCGATCAGTCCGTGCACCAGATACCAGGTGGCATGTTCCATCACGTGATGCAGCGCGAAAACATCACGGATGGCGGCTATTTCGGGAAGATCGGCCTGCTCGTCGAGCAACCGCAGCGCCGCCTCGGTGCAGTACGCCTCGGCGAGATCGAGCGCCTCGGGGATGACCGCCAGCCGATCCGCGAGCGCCGGTGTCGCCAGATGCCGTTGCGCCTCCTGCGCGATCGTGAGCGTCCGCGCGCCGACCAACCGCATGAGGTCGTCGGAATCGGCGGTATCGTGCGCACGAACCTTCGGCGGCAACGTACCGGCTAGTTGCTTGGCAAGCACCCGTCCGGCGACCGAACCCAGGACGTGGCAGTCACCTTCGCCGGTGATGGCGGCATGGCAGACACCGAGGTAGTCGGCGACCCGGTTGGCGCTGAACATGCCCTGCGCGCCCATCTTGATCCGGCAGTGCGTGACCGTTTCCAGCGCGTGCAACTGGATGAAGTGCTTGGCCAGCATCACCGACACCACTGTGTCCCGATCGGTGAGATCGCTTCCGGCAAGGGCGGTTTTGATCGAGTTGCCGTACACGGTTCGAGCCACGGTGCCCGCCAGATCGGTGAGCAAGGTGTCGCGCACGTGCGGGATGTCGACCATCAGCGGGGTGTCGACCGCGGTCAAGGGGACTACCCGCTTTCCCGCGTACCGCAGCGCGATGTACAGCGCCGCGCGTGCCGAGGCATTCAAGCACGACGAGAGCGCCAGCCGCCCGACCGTCAACTGACTGATCGCCGAGGCGAACGCCCGCCGCCTGCTGGTCGCGTCGCGCCACGTCAGCACACCCCGGTCATCGATCGTCGCCAGGTCATTGCTCAACCAGGCGCTGCGCTCGACCCGCAGATTGTCGAAACTGATCACCGAGTTGTCCATGATGACCAGCGGCTGATGGTCGAGCTGGGTGATCCGCACGCCGGCACACGGTTCACCGTTGGCGTCGCGCAGCCGCGCGGTGAACAGGTGCACGCCCTGATCGACGCCCGCCGCGTCGATGAACCGCGCGCCGATGACACAAACCCGGGCGACCGGTATGCCCACGCTGGGCATGAACTTTCGCGCCCGCGGGTGCGGGGTGTTGAGCACGAACCCGTCACCATCCCACGTCGCGGTGGTCTGCATGAAACCGATGTTCGAACCGCACCCGTACTCGGTCAGCAGCATCACGCCGATGCTGGACGCGTCATCCAGATCGTGCAGATACGGTGCGGCGGAATCGGAATCGGTCAGGGTGGCCAGGCTGCCGGAGGCCAGATTGTAGTGACCGGAGATCAGCGGGATCAGGTCCGTCGCCAGCACCGCGGACCAGTCGAACACCGCGAAAAGCTCGGGCAGGTCCGTGGCGACAGCACGGGTGCTGCCGATCCGCTTGACCAGATCCCGCAGCTGATCGTATGCGTTCTGGCGCCGCTGTTCCTGACTCTGCCGCTCCGTGACGGCGAAGTCCGGGTTGCGCAGCACCCGCTGCAGTCGTAAATGGAACTCTCGGTCGCCGTGCCGAAGCAGCCCAGCTAGCGAGGTATTCTCCCGGAGCATTTGTGTGACCACTACCGCCTCCTACTTCGTTCGATCCCAGCGGTTGCTCGTCCACCGTCGGGCATACCCGGGCCATCGCCGCCGAGCTACACCGCTCCGGTACGGTCGCTACCGCGCAGCTACGCGAAACCACCGAGGACCGGGTCAGCCGCAACGATCACCTGTCAAAGTTCAATGCGCCACATACCTTCTCGTAAGGTTTTGTTCACTTGACCACCGAATTCACTTGCAGCAACGCGAACTCGACGTACCGATCCGACTCCCGTCGACAGATGCGGGGCCACCGGAAATGGTCGCGACCGGATCGGGATTGACATGACTACAAGTGTAGAGTGCTGGTGCGTGAGTTATCAATGGGGAGAACGCATTTCGGCGTTTCAGTGAAAACCCGGTCGCAGGGTCGGCGAAATAGCCCCACTCAGTTGTACCGGGCGGTCACACCTGAAAACATTGAGATGCCATAGGTTGTGATCATCACCGGCGCAGAACTCGGTGCGGAAGAACGTATTCAGCCGAGCGTGCTCGCCTCGGCTCCGGATGCAGCCCACCTGCGGCTGGCAGAATTTGGTCGGTGTCGTACAGGCATCACCCACCTCTCACAACAGATCCAGGGTACGGTCGCTCGCCCGAGAAATGGTGTTGTTCAGCCGGAGTTTTCCCACACCGTCGCAAGAACCGACTCACGTCCGGCCTGTCACCACCGATCGTGATCGATCGTCACGCACGATCACAGTGGTCCCCACGCGCCTATTACGCCCCCCGACATCCATGCGTTGCAGTGTAATCCGCGGGGCGCGGAATCGCGCGGCACGAGCGGCCGCGGGCGGATCAGCCGCGGCCGTGGCGCCGTTCGTAGGCCTCGCGCTCGGCCGCGCTTCGTTCGCGGTCTCGCGCGTCGGCCAGCGCGGGGTCGAGGCCGTGCTTGGCCAGCCGGGCCCGGCGGAAGACATACATCAGCGCCGCGGTGAAGTAGATCAGCGGCAGATACAGCAGGGCCATCATGGCCAGACTCATCCACAGCGGGCCGGGGATGAGCAGGAACAGACACAGCGGCGCGATGATCGGCACCAGTATCCGCAGCAGGTAGCGGCGGGTGGCGCCGGGGCCGGTGAGATCGTTGATCACCCACTCCGACATCGACTCCGGCAGCACCCCGCCGCAGATGTAGCGCAGCCGCTGCAGCGGGTTCGGTGTCGTGGCGGTGCTCATCGGCCCTTCTCTCCTGCCAGGTCGGGCATGTACGTGCGTGCGTAGGCGATCGCGTCGGGGGTGTGTTCGAAGATCTGCTCGTCACCTCCGGCAGGCAATGCGCCGATCGCCGCGAGCCTGCGACGGTGGTCCGCACGCAGGCCGGACATGAGTACGGTGATGTGGCGGTGTTCGAGTTTACCGATCGCGTCCCGGAGCACGAGCGCGCCGGTGGTGTCGAGCGCGGTGATGTGCGACATCCGCAGGATGACCACCCGGACGTCGGCGACCTCGGTGAGCTCGAGCAGGAACCGGTGTGCGGCGCCGAAGAACAGCGCGCCGTCGAGCCGGTACGCGACGATGTGCTCGTGCAGCAGCTCGTGCTCTTCGGCTAGGTGATCGGTATCGTCGAGCGGGATCTGTTGCAGCCGTGCCTCTTTCGCCACGGCACGGACCGCGAGCAGCACCGCGACGCCGACGCCGACGGCGACCGCGGCCACCAGGTCCAGCGCGACGGTCACCGCGAAGGTGACGACCATGATCAGCGCGTCACCGCGCGAGGCGCGCGCGAGCGCGGCCAGCGAGGCGGCCTCGACCATTCGCACGGTGGTGGCCAGCAGCACCCCGGCGAGTGCGGCCACGGGAATGTCGGCGACCAGCGGCGCGGCCAAGTAGATGATCGCGGCGAGCACCAGCGCGTGGGTGAGCGCGGCCAGCCGGGTGCGCGCGCCCGAGCGCACGTTCACCGCGGTGCGCGCGATCGCACCGGTCGCGGGGACGCCGCCGAATAACGGCGCGGCGATATTGGCCAGGCCCTGACCGAACAGCTCCCGATCCGGGTCGTGCCGGGTGCCGACGGCCATGGCGTCGGCCGCGCTCGCCGAAAGCAGCGATTCCAGAGCCGCGAGCGCGGCCACCGCGAGCGCAGGCGCAAGCAGCGTGCCGAGCTGGTCGAGGTGCACGAATTCCAATGTGGGGCTTTGTAATCCGGATGGAATGGCACCGATACTGGCAAGCTCCATACCGAACAGGCGAGCCACGACCGTCGCGGCGGCGACCGCGAACAGCGCGGCGGGCAGCTTCGGCAGATACCGCCCGCTGGCGAGCACGACCGCGGCCACCGCCAGGGCCGTGCCGAGCGCCGGGAGATGCGGGTGCCCCGCGAACTGGCGCACCGAGTCGAACGCGGACTGCCAGACCTTCTCCCCGCTCGGGTGCGCGACGCCGAGCGCGGCCGGGAACTGTTGCAGCGCAATCACGACCGCGATCCCCGCGGTGAACCCCTCGATCACCGGGGCGGGCATGTAGCGCACCGCGCGCCCGACCCCGGCAACGGCGAGCACCACCAGCACGATGCCGGCCAGCAGTCCGACGGCCAGCACGCCGCCCGCCCCGAACTCGTGCACTATGGGCACGAGCACCACGGTCATCGCGCCGGTCGGACCGGACACCTGGAAGCGGGAACCGCCGAACACCGCGGCCACCGCACCGGCGACGACCGCGGTCGCCAGGCCCGCCTCGGCGCCGAGCCCGGAGGAGATCCCGAAACCCAGCGCCAGCGGCAACGCCACCAGGGCGACGATCAGACCCGAGAGCAGATCCGCACCGGGCGCGCGGACCGCGGGCTTCCAGTCCGACCAGGCCGGTAACAGCGCCCGCACACTCACCTTGACGTCGTGGCGTCGGCGTCGCGCCGCGCTTCGGCCAGTCGCACCTTCAGCGCGGCAAGCTGCTGACGCAGCGGCTCGGGCAGCCGGTTGCCGCCGATGGTGGCGTACCACTCGTCGATGCCGGCGGTTTCGGTGATCCATTCGTCGATGTCGACGGCGAGGGCGGCGGGCACCAGGGCGCGGTACCGCTCGGCCAGCCCGGACAGGTCCAGCGCGTCGGCGGTCGGTACGTATCCGATCGGCGTCGCCACGGCGTCCGCGGTTCCGTCGAGCCGGTCGAGCGCCCACTTCAGCACGCGCACATTGTCACCGAAGCCGGGCCACAGGAACCTGCCGTCCGCGCCGCGGCGGAACCAGTTGACCTGGAAGATCTTCGGCAGTCGCGCGCCGTCGCGTTCGGCCATCGACAGCCAGTGCGCGAAGTAGTCCCCGACGTGGTAGCCCAGGAACGGCAGCATCGCCATCGGATCGCGGCGCACCACACCGACCTTGCCCGCCGCGGCGGCGGTGGTCTCCGAGGACAGCACCGAGGCGGTGAACACCCCGTGCGCCCAGTCGAAGGACTCGGCGACCAGCGGGATGGTGCTCGCGCGCCGGCCGCCGAAGAAGATCGCCGAGATCGGCACGCCGGTCGGGTCGTCCCATTCGGGTGCGACCGAAGGGCACTGCGCGATGGGCGTGCAGTAGCGTGAGTTCGGGTGCGCGGCAGGCGTTCCCGACTCGGGCGTCCAGTCCTTGCCGTGCCAGTCGATCAGATGGGCCGGGGCCTTGTCGGTGAGCCCCTCCCACCACACGTCACCGTCGTCGGTGCGGGCGGTGTTGGTGAAGATCGAGTTGCCGACCTCGATGGTGGCGATCGCGTTCGGGTTGGTCTCGGCGCCGGTTCCCGGTGCGACACCGAAGAATCCGGCCTCCGGATTCACCGCGTAGAGCCGCCCGTCCGCGCCGAACCGCATCCAGGCGATGTCGTCGCCGACCGTTTCGGCCTGCCAGCCGGGCAGCGCGGGTTCGAGCATGGCCAGGTTGGTCTTGCCGCACGAGGACGGGAACGCCGCGGCGATGTAGTGCCGCTTGCCCTGCGGGGAAGTCAGTTTCAGGATGAGCATGTGCTCGGCCAGCCAGCCC
The DNA here is from genome assembly GCF_011801125.1 of Nocardia brasiliensis. Lineage (NCBI taxonomy): Bacteria > Bacillati > Actinomycetota > Actinomycetes > Mycobacteriales > Nocardiaceae > Nocardia > Nocardia brasiliensis. The sequence continues at coordinate 4,437,353 of NZ_CP046171.1, forward strand.
TCGTCGCGTCCGAGCACCGAGGCAATGCGCAGCGCGAAGCACTTCTTGCCGAGCAGGGCGTTGCCGCCGTAGCCCGAGCCGTAGCTCCAAATGGTGCGGTCCTGCGGGAAGTGGGCGATGTATTTGGTGTGATCGCACGGCCACGGCACATCCTGCTGACCCGGGCTCAGCGGCGCGCCGACCGAGTGCAGGCACCGCACGAAATCCTTTCCGGCGCTGAGCGCTTCCCACACCGGAGTACCGGATCGGGTCATGATCTGCATGGACACCGCCACGTACTCCGAATCGGTGATCTGCACACCGTATTTCGGGTCGGCCGCGTCCAACGGCCCCATGCAGAACGCGATCACGTACATGGTCCGCCCCGCCATGGCGCCGCGGTAGTGCTCGGTCATGACGGTGCGCATGTCGACGGGGTCGACCCAGTTGTTGGTGGGTCCGGCATCGGCTTGCTCGTCCGAGCAGATGAAGGTGCGGTCCTCCACCCGTGCCACGTCGTCCGGATCCGATACGCACCAGAACGAGTTCGGCTTCGCCGCCAGCGGGACGAAGGTGCCCTTGGCCACGAGCACCTCGGTGAGCCGGTCCCACTCCGCGCGGGAACCGTCGCAGAACACGATCCGCTCCGGGGCGGTCAGCTCGGCGACCTCGGCCACCCAGGCCAGGACGGCTTCGTGGTCGGTGGGCGCCTGCACGGTCGCGGCGGCGGTGGGGCGGTCGGTCACGGCGATTCTCCTTCTAGACTTCGCTAGGTATGTAGTTTAGAAACTCTGCAATCAAAGCGTGCCGGCGGGGCCTCGACGATTACTTCCGACAGGGCCTAGGCGGGCTCTTCGAGTGCTTCGACCTGGCCGGCGACCACGCCGGTGAGAATAGCGCGCGCGGTCGCCAACAGCGCCGCGACCTGGGGAGACGTCAGTTCGTAGGTCACCGACAAGCCCTCGCGGCGAGCGACGACGAGACCGGCCCTGCGCAGAATGGCCAGCTGCTGGGACAGGTTCGCGGCTTCCACGCCGATCTCGGTGAGCATCTCGGAGACCGCGTGTTCCCGGACGCTGAGCAGTTCCAGGACGCGAATGCGCACGGGATGACCGAGGGTCTTGAAGAACTCCGCCTTCATTTGGTAGAGCGGTCGCTGCAGTCCCGGCATCTCCGAGCCGCTCCTTCCGTGCGTGCTTACCGCGAGGCTACTTGATGTCTTGCCAATGTTCGCAATCAGATACAGTACTCCCGCTTCGGCACCGAGGACACCACCGTTGGAAAGAAGGACCATGCCCGTCGTCACCCGCAATGGGATCCGGATCAATTACGACGTCACCGGCGCGGGACCGCTCGTGGTGCTGGTCATGGGCACCGGCAGCCCGGGCCGGGTGTGGCGCACCTACCAGGTGCCCGCACTGGTCAAGGCCGGCTTTCGGGTCGCGACCATCGACAACCGCGGCATCGCGCCCTCGGACGAATGCGCGGGCGGCATGCGGATCGAGGACCTGGTCGCCGACACCGCCGCCGTGATCGAGCAGCTCGGCGGCCCGGCCCACGTGGTCGGCACCTCGATGGGCGCCAGAGTCGTTGCCGAACTAGCCCTTTCGCGCCCCGAACTGCTCACCAAGGCGGTCATGATGGCCGCGACCGGACGCCCGCATCCGCTCTCGGCCACCCTCAACCGAGGCGAACAGGCGTTGTACGACAAGGGAATCTCACTGCCCCCGGAGTACGCGGCCGCGATCAAGGCGATGCTGAACCTGTCCCCGAGCACCCTCGAAGACCCGGCCAAGGCCCAGGAATGGCTCGACATCTTCGAATACACCGCGAGCACTCCCTCCCCCGGCGTCCGCGCCCAACTCGGGATGGACCGCTCGCACGACCGTCTCGCCGCCTACGCGCGGATCACCGTGCCCAGCCTCGTGATCGGCTTCGCCGACGACCAGATGGTCCCGGCCCGCTTCGGCAAAGAGGTGGCCGCCGCCGTCCCCGGCGCGCGCTACGTAGAAATCGAACGCTGTGGCCACTACGGCTATCTCGAACGCCCCGACGAGGTGAACCGGGCCCTCGTCGACTTCCTCACCCGCTGACCGATCACGAACGCACAGATAGGGAATCCCCGTGCACGACACGCTGCCCCCGTGCCCCGAATGCACCAGCGAATACACCTATGAAGTCGGTGGACTGCTCACCTGCCCCGAATGCGCCCACGAATGGACGGCGGCCACCGAGACCACCGATGACGACGTCATCAGGGACGCGGTAGGAAACGTGCTCGCCGACGGCGACACCGTCACCGTCATCAAAACCCTGAAGGTCAAAGGCAGCCCCACCGGCATCAAAGCAGGCACCAAGGTCCGAAACATCCGCCTGGTCAACGGAATCGGCGACCACGACATCGACTGCAAGGTAGACGGCATCGGCCCCGTGCAACTCAAGTCCAGCGTCGTGAAGAAGGTGTAGACGACCTGGCGGTTCCGCACCGCCTTCGAATGGCCCGAAACGGCAGCAGATCACGTCGCCGTCTGCCCTGCAGTAGGCGAACTGTTTTACGGAATAGCCTGGGGCCATGGCAGTTACGGTCGCCCCCGCACCCGCAAGCCCGGACTAGGTGGTGGTGGCCACGCAGGACATCAGGGAGGTCAGGACCGCGACCACCATGGTGACCTCGGCGCTGCGAGCAGCTGGAATCAGCATTGCGATCGCGACGATCCGCACGGAAGGGGTCAGCTCATCGGAGTGGTGACGAGGGGCGCGATCACGCGGCGGGCGAGGTCGCGGGCCGCGGTGTCGTCGTCGAGATCGAGCCCGGCGGGCGGCAGCAGCAGATAGCCCATGGTGATCCGAATGATGGCGTCGGCCTGCAGATCCGGGTCACCGGGCGGCAGGGCGCCCTCGGACTGACCAGCCCGGATGCGGGCGGCGATGAAGCGGTGGCCGATGGTCAAGGGCGTGGGATCGCCGACGGTGAGCATCGCGAGCAGTTCGGCGCTATGCGGCGCGGAGGTGTTGTCGGACAACAGTTGTCGACGCAGGCGCAGGCAGGCGACGAAGGCTTCGGCGATCCGCTCGGTCGGGTCCGTGACGGTGAGATACCGCGAGGTGATCTCGGCGAGAAAGCCGCGCAACGTGTGCGCGACGGCCGCTTCGAAGAGGGCGTCGCGTCCACCGAAGCGCCGGAACAGCGTGGCGCGGCTCATTCCGGCACCGGCCGCGACATCGTCCATGGTCGCCGCGTCGGCGCCGCGTTCGGCGAGCACCCGAATCGCCGTCTCGTACACCCGTACCAGCTCTGGCCCGGCGGGGGTGAAGGTGACGACCTTGCTGACGGCCCGGCCGAACAGGTTCACCAGCGGAACGGAAGTACGAGGCATGCACCCATTGTCGCAGCTGAGACTTTTATGCTAGACAAAGTCTCATGCATGAGGCGATGACCGCTCCGGAGCAACACCTGATCGCGGCCGACGAGCCCGCGCCGCTCGGCCCGGATTCGGTGGCCTGGTCGGTCTTCGGGGAGCTGACGTTCGTCCTCGGCGCCTCGCGCCGGCTGCTCATCGATGTGGCGCACCCGGTGGTCGCCACCGGTGTCCGGGAATTCTCGGTGTTCGAGTCGGACCCGTACGGACGCGCCGAACGCACCCTGGACATGATCATGGGCGTGGTCTACGGGCAGGACGAGGCCATGGCCACCGCACGCAGACTCCGCGACCTGCACCGAAACATCAAGGGGCGCAATTCCGATGGCTCCCGTTGGAGCGCACTCAGCCCGGAGGCGTTCCACTGGGTGCACGCCAGTTTGGTGCACGGCGTGTACACACAGCAGGCCGTGCTCGGGCGGGGCTGGCGGCCCGGTGAGGTCGAGCGGTTCTATCTGGAGATGCGCCGAGTGGGTCGCCTCTACGGCGTGCGCGAACAGGACATGCCGCCGGACTGGGCGACGTTCACCACCTGGTTCGACCAGATGACGACCACTCGACTGGAACGCTCCGACATCACCGACCGGGTACTGGCTGTGGTCGGCAGCCCGAAGCCACCGCCGATGATCCCGCTGCTGCGCCACCCGGTCGTCTGGAACCACACCGTGCGCCCGATCGCGGGCCGGGCACTGACCCTGGTCACGGCCGGGCTGCTGACACCGGAGCTGCGCGAGTTACTCGGGGTGCGGTGGCACGGCCGCGATCGTCTGCTGTTCGGCATGCTGGCCGCGTTCTCGCGCACCGTCGTGCCGCGGCTGCCACGGACCGTCCGGCAGGTTCCGCAGGCGCGACGCGCCGTGCGGCGGGTAGCGCGGGTGAAGCATGCGGCCGCCGCGTAACCGGCGCGGGCTCGTCCAGCGGCAGCCCGTACCCGCCGACCGCTCGACCGTGCGCGAGCACGTGATCCGCAGCGCGGACGGCACCGGCCTGCATGTGGAGATCCACGGGCCCGCGGACGCGCCGACGATCGTGCTGGTGCACGGCGTGCTGTGCGCACTCGGCTTCTGGCACAACCAGATCGCGGCCCTGTCCGGCGAATACCGGGTGGTGGCCTTCGACCATCGCGGCCACGGCCGCAGCGATGCGCCGCGACGCGGCAGCTACACCCTCGACCACCTCGCCGACGACCTACACGCCGTGCTCGCCGCGACGGTGCCCGAGGGCCAGCCCGCGATCGTCGCCGGGCACTCGCTGGGCGGAATCGCGGTGCAGGCGTGGGCAAATCGGTATCCCGGGGAGATCGCCGTCCGCGCCCGCGCGGTTGCGCTGGTGAACACCACGCCGGGCCAGATCCTCGACCACGTTCGGTTCCTGCGCGGCCCGCGCCGACTACTCGCCGCCAGGGGACGGCTGGCCCGCGCGGTGGTGCCGCTCGCCGGTCTTCCGCTGCCACGGCGGCTGCCGGTGCGGCGCCTGCTGCTGTCGCATGTCGCGCTCGGGCCGGTCGCCGACCGGTTGCTCGGCGTCGAACTGGACCGGATCGCCGCCGCGACCTCCGCCCGTGGGCGCGGGGGTTACGGGGGCATGCTGGTGCGCATGGTCGATACGCTCGACCCGGCCGCGATCACGGTCCCCACCCTGGTGATCGCGGGCCGCACCGACAAGATCGCCCCGCTGGCACGCGCGGAGCTGATCGCCGCCGCCCTCCCTCAATTGCTCGAACTACGCGTGCTCGACAGCGGTGGAGCGTTCCCGGTTCGGTGGACACGGAGGAGATAGCCGCCTGGTAGCACGGGAGTTTGGTGTTGGGTTCGACGCGGCGTAGTTTCACCGAGGAGTACAAGGCCCAGGCGGTAGGTTTCGTCCTGGATCAGGGTCGGCCGGTGGCCGAGGTGGCGCGCAATATCGGCGTGCACGAGATGACGTTGAGGAAATGGGTGAAGAGGGCGAAGGAATCCGGGGTTTCCGGTGACCGGGAGAAGGGACTGACCGACTCGGAACAGGCCGAGTTGGAACGGTTGCGTGCGGAGAACGCGGAGTTGAAGATGCAGGTCGCGTTCGCAAAAAAAGTTGCGACCTGGTTCGCGAAAGACCAGCGGTGAAATTCGCCGCGATCGCGGACTGGGCTGCGTCGGGGGAATTCGACATCGAGTTCATGTGCCGGGAACTGGACGTGTCTCGGTCGGGCTACTACAAGTGGAAAGGCCGCGGTCGCAGCGACCGGGAGCGCGACGATCGCATGCTGACGCTGCTGATCGAGGCGATCCACGCGAAACTGCGTGGCAATCCGGGTGTTCGGCGTGTGCACGCGGCGCTGGCGGCGGCCGGGCGGCGGGTCTCGCGTAAGCGGGTGTGGCGGTTGATGCGGGCGGCCGGTCTGCAAGGCCGGTTTCCGAAACCGTTCCGGCGCACCACGATCCGGGGATCCAAGCCGGTGGACGCCGCGGATCGGATCGGGCGTGATTTCACTGCCGCGCAGCCGAACCAACGCTGGTGCGGTGACATCACCTACGTCAAGACCTGGACCGGGTGGGCGTATCTGGCCACCGTGATCGATCTGCACGATCGGGCCGTGGTCGGCTGGGCGATCGCTGATCACATGCGCACGTCGCTGGTCACCGACGCCCTCGATATGGCCATCGCGCGCCGACGCCCGGCGAAAGGTGTTGTTTTCCATAGCGATCGCGGAACCCAGTACACCTCGAAGGAATTCGCGAAATATTGTGCAAAGAATGGTGTCCTACGGTCCCTCGGCCGGACGGGATCGTGCTTCGACAACGCGGTCGCGGAATCGTTCTTCGCGACCTACAAAAAGGAGCTGGTACACGCTCGTCCGTGGCCGACGGTGAAGTCGCTGCAGAAGGAGACGTTCGACTGGATTGAGTTCTACTACAACACCGTTCGTCCGCATTCGGCGCTCGGCTATTTGACACCACGGCAATACGAGTTAGGGTACAGAGAAATCAGTCAGATCGCGGCTTGATCCCGAGTCCACAAAACCGGGAACACTCCACGGCCACTGCGGCCCGCTCGAGCGCGCCGACGAGATCACCGCCGCGCTCCGCGAACTGGCCACTCGCTCATCGAACACTCTTGCGGGGTAAGGAAATCGCCCCATTCCACGCCGCGCGTGCGAGGAGTCGGTGTCGAGTTCGATCTCCCCCGGCCAGCCGAGGCGGTGGACCGGCACGTAGTCACGGGCGCCTTCAGTGCCGGTGAGCGGTGGACGGTCGATCTACCGTGTCAACCGACGGCTCACAACGCCGCGGCGGCGGCGATCATCAGCTCCCGCGAACGTTCCGGTGTCTCCGCCTGTACGGCCACGCGGTCCATGACGCCGCGATAGACGCGGACGTCCTCCTGGCGGTCCAGGTACATCGCGGTGGTCAGCTGCTCCAGGTAGACGATGTCGGGCAGGTCCTCTTCGGCGAAGCGCAGCATCGTGAACGAACTCCCCGCGGCCGCGCTGCCGCCGGAGCTGGAGGGCAGCACCTGGATCGTGACGCTGGGCTCGGCCGACATATTCACGAGATGCTCGATCTGTTCACGCTGGACCGCCGTGCCGCCGACCGGCCGGTGCAGGACCGCCTCGTCGAGAATCGCCCACAGCGTCGGCCCACCCGGGGCGTCCAGGATCCGTTGCCGGTCGGTACGCAACGCCACCCGCCGCGCCGCCTCGCTGATCTCCTCCCCCATCTCGACGACCGCGGCGGCATAGTCCCCGGTCTGCAGGAGACCCGGAACCAGTTGTCCCTCATAGGTTCTGATCATCCGTGCCGCACCCTCGAGCCCGACATAGGTCTCGAACCACTGTGGGAGCAGGTCGCTGTACCGATGCCACCAGCCCGGCTCGTTGGCCTTGCGTGCCAGATCGAGGAACATCTCCCGCTGCTCGGCGTCCACCACCCCGTACAGATCCAGCAGATCCGCGACGTCACGCTCTTTGAACCCGGTGCGCCCGAGCTCGAGCCGGCTGATCTTGGCATACGAGCCACGGATATGGTCACCCGCCATTTGCGGTGTGATGCCACATTGTTCGCGCAGCTTGCGCAGTTGACCACCGACCGCGATCCGCAGCGCCGTCGGGCCTCGTTCTGCGACACCGGGATCGATGACGATCCGGGCAGGTTCTGCGGTCATGGGTTCTCCGATGTTGGAATCCACCAGCAGTCACGCCACCGCCCGCACCCGCACGAGCCGCACGCGCAGCGCTGATGATATCCCCCGCCGAGCCAACCCCGACGCACCCGCCCGCCTTGCGCCCGGACACACCGACAAAATCTCGCCGTCGACCGGAGTGGCGTATGGCGCCACGGTGTTCGACTACTCCGCCGAGGCGTTCACAGCGGCTCGTCGGGCATGGAGTCGAGGTGGCGATCCAACGCGTCGAACCTGCCCGCCCACTCGTGGCGGTTAGAGGCCTGAGAACCGGCGCGGCCGCCCTGGTAGTGCATCGGTTCAGCACGGAAGCCGTAAGCTGCCTTGCGCCGTTCAGTTGTTCCTGCCGCGTGCCACGACCTTCCAACGGTCCTCTATCATGCCGCCCGCGACGACCGTGACCTCGTCGACGAGGTTCATGGTCAACAGACGCGGTTGGGGATCACGCGTAAGCGGGTTCCTACTTTCAACCCTGCGCTCGAGTCCATGCGCCGAAGCCGCGGACCAACTCCGCGTAGAACTGTTCATTCGGCACTGCGCCTGGATTCTTGCCGGTGTTGTAGAAGGCGACGTTGCGGAATGTGGCGGAGGTCGAGGTGTTGAGATTCTTGTAGAACACCATCTTTCCGCGGCCGAACCCGATGAAGATCCAGAACATCCCTAGCGTCGCGGAGTTCTGCAGCAGCGTTCGCACGGCCGCTTTCTCATCGGGCTCGTCTCCCACCTGGACTATGACCAACGCGGGATCAGCTGCCCCCGACTCCTGGTAGTGATTGATCACGCAACGCATCGCGTCATCGACTTGCTGCCAGCCCCAGTCGACCTGGGTATGCAATTGACCGATCCTGCCCCGGTAGTTCCGCAGACTCAGGTCTTCGACGAACGGTTCGTGCTGACCCGAGAAGACCACAGGGACGGTGCCGTCGTCGTCGAGGTTCGCCGCCAACGCCAGAATTCGCTCAGCGAACGCTTGAACCGTGAAGGACTCGTAGAGTTCTCGCATATCGTAGCTGTGGTCGAGAACCAGGTATACCGCAGCGCGTCGGCTGCCCATTCCCGCGTCCGCCAGAGCCCGGTTCGCTTCGGTCGCCACCGGCAACAACCCGGGCGCGATGTCGGTGACCTTCGCGAGCCGTGTCGGTGTCGTCGAACCCGCCGATGGACTCGTATGCACCTGGGCGGGTGTCTCGTCGCTCTCGATATCGACCCCGTAGTCCGTGGCCAAGCCACCCAGACCCGAATCATAGCCCTGGCCCACTGCCCGTACCTTCCAGGCATCGTTGCGCCGGTAGGCCTCGGCGATGACGACGACCGTCTCCCGGTTGGTGAAGTTCGGGGCGGTGTATTCGACTGTCGGTCCGGCGTTTTGGGTGACGACCAGCCGCGGGGCGCGACTGAAGACCGCCCCCGGACTCAATGGATCGATGCTCGCTACGATCACCACGGCGGCAACGTCCCGGGGCACACGCGTGAAGTCGACTCTCACCGTCGTGCCATCCACCTCGACTCCGTGGCGCGTCGGGTTGTTGTAGAACACGAGGTCACTGTCGTCCCGCACCTTGCTGTCGGGGCCGAGCAGCAACGCCGAAACATCGATGGGCGTCTGATCCGATGTGAGGGAGAAGGACACACGCCCTCCGTTGAGGGCAGTATTCTCGCCCTTGCGCAACGCGGTGCTCGACATTCGCTTCCTAAGCTGTCGTGGTTGAGCTCACGGCTCTCCGAGAGCTACACCGCGACAGGCAATTTCGGCACAGGGCTCCCGTAAACCGGGGCGAGCCCGGAGACCGGCAGCTACGGAGGTCACCCACTCTGTAGTGCGACCAATTTCGCTGTGGCCGACGCTGATCCGGTAGTCTGCCGATTCGCGGTCATCACATTCCATCAACCGCGAGGAGCAGCGTCAATGCGACGAACGTACGTCAGTCGTTCGACCGACATCGCCATACAGACGGGATGACACCGCCGCCATCATGACCCCGTGGCAGCGAGGAACTCGCCGATGAGCTCGGTGAGCCGCTCCGGCTGATCCTCGGCCAGCAGCGTATAGCTGTCCTCGATCTCCACCAACCTGGCGTCGGGATAGAGTTCGGCGAGACGACGAGCGTGCGCGATCGGCATCATCTTGTCCTCGACCGCCCAGGCGATCAGCACCGGCCCGGTGAAGGCCGCGTTGCGCTGCGCGATCTCGCGCAGCGTCGCGCGCGGCGGCACCGATTTCAGGTACTTGGCCAGATCTCGCCGAATATCGCGATCGACCGTCGCCGGGCGGAACCAGCTGTCGATCACCTCTTTCGGCACCGGACGCTTGCACATCCACCCCCAGGTAGCGGGGCCGCGCCGCCCCAGCGGACTATTGAGCAGTGCCATCGCGGTGCGCAACCCGCCGGGCACCTTCGCGGCCGCGACGATGAGGCGCGCGGGCTTGGGCGGATAGTTGTCGAATGCCTCGCACGAGGTCAGCACGAGCCGGCCGACGCGATCGCTGCCCCGTGTCCCGAGCAGCACCTGCGCACCGCCCCAATCGTTTTGGATCAACGTGACATTCCGCAGATCGAGTGCGTCGAGGAAGTCCCCGACCATGCCTGCCATACCGAGGAGGGACAAATCCCCGTCTTCGTTCATGGGTTTGCGATGTCCGCCGAGCGGCCAAGTCGGGACGATACAGCGGTACTCGGTGCGCAGCTTGCCCACCACATGCCGCCAACCCGAACCGTCCATCAGCAGACCGTGAATGAACACCAGCACCGGTCCGTCGCCACCGGTGTCCTCGTACTCGACGGTGCCCGCTGGAAGTTGCACTTCGAACATTTCGTTGCCTCCTGTGTTCATTCCTCAGGCGGACCGAAATCGGCCCGCCGCGGCCCGCCACCACTCGTGCGGTTGAATCGTCTACGCACCCCGCACACCCCCGTCTCTACGTCCGCCGCCAGAGTCGCGCAATGATCGGCAGCCACGGCGGCGATTTCCTCGGTGATCTTCCCAAGTGCCGCCCCGTGCCGTCTCCGTTCCGTAGGTGTAGTCACCGAAAGCTGTTGGGTGGATGAGCGTTTCGGTTCGCGGGCGGATAGTGCCGAGACGGTGCGGAAGCCGGCGTTGCCCATGGTCGCATCGGGGATGTTCGAGGATCGAGCGGCAGTGCGGTATCTGGAGCAGTAGCTGTCGTGGCACAGATACGAGCCGCCGCGCAGCACCCGCGACGCCCCGGCCACGGCGCCTTGTGGATCACGCACGTGCCCTGATCGAGCGTCGTGACTGTAGGTGTGCGGAGAGAATCGGTCGTAGCACCACTCCCAGACATTGCCTACGGTCTGCCAGAGTCCGTACCCGTTGGGCCGGTAGGAGCGCACCGGTGCGGTGGTCAGAAATCCGTCCTCCCGGGTGTTCACTTTCGGGAAGCTGCCCTGCCAGATGTTGGCCCGCCACTGGCCGCCGGCATTTGGTGCGTCGTCACCCCAGGGGTAGCGGGTTCCGGAAAGGCCTCCGCGCGCGGCGAATTCCCACTGCGCTTCGGTCGGAAGCCGACGGCCTGCCCAGTCGCAGTAGGCGGTGGCGTCGTGCCAGGACACCTGCACGACCGGGTGGTCGGCGCGGTCGTCGATGCTGGAATGCCGTCCTTCGGGGTGCCGCCAGCTCGCTCCCTTGACCTCTACCCACCAGGGACTCGGGGAAGGCCGTCCGATGAGATCGTGCTCTTCGGCGGCCAGCACGAGGTGGAATACGGCGGAGAAGCCGAGCTTTTCGGCCTCGGTTTCGTATCCGGTCTGCGCGACGAACATCGCGAAGGCGGCGTTGGTGACGGTCGTCGTGTCGATGGAGAAGGGCGAGAGTTCCACGGTGTGCACCGGCGTCTCGCCGTCGGCGTGAAACCCGTCGCGGTGCGGATCCCCCATCGCGAAGGTCCCGCCGGGCAGGTGTGCCTGTTCGATCGGGTGGCGGTCGCAGTTCATCGAGTTGCCTTGGCCAGACGGATGCGTTGCCGTTCGACGTCACGGGGATAGGTGCGATAAAGAATGGTGCAGAACGCGGCGTTGACGAGCATGAGAATGCCTGGGATCCAGAGCATTACGCCGCGTAGGCCGATCACGTCGGCCAGTAGCCCGGCGGCGAGATTGAACAGGGCGTACGCGAGGGCTTCGAATACCGAGAGCAGGAGAGCGAAGGCGGCGCCGCGCATTTCGGGTGGTACGACGGCCGCGACAATGGGCCGGTTGACGCCAGGGTTGAGGCCTTGCATGAACCCGAGCACCGCCCAGAATCCGGCGAAGACCTCGATGCCGCCCCAATCGTGTTGAGTGCCGGCTATTGCGACGACACCGAAGCCGAGTTGGGCGAACTGCAGGATGATGATGCGTCCGGTCTCGGGGAGCCGGGTCAGCAGGAAGTCGGTGGCCAAACTGCCGCCGAAGGTGCCGAACAGGTAGCCGATGCCGAAGGGCAGGGTGACGATCGACGCGACGGCGGTGGTGAAGCCATAGGTGTGGACGAGGAAGATGACGCCGAAGCTCATGATCAGCAGGTGGCCGGAAATGAGCCGCTGGATCAGCATGAGGACGAACGTGGGGATTCGGAGCATCTGTTGCACTGCGGCCCAGGTGATCCGGTCGTTCTGAGCATGCCGCTGCCGGGTGGTTTCGCTGGCTCCGACGCCGGGGTCGGTGAAGAACACGGCCAGCAGCACGGCGGTGAGCACGGTGATGGCGCCCCACACGAAGAATCCGTACCGCCAGCCGTCTGGCACGCGGGACAACTGCCCGATGAGCGGTCCGAGTACCGAGCCGAGCAGTGAGATCGCGCCCCAGGTGTAGCCGTTGGCGCGGCCGCGGGCTGTGTCGTCGAACAGGTCGGCAGTAATTTGGCTGGCGATCGGTAGTGCCGAGGCGATGAACACGGCCGAGATCCCGTACAGGACGATCAGCTGGACGTAGTTCTGCGCGCATCCTGTTGCGGCGGTGGTAATTCCGGTGCATCCGGTGGCGATGGCGAAGGTGATCTTGCGGTTTGTCTTGTGCGCCACCCATGCCCACAGCGGTCCGAAGACGATGCTGATGAACTTCGCGAGGGAGGTCAGGTAGCCGACCGCAGCCGCGGGTGCCGCCACGGCTTGGACGATGACCGGGGCGAGGGTGCTGAGCACGCTGGATTCGTTGTTGTCGGCCCACAGCGGAGCGACGACGAGGGCGAGTTTGCGCCAGCGGCCGGGGACGATCACCGGCGCGGCGTCGGTGGGTGGCGAGAATACCGGTGTTGCAGTGTCTTTCACGGGAATGCCTCACTGAGGGTGGCGGGAGATCGGACGGCTCTCGGCCAGTGCCCGATCGAGGCGGTGCAGGGTTCGCCCGGTCAGGGCGGGGCTGAAGGCGGCCAGGTCGAGGAGGGTGGCCGACGCGGTCTGCTCGGCTATCCGGGCGACCGCGGGCCCGAGTGCCGCCTCTACGATCGCGCGGGTGTCGGCCGTGGCGAGCAGATCGGTGATCGCCATGCGCACGCCAGGACGCCCGGTCGGAAAGTCTTCCGGAATCGGGAGCGGCTCGACAGCTTCCCGGTAGGTCGCAAGCTGGGTCCTGGCCAGCAGGTGCCGGGAATCGGCCTTCCCCACTGGCGGCAGGCCGAGGCGGCGGAACTGGGAATCCGGCGCGTCGTTGGCGCGCATGAGGTCGAGCAGCAGGTCGATCATTCGCAGTTCGAGGTCATCGTCGACGATCGGATTCTCCTGGTGGGGATCGCTGTCCAGGTCGAAAAGCACTGTGCCGAAAGCGAACGGGTCCCCGACGGCGAAGCCGGGTATGCGTAGCACCGGGACGTTCTTGGTGAACGACAGCGGGCCGACCAACTGCGCGTCCTCCAGTTCGCCCGGGGTGAAGCGGGTGGCCATGTGCGTGGGCATCAACGTGTGTTCGAACAACGGGGCATTTCCCGGCGCGGCGGGGGCGCGCAGATACACGTACCGCCCGTCGGTGACATTCACGTGCCCGCCGAAGACTCCGAACAGCGCGCCCGCCCGCAGCGGGTTCGGTGCTGGATCGCGCAGCAGCGGCAGCAGAGACCGCCCCTGCATATCCGCGGTGGGCTGGAGGCCGAAGAAATCCAGCAGGGTAGGGCCGAAGTCGATGGTCTGCACCAACTCTCGGCAGGTGTCCGCTCGCGTCCCCGCTATCGGATCCCACAGGAACAGCGGCGTGTGGATGTTTTCGTCGTACCAGGGCTGCACGTTCTTGCCCCACCAGCCGTGCTCGCCGAGCAGGAACCCGTGGTCGGTGCACACGATCAACAACGTGTCGTCCCACAGGCTCAGCTCGTCGAAGACATCGAGGACGCGACCGAGCGACGCGTCGCACATCGTCAGCAGCGCGGCGTACTCGGCCCGCATGCGTCGCACGGTGTCGGAATCTTCTTCCACCCGTTTGTAATCGGGCCACGCCATGGACTCGCTCGGCGCGTCCAGCGCGGAATAGTGGCGTTGGTGGTCGCGGTGGGAGAAGTACGGTTCGTGTGGGTCGAAGCACTCGATCTGCACGAACCACGCGTCCTCGGCGTGATTGGTCCTGATGAACTCGAGACCGGCGTTCACCGTTCGAACCTGCGGGTGATCAGCCGGTTCGGTCAGGTACTTCCGGTTGATCAGGTCCTGCCGCCACAGGTGGTGGCGCACCCGGCGCCCGCTCTGCGGCTGCGGCGGATCGGCGACCTGCCCCTTCCACGCGTCGCCCTCCTGGCCACGGAAGAACTCGAAGGTACGGAATCGATTGTGGTACGTCGCGCCGCCGTCCTCCCAATAGTGCGGATGGTCGGTGACCAGATGCGGATAAATTCCCGCCGCGGACAGCATCTCTGGCACAGAATCGTCGAAAGGCTCCAAGGGACCCCAGGAACGGTGCAGAAAATTGTGGCGGCCGGTGTGCATTTCCCGGCGGGCGGGCATGCATGGCATCGAGCCGCCGTAGCAATTGTCGAACCGCACGGTGTGCGCGGCGAGCCGGATGAAGTTCGGCGCGTGCACCCACTCGGCGCCGTACGGCGGCAGTAACCGGCGGTTGAGACTGTCGAACAACATCAGGACCGCGCGCATCAGTTGCCCGCCTTGCGAATCCCGGCCTGCCCTGCCTCGGCGATGTCCGCGCGGGCCGCCAATTTCTCCAGCAACTCCTCGAGCCACGCGATCCAGCCGTCGATCTGCCGCTCGCCATGACGGCGGATCTGTCGTGCGATGAAATCCAAGGCCTCGGCATCGATTTCGGCCCGATCGTCGTCGGTCTCGGTGTCGTACGGTCGGTTTCGGTTGAGTCGCACCTGCTCGCGCCGGGCCGCCAGCTCTGCCTGCACGAGATCGAGCGTGCCCGGCTCGCCGAGCATCATGCTGACGCGCAGCCGGAAGGCGAACTCCGGATCCTGGAACCGCCGCGGCGGCAGGTACGCCGAGCGCACCCAGCGCCGTAGCCGCGCCATCCCGGCCTCGGTGACGGAGTAGATCTTCGCGTCCGGTCCGCCGTCGCGGGGATCGGTCCGCCACACCACGGAACCCTCGACCTGCATGCGGTTCAGCTCGCGGTAGATCTGGCTGGCATGGCGGTCCAGGCCGACGAACTTGCCCTCGATCTGGCACCACCGCTTGATGTCGTAACCGCTCATCGCCCGGGCAGCCAGGAGGCCGAGCAGCGGATATTCGAGCTTCATCGAGCCCTTCCTGATAGGTGCAAAAACACTAGATGCAAAAGCATATAGCTCAGGTGCCGGCTTCGCCCGCAGTTCGGTGCGAAATCCCTTACTGCCCAATCCATCAGCCAAACCCGAGCGCTGGTTTGTCACCATGCCGCGAAGGCGGTGTCGGGAGTCCAGGACAGTGCGTCGTCCATCGCACTGAGGTACAGCGAACGCGGAGTCAGCCAGACGAGGTTGTTGCGGAACGCGACCTTCACCAGATTGCGCCACTGCGCAACCTGTTCCGACGAGGCCGCGACCCGAGCCAGTTCCTGGGTCCGCGGGCGCCGCGCCAGGTCGCAGTCAGCTGCCAGGGATTCCACGGTCGACGCTTTCGCGTCGAGCCAACTGAATGTCGCGGCGCCCTCCAGTATCTGTGCCGCGGCCTGCCGAGATCGGGTGTGCTCACGTTCGCGGCGCACCGAGCAGGACCCACCCTGCCGCGGGCATAGATGGGTAACTCCGTCTGCACCGAATAGATGTCGTGGCGTAGTAAGGATCTCGGCGGGGTGGCGGCGAGCAGCCGCGCGATAGGGTCGTGCCAGCCGCGGAAACGGTCGATCATCTCGTCGATGAGTACGCGGCCGTCGCGCTGAACCGCGACTCCGGGTTGTCCGTTTCGAGTGGTCGTTGACAGATCGGCTGTGTCTTGAACGCGCTGAGCAGGCCCTCGCATTTGCCGCTGCGGCATCGGCGGACTGCACGACCTGACCCGACCCGATGGTCTCCGGCTCCGTCCAGGCGCGAGGCTAGAGCGGCCGTCGCCCAGAGCGCGCTGTGATCACTTACCCGATGCGCGAGATCGGGGCGTTGCGTACATCCGCAGGTTCTGTGGCCGCAGTGTCGCGCTGAGGCCAGCGCGTACTTTCTGGTTGGGTTCGTGCTCTAGGCGCCAACGGGTGGCGATGGATGCCAGGGCCAGAATGGCTTCGGTCATGCCGAATGTGTCGCCTATACATTTTCTGGCGCCTGCGGAAAAGGGAAGTAGTGCGTGTCCGGGCGGTTGGGGACGTTGCGGTTCCCAACGGCCGGGATCGAAGGTTTCCGGATCGGTGTAGAGGTCGGGTCTGTGGTGAATGAGGTAGGGGCTGTAGGCGATTGTTGTTCCGGCGGGTAGTAGGTGGCCACCGAGGTTGGTGTCGGTGGTGACTATTCGGGTGAGAAACCATGCGGGAGAGTAGAGCCGGAGCGTTTCCGTGATGATTCGCGCGGTCAGTGAGAGTTGTGGAAGATCCGCGTGGGTCGCTGTTCTGCCGCCGAGGACGGTGTCCGCCTCGGCATGCAGCTGCTGTTCGATCTCGGGGTGCCGGGCGAGCAGGTGCAGCGCCCAGGCAAGCGTGGCGGCGGTGGTCTCCGTGCCGCCGAGCAGGAAGGCTATGAGGGTCCCGCATATCTCGGACGCGTCCATACTCTGACCTAGGTGAGCCGCGGCATGGGTCGAGAGCAGCGCGGAGAGTAGATCGCCGTGGTCGGCGTCGTCGGCGCGGCGCCGGGCGATGATCTGACCGCAGGTCTGGAAGAGCCGGGAGCGGGCGCGCTCCCAGGAACGGGCTTTCGGTATAGGGAGCGGGTCCAGGAACGCGGCCATCAGTGTTCGCCGATAGACCCAGTCGAAGAAGGTTTTTACGTCCTCGATGATCTGTTCGTGTTCAGGTGGGGTCAGTGCGTCCGAGAACAGGGCAGTCACACTGACTGTCGCAGTAATCTTCATCATTTCGGTCGGCACATCAAGCTTTTGTCCGGCGTGCCAGGAGTTGACAATCGAGTCGATGCAGCTACTCATGTTCAGGGCATAGCCGGGCAGTCGGGACGGATGGAACGCAGGTTGGGCGAGGTGGCGTAGTCGGCGGTGCCTGTCGTGGGGGGCGTTGAGGATTGAGTTTCCACCCATGAACTCCCGTGTCCGCTCCCAGATAGGCCCGCCCTTGTCGAATATCTTGTCTCTGACGATCGCTTGTCTGGTCATCTCCGGGGTGCAGATGACAACCATGGGGTGCGAGCCGAGTCGGATACGTACGAGATCTCCGTGCGTGGGCAGTGAGTTCATGAATTTCAGGGGATCGACACATAGCGGAACCAGATGGCCGATCAATGGTAGTGCTCCGGGGGCAGACGGAATCGAGACCGAGTTCTTCACGGCGTCTCCGAACCTAAATATAATTCCACCACCAGCGGATGGATTCAGGTGGTGCGATATGCGGAAAGAGGCGCGTAGGTGAGACATCGTGTATGGCGTTATCGGATAGCCGGCCGGTAGAGATGGGCTGACCGGCGCCATCGAGCGATGCATAGTATCGGGGAAGTCGCCGCTGCCACTCCAAGGTTCCCCTGATCATATTGGACAGGTGCTCGAGGTAATCACGGAGTGCGGGGGTGCCGTCTTTGGCCAGTTTATGTTTGAGTGTGACGAATAGTTCCGTGATTTCCTCGACGAGAGCACAGGCCCGGTAGATCGCTTCTTGCCGAGAGCATCGATTCTCGGTTGCTATTATCCCGACTACATTGGATTCGAGGCTGTGTTCGTCACATTCGCGCGCGTAGGACGGGATGTCTGTGGAAAGGGCGAACAGCAACCCGGTAGCGGCGGTCATCGCCCGTACCTCAGGTGTGTTCCTCGTGACGAAGTCCAAGCAGGTTCTGTCAAGAGTTTCGACAAGGAGGACCAAAGGTGGCCCCCCGCCATCGGGGCCACGGGCGATCATGTGCTCGTCCAAGCTGCGCATATAGTTGCCGGAACGGTCGGAGACACCACAGCTGGCGCCCAGTGCCCACCGGAAATGAGCCATCGAGATCATCGCGGCATGTTCGGCCGGTGTGCGGGCACGCACTCTGGCCATGATATCCGCCAAAGCGGCGGCAAGACCGTCGAAGACATGATCGCCGATCGGTCCGCGCTCCGGATCGATCGCGTACTGCATGAGATTCAATGCCGCGTGGTTATACGCGGTAGGGTCCCTCGTATAGGGGCCGGAATCGCAGTAATAGTCGTCGAACAATAGCGCCCACATCAACCAGTCCGACATGAGCTGCACACCCTCGTCATCGCTCTTGGACCCGTACATGCACGCCAGATCCCCCGTACACATACTCCGAGCCGATTTCAGCAGATCGTCACCGAGTCCCATCTTGCGGAAGAACTCCTCTGAACCGAGCTGAAAAATCAGTCCATCCCCATAAGAAAACAACTCTAACGGACACCAAATAGGCGGGATATCCAGCGCACCTCCTGCGCCACTACCGGTCAGCCGTTCGCGAGTAAACACCTCCTCCAAGAACTCGACCAAATCAGATGAACGAGGAAGGGCAGGCGCATGGGACGAGCTCGCGAGACCACCACGGCGGCCGTTCGACAGGGACGCCGCGCGGCGCATCCGATCGCTGAAGTCATCGGCCGTCCCGCCGCTGGGCCCGCTCGGATAGCTTCCCGCCTGCGAGTCGGGTACAGCAGAACGGTCAGACGACCTCGGTGCAGCGGAGCGAAGCAGACGGCGGCGTGACTGATCGAGGTGGACACTCTCACTCGCGGCGACTTGGTCACCGGCGCCGTCCATTCGCTCGACAGCAGCCGTGGCGTCGATGCCGTCCGACACGGCCGCGAAGTCTTCTGCTCCGGACTCACCCATCTTCGACACTGCTGGGTCGATTCCGAGTAGCCGCCGCACATCCGCGGCGGCAGTGCCGATCCCGGTGAAACCATGGACAACCGGAAGCAACGGTGTAGACATGTGTTCTCCTAAACGATTCCTACGTCGACGTGTTCGAGCATCGCGATAGCGTCGGGCACGAGTACCGCGACAGAGAAGTAGCCGGTCACCAAATAGCTCGCTATAGCGTGGTCATCGACACCCATGAATCGCACTGCGATGCCGTCATCGTATTCGTCGGGCATACCCGTCTGATGGAGCCCGACGACGCCCTGGTCATCGGCACCGGCACGGAATGCGATGATCGAAGTACTTTGGGAGTCTGTAATCGGCATATGCGGGCACGGGAAAAACGGGATGCCAGCCCAAGCCGTTACCGGGCGATCGTGTACGCGGATAACGTCTGGCACGAGCCCACAGCGATTGCACTCGCGACGGAACGCGGAGATGGCTTTCGGATGGCCGAACATATGGCTGGCGTCTCGGCAGATTTCCAGAATCGAATCGATGTCACCGGGAGTCGGCGGCCCAGACCCTGTCGAGATGCGTTGATTATGCTCCACGTTGTGCAGCAAACCGAAATCCCGATTATTGATCAACTCCCACTCGCCACGCTCCCGTATTTCCTCCACGACCAGCCTCAGTTGCTCATCGAATTGGTTCATCGGATCGTTGTACAGGTCCTGAACCCGGGTGTGAACACGCAGAACAGATTGCGCCAAAGACAGTTCGTATTCACGTGGAGCCACTTCGTATTCGACATATGTCTGCGAAATCAGCGGTTCACCTTCGTGCCCGGAGGTGACATCTATGACAGCTTCGCCCTTGGCATTGACACGTAGCGAAGAGTTGGTCATGAACGTAGTTATATGTTGACGGAGGTCCGCATGGTCCTGAAATACGTCCAGGAATTCATCCCACGGGATGACGACGACCGTGGACTCGGTAGTGGCACGGACCGTGGCCGACCAGATCGGCTCATCTTGAAGTAGTGCCTCGTCGCCGAGATGGTCGCCGTCGGTAAGGATCCCCACCAATTGAGGGATGCCGTAGGAATCGGTGACGGTCCGTTCGAGACGGCCATGAACAACCGCAAGAGCAAACCGCACCTCTTGACCCTGTTCTACGATCACTTCACCGCTTGGCACAGCGCGAGGGCGGCACCGGCCCGCGAGCATCCGGAGTACATCGAGATCGCCGTATCCATGCAGTACCGGTATTTCGGTCAAAGACTCCGGTACGACCTGAATATCTCCAGCGGGGGCCTCGACGAAGGCGACGCGGCCGCGGCTACGACGGAGAGTTCGCCGCCGGTTGACCCGGTAGACTCCGCCGACAGCCTCCACCCACGGCAACTGGTCGAGTAGCCATCGGTCGGTGATGCCGGCCATCTGCGGCGCTGTTTTAGTGGTATCGGCCAGAGCGCGTGCCCCGAGAGTACTCAAGGCCTGGGCGTCAGTTCGGGGAATGTAGACCCGATCGCTATCGCGCACCGTTGTCATGGCAGCCTCGCTGTTCTGAGTGTGGATTCATAGCCAGAACCCGGTATATCGGCGGCTTTCGGACCAGGGCGGTCCGGATCGATGGTCAAGATTCCGCTTCGCAGGCCGTTCCATCCGAACCCTGGGCCGTGGTACCGCGTGGTCTCCAGAGACCACCGGAGATTGCCTGAACACAGCGATTCGAGAGCGCTCACATAGATTTGAATCTGAGGAATGTGACAGTAGCGACGACGCAGGACCCCATAGATCCTCGAAAGTTCGGCGTCGACGTCCCGGATCAGCGTGCCGGTGATATCCAAGGCCTCCTGTAGTGGACAGTGGTGCACGTATGCCAAGATGGCTACGACGTTGAACAGGTCGCCGTGGTCGAATTCTTTCCGGAAGGAGAGAAGGTCATTCACCAAAAGGGCATGCATGCACACGGCACGCTGCGCTCGCATTATATCGGGATCGACGTCTACAACCTCGGACAGGTCGATTCCGTGGACATATTCCGCGCACACCACCAGGGGCTGAAATCCAAAACTTAGTTGACGTATCGCAAGGTATCTTTCGAAGTCCGGCAAGATGCCGCGGCCGGTGTACTCGCGCTCGGCAAGTATCCCACGGAAGCAGTTCTCCCATCCATCTCGGTAGCGTCGGAAGACCCGTTTCGACATGTGCCCTTCGACTGTCTGCCAGATGTCGGAGAAAGCGGGTCCGTAGGGATGGCCCGCGGTCCGATCCGAGACGATCTCATTGAATGCCGCATGCTGCCGCAACGCCAGGTCGTCCACCTCGAACATCAAGGAGTTCATGCAGGCAGAGTGCACGACGCGCTGAGGAAGTCCCGCAGGAAATATCAGCGCGTCGAACATAGGATAGCGTCGTTCGAAAAATTGCATCATTGCCGCCGCATCAACGAAAGGCAGTAGTCGACGAGACCAAGCGGCGTGATGTTCATATATCATGGGATATTCCGGATTTATGCGAGATTTGGTGTGGCAAGTCGGTTCCGGAATTCGAAAGGAGCTCGTGCCGCTAGTCGTATGCGCATTTGTGGTCATGGCGCGCTTCCGTTGAAGAAAGCGCCCACGACCGCATCGGCCGAACCATCGAGAGCGGTGGTACCGGTCGTCTGGTATAGACGACGACACTTCGAACAGTCGGCGCCTCGACATCTCCGTCTGGCGATCGCCTGAACCACGACCCTCTCCTTACTCGGCCGCATCAGATTCGGAGCGTAGCTCGAAATATGTCTTCTCCGAGGCCACAGCAATCAGTGATTCGGTTTCCGGCCATACTCACCCTCGCGGCGCGGCGACGCTGACATGTTCCATGATGCCGATCGCGTCTGGCACCAGGATCGCGACCGAGAAGTACGCAGTCACCAAATATGACATGATCGCGTGCGGGTCCACTCCCATGAAGCGCACGTTCAGCCCGGCCTCTACCTGGTCAGGAATTGAGTCCGGTCGCAACCCGACCACCCCCTGCCTGCTCTCGCCGATTCGCATCGCAATGATCGAAGTCAGCTGTGCGTCATTGACCGGAATCTTCGGTAGGGGGAACAATGGCACACCTCGCCATGTCGGTATCTTCCGCCTTCCGACGTCCGTTGTTTCCATGACCAGACCGCGATGGTTACATTCCCGGGCGAAGGCAGCGATGGCCTTGGGATGGGCGAAGAGGAGATCGGTTCCACGCCGCATGGCGAGCAGCTCGTCCATATCGTCCGGAGTCGGCGGACCGGAGTGTGTGGCGCAGCGCTGATCGTAATCCGCGTTATACAGAAGGCCGAACTCGCGGTTGTTGACCATCTCCCATTCCTGCTGTTCACGTATTTCCTCGACTGTCAGCCTGAGCTGCTGCTCTACCTGATTCATCGGCGTGTTGAACAGGTCTGCCACGCGAGTATGGACTCGCAGCACGGTCTGAGCCAACGACAGCTCGTATTCTCGAGGTGACAGCTCGTATTCGACGAATGTACTCGGAATTTCCGGCTCACCCTGATGGCCGGAAGCCAGGTCGATGACGGCCTCACCTTTGGAGTTCACTCGGCGATTTGCCAGCGAGAGTGTAGTGGCGAGGTGCTCGCGCAGACTGGGCGATTGATCGCGCAATTGAAGAAATTCCTGCCATGGCAAGGACATCAACGTCCCAGAAGTGACGGCACGGACGCTGGCAGTCCACAGCGGATCTGTTTGCATGAGCGCCTCCTCACCGAGATGGTCGCCGTCGGTCAACATTCCGAGAAGTTCGGTATCGCCGTAGCTGCCGGTCGTCGTCCGTTCGAGCCGGCCGTGAGCCAGGAGGAATACTTCCTGTACCGGCTGCCCCTCTTCGACGATGACGTCGCCGGGACGGAATTTTCGCGTCACGAACAGCTGCGCCGCTCGATTCAGCACCTCCAAATCCTCATAGCCACGCAAGATCGGTATTTCAGTAAGCGTCTCGGGAACGACCTGGATCTGGTTCGCGCCGGCCTGAACGAACGAGACGCGACCACGTCCGCGGCGCACCGTGAGACGACGATTGACGCGATACGTGCCGCCGGCGACAGAGACCCATGGCAACTGTCGCAACAACCAGCGTGACGTGACCCCAGCCATTTGGGGGGGCGTTTTTGTCGTCGTCGCAAGGTTGCGTGCCGCGCTCGTGCTGAGGGACAGTGGAACTGCCTGCGCTTCGGGGAGGTCAGGCTGCTCGAAAGAAGTGTCAGGCTGCGTGGTCATTTCGGTAGTCTCCTCGAATCATGGATAGGTGTTCTGTGGTCGATTGCCCAGTCACGGACTGCGCGATGGTAGTGACCACTCAATTCTTTCGATGAGTCATGAGTTTGGATAGCGTGTCCAGTTCGGGCGATACGAAGCGCGCCGGAAGACAACTGAAAGCGTTCACTATCAGTCGGTCGACTTCCTTTTGTGCCCACTGCCTTCCGCCCGCTTCCTCGATTAGTTCAGCGGCGAGTGCCACCTCTCGAGCTGATAGCGGACCAGTTCGGCGATAAAGCATTTTCAGTTTCGCTGCGGCTTCAGTGCCCGACTGCATGGCCGCCACAACCGGTAAGGTATAACGCTGCCTGGCCAGGTCCTCAGCGGGTTTGCCAGTGACAGCCGGATCACCCCAGATGCCGATCAGATCGTCGACGATCTGGAATGCCACACCGAGTTCACGCCCGAATCGATCCATCATTGCGACGGTGGCTTCATCGGCATCTGCGCACAAGGCACCCAATGCACACGCGCAGCCCATCAAGGCGGCTGTCTTTCCTCGTGCGATAGCCTCGCAATCCTCGATTGTAGGCAGAGGTTCGGGTGCTGTCCGACAATCCTCATGCTGTGCCCTGCACAATTCGATCACTGTTGATTCCAGTCGGCACAGTGCCGATCCCGCTATCGCGACGGGCAGTTGTGCCGCGAGTACTTGTGCCGCAAGTGCGTGCAGACCATCACCGAGCAGAATCGCGTCCGATACGCCCCACACCGACCATACCGTTGGTCGATTTCGACGCATGGCGTCACAATCCATCACATCGTCGTGAACCAATGTGAAGTTGTGGATCAGTTCCACTGCCACCGCGGCGCTCGACGCCGAGTCGCGCTCGCCCCCGCAGGCGGTGCAGCTGCATACCGCGAGTGCGGGCCGCACGAGTTTTCCCGCACCGCCCCCGCCGCTGAGCTCGCCAGGTGATTCTGACCAACCGAAGTGATACTCGGCCATCTGCTTCAACGGTGCCGGCAACGAGCTCACCGCCCTGCGTAATTTCGGCTCCACGATCGTTCGGACCTGAGTGACGACCGCAGCGGGCCGGCCCGAGGACGAATCCGAGGCAGTGCCGGTAGTCAAATTCATTGAACACCCAACCTGTCGCAATAGATAACGCGGAGATAAGTCGAGAAAGTTCCAGTCGTGTATCGGTAGATCGTCCTTCCACGGGTCGACTATCTTGACGGCTCCTTACCCAAGGCTCCTCCAAACACCGCCGAGTAGCGCCGCGCCCGACGCATGACGGTTATGCGTCCACTACATTGCCGGGCATTCCGGGTTTGCAGCCGACCGCGACAGAAGCCGTCGAACCCCTCGTCCATGCAACGTACCGTCGAGTCTTATATGCGTATAGAGCATTTCCATGATGCGTGGTAGGTACTTCTGTCCCGGTGACGATGAGCGCAGAGTTGGTTGCACAGCTTTGGATCTGTGGAACGGCGGCATCGCCGGTCCACCGAGCAGTCCGACACAGCGATGTCCAGACGACGCAACATCGCCTCTGTGAATGAGAGCGTTTATGGATTTGACCGAGCCCGTCCCTGGCACCTTGATCGGTGCCGGTACCGCATGCGGCAAAGCCATCTTGATCGGCGAGCACACCGTCGTATACGGACTGCCTGCTATCGCGATCCCGTTGGCGTCTTTACATATCAAGGCCACAGCCCATATCTCGACCGCCACCACATCCCGACTCACTATTTCCACACGGCACGCCGACGGCGGAAGAGTTGATGGGTTTTTCACCTGCCGATCCGATGCGTTGTCAGCAGGCTCGGACGGTGCCGTCGTCGCTGTCGTGGCGGCACTGCGCAAATGGGGTCTCCACCACGAAGCGGCAGCGGTGAGACTCACCGGCGACTTACCGCCGGCGCGTGGGTTGGGGGCGAGCGCGGCCTGCGCAACTGCCGCTGTGCGCGCAGTCGCGGACGCGGTCGGCACAACTGTCGGCAGGCGAGCGCTTTACGAACTGGTACAGGTCGGTGAACAGCAAGCGCACGGCCGTGCCAGCGGGATCGACGCCGCAGCGGTGATCGCTGCACAGCCGATCCGATTTCAGGATGGAGCAGCACGTGTACTGCCCGCGCGCTCAGACGCGGTGACAGTGCTCGCCGACACCGGCATGCCGAGTGTTACCCGGCGAGCGGTGGCGGCGGTCCAGTCCATCGTGCACCGCAACCCAGCGCGCGCTCGCGGACTGCTCGACGAGGCCGATTGCCTCATCGATGATGCCCTGGCGGCCCTGGACGCCTCCGACGTCGTGACTTTGGGGGCGCGGATGAATGGCTTCCATTCTCTGCTGATGGAATTCGGCGTCAGCACCGAGGCGCTGAACAGGTTGGTGGACGCTGCTTCGAGAGCCGGGGCACTGGGCGCCAAGCTCACCGGCGGTGGGCTCGGCGGTTGCGTGCTCGCGTTGACCCAACCGCACGATGCCGCAGTGGTGCAGCAGGCGCTGATGTCGGCGGGCGCACGCCGAACATGGACGATACCGTTCGGGGGGCCGTCCTCGTGAAACCAGCGATACGTTCGGTAGCTCATGAAACAGGCTCTGGCACAGCCATTCTCGAAGGCTGCCAGCAGAATCGCCAGCACGCCGGAGTCGATTTCACGCACCGGTGGTTGACGCACTATTCGCTGAAACCTGGTGGAGACAGTGTCGCTGAACCTTCCGGCGCCAGCGGTTTGCAACTGCGGAACAACGAGCGTCACGACCGCGTGGCCCAAGTGGTGGCGATGGCCCACCCCCGGCACAAGACCGGAATCCCATCACAGTCGCTACGGCGACTACCGAACCCCGGAGCCACCCGATGACCGCGCGCGATGAGATCGGTAATCGCAAAGTCGACCACATCCGGTTGGCGATCGACCAACTGGACCACTCAGCGCCCGTCGGCAGCGACTTCGACTCGGCGCGTTTCATCCGCCACGCCCTGGGGTGTTGCTTTTCGGGCTCGCCACCGTCACCCGCCCGACATCCCCGAACGGCCGCACTCGACATCACGAATCGCGGACAGGAGGCTCTACCGTGACCACGCTCCACGCCCCAGTGCCGTTGGTTTGGCAAGGCCCGATTCGTATCACAGGCAACACCGTCCACGACGAGATCGAGGTACCGCTGGCCACCTTCGAAACCCCGTTGTGGGCCTCGGTACGCCGCGGCGCCCGCCTGTCGATGTCGATCGACAGCGGAATACTCGCCACCGTTATCGATGACCGGATGACTCGCTCGGTCCTGCTCGAGGCCGATGACGCGAGCGCCGCACTCGCCGCGGTACGACGCATACACGACCAGTTCACACAGGCCCGCACGGTCGCGGCCGAGGGCAGCCGGCACACCGAGCTGATCGATGTGCACCACCAGATCACGGGAAATCTGCTGTTCCTGCGCTTCGAGTACCGCACCGGCGACGCCGCCGGGCACAACATGACCACCGACGCAGGCGATCGACTCATCGCCTGGCTCTTGGCCACCGTCGAAGGCCTGCGCTATATCTCGGTATCCGGCAACTACTGCACGGACAAGAAGGCGAGCGCAGTCAACGGCATCCTCGGACGGGGCAAGAACGTCGTTACCGAAATCACTGTTCCCGCAAGGCTGGTCGCCCAACGCCTGCACACCACCGCTGCCCGCGTCGCCGACCTCAACGTCCGCAAGAACCTCATCGGGACCGTCCTCGCCGGCGGAATACGCACCGCCAACGCCCATTACGCCAACATGCTCCTGGCCCTCTACCTCGCCACCGGACAGGACGCCGCCAATATCGTCGAAGGCTCACAGGGAATTACTCACGCCGAGAACCGCGGCGGAGACCTGTATTTCTCCTGCACCATGCCCAACCTCATAGTCGGCACCACGGGCAACGGCAAGCAGCTCGGGTTCGCGGAAAACAATCTGGACCGGCTCGGCTGCCGCGACCCCCGCGCCCCGGGTGATAACGCTCGTCGCCTCGCGGTCATCGTCGCCGCGACGGTGCTGTGCGGTGAGCTCTCGCTGATGGCCGCACAAACCAACCCGGGCGAACTGATGCGCGCCCACACCCGACTCGAACGCGCTCCCCACCGAACCGAACCGAGGTAACCGCATGTCCGCCCCATCCATCGGAATCCACGACCTGTCGATCGCCACCACGCACTACGTCATCGACCAGGCCACCCTCGCCCGCTACCATGGCGTCCCGATCGATAAGTACCACCGCGGTCTCGGCCAAGAAGCCATGAGCGTCGCCGCCGCGGACGAGGACATCGTCACACTCGCCGCCACCGCCGCGAGGCCCATCCTCGACCGTCACGGCACCGACAGCATACGAACGGTGTTGCTGGCCACCGAATCCTCTGTCGACCAAGCCAAAGCCGCAGGGCTGTACCTGCACTCGCTGATCGGCCTGCCACACACCTGCCGCGTCGTCGAACTCAAACAAGCCTGCTATTCCGCCACCGCCGCCCTGCAACTCGCCACCGGGCTCATCACCCACGATCCCACCGAACACGTCTTGATCATCGCCACCGACATCGCACGCTACGACCTCGATACACCCGCGGAAGCCACCCAAGGAGCCGCGGCAACTGCCATTCTCGTCACCGCTGACCCTGCACTGGCCGAACTGCATCCCGTCACCGGCATCTACTCCACCGATATCAACGACTTCTGGCGCCCCAACTACCGCACCACCGCGATCGTCGACGGCAAGCTGTCCATCAACGCATACCTCAACGCCATCCACCACGCCTACACCGATTACCGCCACCGCGGCGGTCGCGCCCTCGACGAGTTCGCCGCCTTCTGCTACCACCAGCCATTCACCACCATGGCCTACAAGGCTCACCGGCACCTGCTGCAGGCCCACGACTTCTCCCCCACCACAAGCGATCTCGATCACGCCCTGGCCGCCACCACCCACTACAACCGAATGATCGGCAACAGCTACACCGCCTCGGTCTATCTCGCCCTGGCCTCGCTGCTCGACCACGGCGACGACCTCACCGGCAAACCCATCGCCATGCTCAGCTACGGATCCGGATGCGTCGCCGAGTTCTTCACCGTCACACCGGTCGGCGGCTACCGCACAGCCCTGCGCACCGACACCAACCGCGAAACGATCCACGCGCGCAAACCAATCGACTACCACCGCTACCGCGCGTTGCTCACCGAACCACCCCACACAAAGGGAAACCATGTGCTCCCCCGGACAACCAACGCGCCCTACCGACTCGCCGCAATCGACGACCACACCAGAGTCTACGAAACAGTCCGTCGAGCAGAGACAGCCTGAAACCGACCGGGTAGAGACCCACCGGCCTGGAGTGTTCCCGGTTTTGTGGACTCGGGATCAAGCCGCGATCTGACTGATTTCTCTGTACCCTAACTCGTATTGCCGTGGTGTCAAATAGCCGAGCGCCGAATGCGGACGAACGGTGTTGTAGTAGAACTCAATCCAGTCGAACGTCTCCTTCTGCAGCGACTTCACCGTCGGCCACGGACGAGCGTGTACCAGCTCCTTTTTGTAGGTCGCGAAGAACGATTCCGCGACCGCGTTGTCGAAGCACGATCCCGTCCGGCCGAGGGACCGTAGGACACCATTCTTTGCACAATATTTCGCGAATTCCTTCGAGGTGTACTGGGTTCCGCGATCGCTATGGAAAACAACACCTTTCGCCGGGCGTCGGCGCGCGATGGCCATATCGAGGGCGTCGGTGACCAGCGACGTGCGCATGTGATCAGCGATCGCCCAGCCGACCACGGCCCGATCGTGCAGATCGATCACGGTGGCCAGATACGCCCACCCGGTCCAGGTCTTGACGTAGGTGATGTCACCGCACCAGCGTTGGTTCGGCTGCGCGGCAGTGAAATCACGCCCGATCCGATCCGCGGCGTCCACCGGCTTGGATCCCCGGATCGTGGTGCGCCGGAACGGTTTCGGAAACCGGCCTTGCAGACCGGCCGCCCGCATCAACCGCCACACCCGCTTACGCGAGACCCGCCGCCCGGCCGCCGCCAGCGCCGCGTGCACACGCCGAACACCCGGATTGCCACGCAGTTTCGCGTGGATCGCCTCGATCAGCAGCGTCAGCATGCGATCGTCGCGCTCCCGGTCGCTGCGACCGCGGCCTTTCCACTTGTAGTAGCCCGACCGAGACACGTCCAGTTCCCGGCACATGAACTCGATGTCGAATTCCCCCGACGCAGCCCAGTCCGCGATCGCGGCGAATTTCACCGCTGGTCTTTCGCGAACCAGGTCGCAACTTTTTTTGCGAACGCGACCTGCATCTTCAACTCCGCGTTCTCCGCACGCAACCGTTCCAACTCGGCCTGTTCCGAGTCGGTCAGTCCCTTCTCCCGGTCACCGGAAACCCCGGATTCCTTCGCCCTCTTCACCCATTTCCTCAACGTCATCTCGTGCACGCCGATATTGCGCGCCACCTCGGCCACCGGCCGACCCTGATCCAGGACGAAACCTACCGCCTGGGCCTTGTACTCCTCGGTGAAACTACGCCGCGTCGAACCCAACACCAAACTCCCGTGCTACCAGGCGGCTATCTCCTCCGTGTCCACCGAACCGGGAACGCTCCAGCCTTCTGTCCGTCTGGCGAGATAAAGGCTGCCCCTTGGGATAACTCTCAATATATTGCCCGAAGGAAAGACGACGAAAGCCGTGCCGCATATGCTCAGCATCGGGGTAGCGGACTAGCAGTCAAGGCGTAGCGGGGATCTCGTGCTGTATCGAGGATACTGCATACGGCGAGCCTGCCTCGCGTGGATCACTTTGGAGTGTTCCCGGTTTTGTGGACTCGGGATCAAGCCGCGATCTGACTGATTTCTCTGTACCCTAACTCGTATTGCCGTGGTGTCAAATAGCCGAGCGCCGAATGCGGACGAACGGTGTTGTAGTAGAACTCAATCCAGTCGAACGTCTCCTTCTGCAGCGACTTCACCGTCGGCCACGGACGAGCGTGTACCAGCTCCTTTTTGTAGGTCGCGAAGAACGATTCCGCGACCGCGTTGTCGAAGCACGATCCCGTCCGGCCGAGGGACCGTAGGACACCATTCTTTGCACAATATTTCGCGAATTCCTTCGAGGTGTACTGGGTTCCGCGATCGCTATGGAAAACAACACCTTTCGCCGGGCGTCGGCGCGCGATGGCCATATCGAGGGCGTCGGTGACCAGCGACGTGCGCATGTGATCAGCGATCGCCCAGCCGACCACGGCCCGATCGTGCAGATCGATCACGGTGGCCAGATACGCCCACCCGGTCCAGGTCTTGACGTAGGTGATGTCACCGCACCAGCGTTGGTTCGGCTGCGCGGCAGTGAAATCACGCCCGATCCGATCCGCGGCGTCCACCGGCTTGGATCCCCGGATCGTGGTGCGCCGGAACGGTTTCGGAAACCGGCCTTGCAGACCGGCCGCCCGCATCAACCGCCACACCCGCTTACGCGAGACCCGCCGCCCGGCCGCCGCCAGCGCCGCGTGCACACGCCGAACACCCGGATTGCCACGCAGTTTCGCGTGGATCGCCTCGATCAGCAGCGTCAGCATGCGATCGTCGCGCTCCCGGTCGCTGCGACCGCGGCCTTTCCACTTGTAGTAGCCCGACCGAGACACGTCCAGTTCCCGGCACATGAACTCGATGTCGAATTCCCCCGACGCAGCCCAGTCCGCGATCGCGGCGAATTTCACCGCTGGTCTTTCGCGAACCAGGTCGCAACTTTTTTTGCGAACGCGACCTGCATCTTCAACTCCGCGTTCTCCGCACGCAACCGTTCCAACTCGGCCTGTTCCGAGTCGGTCAGTCCCTTCTCCCGGTCACCGGAAACCCCGGATTCCTTCGCCCTCTTCACCCATTTCCTCAACGTCATCTCGTGCACGCCGATATTGCGCGCCACCTCGGCCACCGGCCGACCCTGATCCAGGACGAAACCTACCGCCTGGGCCTTGTACTCCTCGGTGAAACTACGCCGCGTCGAACCCAACACCAAACTCCCGTGCTACCAGGCGGCTATCTCCTCCGTGTCCACCGAACCGGGAACGCTCCACTTGCGGCTATTAGCGAACGGGAACAAATGAATATGCCGTCAGGCCGGATTCCTGCGCGGACGACGCGACAGTTCCATTCATCCCAACGTGTTTCGGATAACGAGACGTAGGTGCCTCGCGTGATCGGGCGCTTGCTGCGCGTGTAGCTGCCGGACTACGCGGTTCAACTGTTCCTCAGCCCGGACGGAACGGGTTTCGGCGATGATACGCAGGGCATGCCGGGCAACGTCGATCGCTTCGTCAGGCCTTGATGTCCCCGCCAGGGCGACAGCCAGCAGCGCCAAGCCGCGGCCGAGGTCGCGCCGATTCTCCGTCTTCCAAGCAGATATCTGCGGCTCCAGGACCGCTAGGGCTTCATCGGGACGCCCCAATTCGAGGAAGCACTCCGCGGATTCCATTCCGATGTATTCAGGCGTGCAGTAACTCGCCAAGTCGCACTCGCCGCCGTTCGACGACGAAGCTTGCTGCCGGGCCTGTTCGAGAGCTCGAGTAGCGTCCTTTGCGTGGCCGAGGCGGGCGTAACCCTGGGCAAGTTGTCGTAGCGCCGCAGCACGATGGCGAGGAGTGAGGCGGGCGGTCGTATTCAATGCGGTCCGAGCGAGGGCGATGGTGGCATGTGCCTTACCAGCATCAGCGGCAAGGTTGCTCTGCCTCATGGTGACGTACGACAGCAGTTGCCGCTCCCCCGTCTCGCGAGCCAGGTCGGCGGCAATAGTGGTGAACTTGACTGCTGCGCGCAAATCCCCGGCATCTTGGTGCAGCCAGCCTAGAAATTCAGCGAATCGAGCATGAACGACATTTATTCGCTTCTGGGTTTGACCGTAACTGGTACGTCCAAGGCCCTCCACGAACTGCAGTTGCTGGGTCACGAGCGGAACCAAGGATTGCGGACCGGCCAGACTGTCAGTGCGGACGTACGCTTCCAGTGTGGACAGCAGCGAATCGATGATCAGTGTGTCGGCAGCCGAGCTAGTGGGTACCGTGCCGCCGCTGAGCCGCAAAGGGGGCAACGCGGACGGCCTTCCCGGGTTATCGTCGATATCGAACCAGAGCAGCTCAGGCGGAATTCCGAGCGCACGGGCGTAGCGGACCAGTTTGTCAAGATCTCGTACCTTATTGCGGCCGTTCTCGATTCGACTCAGCTGCCCCTGGGTGATGCCCAGCCATCGGGCCAACTGAGCTTGCGAAACCGGGTGCTCGCCATGGTGGGGATGATGCCGCCATGTATTGAGCACCGCGCCGATATCCTTACTCCGCAACGCCGTTCGCAGGCCACTTGTACGCCAGTCCGTGGCACTCAACCGGGGCGGCCTGCCCACCTTCCGACTGCAGGGACCGCACGTCGTTGCTTTATTGTCGCGCGCCAAGCCTGCCCCGCACCGGGGGCAATTCCGGCGTTGCTTGTCCAGCATAACCGTCTCGCTTCCGTCGAAAACCGTTGTGGGGCAGCTATTGTGAACGACCAACTGTGCACGGCCTTCGACCCGGTCAGCGGCATCACGGAACCATCCGAACGGCTCAGGCAGACAGTGTGACGGATTCGTCGAATCCTGCGATGCAGCGTTCAACCTTCAATGATAGTCGAGACCGCTTCGGCCGAGCCACGAATGCCCACTACGCATGAATCCCATTCTGCCGACGCATATCCCAGCTCGCCGAGAAGGACAACGATATACTTTACGTCAGCTCATATCGCCTGCCCGCGAGGGACCCACGGCTCCGTGGCCTGGACACACAGGGAGTGATCACCGTGACCTTCGCATTCTGCACGTCCACCTCACACGATGCATCAGTCCGACGTGCCCGGATCGCGACCCTTCCGGTCGGAAGCTTTGAACAGCACGGCGATCACCTGCCATTGGCGACCGATACGCTGATCGCGTGTGAGATCGCGAGGCGAGTCGCGGCAACCTACGAGCTGTTTCTGCTACCTCCGGTCGCGGTAACGTGCTCGCAAGAACACGCCAAATTTCCTGGCACGGTATCAATCAGAGCGGTGACGCTGGTTGCCGTGGTGGACGATATCGCGCAGTCGCTGAACAGATCAGGCATCCCCAGCCTGATACTGGTAAACGGGCATGGCGGTAACCACGTGCTTGCGAACGTCGTATGCGAGCACAACGCGGCCGGTCGGCCGATGATGTTGTTTCCGACAATGGAGGACTGGTGTTCCGCCCGAATCCACGCGGAGATAGAAACGACCGACCACGACGATATGCACGGCGGCGAACTGGAGACCTCGATCCTGCTCCATGCCTACCCCGAACTTGTCAGCGATAGCTACAAAGAGGCCGACCACGAGGCGCGAGACCGTCCGCATCTACTCATGACCGGAATGGCCGGCTACACCACCAGCGGAATCATCGGCCGCCCGTCCCTCGCTACCGCAGCCAAAGGCCAAGCCGCGCTTGACAGCCTCAATGCATCCTTCGCTTACCATCTAAAGCAACTGACCGGCAAGAGCCTTTAGAGCTCCTATCGGGTTCGGTTGCTGAGTCGTCGCCAGTAGATCAGGGCAGCGGCGAGGTCGAGGAATCCGTGATGGATATCAGTGCGTCGTTCCCATTGGATGGCCAGCCGCCGGTACTGGTGCGGCAGGGCGAAAGTCTGCTCGACGATCCAGCGGCTAGCGGTGGCCTTGTCTCGGGTACCGCGGCGAGTGAGGTTCCAGCTTATATGAATGGCACCGGTTGGGCGTGCTGGATGATCACCAGTCGTAGCCTGCTGGAGGTGCAGAGTCGGGGCTGGCTCGTGAGATTCCTGCCGCCCGATGTGGCTGGCTCGCCGGGGTTCGCGTCCCGGCTCGGCACCGGCCGCGGGTTTGACTCAACACAGGTGCGAGATACACAGGCCGAAAGCCGGAATGTCGCCTGCGGCTTCTTCATCCGAAACGAGTTGAAGGGTAACGCGGTTGATGGTCGTGATCGGGGTTGACCCGCACAAATCCACGCATACAGCGGCGGCGCTGGACAGCGGCGACCACAAGACGCTCGAGACAATCCGCCTCGACGCGACACTGCCGGAGTATCGGCGGCTTCTGTTGTGGTCGAAGCGATTTCAAGAGCGCAGGTGGGCGGCGGAGAACGCGTGGGCTTGGGCCGGCATCTGTCCCAGTGGCTGATGGCCCAGGGCGAGACGGTGACCGACGTGCCAGCAACGGCGACCGCGCGCGTGCGGGAGCTGTCGCGAGGACGCCGGCGCAAGAACGACAAACTCGATGCCGCCGCAGCGGCGAGCGTCGCCGCGTTGCAGGGCGACGCCGTCCCGGTGGAGGCCGAAGGAGCAGCCACCGTACTGCGGATGCTCGACGAGCGCCGCACCAACCTGACCAGGCAACCCACCCGCACCGTCAACCAGCCGCACGCCGTGATGCGTGAACTGCTGCCCGGCGGCGTATCCACCGCTTTGACCGCCAACCAGGCTGCCGACGCCCTGCGTCGAATCCGGCCGGCCTCGCCGGTCGAGCGCGTCCGCAAGGAGCTGGCCCGGGAACTGGTCGCCGAGATCCGGACCCTGGACACCAGGCTGAAGGCCAACCAGCAACGCATGCAGGACACGGTCGTCGAATCCGGCACCAGCCTGCTCGACGTCGTCGGCGTCGGCCCGGTCGTGGCCACTCGCCTGCTGGGCCGCACCGGCCGCGCATCGAGATTCCGCACGTCGGGCGCATTCGCCGTGCATGCCGGTGTCGCGCCGATCCAGATCGCCAGCGCCGACAAGGAGCGGCATCGCCTCTCTCGTGAAGGTGACCGTCAACTCAACAACGCTTTGCACACCATCGCCCTGGTCCAAGTCCGCATGCCCTGCAGTAGAGGCCGGGCGTACTACGACAAGAAGATCGCCGAGGGCAAGAGCCACAGGGAAGCGATGCGATGCCTCAAACGCCGTCTCTGCGACCATGTTTGGCGCATCACGATCGCCGACGAGCGGCTCCAGGCACCTGGGGCGGGTCCCGGAGGACACTCGGGGGCGACTACAGAACCCTGCGCGACCGGTACAACCCCGTGGACCGGCTCTTCGGATAAGTCACTTCCGGAACCCGCCGCACTCCAGACTACGACGATGCCAGTTCCGGCAGCTTGACAAATACAGAGGAACCCCTGAAGTAGTGGACATCCGAAATAGCGGGACCGATTGTCCCTGGAAGGATGTTCCTCATGCCTCGTCCGCGTCGATCGTATTCGCCTGAGTATCGGGTGGAGGCGGCGCATCGGGTGATCGATTCCGGTCCTCCGGTTCGTGATGTCGCTCGCGAGCTGGATGTGCACGAGAACCTGCTGCACAAGTGGGTGCGTGACGAGCGGCGGCGGATGGCTTCGGCTGGGCAGGCTGGCCGTGGTGGAACCCAATACCAAAGGTGCTCAACCACTTTCCGAGGACGAGTGTGCGGAACTGGCCCGGTTGCGGGCCACGGTGACCGCGCAGGCGGCGAAGATGGCCGAACAAGCCAAGGACATCGCCCTTCTGGAAAAGCCTCGGCGTACCTTGCGGCACGGCATCCAAAATGAGCAGGTTCGAGCTCATGGCGGCAGAGTGCGCCGACCACGATGTGTACCGCATGGCCGGATTGCTCGGCGTCTCGACCTCGGGCTACTACCGGTTCCTGCAGGTCCGTGCCGATCCGCAACCCTCACCGCGACTGCAGCGGCGCCTGGGTCTGGAAGTGAAAATTCTTGCCCACCACCGTGCCTCGCGCGGTACCTACGGTTCGCCGCGCATCACCGCCGACCTGCACGCCGAGGGCGAGCGGGTCTCGAAGAACACCGTCGCGGCGATCATGGCCGATCTCGGGATCGAGGGCA
Organism: Nocardia brasiliensis; assembly: GCF_011801125.1. Taxonomy (NCBI): domain Bacteria; kingdom Bacillati; phylum Actinomycetota; class Actinomycetes; order Mycobacteriales; family Nocardiaceae; genus Nocardia; species Nocardia brasiliensis. The sequence continues at coordinate 4,473,340 of NZ_CP046171.1, forward strand.
TCAGCCCGCGTTCGTTCAAGCCCACTACCGTGGTCGATCCGGTGGCCGATTTCCCGCCGGATCTGGTCGGCCACCGATTCGATCGCGGCCGTCCCGATCTCGTCTGGTCTTCGGATATCACCTATCTGGCCTGCGGCGAAGGTGACATGTTCTTGTGCGCCATCCGCGATGAGCATTCCCGACGGGCGCTGGGCTGGGCCGTGGCCGACCATATGCGCGCCGAGCTGGTCATCACCGCTGTCGACCGGGCGGTGTTCGTGCGCGGCGGCCGCTGCCGGTCGACGATCGCTGCACAGCGACCGCGGCGCCCAGGGCGGACTCAATCGATCGTCGCAACGCTCCTGATCATGGAGGGTGTTGGCGGTGGGAGTTGTTCAGCGGTGGAAGACTGTTCGGGAGTATCGGGGGCAGATGCCCTCGCCGGGCCGGCCGACGGTGGCGTGGTGTGAGGATCGGGTCCGGTTCTGGGCCGCGATTGCGCGTGGGGTGATGACCGAGGACGCTGCGGTCGAGGCGGGGGTGTCCTCACCGGTCGGGTTCCGCTGGTTCCGTCATGCTGGCGGGGTGAATCCGCGTTTGCCCCAGTCCGTTTCGGGTCGGTATCTGTCGTCGGCCGAGCGTGAGGACATCGCGTTGTGGCGTGCTCAGGGCGCTGGAGTTCGCGAGATGGCTCGCCGACTCGGACGGAATCCGTCGACGGTCTCGCGGGAATTGCGCCGCAACGCGTCCACTCGTACCTATCGGCTGGATTACAAGGCGTCGACGGCGCAGTGGCATGCCGAGCGCCGCGCCAAACGCCCCAAGACCGCCGAACTGGTCCTCAACGACCGACTGCGAGAATACGTGCAAGACAAGCTGTCCGGGGTCGTGCGAGGCGCTGACGGGCGCGTGGTAGCTGGTCCTGCCGGTCCGGAGTGGAAGGGCCGCAACAAGCCGCATCGTGGCGATCGGGCGTGGGTGACCGCGTGGAGCCCGGAGCAGATCTCCCACCGGCTGAAGTTCGAATTTCCCGACGACGAGTCCATGCGCATCAGCCACGAGGCGATCTACCAGGCGTTGTATGTCGAATCCCGCGGCGGGCTCGACCGTGAACTCGTCGGCTGCCTGCGCAGGGGCCGGGCACTACGAGTCCCGCGCGCACGCGCCAAGCAGAAAGCCTGGGCGCATGTCACCACCGAAACGTTGATCAGGAATCGGCCCGGCGAGGTCGACGATCGGCTGGTTGCCGGGCACTGGGAAGGTGATCTGGTGATCGGGCTGCAGCGTTCGGCGATCGGCACCCTGGTCGAGCGCACCACCCGGTTCACGATGCTGGTTCACCTGCCCCGCGAGGACGGTTACGGCGTCATCGCCCGCGTCAAGAACGGCCCCGCTCTGGCCGGCTACGGCGCGGTGACCATGACCGATGCGCTCACCAGGACGATGCGCCCGCTGCCACCCCCGCTACGCCGGTCGCTGACCTGGGACCGAGGCAAGGAGTTATCCGACCACGCCAGGTTCACCGCCCGCACGGGCGTGCAGATATTCTTCGCCGACCCGAAAAGCCCCTGGCGGCGCGGCACCAACGAGAACACGAATGGTCTTCTACGCCAATACTTTCCGAAAGGCACGGACCTGTCCCGATGGTCCGCGCGCGAGATCGCGGCCATCGCGCACACCCTCAACACCCGACCCCGCAAAACCCTCGGCTGGAAGACACCCGCCGAAGCCTTCACCGAGCAGCTACGATCGCTCCAATAAACCAGTATTGCGACGATCGATTGAGTCCGCCCAGTATCTTAGGGTGTCAGTTCGGTGTCAGACGGGAAGCAGCTGCCGGATGAGCTTCCAGCGTAGTGGGATCACGCCCTCGGTCCGGAAGGCACGCAGCAGCGACACCGCCGCATGGTGGGGAGCCGGGCTGATCGGAATGCCCGCGTCAGCTACCTGCCACGGCAGCGGACTTCGCGGGCTGGGCAGTGCCATCGCCCGCATCCCGAGGGCGCGGGCGTCCATCAGGCCCTCGGCGGAATTGAGCAGCGCCACTACGTTTCCCGCTGCCATGCCCAGCGATTCGAGAGTGATTTCCAGCAGGTCGGCGGGATCGCCGACGACGATGCTGGACACCGGGTCGAACAGGTCGGGCAGCTGATCGGTCAGCGCGGCGACGTAGCCTGCGGGTGCGGTGGTGGCGATCACCACCGGAACATAACCGGCGAGGACTCGCACCAGCGCGTCCGCGTCGTCGATCGCCCGGACTTGCCGTACATGGTCGGTGCCTCGCCACAGGGGCGCGGATTCGATGATCCCGTCGAGATCCATGACGACCGCAGCGATCATGGCGAGCTCCTCACCTCGTATCAGGACTGATCACTGATCAGCGTAGGTGAGGAACGCACCGCGAGGGGTGCGTAGCCGCCGCGCGAGGAGAGATATCTTCCGGGGCCAGCGGTAACCCCCTGGCGAAGCAGGTGACTGCGCGGAGCACGGTCGGCGCCGGAGTGGAGTTGTCCGCCGCGTTCGCCGAAATACTCAACCGCGAAAGCGAAGGTGACGACGTTGAGGTCGGGTTGTGTCCGGGGGCGAGTTTCTGGGGCGGCCGATAGCTCGGGATCGGGATGGCGATACTGCCCGCCACACGGTGGTTCGGCGTGCGGCGCCGGGGACCGGCACGCACGATCGATCTGGTCGAGGGCGTGGGTGTCGTCGGTCCAGGGTGGGAATTCGGGTTGGTTGCGGGTCCAGCGTTGGCGGCGGTCGAGGACCTTGCAGCGCGCGCTGGGTATGCACCACATGGCTTTGTTGATGGGGTGCCGGTGAGGTCGTGGCGGATGAACCAGAGCGTGTCGGCGCCCTTGGCGGTGCCGGCTTTGGTGCTGGCGGCGAATTGGGTGGGCGTAGGTGGACTTCGAAGGCGTAGGAAGGGTCGGGGATGTAGACGTCGGCGCGGGTGTGGGGATTCTCGGGCGAACGCGGAGCCGGGCCCGCGCGTCGTTGGTGATCTGGGCGGACGGTTCCCGGATGATCGTGCGAAGCTCTTCTGCACCCGCAGTGTCCGGTTCGACGCTGAAAGAATGCCCGTGCCGCTGACGGTTTGTCCGAGGTCGTGGTATCGCTGCATAGGCGGGGCACCGCACGGGCCCCCGGGCAGCCTCGACGAGCTCGAACAGGTCAGCCCGGCGGACCGGGGTAGAGCCACGTCCCGACCGCGCCCGGCCACCCTTGATCAACCGGCGACGTCGCCGTGACAGCCGCTTCCGACAATCAGTCCTTGTTGATCACCCTCTTCCGTATTTTCGCAGCTTCCAATAATGTCACCCTTCTCTATTGTTTCTCCACGTCGATTAAGCACTTCCCCACGTTTGGCATGGAACACCGATACTTTCTCGCCCCCTTCGCCTGGCTGACCTTCGCGCGATTTGCACCCAGTAGCGAGCAGGCTGTAAAGCGGTTTGCCATCCACGTTACGTTCTTCAGTCTCCTGAAGACTGACATGCTCACATTCGTAGCTCGTGACGTTTTCCCGCGCTTGTGCAGGTTGCATTATTATTGCGGAGAAGCCCATGATCGAGACAACAACAGCTGCAGTTTTCAACACCTTCACCGCGCAACCCTCCTGATAAGTTCAGCACTTATTCGGAACGATCGACGCATCGTACGAGCCGATCGATTTCTATAGCGCGATATGCCAGCCACACAACGTTGCGACCAACCTTGATAATCTCCCACATCCTTGCCGCAGCCCTGATTCACTATGGCTGGAATCAGGAAAACGGACTCCGAACCCACTTGAGTAGGGCCGACATATCGCTGAGACGTTCAGTTCCTTTGGCCTATCTGCACATAATCGGTATGATCTAAATTCAACTCCAGGTCACGTCGTCACTGTCAGACTAGCCCCACCAACCCCATCCGCCTCGCTGGCAATCTCGTAGAGAATCTTCTTTACGACGTCGCCTCCGATACCGATTTTCCTTTCGAGCCAGCAGGTATCGAAAGCTGCAGCCCAGAGGCGACTTGGCCTAGAATCCAGAAAATGAACCGCCCTGCCCCTTCTCGCATACCGCAATGCGTACGGCCGCAGGGCCCGCCGACCTTAACATGGCCAGAGGGAGCGTCATAATAGCAGCAACGACCACTACCGCCGAACACATTGTTCGTGTGGAATCACCCACCATTCCCCCATACGTTCTGTCGCATTGAAACCATTCAATACCAGTACCAACACACATGCCCACAGCATAATTGTTGAGCGATGGATCTATGGCGTGGCGCGTCAGCACCTTCGCGTGAAGTCCTCCTGCTCGACAACCTTGCCAGAACATCTTTGCGACGCCATTCCCCTCTCATCGTCATCCACCACCATAACTACGCAAACACCCGGGGGAATGTAACAACATACTCAATGTAGCATGTGAGATCCGAGAACCGCTGTAACACAGCGCGGCTGACTGGAGCCCGCTGAGCAGGTCCAGCTGATGTGGCCCCCTGGACCCGGTCCACGGTTGTGAGAGTTCCGATATACCACAATGGGTGCGGAAGGAGACGATCACACCATGGCACGACGTCGGCATACGCCCGAGCGGATCATCCGCAAGCTGAGTGAGGGCGAGAAGCTGCTGGGGCAGAACTTCTCGGTCGAGGACGTGTGCAAGCACCTCGAGATCGCCGAGGCGACCCGGCATCGCGGGCAGAATCAGTACGGCGGCATGAAGTCCGACGACGCCAAACGCCTCAAAGAACTCGAGCGCGAGGATGCCCGGTTGAAGAAGATGGTCGCCGAGCAGGCCCTCGACATCGACATGCTCAAGGAGATCGGCCGGGGAAACTTCTGAGCCCGGACCGTCGCCGCAAGCCGTGGCGGAATTTTTCCAAGCCGAACTCGGGGCACTCCCGATCTCGTCGTGCGTAAGTTCATCGCTGAGTCACCGAAGAAGGCCGAATCCACCCGACCGGGAACTAACCCACACCGAGACCGGATCCACCGTTAATCCGAAACTCCCCACCAGGAATGTCAGCCAGTCCCTGATATGCGGTGATCACCGCGTTCTGCAGATTTCTTACGGCGCCAATCGATTCGGCGTCCGCCGTGAAGCCCGACATCGATCCCGGCATCAGCACAGGGGCGTAGCGGGGGTCGTCGAATGCCATTACGAAATCCCGCACGACGGTGAGGTGATCGTCCTTGACATTCCCACCGCGGGCGGTGGGAATGCGCTGCATCGTATCCGGGACATGCTGATAAATGGCGGGGAAGAACCGAAAACCGTGCTCCCCCGGAAGATCCCGACGTCCACCGGTCCCGGTGCCCGGAACTGGCATACTGCGCGCTTTGCCACCCAGGAACGCCGGTTCGTACACCGTCACCGAATAGCCGCGTACAATCAGTTCGTGCGCTGCGGCGAGTCCGGCCATCCCACCACCGAAAATCGCCACATCGCGACCGGCACCCGGCGTCGCGTGCGCGGTCACGGCTCCGGTCGTGACAGCCAACGTGGCCGCGACCGTGCCCTTCAATACCGTTCTACGCGAACGCTGCAACGACATATCTGAGTTTCCTCCAACAGTGGACCGCGAGTCCACCTGGCTTCAGGCGGCGCGAGTTTGTATCCCGCTTACGTCCAAAGCGCGCGTGGACGTGCCGCACCTTCCCTCGACCATCGGTAGAGCTCGGCGCGGCAGTCGAGCCAGGTGCGTACGGCGCGCCCGCCCCTTCAGGATGCCCAGGTGGGCGTACTCGCGCTTGTGATCATCAGTTCAGACGGCCGCAAGGCTGCTGCCGACCGGCTGGGCATGGTCGAGATACCAGTCGATCAGCGCTTGGAGATAGTGCACGTCCATGGGTGCATCGATGGGGGATCCGTATCGTTCGGCGATGTCTTGGGCGAAGTGCTTGGTACCCCTTCCCTGGGGCACGAAGAAGTGCATCGCACTGTGCATGCCTCGTTCGAGAAGGCCGAGTTCTGCTCGGGAGGAGACGAATTCGAAGTCGTGTATCCCGATGCGGAGTGCCAAGGCGGCCGCGATATCACCGATAGTCGGTGCTGATCGGTTCGTCAGGTGCACGATGCGAGCGTCGAAGCCGGGCTGGGTCGACAGCCAAACCGCTTGGCGCACTACAGAATCGACAGGTACGAGGTTGATCTCAGCTGTGGGGTCGGCCATGAAGCGCAATCGTCGCGTCGAGCCGCCGTTGCCCTGTTGCAGTCGGCGTGCCAACAGCACGACCCCGCGTACGAAGCCGTAGAACCCGGTGAAGCCGGTGGCGGCGAAAGTCCGGCTGTGCCCGACGACGATGCTGGGCCGCCAGATACAGGTGGGCAGACTGGTACGGGTCAACAGCATCGTTTCCGCGGCCACCTTGCTCCGCTCATACTGATTGTTGACCGAGATATCGTGCGGCACCGGCGATTCGGCGAGCCGACCCGTCGCGGCTCCGGTCACGTACGCGGTGCTCATATAGTTGAATCGCCGGGCACCGATCCGCTCGGCCAGATCTGCGAGCCGCGCGGAGCCGGACACATTGACCGCGAAGATCTCGCGGCGGCTCCGGTCGTCGAACTTCAGCGAGGCCGCGCAGTGCCACACTTCATCGATACCGCCGGCCGGCAACCGGCGGGCCAGATCGTCGTCGGTCAAGTCGCCGGTGATCACTCGCACGCGGTCTCGGTTGCGAACCAGAAGTTCATGGTCGAGCCCGTATCGCTGGACGGCCGTGCCCAGCGCGGACCAGACGCGCTCGTCGGCCGCCGCCGCGGAACCGCGCACCAGCACATGAATCGGCGCGGCGGTGCTCCGAAGTAGTTCCAAAGTCAGTGCGCCGCCGACGAAGCCGGTCGCGCCGGTGATCAGGTATCCGCTCACATCACTCCTTCACGAGTTGGGCTTTGCCGTGGTCGGTCGGTAGCGGGAACCACCAGTTCCAGCGACCCATGAGCTGCATCAGCGCCGGCACCAAGGCGAGCCGGAGCACAGTGGCATCGATGATCAGGCCGGCGGCGACAGCGAATCCGAAGGCACGCACGCTTTCGATCGAGGACACCAGCAGGCTGCCGAAGGCGACGGCGATGATGGCGGCGGCCAGCGAGATCGGACGAGCCGTGGCACACAGTCCGGCAACGATCGAGTGGCCGTTGTCGGCGGTGCGCCGGTACTCCTCTTGGATCCGGCGTACCAGGAAAAGCTCGTAATCGGTGGTCAGTCCGAACAACACCGCGAAGACGATCAGCGGCACCTGCGGCCATATCGCGCTCGAGCCCAGCGAATGATCCTCGGCGGCCATATCGCGTGGGAAAGCGAGTGCCATCAGCCCGAACGCCGCTCCGGTGGCCAGCAGACTCATGACCAACGCCTTCAGCGGTAGCAGCAGACTACGCAGCGCCCAGGTCAGCACGAGAAACATCACACCAAGCACGCAGCCGATGACCTGCCACAACTTCGTCGAGGTCTCGGTCAGGACATCGGCGGTCAACGCGCTGGCACCACCGACCAGGACGGTACTACCGGGCGGCAGCGTGGCGGGCACGATGGTTTCCCGAATACGTTGTACCAGTTGAATACTCGCGGGTGAGTTCACCGTCGAGCCGGGTACCGCGAGGATCGCGGTACCCCCTTCCCCGGTGCTGAGGTGACCGACGGCCGCGACCCCCGGATCAGCGCGCAGCGCCGCCAGCAACGGGGTCACGCCGAGTTCGGCCGCTCCGTCGGCGGGCTGCGCCACGATGTAGACGATGCTGGACAGGCCTGGCACATCACGATCACTAATGGTGCGCCCCACAATGAACGGGGTACCGGCCAGCGCGCGCTCTTCCATATCGGTCCCCGGCCGCAGATCCATTGCGGGCATCGCGAGCACACCCATCCCGACGGTGATGCCGATGACATACGGCCACGGCCGTCTCATGAGATGAGCAGCCCAGCGCGGCAACAACTTCCGTGACCCCGGCACCGGATCAGTGTTCGCCGACGGGTGCGGCATCCAGCGGGGTCGCCAGCCCAGCCACGGAGTCGCCGACACCAGCAGTGCCGGAAGCAGCGTCAGCGCGGCGACCAAGGTCACGACGACGACCGCGATCGTGCCGAACGCCGCTTGAGCGAAGACATTCCACCGCACCAGAAACAGGCTTCCGCAGGCCAGCAGCAACAGCACGCCGGAATACAGCGCCGTACGCCCTGTGGTCGCCATCGATGTCGCCACCGCGTCCTCCGGCTTCGCGCCCGCCGCGAGCTCGTCGCGATACCGGGTCACCACGAACAATGCGTAGTCGACGCCGATGCCCAGTCCGATGGCGTTGACCCCGACCAACAGCATTCCGTCCAGGGGCACCGCGTGCACCAGCAGCGAAAAGAAGCCGAGGGTACCGACTACCGACGCGCCGGCGACGGCGAGCGGTATCGCCGCCGCGGCCGGTGCGGCCAGCACCAGGAACAACAAGAGCGCGGCGAGCGGGATGGCGACTAAGTCGATCCGCAGCAGGTCGCTGATCTCGGCGCGCTGCACGGCCTCGCCGAAGACCGAAACCCCGACCAGGTAGGGACGAACGGCGTCCCCCACGCGCTCGCTGACCGCACGATCCAACCCAGCCTGAATCCTTGGCGCCTGTCGCTGTCGTTCCCGATCGTCACCGGACACTCCGACGAGCACGTACGCGGTGTGCTCGTCGCGCAACAAGGCATGCACCGGTTCCAGGAGTTCCGGCATCGCCAGGGCCGGCGTCCGATCACCGGCCCGCGGCAACGGTATCGCTCCGCTGACGATGTCTCGAGCACCCAACTCCGTGACCACCGCTGCGACGGCCGAATCGAGTTCGGCGCCGGTCGGGTTCGCCGTCACGGAGTTGAGCACCACGACCATCTGCTCGTTTCCGAGCGTAGGCACCACGGCACCGAGCAACTTCCCCGCACGCTCCGACTCGGAGCCGTCGACAGTTATGGCGGGCGAGGCAAGCGAATTCAGCAGATGCGGCAAGCCGAGCAATCCGGCACAGACAACCAACAGCCAGACGATATACACGCGACGCCGGTTCCGAGCCATCGTGAGGGCCCAACGGCGCAGACCCTCACCACGTGCCGCCCGATGCATGACTCATCCCTTCGACTGCTCGAACCGTCCGTATTTCAGCCGGTTGGTTTACCGAAGCCGGGCACTTCTGGTTTGCCGAGGCCAGGTACGTCAGGCAGCGACGGCAATTCCGCAGTTGTGGAAACATCCGACACAGTGAACTTGCCGGTCGGGATTTCGTTGCAGGACGAGACGGTCAATCCCTTGATGATCCCGGTGCCCCGCAAGCCTCCGCCGGACGACAGGATCGGCACGGCGTCGCCGGTGAGGCCGAAATCCGAGCCCGTCACCCGCACCGGTTCGTCGCCACCGAGCGGAATCGTCGCCGTCAGCTTCCCGCCGCTGACCGTGATCGTCCCACCACCGGGAGCCGACTCCGTTCCCTCCGCCTTCGAGGACGTCAGCACGCACGCCTTGCCCTCTTGGTCCTCGGTGATGGTCAGCTTCTCGGCAATGCCCGAGAACGGGGAAGCCGCACCACCGCACAGGATCTTCTGCGCCTGCTGCACCACCTTCTGCACACTCACCCCACCGGATTGCGCCGGGAACGAGCCCGCACCCTCGGCGATATAGTCCGAGCCCTTTTGGGAAATGGTGAAAGTGCCCTTACCGCCGGTACAGGGCACCGTAATCCCCGACGCCGAGTCCTCGCTCTTGCCGGTGGGTTCGGCGCGCACCGCTCCCGCCATGCAGAACAGACCGACGCTTACCGCGGCGGCCGTGAAAGACCTTGCGACACTCGACCTACGAGACCATGCTCGTCCTCGGCCAGCTACCGGCACAGTCGATCTTGTTCCACCCAATCGTCGCATTCCCAGCACTCCCTTCCGTACATTCGATCCACCGATGAAAGCGCCGGACGGCCGAACGCACTCGACCACGGCTCGAGATGGCGCGCTGAGCATTCCCGACTGCATCGGCCAGCAAACGAAGCGAGCCGGACCATCCCGATAGCCGGGGGTGCGCCACTAGAAATTCGTTGCCATCGGAAGGGCGGATGGGTACAGGATTATCCGGAGCTGTTGGCCGCATGATCACGCGCTGACAGCCCATTCTATAACGGCGGATCGGGTCCGCCGGATCCAACTGGGCTGCGGCGAGTCGCGCCTTCAGCACATTGATGTTGTTGTTGAATGGCTGCCATGACAGCTCATCGGTTACGGCTGGGTTGGATTTGCTTGATCGTGGCGGGTGTCGCGATCGCTGTCTGCGCGGGCAACGCGCACGCTGAACCATCCTCTGAGGGGAAATGGTCCGCCGCAGACCCGAACAGCGACGGGGTAGCGTCCGCGACGGCGTTCGCGGTTAGCAAGTTCAACGATCAGAGCAACACGCTTCACTACCGCAAGTTGATTCGCATCGTCGATGCCAAACAGCGAGTCCAGGCCGGCATTCTATACCGGGTCGCCTTCGAAATGGCCGATACGGTCTGCCGCAAATCCCAAGCCGCGGACGCGAACTGCGCAGTCGATCCACACGGGCACCGACACCGCTGCACAGCAGAAGTCTGGGTGAAACCATGGGAGGACTTCGCCCAACTGCGGGAATTAGAATGCGAAGCCATGCCATGATCGCCTTCGCCCACCGGGTCGCACATTTCACCGAAGTGATCAAAGCGTCGGAGTCCGACGCGGACGGCCACATCGACACCCGCGTCTACAAGGGTACGCGGAGAGTTGTTCTTCGCCTCCAGCAATTATCTGGTCTACCAATTCGACTATCTCGGTGACCCGCGCAATGTCGTGATCGACATCGGATTGAGTCCGGCCTCCGACGCGCGGCACGAACGGTTGTCCGTGCACCTGTCCGGCGCGCCCTGAGGTAGGCATTCACCGACGGCTACCTGCAAATCGGGCAGGTAGCCGAGCGAACCCAGTTGTCGTTGAAGACGATTCGCCACTACGACGAAGTCGGCCTGGTTCAGCCTTCGGCACGCTCGACCGGCAGGTTCCGGCTCTACACCGAAGCCGATGTGGCCCGGTTACTGGTGATCCGGCGGATGAAACCGCTCGGATTCACGCGCGCGGAAATGAAACAGCTCCTGCGCAGTCGCCGTGCTCGACAACGGACACCACCACCGGTGATCAACGCACCTTCGCAGCCCTTACCTACTCGCGCGCCGGGACAAAGCCCGCGACAGCGCCGAGCGGCTGCGGCGACAGCTGAGCTACGCCGAGGAGTGCACCGAACTACTCGCCGCACGAACCACCACACCGTTCGGACTGACCGGCGGGGTCATCGACGATCCCGAGCACCGTATTCGCTTGAGGCCACGAATGGCGCAGAGGAGATAGCAAAGGTCAAGCGCCGATGGTCGGGGCGAACACCAGATCATCACGTTTGACGCTGGGACCTGATCAGCGACAGTCTTCACGTTCCAGGGGCCCGTCGCTCCGAGGACCGCAACCTCGACGTGATATCGTCGCTATCGAGAAAACGTTACCGTCGATAGGGGCGAGTGATGACAGCCAACGCCACCCGTGAACGCATCTTGGCCGCGGCCGCCGACCTGCTGGCCAACGGCGGCACCGAAGCAGTGTCCACGCGCGCGGTCGCTGCGGCCGCCAATGTGCAAGCGCCCACCCTGTACCGACTGTTCGGCGATAAGCAGCGATTACTCGACGCAGTCACCGCGCACGGATTCGAGCAATACCTGGCGCAGAAGAAGAGCTTGACCCCCACCAACGATCCGGTGGAAGACCTGAGACGCGGATGGGACAGTCACGTCGAGTTCGGCCTGACCCATCCCGCCTTCTACGTACTCATGTACGGCGTACCCCAGCCCGAACGCCGACCTGCCACCGCCGCCGAGACCAACCGCCTGCTTCGCGCCGTGCTCGAACGCATCGCCGTCGCAGGCAGATTGCGGATGCCCGCCGAGGCCGCCGCAGGCCTCATCCACGCCACCAACACCGGGGTCACCCTCTCACTCATCGCCACCCCCAGCGGTGACCGAGATCCCGAACTCTCCGCACGCACGCGTGAGATCATCCTCGCCGCCGTCACCACCGGACCCGACAGCGACCACCGAAATGCCGCATTAGCTACCCGCGCCCTGAGCCTCGAGGCAATGCTCACCGACCAGGCTCGCCCCTTGAGCGCAGCCGAAACCGCCCTCCTGCACGAATGGCTGCTGCGCATCGCCAATAAGTAGGCCCTAGTGGCTTCGTCCGCGAATTGTGACGTCACCTGTCCGCCAATCCTGTGGCGTGTCGTTACCTACACCGGTCGAAGATGTTCACGAATCATGACGGCAGGAGACCACGGTGCCGGGGCTTCCACCTCTTCCGCACACACCCTCATGCCGATGTGCGACCGTACGGCCGACCCTGAACAAGCGGTCGGCCGGCGCTCGGCGAATATCCGGATCTGCCGAATATCGCGTCTAAATTGGCGACGCTACTTGGCCGGGTGTTCGAAACCGTCGATCCGAACATCTAACACGCGTCGAACCGACCGGGTAACCGCAGCCGCTGATTGTGGCCGCCCAACTAGTAGCGGTCTTCGACAAATACGTTTGTACGGGCCTGCGTTTCGGCGTAAATTGTGCCGTTTATCCACACTGCGGCCTCAAGAGTGTGCGTACCGGTCCTGAGACCGGTCAGCCCACGTGGGATGAGGGCGGAGCGTTTAGCCACGGACCAGTGGCGCACTTTTCCGTCACATTTCAGTTCGGCTCGCCATGGAATCGTCCAGCTCTTATACCCGTACCCTACTTTTATTGATGCGTCGTTCCCGTGCGGGGACGAGCACGAGGCGGTGCCGGAGATCATGTCTTTCAAGGTGTAGCGCGTGCCGTCGACCTCGATGTGCACGGGCGGAAGCCTATCCAGCGTGATCGTCGCCCAGGTCTCGCTTTCGGCGTACGCCACCGTCGGGGGCATAACGGAGCCCCCTACTGCGACAACAGCTGCTGCAATCAGCGAAGCGGTGCACGCGCGGTTCATTGGCATCTTGGTTTCCTGTCTTTGAAGGCGAGCTCGTGAGTCCAATCCGCCGTACTTCTGAATATTCGGACCCGCGACCAGCCTGGATGGGTCCCCCGGCCGGACCGCTGAGGCGCGACTCGAGGTGTCTGCGTCAAGCGGGTGGCAGGGCCTCCGCGGCCGGTTGTAATGTCAGCAGAGGCGAGAATCAGGGCCGCGCGAATGCCCGGTAAAGTCGCTGAGCGCTCGCTTGCCGGAGCCGCCAAACACTGTCGTTATTGTCCTGTCTCAGCTGGCATGGGGTGGGTGTAGGCGATTGGCCTGGGCTGCTTCGGATCGAGTGAGACGGCCGTGGGTTGCGGGTCTCAGTTGATCTGGTGCAGATCGGGATGGGTTGCGGCTCTGATGAGTTCGACGGCGAGCCAGTGTCCGAGGTCGGCTGCGTGCGCAATGGGACTTGGGAATCGGGGTGTGGGCCGGTGGCCGTTGGCGCCGCGGGCGAGGAGGAATGCGGTAATGGTGGCGTTGAGCGGTTCGCCGCTGCTGTGACGGGCGTGTTCGATGTCGATGGCGTGGTGGAGCAGTGTTCGGCCGTGGTGCTGGGTGTCGACGTTGTCGCCGAGGTCGAGGTGGATGCGCAGCCGGTCGAGGTCGTAGGCTTCGACGGCCTGGTGGGCCGGTGGAAGCAGGCTGTGGGCTGTGGTCCTGCGGCGATGCGCGACGTAGGTGCGGACGATGCTGTAGGACACGTCGGCTGCGTGTTCGGTCACGAGCCGGTCGTAGATCGATTGGATCGTTCCGCGTCTCGGTCCGGTCGCGGTGTGTTCCTGTTCGAGTATCGCGTCGATGACGGGGATGAACGGGTCGAGCCGGGACGTGCGCTGCGGGTATTGCTTGCGGGGCTGCGGGTTCGGTGATTTCAGTGCTTGGTGGACGGTGCGTTCGCCGACGCCGTATCGGTCGGCGAGCGCGTTGATGCTCATGCCGAGGCGGGCGTCGCGGCGGATCAGCCGGAACACTTCGGTTCGTGGAAGGGGGGACCGTGACCGGCGGTTGGCCGGGCTGGCCTTTGCCGGGTCGGGGTGCAGGTCGGTGAGGGCGTATTGCAGCGCGGTTGGTGAGCGGCCCGATAGGGCCGCGAGCCGGTCGAGCCGGATGTGGTTGCCGTCGTGAGGGTCCTGCAGATATCGGCGCAGGTGGGCGGGGCGCATGTGGTTGGCGACCGCGAGGCGCCGGATGTAGGCCAGGCAGTCGTCGCCGGGTTGCGGTCTGGGACGGATCGGCAACGGGCGCAGCGGATCCGGGGTGTCAGTTGTGGTTGTGGTCATCGGGTCGGGCTGGGTTTGCGGCTGGGGTTGGTTTGTGCGGCGTGGTCGAGATCGACCGCGTCCAATAGTGGTTTGGTGATTGCTTCGCTGCCGTCGAGCAGCGCTTCCAGGGCGCCGCCGCGGATCAGGTGTGAGAGGCTGCCGATCATTCCGCCGGTGCGTTGGTGCAGGTAACGGGCCAGATCAGGCAGGGTTCCGGGTGCGTGGTGGTGCAGGCGCAGGGCGTCTTCGAGGGTGGAGACGATCTGGTGCCATTCGTCGGTGAATCCGAATGCGAGGGTGGGGATGAGGGTGAAGCGGCCGGCGATCTGCCGTCCGCGGGTGCCGTTGAACAGCCCTTGGTGTTCGACGTCGATGCCCGAGTAGACGAAGGTGGCGTTGATGCGCTCGGAAAAGTATTTGAGCGTGTCGGAAACCTCGGCGCCGCTGCGTGTCGCGAGCTGCATGTTGTGTATTTCGTCCACGAGTACCAGGCTGACGCGCATGTCGGCGCTGACACCGCAGACGGCTTCGATGACGTCGGTGATGTTGGCGCGCGCGGGAATCGGCAGTCCGAGGAATCGGGCGAACTCGATGGCCAGCATGCGTGAGGTCGCTGCGGGCGGGACCGTGACGTAGATGACCGGAATCCGGTCGTGGCCGGGATGACGGGCCCGGTCGATCGCCTGGTATGCCTTGCCGAACTGAGTGATCGCGGTCGTTTTGCCGGTGCCGGCCGCGCCGGACACGACCATCCCGCGTCGCGCGCTGATCGCGTGCCGGTTGAGCAGTGTCAACCGCCGCCCGGTGTTGACCACCCGCCGCAACGTGGACGTGGCCACGACCCCGAGCCGGGTGTGGTAGTCCAACCGCAGGTCGTCATAGATTTCACGCTCGACGCGGCCGAGTTCCCGAAGCCGCTCCGGCGGATGTAGTTCCGGTGGTTTCACCGCGGAGTCGGTGAACCGGTTCCATCCCTGCAGGGTGGTCAGATGCCCGGCCGCATCGTCGCTGTCGGACGGTGCCGGGATCACCACCGTTTCTTCGCCTCCTCGAAGGGATCGAAAATTCCCAGCGGAATCACCTTCGCCAGACGGGTCTCGCCCGACGGCTCGCCGTCGAGCTCGCCGCCCTCGGGCTCGCCGCCCTCGGGCTCAGGCGAGCTGGTCAGCGAAGCCGGATGTGGCGAAGCGGTCGTGGCTCTGGTTCGGCCCGTGACTCGGCGTTCTCGTGTGGTTGGCTTCTGCGGAGCATCGACGGTGGGGCCGCGCTCGGCGCGGTTGAGCAGATCGGTTGCAGCCTGCGCGATTTCGGCTTCGGTAGCGGTGTCGTTTCCTCGGGCAGTCAAGGTGGTGCGGGCGTGCTGCCAGGCCAGTTCGCCGAACGGGGCCGGTGTGGTCTTCAGATGTGTCCAATACGCGGTGATCCAGCGGCTGCTGGTGTGGTCGCGCACCCATATTCGTGAAATGTCGTAGGGGTCGTGGTGCACTTCCCAGCGTCCGTTGCGGTGTTCGACGCCGGAGTGCTGGCGGCGCAGCGGGTTCAGTGCCTTCGCATCGTAAGTGCGGTTGTTGAGCTTGACGCCGTAGGAGTTGATCGTGCGCCAGGTGGCGGGCAGCAGTTCGATGTAGTCGTCGGCGGTCAGCGGGACCGGGAGATAGCCGGTGATCTCGACCATCGCGGAATACATTTCGTTGGGCGTCAACACGTTTCCCGGTGTGATCGGGTCACGAAGCCCGTCGTGAGGGCGGTTCTGCCAGACCGCGACAATCCACTCGTCGAGCAGTTCCTGCAACTCCAGCATCGACCAAACCGCCTGCCGGTCAGCGTCTTTGCCGCGCCGCTCGACCGAGGACCCGACGTATCCGGCGACATGTTGAGCGAACAGGGTGCCCACCGATTGCAGGGTCCGCTCCACCTTGCCTTTGTCGGTCGGGGTGTCCGGGTGAGCGGGCTGCAAGCTGACGCCCAACGCCAAGCACGCCGATCGGAACGTCTGCGACAGATAGGCTTTGCCGTGGTCGAACACGATGGTCTCCGGCACGATCACCGGCCGGGCCGCCGCGTCGGACAGCCGCCGGTCGATTTCGGTCAACCGCCGGTGTGGCAGCACCGACCGCGACATTCGCAATGCATCCGACCAGCCCGGCCGCATCGGTTCCGGAGTCAGCGCTCTGGCCAGCAGCAGCGCCGCATCGACCGCCTTGGTGGTCGGCCGCAGCACCGCTGCGGCGATCGTGCGAGTCCGGACATCGACCAGTGCGGTCAGCTCGGCCCGGTCGACGGTGCCGTCGTCCAGGACGACCCGGACGTCGATCGGTGTGGAGTCGATCTCGGTGATCTCGCCGGGCCGGGCCGCGGTGACGGTGCCGAAAGGCCCGTCCGGCTGTTTGGCCAGCGATCGGCGGGTGCGGGCCGATCCCAGAGTGTGTTTGCCCGCGGCGATGCGATCGACCAGCCGGTAGAACGTCGCTCGCGACGGCATTGCGGGCGACTGGTCGCCGTAGGCTTCGCGCAGCGCATTCTCCGTGCGGCGCATCAGCCGGCTGCCGGTGCCGGTCGAGCGATCGGTCTCCTCGTCGATGAGCCTGCGCAGCACTTCCACTACCCGTTCGTCGACCCGGCCGGTCGTCGAACGACGGGGAAGGAAACGGCGATCGACCACCCCGAGCAGCCCGTCACGCTGGTAGGCCAGCCGATGCCGCTGCAGCGTGCCCAGACTGACCGCATGCCCGGCGGCCCGTAACTGGTCGACCTTGGCAAGCTCTCGCTGCCGCAACGAACGCCGAACCGCAGCGCCAGCCGCCCCGCCGGACGGCTCGCCGGTCAGGACCTCGATCACCTGCGCCTCCCACCATCTGGCCCGCTCCATCACCTCCGCAGGGACCGCATCGAATACCTCCTCGGAGATCAACCGTGGTCGTGACGCCGACACCAGCTCCAATCCGGCGGCGCCCAGCAGCTCGCTCGCCGCGATCGTGACCGGCGTCCCGACCGGGTCGACCAGATCGACCGAATCACCGGCAACTGAGACCACGGTGTATTCACTACCCTCCAGCCGGATCTCGTCTCCGGCCCGCAACACCGCCTGCCTCACGCGGCCCGCCTCGACGTCACAACCGCTGACCCGTCCAACCGGACGGTCATGTCGGTGACCAGTTCGCTTGTCCACAACAGATGGAACAACGTCGGCAGCACCGCAATTCGGTCCCCAACCGCCGCTGCCCCGTCGAACATCGCTCGCGGGGAAGCGAATACCCGCAACAACTCCGCTGCGGCGGGCTCGACCCGGTTGCGTGGATGCCGAAACCCGGCCAGCCACCGCAGATTCGCGGCCAGCACCGGATCGACCTCGCCGACCCGGCGATACTCCCAGCCCACCGCCCGGCACGCGACCCCGGTCGCGGCGAACAACGCCGCGTCGTCGTCCTCGATGCGGTCGTCGGCACGAACATCGATGACCACAACGCCGCCATCGGCCCGACGGACGAAATAGTCGGGCACATGCCGGCGTGGACGCGGCTTGACCCCATCGCTCCACCACAACCGGAAAGGCTGCGAAACCACCGCGGCGACATCGGGATCGGCATCCAGGACCATCACGTTGTCCCGCTCCAGCCACGACTCGTAGCCGACATGCCGTGCCGAACTCGCCATCCACCACCAACCCGAATAACTCCGCTGCCCCCGATACGAACGAAACGACCGCACCGGCCGGTCCACCACCTCGAACGGCACATCCCACACCGCCGACAGATCCCGCCGAACCAGCATGCCGCCCACGGTCACGAACTCCACCTCGAAGCCCGCAGCCCCAACCGGACCCAACACTGGCGACGCACCCATCACCCGCGAAATACTATGCGCTGCTGCAGATCACGCGAGACAAACCGCGAAATGCCTCAGATCGATGAGACTGCCTCAGCCCAACCGAGACGAGACAGTTATTCGTGAACATTGCTTTCCGCAGACTGGCGGCGCCGCCGAGATTCGTGGATAACTGCCGTCAGAGATGGCGGGCAAAGCCACCCTAGTGACGCGCCCGAGAGTCGGGCGATGGTGACTGTGCGGCCGGAGGGGGTGCCGCGCGGCATCGACTGTCAGCCCCCGTTCGATGCCCGGTGCGATCGTCGACCCCCAGAGTGATCACTGCGCGGAAATCCTCGATTCGGCCCCTACGTCCGCCAGGCCGGATAGTCGCTCAAGACAAACGCCCAGACGTGTCAGTGCCAAATCCACGTGTCGCCCGCCTCAGTTCGGGATGTGGAAACCGCAACCGCCACAACGGTTCCTGGGGCACATCACGTTAGCCCATTGGCCCCCGCCATGGGCTGAATCATCCCAAGGCGGAATTCTGACGAACTCCTGAAGAGCGCCGTGGTCGCCCTGCTCTCCAGCCCGAGCAAGCCAATTGCCGTGCCGCGGCGCGGGGTGATCGGGCTTCGGCTGACTGAGCAACGCCCGCAACCATGAACGCCGCCTCCGCGACCCGACCGCAGCGGCGTGGAACCGTGCGACAACGATGATGTAACGACGATAACAGTCGTTTGGTAGCGTCGATAGTTAGCGCTAGTATCATGTAATCGTTAGCGGCGATACCACCTCGTGGGAGCATCTTCACGGCGATCGGCCGAGCACCTGACGATGTGTCGCTAGCGACTCCACAACACGCCAAACCCCCACAACACAAGGGAGTACGACTGTGAGCACCTCCACCATGCACGCGATGCAGGTAGTCACCGCAGGCGCGGAATTCGTTTCGGCCGAAATCCCGATCCCCGAACCCGCAGCGGGTCAAGTCCGCGTCAAGGTCCACGCCTGCGGCGTGTGCGGCGGGGAGAACCTGGCCCGGCTCGGCCTGCTCGGCGTCTCCTTGCCACGTGTGCCCGGCCATGAGATCGCCGGTGAGATCGACGCCGTCGGATCGGGCGTCACCGCCTGGCAGGTCGGCGACCGGGTCGGCATCGGCTGGCACGGCGGCAGCTGCATGACATGCGCCTACTGCCGTCAGGGCGAGTTCGCGCTCTGCGTGGACCGCAAGGTCGTCGGCCTGTCCTACGACGGCGGTTACGCCGAATACACGATCGCACCACAAGACGCACTCGCCCGCATCCCGGCCGCGCTGTCGTTCTCCGACGCCGCGCCCCTGATGTGCGCGGGCATCACCACCTTCAACGCCTTGCGTCACTCCGAGGCAGGTCCTGGCGAAACGGTCGCCGTGCACGGCGTGGGCGGCCTGGGCCACCTCGCCATCCAGTTCGCCAACAAGATGGGCTTCCGTACGATTGCCATCAACCGCGGACGCGCCAAAGAAGGCATCGCCCGGGAACTGGGCGCCGACGACTACATCGACAGCACCGAGGGCAGTGTCGGCGAAGCGCTCACCCGCCTCGGTGGCGCCAAGGTTGCGCTGTCCACCGTCGGTTCCAGTCCCGCCCAAGCCGATCTGCTCGCGGGTCTGCGTCCCGGTGGGCGTTTGGTGGTGATCGCCGCGGACCACCAATCTCTCGACCTCAACCCTGAGCTGCTGGTATTCGGCCGGCGCACCGTCACCGGCTGGTACAGCGGACATGCCAAGGACTCCGAAGACACCCTCGAGTTCGCCGCACTCAAGAACATCCGCCCCTTGGTGGAGACCTACCCCCTCAAAGACGCCGAAGCCGCCTTCCAGAACATGCCCAACGCGCGCTATCGCTCAGTTCTGCTCCCCGAACACCGCTGATATCACCCGGCCACGCGTTACCACTGACCCCCGCAACGGCCGGAGTCAGCGACAACCGTGTTCCACCACCACGACAGTAAGGAATCCGTTATGTCGTTTCGCGGAAAAGTGGCCGTGATTACCGGCTCGTCCCGTGGCATCGGCCGCGCCATCGCGTTGCGCTACGCCGAATTGGGTGCCGACATCGTCATCAACTACACCAACGACACGGCCGCGGCCGAAGAGGTCAAGAAAGCCGTGGCCGCAGCCGGTGCGAAAGCGATCATCGTGCGGGCAGACGTGTCCAAGGTTTCCGAGATCGAGCGTTTGTTCGATGCAGCGCTGGATGCGTTCGGGAAGGTTGACATCGTGGTAGCCAACGCGGGCATCGAAAAAGTCAACATCCCCGTCACCGACGTCACCGAAGACGACTTCGACCTGTTGTTCCGCGTCAACACCAAAGGCCCGTTCTTCGTGCTGCAGGCCGCCGCCCGCCACATCGCCGACGGCGGCCGGATCATCAACATCGCCTCCAGCTCCACCTCCCGCCCGCATCCCGGACTCGGGCTCTACGGCACCAGCAAAACCGCACCCAAATACCTCGTCAAAGTCTTGGCCCAGGAAATCGGCCACCGCAAGGTAACCGTCAACTCCTTGGTTCCCGGCCCCATCGAGGGTGCCGGAATTTTCGCCGGTGTCAGCGACGACGACCCCTACAAGAAGCAACTCCTGAACTCGGTGCCGATCGGAGCTTTGGCCACCGCCGACGACGTTGCAGACGTCGCCGAATTCCTGGGCAGCGACGCCTCGTTCTTCATCACCGGCGAAGAAATCCTCATGAACGGTGGCTCCAGCAACTAGATATCGACTCACACGAGATCCCGTCTGAAAGGACACCTGACATGGACACCACCACACTGCCCGCCCCCGTCCGCCGCGCCCTCACCGCCGCCAACTCCGGCGACACCAATGCCTTCCTTGCCACTTTCACCGACCACGGCACGGTCGACGATTGGGGCCGGGAATTCCGTGGACACGAGGCCATCCGACGGTGGAGCGACAACGAGTTCATCGGCAAGCAGATCACCCTCGAAATAACCAGCACCACACAGACCAGAGACACCGTCACCGTCAGCGCCCAAGTAGGCGGCAACGGCTTCAACGGACCTTCGGACTTCACCTTCACCCTCAACGGTGACCACCTCGACCTGATGCGCATCACAGGCTGAACGACACCACACAATCCTGCGGGAAGGTAACTCGCACAACGCAACCCAGACGCGAAAGGTTCGATCATGGCGCAGGAGAAGACCGTAGACGTCCTGATCGTCGGAGGCGGCTCAGCCGGTGCCGTGCTCGCCGCCCGATTGAGCGAAAACCCGGCACGGCGGGTGACCCTGTTGGAGGCGGGCCCGGTATACCAGCCCGATCGTTACCCGCCCTCAATCTCCTCCAGCACTGTGCTGGGCGGCGCGACCGGCCACGACTGGGGCACGATGTCCGAACCAGGGGGCATCGGTCACCCGATAGCCCTCTACCGAGGCAAAGTCCTCGGCGGCGGTTCCGCCGTCAACGGGGCGATCGCGGTACGGGCGACGCAGGCGGATTTCGCCCGTTGGAATGTCGCGGGCTGGTCGTTCGACGAGATCCTGCCCGCGTTCAGAGCGCTGGAAAACGCCGACGGGGGCAGTGATCAGTGGCATGGCCGCAGTGGCCCGCTGCCGGTGCACCAACTGGACCGCACCGAGCTGAGCACCATGCAGCGCGCGTTCGTCGATGCCGCGCTCGCTACCGGGATTCCGGCCGTCGAGGACTTCAACGGGCCCAAGCCTGCAGGCGTCGGCCCGTATCCGATGAACATCGTAGACGGCGTACGGGTCAATACCGGTATGGCGTATTTGACGGAGTCTGTCCGCTCCCGCCCCAACCTGACCATCCTCGGCGATCAGTTGGTCGATCGAGTATTGATCGAAGGCGGCCGCGCCGTCGGCGTCCTACTCGCTGGCGGCACCCACCTGAGAGCTGCGGAGGTGGTGCTCAGTGCGGGTGCCATCGGCAGCGCCGCGATCCTGCTTCGGTCCGGTATCGGCCCTGCCGCCCAGCTCGCCGCATTGGGTGTCGGAGTGGTCGCCGACCTCCCGGTCGGTCAGACCCTGTACGACCACCCGTTCTACCACAACGTCTACGCCGCGAAACCAGAGTTGATCGGCGAACCGATACCGGTGCTCGGCGCGAAAGCCTGGACCGCCAGTTCCGAAGCCGTCGGCGACGAACTGGATCTACACATCGTCGCCTCACACGTGGGAGATCACAGCGGAAGCCCCACCGGCGCAGCGTTTTTGCTCTCGGTCGGACTGGTCCGACCGGTTTCCGTCGGCACACTGACGCTGACCAGCATCGACCCGCACATCGACCCCCGCGTTGACCTCAACCTGCTCGCGGAGCCCACCGACTGGCGCAGGGTGGCCGAGGGCATCGCACTGGCCAGGCACATCGCGGCCACCAGCCCATTGGCCGACGTCATCGACCACGAACTCAACCCCGGCTCGATGGACGTCGACGCCTCCATCGAATCCACGGTGAACAGTTATCACCACTATTCATCGACCACCCCGATGGGCGCCGTCGTCGACCCGCTCGGAGCGGTCTTCGGAGTCGAAGGACTGCGGGTGGTCGACGCCTCGATCTTCCCCGACATCCCTTCTGCCGCAATCCACCTCACCGTGCTCATGGCCGCCGAACACATCGCCGCCGAACTCGCACACGCCTGACTGCTCCATCGGAATCATCCTGGGAGGATCACGTGAAAATTATCGCCTTGGAAGAGCACTTCACCACTCGGGCGCTACGCGAGGCGAACGCGGATCATCCGCTCGCGAAAATGTACGACTTACTCGCCGATGCCGGTCAATGGCAGAAAGGCGCCGAGGTCCCGGCGGGCATTTCCGGTCTCGGCGACGGACGGCTGGCCGATATGGACGCCGCGGGCATCGACATGCAACTGCTGTCGCAGACCGTTCCGGCCACCGAGTCCCTTGCCTCCATGACGGCGATCCGGCTGGCAACGGAGGCCAATGACGTTGTCGCCGAAGCCGTCTCGGCCCACCCTGATCGCTTCGGCGGATTTGCCACACTGCCCATGTCGGAGCCCAGGGCCGCCGCCGACGAACTCGACCGCGCGGTCTTACAACTGGGTTTCCGCGGAGCTATGGTCAACGGCCACGTCGGTGGCAGGTACCTCGACGACGAGTTCTTCTGGCCGGTCTTCGAGCGGGCCGCGGTGCTGGGGGTGCCGATTTATCTGCATCCCACCCGCCCGCCACAGGCTGTTTTCGATGCCTGCTATGCCGGGTTCTCCCCAGTGGTCACCGAGATCCTCGGTACCGCCGCCTGGGGTTGGCACGTCGACACCGGACTGCACGCCCTCCGGCTGATCATCGCCGGTGTCTTCGACCGATTCCCGAACCTGCAGATCATCATCGGTCACATGGGGGAAACCCTGCCGTCGATGATCTGGCGCGTCCAGGACCGGATGGGCAAGCTCGTGCAACTGGCCAGACCTATCCCCGACTACTTCACCCAGAACTTTCACATCACCATCAGCGGCGTATTCGATTACGCCCCCTTCGCCGGCGCGGTCCACGCCATCGGCATCGACCGAATCCTGTTCGCCGTCGACTACCCGTACAGCACCAATAGCGCGGCAAGGCAGTTCCTCGACAACCTCCCCATCAGCCCCGGCGACAAAGAAAAGATCGCCCATCTCAACGCCGAGCGACTGCTCGATCTAGCCCGGTAACCGTCGAACGAACACACAGCCGGTCCACATCAGCCGAGCGAGCACCGCCACCCTGTTCAATCCCTGGCTCTCTGGACCACACGACGGCAAACGTTCCCAGACAACGCAACTCATCAAATCCGGGGACCTTCCGTGCGAGCCACAGCCAATCCGTCAGATCAAGGAGATAGGAGCGCACTCATGGTGTCTTCGGACCTAGGCAGATTGAACGAGCAGTCAGCGGTGCGGTCACTGCAACTCGGTGACGTGCGGCTGACGTATGTCGTCGATGGCGCCATGGGACTCACGCCGGCAGGATTCTTCCCCGATATCCCCGCCGAGTATTGGGCCGACCATCCCGAACTGCTCGACGCGCACGGATTCGTCGCACTGTCCGCGGGCGGCCTGCTCGTCGAGCGAGACCACAAACGGCTGCTGATCGACACCGGCATGGGCCCCTACACAGGTGATGTGTCACTCGGGCAGACCTACATCGGCCCTGTCAACTGCGGAGCGCTCCCGGAAGTGCTCGCCAAGTTGGGGTACGCCCCCTCCGACATCGAGACCGTGGCATTCACCCACCTGCACATCGACCACACCGGATGGGCCTTCGGCCCCGACGGCCACAAATTCTTCCCGAACGCCCGCTATCTCGTCGCCGCACAGGAATGGGCGCCACACGGACGCGGCGAAATCATCCCCGGCGCACCACCGCGCCGCACAGTGATCGACCCCATGGCAGGCACCCACACCCGCGTCACCGACGGCGAGGAAATCTTCCCCGGCGTCCACGCCCTCGTCACCCCGGGGCACAGCCCAGGCCACACCTCCTACATCATCTCCACAACCACCGCTCGGGTCATCGTCTTCGGCGACGGATTCCACATCCCAGCACAACTCACCCATCCGGACTGGCCATCCAAACCCGACGTCGACTACACCGCGGTAGGCGCCGCACGCCAGCGCCTGAGCACCGAACTCGAGCAACCCGGCACGATCGGGTTCGCATTCCACTTCGGCGACCAGGCATTCGGCCGCCTCAGGCGCGACCAGGACGGGCTCGCCCGCTGGGAACCGGTCCCCGCAACCGCCGTGCTGCCAACCCCCCGCCGCCTGCCTTGACACAGTGACGGAACACCGACCAACACAACACGGTGCAAGGTCTCGGTTCGCTGGCGCGGGCTCGGCCCGGTCGAATTCGACACTCCAACCACGGTGGTCGAGGTCGTGGAGTAACCTGTGAGCGCGCCGATGTTGACAATTCGATAAAGAACACTTCGTGCGAATATCGCTCTGGTGCGGAGATCTGTAGGTGCGGCAGCTCAGCGAGTCGCTGCGCTGGTTGCTGAGCGTGACCGCTGCTTGTCTATGACATTATCGGCCCCGAAACCCGATGGGTGCCAAGGCCGCTCCGAGGTCTTCCGGGAACGATCCGATTATCGGGCGTCACGAGTGCTTCTCGAAACTGTTGCAGCATCAATGGCCCGAGGTCGGCGGCTCGCATCCGCTCAGCGGGAGCTCGCCTTCACCAAGCGTGCCTGTCGCTGGCCCTCACGGGCCGAAGACGCCGGGGGCTCCTGAGTTTATCGAAGGTGGAGCG
This sequence comes from Nocardia brasiliensis, assembly GCF_011801125.1. Lineage (NCBI taxonomy): Bacteria > Bacillati > Actinomycetota > Actinomycetes > Mycobacteriales > Nocardiaceae > Nocardia > Nocardia brasiliensis. The sequence goes on from NZ_CP046171.1 coordinate 4,498,692, forward strand.
GATAACACACAGGCGAACCGTCGACCACTCCTGTTGGGGTCGCCTGTGTACTCCCATTGAAGCTGGGCCGCCCGTCGGTGAGCCATATTGCGGGCTCCCGACGGGCCAGAATTCACTGTTGGAGAAGACCGCTAACGTACGCCTTGCTCCGGGAATACCTGCGGTACATCAACCGGCTGATACGCACAGACGTTGACGACATATACGTCATGCTGCGGTTCGATACGTAGGCCAACCCCGGGAGGGTTATGGTTGTCCTGCGTCACGACCGGAACCGAAGTCCCCGGTTCTGGGATTCCCGCACATAGCTCGGTTGCCTGAGCTCCTCCTGTCGCAGCGGCGATCGAGGCGACAGCGCCGACGGCAGCAAAGCGGCGGCGTAGAATTTCCTGACTACACTCATCGTGACCATCTCCTTGATGGGGTGAGTCGACTACACGTCGACTTGTTTTCAGATAATTCATCTATCGCAATACCGGGAGGTTCTATTACACACTCTTCAATCGGTCACCTCACTCTCGGTATCGCACCCATAACCCAATTGCGTCGTGAACGGAGCGTGTGGTCGAGCCTTCGATCGACCATCCACTTGGCTGTCCTCACGTAAGTGAGATTCTTCATCCACAGTGCGAGATTCTTTCATAGCATTCTTTTCGATATCTGGGACGCCGCAGCGGCGTTTCGCGGTCGAGTGCTCGATATCGGATGCGGCTTGGGCGGGCCTGCACTCTATCGGGCTCAACGCTTCGGCGTCGAAGTCACCGGCCTCACCACCGAACCAGCGCAAGCGCGACTGGCAGCACAGTTGGCTGACGACGCCGACATGGGCCACCTGGTCTCGACGATGGTCGGGGACTTCACTGCCGCGCATCCGCCAGGAAAGTTCGACGTGCCGGTATCCAAGGCGCCGGCAGATCGATACTGGACAATCGACATCGGTCCGCTGGCGGAGTACATCGCGGCCGCGAAAGTAAGCGGATTCAACTTGGATCGTAACGTCGACCTTACCGCCGAAGGCGCTGACTACTGGTTGTGGAGTATCGCGTGGGCGGATTCGCAACTGGCACAGCTCGAATCGAGGAATACGCTCACCGAGGCAGCCGAATCGCGGCTACTGCGGTCGATCCGAGAGCATGCACGCATGCACCGATGCATCACGAACAATGTCTACGAGTTCCACGCTCAGGTCCGCAAAGTGCGGAACCTGGCGAGCGATCGCAGCTGAACCGAATGGCTCCTGCAGTGTAGGCTGACAGGTCTCGTGTTCCTGTCATCCGGAGCGGTCTGGCCGTAGCTCCGTGAAAGGTACGGCGCGCCTTGAGATCACATGGATTTGGGTGTGAGAGCTCAGCGGTCGACGCGGGCACGGACGACGTCCACCCAACGTTGCGGGATACGGGTCGACACGGCGGCCACTGCTTGTTCCACTCGCCGAGGAGCGAGTAGGGCGGCGCCGCCGCGCAACAGGCCCGGCGAAAGGCGATGCAGGGCGAACATGAGCCAGGATTCCGGCCGCACCGGTACGACGGCCCAGTTGTGCTGTCCCGCGCGCACGATCCCGCGCGCCACATAGTCTGGTGAGCTGAACTTTGATCCGAACTTCTCCACGAGAAAACCTGCGACACGCTGAAATTCGCCCTTTTCGATACTTTCCATGTCATCGAGCGACGCCACCATTCGCGCATTGGAGACGATGGCGGTTCCGCCGACCACACCCGGGCAGATGACTGTGACGCCGACCCGCTTCGGGGCCAGTTCCACGCGCAGGCATTCGCTGAACATTCGGACCGCGGCCTTGGAGGTGCAGTACGACGGTGTCATGGCCCAGGGGATGTAGCCGAGGCCGGAGGCGATGTTGATGATCTGCCCGCTGCCGCGCTCGGCCATGCGGGGGGCGTACGCTCGGCAGCCGTTGACCACGCCGTCGAGATTGACCGCGAGCAGACGGTCCCAGTCGGACTTGGTGTGCTCGAGGAACCCGCCTGCGATGCCGAACCCGGCGTTGTTGACCAGGATGTCGGGCACACCGTGCTGTTCGGATACTTCGGCGGCGAGCTGTTGCCAGGCGTTGTCGTCGGTGACGTCGAGGACATAGACCACCGCGCTGCCACCTCGCGCACGGATCATCTGTGCGGTGGCCGAGGCCGTGTCACCGTCGATGTCGGTGACCACGACGGTCGCACCCCGTTCGGCGTATCGCAGGGCGGTTGCTCTGCCGATGCCACTGCCCGCGCCGGTAATGAGCACAAGTCGCGGATCCGGTTTCGCGCGCAGCATCACACGCCTGCTTTCTGATCGATCGAGATCGTATCGGCCACAACAGGATCGAGAGTGTTCCTGGTGTACCGGTAGACGTTGAGCGGGAAGAAGCGGCTCTGCCACCACATGGTCAGATGGCTCTGCGGCCGGATCAGCGCCACATCGCCCTGATAGTTGATGTAGTAGGTGTTGGACCCGGTGCACAGGTCCACGTAGCCGATCTTGTCGATCTGATCGCGGCACTTCTGGGTGAAGTCGTCGTGTGCTTGCTGGGTGACCTCGCAGGTCGTTGCGCCCCGGCGCAGGGTTTCCTTGATGACGCGTGCGGCGTGTGCGGCGGTGGCCTCGACGAAGCAGTGATAGGAGCTGGGCGCGTAACCGTAGGGGCCGACGATCATGAGCAGATTGGGGAACCCGGGCACGCTGACGCCCTGATAGGACGAGAACCGGTTTTCGTGCCAGAACTTTCCGAGCTCGACACCGTCGCGTCCGAAGGTCGGAAAGCCCGGGGTCGTGCCCTGGCCCATAACCGCGAAACCGGTGGCACAGACGATGGCGTCGAATTCGTGTGCGGTGCCGTCTTTGGTGACCAGTCCGCGCTCGGTGCCGTGGTCGATCAGGTCGGTCACCAGCGTGACGTCGTCACGGGTGAAGGTCTTGAAATACTCGTTGGACATCGAGGGCCGTTTGCAGCCGAACGGGTAGTCGGGGGTGAGCTTTTCGCGCAGTTCACGGTCGTGGATCTGGGTACGCATCCATAACCGCAGCGTGGCCTCGGCGACTTTGAGCGCGGGCAGCGCCCGTTTGCCCGCCAGCAACGCCGCCCCGGTGCCCACCGAGACTCCGCCACCGATCAGCGCCCGCACCGGAGCACGGAATGCCTTGCGGCGCAACAGGAATCGCGTGAAAGCACCGGCCTTCCAGTCTGGCTTCGGCGCAATCCAGATCGCTCGCCGCTGGAATACCGTCAGATGCTCGACGGTGTCGGCGATAGCCGGAATCAACTGCAATGCCGAGGCTCCGGTGCCGATGACCGCGACGTGTTTGCCGCGCAGATCGTAGTCGTGATCCCAGCGGGAGGTGTGCATGATCTGGCCCGCGAAGGAGTCGATGCCCGTAATGTCCGGCAGCTTGGGCACCTCGATGCCACCGAGGGCAGGCACCAGGAATCGTGCGGTGTAGACCTCACCAGCGTCGGTATGCACGCGCCAGAGCTGGTTGTCCTCATCCCACTCGCCCTGGGTGACCGTCCGACTCAATCGCACCTTGGGGCGCAGACCGTGTCGATCCACCACGTCGTTGGCGTACTTGCACAGATCCGCCCCCGGCGCGAACACCCGCGACCAGTCCGAGCGCTGATCGAAGGAGTAGCTGTACACCATCGACGGGATGTCGACCTGCACACCAGGATAGGTGTTCACATGCCAGGTACCGCCGACGCCATCGTGCTTGTCGAGGATCACGACGTTGTCGACGCCGACCTTCTGCAAGGCAATGGCCGCCGCGATGCCGCCGAACCCCGCACCGACGATCACCACCTCATGGTCGGGTGTGACCGTGCCGCTGCCCGCGGACTCACGCAAAACCGCCTCTGCCATCACGAATCCTCATTCCTCCGCACTGAGGTGACCTCATCGCCGAAGTTCGGCGAACTCCTCGAATATATAGTGACGCAATCCAGATTGCAATACTTTTTGAAATGCCCGTAGAGCGCCCCGACAACTCGCGCGGCCACAACGGCGGGGACATTAAAATGACTGTGCAACAGTATATTTGGGAGCATTCTGGCAGTCGGCTACTTGATGTCGAGCTGTAGGCGGATGGTGCCGTCAGGGCTCACCGAGGCAAGGGCCTGAGCGATGAGTGCGGACAGGTCGATGCCGGGGACGGCGGTAGCGGCGCGGGTCAGCAGTGGTCCGATCACCGGGTAGAGGCGCTGCGCGTCGGGACCGATGCGGTCGAGGTGGTCGGTGAGCTTGGACACGAACGGGATCAAGCCGTTTCCTTCGGTATACGCATCAGGAACGGGGCGAGCGTCGAGGAGTCGCTGGAGAGACTTCACGACTTCGTTGACCTTGACGCCGAACTCGCCGAACTGCACCCCACCCTCGGCCATCTGGGCACCCGCGAGCGCGAGGTCGGGTCCGGGGGCCTGGGCGTTGGTGAGGATGTCCCGGATCTGCGGAGAGCGACTGATCAAGGTGGCGGCCAGCAAGTCCGAGGCGTGGGTGAGTTGCGGTATCACCGTTTCGGTGCCGTCGAGCGCCTGGGAGAAGGTCTGGACCAGCGAGGCGATGGCGCCTGGGTCGAGCTCGGCGAGCAGTGCGGTGACAGTGCGGGCGACTTCGGGAATGGATTTCGGCGTGCGGACTGCCTGGGTGTGGATGAGCTGGCCGTCTGCGAGGTATGGGCCGTCGCCACTGGCAGACCGGAAGTCGATATACGGTTCGCCCAGTGCCGAGAGGGTTTCGATCACAACCGTGCTGTCGGCAGGGATGCGCCGACCGGAGTCGATATCGAAGCGCACTTCGACACCACCGGCGGTATTGCGAACCGAGGTCACCTGCCCGACCCGCATTCCAGCCAACAGTATCGGTGAGCGCTGCGCCAGGTTGGCGGCATCGGGGATCAACAGGGTGGCCGAGGATCGTTGGGCGAACCAGTCGACCCTGGCGACACCGAACAACAGATAGGCACTGGAGACGAGGGCGATAACGGCGATCGCAGTCAATGAGAGAACGGAGCCTGGTTTGGGTGCTCTCATCTGACCATTCCGATCATGCGCAAGGTGGCCACGATCCGGTCGATCTGGTCCCCGGCGGGTATCGACTGCACCGGGTCGGCGGGATCGATGTGCACGCCGAGGACGTTCACCGCCGGCCGTTGCGACCAGGGAATGAGTTTGTCGCGCAGGAAGGCCACCAGGGCGTTCAGGTTCGAGGGCGCCGAAAGGTTCAACGGGCGTGCGGTGTTCAGCAGCATGGGCACGAAGGCGCGCGCGGCGGCGTCGCCCTGGGTGGCGAGTGGGGCGATCCATGCCAGTGCGTGCGCCAGCCCGCCCAGCGCGCCGATGACCCCGACGACGCCGATGAGTGATCGGGCGATCTCGGTGATGTCGACGACGCCGTGCGGGGTCAGGATCTCGTCGAGTCGATCCCGGTTGTCGAGGATGAGCCGGGCGTTGGTGTCGATCGAATCCAGGAAGGCGGTGATGGCGTCCTGGTCGGCGGCGATGTCGATGAGGTCGTTCTTCAGCACGTCTGCGATGCGCGCGGTCTCGGCCGGATCCGCGGGCAGCACCGTGTTGACTCGATTGACGATGTCCTGAGCCGCGTGCAGCGCGCCGCCGGAGACGAAGGTCGCCATTGCGGACAGGACGTCTTCGATCTGCAATGCCGGTTTGGTCTGCGCGATCGGGATGGTGTCTCCGGGCTCGAGCGTGGGAGTGGTTGTGCCGGTGGGGATGTCGAGGCCGATGTAGACGTCGCCGAGGATGGTGTCCTGTCGCAGCTGCGCGATCGTGGCGGCGGGCAAGGGCACCGCGCGCTCGATGTCCACCTCGGCGAGCACCGACCCGGGGCCGGTCGCGGTCGGGTCGGCGACTGTCACCGACCGCAACCGCCCGACCTGCGCGCCGTTGGCCATCACCCGGGCGTTCGAGGGCAGGTTGAGCGCGTCGGCGAACTGGATGTGGACCCGGTAGGTCGGTCCGTGCACTCCCGTGCCGGGCAGTGCCAGGTGCGACGCATCGATACCGCAACTCGATACCGGCAGTATCGTCGCCATGGCCACTGCGGCGATGACCAGTGTGCGCCGAATGATCCGGTATTCGGTCATCGCCCACCTCCCGTCAGGCCTAGCACCAGAGTGCTCAGATCGATCGATGCGAGACCGCCCGCGGCAGTGGCGCATTTGCCGGGAGCCAGGGCGTTCACCGCCGCACACACTTGATCAGCGTCCGACTGGACGAGTGCGGCCCTCGGTGCGGCGTAGGACACTGTCACGCGTCCGGTCTGTGGATCTGCGACATCCCGGAACCCCTGGGCGACAACGGGAATCATATCGATCAGCTTCTCGATGCTGCCGACGTGTGCGGCAACGAGATCCAGGAACGGCACGGATGCGTCCACCAGCGCAAGGATCGAGTCCCCGTACTTGGTGGTGATGTCGTTGAACCACGGCAGGATCACCACGAACGAGTTCACGATCTGCACCACCTGAGCCCACACTTGGTTCACCAGTTGCAGCACCGGGGACAGCCCGGACAGCATCTGCCGCAGGTCCCCCCACCCCTCGGCGACGCTTTTCGACAGCGAGGCCACGGTATCGATGAGTGAGCCCAAACGCGCGATCGAGGCATCCGGGGAGCGCAGTGCTGCGGCGAGTTGGGTGATCACCTTGTTGAGTTGCGGTCCGGTGCCCGCGGTGGCCCGATCGAATTCCGCTACCGCGGAACCGATCCGGTCACGCTCGGCCGGATCGCCGCCACCGTCGAGCTGATCGGCCAGTGCGGCAAGCGCGTCGAGGGTCTGGGTGATGCTCTTGGGCGTGGCGGTCTTGGTGACGCAGTCACGGGGTTTCCAGTCCGCTCCTTTGCCGCTGTGCACGGCCAGTCGACGATCGGCGACGATGGTGTCGGAAACCGTTGCGGCAGTGACTTCTCCGCGCAGCGGGCGGTCGGCGTCGACTCGGAAGTCGACACGGATCCCGCTGCCCTGGGCGCGGATCGCGGTGACTTCACCGACTTTGATGCCACGCAGGGTCACGTCGTTGCCGACGTAGAGTCCGATGGCATCGGGCATGATCGCGCAGTATTCGATGCGTTTCTTCAACGGCTCGGTGACAACGACACCGACCGCGGCGACAGCGAAGGCCAGGACTACCGCGCCGAGGAGGGACACGAATCCTCGCGAAGCGAACAGGCGACGCAGCATCAACACCCCTTTCCTGGGACCGGCACGCACACCGGCCGGGAGGTGATGGTCTGATCCGACTGATCCACCGCGACACCCTGCGGTGTGATCAGCGCGCGTAGGCGGTCGCCGGCCTGTGCGAGCTGATCGGCCACGCCACCGAGCTGCCGACCCAGTTGTTCCAGCTGTGGCCTGGCGGCCAAGATCCGGTCCGCGAGCGGCTCGAGTTGTTCGCGCCAGGCAGGCTCGACCGCGGCGATGCGCGCGAACAATTGCGAGGCAACCCGCAGCGCCTCGTTCACATCGGCGCGGCGGTTCAAGAGCTGGGTTTCCATCAACCCGATCCTGGACAGCATCGCGCCGATCACCGTGCGAGAGTCGCTGAGCATGCCCAGATACTCGTCGGCGATATCCAAGGCGCGGACGACGTCGTGATGCTGCTTGTCGAGTAATTCGGTCATCCTCGACAGCGCGTCGGTCAAGGTCACGATCGAAGTCGGGCTGCGTTGCAAGGACGCCGTGAGATCGGCCAGCGTGCGGCGCAGGGTGTCGCCATCGACGCCGGACAGTGGCCGCTGCGCGTCCTGGATGGCCTGCACGAGGCTGTAGGGCAGCCGGACCCGTTCGGCCGGAATCGCTGTCGAGCCGAGTGCGGCTCGACCCGCCGGGAACACCGCGAGGTAATGCCCGCCGATCGGGGTGAGCATGCGGATCTCGAGGCTGGTGTCGGCGCCGACGAACACGCTGTCGCGGACCGTGAAACTCATCCGCACGGCATCCTCGGTGAGATCCAGCGATTTCACCGCACCGACCGAGATACCGGCGATCCGGACATCGTCGCCGACTTTGACCGATCCGGCATCATCGAGCAACGCGGTATAGGTGTGTTTGCCGATCGGCAGGACGTAGAACACGGCACTCGCGACGAGCACGATCACCAACGCCACGAGTCCGGCGACGCCGAGCAGCCGCTGGGTGCGCCGGTCGGTATCGGTACCGTAGCGCACCTCACGCAGCCAGTGCGCCGCGGACTTCAGCCGTTGCATATCGATACCCTTTGCCCGGCAATAAGTACGGCTAGTGGAGCCGGTACCTCGGCCTTGCCGCCTGCGCAGGTCATATCGACGTGATTGTCGCGCGACGGAATGGTCGCGATCAGCGACTGCAACAACCCCGGCAGCATGTTCAGAAAGTCCACGGTCGCCTGCGGGTCTGGAAACAGCCGTCGCAGCGCGTCTTGCAGGTCCGGATTCTCGGGTTCGGTGAATCCGAGCCTGGCGAGCAGGCTGTTGAGCGGACCAAGCACCGAGGGTGCGACATCGACGAAATCCATCAGTCCTTCGAGCTGTTTCTGCAGGTTCACGAATACCTCGGAGATGCCCTTGATCAGCGTGGCAGTTTCGGGCGACTTGCCGCCGAGCTGGTCGGCGACGCGTTCGAAATTGCGCAGCAGTACCGAGATCACGGCCTGACGATCGGTCACGTAGCCCGACAGCTTCTGGATCGCGTCGAGGGTAACGCCGACCTTGGTGCCGTCGCCCTCGATGACGGCAATCGCGTTGCGCATGAACTGGTTCAGCGCGTCCGGCGAAAATTCCGCGAGCACCGGTTCCATCCCGTTGAACAGCGCAGTGATGTCGAACGACGGAATCGTCTGCTCCACACCGATAGTCGCGCCTGGCCTAACCCGCGTCCCGGCGGCACCGGGTTGCCTGATGTCGAGATACCGCTGGCCTGTGAGGTTCTGGTAGCGGATGGCCAATGTGCTGCTCCGATACAACGGCCGGTCCTTGTGCAGGCTGAACCGCACCCTGGCCTGCACACCGTCCAGCTCGATGCCGGTCACTTTGCCCACGGCGACGCCGAACATGCGCACATCGTCGTTCTGGCGCAGTCCGCTGGCATCGGTGAACACCGCATCGAAGCTATCGGTGCGACCGTTGACGGGACGTTGGATCACCAACACGATCCCGGCCAGCAGCGCCCCGATCAGCGCCGTGAACAATGCCAGCCGAATAACAACCGCGCGTGGCGATTTCGCTGCCCTCATCGTCCACCGCCAACCGACGTGGGGATCGCTCCCCCGAGCAGCGGCACCGCGATGCCGGGCACGGCGCGCATCAGGATGTCCACACCGACCTGCGGGCCGTCCGGTGTCGAGCCGAACGTGCGGTCGAGCCGATCGATCAGTTCGGACAGCTCGGCGTGGGAGCGATCCGGATCGGGCACGGTGCGCGCCAACTGGCCGAGCAGCACCGCGACTGCGTCCGAGTAGCCGCCCAGATATCGGTCCGCGGTCCCGAACAGCCGGCTCAGCTCGGGGAACAGCTGATCCACGACCAGCCCGACGCCGACATCGAATCGCGCGCGATCGTTACGCAGGACGTCGATGTGATAGACCTCGTTGATCAGTTTCACGAACCCGTCCCCGAAATTCGCGACCCCGTCGAGGAACGCCGCGTACTGCTCGGTGAGGAACGATGCGGGGTAACGCTGGGTATCGGCGACCGCGCGACTCACCCCGACCATCGCCTCGATCAGTGGGGCGAACGCCTGAAGGTCGGTGCCCAAGCGGGTCAGCATGTCGGTCAACTGCGGAGTCAGTACGGTCAGCGAGTTCTGGGACAGCAACCGCAGCAGACTGCCCATGGTGACGTCGTTGACGCGCCCGGCCGCAGTGAGGTCGACGACCGCTCCCTCGTGCAGCTCGGCCCCGCCCGGCCTGCGCCGGAGCACGATCTCGCTGATGCCGAACAGATTCGCCGGCGCGTACTCCACCTGCACGCTGTCGCTGAGCCCGAACAGCTGCGACCGATCCACCGCGAGGGTGATCAGTTGAGTACCGCCAGGGGTGCTGTCGACGTCGGTGATCCGGCCGACCACGACGCCATTGAGCCGTACCCCGGCACCGGCGACGATACCCTCACCGATGTGGCTGGTGCGCAGCTGCATTCGCATCAGACCGTCGTCTCGTTTTGCGGCGCAACCGTGCAATACCACCCCCGCCGCCACGACGAGGACCAACACGAGCACCCCCGCTCGCAGCGCGCCGCGTCGACTCGTCGATACCCCTGACAGTGCGTGGAAAGGCAAACCCCTCACCCCGAGAACGTGATCGGCGTGTTGATCCCCCACAACACGATGGTCAGCACCATGTTGAGCGAGATGATGGCGATGAAACTGGCGCGCACGGCCCGGCCACTGGCGACACCGACACCCTCCGGCCCGCCGGTAGCGAAAAAGCCCTGGTAGCAGTGGATCAGGATGACCGCGACTGTGAACACCAGCATCTTGATCGTCGCCGCCACGATGTCGTGCAGGTTCACGAACTGGAAGAAGTAATGGTCATACACCCCCGAGGACTGCCCATGCATGACGAGAACCACTGCCGCACTGGCGAAGTAGCTCAGCAGCAGGGCTACGAGAAAAGTCGGCACCGCACTGATCGCACCCGCGATGATCCGGGTCGTGACCACGAACGGCACCGATTTCAAGCCGAGCGATTCCAGCGCGTCGATCTCCTCGGAGATCCGCATGGACCCGATCTCGGCGGTCATTCGGCAGCCCGCCTGCGCGGCGAACCCGATGGCGGCGGCGATCGGCGCCAGTTCCCGAGTATTCGCGAACGCCGACACAATGCCCGTGAGCGGCCCGAGGCCGACCAGATTCAGCGCCGTGTGGCCTTGGATCCCCACGCCCGCACCGATCGCGATACCAAGTATCACCAGGACCGGCACAGTGCCGCCGCCGACGATGACCGAGCCGCGGCCCCAAGTCATGTCGGTAATCATGCGCATGGTCTGTGCGCGATAGCGGTGCAGGGTCAGGGGAATCGAGGCGAATGCCTGCCACACGAAAACGGCCGCGAAGCCCACCGTTTCGATCGAGGCCAGCACCCGGTGAGTCGACTGGTTGATACTGCGTAGCAGCCAGGGTGCATAGGGCGCGGCCATCATGCCACCTTCGTCGGTGAGAACATCGAAACCAGCTGTGTGATAGCGACATTCACGACCACGATGGCGACCACCGACAGCACCACCGATGCGTTCACACCGTCCGCGACCCCGCGCGGGCCGCCCTTGGCTTCCAGCCCGCGCTGGCAGCCGACGATGACGACCAGGAATCCGAAGATGACGGCTTTGCTCATCGAGATGGCGACGTCGGTCAAGGTGGCGAAGGCTCCGAAAGTCGCCCAATAGCTGCCCGGTGTCACTCCCTGCAGGCCAGTGGCCACCGCGTATCCGGCGAGCACACCGACAAAGATGATCAGTACGTTCAGCAGCGGCGCCACGACGAGCATCGCCACCAGCCGGGGAATGACCAGACGGTGCACCGGGCTGATACCCATCACCCGCAGCGCGTCGATCTCCTCGCGGACCGATCTCGCCCCGAGATCCGCGGCGATGGTCGCGGTGCCCGCACCGCCTAGCAGCAGCCCGGTCGCCAGCGGTGCGCCCTGCTGGATGACCGCGAGCCCACCGGCCGCGCCCAGCAACGAATCAGCGCCCAGTTGATGAATGAGATTGCCGACCTGCACCGACACCACCACACCGAACGGCACCGCCATCAGCACGGCCGGAATCGCGGTGACAGTGACCAGATACCACGCTTGCCGCGCGGTTTCGGTCCACTGGAAACGGCGAGCGATGACATCTCCGACTGCACCGCGCAGCGATTCGACGGCCAAGGCCACCAGGCGTCCGAATGTCTCGAGGCCGGACAGTGCGGTGGCGCGCAGATTGTCGCGTAGCACCGCGGCCACACCGCCATCCGACCGAGTTGCTTCCCCTCGCCGGCCAGGTGGGCGAATGCGACTGCGGGTGGTGCGTCCGCTCACCCTCACGCCGGTCACGCCGCCGGCATGTCGGCGACAGGGCGGCGCTCGAACTGGCTGGAATCGAGGACGTTTCGAATGAATCGCCCGATCTCCACAACGGCCGCGCGAGCATCCGGCAGCACGTCCGCCCCTGCCTGAAAGACGTGGATGGCACGGTCCCAGATCTGCAGGGTGCACGGCACAGCCGCTTCCCCACAGCGCCGGGCCAGCGATTCGGCATCGGTCAACAACACCTCGGTCGAGCCGACCTGGATCAATGTCGGTGGCAGGCCGGTGAAATCGTGGTTGACCGGTGACCAAGACGGGTCGAGCGCACCGTCGCGCCCCAACCCGACCAGCGCAGGAACCGATAGCGAGTAGGCCGACAACATGGCATCGGTGCGATCGTTCGGATGTCCTTGCCGCGCAGTGGGATCGAAATCCGCCCACGGCGAGATAGCCACGATGGCACCAGGGACCGGCAAACCGCCATCGCGCGCGGCCAGCGCCGCGGCGAACGATAGCCCACCGCCCGCGGAATCACCTACGAACACGATTCGATCTGGACTGAATCCCCGATCGAGCAGGCTGCGGTACGCCTGCACGGCGTCCTGGACCGACATGGTGACATGGGCTTTGGGCAGCTGCCGGTAATCGACGACCAGGGCGGGCAGTCCGGCGGCTCGTGCGATCCGCGCGGCCAGCCGCCGGTGACTGTGCAGGCCACCGGTGATGAAGCCGCCGCCGTGGAGGTAGAGGATCGCACCACGTCCTGCATCATCCGGTCCGGGGATATCTTTGTGCCACAGCCATTCCGCCCGGAAATCGGGGTACAGCATCGCTCGCCTGCGGGTGCCTCGGGCAGGGCGCAGTGGCAACACGATCAGTTCCGCGACATTGGCGATCCGGAACGCCGGTGCCCCGCGCAGCGGTCCGCGTTCGCCGAGGATCGCGATCATGTCCAGCCCGGGGCGGATGGTGACCCGGAACAGCGCGTGTGCTGCCCGCAGCAGCAGGCTCGCCCGACTGGCCAGTTCGATCTCGACTGACGCGACACGATGTGCCGCGGGTGTGGTGGCAGAGGTGCTCATGCCGAAACCTCCTGCGGGAGTTGGCCTTCGTAGCGGTAGTCGTCGAGCGGGAATTTGCGGTTGCCGCGCGCGGCTTCGAAGAAGCCCGACGGGCGCACATAAGTGGTGTCACCCTGGGAGTTTCGGTAATAGGTCGGCACATGCCCGTTGAGCTCGGACAGGTAGTAGCGCAGTGGCTCGGCGCGCTCGTAGACCTTGCGATGGTAGGCCTCGGCTGCCTCCTTACGGATCTCGCAGACCTGCGCCTGGCGCCGGTGGGTCTCGCTGATCGCCCGGATCGCGTGGTCCGCGGTCATCTCCACGAAGGCGTGCCAGCCCGAACCGGTCCACGAGTACGGTCCGCACAGCGTCCACCGATTGGGCAGCCCGGGGACCGAGACGCTCTCATACGCCTGCAATCCTTCCTCGTTGTAGAACTTGGCGAGGTCGAAACCGTGACGGCCCACCACGGTTCCCGGCCGATAGGTTTCCGGGTCGGAGAACACCTCGTAGCCGGTGGCCAGGATCAGCACATCGAGTTTGTGCAGCCCTCCGTCGCGGGTCTTGATGCCGGTCGGGGTGATCTTCTCGATCGGATCGGTCACCAGCGACACGTTGGCACGGTTGAACGTCTTCAGGTAGTGATTGGACATGGTGGGTCGCTTGGCGAGCAGCCCGAAATTCGGTGTCAGTTTCGCGCTGGTCTCGGAGTCGTGCACGACTCTGGCCACATACCTGCGGTAAGCGCGGATGCAGAACGCATCAGCCCGAGCCAGCGCCGAATGCGAAGTCCGCAATACTGCGCGCAGCACCAGATCGACCGCGACGAGGACGCCCCCGTGAATGGTCGCCTGCAGACCTGGCGTGCCGAGCACCTTCTTCATCACCGCGGGCACCCGGAAATCCGGCTTGGGCACCGACCACACCGGTGTGCGCTGATACACGGTCAGATGACCGACCTGCGGCGCGATGGCGGGAACGATCTGCACCGCACTGGCGCCGGTGCCGATGATGCCGACGCTCTTGCCGCTCATGTCGTAGTCATGGTCCCAGTCGGCCGGGCGCTGTACCTTGCCCTTGAACGACCGCGCGCCCGGAATCCCGATGTCCTGCTTCGGCCGCACGAACGCACCCACCGCGCTGATCACGAACCGGGCGGTGATGATGGACCCGTCACCGGTGTGCAGCTTCCACACGCCAGCCGTGTCGTCCCACTCCTCGCGCCCGACGGTGGTGTTGAACCGCAGCCGCGGGTACAGCCCGAACTTGTGGGCGACATCGACGTGGTATTGCTTGACCTCCTCGCCTTGGGCGAAGAAGCGGCTCCACTTCGCGTTGCGCGCGAACGAGTACTGATAAGCAAGCGTCGGAATGTCGACCCCGATACCCGGATAGTGGTTCTCGTGCCAGCTGCCACCGACATCGGCGGCACGCTCGATGATCACGAAATCGTCGATTCCCGCCTTGCGCAGCTTCACGCCCGCAGCGATCCCGCCGGGCCCCGCGCCGATGACGGCGACCTCGAATTGCGGTGTGCTGGAAGTCACGGCGATGCTCCTATTTCCCGGTCAGGCGAGTGAGCGCCTTCGTTGCCAGGGGGATGACAGATTCGATCCGCTCGAACGACGCGCGTGCGAGTAACTCGCGAGCCAGGCTCGGCGAGAGCCGGAACAGGCCGTACATCACCCAGGACTCCGGCGCGACCGGCACGACGGCCCAATTCCGGCGCACCGACCGTTCGATCACCCTGGCCACCTTCTGCGGCGAGGTATACGCGTAGCGCTGCATCCCACCCGCGGTAGCCCGCCAGGCTGCCTGCTGTTCCTCCGAGAGCCCGGCGCGCTCACCGTTGGCGAGCAAGTTCGTGCGGATGGCACCCGGGCAGATCGCGGTGACACCGATTCCCTTGCCGCGCAATTCCACTCGCAATGCCTGCGAGGCCATCAGCACCGCCGATTTGGCGACTCCGTAGGCGGGCTCAAGCTTGGACGGGAAGTACGCGGCGGCCGAGGAGAGGTTCACGATATGACCGCGCACCCCGGCGTCGACCATCTGCTGTGCGAAGACGCGCGATCCGTAGACCACGCTCATCAGGTCGATGTCGATCTCCCGTTGCCACTGCGCCGCAGCCATTTCGACGAACCCGCCCAGGTCCATGACACCCGCGTTGTTGATCAGCACCTGCGGCACACCGAATTCGACACGCACCCATTCACCGAAGAGCTCCCACTCGTCCTCGCTGGACACATCCAACCGGTAGGCCACGGCCGAGCCACCCGCAGCGGTGATCTCCTCGACGGTCTCGTCCGCACCCTTGGTATCGATGTCGGCAACGATGATCCGAGCGCCCTTGGCGGCGAACACTTTCGCTGTCTCCCGCCCGATACCCGCGCCCGCGCCGGTGATGATCACGGTCTTCATCGCTTGCCTCCGAACAACCTGCCGGACAGCTCGACGACCTTGTCCGACAGCGACATGGTCACCAGCCCGCACGCACCGCGCATCAGGCTCGGCGAGAGTCGGTACAGGAACCAGCCGAACCACGCTTCGATGCCGACCGGAACGGTAGACAGGTTCCGCCGCACCCCGCGCTCGATGGCGGCGGCGACCTTCTCTGGGGAATGGCCGAAGTGCTTGTGCCCGGCGGCGAGCTTCGAGGTCCACGCCGAGCTGTCGCGTTCGCTGACGCCGCCGCGCGTTCCGTTGGCCGCGAGGCTGGTCCGGATCAGGCCAGGACAGATCGCGGTGACGCCGATGCCCTGCTGACCGAACTCGGCACGCAGCGCTTGGGTGCCGAACCAGGCACCGGCTTTCGCCGTCACATAGGACGGTCCCAGCGGTGTCGGCAGGAACGCGCCGACGGAACAGACGTTGACGATGTGTCCGCGCACACCGGAGTCGGTCATGCGCTGCACGAACAATCGCGACCCCACCAGCGGGCTCATCATGTTGATCTGGATCATCCGCCGCCAGTCGGCGTTGGTCTGGTCCAGAAACCCGCCGGCGATCAGGATGCCCGCGTTGTTGATCACGACCTGCGGCACGCCGTACTCCGCACACACCCAGTCTGTAAAGCTCTCCCACTCGGCCACATCTGCCACATCCAAACGGCGGAAAACCGCACGGCCGCCGTCTTTTTCGATGAGGTCGACTGTCTCGGAGCCGGTCTGGACGTTGATGTCGGCGACGATCACCGTCGAACCTTTGCTCGCGAATCGCCGCGCAGTTGCCCGTCCGATGCCGCTGCCGGCGCCAGTTACCACCGTCACCCCGCTGTCCGTCGCCTCCTTGCGGCGCCGGTCGGTGTGTACATCGGCCATACAGCGACTCCTTTGTCGGCCATCAAGACTTGCCAGATTTGAATAGTAAGACATTTCAGATTGCGTTGCAATCCTAAAGATGGCAAAAGAAATCCCGTCCGCCCCACAACCCCGGGCCGACGGGAGTCGCGAACCATGAAGTCCGCCGATGCGCTTACGCCTTCGTGGCGTCACCTCGTTCGAAATCGGTTGCCCACAGCCGGATCGTCCGGATCAGCAGGTCGACCAGCTGCTCGTCGTCGATCGCGCCGAGCGTCCGCCCCAGCGCCAGACCCGTGCCGGTCGCGAGAATCGCGTTGACAGCGATGTCCTTGGACGTCTGATCGACGCTGAACGGCAGCGCCGTGGCCAGCACCGTGCCGAGCATGTTGCGGCCCATCTCGATATGCCCGATCGACACCGCCAGCTGTTCGGAATTCTTATGGACCGCAAGGGCATACTCGGCAGCCAACGCCACCAGGCCCTCCGCCGCCACCAGGTGCTTGAACCAGTCGGCAAGAGACTCGAGCTGCGCGTCGAACGGCCCGCCGGATTCGGCCACCTTCGCGATCAGCTCAGCGAAAGTCCGCATGTAGCACCGCAGCAGCACCTCGGCGCAGAGATTCTCCTTGCTGGAGAAATTGGCATAGATCGCCCCTTGTGTGCGCCCTGCGGCCTCGGCGATCTTGGCCACCGTGGTGGCGTGGAATCCGAGTTCGAAGAACAGTTCCTCGGCCGCGTCGAGAACCTCCTCGCGCGTGCGCTGCTGAGACTCCGCGCGAGTCATCCGCCTGCGCTCGGCTGGCATTCCCTATCCCTTCGTCAGTGCTGATCGCCTCTGATTCTATGCGCCCGACCTACCGCCGGCGCCACGGCCGCGTTGCGTCCCCAACAAAGATTGCATTACTATCTGAAAACTATCGCCATCTGAAAAAGGCGGCATCGACGACGATGTGGAGGTTTCGATGACCGACGGCCCAGACCTCGCCGCCCATCACTCGCATGAGCCGACGACAATCGCCTCCGCGCACGAACGAACCCGAGTTCTGCTGGATCCGACACGTTGCCGGTACACGGCGACCAGCGTCGACGGGTATCTCGATGTCCTCGGGCCGCGGCCGCCCGCCGCTCGAGGCGTGGGCCAGCGGCTCATGCGGACCCGCCTGTATGCCGGCGTCTATCAATGTGGGCGACCGCTGGGATTGCGGGTGGCAAGCCTGCTCGAGGCGCCAGGCCGCGATGCCGACCGTCACCGGATGGCTACTCGGCTCGGATTGCGAGCGGATGCGACCGTGCTGGACATCGCCTGCGGGCCAGGCAATTTCACCGGATGGTTCGGTTCTCGAGTAGGCCCGCAGGGTCTGGCCGTCGGCCTGGACGCCTCGCGCACGATGCTGGCCAGGGCGGTCGCCGACAATTCGGGCCCGGCCGTCGCCTACCTGCACGGCGATGCCGAACAACTGCCGTTCGCCGACGGGGTCGCCGACGCTGTCAGCTGTCTGGCCGCCCTTTACCTGATCAATGAACCGTTCCAGGCCATCGACGAGATGTGGCGGGTGTTGAAGCCGGGCGGGCGGCTCGTGATCCTCACCAGCCTCGCGCCCGGCGGGCGCCGCGATCGGGCACCTATCGCCGCAATGGAGAAGGTGTCCGGCGTGCGCATGTTCGGACGTGACGACATCACCGGCCACCTAAGCGGCCTCGGCTTCACCGATATCGAACAGCTCACAGCCGGTCTCGCGCAGACCGTCATGGCTACCAAACCAGCAAGGGAACCATCATGATTCGAGCCACCGTCGAGCGCATCATCCCAGCCCCTCCGGAGGTGGTGTTCGCCGCCGTCGCGGATCGGGAGAACCACCACAGAATCGTGCCCGGCGTTCGGGGACGGGTACTGCGAGAGGGATTCACCCAGCGGCAAGGGCTCGGCACCCTGCATCGGATCGGGTTGTTCGGGCGTGTTGGTGTTGTCGAGCAGGTCGTGGAATTCGATGCGCCGAACCGCTTCACCTATCGGCTGGTCAGTGGTGTGCCGTTGGAGAATCATTTCGGCGAGTTCGAGTTCGATCCGGTCCAGGAGGGCACGCTGGTCACAATGACCATGCGCACCGAGCCGCCGGTCCCGCTGCCCACCGTGCCGGCAGGGCGGGCGTTGGCGGTAGGTCTGCGCCTGTTCCTCTTCGGGTTGCAACGCGCGGCTCTGCAACGGATGTGAGCGCGCATGGCCGGTATCGCACGTGTTGGTCGACTGAATATTATTGTCCGGCAACGACATTCCAGGAGAATCTCCGATGACGACCGATAAAGTCTTGACACCGGGCGGAACAAGTAGAGCCGCCCGTTCGGTGGCGATTCCGCTCTCTACCATGGCGTGGTCCGCGGCCACGATCGCGCTGGTCGCTGTCGCCGTCACCTTGGCGGGGTTGCTTTTCAGCGCTCGAGGTGAGCTGTCGGATCGCGCTGCCATCGTCGCCGCTGACAAGCGGGCCGAGCAGGTGGCCAGCGACTACGCCGTCGGTGCGGCGACAGTGAACTTCGCCGACTTCAACACCTGGGTGGGCAAACTCAAGGCCAACACCACTCCGGCGCTGGCAGGCAAGTTCGAGGCCACCGCACCCAAACTGCAGGACATCCTCAGCCCGCTCAAATGGACCTCCACCGCCACCCCCATCACGGCAAAGGTGATGTCGGAGTCCGGTGGCGTCTACAAGGTGAACGTCTTCGTCAACGTCACCTCCACCAATGCCCAGCAACCCGAAGGCACACAGACCACGGTCACCTACAACGTGAGCGTCGACCGCAACGCCGACTGGAAGATCACCGACGTCGGCGGCATGGATGGGGCTCTGCCGCTCAAGTGAGCCGCCACTCGGCGATCACCTTGCCCAGCTCCGTTTCGGGAGGCTCGTTGTAGAGCCACTCTCTGGCGATGCGATGCCAATTGGCCGTGGCCCGCAACTGCCCGAGGACAGCCATGGCCATGAAATCGGCCCGACGGGAGAAGAAGTGATCGGCCGGCCAATGGTCGATAGTGTTCACCGCCGGTCGCACTCCCCGGGGATCGAAGGTAGCCACCATCGCGGCCGTCGCTAATTCTGTTGTCACCGTGATCTTTTCGTCGATCAAACACAATTGCGCGGCGGTATCGACGTAGTCGAGGCAGTCCACTACGGTCAGCCCGGAGTCCGGCTGCACAATCCCGCGCCCGACGAACAAGTCGTACAGGTCCGCGGCGCGCCCCTCGGCGGCGGCGCGCAGACATTGCCGCTCGAACTCGACATGGCTCGGCTGCATCACCTTGTACAGCCCGAAGTCGACGAAACCGACCCGCCCATCCCGGCCGAGCAGCACATTGCCCAGATGGGGATCCCCACAGAACTCGTTGTCGCGAAACAACGAGCCGATATAGAAGCGGTAGACCAGCTCGCCGATGCGATCGCGCTCCTCGTCGGGTAATCCACGCACCGTCTCGAAAGACACGCCCTCGAAAAACTCGCTGACCAACACCCGCCGAGACGAGTGCGCCACGATCGCGTCCGGCACCACGATAAAAGGATGTCCGCGAAACCGTTGCGCCAGTCGATGTTGCACTCGCGCCTCGGCGAGATAGTCCAGCTCGTTCGTCACACTGAGCTGTACCTCGTCGACAAGAGCATTGTGCGCGAACGCCGGCAGATGGGCACTCAACGCCTTGGCGAACATCGCCATCAATCGCAGATCGGACTGTACCGCCTTGTCGATTCCCGGATACTGCACCTTCACCGCGACATCGCGGCCATCGAGCAGGCGTGCGCGATGCACCTGCCCGATCGATGCCGATGCGATGGCGCACTCGTCGAATTCGCTGAACACCGTCTCCAGCGGTCCCAGATCAGCCTCGATTACCTGACGAATAGCCGAGAACGGCAGCTGTGGCGCGTCGTCTCGCAAACTGGCCAACCGAGCCTGCACCCGCTCCCGCTGTACTGGCGGCAACATCTCCAACTCCAGCATCGACAGCGTCTGTCCTAGTTTCATGGCAGCGCCCTTCATCCCCCCGAGCACCACCACCAGCTGATCGATCGCCGACACCATCAGACGCTCGTTGAGCAACTCCTTCGCGCGCTCCGACCGGCCGATCACCGACAAACGGCTACCAGCGGCCCGCAACGCCTGCCCCGCAGCGACTTTCCCCAAGGCCCGGCCCCGAGCCACCCGCCCGGACGGAATCTTGGGGACCGCGCTGTCCCCGCCGGATCTGCGGGCCATCAATCCGCACACCATCCCACCGCAGACCTCGACCCACAGCTGCACGCACAACAGTCGATTCCGCTCATATCCCCAACCCTAACCGCCAGCTGCGCTGCCGAGACGCACTCGCCAACAGCTCGACATAGTCGCCAGCGCTTCGGCCTCACCGGCCCTTTCAGACCTTCCCGGACTGACTGGTTCGATGGCGCTGATGGGTGTCCGGTGTCACATCTCGGATGCTTGACCTTGATATCGGTCTCGAGGTTTAGCGTCGTTGTCGGGAGTTCTGGCCAATGCTCTACCAGCGCATTAATCCGGACAAGGAAGTGTGATGAAAGATCAGCCCTCGTTTCTGTTCGAACCGGTGACGCTGGGTGCCCTGCGGCTGGCCAATCGGATGGTGATGGCCCCCATGACTCGCTCCCGTGCGCTGCCCGACGGGCAGCCACACCCAGCGGCCGCGACGTATTACGCACAGCGCGCGTCCGCGGGTTTGGTTGTCTCGGAAGGTATTGCGATCTCCCCACAGGGCATCGGAAATCCGTCGGTTCCAGGCCTTTGGACCAACGCTCAGGCTCAGGCATGGCAGACAGTCACCAAGGCAGTGCACCAGGCAGGCGGGCTGATCGTGGCCCAACTCTGGCACACCGGGCGGGCCTCGCATTCCAGCCTGCAACCTGACAATGAATCTCCGGTAGGACCGTCGGCAATCGCGATCAATGGCATGACGTTTGCCCGCCACGGGCGGGTTCGGTACGAGACACCGCGGGCACTACGCACCGAGGAGATACCCGGCATCGTCGAGCAGTATCGTCAGGCCGCTGGCCACGCGCTCACCGCCGGCTTCGACGGGGTGGAATTGCATGGTGCCAACGGCTATTTGATCGACCAGTTTCTGCAGAACAGCGCCAACCAGCGCGGCGACCGCTACGGCGGGCCGGTGATCAATCGGACCCGGCTGCTGCGGGAGACCCTGCACGCATTGGTTTCGATATTCGGCCCGGATCGGGTCGGGGTGCGACTCTCGCCTGCCAGCACGTTCCAGGACATGACCGACTCCGATCCAATCGGGCTGTTCACTCATGTCTTCACTCAGCTCACACCGTTGAATCTGGCCTATGTGCACGTGGTCGAACCCGGTGTGATCGGGGCGGATTCGGCGCCACGCCCGGCTGATGCCATCGATAGCCGGTGGGTAGTTCAGCATTATCCGCATACCGTGATCGCCGCTGGCAATTACGACAAGGCCAGTGCCGAACAGGCGCTGTCTGCGGGTGTTTCCGCAGTGGCCTTCGGGCGGAGTTTCCTGGCCAACCCGGACCTGCCTCGACGTTTCGCCCTCGACGCCGCACTGAACTCACCGGATCGGGAGACCTTTTACCAAGGAGGTGAACGTGGCTACATCGACTACCCGTCACTGGCGGCCGAGAATCACTAACGCGGCACGGCAGAGTGCCTGCGGGTCAATCAACTGTGGTGGGCGGGGTCTTCATCTGCTCGAGAAAGGCTCGGATGGCTCGGCGATTGCTGGTCAAATAGACGATCTGATCGTCGATTCGATCTAGTTCTTCCTCGAGTGCGGCCTCCAACTGTTGGTCGACCACCCCGCAGGCGTATATATGCGGCTCCGGGCCGCGTACACAGGGAAGAATCTGACCGATGAGCTGCGTTGACAGACCTGCCTCCAACAACCCGCGTATCTGGCGCACCCGCTCTACGGCGTGTTCGGGATAAATACGGTACCCATTGGACTGCCGCTGCGGGTGTAACAGATTCTGCTGCTCGTAATACCGGAGCAGGTGGGCCGCTACGCCTGTCCGGTGGGCCAGTTCCCCGATATGGATCCCCGCCATCGCATGTACCGCCTTCCCGATCTCGTCTCGTCCCAAATCACATTGGTCAACGAACCACGAAGAGTTCGGATTCCCCGCCGACGGCGGCCGACCGTCCGACGACAAGGAGAAACACGATGTCAAGCACCACCGCTCTGGCGGCCTCGACGGCTGGGTCCGCGCTGGAGGTCACCACGATTCATCGGCGCACACCGGGCGAGCACGACGTGGTCATCGCAATAGCGTACTGCGGGATCTGCCACACCGATCTCCACGAGGTCACCGGTGAATGGGGACCCGGGATCTTCCCCATGGTTCCGGGGCACGAAATCACCGGCATCGTCACCGCGGTCGGATCGAGCGTCACCCGCTTCGCTCCCGGCGACCGGGTCGGGGTGGGGCCATACGTCGACTCGTGTGGTGTCTGCGAATACTGCCGCGCCGATGCCGAACACCTGTGCGCGACGGTGGTACACACCTACAACGCGCGCGGCTACGACGGCGAACCCGTTCACGGCGGGTACAGCCAAGCCATCGTGGTCAACGACCGGTTCGTTCTCGCCATCCCCGACAACCTCGCTCTGGATGCGGCCGCGCCCTTGCTCTGCGCCGGAATCACCGTCTACACCCCACTCACCCGCTACCAGGTTGCCGGGAAAAAGATCGCCGTTCTCGGCGTGGGGGGGCTTGGCCACATCGCAATTAAGATCGCGCACGCCATGGGTGCCGAGGTCACCGCGCTCGGGCGTGGAAACGCCAAGAAATCCGACGCCTTGCGGTTCGGTGCGGACCACTACTTCGCCGCCGACGACTCCGCCACCTTCACCGACCTTGCAGGACATTTCGACCTCATCCTCAACACCCTGTCCGCGCCTTTGGACCTCAACAGCTTCCTGGCTCTGCTGCGCCTGAACGGCACCCTGGTCTACCTCGGCATCCCGGGTCAGCCAGCGCACTTCCACGCCGCATCGATCGTCCCTGCCCAACGCAGCATCACCGGCTCGAACTCCGGCGGCATCCGGGCCACCCAAGCGATGCTGGATTTTTGTGCAGCCCACGCCATTACCGCCGACGTCGAACACGTCGATGCCCACCACATAGCCGATGCCTACGCCCGCCTCGCCCGCGGCGATGTCCGCTACCGCTTCGTCCTCGACACCACCACCCTCGACAACTGAACATTCGACTGCGCCACGAAAACCGCTGCACTGACTCGATCGATGTCAACCGTGCGATTAGGGCGTAGCGACTCGGCGCGACGATAACCCGGGTGTTCGACCTCTACGATCCCCGCCCGCCGACGTGCAGGCGATCTGTGTTGACGAGTTCGGGCGGTGAAACTTACCACCCCGATCCTGCCGCGACCGACGAGATCCACGCCACGGAAATCGGCGGTGTCACAACATATTTGACCGAGGACGGGCATTGAAAGGGCCGACATCGGTAAGACCGCGCGGCGGCCACACTGCCGATCCTACTACGCAGGTGGAATGAAATCGTCAGTTGTGCAGCCGAAGTTGCAGCACTTGCAAAGGAGGGAGTCAAGCGAGACAGGAGAGCTTACATCGATGCCAGCTCGAATGAGAAACTCGACTAGTTCTCAATGGGTGCAAAGCCTGTATCTCGGCTGACTCGCTCCCGCGACGAAGGAAGGGGTCGAAAGTGCAACCAAAGCCACAGAAGCGGCTACCAACAACATCCGCGAAGGAATTCTCATTTTTATATTAGGCAGCCGAATTTCGAGTCGCGGCAGCCAGTCACGGGGATTGCGACCGTCCTGTGGCCGATTCGATAAAAGTTCGCAATTCGTGCGAAGTACGGGGAGGTTCACTCGTGAAGCCTTGCGGACAACGATGGTTGTCGTCATCACTGCAGTATGCCTTCGGGTGACACGGATAGCATCTACACCAGAGCCGAGCACGGGGCCCGGCGCGCGTGACCGTCGGCGACGCTGTGGTGATTGCGAGAGGACGTTCGCGCGCTCGCCGTACCGAACCACGTGTTGCTCGTAATATCACCCAGGCCCAGGCCCAGGTCATGGGAGACGGCCTCGATATCGCCGTCGAACGCCTTCAGCGCCGACGGCAACACCGACGAGCCCGCTACCCTAATCCCCCGACGATCGACGGCAAGACGCGATCCGTGGACCGGATGCACACGACGCACGACGTCGAAAGCGTCTGACAACGCCGTGATGTCCAACGCGCCCGGACTCGGACCGAGAATCCGACGAATACTCCGCGATTGCAAAAGCCGCCCCGGCGCCAGCAATCGAAGAGCATCGGCGACTGTCGTACCTTCGTTGATTCGCCCTCGCGCGAAGCGGGAGGCGTCAGAGGCCGAAGACGCCTTGCCTGTTGTTCTCATAGCCGCCCTTGGAAACGCACATAAAGGTGCCGCGGAAACTCTCCTCACAGGATGCCCCCGCATACGAGATCCGCGCACCGAACGTACCCTGATCGTTGGCGACTTGATAGAAGTCGGAGTTGCCACCCGGTTGGGTATAGGGCTTGCTGAGGTCATAGCCCGGGCGCGTTCGTGGATCGGCGACGATTTGCGGAGCCGGAACCGGAATCGAGAAATCACCGACGATAGTTAGACCAACGGGACGAATATTTGGCAGGTCACATCCGATCGCGCCGTCCGGAGTGATCGCGCAGTTCGTGCCCTTGTAGTTGAAGTAAACGGAGCCAGGGGGTGCCGCGTGCGCCGTCGCGGCGAAAACGATCGGCAGCGCGGCAGCGACTGAGAACAACCCTGCGCATGTCTTCGCGATTCGTTTCATTACGTCTCCACTCTCTCGGCGAACCGGAGCGATTGCTCCGGAAGAACCCGCGTCAATGAACTCCGTTACCCGGTCATCGACTTCTCACGTCGATCACGATTGCCGAGTGACGGACCGAAGTCCCTGCACTCGACCGTCATCGTGCCCGACGTCCTGCATCCGATCACACAGATCGTGCAGCAACTATGTAGCTATCCCCCATATCGAAGCCCGGGGTCGTGGCGTTAGAGCTAAGAGATACAGATCACATACTGCCACTAGGTGTGGCATCTCGCATGGTGGTGGCGGTAATCGGGGACTTCGCAGTCGGGCAACTATTCCTCAGCAACGCGGTTGGACCCACGCCTGCAGGCCCTCCTCAGACCAAAGCTGGTGGGCCTTCTTGTTCACCAGGTGCCCTGCTGGCGGACAGGCAATAATCCGGCGGTGCGGACATGTGGCTCCGGTTCGGTGGACATGATTTCTCCGCGTGGACGGACATCTGGGCCTCCGGGACACGCCCGAGCAAATGCGAAACGGGATCCCTTCGGGCGAGTTGGCTCGCGTGTGTGTTGATCTGCGCGACCAACTGCGTCGAAGGAATCCCGGTGACCAGGTCGGACAGGAGAGCGTGCACATGACAGTTCCGAAGACGCCGGCGAATCTCACCGGGTTCGTCGCTTTCACCGCTGCCACGTTGGCAGGCACACTGAGCAGCGACGTCGGCGCAGCCACGACCAATTCCCCGGTGCCTTGGGTCAGCTCCGTCGCTTGGGGGCCGGACCGGCGATGCCTTGTCGACCAGAGCTCGGAGCCGCTCGAGTGCGGCAAGAACGAGTCCTACTCGACGTGCGGCAACCCGTGCGAGCCGACAGTCGAGAATCCGAATCCGGACGTGTAGCCAGATGTGCGTGAAGGGCGGCTGCTTCTGCCAGGATGGTTTCCTGCGAGACAGAAATGGGGAGTGCGTTCCAGCCAATTGACGGAGCAACTCTAGCCGGCCTCCACACGGGAGGGTGATGGCCGCGCGGCAATCTCGGAAGCCCATCGCGGAATTGAACCAAAGCCGAGCTGTCGGTGATCACGGTGTCCGCTCGTCTATCGACCGAACCCTTCAGTGCGAGCCGACTATCGCCGCAATCTTGGCAAAGCTCGCACCCGGTCAGAGTTCGTGTTCAGGGACTCCGGGATTGCACAAGGCAGCTACGGTTGCGGGGTAAGCGACAGCGGGCCGCCACGGCTCGATGTTCCAGCTCGGCTTGTCTGGCATGGCGATTCGTGCCCAGTCCCAGTGGCAGATAAACTGATCGCGCATGCCGGGAGTATCAGCAGTACTGGCGTAGTGAAGTACTTCCTGCCAGGCGCGCTCGGCGGCGGGTGGGAAGGGGTTCTGGCGTCCGGCATCGGTCGGATAGATCATCAGGCTGACGCCATCGGCGCTGTCGGTCCAGACAACGTGGTCGATGAGGGGGCGGCCCGCGAACGAATCGAGAGCCTCGTCGCTGGACAGGGTTGAAACTGGCGCAGCAGCAACGACATTCGGGAGCGGAGGTCCGGATTCGGCCGTGGCGCTGGCGCCGCCGCTTGTGAAGGAAGCCAGCAAAGCCACCGTACCGATTGCCGGAATTCTGTAGCGTCGCATTGATATGTCCTTTCGAAACCGAATGTAGGTTATCCGGTATCGCGTAATGGCTCAGGCGTGTGCGCGACCACCAGGGCGATCTGGCTGGGAGCAGCGGAGGTGCCAGCGGTCGACGCTGTGTCGCCACTCGATCTGTGCAGGGCTTCCTCGAGGACTGACCTACTCCGGTGCCTGATCGGTATCAGCAGTCGCGGACCGCCTACAACGCGCGCAGCATCCGGCCAGCCGCGTTGACCGCGGGGCCGGAGCTGTTTGCGTCGTAGACGAAGACCGCGAAGGCGAGATCGGCGTCGATCCCAACGAACCATCCGTGCGCGCGGGTGTCGTCGATGAATTCGGCAGTACCGGTCTTACCGAGGAGGCCGGGAATGTCGCGTAATTGGGTGGCGGTGCCGTTGGTGATCGTCTCGCGCATCATGGATTTCACTTGGTCGGCGACAGTGGTCGGCGGTGGAGGCGGGGTACGGCCGGGTTTTCCGGGGGCTCCGGCGACCAAGGTCGGATTCGGCGCTGAGCCGCGGGCCAGGGAGGCGGCGACCATGGCCATACCGAACGGTGAGGCCGTCACCGTGCCTTGACCGATGCCTCCTTCCACGCGCAGGGCGGAAGTGTCCGCAGGGGGAACTGTGCCGGTGACGGTGGTCAGGCCCGGGGTGAGGTAGTCGATTCCCAATCCGAGTTGCGCGGCCGCGTCGGTGAGCGCTGTCGCGGGTAGTTCCACCGCGAGTTGGCCCATGGTGGTGTTGCAGGATTGCGCGAATGCGGTGCGCAAAGGCACGTTGCCGAGGTCGAAGTTGTTGTCGTTAGGGATGCGACGGCCTTCGATGTTCGCCGAGGCGGGGCAGGCCACGATGCTGTCCGGGGTCACTGCTCCAGCCTGCAAGGCCGCTGACACCGTGACCGTTTTGAAGGTCGATCCCGGCGGGTAGAGCCCGGTTAACGCGATCGGGCCCTGGGTATCGGCGGCCGCGTTCTGGGCCATCGCCAAGATGTTGCCCGTCGATGGCTGCAGGGCGACGATGGCGGCCGGTTTGGCGATCGGGTCGAGTGCGGCCTCGGCGGCCCGCTGGACTCGTATGTCCAGGGTGGTGCGGATATCGGTGGTCGTGGCCGGATCCTGCCAGGCAATACGCTGTGTTCCGGCGGGGGTATGGGCGCGCACCGCCCATCCGGCTGCGGTATCGGCCTGGGACTGCCACAGCTGCGACAACCCGGACAGGGTGGGGGAAGCGAGGTCTTTGTCGGTGGTGAGCAGCCGGGTCTGGGGAACCAAAGTGAGACGCGGTATGGCCGACAGCGCGACCTTGATCGGGTCGATATCGCTGGGACGCAAGGTGATCACGGTAATCGCCTTACCTTGGGCGGCCTCGAGTTCAAGACGCAGCGACTGCGCGGTAATGGTCGGCGCGATCGGGGACAGCAGTGCCGCCACCGCCGTGGTGTCCACACCCGGAGCCAGCTTTACCAATGTCACGACCTGTTGGGACATGAGTTCTCCGCCGGCATTGTCGAGCACCCGCGCCGGAGTCGGATAGACCAGGCGGTAGGTGAGCGGCCCGGAATCCAGTCCGGGTGCTACCGTTCTCGGATCCCATCCGACCCGCCATCCGTCATCGGTCTTCTTGGCGGTCCCGCTGGTGGTGTAGGTCCACTCGTGCTTGCCGTCCTTACCCAGCTTCCAGGTCGCGGCGAGGGTGAAGGTGCGTTCGTCGTCGTCGACCTCACGCACCTCGAACCGCGCCTCCTTGCCGAGCCCCTCGTAGAGAGCGGCAATGACCGCGGAGGCCTGGGTCGGATCGGTGGTGACCGCTGCGGCTGCGGCCGAGTCGTCGTTGTTGAGAGCATCGGCAAAATCGGTTGCGACAGAGGTAATCTGCTGCTCGTTCGTCCGCTCGACGAACCCACAGCCGGTCAGTGTGAGGGTTCCGACAGCGAACACGGCGGGGATTTTCGTGGCGAGAGAGCAGACGCCCGCGCGTGCTCTGTCCGAACGTGTCGCCTCGGTCATCGCGGAACCTCGGACGGGAACGCCGTGAGTGCTGCTTTCGCGGCGCGTGCGATCAACGCATTGTCGTAGGTGGCATCGGCCTGCAGACGGGTGGACAGCACCGAGAGCACGATCGGGGCGCGGTTGGGCGGCCACACGACAGCGATATCGTTGCGAGTGCCGTGTTCGCCGCCGCCGGTTTTGTCACCGACGAGCCAGTCCGAGGGGGCACCGGCTCGGATCAGTTCGCCACCGGTGGTATTCGTGCGCAGCATCTCGACGAACAACGCGCGATCGTCGGCCGGCAACACGTTGCCCAGTGCGTAGGACCGCAGGTCTGTGGCCAGCGCACGGGGGGTGCTGGTGTCGCGGGTATCACCGGGGACCGCAGTGTTGAGTTCGGGCTCGGTGCGGTCCATCTGGGTAACCTGGTCACCGATACCACGCAATTTCTGCTCGAGTCCCTTCGGTCCTCCCAACTGGTCGAACAGCAGGTTGCCGGCCGTGTTGTCGCTGTAGCGCACTGCCGCGTCGAGCAGGTCCCGCAGCGTCATACCCCGATCCACGTTCTGTTCGGTGACCGGCGAATTACGTACGAGGTCAGCGCGGATGTAGCTGATCCGGTGATCGAGGTCAGCCGGTGTCGTCGCCTCCAGTACAGCGGCGGCGGCGAGAGCCTTGAAGGTCGAGGTATATGGGAATCTCTCGTCGGCGCGATACTCGACCGTACGACCGGTCTCGGTGTCGATGGCATAGACGCCCAGACGGGCGTCGAAGGCCTTCTCGAGATCGGCGAATTCGTCGACGGCTTCGAGACTCATCGGGACCGTCGATTTCGGCAGCGGGCTCGGTAGCTGTTCGGTGGCGCAGGCGGCGAGCGGTGCGAGGAGTACCGCGGCTGCAAGGGCGAGCATGGTGCGGCGAGGCCGGGATCGTCCAGAGGTGAGGGTCGTCGTCATGGTTTCCATTCGTCGGTCGACCGCCGTTCCGAACGGCGTCGTGGTGGCGGGACCGAGCCTGACATTCGGATATGGATGCTGTCCAAGACAAGAATGAGGTTATTGATGCTGTTTTGGCATAGACTGTCTGTGTGGATGTCTTGGCCGCCTGTAGGGCGTTCGTGGCGGTCAGCCGACACGGAAATTTCACGGTCGGGGCTGCGGCTATCGGGATCCCGCAGTCCGTCGCATCGCGGCGCATCGCGGCGCTCGAGCGCCATTACGGGTCTCGCTTGCTCGAGCGAACCTCACGCAGCGCCACGTTGACCGCAGTCGGCAAAGTGATGCTGCCCTCGGCGAGGCGCCTGGTCGAGCTGGCAGAGACAATGGAGCAGGAGGCTGAACGCGCCAAGTTGAGGCCTTTTCGCGTGGCGGTGCCAACCACGTCCGCGCCGCTGCCTCTAGCGCAGCTCGTCGCCGATGCCCACCATCACCAACTGAACCTCGACCTGCACCTGGCCGGCCCGAGCGAGCGGGCCGAGCTGGGCCGCACGGGGGAAGTGCGCGCCGCGTTCGTCGCAGTAGCCTCCGACCAGGGCAAGTGGCAGGTTCCCCTGGGGCTGGCCGACACCGGTGGCCCGCACTTCGGGCCCATCTACCTGCAGACCCTGCGGGCCGCGCGTGCCGACCAGCACTCTCGCCGACGCCGAGTCTGGATTCAGCCGGAGGACGACGTCCCGCATATCCGCGAGCACCTCACCCGGATGCGTGACGCCCTCGGCCTTCAGCCCACCCAGGTGGCCGTAGGGACCTCACTGGTCGCCGCCGTCGCCGAGGTCCTCGGAACGAATGATTTGCTGCTGTGTGCGCAGAGCCAGGCCGTCGACTTAGGTCTGCACTGGCGGCCGATCGGTGAACTGGAGCTGTCGCGTGGCTACGCTTTAGCAGCCGCGCAACTCGAAGACGCGGAACGCATCGGGTCCCTGTCCTCGGCGGCAATCGCACGCTGTCTCGGTCAACTGAGCTAATGAGCCGGGAGACGGTGTGCCCGGAGAGCGGAGGTGAACGTTGGGAATGACCAAAGCGCTACAGGAGGCGCGGAAAGAACTGCAGGATGCCGGACTGCGTGGCTCCTATCTGGTGCGCGACCTCGACAGCGGCGAGGAACTCGGCCTCGACGCAGAGCTCGAGCTCCCGATCGCGTCGCTGGTGAAGATACCGCTCGCGGTGGCGACCCTCGAACGCATCACTCGCGGTGAGATCGACCCGGCCACGCCCATTCTCGTGCAGCCCGGCCGAACCACCACGCCGGGCTCGACCGGTCTGACCAAATTCCGCCACCCTTCCACCGTCGCCCTCGACGACCTGCTGTACCTGAGCGTCGCGGTCAGC
Organism: Nocardia brasiliensis; assembly: GCF_011801125.1. Lineage (NCBI taxonomy): Bacteria > Bacillati > Actinomycetota > Actinomycetes > Mycobacteriales > Nocardiaceae > Nocardia > Nocardia brasiliensis. Next base: position 4,529,834 of record NZ_CP046171.1, read on the forward strand.
GACGGGACCGCCGCCGATGCGCTCTTCGCACTTACGCCACCGACGAGTGTTGCCGAGGAACTACGACGACTTGGATTCGAGGGGATCGCGGTCCGGCATCTCATGGACGAGCTCCACTTCGATCGGGCCCAAAGCTATCTTGCCCATGCTCTCGCCGTCGAAGTCTCTAACACCGGAGGCGGACACCCGGTGCCCCAGCTCGATATCGGGCAGGCGAATACCGGGTCAGCACGAGCGTTCGTCAATCTGTTGCAGGGACTGTGGCACCCTGAGCCGATCCACCCATACGCGGCACAAAGGGTCCGAGAGTTGATGGCGGACAACGTAATTCGACATCGCATGGCACCCGACTTCAGTTCCGACGCCGCACGCTGGTCCTCGAAAACCGGAAGCCTGCTCAATCTTCGGCACGAGATCGGGGTCGTCGAGCATGCAGACGGGCAGGTGCTAGCGGTCGCCGCGCTCACCGAGTCCCGGGTGGCCGCCTCCGTGCAATCGGGCGCCGAAGCGACAATGGCGAGGGTGGCTCGGATTCTTCACGACGAACTCCGAGCTTGACCGTTACGTGTAAGCGCCTGGCTCGTCGCGTACGTTACGGTGTTGCTGAGGGCCACACCTACGAGAGCGGCGCAGGCAACTCCGAAGTTCCCGTTCCGGGACTATCCCATGAGCGCCAGTGGCTGATCTTTGCCGACCAGGCGGTGCACGATCGGTTTGGAACAGCGTGCCGCGTGCTGACCGAGGGAGCAACACAGCATATCGTTGCCGCGAATTCGATATGCTGGGTCAGCAGACGGCTTCCCAGGCCGAAGCCGCCCCGTCAAGAAGGGTGGTTGATCATAAAAGTAGCGATCCGCAGTCTCCTTGCGTTCGGTGTTTCCGTTACGCTTTTCGGAGGTATTCTCACGGCAGGGATTGGGCCTGCTCGAGCTGGCGAGCTCGATTTCGACTCCTGTCCCCCGTTCGATGCGGGAAGCGGGACCGTGCTGTCCTTCAGTAGCCCGCAATTCGCAGACTTTGCGGACGTCGCCTTCGTGCAAGGGCAGACCTACACCTTTACGACCACGTTTCGGAGCGGCATCACCAGTCCGTACAGCCGATACACCATCCACGCGATCATCGGTAATATCCCCATTCCGTTCGAAGGCGCGGAGACTCCTGCCGGTGCCGTGAGTCATGGCTCCACATACACCAATTCGATCAATTTGCCTATTCTGTCGAGCTACCCAGCTGTACGTGCGACGTTTCAGGTCAAAGTCAACAGTGGGCTGCAAACGAACGTCTGCCTCAGATTCCCGGCTCAAATCGTAAGCGGTTGACCACCGTAAACAAGACAACACGCTCAAACCTAGTCGCCGGGCGAGTTCGGAAGATTATTGATGTTGACCATCAATGCCCGATCGGGGGCGATCGCGTAATCTCGCTGGGATCATGTTCGCGCGGCCGGGCGGGTGCGGACTTCCTCGGAGTGCATCGCCACCGCCCGGTTCGAGCCGCGCACTCCACGCGGCATCGCAACCCGTCGCAATCACGTACCCCGGGCACATACGTACGCGCCCTTCTGGCAAATCTTGCGGCACAGGCACCCTGAGGCCCAGCTCTGGCGCAATGATGCCCTATGGCTATAGTTCCCACCCGAGCCGGCGAGGTTGGCGCCGGGCGAGTAAGCGCCTCACCACTTCTCGTCACCGTGTTGGTCCCATCAATGTGCGCAGGAAGGTGTTCTCATGACCGCTCGAAGGGAGGCGCTGCGCCTGCTCGCGGGGGCGATCAGCGGCGGGCTGTTCCATAATGGCTGCGGCTACGGCCTGGTCGCCGCCGCCGACGTCATTCCGCTTCCGCCGGGGCCGTTCCCGTTGCCTGGTCTGCCGCCACCGCCGGTCAGTGCGATCGGACTGCGCACACCGCCGCTACAACCTTTTCTCGACTCGCTCCCGGTTCCGGAATCCATCGCCGCCGACGGAGCGTTGGCGGTGCAATCCGGGCTGCACCGCTTCCACATCGAGTTGGCGCCGGCACGCACTCTTGGTTATGGGCGGGATTACCTCGGTCCGGTTCTGGAGGCGATCGCCGGTGAAGAGGCTTCGTTGAGTTTCTCCAATGAGATCGGTCCGCACCCGCTCGCGGCCGATGTCGACACCACGATGCAGCACGCCACCGAGCACGATCGGACCAACCCTCGGATGACGGTGCATCTCCACGGTGCGCCGACAGAACCAGCTTCTGACGGTCATCCGTTGGTGGACTGGCGCAATGGCGGAACTCAGAAAAACACGTACGGCAATCGGCAAGAAGCCGCGACATTGTGGTATCACGATCACGCGATGGGTATGACCAGACTCAACGTCTACGCAGGACTCGCCGGCGCCTACCTGATTCGAGATCGATGGGATACCGGAAGGTTTGGCAATCCACTCGGGCTACCCGCGGGCGAGTTCGAAGTGCCTCTAGTGATACAGGATCGAACATTCAATCCTGATGGTACATTGCAAGCCCGCTCGACTTTCCTACTGCCCCAGGGCTACAACCAAGCGGCGATGTTCGGCGACGTGGCGTGTGTAAACGGCATCGTGTGGCCGATGATGAAGGTCGCACGGGGTCTGTACCGGTTCCGGATCGTGCAGGCTTCCAACTCGCGCACGTACCGTTTCCACTTCAGTAACGGGATGCGGTTCTGGGTAGTCGGCGGTGACCAGGGATTGCTGGATGCTCCGGTGCCGACGAAGTCGATTCGCCTGGGGGTAGGCGAGCGTGCCGATATCCTGGTCGATTTCGGCGATCTGCGGCCCGGAGAGTCGGTTGACCTGTGCAATGACGAAGCCAACTCCTTCGGTGATGCCGTCTTCTTGGTGCCTGCATTGCCGACGATCATGCGATTCGTCGCAGACTCGAGCAGGGGCCATGCCGGACCAGTGCCCAAGCTGCTCCGTGGCGCTGCGGGATTGCCGCCTCGACTGCCGGGACTGCGCACGCCTGATCGGGTGCGGACTATGACCTTGTTGAGCCATCTCGATACCGCACGACCCGGCGCGGTGATCCCAGCGATGCTGAGTCAGAACAATCTGCCGTTCACTACCGACGACGTGGAGATGATCCGGCCAGGGACTGTCGAGCAATGGGATATCGTCAACGTTACCTCCATCGGACATCCCGTCCACCTGCATCTGGCACGGTTTCGGATCATCGGCAGGCAACAATTTTGGGCTGCGGCCTATTTGGGTGCACACCTGCCGCTGCCCGCGTTCGGCAAGCGGTGGAACCCATCCGCCGACAGATTCGTCGTGGCTCCGCAACAACCACCGGCACCGTGGGAGGAGGGCTGGAAGGACACGGTATGGGTGCCCACTGACACAATCACACGCATTCTGGTGTATTGGCCCAGTGCCGAAGAGCTGGGATTCGATCCGGACGCGCCGTTCCTTGCGACCGCCGACATTGAATTCAGCAAGCACACAATGGAACATATCCGCCACCCGACACCGCATCATCATCGATCACCAGGCAAATTGATACGTGGGTATGTCTGGCATTGCCACAACCTCGATCACGAAGACCACGACATGATGCTGCCTTTCCGAGTCACCAACGACTGACATCGAGACGCTTGCACCACGGCGCCTCGTAGCGACGCCGACAGGGAGCTCGAAGACCGTCTCGGTACTGTTCCAGGTAATCGCTGCAGGCCACAGGAAGGTCAGCGTCGGTGCCGCGGGAATGGAGTCTTCTGGGCCGATGGCGTCGCGTAGAATTTCGGGGCGTCTAGGTGTATGAGGCCATGACGTTGGTGACGCCGGTTCGGAGGCGGCTCGCTGGTGGCCGGTTTCCAGCGGCCGAGTGTGGTCGATGATAGTTGTAGTGGATGTTCCAGATCTGCAGCGCCTGCTGGCGCTGCAGATCTGAAGTCCACTCGCGGGCGTAGAGGAATTCCTCGGCCAGGATCCGGTTGTAACGCTCGACCTTGCCGTTGTGCCGCGGTGTGTAGGGCGTGATCCGCTGATGGCGGGCACCGAGGAGCACCTTCGCGAAGTCGCGGGCTTTGTAGCAGGCACCGTTGTCGGTGACGATCCGTTCGATGCTGGTGATGCCGTGAGCGGCGAAAAATGCCCGGGCCCGGAACACGAAACCGATTGCCGTGACTGCTTTCTCGTCCGGCAAGGCTTCTGTGTAGGCCAGCCTCGAGTAGCCGTCGACAGCGGTGTGAAGGAACACGTAACCGGGCCTGCAACGTTTGTTCGCCGCGCGGGCGGCTTTGTCCTGGGCCGATCCTCGACCGTGGATGCGCCAGCCGCCGCCGTCGGGGATCTTTCCGACCTTCTTGATATCGATGTGGACCATATGGCCTGGTCGGCGGGCGATGATCCGGCGCGGGGCCCGGTTCGGTTCACCGTTGGGGTCCAGAAACCGGCGTCGGTTCAGCCCGAGCCGGACCAGGTGCCGGCCCACGGTCCGCACCGAGATCCGGGTGCCTTCGGCTGCCAGTTCAAGTGAGATCCGGCGAGCGGACCATTTCCTGGTCCGGCGCAACAGTTCGATCCGGGCCACCACCTGCACTGGCGTGGCCGATGGTGACAGATGCGGGGCGCTGGACCGGTCGAGGAGCCCGAGCTCGCCGTGCTGACGAAATCTGTTGACCCACTTCGACGCACATCGGCGGGAGATGCCCATCTCGGCGGCGACATGGGCGATCGGGCGGGTCCGGCAGCGGTCCACGAGCCGGTGGCGGCCCTCGACAGTCAACGGGGCATTACGGTGAGACACGGCGGTTCTTTCGGTCGCGTGGCGGATGTGTGAGTTGGCGCTTCACATCCTGCCGCCGGAAGAACCGCCCCCTTTCAGCCCACCCCACGCCCCGCGTCACCAACGTCACGACCCACAACAGCTAGGAGCAAGCGGATGTCAACGGCGAACGTTCGGCAGGTCCTGCGCCTCGCGGACCCGTAGAGTGCAGAACTCGTAGACATTATTGGCAATACATCGACGCATACGTGCGTGTTCTCGGATCGACCGAAGCAGCCTCAGTTCGGCTGCTTGGGTGAGTGCGTCCTCGGATTCGAGTTGTGCTAGTTGCGAATCTGCCCATGCGATACTCCACAACCAGTAGTCGAGACCTTCGGCGGTGATGTCGACATTGCGGTCCAGGATGAATCCGCTGGCCTCCGCGGCCGCGATCTATTCGGCTAGCGGACCGATGTTGATTGTCCAGTACCGATCTGCGGGTGCTTTGCCCTCGGGCTTGATCAGTAGGACGTCCTCGAGACACAGGTAGCCTCCTATCGGCAGGCTTCGTGATGCATTGGCGAAAGCTGCGTGTCGGTCCATGTGGACGAAGGCTTCGTTGGATACCGCCGTGTCGAACCTTCCTGGCGTGGGGTGGCTGTAAAATCCCCGACCGTGGTCGAGACCAGGTGGCCCATACCGGCGTCGCCGGCCAACTGCGCCGCGAACTGAGCTTGTGCTGGATGATCTGCTCGGGGCGTATGCAGACGTCGTGCCATGGCGTGATCGTCTCCTTCCGCACCCATTGTGGTACATCAGAACCTCACAACCGCTGGACCTGCTCAGCGGGCTCCAGTCAAACCGGACATAAAGACCACGAACCGCTGTCAGGTGACCAGGCTCAACTGCTGGTTCGACCGGGGTGGATGTTCAATGATTTGCCGCACGCGAGTAGGCAATGGACACGAGGGCGAAGATCAGGTTTCATGGAGGGTGGATGGGAATCAGCGGGACGGGTCAGAGAGTGACTTGCCATGCCTCCGGTTTCCCTTCATTTGCCCGACCGTCCGCTACCGCCGAAGCTCGTAAAAGGTTCGCGCAGGTACGAATTGCAGTATCGCAGCAAGCGGCGGCGGACTCTTGATCTGGATCGATCGTGAGCGGCGGCGAGCGCCGAGGCGCTGCAGGCGGATCCGACAAGAGTAATGACGACGTCACAGTCGTCTGCCCAGACAGCGCGCCTGTGCTGGATTCAACGGCAGCCAAGGCACTCATGCAGCTGATCCTCCGCCACGCCCGCGCCCGCGGCGGCACAACGAATAGGATCGATCGAGCTCAACGCATCGATCTCGAATCTCTGCCCGACACTACAGACTCGAGCGCGCAGCAAACTGCTCGCGCTGCGACGGGGCCTGGCCGAACGCATGTATCGGGCACGTCCCCGAGAACCGGAAGGCGGCGTAGCAATGATCCGATTCGCATTCGCAGGACGGGTATCGACCGAAGATCAACAGGACCCCAACGCCTCGCGCAACTGGCAGCTCGGCCGGGCCAAGGCTCTTATCGACCATCACGGACACATCGTCGCCGAGTTCTTCGATGTCGGACAGTCCCGGTCGATCCCGTGGAAGCGCCGCCCGCAAGCCGCACGGTTGCTCGACATGCTCGCACGCCCCGACCGCGGGTTCGACGCGGTCGTCATCGGCGAACCCCAACGCGCCTTCTACGGCAACCAATTCGGGCTCACCTTCCCCGTCTTCGTCCACTACGGCGTGGCACTGTGGGTCCCCGAAGTCGGCGGCCCCATCGACCCCGAGTCCGAAGCACACGATCTGATCATGTCGGTCTTCGGCGGCATGTCCAAAGGCGAACGCAACCGCATCAAAATCCGCGTCCGCGCCGCCATGGCCGCCCAAGCCCAAGTCGAAGGCCGCTACCTCGGCGGCCGACCACCCTACGGATACCGGCTTGCTGACGCCGGCCCACACCCCAACCCCAGCAAAGCCGCCGACGGCAAACGCCTCCACATCCTCGAACCCGACCCGACCACAGCGCCAGTCGTTCAGCGGATCTTCCGTGACTACCTCAACGGATTCGGCATCTTCGCGATCGCTCAACGCCTCACCGCCGATGACATCCCCTGCCCCTCGGCTTACGACCGCAAACGCAACCAGCACCGTTCTGGGATCGCGTGGTCCAAAAGCGCTGTACGCGTGATACTCACTGGAGTGTTCCCGGTTTTGTGGACTCGGGATCAAGCCGCGATCTGACTGATTTCTCTGTACCCTAACTCGTATTGCCGTGGTGTCAAATAGCCGAGCGCCGAATGCGGACGAACGGTGTTGTAGTAGAACTCAATCCAGTCGAACGTCTCCTTCTGCAGCGACTTCACCGTCGGCCACGGACGAGCGTGTACCAGCTCCTTTTTGTAGGTCGCGAAGAACGATTCCGCGACCGCGTTGTCGAAGCACGATCCCGTCCGGCCGAGGGACCGTAGGACACCATTCTTTGCACAATATTTCGCGAATTCCTTCGAGGTGTACTGGGTTCCGCGATCGCTATGGAAAACAACACCTTTCGCCGGGCGTCGGCGCGCGATGGCCATATCGAGGGCGTCGGTGACCAGCGACGTGCGCATGTGATCAGCGATCGCCCAGCCGACCACGGCCCGATCGTGCAGATCGATCACGGTGGCCAGATACGCCCACCCGGTCCAGGTCTTGACGTAGGTGATGTCACCGCACCAGCGTTGGTTCGGCTGCGCGGCAGTGAAATCACGCCCGATCCGATCCGCGGCGTCCACCGGCTTGGATCCCCGGATCGTGGTGCGCCGGAACGGTTTCGGAAACCGGCCTTGCAGACCGGCCGCCCGCATCAACCGCCACACCCGCTTACGCGAGACCCGCCGCCCGGCCGCCGCCAGCGCCGCGTGCACACGCCGAACACCCGGATTGCCACGCAGTTTCGCGTGGATCGCCTCGATCAGCAGCGTCAGCATGCGATCGTCGCGCTCCCGGTCGCTGCGACCGCGGCCTTTCCACTTGTAGTAGCCCGACCGAGACACGTCCAGTTCCCGGCACATGAACTCGATGTCGAATTCCCCCGACGCAGCCCAGTCCGCGATCGCGGCGAATTTCACCGCTGGTCTTTCGCGAACCAGGTCGCAACTTTTTTTGCGAACGCGACCTGCATCTTCAACTCCGCGTTCTCCGCACGCAACCGTTCCAACTCGGCCTGTTCCGAGTCGGTCAGTCCCTTCTCCCGGTCACCGGAAACCCCGGATTCCTTCGCCCTCTTCACCCATTTCCTCAACGTCATCTCGTGCACGCCGATATTGCGCGCCACCTCGGCCACCGGCCGACCCTGATCCAGGACGAAACCTACCGCCTGGGCCTTGTACTCCTCGGTGAAACTACGCCGCGTCGAACCCAACACCAAACTCCCGTGCTACCAGGCGGCTATCTCCTCCGTGTCCACCGAACCGGGAACGCTCCACACCAATGCGCGCTACACCGGGCACGAAGTGTGGAACAAACAGCGCAAACAAGAATCCCTCATCGACGTCAACGACGTCGCCCTCGGTCATCAAACCCGACTCACCTGGAACCCCACCAAAGATTGGGTCCGCTCCGACCAACCCTCACACGATGCGCTAATCAGCACAGAGACCTTCGAACAAGCCCAACTACGACTCGCCGCCCGAAACCAACGATCAGTCCGCAGCAAGGTACGCATTCAGCACCCCTACGCCTTCAAAGGACTGCTGATCCACGAAAAATGCGGACGCCGGATGCAAGGCAACTGGAACCACGACAAAGCCCACTACCGATGCCGCTTCCCCGCCGAGTACGCCATCGCCAACAAGATCGACCACCCGACAGTGGTTTACCTCCGCGAAGAACAAATCATCGACCCGATCGACACCTGGCTCGCCCAAGTCTTTCGCCGCGATCAGATCGAGCAATCCCTCACCATGCTCGAAAGCGCTCACCCCACCAGCAGCGCGGCAGACGCCTCCATCCGCGCTATCCGGCAGTCACTGACCGACTACGACCGCAAACTCACCAGCTACCGCGCCGCGCTCGAGGCTGACACCGACCCTCAACTGATCGCGACCTGGACCCGACAAGCCCAATCCGAACGGGAGGCGGCTGCCGCACAGCTCACAGCGATGGAGGCAGAAGCCAAGGCCCGTCCTACATTGAGCCGCAATGAGATTCGCCAACTAGTCAAGTCCTTCGGCGGCCTCATCAAGATCCTGCGCGCCGCCGACCCGGCCGACAAACTCGAGGTCTACCGACAACTGGGCCTCAAGATGACCTACAACCACGAAACACGGGTGGTGGTGGCTGAAGTTCAGCCACCACCACCCGTGTGCGTAATGGTCGTGTCCGGAGGGGGACTTGAACCCCCACGCCCGATAAAGGGCACTAGCACCTCAAGCTAGCGCGTCTGCCATTCCGCCACCCGGACCGGTGGTGCTCAAGAAGATTATCGGATGTGGGTGCGTGGTACCAAATCGCGGTTCTACCTCGCGTTTTAGGCGGGGTTTGGGGTCAGTGGAGCTCTTTTACGGTGCGGGCCAGGTCGGCGGCGCCGTGGCCGTCGGCCACTTGGCGGTCGATAAGGGTTTTGAGGGGTGCGATGAAGTCGGTGGTGACGCCGGCGTCGCGGGTGGCTCGGGTGATGGCGTCGATGGCGGCCTTGTGGAAGGAGATGGTTTGGGTGGGGTCGGTGTAGTCGCCCGCGTCGATGAGGGCGCCGAAGGCGGGCAGGGATTGGGTCATGGCGCTGACCCAGCGCGCGGCGCGGTCGGCGAAGTCTGTCGCGGAGACGCCGACGGATCGCATCATGGCCGCGCCGTGCAGGAAGCCGCCGAACATGGTGTACATGCCGGCGAGCAGGGCGAAGTCGTAGGTCGAGGCGAGGCCGGCGTCGGCACCGAAATATTCTGCGGTGGCGAACAATTGGAGGGTGGTGAGGTTGGCATCGTAGACGGTGCGGGAGCCGCTGTAGAGGATGGACGCGCCAGGCAGGCCGATCATCTGGGGCACGGCCATGATGCCGCCGTCGAGGTAGTCGATGCCGTGTTCGGCGGCCCATGCGGCCAGTTCGCGAGCCTCGTCGGGGGCGGTGCTGGTCAGATTGATGAGTTGTTTGCCGTGGAGTTCGGCGGCGACGGGGTCGAGGGTTTCGTGCACGGAGGCGTGGTCGAGCAAGACTGCGATGATCGGGCCTTCGGTTTCGATCGCTTCGGCGACGGTGGCGGCGCGTTCGGCGCCCGCGGCGACGAGGTCGGCGTCCTTGCCGGGGGTCCGATTCCACACCACGGTGGGCCGGTCACCCTTGCGCAGGGCGGCGGCCAGGGCCTGGCCCATCGCGCCGAGGCCGAGGACTGTCACGGGGGTGTTCGTGGGTTCCGCCATTGCGGGGTCAACTCCTTGGAAGTTCGTGAACTGAGTGGTCAGCGCGCCGAAACCAAGGTTGCTCGTTGCCTGCGATAGCGACAAGTACCTACTATTTTGTCAGGTACTTACCATTCGGTATGTGAACAGGTAGCGAGGTCGGACGATGGGCGAGAAGAGGTCGGGGCCATACTTCTGCGGCATCGACGCCGCGATGGACGTGGTCGGCGGCAAATGGAAGTCGCTGATCCTGTGGGAGTTGGAGAACCACGAGGTCCGGCGCTTCGGCGAACTGCGCCGCGGGCTGCCCGGGGTCTCGGAGAAGATGTTGATCCAGCAGCTGCGCGAGCTGGAACAGGACGCGATCGTGAGTCGCGAGGTCTATCGCGAAGTGCCCCCGCGTGTCGAATATCGGCTCACGGAGCTCGGTGCGGCGCTCAACCGCGCACTCGAGCCGCTCGGCGAATGGGGTAAGCAGCGGATCGATCGGATCGGGGCGGAGCGCGTGCATCCGGTGCGTGCCTGACCGAGGGTGCCGATGAAACCCTCGGCAGGGCAACGTCATTCAACTACCGCGCTACGGGGTCAGTCTCCTTCCGGAATGTCGGTGTAGCGCTGCAGATACAGCTGCTCGCCGAGCGTCTGCAGCAGGGCGAGTTCGGTTTCGAGATAGTCGACGTGGTGCTCTTCGTCCTCGAGGATCGCCTCGAAGATGCGCGCGGAGGTCACGTCGCCGCGGGAGCGCATCAGCTCGATGCCGCCGCGCAGCCGCGCGACGGCTTCGAGCTCGATCTGCAGGTCGGCCTTCATTTGTTCCGGCACGGTCTGGCCGATGCGCAGCGGATTCAGCTTCTGATAGTTGGGCAGGCCATCGAGGAAGAGAATGCGGTCGGTGAGGATTTCCGCGTGCTTCATCTCATCGATGGACTCGTAGCGGGTGTGCTTGGCGAGCTTGGTGAAACCCCAGTTCTCCTGCATTTTGGCGTGTAGGAAGTACTGGTTGATCGCGGTGAGTTCGGCGGTCAGTTGCTCGTTGAGCACATTGATGATGTCCTTGTCGCCTTCCATGGCCACGGATGGTGTCACACGTCACACCTGGGACGTCCAGGAAGGATTGCCTATCTCGTTCAGGCGGCGGGCGCCTCGGCCGAACCGTTCGTGCGAGCCTGTCCGATCGCATCGACGAGTCGTCGAGTGCAGCTGCCGCAGCCGGGCTTCCAGCCGCAGACCGCTTTCACCTGCTTTACGGTCACAGCACCAGCAGCGACGCAGCTGTGCACGTCCGCCTCGGAGACGGCGTTGCAGATACAGACGTACACGGTCGACCTCGCGGGTAGGCTCCAGCTAGTAAGCGAGGCTAACCTAACTAAGCCTCACCTAATTGGTAACACTTTTTGTCCGCAAGGTCCAGTTGCCGGCCCATCCTGTGACGCGGACGCCACCAAGTGCCGGGCGAGCCCTGCGGCTTCCACGGCGAGGCCCGGCGGATTGGTGGCGATGAACATCGAGTCGGCGGCCAGGTTGCCCAGGACGTGCCAGGTCGGGTCGGGGCGGCCCGCGACGAGCAGGCGTCGGGTACCGGATTCCGCACGCACTCCCCCGGCGACAGCCGATTCGGCTGCGCCACCGGCCAATAGCGCGCTGATCAGTGGTTCGGTCTCCTGCGGTGTGGTGTAGGCAGGCGGGTTGACGGCGTTGAACACGGCGTCCGCGTGCCATTCGGCGCCGTCGTGCACGGTGAAGCCGCCGCCTGCGCGCGCCTCGATCTTGCCGAGTCCGGCGCGAAGCTTCAGCTGGCCCGAATCGATCAGCCGCAGCACGATTTTCGCGTTGTGCGGCACCATCGGTGAGCTCAGACTGCTGATGGTGCGGAAGTATTCGGTGCGCAGCATGGTCCGATCCGGCTCTGCCAGCACGGGCCAGACGATCGGACCGAGCAGCCGGATCGCCATGGTGAGCAGCCGGCGGCCCAGGTGCGGGCTGTCGAGCTCGGTCAACTGGCGGCGCAACCGGGTGACGGGGTCCTCGGTGCCGCGGATCTCCGCGGCGAACGAATCGAAATCCTGTCCCAGATCGGCTAGTTCGGCCCGCATGAGGTCGGCCAACTCACGCAGTGACACCACGCCGGCCGCGGCCATCCGCGCTCCGTTCGCCGCGGTGAGGTGTTGCGGCGCGAGCGGTAGCGGCCGCTGCTGGACGAACGGGAGCATGCCGGTGCGGGAAAGCAGGCTGATCGGGCCGGTATGACCGTTGGCCGCGAGGGCCACCGCAGTGTCGACGGCCGTCAATCCGCTGCCGATGACCGCGACGTGCGCATCGGCCGGTATCCCGGAAACGCTGTCGCCCATCGGATATGGCTCGTTGACGTACCCCGGCGCACCGGTCAGGCCATAATGGTCGCGGGGACGGCCACTTCCGACACTGAGCACCGCGCGGTCCACCCTGTGATCGCCGTCGGCGGCGGTGTGCAATACCGCGTGGCCGTCGGCGCGGGAGAACCCGACCACCCGTGAGTTCACCACGCTGACCTGCCAGCCGAGGCGGCGCAGCCGGTCGATCGCGGTCCTGGCGGTCTGCTCCAGATACTCCCCGTACACGCCGCGCGGGACCAGCGGCTGCCCGAGCCCCTCATCGAGATACCGGGACGCGTCGGGGCGGTTCTGCAGCCACCGTTCGTAATGCGCGCGGTCGTTGGCGCGCACCGACATCAGCGCCGGCGGGGCGTTCACCCGGACCGCCTCGATGTCGGCCTGATACGCCCTGCCGCGCCACACCGCGGCCGAGCCATCGAACACCGTGATCCGGCCGGGCGTACCCGGTGTTTCCGCGAGCGCGTCGAGCAGTCCGACGGCCGCCGCGCCCGCCCCGATGATGCCGAGATCCATGCTGTTTCCTTCCGATAGCTGAGACCCGACCAACCTCACCTGAGGCTGCTCACCAGGGACATCCCCCGTTTGCGGGGTTCTCGCGCCGGGGAATTTCCCGTGCCGCGAACAGTTACCCCTCATATGAGGGATGGTGGCGCGGGTGCTCGACGCGGCAAGGTTGCGGGCATGAATGTGTCGTCGCTCGGGATGCGTCTGCTGCTGGCCGGAATCGAAGAGGCCGCCGACGCGCACGAGCTGTTCGCGCAAACCTCGGCGCGACTGCGCCGGATCGCGCCGTTCGACGCGGCAGTGTGGGTGGCGACCGATCCGATCAACGGGCTCACCACCGCACCGGTGCGCGTGGAGAACCTGCACGAGGGCGGATGCGGAACCTATTGGGAGTCAGAGCTTTTCTCCGAACACGTCAACCTGTTCCGCGAACTGGCGCAGGCGCCGGTCCCGGTCGCCGGTCTGCGCGCGGCGACCGGCGACGAACCGGGCATGAGCCCGCTGTATCGAAACTTCATGTGTCCGCGCGGGTTCGACGATGAGCTGCGGGCGGTGCTGCGGGTCGACGGGCAGCCGTGGGGACAACTGAGCCTGTTCCGCGAGCGCGGTCGAAAACCATTCCAGGACAAAGACGTAGCACTGGTGAGCAGTCTGTCCTCCCCGATGGCACGGCGACTGCGCAGTTTTGCCCAACCGCTCGCCGCCACCGCAACAGGCAGCGGGGGCGAAGCACCGGGCATGCTGCTGTTCGACCAGCAAGGCGGTCTCGTCTCGATCAACGACGAAGCACAGCACCTGCTCTCCGAGATGCCGCCGGGCCCCGCGACCACCACCCCGAACGGCATCGAAATACCGCTACCCGTCTGGATTCTCAGCACCGCGGGGCGCGCCCGCAGCACCGGCGAGAACTCCCGCATCCGCATCCGCACCACCACCGGACGCTGGCTGGTCTGCCACGCCTCCTGCCTCCGCGACCTCACCGGCGCACCGGGCATGACCGCACTCGTGATCGAACCCGCCACCCCCGCCGAGGTAGCGTCACTGGTGGTAGCCGCCTACGAACTGACCCGCCGCGAACTAGACGTCACCGAACTCATCGCCCGCGGCCGATCGACCAGCGAAATCGCCGCCACCCTGTTCCTGTCCACCCACACCGTGCGCGACCACGTGAAAGCGATCTTCGACAAGGTCGGCGTCACCAGCCGCGGCGAACTGATCGCCAAGTTGTTCACCGACCACTACGAGCCGCTGGCGGGCGCTCAGACGGTGCGGGTGTTCGACGGGGAAAAGCTTGCTTAGATCCGGTGGCCCCACCTCGATATTGCCGTTCAGAACAGACAAGAGCCGGTCAGTCCTGAATCACCCCTACCCAGACGAAGTGTCGGGCTCGGGTCAGCGCCACCATGGTCTGGCGGGCGGCGAGTCGGCACGGTCGCGGGCGCCGCCAATGAGTTCGTTGAGCGGAGCGCCCGGCTTCTCGGTAATGTGGAAGTCGGCAGCGAAGTCCATTCCCTTGGCTCGGTGGACCGTGCCGACCTTGATGGCCTCGTGCTGGGTGCCGCCATAACCGTCGAGTGACAGTACCGCCAGACCGGCACGTTCGAGAGCGTGCTGGTAACGGCCGGGTCTCGCCGACTGCCCACGATCACGGCGGTATCGGAAGCGGCGTAGCCGAATTCGTCGAGCGCGCGGACGAGCTCGTCGACCGCCTTGGCGCGCCGCACCGCCTTCTCGACCGCTCGACCGCCCGGAAGTACGGTCTCGCTGTCACGGAGGACGAATCCGGGACCGCCATCGAGGTCGTCGACGGTGTTGGCGGCCTCGATACGTTGCGCCGAACGCAGGACGGCTTCGCGATTTCGGTAGTTCTTCCGCAGAACTCGCCCTCGCCCACCGGGCAGTGGAATACCGGCGTCGGACAGCTTCCAGCCGCCGGCGTACACCTGCTGCTGGCCATCACCGACGAGTAGGAGCTGAGCATTCTGCCCGCCGCCGGCGATCTGGTGGACCAGCATCAGCTGCATGAGGGCAAGTCGCTGAAAGGCTGACTCATGGTATTTGGATAGCGTTTTCACGAAGCTGGTGAACATCACCCGGCCGAGGCTCTCCTTGAGGAATCTCGCCATTCGGTGCAGGGCCACCACCGTCTTCCCCGTGCCTGCCGGTCCGCTGAACCGGGCCGGTCCCGTGAAATTGATGTTCACCAAACCGATCTGATCCGGATCCAGGAAAGTCATCCAATCCTTGAAGGGTCGGCCCAGCACCTTGCCGCGCTCATCCTGCCGCAGTTCAGTAGCGCCGAAAAGGGATTCGGCGACAATGGATTCCGCGACCGGCGCTTCGTCACCGTTGAGCCACTCGAAGCGGGTGTTCCGGCTCGCGACGGTCGCGGCCAGATCACGAATCAACGTGCGTGGCACCATGTTATCGCCGCCGAGCAGCGTCTTCCGGAACGTGGACTCGTCCGCGGAGACGAACTGGACGTGCGCCTCGGCAGCCACCGATCTCGGCGAAAGATCAGGGTTAACCGCCTGTAGCCCGAGCTGAATTATCCCGCCCAAGAGTTGCTGATACGCGAAACCGAGCCCTATTCTCCTTGGCGAAGATATGTTCACGGTCCGATGACGTTCGATAGTTACAGGAGATACGTTGTATCGCCCGCCGGGGATACCGGCAGTATGCGAATGATTCGCCGTAATCGAATCTTCGGTACTCAGTCGGGATATTAACGCAGACCGGACGAAACGCTTGCAACACCAGCGATTCGTTCAGTGAATGAACAAAGAAGGATCCCTTCGCAACAGTCCTGACTGGTTCGCATGCTCGGAAAAATGTGCGGTCGCCAGGGCGAAACGGCTCGTTTAGGAGAGTGGATGCACCACGACAGTGTGGCCGTTGAGGCGGGAAACGCGTTCGCGGTCGACCAGGTTTCGAAGCTGTTCTTCTGCGGCGAAAGGCCGCTGTGGGCGCTGCGGGCGGTGTCGCTGAGCATAGAAAGGGGCACTGTCACCGCCGTCGTCGGTCCTTCCGGCTGTGGTAAGTCGACGTTGCTTCGGATCTTCGGCGGTCTGGACAGGCCGAGTTCGGGGACGGTGGTCCGGCAAGGCGACGAGAGCGATCGACCTGCCACTGCGTTCGTGTTCCAGACCTCGGGGGTGCTCCCCTGGCTCACCGTACTCGAGAACGTACTATTCGGGCTGTCCACGAGGTATGGCAGGAACGAACGTCTAGATATAGCCCGGGAATGGATCGCACGCACTGCGTTGTCCGGCTTCGAGGACGCCTATCCATATCAGTTGTCGGGTGGAATGCGACAACGTGTGGGAATCGCACGCGCATTCGCGACGGGGTCGCCGTGCCTATTGATGGACGAACCATTGGGGGCGCTAGACGCGCAAACCCGTCAGTTGATGCAGGAAGAGCTGCTGACGTTATGCGAGGCGGAGAATAAGACGGTTGTTCTGGTAACCCATGCGCTGGAGGAGGCACTGCTGCTCGGCGATCGTGTGGTGCTGATGTCGGCACGACCCGGTCGGGTGTGCGCAGAGATCGACGTACCGTTCGGACGGCCCCGTTGCCCGGATGTGCAGCGCACGAAGGAGTTCGCAGAGCTTAAGGGGCAGCTATGGGACCTCCTGCGCCGCGAGGTCGACGCGAAGCCTGCACGGTCATGAGCTGGACCGCGGAATCTGACGGTTCGGCGCAGGTGGTAATACTCGCCGAGGCGCGCCGTCGGCGCCGGCTTCGCCGCCGCGAGATCACGTTGGCTTTTCTGACTCCAGCGCTCGCCCTGACCGCCTGGCAGTTGGCCGCGCGTGCCGACCTGATTGACGCTGTGATCTTTCCGCCACCGAGTCGTATCCTCGCCCGGGCGACCGACATGATCGCCTCTGGCGAGTTGCTGGGTGATCTGTCCGCAACCGTGATCCGGTTGCTCAGCGGCTACGTCCCGGCTGCCGTGGCCGGCACCCTGGTCGGGTTGGGAATGGGGGCCTGGCGTCTGTTGGGTGCCGCGCTCACGCCGTTGTTCACCGCACTGTATGCCTTGCCCAAGATCGCCGTATTACCGTTGCTGCTGCTGGTATTCGGGTTAGGGAATACTCCGAAAATTCTTGCGGTGGCGATCACGGTCTTCTTCGTCACCCAGATCAATGCGCAGGCAGCCATGCGAGAGGTCGACACTGGCGCGCTGGAGTTGGCCGAGTGCTACCGGGTGCGGGGGTGGCGGCGTTTTCGGCTGGTTGTCATGCCCGCGTGCCTGCCCCAGATCTGCACTGGACTTCGGGTCGCCGTTGGGCTCGGCGTGGTTGTCGCGATCGCTGTCGAGTTCGTCGCCTCTGACGGAGGAGTTGGCTACCTGATTTGGAACAGCTGGCAGCTGTTCCAGCCGGAACGAATGTATGTGGGGTTGCTGACCGCTGCGGTGCTTGGCGCAACGCTGACCGGAATCGTCTCGGTGGGCGGGTGGCTGGCGATGCCGTGGCGGCGTGCGTCCACCGCCAGGTCAGTGGAAACAGATCCGATCGAGAGTAAGGAAACACCGCTATGAGAGAACAACTACGTCGCGCTCTCTACGTTGTTGTCGTATCCATTTTCGGCGTATCCCTCATTCTCACCGCGTGCGGAGGCCGAAGCACAGTTACGGGAGGTAACAGGGTCACCGTCGCCGTTGTACCGGCGACTATTTTCGCTCCATTATATGTGGCGCGAGCAAAGGGCTACTTCGAAGCCGAAGGCATCACCGTCGACTTGCAGAAAGTGAAGACCGGTCAGGACGCGGTCGGGCCAGCCGCGAGCGGCAAGGTGGACGTCGTCGTGGCCGGGTTCTCAGCCGGCATGTTCAGTGCGATCGCAAGCGGCCTCGACCTGAAGGTCGTCGGCTCCATGGGCATAGCCCCCGGCGACGCGACGGCTTCCCCAAGCGCGCTGGAAGCGTCTACGAGGCTGCGCGATGTGGTGACCACGCCCGCCGATCTTCGAGGGAGAAAAGTCGCGATCGCGGGCGGGCCGGGGTCCGCGGGTGGATTCCATCTCGCAACAATGTTGCAGTCGTCCGGATTATCGTTGAACGATGTCCAGATTGTGAACCTGGGCATCCCGGATATGCAGGCTGCGCTGGCCAGTGGCAGCGTCGATGCTGCACTCGTAGCCGCCCCGTTTACCACACGAATGGAGAACGAGGATGTGGCCAACCCGCTTGCGGTTCCGCCGAAGGGCTCATCGGCCAGCGGCGTGATCTACAGCGGCGCGTTCGCCCATCGTTCTGCGTCTCAGCGATTCTTCAACGCGCTGGTTCGCGCCAGCCGGGACCTCCAAGATGATGGGGCTCAGTCTGAAGAGGTTTTACAGATTCTCGCCGAGGCGACAGGTCAGGACATCGCTGTACTTCGAGCCACTCCCCCCTACAGCTGGCTGCCCGACCTCGCTCCACTACTCGACCAACTCGACAGACAGCAGCAGGTGTATCGGTCGGCCGGACTCATGCACATTGACACACCGCTGAGCCCGGAAGCCTTGGTGGATTTCTCGTTTGCTCGGGAAGCAGCCAGAAGATGACGTTCAACGGCGACGTGACCACGCCCGAACCACCCGCACGCGTAGATCGCATACCAGCCGAGCATGAAGTCGGACCTCCGATCTAGCCGAAACAGGTCGATCCCCCAACGCTGACAGTGATGTTCCAGCCCTGCACCGATGTATCGCTGTCAAGGAGCCCGCGTTGGAGTACACATTCGCGATCTCGAGTCGTGCGCGGCCGACGAGACGGGCTGTTCGTGATTGCGCGCCGAGCTAGGCGGAAGGACAGACACGATGGACGTCAGCACCTCGCGGACCGATTCCGGGGAAGTAGCCGAATCATCTGAACCAGAACAGTTTCTGCGATCCGATGGTCGCGTGGAGCTGGCCGATTGGGCGGTTCTCGATGATCCAGCGGTCGTCAACGACGACCTACGTCCAGTCCCACTCGCACGACGACGCTGGACCACCTACGACTTCATGGCGTTGTGGGTAGGTATGGCTCACAATGTTGCGTCTTGGACGCTGGCCTCCGGCTTGATCGCAGTCGGCATGAACTGGGTGCAGGCGGTTGGGACCATCGCATTCGCCAATATTCTTGTCTTAGTGCCTATGCTGCTTACTGGGCATGCCGGAACGAAGTACGGGATCCCATTCCCGGTTTTTGCGCGGGCGAGTTTCGGGGTGCGCGGGGCTAACCTGCCTGCGTTGGTTCGCGCGGCGGTGGCGTGCGCCTGGTTCGGCATCCAGTCCTGGATCGGCGGCGAGGCGATCTTTGTACTTACTGGGAAGCTCTTCGGCGACAGCTGGTTACACGCTGGTCTATTCGGCGGATACCCGTGGACGCAGTGGATGTCTTTCGCGCTGTTCTGGGTGCTCGAGGTGGCCATCGTAATGCGCGGAATGGAGGCCCTACGGCGTTTCGAAAGTTGGGCGGCACCGCTGGTGGTCGTCGGTGCGGCGGTGTTGCTGATATGGATCGCGGTGCGGGCCGGCGGATTCGGTCCGCTGGTGCGTGAACCGTCTGAACTGGGGTGGGGCCGAGAGTTCTGGAAAGTGTTGTGTCCGTCGCTGATGGCTGTAGTGGGATCGTGGTCCACGTTGTCGCTCAATATGCCCGACTTCACGCGGTTCGGTGACAGCCAACGCGCTCAGATGCGCGGGCAGGCGTTGGGACTGCCGACCACCATGACGCTGTTCGCGGTTCTAGCAGTGTTGGTGACCTCCGGCACTCAGGTCGTATATGGCGAACCGATCTGGGATCCGGTTCAGGTATCGGCGAAGATGGACTCGGCTGTCGGCACCCTGTTTGCTTTGACGGTCGTGCTGATAGCAACACTGTCGGTGAATATCCCCGCTAATATCATCAGTTCGGCCTACGACCTCGCCAACCTGGCGCCGAAGGCCATCGGCTTCCGTACCGGAGCGCTCATAACCTCTATAGCCGGTGTGCTGATCATGCCATGGAAACTCATCGCCGATCCGCATACCTACATCTACACTTGGCTCCACGTTGTCGGCAGTCTGCTGGGTACGGTCGCGGGTGTCCTGATCGCTGACTACTGGCTCGTCCGCCGCACGCGCCTCGTCGTCGCCGACCTGTATCGCCGCCGCGGCCGCTATTGGTATGTGGGCGGCTGGAATTGGCGTGCCACACTGGCCTTTGCGCTCGGCGGCCTGCTCGCCATCGGCGGCTCCTATTCGACGATCATTGACGATGTCGCACAAGGCCCATTCCCCTCAGATGGGTTCATACCCGCCCTGCGGCCCCTCGCCGACTATGGCTGGGCCGTCGGTCTCGGCTCTGCCCTGCTGATCTATCTCCTTCTGGCCCGGCCGGGGCGTCGACATTCGGCTCCGGCCCGCCGCGCGAATGGGCGAGCGGGCAAATAAGCACTCCGGGGCCTGAATCCTGTTGGTCCGACCGACAACTGCACCGCTCCATGAGTCTGATAGCGCAAACCTCTTGCGGAGAGCATCGAACCGGTGCGGAGCGGGCCCGTCTGCGGCGAATAATGTAGTGGCCCTTGACAACTATGAACTAGTCCTGAGCAGAACATTGTCGAAGCATTCCTAACCGCATGGCTAGCGGCAGGCCAGAGTGCGTTCACTCCACGTCTTCTGACCGTTCTCCGATACTGCCTTTCAAGGTCCGTTTCGAATGTTCGGCCCGCAAACAACGCGCGAACAGCTTCCGTGGTGGGCAGGCGGATCGGCCCGGATGATGAGCTATGAGCCCGCGGATCACGCGGGTCGGCTGGTCGAGAGTCGGTTGATCGCGAAAGCGCATCTGACCGCTTACGCCAACCGCCGTAGCCTGGCGGTGACGCTGAGCGCGGGGCAAGCCGGGGATGCGCCGCTGCAGCCCGCGGTGCTCGACACGATCGTGGTGCGGTATGGGACCGCAGCCCCACCGCCGCAATCCCGATCGGGGTGTTGGGCAACATCGTGGGACGCACGCTCAACAGGGTCACGCATCGGCGTGGTGGCGCGACCCGCTACGACGAGCCCGAGCTCGCCCTATCGAGCCGGCTTCGCGATGGCACTTATCGTCGAATGACCGAGGTCGTTGGGAGACATGATCGAGTCGCCGGGCGTGCCGCTCGGGCCCTCGGCGGCGTCATCGTGAGTTGAATTATGAATTACTATTGCATCCACCCTTTGAAGTGGATCTCCGCAGGTCCGAGAGGTACAGCACCGGACAGATTTATTTTTGCATCAATTCCGAACAATGGACAACGCCATAAGACACGCTCACTTCGGTGCATGAACCGTAAAGAAGTTGAAATACGTAGCATCGAGGCCCGAACACATAGTGATATACATCACCGGAGCTGAGGGTGATATACATTGACACGATCTCTGCCTCTGCATAGCATCAGCGCATCTTGAGTAAACATCCGCGGGCTGCAATATAAATTTGCGAGTGCGCATGAAGAAATAGGGAACCACTGGTGCTCGATCTCGCGTCACTTACCTCGAATCCGATCACACTCAGGCAGATGGAATACTTTGTGTGGTCAGTGCGGCTGGGCTCCAAGACTCTTGCTGCGAAAAAGTTCGGCGTCACCCCGTCGGCCATGTCACAGCAGATAGGCTCCCTCGAGTCGGTACTGGACAGGAAGCTATACGATCGAGCGTCGGGCCGAACCGCTTTGACCAGATTCGGAAGCATATTCTTTCAGCATGCTTCCAGGGTTATCGACACTTTCTACGAAACGCTATCGATATGCCGGACATTCCACGATGATTTAGTAACCGTTGGAACCACAGCCACCTTGGCTACGCAGCTTATCCCTCCAATAGTTTACCGGATGCACCGAGAGCGGCAGATCAAAAGAGTCTCGGTCGAGTCCTATCCCGATATCCGATCACTTTGCGCTGCACTCGATCGCGGTGCGGTGGATCTCGCCGTCGGACCGCTGGAGTCGCCGCCCACTGGCAGAAATGTCCGCACAATTGGCGAAGAGGAGCTTGTTATCGCCTGCCATCGAAACCGGGCGGCAAGCCTGGAGGGGTCGTGGCCAGAGCTTGCGCGAGAGGCATGGGTGGGATATCGCGCCGAATCGGATATCGACAAGATAATAAGAAGGGAGTCCGGGCGCGCAGGGGTGGCGGTACGATACGTCGCTACGGGGGGAGATGTCCCTACGGCCCTGAGTTTAGTGGCACACGGGATCGGGGTAACGCTGGTACCGAAGATGGCGCTCCGGGGTGCTTGGCCGATGATTTCAGCTGTCGAATTGGAAATCCCAATTCGCCGGACGATATCGATACAGGCACGAGATGAATCACCGCTGGTGGACAGGTTCCTAGAAATTGCCGGAAATGGGAATCTCGCTCGTAAACTCGTCGCGATCGGGCTACTGAAGGACTCCTGCGCCTATCCCGACCGCTCGACGTCGGTAGCACGATAATACCGTTCGTCACTATGGGTAATGAAGGCGGAAAACATGGCTGAGGATTGGTTCGCTGTCCAGCGACTGCGTGACGGAATCTACCTGATTGCCGAACCTGTGCACGTCAACAGCTACCTGATAGTCGGGTCACGTCGTGCGGTCCTGTTCGATAGCGGGCTAGGCGTGGCCAGCATACGGCGATGCATCGAGACAATCACCGATCTTCCAGTGCTCGTTGTCAACAGCCATCATCATTTCGACCATGTAGGAGGCAATCGAGAATTTTCGGAGTTGGCCTTCCACTTCTCCGGTACCGAGCTGCATCGAACCGGACCGCCAGAGCATTGGCTGTCGCAGTACCTCATCGCTGTCGATGTCGTTCAAGCGCAGTATAAGAAGTTTGCGGAGATCGATAGGGCCTGGTTCAATATTCTCGCCCCGGAGATGCGCATGCGTCAATTTCCTGAATATTTCGACCCGATGCACTGGGAGATAGCGTACGTGGAGCCTACACATCTTCTTCGGGACGGCGAAGAAATCGACCTTGGCGACCGGATATTACGGGTGGTCTATACACCGGGCCATTCAGTGGATTCGATCTGCCTGATAGACGAGAGTAATAGAATTCTTTTCTCGGGCGACACAATCGGCACCGGATCCATGTATGCCCATCTGGACACGGCCGACATCGAGACGTATGCGCTCACGACAGCGATGCTGGCGACGGATATCTCCCCATGCGTAGACGAGATTCTATGCGCCCATGGGGCACGATATCGCGCCTACCCGGAAATCTTGGGGCGTGCTGCCGCAGCTTTCGAGAGATTACTGACCGGTGCGGTATCTCTCGAGGATCGGTTCGACTGCTTCCTCGACCCGGTGCGGGCGGCAAACTTCGAAGAATTCAGTATCTTCTTGCCACCGTCGTTCAGCTCGTTTGACTGCGCGGCTCGCCGTGAAGCCGGCCGCGTACATGGCGGCCCGTAGGCCTCGCATCTCGCATTACCCGCATTGCGTGAGAGCGCCTCTGCACTTTCTTTGACCATCTTCGTCAAGCACGAGTAGCGGGTGACGGAGGCTGCCGAGATGTGGTGAAACGATATGAAGAATAGCAATCGATTATTTCTATCATGGTGGCGCGACCGGTTGAACTATTCCCGGCTGACGCACACGACTGACGTTCATCTGGTGCAGGGTTGGCTGAAGGCCGCAATCGGAGCGGTAGGAATCGTGGCGTTGTCGGCAACCGGGTTCGCCTTGATCGTCGCGACAGGTCGAGGCGCCCCGGCAGGCATTGCTCAGATCTGCATTCTCGCTGGCCCGTCGGGACTTTGGGTGTTGCGCTGGTGGCTACTGCCATGGCCGAGTGAAATCGAGTCCCTTGCGTGGGTCGTCCTCATGGATGTCGCTATCGGGGTCCACAACGTGATGGTTCAAGACGCCGAGCTCGGTGCGACGGGGAATGCTTTCCTGGTGGCGACGGGAGGATACATCGCAGTTTTTCACGGTCCACGGGTTTTGTTCGCACATGCAGGCTGGTCCCTGCTGTCGATCGGCGCGTTGTCGATGCTTGTGGCATTCCGTGGAGATTTCCGATCCAGAGACGCCGGAGCGGTTCTCGCGATCGGATCGGCCTCTCTGGCAGTGGTTTGCTTTGTGCTGCCGATAGTGCAGTTCTGTTGCTGGCTTTTCTGGCACCAGGCGCTTATGGATCCGCTGACCGGACTTACGAACCGACGCGGCCTGGATTTTCACCTGATCAGGTATCTGGGCAGCGAGCGAGGCTGGCCTCGGTGGTTGGTGCCCTGCCGTCAGCGCCGCCAACAGATCTATTTCGCCACTGTGGATATAGACAGATTCAAAGCTGTGAACGACGCTTACGGACATCCCGTGGGCGACGAAGTGCTGATTCAAGCCGCCAGGCGACTTCGGGCGGCGGTAGACTCCGACGCGTTGGTAGCGCGCACCGGCGGCGACGAATTCGTGATCATCGGCTACGTCGGCGACAACGGAGATTCGTTGGGAGAGCGCCTACGCACGGCCATCGAGAACACGGACGACCTGCCCGTTGCAGTCACAGCCAGTATCGGAGTCGCGTTTTGCGACGGCGGGCCGACGGGCGCGCAAGGTGATGCTGCGAGCTGCCGCCGACGCTTGCGCGTATCCGACGAGGCGATGTATGCGGCGAAACGTCTCGGAGGCAACAGGGCAATCGTCGTTGCGTAGTCTCCGGCGGTGCCGGCGCGATCACGTCTTCGGCGGCATCGGTGAGAAATGCCTCGGCAATCGTTCGTCGCGGCGAGCCATGTCGAAGCGAGTTGGCCTGCGGGATCTTGGAAGCGTTACTGCTCAATAGCGGCTGTCGCGGTTATCGATCTCCTTGCCGACCCGCTCGAAGGCGTCACCAATGACCTGCAGTTGTTCAGGGGTGAGCAGGTCGATGAAGTCGCGACGGACGGCATTGACATGGTCACGCGCCGCTTCGCGGAGGCGGCGCATGCCCTCCTCAGTGAGATGGGCACGCACGCCGCGGCCGTCTTCCTCACAGCTGGTCCGGCGCACCATATGCAGCTTCTCCATACGCCGAATCTGATGTGTCAGACGACTTCTCGACGAGAGCACACCGTCGGCGAGATCACTCATCCGCATCGAACGGTCAGGAGCCTCTGACAGCCAGACGAGAATTCGGTAGTCCGCGAGAGTGAGGTTACTGTCACGCACCAGGCGCCGATTCAGTTCTCCCATGAGACGCTGATGTCCATCCATAAAGGCGCGCCAAGCACGCTGTTCAACCGGGCTGAGCCACCGCGGCTCCGGAGCTGCGCAACCGCCGTGTTCGAAAGCCATGCCCTGAACAATATTACCAAATGGCAGCATCCAGGGGCGCTTTACCAGATGTTCACAACCTGGGATAGGCGCGATTGCGATCGCTGTCGGAGCCGCAATCCACCGACGGGCTCTTACGGGCCCGTCCCTCACCAACCCGCACAGTTACGGCCCCCTGGCATCGGGTCCGGACAATTACCCCGACCAGAGTTAGACTCGGCCGCTGTGACGACGCCCGGCTTTCCGCCGAATACGCTTGATGCTGAAGGAGTGCCGCTGTGGATCAGCGGGCTGGCGAATGAGGATCCCAATCATTGTGTCCATGTGGTGAAGGGGCTCGGGCCTGCCGACGCCCTGCGGACCCTGGGAGCCGAGCCGCGGCTGGTGCGGCCGTGCACGCTGCCCGAACGCAGGTCCGATGCGCGGATGTCGCTTCCGGCGGCCGCGCTCGGCGCCGAGCGCGGTGACGACGCGACGCTGCTGGCCGGACAGTTCGGTGAATGGACCTTCGTCTACGACGATTTCGGGGCCACCGAAGACCCGGCGGGCTTGTCTGCCGCCGGGCGGGTTGCCGCGACGAGCTATTTCTCTATCAACGCCGACGCGAGCCTGACCTACTGTGCCGACGGGGAGCAACTCAGCTGGATCAACGTCGACGATCTCGAACTGGACACGGACCTGGCCGAACTTCCCGACGAATTGCGCGCGGCCTTCGAAGCTGCTGGTATCGTCCATTTCGATTACCTTGAGCCCGGCGCGGCCGATTTCGCCGTCTGCATGCGCGCGGTCAGCGCGCTGGCCGGCATGCGCTGCACCCTGGACGAGCTGCGCCGAATCCCCTTGTTGGTCACGTCGTTCGGATGATCTCAACCTCTCGATCGACCGAGAGATTCAGGATGTCGATGAGCATCTGCGACCTTGCCGCGGGCACAGCGAGGCGAAGAGAGGTTCGGGCTAGGATCTGGATCCAGAAGGGGCGTCAAGAATGAGTGAGTCAATTCGAACAGACGATTTCCTGGAAATATTGAGGGAGATGCTGGATCGGAAGGCGGAGGTTCGCGCCAGGGCGTGTGATGGCGTGACCGACTTGATCCGTGGATATTCTGATCGCCAGGCGGAAGTGTTGGTCACCGTTTTGCTGTGGCTGGCCTGTCACGAGTCGGATGAAATTGCGCTCGAAGCCGAGCTGAATGCTGCTGCGGAGCTCGCCGCGAACAGGGACGTCGACCCGAAGGCACTGCAGGAAGTGCGGATGCTGGATCCGGGCAAGCTCACCCTTGCCACGAGCGAGCACTACACCGATCTTGTTTCTTTGATCGAGTCTCCGTAGCGGAGCAAAGGCCAGGCGCCCTCGCTCAGCATCATCAGCTCCGCGCTGGTCAAGGGCGGCTCGAGCAGCACAGCCCCGGCAGCACCACCTCCCGGGAAGATAGTTTGCCTGGCGAACGTTATTGTCGGTTGTGTTCACTGCGATGACCTCTCCCCTGTCTTGGCCGGTTCGATGCTGATCGGGTTGGTGGCGGCGTTGCTGGCTTGCCTTGGGTATGGGGTGGCCTCGGTGTTGCAGGCTTATGCGGCGCGGCGGTCGGCGGCGGAGGCGGCGGCACGTGGGGTGGGTGGACAGGTCACGGAGACGGGGGCGCCTACGGTGGCTTCGACGGTGGCGGCGGTGTTGACGGTGACGTTCATTCTGGGGAGCGCGCTCGATGTGGTGGGGTTCGCGGGTAACGCGGTGTCGGCGCGGCTGATTCCGTTGTTTCTGTCGCAGACGATCATGAGCGCGAATCTGATCGTGACGGCGGTGCTGGGCATTTTCGTGCTGGGTATCCGGTTGCGGCCGCGGGATTGGGTGGCGATCGGGGCGGTGATTCTCGCGCTGGCCGCGCTCGGCGCCGCGGCGGGGCGCGAGGGTGGTGGCAGTGATGATCCGGTGCTGCACTGGAGTGTGCTGATCGTGTCGGTGTTGTTGTTCGCGGCCAGTCAACTGGTGGTGCGGCGGTTGGGGTCGCGTGGCGCGGTGGCGGCGGGGCTGGCGGCCGGAATGTTGTTCGGGGCGTTGGCGATCGCGGTTCGGATCGTGCACGGGATCGACGGGCTGGATGTGGCCGCGCTGCTCGCCGACCCGGCGGCCTGGACGATCGCGATCGCGGGGATCGGCGGGTTCTATCTGCATACTGTCGCGCTGCAGCTCGGTTCGGTGAACGGTGCGACCGCGGCGCTGGTGGTCGGCGAGACGGTGGTGCCGGGGATCGTTGGCGTGCTGATGCTCGGCGACACGTCGCGGCCCGGGTTGGAATGGCTTGCGGTACTGGGCTTCTTCCTCGCGATCGGGGGCGCGGTGGCGGTGGCGGTGTTCGGCAATCTGTCGCAACAGGCTGCCGAACCCGAACCCGAACCCGACCCCGAGCCGATGCCCGTCAGGAGTCGATAGTCACCGACCCGTCGTGGACGCGTCAAAAGCCGGTGCGGCAGGACGTATTCCGCTCACCTGAACCGGGAACGTCCGCGGGCGTCGCTGCTTCGGTTCGGGCTTGCGCAGAATGTTGATCGGCCACCAGAACCAGCGCCCGGTGAGTGCGGCGATGCTGGGGACGACGAACGAGCGCACGATCAGGGTGTCGAGGAACAGCCCGATGCCGACGGTGGTGCCGATCTGGGCGATGTTGTGCGCGTAGCTCACCAGCATCGCGAACATGGTCACGCCGAAGACGAGGCCCGCGGTGGTGACCACCCCGCCGGTGTTGACCATCGAGCGGATGATCCCGGTGTTGATGCCCGCCCGCAGCTCTTCCTTGAATCTGCTGACCAGCAACATGTTGTAGTCCGCGCCCACGGCTACCAAGAACGTGAACGAGACCGGAGCCACCGACCAGTGCAGCGGGTTGCCGACGAGGTGCTGCCAGATGAACACGGTCAAGCCCAGGGCGGACAGGTACGACAGGGCGACGGTGCCGATCACCGCGATGGCGGCGACCAGGCTGCGCAGCAGGATCAGCACGACGCAGAAGACGAAGGCGAACGCGGCGACCACGCTGGTGACGAAGTCCTCGTGCACGAAGGCCTCGATGTTGAGCAGCGTGCCGCCCGGCCCGCCGATGCTCACGGTGCTGCCCGCCAGCGAGGTGCCCTTCATCGCCTGCAGTGCCGTGGGAATGATCTGGGCGCTCAGGTCCATCGCCTCGCGGCTGAAGCCCTCCATCTGCGGCGTGACGATCATGCGGGTCACCTTGCCGTCGGCGGAGAAGAAGTACGGCAGCGCGCTTTTGAACAACGGACTGTCGAAGGCCTGGCTCGGCAGGAAGAAGAACTCGCTGGGATCGGCTGCGGTGAAACTGCTTGCGACCTCGTCGAGGAACCGGGTGATATCGGAGATCTGCGGGAGCAGGATGTCGAGGGTGCCCCGCAGCGGCGCCACCACGGATTGGACCTGCGCGATGAAGCCTTTGAGGCTGTCCACCTGGGTGGCGAGTTGCGGAAGTGCTTGCGCGGCGGTGTGCATGCCGTCGACGAGCCCGCTGACGGCGCCGTCGAGCTGGGCGGTGTCGTCGAACAGTGAGAAGCCGGTCTGTGCGGCTCGGCACGCTTGACTGTCTTGGCAATTCGGGATCGAGTTCACGAACTCCCGTGCCGGGCCCGCGGTGTCACGCAGGCTGTTGAGCTTCTCGACCACGCCGGTGACCGCGTTCTGCATGGCGGTGGCGCTGCTGTTCACCTGGTCGAATCCCTGTTGCCCGGTGGCGAGGGCGGTTTCGAGCCCCTTGATGGTGAGATTCAACTGGTCGATACGTCCGGCCAGGCCGGTCAGGTCATCGAGACGCGGGGTGAGCATGTCTTTCATCTGGGTGAACCGGCTGCTGATGTAGCCGGCCTGGCCGGTGAGCGTGCCGAGTTCCAGCGGCGTGGTCAACGGTCGCGTAATCCCCTGCACCGCACTGACTCCCGGCACCTTCACCACCGCGTTGGTCAGCTTCGCGAGTGCCACCAGATCGGCGGGATTGCGCAGATCGTGGTCGGACTGCACCAGCAGGATGCTGGGGGCCATGATGTTCGGCGGCAGGTGCCGATCCGCGGCCGCGATCCCGAGGTTCGCGGGCGAGTCGCTCGGCTGGGCGATCCGCTCGTTGAAGCTCGGGCTGAAGGTCGGCAGCACGAGGATGGCGAGCACGAGCACGGCCAGGCTGGCGACCAGCACCGGGCCCGGCCAGCGGACGACGGCGGTCGCGATCCGGCGCCAGCGGCGCTGCGAGGACTGCGCGCGCGGTTCGAGGAAACCGAGCCTGCTGCCCAGCGCGAGCAGCGCGGGCCCCAGGGTCAACGCGGCGGCGAGGGTGACCACCACCGCGATGGTGCACGGCAAGCCGGAGGTGCTGAAGATCGCCAACCGGGTGAACGACATGCACGCGGTCGCACCGGCGACGGTCAGCCCGGACGCGATGATGATGTGCAGAACCCCGTGCAGCGCGGTGTAATACGCCGTTTCCGGATCCTCACCCGCACGCCGGGCCTCTTGGTATCGCCCGAGCAGGAAGATGCCGTAGTTGGTACCCGCGCCGAGCACGATCACCGCGAGCAGCGCCGAGGCGAAGATCGAAACGCCGATCACCTCGTGTTCGCCGAGATACGCGACCACGGGCCGGGCCACCGCCAAGCCCATGCCGACGGTCAGCAGCGGCATGGCGACGGTGATCGGCGAACGGTAGACGCACAGCATCACGCCACCGACCAGCAGGGCACACATGATGATCAGCAGCAGAATCGAATCGTTGATCGAGACGAGTTCGTCGTTCACCACCGCCGACGGACCGGTCAGGTGGACCGTGACCCCCGCGGGCGGCGGAGTGTCGGCGATGATGTTCCTGGCCGCCTCGGTGGATTCCATGGCCAGCGCGGTGCCCATGTTTCCGGCCAGGTTGAGCAGCACGTAGGCGGCCTTGCCGTCCGAACTCTCGCTGGCGGGTGCGAAGTCGGGGTCCGACCACAGATCCATGGCGGAGTTGACGTGCTTCTTGTCCTGCGTCAACCGATCCAGCAGCGTCAGGTAGTACCGGTGGGCCTCGCCGTCGAGCGGCGCGTCCCCCTCGAGCAGAACGTAGACGAAATTGTTCGTGCCCGCTCCGCCGAACGAGTCGCCCATCTTGACGATCGCCTGCACCGACGACGCCTCGTCCGGCAGGAAGGAGCGCGCGTGTCCGTTGACGACCGTCTCGAGCTGGGGGACAAAGAGATTCAGCCCGCCCGCGAGCAGCAGCCAGATCGCGATGATCGGCAGGGAGAACATGTAGAGCAGGCGCGCGTACAGCGGACGACCGGGCGTGCGGCGCAGCAGCGTGCGATCGAAAGGCACCGAGAACTCATGGCGCAGTTTGGGACGCAGCGCGCGCAGCCGGTCCCGCAGGGGCTCGCGCGGCTCGGTTTCGCGCCGCCGCGGCAACGTCCTCATGACACCGGCACCGTGCAGTTGACCGCGGCGAACGGGCCGTTGGCCGCCTGGGTGTCACGCGCCTGACCGTTGATCAAAATCCGGCACGAGAGCTGGTCGGAATCGGCTTGTGCGACAACGCCGGTCGGCAGGGCGATCTCGCGGGTGCGCAGCGAGGTGCGCCACGGGAGTTCCGCCGACACATCTTTGACCTTGCCCCGTTCGTCCAGATAGGACAGCCGCACGGGAGCGCCTGGCGGGCCGTCGATCTCGTAGTCGATGACCTTCTCTCGCAGCTGCCCGAGCACCGGCTGCGGGCTGGAATGCCCGATCGCCAAGTCCTCGATCTCGCTCAGCCGCAGCCGCGCGATGAAGATCGCCGTCAGGCCAAGAACCAGGAATACCACGCCGTACACCCAGGCACCCTTCATGACTTTCCCCGCTATCCGTTCGAGCCTCGAGCTTCTTCTCCGCTAATTCGCGGCACCTCTGCGCCGGTCGCGTCACCCAACCGCCGAGGTGACCGGATGCGACGGTCGCGGGTCGGCGGACGTTTACCGTGACGGACGGTAACAGAAAGCATCCGCGCTCGGCAATATGCCATACGACATATTCCTGGCACGCTTGCTACCACTGGTTTCAACCGTGCGTTCAGATCGCGCGACCACTCGACGCCGTCGGGCCCGACGAGCGCCGCGGTCGGCTCGATGCGCCTCCCCCGCGGCGGTCAGGACTCAGGCGCGGGCGGTGTGCGCACCGCGATTTCGCCGCCCAGCGTGTAACCACCGGAAAGCTGCAGGTTGTCTCCGCTCCAGAAGCGGCCCGGGTCATACCAATTGGGGCTGCGATGCGCAGGCAGCAATCCCATCGCCTGGTAGGTGGCGGCGACGATCTCCGCGCAGTACGCGCTCTCCAGCTCCCGGGCCGCGGACCTGCGCGATTTCCGCAGCGGCAGGCTCGCCCGGCCGCGCAACCAGCGGCCGGCGAGGCCGGCGGTCGAAGGGAACGGGGTGCCGTCGAGCCGGGCGATGGTGCGCAGCAGGCTGTCTTCCATCTCCCTGGTCGCGGGCTGATTCAACTGCCGCAACCAGGCCTGTTGCCCGTAGCGATGCGCCCACACCAGCACGGCGTCGCGCAGATTGTGCAACTGGACGCCGCGGTGGGCACCACCCGACCACATGTCCGGCAGCGAACGGCCGAGCTCGGCATGCCAGATCAGCGCGGGCAGATCATCGAGTACCACCGACATGCCGACATGGTTCACCGGACTGTTCGTCGTCAGCCGAATCGCCCGGTCAGCGGCCGAATGACCGCGGAACAGCCAGATGTCGCCCGTCCTGGTCAGCTCGAGTGCCCGATCCAGACTGATGCCCGTCCCCGTCATGGCCGTAGCCTATGCGCTATGCGGTGGTGGAAGGCAGTGGGATTGGCGGGTGCGGCCGGTGTGGTCGCCACCGGCGTGGTGATCGCGCGGGCCGAGCGACGTCGTCGCGCCTACACGCCCGAACAGGTCCGCGAACAGCTGCACGTGCGCTTCGCCCAGGCGACCGCGGCTCAGTCCGCCGCCGAAACCGCCGCCCCCGCAACCGAACCCGACACCGGTATACGCGCGCGCCTACGCCGCCTCTTCCGTCGCTGATCATCGCCAGGTGCCGTTGCGGCACAGCATGTTCCGTCAGGCATGCGCACGGCACGCAAGGCCGGTGACCGCCGTGCACCACATCCCGACCCGGTAGCAGCCCCACCTGTCCGCGCCCAGCCGCGCGATGGACCGCACCGACGACGCCTCCCACGTCCGGCGCCGGTCAGATGAGCAGCATGCGACCCGACACGTTGGCCGACGGCCGAACCTCCCGACATCCGACCCCAAAAACTACTTCACAGCTAAAGCTTTAGTTGTAAAGTACTGCTACCGCGACTTCAGAGGAGAGCACATGAAGGTCGTGTGCATCGGCGGCGGACCCGCCGGCTTGTACTTCGGGTTGCTGATGAAGCAGCTCAACGCCGAGCACGAGATCACCGTCATCGAGCGGAACCGGCCATATGACACGTTCGGCTGGGGCGTGGTGTTCTCCGACGCCACGATGGAGACCATGCGCGAGTGGGATCGGCCGACGGCGGACCGGATCCAGTCGGCGTTCAATCACTGGGACGATATCGAGCTGCGGTTCAAGGGCCGGGTATTGCGCTCGGGCGGGCACGGTTTCGTCGGCATCGGCCGCAAGAAGCTGCTCAACATCCTGCAGCAGCGATGCGAAGAGGTCGGGGTGCGGCTGGAATTCGACCGGGAGGTCGACTCGGATCGCGAGTTTGCGGACGCGGACCTGATCGTCGCGGCGGACGGCATCAACTCCAAGATCCGCGGCAGGCATCGCGACGTCTTCGCGCCCGACCTGGTGACCAGGCCGAACCGCTACATCTGGCTGGGCACCGAGAAACTGTACGACGCTTTCACTTTCGATTTCGTCGAGACCGAACACGGGTGGGTGCAGGCGCACATCTACAAGTTCGACGACAACACCAGCACCTTCATCGTCGAATGCCCCGAACACGTGTGGCGCGCACACGGACTCGACCAGGCCCGCCCCGACGAATCGGTGGCCTTCTGCGAGCGGCTGTTCGCCGACAACCTGCGGGGCGAGAAGCTGATGACGAACTCACGTCACCTGCCGGGATCGGGGTGGCAGAACTTCCAACGGGTCAAATGCGAACAGTGGTGGCTGCACAACGGGGACAGCCACGTCGTGCTGATGGGCGACGCGGTGCACACCGCGCATTTCGCGATCGGCTCGGGCACCAAACTGGCGCTGGAGGATGCCATCGAGCTGGTGCGCCAGTTCGGCGCGCACGGCGACTCCCCCGCCGACCTGCCCACCGTGCTCACCCGGTACCAAGAGGTGCGGTCGATCGACGCGCTGCGCCTGCAGAACGCGGCGTGGAACGCCATGGAGTGGTTCGAGGTGTGCGGCGAACGCTACTGCGACCAACTCGAACCCGAGCAGTTCATGTACTCGATGCTCACCCGCAGCCAGCGGATCAGCCACGAGAACCTGCGTTTACGCGACAAGGGCTGGCTAGAGGACTACGAACGCTGGTTCGACGCGCGGGCCGGCGTGCGCCGCTCCGCCGAAGAGCCTTCCGTCCCACCGATGTTCACGCCGTACACGGTGCGCTCGGTGACGGTGAAGAATCGCGTGATCGTCTCGCCGATGGCGCAGTATTCGGCCGTGCACGGGGTACCGGGCGACTTTCATCTGGTCCATCTCGGCGCGCGCGCCGCGGGCGGGGCCGGACTGGTCTTCGCCGAGATGACCTGCGTGAGCCCCACGGCCCGGATCACGCCCGGCTGTCCTGGGCTCTATACCGACGAACAGCGGCGGGCGTGGCAGCGCATCGTCGACTGGGTGCACACCAACACCGATGCCAAGATCGGGATACAGCTCGGCCATTCCGGCGCCAAGGGTTCCACGCGCCGGATGTGGGACGGCACCGACCAACCGCTGACCGCGGACGACGACGAACCGAACTGGCCGTTGATCTCGGCCTCGCCCCAGCAGTACCTGCCCGGGGTGAGTCAGTGGTCCCGCGCGATGACCCGCACCGACATGGACGAGGTGACCAGCCAGTTCGTCGAGGCGACCCGGCGGGCGGCGCGGGCGGGCTTCGACTGGCTCGAATTGCATTGCGCGCACGGCTATCTGCTGTCGAGCTTCATCTCGCCGCTGACCAACCAGCGCACCGACGACTACGGCGGCACACTACGGAACCGGCTGCGCTATCCGCTGGAGGTCTTCGCGGCGGTGCGTGCCGCGTGGCCCGCCGAATTGCCTGTGTCGGTGCGTATTTCGGCGCACGACTGGGTCGACGGCGGCATCACACCGGCCGATGCCGTCGAGATCGCCAAGCAGTTCAAGCAGGCGGGCGCCGATCTGATCGACTGCTCGTCGGGGCAGGTGTCCAAGCAGGAGCAGCCGACCTTCGGACGGATGTGGCAGACGCCCTTCGCCGACCGGGTGCGCCAGGAGGCGGGCATCGCCACGATCGCGGTCGGGGCGATCTCCGAGGCCGACCATGTGAACAGCATCGTGGCGGCGGGACGCGCCGACCTGTGCGCCATCGCGCGCCCGCACCTGGCGAACCCCGCGTGGACCCTCACCGAGGCGGCCAAGATCGGCTTCACCGAACTCACCTGGCCGAAGCAATATCGAGCGGGCAAGCGGCAATTCGAGGCGAACATCCAGCGCCAGCAGGCCGCCGCGGCGGCGAAGGGGTGACCGGCGTGACCGAACCGACCCGCGGCAGACACGCGCTGATCACCGGTGGATCGCGCGGGATCGGGGCGGCGATCGCGAGCAGGCTGGCCACGGACGGCGCCCGCCTCACGCTGCTCGCCCGTGATCTGACCCGCGCCACCGACACCGTCGCCAGGCTTCCGAACTCCGCTGCCGCGCACGCCGTCTCGTGCGACATCACGGACCCGACGGCGGTCACCGCGGCGCTCGCACAAGCCCGCGCACGGCACGGCGCGATCGACATCCTGATCAACAACGCCGGACAGGCCGCCAGCGCACCGCTGCGGCACACCAGCGACGAACTCTGGCAGCGCATGCTCGCGGTCAACCTCACCGGCACCTTCCTGTGCACCAGAAACGCTGTCCCGGACATGCTCGCCCGCGGGCGCGGGCGGGTGGTCAACATCGCCAGTACCGCGGGGCTGCGCGGTTATCCCTACGTCAGCGCCTATGCGGCGGCCAAGCACGGTGTCGTCGGGCTGACTCGCGCACTGGCGCTGGAACTCTCGGGCACACCGATCACCGTGAACGCGGTCTGCCCCGGCTTCACCGATACCGATCTGCTCCAGGAAAGCGTGGCACACGTGACCGAAACGACCGGGCGCAGCACCGACGAGGCGCGGGCCGCGTTCGTCCGACACAACCCGCAGGGACGACTGATCGAGCCCGCGGAGGTCGCCGCGACCGTAGCCTGGCTCTGTTCGGACGCGGCCGATTCGCTGACCGGGCAGTCGATCTCGGTCAGCGGCGGAGAGGTGATGTGAGATGACCATCCAGCCGGACGCGGTGCCGGTGCTCGGCGACGAACGGATCGGAATGGAGGCGCGCGCCGGCTCCGGCGACCATCTCGAGGTACGGCTGTGGTTGCGGCTCTTGGCCACCGCCAACGAGATCGAGCAGGAGATCCGGACGCGGCTGCGCCTGCGGTTCGCGACCTCGCTCCCCCGCTTCGACTACCTGGCGCAGCTCGCTCGCCACCATGACGGCCTGCGCATGAGCGCGCTGTCGCGCTACTTGATGGTCACCGGCGGCAACGTCACCGGTTTGACCGACCAGCTGGTCGCCGAGGGATGGGTGGACCGGCTGCCGGACCCGGTCGACAAGCGGGCGACGCTGGTCCGCCTGACCGCGTTGGGCCGCACCCGATTCGAAGAGATGGCCGCCGAGCACGAGGGCTGGCTCACCGAGATGTTCGCCGGATTCGGCCGCGACAACGAGCAGGCGCTGTTCGAATTGCTCGGCAAGCTCCGCATCCACCTCGCCACCGACCCAGCTACCCCACGGGACCCCGCATGAACGAGTCAGGGCCCGCAGGAGGAAGTCTGCGTAACCACGTCGGGCCCCTCGGGCATGCGAAAGGAGACACAGCATGACCCAGCACATCGATCCCGCTCTGCGCGCGGCCAACCGCACGACGCTCGCCGACTACCCGGGCAAACACTTCCGCTGGCAGGTCGACGCCGGTGTCGGCACGATCGTGCTCGACCGACCGGAACGAAAGAATCCGCTGACCTTCGACTCCTACGCGGAGCTGCGAGATCTGTTCCGCCGCTTGGCCTATGCCGAGGACGTCGCGGTCGTCGTGCTCTCCGGCGCCGGGGCGAACTTCTGCTCGGGTGGCGACGTGCACGACATCATCGGGCCGTTGATCGCGCTGCCCGCGCCCGAGCTGCTGAAATTCACCAGGATGACCGGGGATTTGGTCAAGGCGATGCGCGCGTGCCCGCAGCCGATCGTCGCCGCCGTCGACGGCGTGTGCGCGGGCGCGGGCGCGATCCTGGCGATGGCCGCGGACCTGCGCGTCGGCACCGCGCGCAGCAGGACCGCGTTCTTGTTCACCCGGGTCGGCCTCGCCGGCTGCGATATGGGGGCCTGCGCGATCCTGCCGCGGATCATCGGGCAGGGCCGCGCCGCCGAATTGCTGTACACCGGCCGGACGATGACCGGCGACGAGGCGTACGCGTGGGGATTCCTCAATCAGCTCGCCGAGCCCGAGCAGGTCCTCGACGCCGCCCGTGCGCTGGCGCGCCGCCTGGCCGAGGGGCCGACCTTCGCCCAGGGCATCACCAAAACCATGCTGCACCAGGAATGGTCGATGACGGTGGACCAGGCCATCGAGGCCGAGGCGCAGGCACAGGCCCTCTGCATGCTGACCGAGGATTTCGGACGCGCGTATCGCGCCTTCCGGGACAAGCAGCGCCCCCGGTTCGAAGGGAATTGATACCCGTGCACGCCGACCACTGGGACTGGCCGTTCTTCGCCGACGAACACCGTAAACATGCTGCCGCGCTGCATGATTGGGCCGCCGACCGACTGGGGTGCGACACCGGGCCCGACCTCGACGACCGGTGTCGCAGGCTGGTCGGGGAACTCGGCGCCGCGGGCTGGCTGCGGCCCGCGGTCGCCGGTACCGAATTCGGCGGCAGCCAGGACCGGATCGACACGCGCGCACTGTGTCTCACCCGCGAGCTGCTGGCCGAGCACGACGCGCTCGCCGACTTCGCGTTCGCGATGCAGGGACTCGGCTCCGGCGCGATCAGCCTGGCGGGCACCGACGAGCAGAAGCGCCGCTATCTGCCACGCGTGGCGAGCGGCGCGGCGATCGCGGCCTTCGCGCTCTCGGAATCCGAGGCCGGATCCGATGCCGCCGCGCTGGCCTGTGCCGCACGGGCCGACGGCGACTGTTTCGTGCTCGACGGCGAGAAGACCTGGATCTCCAACGGCGGCATCGCCGATTTCTACGTCGTGTTCGCACGCACCGGCGAAGCCGCTGGCGCCAAAGGGATTTCGGCGTTCATCGTCGATGCCGACAATCCGGGCCTGCGCATCGCCGAGCGCATCGAGGTGATCTCCCCGCATCCGCTCGCGCGCCTGCGCTTCGACGGCTGCCTGGTGCCCGCGACGGCGCGCATCGGGGCGGCGGGGGCAGGTTTCGGTATCGCGATGCGCACCCTCGATATCTTCCGCACCTCGGTGGCCGCCGCCGCGCTCGGATTCGCCAGGCGCGCACTGGCCGAAGCGGTGCGCCGAGCCACCGGACGCCGGATGTTCGGCGGCGTGCTGGCCGACTTCCAGCTCACCCGAGCCGAACTCGCGCGCATGGCGACCACCATCGACGCCAGCGCGCTGCTCACCTATCGCGCCGCGTGGCAACGCGATCAGGGCCGCACCGTCACCAGAGAGGCGGCCATGGCGAAGATGGCCGCCACCGAGGGCGCCCAACAGGTGATCGACGCCGCCGTTCAGATGTGGGGCGCGCTCGGCGTGGTCCATGACCAGCCCGTCGAACGGCTCTACCGCGATATCCGCGCCTTGCGCATCTACGAAGGGGCCACCGAAGTGCAGCAGCTGATCATCGCCCGGGAACTGCTGCGCGGCGTGCCACCCGATCCGTCCTGATCTCCGATCACCCTCTCCCCCACAAGGTTCGACCATGACAAGTGCCCACATCGACACCTTCGCCCGCGACCATCTGCCGCCGCTGGACCAGTGGCCCGACCTCGTATTCGACCGCCCCGAACTCCGCTTTCCCAGCCGACTCAATTGCGCGACCGAACTACTCGACCGGCACGTGCTCGACGGCAACGGCGACCGCCTCTGTGTGCAGGCGCCGGGCGGGCCCCGCTGGACCTATGCCGAACTGCACGACCAAGCCAATCGGATCGCCGCCGTGCTGGTGCACGACATGGGACTGGTGCCGGGCAATCGGGTACTGCTCGACGCCCCGAACAATCCGATGCTCGCGGCCTGCTGGTTCGCGGTGATGAAGGCCGGCGGTATCGCCGTGACCGCCATGCCGCTGCTGCGGGTCAAGGAACTCACCCAGATCGTCGACAAGGCCAAGATCACGCACGCGCTCTGCGACGTCGCGCTGGCCGGTCAGCTCTCGGCGGTCGCGGCCGCCTGCCCCAGCCTCGATCGCATCCGCTACTTCCACAGCGACTCCGGTGACGGGCTGGAAGCCCTGATGGCCCGTCACGACGGCTGGTTCGACACCGTCGCCACCGCGGCCGACGACGTCTGTCTCATCGCCTTCACCTCGGGCACCACCGGAATACCGAAGGCCACCGCGCACTTTCACCGCGACGTCATGGCGATCTGCCAGAGCTTCCCGCGCCACATCCTGCGGCCCGAGCCCGACGACGTGTTCATCGGCAGTCCGCCACTGGCTTTCACGTTCGGGCTCGGCGGCCTGCTGCTGTTCCCGATGACGGTCGGCGCGTCGACGGTGCTGCTCGAGCAGGCGAGCCCGGCCCGATTACTCGACGCCATCACCGAATTCGGCGCGACGGTGCTGTTCACCGCGCCCACCTCGTATCGGATCCTGGCCCGCCACGGCACCGGGCTGCGCGAGACCACGCTGCGCAAATGCGTGTCCGCGGGCGAAGCGTTGCCGCCGTCGACCCGCGCCCGATGGCGCGAGGCCACCGGCATCGAACTGATCGACGGCATCGGCG
Source organism: Nocardia brasiliensis (assembly GCF_011801125.1). Taxonomy (NCBI): domain Bacteria; kingdom Bacillati; phylum Actinomycetota; class Actinomycetes; order Mycobacteriales; family Nocardiaceae; genus Nocardia; species Nocardia brasiliensis. Next base: position 4,569,241 of record NZ_CP046171.1, read on the forward strand.
CCACCGAGCTGCTGCACATCTTCATCTCCGCCGACGAGGAGCACGCGCGGCCGGGCGCGACGGGATTGCCGGTGCCCGGATATCAGGCCAGGGTCGTGGACGCCGACGGAAACACCTTGCCGCCCGGCGAGGTCGGGCTGCTCGCGGTCCGCGGGCCGACGGGGTGCCGCTATCTCGCCGACGAGCGCCAGCAGGCCTACGTGCGCGACGGGTGGAACTACACCGGCGACGCCTACTGGGTCGACGCCGACGGCTACTTCCACTATCAGGCACGCTCCGACGACATGATCGTGTCGTCCGGGTACAACATCGCCGCCCCCGAAGTGGAGGATGCCCTGGCCGGACATGCCGCCGTGGCCGACTGCGCGGTGGTCGGTGTGCCCGATGAGGATCGGGGTCAGATCGTCAAAGCCTATGTGGTGCTTCGCCCCGAGATCGACGCGACCGACGGGATGGTGGAGGAATTGCAAGACTTCGTGAAACGCACTGTGGCCCCGTACAAGTATCCGCGGGCCATCGCCTTCGTCGCGGATCTGCCGCGCACCCCGACCGGCAAGCTGCAACGCTTCCGCCTGCGCGAAATCGGTGCGCGGCACGGTGATTCGGCGGCCACGGCATGAGGGTCCTGCAACCGCCGGGCTGGCCGCGCCCGCGCGGCTACGCCAACGGTGTCCAGACCCGCGGCGAGCTCGTGTTCGTCGCGGGCATGGTGGGCTGGGACAGCGACGGCGTCTTCCGCGCCGACGACCTGCCCGGCCAGGTCCGGCAGGCGCTGCACAACGTCGTCGCCGTACTGGCCGAGGCGGGCGCCGAGCCCGCGCACATCGCCAGGATGACGTGGTACGTCACCGACGCCGACGCCTACGTCGCGGCCCAGCGCGAGATCGGCGCGGCGTTCCGGGAAATCATCGGCACCTTCGACGCCGCGATGACCGCCATCGAGGTCACCCGCCTGGTGGAGCAGCAAGCCCTGGTGGAAATCGAGGTCACCGCCGTCATCCCGGACCGCCCGCGGCAGAACGACTGAAACCGCAGGCAGAGACGATGTCCGGCGCCGAAGAGCCGGGCGGCGCACCCATTCGGCGCCGCGGCGCGGTGGAATTTCCGGACCAAGTCGCCGAACCGGCTGGCGTCCGGCGAACATTCTGGAGACACTGTTCGCACCTCCGGAAAATTCTGGAGGAGGGGGAACAGCTGAAGAGAGACAGTCATCGGCGCTCAAAACGGACACCGAGCGCCTTCGCCGACCGGGCCGCGCCCCGGCAGTGCACACGGAGTACACGATGTTTTCGCGATGGAAGAACACCGCCGCCTGCGCGGCCGCCATGGTCACCGCCGTCCTGCCGGTCGGCGCGGCCACGACCGCACACGCCGCCCCGCAGCACTGCCCCGAGATGTACGTGGTCGCGGTTCCCGGTACCTGGGAGACATCGAACGCCGAACCGGGCAAGGGGATGCTCGCGGCCGTCGCCGACAACCTGCCCGGCGACGTGGCCACCGACTACGTCGCGTACCCGGCGACCGCGTTCCCGTGGGAGGGCGAGGTCTACGGACGATCCAAGCAGGAAGCCATCAACGGCACCCGTGCACTGCTGACCAACATGGCCCAGCGCTGCGATTCGACCCGTTTCGCACTGCTCGGCTACAGCCAGGGCGCGGACGCGGCCGGTGACGTCGCCGCCGAGATCGGGACCGGGCTCGGCGTGGTGCGGCCCGAGCGCGTCGCCCTGGTCGGCCTCATCTCCGATCCGCGGCGCTCCCCCACCGACACGCTGATCGGCCCGCCTGTCCTCGGCGCGGGCGCGGGCGGCCCGCGGCTGGGCGGCTTCGGCTGGCTCACCCCGCAGACGTACACCTTCTGTGCGGCGGGCGATCTGTACTGCGCGATCCCCGATGGTGACTTCGCGGCCCGTATCGCGGGCTTCTTCGCCCAGGTCTCCAACCCCAACCCCGCGCTGTTCGGCGCCTACCAGCAGCAGGCCAACGCGCTCATCGCCGACGCGCTCGCCGCCGGTGGTCTCGGGTTGCTCTCGGATCAGCTGAACAACTCCGCGTACGAGGAGCGCAAGCAGCAGATCGATGACTTCCTGAAGTCGGGCATCCACCAGAGCTACCCGCACTACGCGATCGGCGGCGGAGACACCCCGCTGACCTGGCTGCGTGCGCGGCTCATCGAGGTGTCCAGGGGCTGAGCCCGCTACAGCGGTCCGGCCGCGAGTGCCGGACCGCTGACTCTTCTCGCGAAATCCTCACCAGCACGGAGCTATTCGGCGCGCCGTCCGTGCACGATCCGGCAGAGCTCGGCGACCTCGGCGGGGTCGGTGTCGAAGCGGTCGAAGCCTTGCGGCACACCGGCTCCCGCGAACAACACCGCGCTCCCCGCTGCGCCCGGCACCGCCGTGCGCACGGCCGCGTGCAGGTCGGCCACCCCCGTCGCCGCCAGCGCCGCGAGGGCGTTGGACGGTCGCACACCGCCGCAGGCCATCACGTCGAGCGCGCCACCGGCCCGCGCCACCAGATCCTTGATCACCGCCGCGCCGTCGAGAACCGCGCGCTGCCTGCCCGCGGTGAGCACCCTGGCGCAGCCGAGCTCGATCACCTGATCCAGGGTCCGCTGCGAGGACGCGCTGACATCGATCGCCCGATGAAAGGTGACCTCCAGGTGTTCGGCCGCCGCCACCATGGCCGCGCAGGCCGGATCGACCGCACCGGTCGCATCGAGCGCGCCGATGACGACACCGTCGGCACCGGCCGCCCGCGCCGCGGCGATATCGCGGAGCATCAGCTCGATCTCGTCCGGCGAGTACACGAAATCGCCCGGCCGGGGCCTGATGAGCACGTGCACTTGGGTTTTCGTGGTCCGCGCGATCGCGTACTCGAGCAGGCCGATGCTCGGCGTCAGCCCGCCGTCGGACAGGCCGGCGCACAACTCGATTCGATCCGCGCCCGCCTGCTCGGCGATGCGCACCCCGTCAACCGACTCCACACAGATCTCTACTCGCACAGCAGCGAGTATCCACCGCCGAGCCGCCTACCCGGAGCGCAGCACCCGATAGATCGTCTCGGATTTCGGACTCGGCCGTGCCACCTCGTGCCAGCCGATCTCCTCGGCGCGGTGCGCGATCGCCGCGCGCACCCGCGCCGGATCGACATCGTCGTCGAAGAACGCGACCGACAGTCCGTTACCGGTCTGCTCGTCGACGAGATGATAGGCGTGCAACACCCCTGGAACGGTTTTCGCGGCGTCGATCACCCACTGCCGATCGTCGTCGGGCATCGGTTCCCACACGGCTACTCGAGCGAACATGTCTCTCCCTTCCGCGGTGATGAGAGGACGGTACCGCCGGCTCGCCGAGCCCGGAGCGGATCGACATCGCTGATTCGTGGTTCCGTTCGCCGACGCGCGCTCCCGCGCCTGCGACCGGCCCCATCGCGCCGGTCGCGGCACCGGGCAACTCCGGGGTGAACATTACCGTCGGCCGTATCAACGCATTCGAAATCCGTTCGGCACCGGCGAAACCGATGCACCGGACCAGGCCATTCAGCTCGATATGGCTGCGACGGTTGGTAACTCAGGGTATACTGCGGTTACGCGGATGATTGTGCGAGACGAAACCCGTTGCGGCGCAAACACGGTGCGTCACGGGTGGTATCGAGATCGAATCCAGTCGCAGCGAAGTTGTTCGGCCATCAGTCGAATTCTGCTGCCAGCACACCACACTGGCTGTTTGAAGCGAACTGCTCACCGCATCGGGGCCGGAGTCGGCACGCGGAGAAGAGGAGTTGCCCATGCAGCGAATGATCAACGATTCAACCACCCGTATGATGCATGACCACGGCGTCCGAATCGAACGCACCGCCCCACGGCAGCAACGGATTTCGCGCATCGCGCACACCGGCGCCTATGCGTCCGGGTCGGCGCCGATCCGGCACATCACACCGCCCGTGGGCCGCAGCGCCACATTGCGTTACGTGCGCATGGGCCTCGGCTGGGCCCCCTTCGACAACACCGGCGCCCGGCCCGCCGCCGACCTCGACGCCACCGCCCTGCTCTTCGACGGTCACCGCCTGCTCGACGCCGTCTATTTCGCCCAGCTGAGCTCCGGCGACAACTCGGTGCGCCACCACGGCACCGGTCACCTCGGTGACGGCCTCGGCGAAAGCGAGATCATCACCGTCGACCTCTCGCGCGCCCATCCGCGCGTCACAACGGTCCTGTTTCTCGTCACCGCCTACGACCGGCACACCCTCGACCGTGTCCCCGGCGCCTGCTGCCGCCTCGTGGACGGTGTCAGCAGTGCCGAACTGGCCTACCTCGACCTCACCCGTACCGCTCGCACCGGCATGGTGGTCGCCGCGTTGCACCGCGGCCGCGGCGGCTGGCAGCTGCGCCGCATCGCCCGTCCCATCTCCGCCACCCATCCGCTCGAGGCCGTCCCGCTGATCGCCGACCATCTGGTGTGAGCGCGGGCGGGCTCACCACCAGCCGAGGATCGGTTGCAGCCTGCGGGCGAGTTCCGGTGCCAGCGAACGGGAGTAGCTGGCCGTGAGGTGGTGTTCGTCGTGGTAGATCAGGATGTTGCCCTCCACGATCGGGCAGACCTCCGGCTCGCACACCGCGTCGGTGAGGTCGAGCGGGAACACATGGGGAAACGAGGCGGCGGGCGCGGCGGCCGGGTCGACCGCGTCCAGCGCGTCCGACCGCTTCATGCCACAGCTGATCCGGTCGCCGCCGTGCGCGAGGCAGTCGATGCCGCGGTAGCGAATCCCGTTGCGCCGCAACCATGGTGTGTCCCGCATCGCGAGCAGCTTCAGGTTGCGATCGGACAGCGCCGACCACACGTCGAGGTATTCGGGCGGGGTCTCGTCGCCGGCGCCGTCACGCGGGCGGGTGCTCGTGGTGAACACCCAGTCGGGGCGGTCCTCGCCGAGCCGGTCGATCACGTCTCGCGACCAGTCGCGGCAGTCCGGATTCGGTTCGCCCTTGTAGCTCACCTCTTCGGCGATCGTGAGCGGGCAGCCCATCTTCAAATACACCTCGACGCGGAACTGATGCTCCTTGCCGAGCAGGTCGAGCGCGGGCACCCAATGCTCGGCATGCGAGCTGCCGGTCACCGCGATGGTTCTGGACGCGGTGACATCGCCGTAGCTACAGGTGATCACGTCCCTGGTCAGCCAGTCCGCGATGCACCCGTCGACGCTGGGATAGGCCGCCTCGGCGGGAGCCTCGAACACGGTCGGGCGCATCCGTGCCTCGGGGACCTCGGCGCCGGAGGCCAGCGCCTCCGCCCCGGGATAGTGGGCGGCGTCGAGCACGCCGACCGGCCTCGGCGGGTTCGCGCGGACGACGACATGCCAGCCGAAGCCGACGCCCACCACGCCGAGACCGACCAGCGCGACGGCGACACCGGCGCCGCGGCGATACACCAGCGCGGCGCGGGGCACCGGCTCCCGGGCGGTCCGCGTACGCAACGGCTCCTCGACCAGGTGATGGGTGAGATAGGCGAGGACCAGCGAGACTCCGATCACCACCGTGCCGTCGGCGAGCCCGATATCGCTGGTGCCGCGCTCGGTGAGCACGAAAATCAGGATCGGCCAATGCCACAGGTACAGCGGGTAGGCGAGCTCGCCGAGCACCACCATGGGCCGGGAGCCGAGCAGCCTGCTCGGCAACGGACGCGCCGCGGGTTCGAGTCCGTTGCCCGCCACGATCAACGCGGCGGCTGCCGCGACCGGGAACAAGGCGGCGGGGCCGGGGAAGGAATTCGCACCGTCGAAGAAGACGCCGCACAGCAACACCGCGGCCGTGCCGAACACCGCGAGCACCCACCGCAGCGCGCGGTGCGGGCGCAGCCACGGCACCGCGATCGCCAGCAGCGCACCCACCAGCAGTTCCCATGCCCGTGCGCCGCTGTCGTAGTAGTTCCAGCCCTGCCGGTGCGCGACGCCGAGGGTCGCGTAGACCAGGGACATGGCCGCGAGACCGCCGAGCACCGACGCGAGCACCAGACGCAGATGCGCGCGATACCCCAGTGATCGGCACACCGCGGCCACCATCGCGATCATCAGCAGGATCGCCAGATAGAACTGGGTCTGCACCGACATCGACCACAGATGCTGCAGCGGACTCACCGAGGGATCGGCGGCAAGATAGTCCGCCCAGGACAGCGCCAGGTTCCAATTCTGGTAGTACAGCACCGAAGCCAGCGCCTGATCGACGATGTCGGACCACTGGGTGTAGGGCCGCATCACGGCGGTGGCCACCAGAACCGCCGCCAGCACCACCAGCAGCGCGGGATACAACCGGCGTGCGGTCCGGCGCACCGTCCACACCACCCCGGTGGCGCCGGACTCCGCGCGGCGCAACACCATTCCGGTGAAGAAGAAGCCCGACAGCACCAGGAATACGTCGACCCCGCCCGACACCTTTCCGAACCACACGTGGAACACCACGACCAGCGCGATCGCCACACCACGCAGCCCGTCGAGATCGCGACGGTAGCGCGCGGTATCGGACGGCGCCCGCACCGTGTCGGCAGGAGCGGGCACCGGATCGGCGGGGGCGATGGTGCGCGGCGGCGCGACCCGTGAATCGCCGGTGACCGTGGCGGCCGCGTCGGAATCGGTCATGAGCGCCGCGCGCCTCGCTGCGAGGTCAGCGCGGCCGGTCCGGGCGAATCAGGTATGCGACGCACCCTATTCTCCTATCACGTCGGTCGGCTGCGGTCATATCCGCGATAGCGACGAGTGTGCCCATCGTCTCATTCGCATGCCGCCAAACGTAGCCTGACGGAATCCCGGATTTGCGAGTTGTTAACGCTGGATCCGTATGGTTCGCACACATGAGTCGTCGACAGTGGTGCACCTGGCTGGCCCTCACCGCGGTAACCGTCGGCGCCGCATGGTTTTTGGACAAGGTGGGCTTTCCGGCGCCGCAGATGATCTTGGCGATGCTGGTCGGCGCGGTACTGGCGCTGGTCGGCAGATTGCCCGCGCCGTTGCCCGCCGATGTGTCGCTCGGCACACAGGCGATGCTCGGCGTGCTGATGGGCAGCTACCTCCAGGTGAAGCTGCTCACCCGGATCGGCTGGGCGATCGTGCCGGTCACGGCGGTCGCCGCGGGCAGCCTGATCGCCAGTTGCGCGGCGGCCTACGTGTTCTCGCGGGTGACCAAGATCGATCTCGCCACCTCGACACTGGGCATGATCGCCGGCGGTTCGGCGGCGGTGGTGGCGGCCGCGGACGAGGCGGGCGCCGACGCGAGGATCGTCGCGTTCATGCAGTACCTGCGGGTCGGCATCGTCGTGCTCACCGCGCCGCTGGTCGCCACGCTGATCCGGGACGGGGATCGCGCCGCCGACGGTCCGCTCCTAGACGCGCACGCCGCGGCCGACGCCGCACTGCCGGGCTGGGTGGCCGTGGGGCGCGGTGACCAGGTGGCCGGGCTATCGATCGCGATCGTGCTCGCCATCGCGGGGATCTGGCTCGGCCGCCGACTGCGCCTGCCCAACGCGCCGCTGATCGGGCCGATGCTGATCACGGCGGTGCTCACCACCACCGGATTGACCCATGGTTTCGCGCCGACCAACCTGTTCCGGGACGTGCTGTTCGTGCTGATCGGCTTCGAGGTCGGCGCGCGCTTCACCAAACCGGTGGTGCGCCAGATGTTCCGGCTGATCCCGGCGATGGTGGCCGCCATCGTCGCGCTGTGCGCGTCGGTCGGCGGGGTCGCCGCGGCGGTCGCGGTCCTGGCCGGACTCGAGTACTCCGACGTCTATCTCGCCACCACACCGGGCGGCATCAACGCGGTGCTCGGCATCGCGGAATCGTTGAACGGCAACCTCACCCTGATCGCGGGCGCGCAAAGCCTGCGCCTGTTCGTCATGGTGCTGGCGCTGCCGGTGGTGCTGCGAGTGCTGCGCGAGCGGGAGCCGCGCGCCGAGGCGGACCCCGAATGTCCGGCCACCGCCGCGTCGGTCCCGGACGCGACGGCAGGTAACCAGCGCTGAGCGGTCAGCTGACCTTGTCGGCGCGACCGAGCGCGGCGGCCAGATCCTCCAGCAGCGGCGCGGCCCCCGCATGCGAGAACCGGAACACCGGCTGCCAGTCGGCGACCTGCCCCGCGCGCACCGCGGGCAGGCCGCGCCACACCGGATTGGCGTCGAGCGCCTCCAGCGACATCGCGGCGGCGCGACGGTCGAGCAGGATCAGATCGGCGTGATATTTGTCGGTGTGCTCCCAGCTGAGTTCCTCGAAGAAGCCGTCGGCCGCGACGGTGTCGGGCACCACCAACTCGACGCCGAGTTCGGCGAAGTAGCTCAGATCGGCGGACATCCTCGGGTCGGACACGTAGAAGATGCCCGGTGCGGCCGAGGCCGCCATCACGCGCAGGCCCGGACGCCGGGCCACCGCCTCGCGCACCGACCGCACGGCGGCGTCGAAGCGCTGCTCGGCCCGCGCCGGACCGGGCGCGCGCAGGTCCGCGCCGAGCGCGACGGCCAGCTCCCCGTAGCGGGTGATCAGCTGCGGCACCGTTTTCCGAGCGATCCGCACCGCGACGACGTTGGGGTTGATGGCCAGGATCTTGTCCTTGCTCGAATCCGGGACGTACCAGAGCCGATCCGGCACGTATTCGTCGGTGATGAGCAGGTCGGGTTCGAGGCTCGCGTACTTCTCCAGATTGAACTCGCCCCAGTTGTTGCCGAGCACGCTCACCCGCGTGACGTCCAGGTCGCCCGCGAGCGGGGAGGCCGCGCCGGCGGGGGTGAGCGCTTCGCCGAACACACCGACGAGGCGATCCTGGAGACCGTAGTCGGCGAGCAGGCCGGCCGAGCCCCCGAAGGCGACGATCCGGCTCGGGATCCCGTCGGTGTGCACCGTGCTGCCGCGATCATCGGTGAAGCTCCAGCTACCGGACCCCGCGGACGGATCGTCCGCGGGCGACCGGCCGGTGCACGCGGCCGCGAGGGCGCCGAGGCCGACTGCGCAGGTGGTGGCGAGCAGACGACGGCGGGATAGCTGGATTGTGTCCATGACCGCCATTAGAACACATCAGTTAGGCAAGCCTTACCTCGATGCGACGCCGAATCGATCGATCCCCACTGCGCAACTGGGGACGCCGAACCTGGAGCCGATCGAACTGGACATGTGACCATTAAGTATGCGTATCGGGATGAAACGGACAGTGGCCACGGCTCGTACCCGCGGCCGACGATGGGTGGCCGGCGCCGTCGCGATGATCGGATGTTCGATGCTGATCGCCACTCCCGCCCAGGCCGCACCACCCCAGCCCGCGCAGGCGCTGAGTCGGATCCAGGCCGAGGGCGCCTATCTCGTGGACGCCCATGGCCGGAAGATGTTGCTGCACGGCGTCAACAACGTCGACAAGGACGCGCCCTACGTCGAGCCCGGCGACGGCTTCACGGTCACCGACGAGGATGCCGCGCTGCTCGCCGGGCACGGGTTCAACACGGTGCGCCTCGGCGTGAACTTCGCCGGGCTCATGCCCACCCGGGGCGTCGTCGACACCGCCTACCTGGACCGGGTCGCGAAGGTCGTCGATACCCTTGCGGCACACGGCATCTACACCTTGCTCGACAACCATCAGGACGGCCTGTCGAAGATCTGGGGCGGCAACGGTTTCCCGGAATGGTCACTGCGCGCCCGGCCGGGCAAGCTGGAACCGAACCCGGGCTTCCCGCTGTACTACCTGATGCCGAGCATGAACCGCGGCTGGGACGAGGTGTGGGACAACAGCAATGGCGTGCTCGACCACCTCGGCACGGCGCTGGCCGCGTTGGCCGAGAAGGTCAAAGGCCGCACCGGCGTGCTCGGCCTCGAATTGCTGAACGAGCCGTGGCCCGGATCGGCGTTCCTCAGCTGCTTTCCCGACGGCTGCCCGCGCTTCGACGCCAAATACCAGGCGGCGATGCAGAAGCTGACCGATGCGGTGCGCGCCGCCGACGCGAAGCTGCCGATCTTCTGGGAGCCCAACGTGACCTGGAACGAGACGATGCCCTCGCATCTGGGGAAGAATCCGCCGATCACCTCCCCCGATATCGTGTTCGCCCCGCACGACTACTGCATTCCGAGCCAGCTGGCGATCTACCTCGGACTGCCCGAGGAACTGCGCGGGGTGTGCCCGGTACAGCAGGACAAGACCTGGGGCAATATCGACTCCTTCGCCCGGCGCACCGGAATCCCCACGCTGGTCACCGAATTCGGCGACGGGGACGCCACCGTGCTGCGCAACACGCTGACCCGTGCCGACGAACGCTTCATCGGCTGGCACTACTGGCACTACACGTCGCGCTTCGGGCCGGGCGGCCCCAAGCCGGACCCGTTCCTCGGCGCCATCGGACAAGACCTGGTGCGCACCTATCCCCGCGCGACGGCGGGCACTCCGGGGCGGCCGATATTCGACCCGGCCACAGGAGATTTCGCATACCGATACACACCGCAGCCCGCCTCGGCGCCCACCGAGATCTACGTGTCCGACCTGCACTACCCGAACGGCTACGAGATTCGCGTCGAGGGCGGCAAGGTGACCGCCGCGGCCGGTGCCCGGATCGTCACGGTCGAGGCGACCGGCTCGGCACCGGTGACGATCCAGATCCATCGGCCCGGATCGAAGGGGACGACAGTGCCCACCGAGCCGATCAGCGGCGGTCGCTGATCGGCCCCCGCGGCAACGCCGTCCGGTCGCGGCCGGACGGCGTTGCCGCGCAGGTCATTTGAAGCGGGCCTCGAGCAGGTCGAGGGTGTGCATGGCGTTGCGGTAGTCCGGGCGCTGGCTGGTCGGCGGCAACTCGTAGAGCTGGCCCGACTGGAACGACGGCAGCTTGGCCAGCAACGGATCCTGCTTCAGCTGTTCGACCGTGCGGCCGCCGTCGAGTTGCACGACGAACAGCGCGGGCGCGTCGACCACCGTGGTCAGCAGTTCCTGGCTGAACGCGACCCAGTCCGCGGCCGCGGCGCGAGTCGGGTTGCCCGCCTTGGCCTCCACCTGGGTGTCGATGGTGAAGCCGACATCGGTGAGCAGCGTGGCCAGCGGCGTGCCGGGGGCGATCACCGACGGCTTAAGGTCCTTGCGCGACTGGAAGACCGAGACCGCGCCCTGCGGCGGCTTGATCGCGGACCTGACCTTCGCGACCTTGTCCCGGTACGCGGTGATCAGCGCGTCCACCTTGTCGGTGCGACCGATGGTCTCGGCCACCACTCTCAGCTGATCCTGCCAATTGTCGAGCGTGGTCGGCACCAGCACGGTCGGCGCGATGGCCGACAACTGGTCGTAGGCCTGCAGCGACTGCTGACCCGGGTAGCCCTGGCCGCCGCCGATGATCAGATCCGGCTGCTGGGCGGCGATGAACTCGAGGTTGATGTCGTCGCCGGACGGAAGTAGCGCGGTCCCTTGCTTTTTGGCGTCCGCGTCCCAGGCGGCCGGGAACTCGCCCGGTCGCAGCGTAACGCCGAGCACCCGCGGATCGGCGGCCTTGACGTTGGCGCCGAGGTCGAACAGATAGCCGGCGAGCGCGCCGTTGACGACGGCGATGCGCTGTGGTTCGGCGGGCACCGTCACCGCGCCGCGCTCGGTCCGCACCTGCCGGGTGGCGCCGTTGTCCGGTGCGTCCGAGCCGGAACTGCTGCAACCGGCCACCGCGACGAGCGCGAGGATCAGTAGGGCGACGGCGGCGCGCAGCCGGGCCGTCATGCGGGACAACGTCATGGATCGGTGTTCCTTCTTCTCTTGGTAGTGGGCAAGCTCATTCGCGGCTCAGCCGACGCGCGCGGCGTTCTCCGCCAGCGGAATAACCAGGGGTGCACCGGTTTCCGGGTCGTCGATGATCCGGCACCCGAGATCGAAGACCTCGCGCACCAATTCGGCGGTCACGATCTGCCCGGGCGGGCCCGCGGCGACCACCTTGCCGTCCTTCATCGCGATGAGATGACCCGCGTAACGGAAGGCGTGGTTGAGGTCGTGCAGGACGGCGACCACGGTGCGGCCGGAATCACGATGGAGCGCGCGGCACAGATCGAGCAGGTGGATCTGGTGGGCGATGTCGAGGTAGGTGGTCGGTTCGTCGAGCAGGATCACCGGGGTGTCCTGGGCGAGCACCATGGCGATCCACACGCGCTGGCGCTGGCCGCCGGACAGCTCGTCGACCGGGCGCGCCGACAGCTGCGTGACACCGGTCGCGGCCATCGCCGCGGCCACCGCCGCCGCGTCGGCCTGCGACCACTGCCGCAGCAGCGACTGATGCGGATACCGGCCGCGGGCGACCAGATCGGCGACCCGGATGCCGTCCGGGGCGATCGAGGACTGCGGCAGCAGGCCGATCCGGCGGGCCACCTCCTTGGCCGGATAGGTGGCGATGGACTTGCCGTCCAACAGCACCGCACCGGATTCGGGGGCGAGCAGGCGCGCCAGCGCGCGCAGCAGGGTCGACTTTCCGCACGCGTTCGGGCCGATGACGACGGTGAACTCACCGTCGGGCACCTCGACCGACAGCTGCTCGCTGATGGTGCGGCCGCGGTAGCCCAGCCGGACCCGATCGGCCCGCAGCGCCGCCGGTTTCGGGTCGCCGGCGCCGGGTGCCACCGGGGCGTCGTTGTTTTCGCTCATCTTCGTTTCCTCAGTTCCTGCACCTAGGTCCGCCGCGCCTCGGTCACCAACAGATAGGCCAGGTACACGCCGCCGATCGATACGGTGACCACGCCGACCGGCAATTGCGTCGGCGCGAACGCGCGCTGGGCTACCCAATCGCCGGTGATCAACAGCAGCGCGCCCATCGCCGCGGCGGGCGCGAGCGCGGTCGACGGACTGCGCGCCACTCTGCGGCCCAATTGCGGTGCGGCGAGGGCGACGAACGCGATCGGCCCGGCGACGGCGGTGGCGACCGCGGTCAGCGCGACGCTCAACACGATCAGCAGCAACCGGGCCCGGCCCACCCGCACGCCGAACGAGCTCGCCACGTCGTCACCGAGTTCCAGGACGTGCAGGCGCGGCGCGGCCGGGATCACCAGCAGCGCGAGCACGCCGAGCAGGATGAGCGCGGGTCCCACCTGCGGCCAGGACAATCCGTTGAGCGAACCCGCGCCCCAGGCCGCCGCCGACATCGCCGAGTTCAGATCGGCCCGCAGGATGAGCCAGGTGTTCACCGAGGCCAGCATCGCGCTGACGCCGATGCCGATGATGATCAACCGGAATCCGGTGACGTTGTTGCGGAATGCGAGCAGCTGAATCACCATCGCGGCGGCGAGCCCACCGATCAGCGCGCCGAGCGCGGTCTGGAAGTGACCCCCGCCCGCGGCGAGCAGCACGAGCAGCGCGCCGGTGTAGGCGCCGGTGTTGAAGCCGACGATATCGGGGCTGCCCAGCGGGTTTCGGGTCACCGACTGCAGGATCGCGCCGCTGAGGCCGAGCGCCGCGCCGAGGGCGAGCGCGAGCACCACGCGCGGAAAACGCCACTGCCACACCACGAGCCGATCGAAGCGGTTGTCCCCGATCGCCAGCGCCCGCAGCACCCGGTCCGGCGGAATTACGTAATCGCCGGTGCCGAGGGCGACTACGGCCACCGCGAGCGCCGCGATCAGCAGTACCGCACACACCACCGTGGTACGCACGCCGACGCGAGCGCCGAACCCACCGTGCGGCGCACGCAGCACCAGAATCGCACGGCCGAAATCGATACCGGCGCTCACGCGGCGCTCACCCGATCGCGCCGGGCCAGCCAGATCAGCACCGGCGCCCCGAGGAACGCCGTGACCAGGCCGGCGGGCACCTCGTCAGGCCGAATGATGATGCGGCCGAGCACATCCGAGCCGAGCACCAGGATCGGGGCGAGCAGCATCGAGTAGGCGATGATCCAGCGCTGGTCCGGGCCGACGATCCAGCGCGCTACATGCGGCACCGCCAACCCGACGAAGGTGATCGGGCCGACCGCGGCGGTCGCCGTGCCGCAGAGCAGTGCCAGCGCGACCGCGGTGAGCAGTCTGGAGCGCCCGACGTGTACGCCGAGCGAGCGGGCCAGGTCGTCACCGAGCGCGAGCGCGTTGAGGGAGCGGGCGGCGAACACCGCGGCGAACAAGCCCGCGACGATGAACGGCGCCGCGCCCGCGATGATGTCGTAGCCGCGGCCGGTCAGCGCGCCCGAGTCCCACTGCCGCCACTCCTCGAAGGCCTTGGGATTCAACAGGATCAGGCCCTTGGTCAGGCCGGACAGCACCGCGGTCACCGCGACGCCCGCCAGGGTCAGCCGGATCGGATCCGACCCCTGTCTGCCCGCGGTGCCGAGCCGGTAGACCACCAGCGACACCAGCGCGGCGCCGGCGAAGCCGAACCACACGTACACCGTGAGCTGGGTGACGCCGAGGAACGCCACGGCGAGGGTGATCGCGAAGGCGGCCCCGGCGTTGATGCCGAGCAGCCCGGGATCGGCCAGCGGATTGCGGGTCAGGCCCTGCATCAGGCAGCCCGCGACGCCGAGCGCGAGCCCCGCGAGCAGGCCGAGCAGCGTGCGCGGCAGGCGGTATTCGGTCACGATCAGGTGATCCGGGGTGCTGTCGCCGGACCAGAGCGCGGCCCAGACTTCGCCGAGCGGAATGGCTTTCGCTCCGACGATCAGGCTCAGCAGGCATGCGGCAGCCAGCACCGCCGCCGCCAACAACCACCCTGACCAGCGCAGGGGCTGGTTAGTCGGCAGGTCCATCGGGTTCTATCTCCAGTGCGGCTCGGCGGCGATCAATGCAGCTTAGCCTTACCTACCTGACCGAATGGAAATTGTGCGAATGAGACCTTCGCAACGCGGTCCCCTCGGCTAGGCGACGAGACTCACGTGCATGCGAGTCCGGCCGATTCCGCCCGCCCGGGTCAGCAGTCGCCCGAGCGCCGCGGCGACCTGGTGCGGCTGCTCCAGGATCACCGAGTGCCCGGCGCCCTCGACCAGCACCAGATCCGAGTACTCGACGGCCGCGGCCATGGCCACCGAATGCGCGGGCGGCGTCATCAGATCGGCGGTACCGCACAGCACCAGGGTGGGAATTTTCGACAGCAGCGCGAGCGCGTCGGTCTGGTCGTAGACCATGAAGGCGCTCAGGAAGCCGGCCATCGTCACGATCGGCGTCTGATTGTGCATCGCGTTGGCCAGGGCGAGCACCCGCGGGCTCACCGCGCGATCGCCGAACTCGGCGGCGCGGACCACCGGCGCGAACACCTTGCAGGCCACCAGCTTCGCGCGCTGCATCAGCCGCGGCGCCCGCCGCACCGCGGCCTGGAAGACCGAGATGACCGGGTTGCGCAGCAGGCGGCCGAAGCCTGCGTCGGCGAGCCCGGCGGCCGCCGTCGCGACGAGCGCGACCCCCGCGACGCGGGTGCCCACCGCCCCCGGCCGCTGGCTGAGGTAGGTCAGGACGGTCATGCCGCCCATCGAATGGCCGACCAGGACGACCGGCCCGTACGGTGCCACGACGTCGAGCACGCGGGCCAGATCGCGGCCGAGCTGCTCGAGGTTGTAGGTCTGCCGGGGCGCGGTCGCCGAGTCACCGTGCCCGCGATGGTCGTAGCAGACCACCTTGGCGTCCGGGTACCGCCGCAGCAGCGCGTCGCGCACGTCGGTCCAGGACTGCGAACGCAGGCAGTGCCCGTGCACCAGCACCACGGTGAGCTCCGCCCGCCGCGGGCCGTACTCGCGAACCGCAAGGGCCACACCGTCTTCGGCCACCACGGTGCCGCGGCGCGCGGCGGTGGTGGCGCTGGGGCTCATGGTCGGCATCGGGGGCTCCGGTTCGGGTAGGAGTGACATCTCCTACTCTGCGCCGCCCGCGCCCCCGCCCCCAGAACCCCGAGTGCTGGGGTCGGTTCCCCAAGGTGGACCAGACCCACACCCAGGGTGTGCGCTCATGCGTCGGTCGACGCGAGCCCCCGTTTGACCTCCGCCAGGTACGCGGACCCGCGCGGTCCTGTCCTCAGGGCACTCGAACTCAGGTCAGATGGTCGTAATCGCCGCGGACCCAGGAGATGTAGCGCGTCGCGGAGGCCCGGATGGTGGCGCGCGCGTCGGTGTCGAGCGTCTTGCCGAAATTGTCGTAGAGGCGGGTGAACTCGAACTCCTCGACCACCTGGGTGACGCGCTCTACCACGTTGGGCGACAACGGAATCCGATTCGGATAACTGCGCATGAAGGCGACCGACTCACGATCCGGATTGGCCTGAATGGTGTCCGCGCTGAACAACACGCCCGTGCCGCCCGCACCGGCCGCCCAGTGCGCGACGGCGCTGCCCGCGAAGTGGCCGCCGAGCTGTCGCAGGGTCACCCCGGGCAGCACTTCCCGGCGGCCGGACCACGGCTCGATCACCGGGTCCGGGCGCCCGATCCACTCGAGGTCGGCCGCGGCGACCAGCACCGGCACCCCGCCAAGCGCTCGGCTCCACTCCACCTGCACGCCGTAATGGTGCGGATGACTCGGCACGATGGCCACCACCTCGCCGAGCTCGCGCACTTGACGCACGGCGTCCTCGTCGACGTAACCGGTCACGTCCCACAGCAGGTTGCCCGCGGGCGTGCGCACCAGGTGAGATTCCTGGCCGATGCCTACCCGCGGCTCGGTCGTCACGGCGAACAGATCCGGTTCGAGCTCACGCAGTGCCACCTTGTGGCCCGCCGCGGCGAGTTCGTCCAGCGTCGTCCACTGCTGGCCGTCGGCGGGCATCCACTGCCGCTCGTCCGCGCAGATACGACAGACCTCGGCCGCGGCATCGTGCTCCACCGCACAGGTCTGACAGATCTTCCACATATCGCCCTCACAATCCGGTACACCCACCCCTTGTTCTACACAGAAAACCTGTGCCGTGCGGTGAGTCCGGTGATCGCGCAGGCGTGCTCGGGTGCGGCAGCGCGCCTGCCGCACCCGAGCGGGGCTTACGTGGAACCCGCCTCGACCGGCACGGGCGCGGCCGGCTCGGCGGGCGCGGCAGGTTCGGGCGCAGCCGCGCGCCCGCGGGTCAGCACCAGTACCGCGATCGCCGCCACCGCACTGGTGACGGCGATCAACGCCGCGACGCGTCCGGTCGCGTCGCCGACCGCGTCGGACCGGTCCAGGGCGACGCCGCCGAAGGCCACCGTGGCCACCGCCGCGCCGAGTGCACCGCCCAGGTTGTGGAACGTCCACGAGGCGCCCACCGCGAATCCGGTGCGGGTCGGCTCGACCGAGGAGATCGCGAGCACGGTCGCCGGGCCGAGCACCAGCGCCCAGCCCGCACCGAACAGCACGAGCGCGACCAAAAGCAGGGCCACCTGATCGTCGAAGGCCGCCAATGCGATGCCGAGCCCCGCCAGGGTCAGCAGCCCGAATCCCCACGGCAGCAACGCGTGTGCGCCGAACCGATCGACGAACCTGCCCGCCACCGGGGACGTGAGCGCGAGCGTCCCACTGACGAGCAGCAGCAGGAAACCTGCCTGCCGCACATCGAAATCCCGTCCTTCGGTGAGGTAGGTCGGGATCACGAGCAACGCGGACGCGTAGAACAGACCCAGCGAGAAGTCCGACACGATCGCGGCGACGAACCTGCGCTTGCCGAACAGCGCCGGATCGATCAACGGGTTGCGTGCCCGCCGCTCCACGACGATCCCGCTGCCCACCGCCGCGACGAGCACGAGGGCGGCGGCGAGCACCCACGGCGAGGTGAACCCGCGCAGATCGCCGAGCACGAAGATGCCGACCGCCGCGACCACCGCGAAGGCGACGGCCACCTGTCCCGGCCAATCGGTACCGCCGGTCCTGTCCGGGACGCTCGGCGGCACCGCGACCGCGATCGCGGCGAGCGCGGCGAGCCCCAGCGGTAGATTGATCCAGAAGATCGACTGCCAACCCAGGCTCGGCACCAGCAGCCCGCCGAGCACCGGGCCGATCGCAAGGCCGAGACCGTTCACCGCGTACAGCCAGCCGATCGCCTTGCCCCGATCACCTTGCGGGAACAGCGATTCCACCAGGGTCGAGGTGCTCGTGTACAGCACCGCGCAGGCCGCGCCCTGGACGAACCGCGCAACGAGCAGCGCCCCGATCGACCAGGCCGCGGCCGCGCCCACCGACGCGAGCACGAACAGCGCGAGCCCGGCCAACAGCACCCGGCGCCGCCCGAACCGGTCGGCGATCCGGCCCACGGTCACCATGAACATCGACAACGCCATCAGGAAGACGCCGAGCGTCAGTTCGGTGTTCGACGCGCCCGCCCGCAGGTCGTCCCCGATCGCGGGCAGCGCGGTGGTCACGATCGTCAGATCGATGCACCCGAGGAATGACGCCACCGCGAGTCCACCGAACCCGATGACCCGGCGCCGCGCGGGCAGCTCGATGGTCGTCACTGTGCCTCCCCGTGCAATGCCGACTTGCGTTTCTTGAAACGCAATGGGAGCCAAGCGACTCGGTCCGGATTCTCCGGCACGACGAACAGCTCCCTGGTCCGGCCCATCGCCGCCGTGATCCGTTGCGGATAGATCACGAAGTCGTAGCCCTCGTGCGCCCACAGCGGCATGATGATCGGGCACTCCTCCAAAAGGTAGGCGCGGCAGGCTTTCCGAACCGATTCCTGGTCGACGTCCGGCTCGCGACTGAGCCTGCGCTCCAGGAAGCGATCGATGGTGCTGTCGATCGCGTGCCGGTACGGTTCGTCGGTGCGGTAGGCGTGCTCGACGGCGTCGTACAGATCGCCGTAGCGCGGATGCGACAGCGCGAAGTCCCAGCGCAAAACGTTGGTGGGGCAATCGATCCGACCCAGCACGGCACTGTTGCGGGCGATCCATTCGTCACCGGCGATACGGGCGCGGGCGTGCCGGTCGATATCGGTGCCACCGGTGAGATTGTGCCGCTGCAACGTGTCGGCCACCGCGATCGAGACCCGGCCGAAGTTCGACCGGTTGATCAGATCGATGGTCGCCGCGAGCTTTTCGCCCTCGTGATAGTCGGCGCCGACACTGACCAGCAGCACCGTGGAGCGACCGTCGGTGGTGATGCCGTCGGAGCGCAGATCGTAGGCGGCCTTGTGTGAAGCGGAGAGCAGCGTGGAGGTGGTCGTTATCATCGTCAGCTCCAAACCTTCAGCGCGGCAGCGGGATCGCCGACACCGATGAACAACCCGATGGTGATGCGCGGACGGTCCTGCGACGGCGCGACCGCGTGCACCCGGCGCGGATCGATGAAGATCGCGTCGCCGATGCGCGGGGTGACGACCAGCGTGGGAGCGCCGACCTGCGCGCGGTCGATGCCGTACACCCGGTCACCGGAGCGATCGCGATACTCGCGCTCGTCGGGGTAGTCGTCCCAGATCTCCAGTTCTCCGCCGCGGTCCGGGACATCCAGGTAGACGTTGACCGAAAGCTGACGGGTTATCCGAACCCCGAAGTCCTGCGGGAGATTTCGGCTCACATTGTCGGTGTGCGGCTCGAGATCCACCCCCGCGAGCTGATACCGCGCGACACCGGCGAAGAAGGCCTGCCCGTCCTGGCGCAGCAGGCTCGCACCGGAGGGCCAGATCTCGTCGAGCAGCAGCCGAAGGTCGTCCGCTGGATAGGAATACGGCGCGGCGATCTCGCGCAGGCGCTCGATGTTCGCGCGGGCATGCGCGAAATATTGGTCCCGGCCACTGTCGGTGCTGGTTTCCGAGAAGGCGTGACCGATCCGGCGGAACTGCGGGTCGGTGGCGAGCGGACCGTGATCCTGCCTACCCACGAACGCCTTTCGCAGATGTTCGAGCGCGTCCGGCCGGACGAAATCGGCCAGTCGCACTGCGTGCACGTCTCCGTTCAGCAACGCGATCAGCGACGTTCGGTCGAATTCCTGCCTGGTGGTGTCCAACACGCGTGCTCCGAGAGATGGCGTGGCCGTAGTCATGTCTTTCCCCTCTGGTTGTCGCTAGATGGACCGGGCACAGGCCCAGGCAAGAGAGAAGAGTGCTGCCGACAGACATGGTTCGACCCCCGTTTCTCTCGAGAGGGCCCCAGTTCGCCACGGAGCCCGCGCTTGCCCGGGCCGCGATGAGCGGCTCGGCCTGGTCTTGACCCGGGGCACCCCGCCGCGGATGGAGGGTTGCCGGCCAGCTAGCCGGGGACTTGACGCTGGCACTCTTGACCTGTCACCAGCATCCGGCACGGCAGAAGCGTTGTCACGCTTTAGAATCGCGCTGAGTTTCAGGATCCCGCGGCGGGCGTTCGGTCAGGTATTCAGGCCTGATCGGCGGGCGCGGTCAAGACGAAGAAGAGGAACTGCGGCTGCCTGGTGAGCTGCCGATAGCACTCCGGTTCGGTGGCCGCCACATACTCTTGCGGTTCGGGTTCGGCGATCTCGGTGACCGTGAAGCCCGCCGCACGGAAGGCCGCCAGCATGGCGCGCAGCGGACGATGCCAGAACCGCATCCGCATGGTCCGGCCGTCACGGAGCCAGTCGTCGGTGTAGGTATAGGTGCCGAAATAGTCGTCGCTGCCGCTGATCCGCATGTCCATGAACGGATGATGCGTCGACAGCACCACCCGCCCGTGCGGGACGAGCACCCGGCGGAATTCCTCCAGCGTTGGCGCCCAATCCCGCAGATAGTGCAGCACCAGCGCGGACAGGACCAGGTCGAACGAGTCGTCCGGGAACGGGAGCGGCCGGCTCAGATCGGCCTGAGCCAGCGGCACATCCGGTCCAAGCCGCCGCCGCGCGACCTCGAGCAGCGCGGCACTGGCATCGATCCCGGTGACCTCGGCGCCCCGCTCGGTCAGGGCCGCGGCGTGTGCCCCGCCGCCACATCCGGCATCGAGCACCCGAAGCCCACGCACCTCCCCCGCCAGCGCCAGGATCGCTGGGCGCTCGTACCCCGCGTTGAACGCGTTCGCCTCGTTGTCTTGGGCGTAGGCCGCCGCGAAACCCTCGTAATCGTTGTAAACACAGTCCCCGTCGCCCATGCGAAGACATCCTTCCCACCCGCACTCGCCGCCACAAGGGCCGTGGCGGGTGCACGGCGTCAGGGTGTCGCGGTCCAGGAATGGATCCAGCTACGAGCTATGCGGCGGGCCCGCCCCGCTGGCATGCGGGCGGGCTCGGTGACCGTGGCGATGGTCAGGCCGTCGAGGAGGGCGAGGAGTTCGGCTGCGGCATCGGCGGATTCGGCGGTGCGGGCGGGGTCGACGCGGGCGAGCACACCGGCGAGCAGTTCCTCGGTGTCGCGCCACTGCGCGCGATGCAGGGCGGCGATCTCGGGGTCGTGCGTGGCGCGGGCGACCAGGGCCAGCCACACCCTGGTGAGCCGGTCGTCGGGCGCCGGGCTGAGCAGCAGTTCGGTCAGTTCGAACAGTTGCTCCGCCGGGGCCAGTTCGGGCGCGCCGGACTGCCGGAAACGCTCGGCCGCCTGGGCGCGCACGTGGTGCCACGCGGAGAGCAGCAGCTCGGTCTTCGTCGCGAAGTGATACTGCACGGTGCCGACCGAGACCTCCGCGCGGGCGGCGAGATCGCGGATGCTGACGCCCTCGATGCCGCCCTCGGCGATCGCGTCGGCCAGCCGCTCCAGCAGCTGAGCGCGCCGGTCCGTGCCGTCGACGGCGGTTCGGCTCTCGACCATCTCGACCCCTCTCGTTCCGGCGGGGAGCAGACCCGTCTCAGTGAACACCCTCGCCGGCCACCGCCGCCCCCGAAACACGAGAATGCGGGCGTACGCGGACCGGGTACCGTCCCCCACCCGCAGCCGACCGCTGCTCACCGCGAACCGATGGAGATCGCGTCGTCCGCACGCTCAGCACGACGACGGTGGCGGCCGAGATGGTCGCACGCCAAGCGCTTGTCGCATGCTCAGGACCCGCAAGCCCGGCCGCCGCACGCTCGGCACCGATGCTGGTCGCCGTGATCGAGAACGCCCGCCGGGCGCTGCCGCGTGATCCGGCGATCAGTGTCCGTGATTGCCGTGCGGAGGAGACGGTGGCTAGTGGCGGGCCGGGGTGGAAGTCGGGGCGGTACTCACCGGCAGCTGCCCGACGACCGCGGTGAGCGGTGTCGAGACCGGGGGCAGCGGTTCCATCTGCCGGTTGTCCCAGTGCACGACGAACAATGCGACGTAGATGAGCAGACAGGCCGCGAACCCACCGAGAACGGGTCGCAGGTACGGGCGCACAAGCCGTCTATCGACACCGGGCGCCGCTACGTTACGTCACCGTAGGTTCAGGGTGCGCGCTTGCGCGCGGCGGCCACCGCCGACGGCGCGGCGGACACGAAGACGATCACCACGAGGAAGGTGACCAGCTCGAGGGTGTCCCAGCTGAACGGGTCGGGAATGATCTCGGCCGGTATGAACGGGAGCCCCGCGACCGGAACCGCCGGCGCCGCGAGCGGCGCGGCCACCTCCGCGGCCACCGGTACGGGTGCGGGCGCGCCCGCCACGCTCGGCGTCAGGGCCAGCGGGATGAGCAGCGGCGGAAAGGCCGGGATGGGCGGTGAACCGGCCGGGATAGCGAGCAGACAGCTCGTCGCCGCACTACCGCTGAGCAGCGCACCGACCACGCTGCCGCCGAGCGCCGATCCGCTGGAACCGAGGGCAGCGCTGCCGAGTCCGGTCGCGCTGGAACCTACGACGGCGCTGCCGATCGCGGACCCGCTCGAACCGGGCCCGATCATGCCCGGCCCGATCAACGCCGACCCCGTCGCCAGCCCGAGCACGGTCGCGCCGCTGCTCACCGTCGAACTGCCCGCGCACGGCGCGGCGCTACCCGCCTCCAAACCGAGCAGCACCGGGGTCGCGGCCTCCGCCGGGTCGGCGCTGACCTCGATGCCCGCTTCGGTGTCCACCTCCGCGACGGTTTCGAGCTGGAGCGGGCGGCCGACCGAGGGCAGCGGTGGCGGCTCCAGTGCGAGCTCGATTCCGGTTGCGGCACTTCCGGAATCGGCCAGGACGGGGTCCGCGCTGCCGGTCCCGACCTCCTGCGACGGCAGGTCCGCGGTTTCCCGCGGCGGCGCGACCGGCGCGGCGGCGGCACCGGCCGCACTGCCCGTGTTCACGTCGCCGAGCACCGGCGGCAGATCGTCGGCTACGGCGGGCCCACCGCACAGCAGCGCGGCGGGCAGGAGCACCCCCAGCACGACGAAAGCCTTTGTACCGCATCGCCTTCGCGGAGCGCGGCGACCCCGGCCCGCCGCACCACCGCTCACGGCTGTTCGGGCCCGCGAACGGCGCCCTCGTAGTGCGACTGGACATAGGTGAACGCGTCCTGCGGAATCCTGATCGCGCCGGAGAACGGGCGCTCCAGATCGTGGATGGCGAGCATGACCCCGCCGATCACCAGACCGAGCAGCGCCGTCATCGCGATGCTGCGCCGGGTGACCTGCATGCCGGACAGCACCGGGTTCAGCATCACCATGCCCGCACCGAGAAGCAAGGTGATGTAGAGGAATTCGGGTATCCCGCGCTCCGCGTCGATGGCTCGGTCATGCCTGGCCTGGGTGACCCGATCGATGCCGGCGAGCGCGCGCGACCTGGCCTCGGACACCGCCGGATCGGTCGAGCGCATCGACACCACGTCGGCGCGCAGCGCGTTGAGCGTCGCGCCGGTGGCCGGGCTGAGCCGGTTCTCGTGCTCGAGCATGGGCCACTCCTCGGCGATGACCTGATCGGTGTAGGCGCGCAGCCGCGTCTCCACCAGCGCCTGCTCGGGCTCCGGCATAGCCCTCGATGCCCAATAGGTATCGACGAGCCCCTTCGACTCGGTGATGGTGTGGGCATACGCGTTCTGGTTCTGCTGCCAGCACGTCACGAAGACGAACGCGACGACCGCGGTGAAGAACGTCTTTGCCAGGTCGAGCGCGAGCGTGCTCGCGGATTCGTCACTGACATGCCGCCATGAGTTCGGGCGCAACATATCGCCGACGACGAATATCGATACGGCAATGGTCGCGGCACCGGCGGCGACGAGCAATTCCTGAGCCATCTCGCTTCACTTTCCCGGTCAGAGTCGGTGACAACATAATTCCGAGCGATGTTCGAGCGGCCGGAGACTCACGGCACTGGCACTTTAGCAAGAGCTAGGGTGGAACATTAGACCTGGCCAGGCAGCCACAGATCGTGCCGTTACCGAACTGTTACCATGATGGCGGGCGCAGCGATTTATCGGCAAATGCCCGGCCCCGCGCCGTTTCGAGAATTGCCATCGGGCGCGCATCGGGCGCATTCGCGAGGCGCGACCACCGCACCGTTACCGTCGCGATACCGCCGACTCGCCACGCAATAGCGGCGACCCCACCCGAGAAACTCACCACAACAATCGACGCACCGAGAATCGCGCGAATCCACGACGGCGGTACAACACCACGTACGCACCCCCCACCGCCGTTGCCCCGCTTTCACACCCACTTCGGACCCTGCGACCCGGATCACACCAAACCCTTGAATGTGCCCCCACGTTGATGCTAAACATTGTGGCACACAACGCAATATATGTTGCGTATATTGCAACGCAAGCAAGTGGCTCTGCGAGGGAAGTCGATGGCGCACCGTAGGTTCCGGCCCAAACCCGTTGGCGGGCAAGTAAAACGAGCATTCATCGGCGCGGCCGCCCTGCTGCTGCTCGCGGGATGCGCACCAGTACAGTCCGATCCGGCCGGGATCGGCGGCGACGAGCAGACCGGAACCGTGCGGGTATGGCTCTTCGACGAGGCCACCCGCGCCCCGAAAGAAGCCGTGATCAACGAGGCGATCGCGGAATTCACCGCTACCCGTCCCGACGTGCGCGTCGACGTGCAGTGGGTTCCGGTCGCGGCCCGCGCGGAGAAGTTCGCAGGCGCGTTCAACGATCCGTCCAGCGCGCCCGATGTCGCCGAGTTCGGCAACACCGATCTCGCGAGCTACGCCGTCAGCGGCGCGTTCGCCGATCTCACCACCGATATCGCGGCCTGGCCGGAGGGCAAGGACCTGGTTCCCTCGGTGCTGGACACCGCGAAATCGGGCGGGAAGATCTACGGCCTGCCGTGGTACACGGGTATTCGCGCGCTGTACTACCGCACCGACATCTTCGCCGAACTCGGCCTGCGCCCGCCGAGCACGCTGGCCGAACTCGCTGAGACGGCCCGGCGCATCCGCGCGGCGAAGCCCGAGCTGTACGGCATTTCGGTGGGCGGCAAGTACACCTACGCGATGCTGCCGTTCCTGTGGGCCTACGGCGGCGAGATCGCCGAACACGATGGCACGATGTGGAATTCGACGATCAACACCGACCGGGCGAAGGAGGGCATCACCCGCTACGCCGAGCTGATCCAGGACGACATCTGCCCGCCCGCCCAGTGCGTCGACTTCACCGGCACCCAGAGCGTGCAGGCGTTCGCCGGCGGCAAGGCCGCGATGACCGTCGGCGGTGACTTCAGCCGCAAGGCGATGGATCAGGGCGCGTCCAAGGACAAGTACGCGGTGGTTCCGCTTCCCGGTGCCCGAACCGGTTCGGTCGCACCGGCGTTCGCCGGCGGCAACCTGCTCGGCGTCTTCCGCGCCAGCATGCACCGTGGCCTGGCCCGCGACTTCGTCGAACTGCTCGGCGGGGCCAGATACCAGGAGAAGATGTACCGCGCGATGGGCAACCTGCCGACCCTGGCAGGCGTGCAGCGGCAACTCGCGGCGAACGACCCGTTCCTCGCCCCGTTCGTCGAGTCACTCGGCGCCGGAACGAAATTCGTGCCGAGCACCCCGGCGTGGTCCAAGATCGACAGCCAGAACGTGCTGCCGACCGCGATACAGCAGATCGCCACCGGAACCAAGACGCCGGAGGCGGCACTCAACGCGGCCGCCGCCGTGATGAACAAGGCATTCAGGTAGGCACCCATGGCTATTCGCGAACTACCGATCACCGAACCCGCGCCGCGGACCGTGCCGCGACCACGCAGGCTGCGCAGGGACACGATCGCCGCCTGGCTCTACCTCGCCCCGGCCGGTCTGTTGCTCGCCGCGGTGCTGGTGTATCCGATCTATCAGATCGTGCTCATCTCGTTCTACGACTACGGGCAGGCGCAGGCGACCGGCGCCGAAGCGCTGGAGTTCATCGGGTTCGACAACTATCGAGAACTGCTCTCCGACAGTCAGTTCTGGCTGGTGCTCGCCAACACCTTCGTCTTCGGCGGGGTCTGCGTGATCGGCGGGCTGGTGGTCGGCACGGGGCTGGCGGTGCTCGCCACCCGGGTCCGGCCACTGCCCCGGATGCTGCTGTTCCTCGCGGCGCTCGGCGCGTGGGCGACACCGGCGATGGCGGGCTCCTACGTCTGGCTCTTCCTGTTCGACACCGACTTCGGCGTGGTGAACGAGGCACTCTCGGGGCTCGGCCTCCGCTCGATGGCGGGACACTCGTGGACCTTCGGCACCCTCAGCGCGTTCGGTGTGGTTGCCGCCGAGGTGATCTGGTGCTCGTTCCCGTTCGTCATGGTGACGATGTACGCGGGCATCAAGGCCATCCCCGAGGAGGTGCTCGAGGCCGCCGCGCTCGACGGCGCCTCCGCATGGCGCTCGGCCCGCTCGGTGATCCTGCCGATGCTGCGACCGCTACTGCTGATCGCGACCGTGCAATCGATCATCTGGGACTTCAAGGTGTTCACCCAGATCTATGTGATGACCAATGGCGGCGGCGTCGCCGGGCGGAACCTGGTGCTCAACGTCTACGCCTACCAAAAAGCTTTCGCCGGGCAGGAATACGGGCTCGGCTCCGCGATCGGAGTCCTGATGACGCTGTTGCTGTTGTCGATCACCGGCCTCTACGTCCGGTCCCAGCGCAGGAGCACCAAGTGGGTGTGACGACGGCGGTGCGCCGTACCCCACGCAAACCGGGCCGCCTGATCGCCGAGATCGTCACGGTGGTGATCGCCGGACTGGTGGCCTTCCCGCTGTACTGGATGGTGCTCTCGGCGATCAAACCGCCGGGCGAGATCCAATCGGCCGATCCGAAACCGTGGACCCTCGCGCCGAGCCTGGACAGCTTCAGCCGGGTGCTGTCGATGAACGGATTCGGCCGCTACTTCCTGAACAGTTTGCTGATCGCCGTTGTGGTGGTGCTGTTCTCGCTGCTGCTGTCGTTCCTTTCCGCGGTGGCGCTGACTCGATTCCGCTTCCGCGGGCGCACCGTGTTGCTGGTGATGATCCTGGTCGCGCAGATGGTTCCGGTCGAGGCGCTGACCATCCCGCTGTTCTTCCTGATGCGCGAGATCGGCGGCACCGTGCCCGCGCTCGGGCTCAACGAACTCGGCTCGATCATGCTGGTGGACCTGGTGTTCAGTCTGCCGCTGGCGATCTGGCTGCTGCGCGGCTTTGTCGCCGCGATACCGGACGAGCTGGAGGAGGCCGCCAAACTCGATGGGGCGAGCAGGCTTCGGTTCGCCTGGCAGATCCTGCTGCCGCTGGTGGCGCCGGGGCTGGTCTCGGTGAGCGTGCTCTCGTTCATCCACGCCTGGAACGACTTCCTGTTCGCGAAGACGTTCATCATCTCCAAGACCGAGAATCAGACACTGCCGCAGGCGATCCTGGTCTTCTTCAAGCCGGAGGACACCGATTGGGGCGCGGTCATGGCCGCGTCCACGTTGATGACGATTCCGGCCCTGATCCTGTTCATCCTGGTGCAGCGCAAGCTGGTTTCGGGACTGGGCGGGGCGGTGAAAGGCTGACATGCCCGATTTCGACACGCTGCTGCCGAGGCCCGTCTCGGCGACCTCGCTGCCTGGTGCCTGCGCGTGGCCCGCCACGGTCGACATCCGCACCGACACAGACCTTCCCGCCGAGGGCTACCGGCTCAAGATCACGCCCGAGGGCGTCACGCTCACGGCCGCCGATCAGGCAGGCCAGGTGTACGGACAGCAGACGCTGCGCCAGCTCGTCGGTCCCGAAGCCTTCCGTGCCGCCCCGATCGGCGGCCGGGAACTGTCGGTGCCGTGCGGCGTGCTCGAGGACCATCCCCGATTCGGCTGGCGCGGTTGCCTGCTCGACGTGGCACGCCACTTCCGGACCAAGGCCGAGGTGCTGCGCTTTCTCGATCTGCTCGCGGCGCACAAGCTCAACGTGCTGCATCTGCACCTGACCGACGACCAGGGCTGGCGCTTCGCGGTGCCGGGCTATCCGAGGTTGGCCGAGATCGCCTCGTGGCGGCGCGGATCGATGGTCGGCAGGCACGACGGGCCGCAGCGGGACGGGCGTCCGCACGGCGGCTACTACACCGACGACGACCTGCGGGAGATCGTCGCCTACGCCGCGGAGCGCGCGATCATCGTAGTGCCGGAGATCGACGTGCCCGGTCACGCCCGAGCCGTACTGGCCGCCTATCCCGAACTCGGGCCGGACCCCGAAAAGCAGTGGGAGGTATGGACTTCGTGGGGCGTCAGCACCCCGCTGCTCGATCCGACGCCGGCGACCATGGCGTTCTTCCGGCGCGTCTTCGACCACGTGCTGACCATCTTCCCCGCGCCGGTGATCGGCGTCGGCGGCGACGAGGTGCCCGGCGCGACCCCGGCGCACGGCCGTTTCGTCGCCGAGCTGGCCGCCTATCTGGCGACCAAGGGGCGCCGAGCGCTCGGCTGGGACGAGGTGCTCGACGCGGGCGGCCTACCGCCGATGGTGATCGGGGCCTGGCGGGACGAGGCGGCGGCCGAGCGCGCCGTGCAAGCGGGCCACGAGGTGGTGCTGTGCCCGGAAGATCGGGTCTACCTCGATCACCGGCAGTCCGACCATCCCGACGAGCCGATCCCGGTCGGCTACCTGCGCACCCTCGAGGACATGTACGGCTACGAGCCCGCCCATACCGGGCCCGGCGTCATCGGCCTGCAGGCCCAGATCTGGAGCGAACACCTCGACACCGTGCGGCGGGTCGACTACGCGGCCTTCCCGCGACTCTGCGCGATCGCCGAGATCGCTTGGAGCACACCGGAACGTGACTATGTCGAGTTCCTTTCGCGGCTGCGCGACCACCATCTCCCCCGCCTCGACGCCCTCGGCGTGGAATACCGCCCGCTCGACGGGCCACACCCGTGGCAGACCCGGCCGGACGTGCTCCCTTCCGCCCACCGGCCGCGCTGAGGCACTACGGGCGGAGCCGATGGAAGGCGGCCATCCGCTCGCGGTGGTATTCCAGGTCGTCCTCGTCGTGGCGCACGCCGCGGGCGACAGCGATGTCGAAATAGACCGCCTCCCTGCGCAACCGGTGCCGCATCAACTGCGCCAGGGCGAGATCGTCCAACGCGACGGCGGTGCCACCCGCCGCGTGATAGACGTCGGCAAAAGCACGGACAGCGCTCAAATCAGTACCGTACTCGTCTCCGAATTCCATTGCGGCGGAGGCAAGTTCGACCTCGGGCGAGGCGACCAGCGCCTCGTCCCAGTCCAATACGGCGATGACGTGCCCGGCGCGCGCGAGCAGGTTGCCCTCGTAGTAGTCGCCGTGCAGCGGCTGCGGACGCGCGGCACGGGAGAACTCGGCGAGCCAGTGGTCCAGGTCGGGGTCCGGCAACTCCGCCGACGACGCGCCGTCCAACCCGATCTCCAGGAACGAACGCGTCGGCCGGGCCGGCGGACGATGCTCGGCCAACGCGCGGTGCACGCGGGCCAGCAGCACGGCCGCCTCGTCCCGCTGCACCGGGTCCACACCGCTGGCCCACTCACCTTCGACGAAGGGCCACACCGTGATCGGACGACCCGCCACCACCAGCACCGTCGAACCATCGATCCGCGCCAGCGGCGCCACGACCTCCGGGACCTCGCGCGCCGCGGCCGACGCGATGTCGTTACACCACCGCACCTGAGCCGGATCCCGATCCCGCGGGCCGATTCGCACCACCACCTCGCCCACCCGGTAGGCCGCGGACTCCTCACCACCGAAAAGCCGCTCCCCGTCACCTTTGTGTCCCCATTCGGCCGCGACGGCGGCCCTGATGTCCTCGGTCAGCGGGATCTCGGTGTAAATCACGCGACCAGTTCTACCAGCGCCCGCGCACCGAACGCAGGCGGACTTCCGCGCCGCCGACCGATGCTCGGCGGACCGGCGCGGGAACCGAACCGAGTGGTGCGATATTTCCATTCGGGAGGTACTTTGGCGTTCGTGCGTACCGAGGGAGATACCTGGGACATCACCACCAGCGTCGGGTCCACCGCCTTGTTCGTCGCCGCGGCCCGCGCACTCGCCGGACGTCGGCCCGATCCATTGGCCGTCGACCCGTACGCCGAACTCTTCGTGCGTGCCGCCGGACCTGACTGGGCGGACCTGCTCGACGGGCGCGCGCCGGAGCACCCGCTGACCGGGCCCGGTTTCGGCTCGGTCTTCCTGACCTTCCTGGAAGCCAGGACCAGGTATTTCGACGACTACTTCACCGCGGCGGTCGCGGCGGGCGTGCGGCAGGTCGTCATCCTGGCCGCCGGACTCGATGCCCGCGCTTACCGGCTGCCGTGGCCCGAGGGCACCGTCGTCTACGAACTGGACCAGCCCAGGGTGCTGGAGTTCAAGCGTCAGACGCTGGCCGAGCACGGTGCTCAGCCGCGCGCGCAGCGGCGCGAGGTGCCGGTCGACCTGCGCGAGGATTGGCCGCGAGCATTGCGCGCGAAAGGTTTCGACGCGACCGCGCCGACCGCGTGGCTGGTCGAGGGACTGCTGCCGTATCTGCCCGCCGCCGCGGTGGATCAGCTCTTCGGGCACATCGCGACACTCAGCGCGCCCGGCAGCCGAGTCGCCATCGAGGAACTGGACGTCGTTCCCGAAGCGACCCGCGCCGCGCTCGATCAGCAACCCGAGGGACAACCGAACAGCGGCGCCGACTGGGTGCACCTGATCTACAACGAGCAGCGCCCCGACGCAGCGCGGTGGTTCAGCACGCGCGGCTGGCAGACCGAGAGCCAACCCCTGTTGGAGTACGTGGCCGCGATGGGCCGGGAGATCGACGCTGTCACCGAGGACGGACAGCAGGTGCCTTCGCTGGTTCGCCTGATTACCGCGACCCGACCCTGAATCTCGTCCGCAGGCTCTTGCGCGGCGAGCTGATGGGACGGCCTCGTGTGCGACGACCAGCCCGTCACCGACGTACCGCGCCCGCTGGCACCCGGCGCGGACACCGTGGTGGTCGGCTCGCCGCGCATCCCGCTCGACATGGACCAATCCATCGAGGCCGAGGCCCGCAGCCACGGTGTCACATGAGCGAACTCATCCGCGACTGGCTCTCCGTGGAACGGGCCGCCCTCGCCGACGATCGGCCCATATCCCGCCCCCATGCCCTGCGCCCTCGCCGGTGTCCGCTCCTGATCGAGCTGAGCGGCACCGCAACCTAGGCGGGGTCGTAGGGTCTGGGGGTGGAACTGCGTCAACTTCGGTACTTCGTGACGGTCGCGGAGGAGCTGCATTTCGGGCGGGCGGCACAGCGGCTGCACATCGTGCAGTCGGCGGTGAGCCAGCAGGTACGGCAGTTGGAACGGGAGCTGGGCGTCGAGCTGTTCGATCGGTCGCCGCGCCGGGTAGCGCTGACCGAGGCGGGCGCCCAATTCCTGCCCGGCGCACGCGAGGCGCTGGCGGCAGCCGCCCGCGCGAAAGCCTCGATTACCGGGTTCGTCGCCGGGACGACGCTGCGACTGGGCACCGGCACCGGGCTCGGCGACCACCTCGACCGCGTAGTGGAGCGGTTGGTGCCGCAGATCCGCGTCGAGCCGGTGGCCGCGCCCACCCGTGCCAGGGTCGAGCAGGTGCTCGACGGCAGCCTCGACGCCGCGTTCGTCCGCGGCCCGCTCGAACATCCCGGCCTGCGCCGCATCCCGGTCTGGGACGACCCACTGCTGGTGGCGATCTCGGCGCGACACCCGCTCGCCGCCGCCCCGGAGATCGCGCTGGCCGACCTCGCGCCCTACCCGCTGCGGATCACCGAGCGACGGATCAATCCCCCGCTGGTCGACCTCGTCGTCGGCGCCTGTCACGACGCCGGATTCGAGCCGGTGCCAGGACCGCTCAGCGCCGCGCTCTCGGACACCTTGACGATGATCGGCTCCGACACCAGCTGGACGGTGGTGTACGCGGCGCACGCGCGCCAGCTGCGCAGCACCAGGGTGGTGTTCAGTTCCATTGCCGCACCGGGGCTTTCGTTGGAGACGGCGCTCGTTGTGCGCGCCGCCGACGCACCGCCCGCGGTGGAGATCCTGCGCGCCGCCTGCGAATTCGACGATCACGATCGGTGATCGCAGCGTGCGCGAACTGCCTGTTGGCCGGCCAACGCGCCAGGCAGCAGAGTGATCGGTAGGCCCGCTCGATACCGCGAGCAGGCACCGAGGAAAGGACTCACACCATGCCGACTGTCGTCGTCCAGCAGCTGCCCAAGAGCGACGAGGCCAAGCGCGAGTTGGTCCGCCGGATCACCGAGGCCTTCGTCGACGCCTACAACTCGCCCGCGGAGTCGGTGCACGTCTGGATCGAGGAGTACCCGGCCGACAGCTACGCGGTCGGCGGCAAGTTCATCGCCGACAGGTAGCCCGCCGCGACCGGACCCGCCGCGACCCGGCGGGTCTGTCGCGATGAATGCGCTGATCAGCGGCGTGTCGGTGATCGCGGTGGCGGGCGTGGTGCCAGGATGAGCACGCAGTGGGCAACGTTGTCGCCAAGGCTCGTCGAGGGAGCATGCATGTCGCGTCGCCGTCTGATCTGCCTCGTCGTCCCGCTGCTGCTTCCCCTCGTGCCCGCGAGCGCGCACGCGGAAACGGCGGCCGATTCCAGCGGCTACGTCAATCCCTTCGTCGGCACCCAGGACGGCGGACGCGATTTCGGGCACGGCGGCGGCGCGGGCATGACCTTCCCCGGCGCGGTCGCGCCGTTCGGCATGATGCAGTGGAGCCCGGATACCGTGCGCACCGCGGGCGGCGGCTACAAGTACGAGGACAACCGGCTCTACGGATTCTCGATGACCCACATATCCGGACCGGGATGCACTGGAGCGCAAGACTTTCCGGTGTTGCCGATCAGCGGGACGATCGGCCGGTCACCGGCCGTCGACGGCGCGGGCTATCTGCAGACCTTCGACCACGCGAACGAGCGGGCCGCGCCCGGCTACTACCGCGTCACCACCGATTCCGGGGTGCGCACCGAGCTGACCACCACCACCCGTGCGGGCATCGCCCGATTCACCTTTCCCACCGGCGAACCGGGCACCGTGCTGCTCGACGTCACCGGTTCGGTCAACGGTGTCGAGGACGCCGAGATCAGCCTCGACGGCAACACCGTGTCCGGCTGGGCGCTCACCGGCGGGTTCTGCGGCGCGAAAAGCCGCTACCGCGTGCACTTCCAGGCCGAGTTCGACCGCCCGATCACCGCGTCGGGCACCTGGCGCGACGACGTCGTCTCCCCTGGGGCGCGCACCGTGACGGGTCACGCGCAGACCCGCCGTGCCCGCTCCGGCGAGATCGCCAGCAACGGCCAGGGCATCGGACTGTTCCTGCAATTCGATTCCGGCGAGCCGGTGCAGATGCGCGCCGCCCTCTCCTATGTCAGTGTCGACGGCGCCAGTCGCAACCTCGCCGCCGAGATCGGCGGACAGGATTTCGACACCGTGCGCGCGCGTGCGCACGCGGAATGGCAGCGCAGGCTGGACCAGATCGTGGTGACCGGCGGTGATCCGAATCGGTTGCGCACCTTCTATTCCGCGCTCTATCACGTGTTCTTGCAGCCGTACATCTTCGAGGATGTCGACGGCGACTACACCGGC
Organism: Nocardia brasiliensis; assembly: GCF_011801125.1. Classification (NCBI taxonomy): domain Bacteria; kingdom Bacillati; phylum Actinomycetota; class Actinomycetes; order Mycobacteriales; family Nocardiaceae; genus Nocardia; species Nocardia brasiliensis. The sequence goes on from NZ_CP046171.1 coordinate 4,602,934, forward strand.
TTCGACGGTCGCGTCCATCGGGTGCGACCGGGGCATCACCACTACGCCACCTTCTCCGGGTGGGACATCTATCGCAGCGAGGCGCAACTGCTCGCCTGGCTCGCGCCCGATGTCGCCTCCGACATCGCGCAATCCATGTACGACAACGCCCATGTGCTCGGCGACGTCTGGGATCGCTGGTCGCATCAGAACACCGTCACCGGCGTCATGAACGGCGACCCGTACCACTCGATCATCGCCAGCGCCTACGCTTTCGGGGCCCGCGAGTTCGCCGCCGAGGACGCCTTGGCCTCGATGATCGCAGGCGCCGAGCGCATCGGCGAATTGTCCGGCTACACCGAGCGTCCCGGCAACCAGCAGTATCTGCGGCTCGGCTGGGTACCTGGCCAGGTTTCGGACACCCTCGAGTACAACATCGCCGACTTCGGCATCGCCCAATTCGCCGCGCGACTCGGCCATTTCGAGCAGCACGACGTCTTCCTGCGGCGCGCCCACGGCTGGCAGCATCTGTTCAATCCGCTCACCGGCTGGCTGCAGCCACGCTCGGCGGAAGGCTTCTTCGGGCTGCTCTTCGATCCGACGGCCACCGAGGGCTACGTGGAAGGCAATGGCGCACAATATCATTGGATGGTCTTCCACAATGTGCGTGCGCTCTTCACGATGATGGGCGGCCAGGACCGCGCCGCCGCCCGGCTCGACGAATTCTTCCAGCAGCTCAACGCTGGACCCCACGCGCGCCACGCCTATCTGGGCAACGAACCGTCGCTGCAGACGCCGTGGCTCTACGCGTGGGCCGGGCGCGCGCACCGCACCCAGGATGTGGTGCACCGAACCCGCACCGAGCTCTTCGGTCCGGACGCCGACGGGCTGGCAGGCAACGACGACCTCGGCACGATGTCGGCCTGGTACGTCTGGGCCGCGCTCGGTCTGTATCCGGTGATCCCAGGCCGGGCAGAGCTTTTCGTGCACGGGCCCGTGTTCGAATCCGCCGTGGTGCGCCGCTCGACCGGCGCGGAGTTCACCATCACCGCGCCCGAGACCTCCGACACCAACCGCTACATCCAGTCCTTGCGGGTCGACGGCGCGGACACCACGCGCGCGTGGCTGCCGGAGTCGTTCGCGCTCTCCGGCGGGCGCCTCGACTTCATCATGGGCCCGCGCCCCGAACCGCGGTTCGGCGCCACGGACGCCGACGCGCCGCCCTCGTTCGACGTGCCGCGGTAGCCACCGAGCACAGCACAGTAACCACCGGGCGCGGCGCAGGACGCGCCGCAGCGGCCGAACCGACCCGAACGCCCGACATCGATCTCACTATTGACTATGGACACAGACGAAGTGGCGGCCGACGAAGTAGGCAGACTCGTCGGCGCGGTCGCACCGATCGACGCGTTCCCGACGGTAGACGACTTGAACGGCTTCGCCGACGCGCTGGCCCGCACGGCACCCGATCGGGTGCGCGTCACCGAGCTCGGCCGATCACGCGGGGGCAGACCGATCCGGTGCGTGCGGGTCGGTTCCGGAGTCCGGCAGGTGGTTGTGGTCGGCAACCCGCATCCGAACGAGCCGATCGGCATGGCGACGATCCGGCACCTGCTGGGCAGGCTAGCCGACGCGGATGACCGAAGCGTGGGCGCCACTTGGCATTTCGTGCTCTGCCTGGACCCCGACGGCACCAGCCTCAACGAGGCATGGTTCGCCGGGGAGCGCACGCGAACCGCTGTCGCACAACGCTTCTACCGCCCACCGGCGGCCGAACAGCCGGAGTGGTGCTTCCCGACCAGGTGGCAGGGAACGGCGGTGGGCGCGCCGCTGCCCGAGACGCGGGCGCTGATGGATCTGATCGATCGCACCCGCCCCGCGCTGATCGCGTCACTGCACAACGCCGATTTCGGCGGCGGGTTCTTCTATACGACCGGCGGCGATCCCGAGTACTGGTCGGCACTGACGAGCCAACTCGTCGCCGCCGGGGTGCCGATCCACACCGGCGAACCCGACCTGCCCGGCGCGGCGACCTGGCAGCCCGGCGTGTTCGAGCTGCCGCCGTTCCAGCGCATCGCCGAGACGCTGGCCGGTGACGGCGTCGAGCCGCTGGGGATGATGTACGGCGGCGGCATCCGTGACTATGCCGCGCCGTACGGGACCGCCATCCTGGTGTGCGAGCTGCCGCTGTGGGTGGACGCGCGGGTCGCCGACGCGACGCCGAGCCGGTATCGACGCACCGACGTCCTGCGCGCCACCGCGGCCGAGTACGAGGAGATCGCCGACCTGGTGGGCGGGGTGCTCGAACGCCTCACGACGCACTTGGACGGCAGCAGCCCTTTCCAGCGCGCCCTGACCGACACGGTACGCGCCCTGCGCGGGAACGCCGCCGTCAAACGATCGGCCGCCGCTACCCGCCATGCCACCCTCGGCGAGATCTTCGTCGAGAAGTACGTGTGGGCGGGAGTCACCCGGTTGCGGGCGGGCGGCATGCTGCTGCGCCTGCTCGATTCGGGGGCGCATCCGGACAATAGATCGCCGGATGTGGTCGCCGAACGCATGCGCTTCGCGCCGATCTTCGACAAGTGGTGTGCCGACATCGAGGCCAACGCCCCCGGGCGGGCCGTGCCGATCGAGCACCTGGTCGCCATCCAGTCCGCCGCCATCCTCACCGCCGCCGCCCGCCTGCGCGACGAACGCCCGATCTGACCTCGACCGCGCCCGCCCGCAGGTCGGGTCCTCGCCTGCCGCACAATGCCTGACACCACACCCGCGCGCGACCGGGACTTGTCTTGCGCGCGCAACCCTGATGGCATTGCGCCGAACCGTTCGACGCACCTCGGAGGCGAGTATGCTGTCCCTGCAAGAGATTTCCGACCGCATGGAGATCCAGGACCTGATGGTCCGATATTCGCACGCGGTCGACACCGGACAGTGGGACCTGCTCAACGACATCTTCACCGCCGACGCGCACATCGACTACACCGCGATGGGCGGACCCGCGGGCGACGTGGCGGCGACCAAGCAGTTCCTCGCCGCCATGCTGCCCAATTTCCCGGCGTTCCAACACCTGATCAGCAATTCCTCGATCACCGTCGACGGTGACACGGCCACCGGCCGCACCATGTGCCACAACCCCATGCTGGTCGCCGACGGGGACGGTCCACCCAGCCTCATGCTCTGCGGACTGTGGTACCTCGACACCTTCGCCCGGGTCGACGGGCACTGGCGCATCGCACGCCGAGTCGAGGAGAAGAGCTACCTGTTCCTCGCGCAGACGGTGCCGGGCACCGCCTAACCGATGATCGGCAGCCTGCGCTCTGCGCACAGCCGCGTCAGCGCCTCCTGCATCCGGCCGGTGACGAGGTCGTAGGCGGCCTCGACATCGAGCTCGGGACCGAACTCGGCGCGCGGATCGATCGGCGGGAGGAACTGGATCGTGACCTTGCTCGGCAGTGGGATATGCCCGGCCAGGTCGCCGATGTTGAGTCCCCACGGCAGCGCCAACGAGATCGGAAAGACCTTCAGTCGCAGCACCCGATCCAGCCGCAGCAACCGCGCCAGCCGGTCCCCCCGGCTGAGCATCAGCGCGGTCTGCTGCGCCCCGCCATTGACGAAGGGGATGATGGGAACGCCTGCGTCCCAGGCCAATCGGAGGAAGCCGGTCCGGCCGCGAAATCGATCCGGTCTTCCTCCCAGGTCGGTCGATGCACCTCCCAGTCGCCGCCGGGATAGACGAGCACCGCCGCACCGTCGCGCAGCGCCCGGCGCGCGCTGTCCGGGTCCGCGCTGACCGTGCCGAAGCGCCGCAGCAGCGCGCCGAGCACCGGATACGCCATCACCAGGTCGTGGGCGAGTTGAAAGAACGGGCGCTGCGGGCCGAATCGGCGAACGAACGCCAGGGTGGTGACGAGCACCTCCGGCGACACATTGCCCCCGGAGTGGTTGCCGACCAACAGAATCGGCCCCTTGTCCGGGATCAGCTCGAGACCACGGACCTCGGCCCGGAAGTACGTCCGCGCGAACAGCCATGCGGGACCTACGGTGTCGATGATGAACTCGGGATCCCGATCGGCCGGATCGGGCGCCGGCACGCGCGCCTTCACCTGGTGGGCGACCCATTCGGCGAGCCGGTCGATCCGGTCGGTCGGCAGTCCTGGCACCTTCATGGACGTCGCTTCCCGTCGACCAGGTCTAGGACTCGATGCTCAGCAACCGCCGGAAGAAGCCGCGATAACCGCGCAGCGCCTGACGCAGCTCCTCGGTGTCAGCGTCCCGCAAGCCCGAACTGTGCTCTTCCAGCACACGTTTGCGTTCGGCGTACGCGGTGGTCAGCTGGTAGATGACCGAGCCGACGATCCGATCCGCCTGGCTCACCGCCTCGCGTGGGTTGTCGACGAAGGCGCCCTGCACCTCACGCCACTGGGTACGCAGTCGATCAAGGTCGGGGTCGTCGAACAGTACCGCGTCGACGCCATCGAGTGAACTACGCTGCCGCTCCGCCGTATTCACCGTCGATCCGTCCCGCGTCGCCGGCGCCTGCGTAGCCTCGGTCTCGACGGTCGGCGCGGTGGGGTGTTCCGCGTCGGGGCGCGAGTCCGCCGCGGGATCGGCGGCGCTCGCCGCGGCGTGCGGGTCGACATCGGCTGCGGTGAGCGGCTCTGGATGCTGCTCCGCGGCGGGCGTTCTTGCGCCGGAGCCGGTTTCGCCGAGCGAATCGGCATGCCGCGGGCCCGGCACGGCTTCGGCACGGTCCCGGTGCGCGGCCGCTTGCTCGTGCTCGTGCTCGTCCGCGTATGACGCGGATTCGGCTGTCGCCCAATTGCTCTCACGCTCGGACGGCTCTGTGGTGGCAGGCCGCCCGGACTGCACGGTTCGGTCGTATTCGGTGCTCATGACAGTGCCTTCTTTTCGTGCGAGGTCCGCTGGTCGTTGTTCGTCTCGTGCGGTGCGTGCCGTTCGGCGGTGTCTCGACCCACCGGATCGGCCGGAGCGGACTTCTCGTCGTTAGAAGTGCTGTTCAGCAAGTCCTGGAACAGATTCCGGTAGTGCACGATCGCGGTGCGCAGGTCTTCGGTGGACACCGCGGTTCCGCTCGGCCGCGTGGCGATCTCGTGCGCGGCCCGGTAGTGTTCCAGCGGCTCCGCGTGCTCCACCGACAGGTCGGCCACCTGCTGAGCGAAATTCTCGGTGGGATAACCGCGTTCGGCCATCACCGTGGTCAGCAGCCGATCCGCGGCCACCAGGGCCGCCGCCGGATCGTCGATGAACTGCTCCTGCACCTCGACCCAGCGCGCCGTGTACAGCCGCTTCTGCTCCTCGGTCAGGCTGCGCAACTCGAGCTCGGCGTGCCTGCGTTCCCGTTCGGCCAGTTCACGTTCCGCGGCGCGGCGGTCGTCGTGCTCCTGAACCGTCCGGTCGTATTCCGGCCCGAATCGGTTGCGTAGCCGTTGCCTGCGCACCATCGGCCACACCAGCAAGGCGATGACCACCGCGGCGAGGACGACCAGAACGATCACTGTGATCAACACTCCAGACGACACTTGAACCTCCTTGCCGAGCCTGTCGTATCGGACAGGTAATGCCTCGACGCGGCGGTTCCAAACTCTTGATCTCCCCGCGAATGCGCAGGGTCAAGAGGTGATGCGCAGTGCTTCCACCGGGCAGCTGTCCACAACGAGGTGGACGAGGTCGGCGTCCGGCTCATCCGGCTCGGCGCCGAGCGATTCGACGACGCCGTCGGCACCGACTCGGAACAGGTTGGGGGCCACGGCTTCACACATGCCGTGACCGGCACAGCGGGAGCGGTCGGCGACGATCTTCACGACAGCCGCTCCAGTCGGATGGGCAGGCCGTCGGCGGGCATCGGCCCGGTGCCTGCGACGAGCGGCACCGTGTAGCCGGGCCGCAGCGACCACCGGTAACGCAACAGCATCTGGTGCAGCACGGCTTTCACGGTCATGCCGCCGAAGTAGAGACCGATGCACTTGTGCGCGCCGCCGCCGAACGGCGCCCAGGCCAGGCGGTGCGATTTGTCCTCGCGCCGATCGTCGGCGAACCGCTCGGGATCGAAAATATCGGGATCATGCCAATAGGCGTCGGTGCGCATCATCGGATACGCGCCGACCACCACGAGCGTGCCGCGCGGCAGGTAGTGGCCGAGAATGTCGGTGTCCTCGGTTGTTTCCCGCACCTGCTGGGCCACCGGCGCATACAGACGCAGAGACTCCTTGAAGGCGAGATCGAGGCTCGGCAGGCGGTCGAGGTCGGCGTAGTCGAGCGTGGGTTTGCCGAGCGCCATGGACTCGGCCCGCAGCCGGTCCTGCCACTGCGGATGCCGGGCCAGCTCATAGGCCAGCATGGTCGCGGCGATCGTGCTCGTGTCGTGCGCGGCCATCATCACGAAGATCATGTGCTCGATCACCTCGCGGTCGGAGAAGGCGTGCCCCTCTTCGGTTTCCGCGGTGCTGAGCACGCTGAACAGATCCTTGCCCGCACCCGCGCGCTTGGCGGGCAGTTCGCGCCGGAAGTAGTCGGCCAGGACGCGCCTGCCCCGGATCCCGCGCGCCCACACGCCGCCGGGCACGTTGGTCCGCAGCAGCGCGGTCGCGCCGTGCACCGCGTCCTCGAAAGCCCGGCTGAGCACGGCGCTTTCGGGCCCGAGCTCGGCGCCGGCGAAGACCTCGGTGGCCTGCGCGAGCAGAATCTTCTTGATCTCGTCGTAGAGCGCGAAGTGCGCACCGGGCTGCCACGCCGCGATGCCCCTGGTGATCCGCGGTGTCGTCAGATCCAGATAGCCGACCAGCCGCGGCCTGGTGAAGGCCTGCTGCATGATCCGGCGATGGAACAGATGCTCGTCGAAATCTCGCAGCAACAACCCGCCGCGGAAGAACGGGCCGATCACGAACTCCCAGCCACGCTGGGCAGAGAACACCTTGTTCCGGTCGAGCAGCACCACTTCTACCGCCGCGGGACTGAACACGCCGACCGTCCTGCGACCGAGCAGACCCATCCAGCTCACCGGGCCGTAGCGATCGAAACGGTTGCGTGCCAGCCCAATCGGATCACTGAGCGCGTGCAGCGTGTAGCCGACGCCCGGCGCGCCGAAGTCGCCGAGGACCGGCCGCAGGCCACTGCCCGCGGGCGGTAGCGCCAGCGGTTGCGCGGCGGAGGGGTAGTGATCGGCGACGCGGGCACCGAGCGTCTGCGCGTGTTTGGCGAGCCGCGCACGCAGGTGCCGGACATCCCCCGGCACATCGGTAATTCTCTGGGGCACAAGAAGACTCATTGCGGCGGTCCCTTCGCGACGCTGCGATGATCCGACCATACCGGAAACGTCCGTTTCCGTAAACACTTGTTTCCCGACTTCCCCTGTGCGAGGCTCCCCAGGTGACCCGAGCATTCAGCGGCACCTACCGCGGCACCTCCACCGCCGAGCGCCGGGAAGATAGGCGCAGGCGGCTGATCGATGCGGCCCTCGACATCGTCGGCACGCAGGGCGTGTCGGCGCTGACTGTGCGCGGGGTCTGCGAGCAGGCCAAGGTCGGGCCCCGCTTCTTCTACGAGGCGTTTCCCGACCTCGACGTGCTCGCCGCCGAACTGCTGCTCGAGGTCCAGGAGGCCGCGCTCGGCCGGGCACGCGACGCGATCACCGACACGCCAGGCTCGCCCGCCGACAAGATCCGCGCGGGCGTGGCCGCGCTGATCATCGAGGTCACCGACGACCCCCGCCGCGCTCAGATCATCTTCGCGCAGGCCTACAGCAGCGAGGCGCTCATGCGCTCGCGGTTCGCGGGCATGCGCCGGGTCGCCGAGGTCATCATCGAACAGACCAGGCTGGTGCTCGCACTGCCCGCAGGGCAGGACACGGCCGTCGCGGCCACCTCGCAGCTGATCACCGGTGGCGCCGCCGAACTCGTCCTGGTGTGGCTCGACGGCGGCCTCGATGTCGACCGCGACGGGTTGATCGACCTGGTGGCCGACTTCGCCATCGCCATGGTCATGCGGCTACCCGATGTCGCCCAGCGCCTCTACGGCGACTCCCCCGCGTCGCCCTGAACCGGGCTAGGCCGCCTACGGTGCGAAGAAGGCGATCAGCTCACGCACCATCCGCTCGGGCTGCTCCTCGGGGATGTAGTGCCCGCTGCCGCGCACCTCGACCACCCTGATGTCAGTCCCCTTCGCCGGTGACATCTGTTGGCGCAGTGCGGGATAGGATTCCTCGCCCGCCAAGGTCAGGATGGGCACGGTCACCGGCGCGTAGGTGGCGAGGTCGGCGATGTCCTGGCGCATCGTGCGATACCAGCCGTTGCCCGCCCTGATCGCCTCCGGGGAGTCGTAGGCGTTGGCGTAGACGCGCCGCGCCTGTTCCTCGACCGCGGCCTGATCGAGCAGCATGTGCCCGTAGAGCCAGTCGATCACGAGCCGGAAACGTTGTGCCAGTAGCTGTTCGGGCAAACCGTGCAGCTGATTGAACGCGAACCACCACGGATAGGCGCCACGGCCACCGACCAGCGCCGCGACCTGCTCGTCGCGCTCCGGCAGCATCGGAATGGCTTGCCAGGACTCGTCGGGCACCCCCAGATCCGCGGTGACCAGTCGGCGCACCGACGCGGGGAAGTTCGCGGCCAGGTGGTAGCCGACGGCAGCTCCGATGTCATGGCCTGCGACGAACGCGGACCGATGCCCGAGGTGAGCGATCAGCTCGTGAATGTCGCGCGCCATGGTCTTCTTGTCATAGCCGGTCTCCGGTTTGGCCGAGCCGCCCATGCCGCGCAGGTCCACCGCGGTGACCTCGAAGTGAAGTGCCAATTCCGGCAGCACTTTCCGGAACTGCCACCAGGTCTGCGGCCAGCCACCGAGCAGGAGCAACGGCGCACCGCGGCCGCCGGTGACGTAGTGCAGGCGGGTGCCGTTGACCTCGGCGTGCGCACTGGTGAACGCACCGGGCAGCGAGGCGGCGAGTTCGGCGTCGGTGGGGACGGTCGGAGTCACAGATCTACTCTTTTCTTTACCGATCAGTCCAGAAAATGGACCCGAAGAAGCCGCTCGGGCGCGAGTGCCCGAACGGGTGGACGGTGCGAACGAAGGGTCAGCGCAGCATGCGCAGCGCCTGCTCGACAGTGTCGTCGAGGTAGCGCTCCCGGACCGGCGTCTTGCCGATCACCCGAATCCCCTGCAGCAGGGTGACGAGATAGCGCGCCAGCGCGACCGGATCCCGGTCCGCGGCGAGTTCCCCCTGCGCGCGTGCCCGCAGCAACGCACTGGTGAGCACCGTTTCCAAAGTGTCGAGCCCGGCCGTCACCAACCGGCCCGCCGCCTCGTCGCCCGGCAGCTCGACCGCGGTATTGGTCATCAGACAACCCTTTCGGGCCGAGTCGGCGAGCGAGCTCTCCGCATACCAGCGCACCATGGCGTGCACGGCCGCCAACGCCGAACCGGGGACCGAGAGTTGGCCGAGTAACCCAGCCCTGGTGTCCTCGACATAGCGTTCCACCGCTTTGAGATACAGCTCGCGCTTACCACCGAAGGCGCCGTAGATACTGCCGCGACCCAGCTTCAGGTGATCGACCAGATCCTGCATCGAGGTGGCCTCGTAGCCCTGTCGCCAGAACAGCTCCATGGCCGTGCGTAACGCCGCGTCCGGATCGAATTCCTTCGTTCTGCCCACGTCCGTCACGCTACCCCAACTGGACCGATCATTCAAAAATAAGTGAATCCGCTGGTCACACGGCAAACGAATCGTCTACCCTCGGACTCATGAACGCAGGCAGGCGATTTCCTTGCCCCGGGCCGACAGTCGGCCACGGGGGCAGCCGCGTGCGTCGCCGCGCGTAGTTCCTGTGGCCGCCGCCGGTTCGGGGGTTGAACCGAAACCGACCGGCTACCAAGGAATTACCGATGCCCGCCTATCTCACCACCCAGGACCTCACGCGCGCGCTGACCGTGCGCGACCTCAGCGATCCGGCCCAGGGCGCCCACGGCATGCAGCAATTGCTCGACGCGCTCGTCGCGGCGCTCACCGCGGCGGACGGGCCGAGCGTGCGCGTCGTGCGCAACCCGCCGATCGTCGCGGTCGCCGACAACTACGACAAGCTCGGCTACGACCCGACCGACGTCACCCGCGACGCGCGCTACACCCGATATCTCAGCCCGAGCGCCATGCTGCGCAGCCACACCACCGCCGACATCCCGGCCACGCTGCGTAGCTACGCCGAAATAGACACCGCGGTAGACGAATTGATCGTCGTACCGGGACTCGCCTACCGCCGCGATGTCGTGGATCGCATCCACGTCGGCGAACCGCACCAGGTGGATCTGTGGCGCCTGCGCTCCAGCCCGGACACCGGCGAAACCGAGCTGATGGCGACGATCGACCGCGTGGTGACGGCGGTGCTGCCCGGTGCGCCATGGCGCACGACCCCCGCGATCCACCCCTACACCGCACTCGGCCGCCAAGTGGACGTGCGACTCGACGGCGAGTGGCTCGAGCTCGCCGAGTGCGGACTGATCGCCGCGCACATCCTGGCCGGCGCCGGACTCGATCCGAACCGCTGGTCCGGCACCGCACTCGGCCTGGGGTTGGACCGAGCGCTCATGCTACGCAAGGGAATTCCCGATATACGCTACCTGCGATCGACGCACCCGCGCATCGCCGAGCAACTCCAAGACCTGTCGCCGTGGCGGCCGGTTTCGATGCTGCCGCCCATCCGGCGCGACCTGTCGGTGGTGATCGCGGACCGGACCGACGACGAGACCCTGGGCGACACGGTGCGAAAAGTGTTGCGCGACAATCTCGACGACATCGAATCGGTGCTCGTCACGGCGCGCACCCCGTGGGCGGAGCTGCCCGCCGCCGCACGCGAACGCCTCGGCATCCGACCGGGGCAGGCCAACGCGGTGGTGCGACTGACGCTTCGGCCGCTGCACCGCACGCTGACCGACGCGCAGGCCAACGCCATCCGCAACGAGGTCTATCGCGCGATCCATATCGGACCGCGTCTCGAACTCGCTTGAACAATAAAGAACCGTCCGGCCCGATCGCCAAACCCGAACGGAAGCAAACCATTCCACCTCGTCCCCACTTCACTGGGGAGTATCGAGCAGGCGGCACCGACTTAAAGTGAGATTTGTCCGCAACCGGAACATTCCGAGGAATTCCAATGTACAAGAAATTTGCCGTCGTCGGCGCCGCCCTATTTGCGTTCGCTTTGCCGATGTCCGGTTCCCCTGTTTCTGGGCAGCCCGGATCCGACTGGCCGGGCGCCCCACCGGACAAGATCGTCATCGACGTCGTGACCGTCAATGGCACCGGTTGCCCCAAGGATACTGCGGCAGTGGCGGTTTCGCCCGACAACACCGCGTTCACCGTGACCTACAGCGCCTACACCGCCCAGGTCGGCCCAGGCGCTGGCCCGACCGACTTCCGCAAGAATTGCCAGCTCAACCTGAAGGTGCATGTCCCGCAGGGCTTCACCTACGGAATCGCGCAAGCGGATTACCGCGGTTTCGCGAGTTTGGCAAAGGGCGCGACCGCGCTGGAACGGGCTCGCTACTATTTCCAGGGTAATTCGCCCACCGACTTCGTCGATCACACATTCAAGGGACCGTTCAACGACGACTGGCAGAAGACCGATACCACCGAGGTAGGGGCAATCGTCTATCTGCCCTGCGGTGAAACCCGGAACTTCAACATCAATACCCAGTTGCGGGTGGACGCGGGCTCCTCCGATCCGAAGAAAACCAGCTTCATCACGATGGACTCGACGGACGGCGCCATCAACACCACCTACCACTTCGCGTGGAAGCAGTGCCCGAGCTCCTGACGCCCTCTGCCACATGACGCTGGAATCCCGTTGGCGACAACGGGATTCCAGCCATGTCGAAAGGACGGGTCAGGCGCGGGGTCAGCGGTTGCGGTGGCTGTGCGCGCCGCCGAGGCGTTTGGCCTCGGTCGGTTGCGCCGCCGCACCCTTCTTGCCCGCCGCACTGGCCCGCTCGGGGTCGTTGTCGAAGCTGCCGCTGCTCGCCTTGCCGCCCAGGCTGGCGATCTTGCGCTGCTGTGCTGCGTCCATGGCGGCAAAGCCGCGTGGGGCGTCGGCCATGCGTATCTCTCCTTGCCTCGGGTGTTCTTACCGGCGACGGCCGGGGCCGTCTTTCTGCGCCTACCCGAGGCAGCGGCGAGCAAACACCCGTCGCTCAGGATTGATGCTGTGCCACCAGAACCGGCGCGGGCTCGGCCCTGGCCACGACTCTGCGGCCGGACAGGAAGAACAAGGCGACGAGCAGCACGCTGAACCAGACATAGGTGTTGCCGACCACGTGTTGCCAAGCGGTCCATCGGGTTTCCCGATGCTCGCCGTCGGGCAGCCAGTTCTGCGGACCGTACACGAAGACCGCGGTGATGACCGCGATCGTCACCCACCAGCCGATGGCCTGGCGGCGTGGCAGCCGGGTCGCGGCATAGCCGACCGCACCGAACAGGGCGGGCGCGATCCAGACCCAGTGATGCGACCAGGAGATCGGCGAGAGCAACAGGGTGAACACCGCGTTGCACCCCAGCGCCAGCGGCGCGAACTCGGCCGCGCGCCGCATCGCCGCGACCACCAGCACCAGCAGCGCGGCGCCGAGCACCAGCCAGAGCACGGTGAACGCGGGCTCCGGCACCTGCAACCGAGCCAGCACGGCCTGGATCGACTGATTGGTGTGGAACGCGGAGCCGCTCAATCCCGACACGTTGCCGAGTCCGCCGAACCAGTACTTGGTCGACTCGTGCGGCAGCAGCACGAAGCCGAGACCGGTCGCCGCGGCGCCGGTGATCGCCGCCGTCGCCGCCGACCGGTAGTCCCGGCGCACCAGGAAATAGATGACGAACGCGGCCGGGGTCAGCTTGATCGCGGCCGCGATGCCGATCAGCATGCCGCGACGCCAGCGCGGCTTGTGGGCCAGGCAGTCGGCCGCGACCAGCGCCATGAGCAGCAGGTTCACCTGGCCGAAGTCCAGCGTGGCGTGCACCGGTTCCAACAGCAGGGCCAGCGGGGTGGCGCACAGCGTCGCGAGCAGCGCGAGCTTGCGCTGTCCTTGCTCGGGCCAGATCCGACGCGCGACCAGGTACAGCGTCAGACCCAGCGCGGCCACCGAGGACACGAAGAAGGTGAACGCGGCGGCCTGCCAGGGCAGCACCGCGAACGGGCTCAATGCCAGCGCGGCGAACGGCGGATAGATGAACGGCAGTCCCGCGCCGATCGTGGTCTGCGGCAGTTGGCCGTACATGTCCTTGCCGTGGCGCAGCGCGTCCACGCCAAGGCGATAGACCTGCAGGTCGATGAAGCCGCCGGTGATCTTGTGGAACGGCCACACCGGCAGCAGCAGACAGAACACGGAGAACCCGATGGCCAGGACCGGTGCCAGCCACACCACGACCCCGAGTCGACGGTGCTGTGCTTCCGGCTCAACGCGGGTGGTGACACTACTCATCCGCGGCGACTATACCGACCCGTGCGGCCCGGTACACCAGGTGGGAGTGGCTACCGGCGAGTATTCGACCAGGAGCGGCGCGGCGCCGCGCGCGAGCGGCAGCCCGGGCGTGCGGTGGTAGTAATGAGCCCATGGGCGCTGACATGGATCCGGAACTCGTCGAGCTCGCGACCAAAGTGTTCGATTTCGCCCGGCAAGGCGATGCGACGGCGCTGGCGACGTACATAGACGCGGGAGTACCCGCGAACCTCACCAACGAAGCAGGCGACACGTTGCTCATGCTCGCCACCTACCACGGACACCGCGACGCCGTCGCGGCGTTGCTCGACCGCGACGCCGACCCGACCCGGGCCAACGACAAGGGCCAGACCCCACTGGCGGGCGCGGTGTTCAAGGGAGAGACCGAGATCGTGCGGCTGCTGCTCGAATCCGGGGCCGACCCGGACGCGGGCACCCCCTCGGCCCGCGACGCCGCGGTGATGTTCGGCAAGGCGGACCTGATCGAGTTGTTCCGCGACTATTGAGCACGCCGGAATTTCGCGGTGCGTGGCCCTGTTGTCAGGAACCGAACCGACGAACCGGAGGGCGAGAACGTGGCAGAGAAGAGCTTCAACGAGCAGGTCATCGACGAATTCCGCGCGAACGCGGGCAAGGTCGGCGGCATGTTCGAAGGCGCGCACATGGTGCTGATCACCACGACGGGCGCGAAGTCCGGCAGGCAGATCACCAACCCGCTGGTCTACCTGCCCGACGGCGACCGGGTGGTGCTCATCGCCTCCAACGGCGGCGCGGACAAGCACCCGAGCTGGTATTTCAACCTGCGCGCGAATCCCGAGCTGATCGTGGAGATCGGCACCGAGCGCTACCCGGCCAAGGCCGAGGAGGTCACCGGCGCCGAACGCGACGCGCTGTTCGCCAGGATGGTCGAGATCATGCCAGGCTTCGGCGACTACGAGGCGAAGACCTCGCGGCGCATCCCGGTGTTCGCGGTCTACCGCGAGCAGGCCTAGCCGCGGGCGCGCACCGCCCCGACCGCTTTACGCGCCGCCACCAGGACCGGATCCCACACCGGGGAGAACGGCGGCGCGTAGCCGAGGTCGAGGGCGGTCATCTGCTCCACGGTCATCCGGGCGGTGAGCGCGACGGCGGCGATGTCGACACGCTTGCCCGCGCCCTCCCTGCCGACGATCTGCACGCCGAGCAGCCTGCCGGTGTGCCGCTCGGCGAGCATCTTCACCGTCATCGCCGCGGCGTCGGGGTAATAGCCGGCGCGGCTGGTGGATTCGATGGCGACCGTGACGTATTGCAACCCGGCGGCCCGAGCGTCCTTCTCGCGCAACCCCGTTCGGGCCACCTCGAGATCACATACCTTGCTCACCGCGGTACCGACGACACCGGGGAAGGTCGCGTATCCCCCGCCGACGCCCGCGCCGATGATCTGACCGTGCTTGTTGGCGTGGGTGCCCAGTGCGACGTGGCGCTCGCGGCCCGACACCAGGTCGAGCACCTCGACGCAATCGCCGCCCGCCCAGATGTTCTCGTGACCGCGCACCCGCATGGCCAGGTCGGTCAGCAGGCCGCCGTGCGCACCGAGCGGTAGGCCCGCCGCGCGCGCGATCTCGGTGTCGGGGCGCACCCCTATCCCGAGTACGACTACATCGGCCGGGTATTCGGTATTCGCGGCCACCACCGCGCGAGCGCGGCCGTGCTCATCGGCGCGCACCTCGGTCACCTCGGCCTCGCTGACCACCGTGATTCCCATGCCGCTCATGGCTTCTCGCACCAGCGCGCCCATGTCCGGGTCCATGGTCGCCATCGGCTCCGGCCCGCGGTGCAGCATCGTCACCTCGTAGCCGCGCTGGATCAGCGCCTCGGCCATCTCGACGCCGATATAGCCCGCGCCGACCACCACGGCGCGGGTGCCGCTCGTGGACTCGAGGGTATCGATGAGCGCCTGCCCGTCGTCGAGCGTCTGTACGCCGTGCACGCCGGTGGCGTCGATGCCCGGCATCGGCGGGCGGATCGGACGGGCGCCGGTGGCGATCACCAATTTGTCGTAGCCGGTCCAGGATTCGGCACCGGTGTCGAGCGCACGGGCCTTGACCCGGCGGCCCGTGACGTCGAGCTCGATCACCTCGGTGCGCAGCCGCAGATCGATGTCGCGGGCCCGATGCTCTTCGGGCGTGCGGGCGATCAGGTCGTCCCGGTCGCGCACGTCGCCGCCCACCCAGTACGGGATACCGCAGGCGGAGTAGGAGGTGAACCTGCCCCGTTCGAAGACGACGATCTCCAGTTCGTCCGACGGCCGCAGCCTGCGGGCCTGCGACGCCGCCGACATGCCCGCCGCGTCGGCGCCGATGACCACCAGACGTTCACTCATGGGTTTCACGCTACGGCGGTGCACCGCCGGGCCGATGGCAGGGGTCGGCGCGATTTGCCGCGGAATTCCTGGATGGCGTGCGGGCTGACCCACGACTACTTCACACTGATCTTCTGGCAAACGCTGTGTGAGGGCAGCGTTTACACCCTGGAGCAGTGCATGACCGATAACCCGCCGCCACCTTCCGACGACGAACGCCGGCTCGCCGAGCTCGGCTACAAACAGGAATTGGCGCGATCCTGGTCCGGATTCTCGAACTTCGCCATCAGCTTCACCATCGTCTCCATCCTGACCGGCGGATTGGCCAGTTACGGAATAGGTTTGGCCAACGGCGGGCCGATCACCATGGCCTGGGGCTGGCCGCTGGTCTCGATCATGGTGTTGTTCGTCGGCATGGCGATGGCGGAACTGGCCTCGGCCTATCCCACCTCCGGTGGCCTGTACTGGTGGGCGGCTCAGCTCGGCGGGCCGGTCTGGGGCTGGTTCACCGGCTGGTTCAACCTGATCGGCCAGATCGCGGTGACCGCGGCGATCGATTACGGCGCGGCGATATTCACCACCGTGGTGCTGAACGTGATCGGCATCGATATCGGCACCGACCGCACCGCGATTTTCCTGGTCTTCCTGGTGATCCTGGTGCTGCACGCGGTGCTCAACGCGATCGGGCCGCACCTGTCTGCGGTGATCAACAATATCTCCGCGTGGTGGCACGTCGGCGGTGTCGCGATCTTCGTGCTTGTGCTCGCCTTCGGGGCCGAACAGCATCAGAGCGTCGGCTTCGTGTTCACCGAAACGGTGGACAACAGCGCGGTCGGCTTCGGCGGCGTGGCGTTCAGCTTCCTGCTCGGCCTGCTGCACGCTCAATACACCTTCACCGGCTACGACGCCTCCGCGCACATGTCCGAGGAAACCCACGATGCCTCGCGCATGGCGGCCAAGGGCATCATCAACACCATCGTGGTGTCCGCGGTCGCCGGATATCTGCTGATCATGGCGGTGACCTTCGCGATCCCGAACCTGGACGACGCCCTCGATCCGGCGAAGAACAGCGGCTACCCGGTGATCTATATCCTGGAGAACTCGCTCAACTCCTTCTGGTCCGGATTGCTGTTGATCATCGCGGCGATCGCCCAGTTGTTCTGCGGCTACGCCTCGGTCACCTCGGCCTCGCGCATGCTGTTCGCGTTCGCCCGCGACGGCGCGGTCCCGGGTTCGGCGCTGTGGTCGAAGCTCTCGGCCAGAAAAGTGCCGGTGAACGCGGTGCTGTTCATTTCCGTGTTCGCCTTCGTGCTGTTGATTCCCTCGATGCTGGTCCCCGCCGAGAACGCGCCGACCGCGTATGCGGCGGCCACCTCGGTCGCGACCATCGGGCTCTACATCGCCTACGGCATTCCGATCCTGCTCCGCCAATTGCACGGCGCCCGATTCCGCACCGGTCCATGGCAACTCGGCCGCTGGTATCGACCGGTCGGCATCGTCGCGCTGGTCTGGATCGTCGTCATCAGCGTGCTGTTCGTGCTGCCGATGGACGACCGGGGCTATCCGTGGAACGGCGAGTTCACCTGGAACACCGTCAATTACGCGCCGATCGCGTTGGCCGGCGTGGTCGGCGCCATCGGGATCTGGTGGCTCGTCTCGGCCCGTACCTGGTTCACCGGTCCGAAACGCACGGTGGAGGGCGCGCCCGACGACGAGGCGCCCGTCACCGCCTGATCTGTCGGTGCCCGGCGATCTGTCGGTGCCCGGCGCTAAGTTCGTCGGCATGGAAGGGATCGACCTGGAGTTCGGGGCTGCGAACGGTCGGATCGTGTTTCCGGGTAACCCGTGGCCGGCTGGACATGCCATCGAGGAGTTCGCGTGGACCGGGCGGCTCGACCGCGTCGGCAATCTGTGGTTCGACCTGCATCTGCGGTCGGCCGACTATGCGGCGGACGGACTACCCGACGCCCCGGCGGAGGAGGCGCCGGACTGGTCGGCACCGGCGGTGTGGACCAATTACCACCGATGCACCCTGTCGTCCACGTATTGGGGCGAGGACGACGGCACCGGCTTTCTCGCGGCGACGCCGGGCAAACTCTTCCAATTGAAAGCCGCCGCGCCGCAACGCCTCACCGCCGACCCGCTGCCCATCACCGAGCCCGACGACCTCGAGTATCTCGCTTTCAACATCTACCTGCTCGGCCACGATTCGGTGGCCGACCAGCAGGTGCTGTTCACCCGCCGCCCGGACGGCGCCCACGATATCGACTGGCATGGCCGCATCGCGCTGAGCTACGCGGGCGACCACGATTTCCGCCACCGCTTCCAGGTGCGCACGAGCGCGCGGCTCGACTACATCCGCTATCCGAAAGCCCTTACGGCAGAGCAGGCATATCAGCGACTACGGGCGGTGCTGGACGCGCCGGAACTGTTCGAGCCCGGACTGATCGACGGTCAGCCCGCGTGGGTGCCGAAGCGGCGCTGACCTACTGCGTCGCCGTGTGATTCGGCAGCACGCAGGCGGTATCGAGACCGAGCACCCGGTTCAGGCGACCGAAGGCCAGCCAGGAACCGATGCTCATGCTGAGCTCCACCACCTCGGCCTGGCTGTACTCGGCCAACATGCGCACCCAGAACTCGTCGTCGATGCTGTGGTGATCGAGGGCGTAGCGCTCGGCGTATTCGGCGGCGAGCCTGGTGCGTTCGTCGAATGCCTCGGTGGTGCGCCACTCGGTGACCGCCTCGGCGAACTCCGGTTCCACCTTCTCGCCGTCCCGTTCGGTGCGCCAGTCCTGACAGAACAGGCAGCCGTTGATCTGGGCGATGCGCAGCCGGGCGGCCTCGAATTCCCGCAGCCCGAGGGTGCTGTGCGAGTACACCGCCAGCGAGAACTGCGACGCGGCGACCCCGATACCGGGCACCATCTCCCCCCAGACGTAACCGATAGGGTCCTTGCCCTCGGGGATATCGACGATCATGGGTGTTTCCTTCCGAGTTTGCCGACCGCGGGACGCAGTGGGACGTCGAGTGCGTCGTAGAGTCCGGGGTCCGCTGCGGCGAGCCAATCGATCGCGCTCACCAAACGTCCTACGGCCGTGGCATTTCCGCCCGCCGAACGGTTGCCGTCCTCGTCGGTCGCCGCGACGGTGACCTCGATGCGGGGCTGCCCCTCGATGATCACCCGGTGCGCGCCGTCACCGTCGGCCGGAGCGGGCCAGTCCGGCGCGCAGGACGGATGGATGCGCGTGACGTGCTCGACGACGATCCGGGGCGCACCACCGACAATGCCCTGCACCTCGAATCGCACCGCGCCCTGCGTGCCCGCCGCGAACTCGCCCATCGACCGGGTGGTGATCGTGGCGTCCAGCGCCCGGCGATCCAGGGTCTCGCGGATCTCGTCGAGTTCGACGCCGAGTGCGCGGGCCATCAGCCGAATCTGCCCGCCCCACACCATGGTCGGCACGGTCGGCGCGAGCATCGGCGGTTGATAGTCCATCGGCTGGCCCATGCCGACCAGGTAGCGGACCGAGTCCGGCTGGTCGTAGGTGGAGTAGTCGAAGAGCTCCTGACATCGGATCACCTCGACGGTGCTGCCCAGCCCGCTGAGCAGCAACGGCAGCACGTCATTACCCCAGCCCGGGTCGACGCCGGACACGAACAGCGAGCCGCCGCCCGCCGCGATCGCGGCCAGCACCGGCTCGCGCACCTCTGCCGGCGCGTTGCGCGGATCGTAGAGCGCGTATAGCGCGGGCGTGACGACGATCGCGCCCGCGCGCAGCGCACGCACGATATCGGCGAGCGCCGCGTCGGGCCGGATGTCACCGGACGCCGCGTACACCACCGCGCGCGGACTCGCGGCCAGCACCGCGTCGACGTCATCGGTCGCGGCGACACCGATCCGGTGCTCGAGACCACTCAACTCCCCGGCGTCGCGCCCGACCTTGTCTGGATCGTGGACGAGCACACTCGTGAGTTTCAGCGCCGGATGTGCCTCGACGGCCCGAATCGCCGCCCGGCCGACATTGCCGGTGCCCCACACCGCCGTGGAGATCATGCGGCGAGCGTAGCAAGCGCTTGGTCGGTTCACATCGATATCGCGGAGCTGGTAGGCTGTCGTCATCTTCGGAGCAGTCGTGACGTTTCCGCGCTCCACCTCCACTTTTGATGCAGAGCAGAGTTATCTGTAACCGACGGTTACAGATAACTCTGTCGCAGGCTTCAGGACTGTGGCGGGCAGTCGGTGGCGAGCGGTCCGCCGCGCAACGCGGCAGCGATCAGCTGCTGCATCGCCGCGTCGATCGGCTCGTCCGCGTGCGACACCGCACGACCGGGACAGAACGTTTGCACCGCCGCGTTCATCGCGCCGGGCAGCGGCTCACGCTCCTCCCCCGCGTCCGTGCTGAAGAAGTGATAGGCGGGCAAGCCCGGCGGCACCGCCGGTTCGGCATTGAGCAGGGTGAGGAACTCCGATCCCGGCACGAGATCCCGGCACCCCGCCGCCCACGCGCACGCCACAGCCAGTGACGTGCCGTGCTCCGGCGTGCCGTAGTCGATATAGGTGCCGACCTGTTCGCGTCCACCGAGAAACTTGACGTAGTGGCGTTGTGCCAGACCGCCCATCGAATGCCCGACCAGATCCACCCGGGCGGCACCGGTCTCGCGGCGGATCTCGGCGACCCGGTCCGCGACCGCCCGCGCGGAATCCGCGATCGCGGCCGTGCCGGTCGGATCACCCGGCAGCAGCATTGAATACGCGGCGTAGCCACGCGCACCCAGCCAGGCTCGCAATGTCTCCACCTTGGCCTGATCGGCGGCGAAACCGCCGAGGACCAGGACCGGCGCGGCGGGCGGCGCCGTCGCGGCCGCCGGGCGCACGCCGAGCCCCATTGCCACACAACACAACACCACGCCCCACCGGATCACCCGGACCAGCATGCGCACTCCATTCGGTCGGAAAAGCCCAGGACTTTCGCCTGCACCTTACGTCGAGGTTCCAGCCGCACACCCGCCCCGAGTTCCAATGGCGCAATCTTGTCTTTTCGGCCCGAACACCCCCGTGAATCCCTGGGAATACCCGCCAAGGCCCAGGTAGCGTGGGCTCTGCCGCCAAAACAATTCCTCCCGAGCGAGAGGGCTGGCCATGGGGTCCGAACCAACTGCACTCGGCTATCTGCGCCGCGACGTCTCCGGCGTCCAGCAGACGTGGGATGCGCTCCAGATCCGTAGCCTTGCCGAGCGTCTCGGCTACGAGCTGCTGACCACCGTGGAATACGACGCAAGCACCGAGGACCGGGTCGAGCGGCTGCTCACGCTGGTCCGCGCGTACGACCTCGAGGCACTTATCACGCCCACGCTGGACCACCTCGACGGCACCGCCGAACCGCTGGTCAACAGCTGCGACATCATCACGGCGCGGCCCGAACAGACCTACGCCCGCTGGGGGTTCCCGCAGACCGGGACCGGCGCGTGAGCTGCCGTCACCCCGCGGCGCGGGCCACTCCGGCACGCACATGCAGGATGGCCGCCGCCTGCTCGACCAGCGGCCGGTCCAGCGGAAAGTAACCCTGCCGCGGTTCGGTGTCGGTGCGCGAGTGCGCGGTCTCGGGGGTGGCAGGGGGTAGCAGATCCCAGGTGGAAGTCCGGCCCTGCAGGAAACTCTCGTGCGTGCCCGGCGCCGGTTCCGCGAGGCCGAGAACCGCACTGCTGCCCAGACTGCCGACGACGCAGGCGTATTGATCATCGTCGAGCAGTGCGCCGACGATCGCTCCGGCACATTCGTAACCAGGCAGTTCGTCGCGCGCGGCGGCACCGGACGGGTGCCTGCGCAGGTGCAGGTTGTGGGCGAAGACGAGCGTCGGCCCCCGGCGGGCCTCGACACCGCGAATATCGAGCAGGTTGCGGGCCATCAGCGCGTCCCGGGTGGCGAGCAACAGCGTCATCCGTTCCCGCGCCGCCAGCGGGCGGGCCGCCGCGCGGTGATAGCGCAGCAGACCGATTCCGGCATCGAGATATGCTGCGGCCCTGCGCCATTCGGCGCGTGACGAGGTCGCGATGAGTTCCGCCGCGCGGGTGTCGAGCGCGAGCGCCACATCGTCGGCGAGCACGCGCAGCCGCTCGGCCGCCGCACCGGCACCGGGCGATTCGGCCGGATCCAGCACCGCCGCCGCGCGACTCCAGCGCTCGTCCGGACCGAGCAGCTCGGCGAGGTCCAGCTCCAGACCCGCATAGCCCCTTGCGAATTCGAGGTAGCGGCGCGGGCTCGGCGCACTGTAGTTCTCGCCCGGCATATCGAAACCGTGGAACGCGACCTGCTGTGCGGGCGGGCGGTCCCGGTTGTAGTCACGCAGCCACCCGACCAACTGGCGGTTGGCTTCCAGTGCGCCGAAGCCGTGTGAGAAACCCTCGCGCATCGCGGAGTCCAGGGTGCCGCGGCCGGCTCGGACGAAATCGTCGACCGCGAAGGCGGCCACCCGATCCGTTTCCAGCACGATCGAACGGAAACCGAGCTCGACCAGTCGCGCGAACAACTCGTTGCGGATCAGCGCGAAGGCCGGTTCCTGATGGGTCGGCTCACCGAGGCCGAGCAGCTCGCATCCCGGCGGCACGAAGTCACGAATTTCCTGCGTCATGTAGGTAAATCGTATCCTTGAAACAACAGTATAAGGTTTGGTGCGATCTGGCCGAATGACTCCGGGTAAAGTCCAAAACCCCATGAAGACCTTGCGCCCCGCCGACCTCGCTCGCGAGCACGGACTGTCCACCCAGGCGATCCGCAACTACGAACGCGACGGGTTCCTCCCGCCCGCCGCGCGCAGCCCCAGCGGCTACCGGATCTACACCGAGGTGCACGCGGCCGCCCTGCGCGCCTACCTGGCGCTGCTGCCCGCCTACGGGCACGCGCTAGGCGGGCGGATCATGCGCGCACTGCACGACGGAGAGCTGGAGAAGGTCCTGGTCGCCATCGACCGCGGTCACGAACAGTTGCTCCGCGACCGCGAAACCCTCGACGTGGTACGGAAATCCAGCGCGCACCTGACGGCGGCCGACGCTCCCGCGCCACGCGACGACCGCGATTCGCGCACCATCGGCGAACTCGCACACCGCATCCGGGTCACCCCCGCGACCCTGCGCAAATGGGAGAACGCCGGAATTCTCGTCCCGGGCCGCGACCGCGTCACGGGGTATCGCCGCTATCACGCGGGCGATACCCGCGACGCCGAACTCGCCCATCTCCTGCGCCGCGGTGGTTACCCGTTGCACCAGATCGCCGCCGTGCTGCGCCAGGTCCGAACCGTGGGCGGCACAACGGCTTTGGCCGCCGCCCTCGACGATTGGCAGCACAAGCTCACCGCCCAGGGCCTGGCCATGCTCGACGCGGCCGCCCAACTCGGTCACTACCGGCAACTGCTCGAACAGGCGGGGAGCTCGTCGGGCGCGCCCCAGACGCGTGTCTCGTAAGCCCGGCCGGGTACATCCGCGGTTCAGCCCACCGGGGTTGCCTCGGTGACAACAACGCGGGCAGGCGGCGAGCTGGTTTCCGGCGGCGAATGCCACTGCGACCGGGTCGCGCCGGTGATCGACGGCGACACGGCAGGCCCCGCTCGGCCGAACGGATGCGCAAGGCAGGCTTCGGTGATCTTTCCTGGGCAAACGTCCGGTTTTCGCCGGAGTGCGGGGATACCATGCGCAGATGGCGCACCCCGCCCCGCCGGTCTCGGGGGCGACGGTCGCATCGGACCGTCGGCCCGACGACTCGCGCGGTAGCGGGGTGGCCGAGGTGGTGGCGCGTTTCGCCGAGGCGTGGCGCGCGGACGACGAACCGCCGGACCTGCGGGCCTACCTGCCCGACTCCCCCGCCATGCGACGGGTCGCGCTGATCGAGCTGATCAAGGTCGACCTCGCCCAGCGCTGGGGCCGCGGCACCGCGCCGAAGCGGCTCGCGGAATACGTCGACGAATTGCCGGAGTTGCGCACCTGGCCGCTGCCGCCCGACCTGATCTACGAGGAGTTCCACTTGCGGCGCCGTGCGGGCGCCGCGGTGCCGGTCGCCGAGTACACCGCGGCGTATCCCGAACAGGCCGAACAACTCTCAGAGCTGCTCGCGACCGATGACTATCACAGCACCATGCTGTCGGCGGCCGAGCCGGTGCGCCTGGACGAGCTGGCGGCCGGGCAGCAGATCGACGATTTCGACCTGATGACCTCGCTCGGCCGTGGCGCGTTCGCCCGGGTCTTCCTGGCCAGGCAGCGATCGATGCAGCGACTGGTCGCGGTGAAGATCTCCCGCGACAAGGGCACCGAGCCACAGACTTTGGCGCAGCTGGACCACGACTACATCGTGCGGGTGTTCGACCAGCGCGTGCTGACCAGCCGCAAACTGCGACTGCTGTACATGCAGTACGTGCCCGGCGGCACCCTGTTCACCGTGCTGGAACGAGTGCGCGCGACCGCACCCGAGCACCGCACCGGGGCGCTGCTCGTGGACGTGGTCGACGCGGTACTGGCGGGCAAGGGTGAGATCAGACCGAGCGAATCGTCGTTACGTGCGCAGCTGAACGCGCTGTCTTGGCCGGAGACCATCGCGTGGCTCGGCCGCCGGTTGGCCGAGGCGCTCGACTATGCGGGCAAAGCCGGTGTGCTGCACCGCGATATCAAGCCCGCGAACGTGCTGCTCACCGCGGACGGCGTGCCCAAACTCGCCGATTTCAACATCAGTTTCAGCGGCAACGTCTCCGGCGCCAGCCCGGTCGCGTACTTCGGCGGTTCGCTCGCCTACATGTCGCCCGAGCAGCTCGCCGCCGTGCACCCAGACCGGCCGGGCACCGCCGAAGACCTCGACACCAGAAGCGATCTCTACGCGCTGGCCGTGATGCTGTGGGAATTGCTCACCGGGCGAAAGCCTTTCGATGACGAGGGGGTGAGCGGCGGCGACCGAACCGCGCTGGACGGGATGCTCGAACGCCGGTCGGGCAGCCCGAAAGTGTTGCCGTATCAGGATCTTCCCGCCGACTGCCCGGCCGCGTTGCGCCGCGTGCTGGTGCGCGCGCTCGACCCCGATCCGGACAAACGCTGGCCCAGCGGCGCGGAGATGGCCCAGCAGCTGGAGGTCTGTCTGGACGCGCGGGCCCGCGACCTCGTCGACCCGCCGCCCGGCAGCTGGCGGCTGCGGTCACGGCTGCTCATGCACCCGATCATGGCGCTGGCCATCGCCGTGCCGAACGCGCTGGCCATCTGGTACAGCTACCACCACAATCGCACGCTCATCATCAGCAAGCTGGACGCGCCGGCCCAGCAGCGCTTCGATCAGATCGCGGTGAGCACCTACGTTTTGTGTTTCCTGATCGGTTTCGTCGTCACCAATGTCTTGACAGCCGGACTGTGGCGGGTCTCGCGCGGCTTAAGCAAGGGACGCGACTACGACACGCGCACCCTCGCCCGCGCGCGCTCGGACACACTGCTGCTGGGCAAGCGCAATGTGCTGACCTGTTTCGCGCTGTGGGTGATCGCGGGCGTCGTCGTCCCGGTTTCGGTGCGCGCCACCGGTAATCACCTCGCGGCACAGTCGTATCTGCACTTCTTCCTCACCCAGATCGTCTGCGGCGCCATCGCCATGGCCTATCCGTATTTCCTGGTCAACTTCTACGCGGTGCGCTCGCTGTACCCGATGTTCCTGCCCCACGGCGGGCTCGGCGGCACGGACGCGCGCCGGCTGCGCCAACTCGACCGGCGCAGCACCTATTTCCTGGCCATCGCCGCCGCGGTGCCGCTGCTCGGCGTCGCGGGCGCGACTTTCATTCCCGGCGAAGACATTCCGTCGGTCATCGTCCCCCTGCGGGTGCTGTGCGTCGGCAGCGCACTGGCCTTCATCGGCGTCTATTGGTTGTTCCGCATGCTCGAAAAAGACCTGGCCGCACTGGAACGCATCGTCGCCCACCAGAATTGACACCCCGGTCGCGCACCGCACCCTCGCCAAGTCGACACCACACTCCAGACCTCACGTCCCGCGCCCCACTCCGCGCATCCTCCACGCCACGCGGCAGGGGCAGGAGCAGGAGCAGGAGCAGGAGCAGGAGCAGGAGCAGGAGCAGGGGTGATGATCAATGACACTGGTGCGCCAATGCACGATAGGGGACATTTGAGGTGGGGGTCGCCTACCGCAAAATCTTGGATACTCGCGTCGGTGGGCTTGGAGCCGCGCGCGGTGTATTGGCTCGGGGACGATGCTGGGCGCACGCTCGGCGGCGTGCCGAGCTATCGCGGGCCGGTGCGGCACCGGGTGCCGTGAGCTGGAGGGACTTGCCGCGGGTGCGGGATACCACCGCCACCGCTCGGCATGCGGACGGGCCGAGGCGCTGGGCGGACGCGGTCAGAGCAGTCGAACGGCCGATGAACTGCTCGGTAGCGCCGTACCCCGGTGACGTTGCGGGCGGGCATCAGATCGGTGGGCCATTCCCGGCCGGTCCGGGTACGGTATACCCGCCGCAACAGCACAGCGACGGCACGGCCGCATCAGGCGGAAAGGCGGACAGCACATGCACGAGTCTTATTCGTCATGGGCCGGCCGGAATTCACCCGAGGATCTACCGCTGGCCGATCGCTATCAGAGCGCGGAACCGATCGTATTGCGCGGCAGCAAGATCTACCCGATGTACACCGAGCAGGTCGGGCCCGCGCCGACCGCGGTCACGCTGACCCTGCTCTCAGCCGCACCGCCGCCGGGATTGCGCGGGCTCGGGATGGGTGTCTCGGTCGTCGACGGATACGTCGCGCTGAACGGCCGCCGGCTCGCGGGCGTCGACGTCTGGTCCGATGCGCTCGTCGGGGGGATCACCTTCGATATCGTCGGCACCGGTCCCGGCACGCTGGTCACGCTGACCCCGGTCTGGGTGGACGCGTTCGGCGAGCAGAAGTCCTGGGTCGGTAATTACGGCATCGTCATCGAGACCACGCCGGACGGTCGCATCGTGCTGTGGTGCAGTGTCGGCGAGGGGCCCGCCAACTTCGCCAACCTCGTGCTCGAGGTGCAGAGCGCGCCGATCGCCCAGTTCGGCGGCGACTCGGTGCCCGCCTCGCCGACCGATACCGCGCCCACCCGCCCGCTGCGGTCGATGCCGACACCGCCCTCCGGCGACTTCCCCGCCATCCCACCGCACACCCCCGAGCCTGGGTCCATCCAGTCGGTCCGTCCCACCCCCGCCGACAACCAGACCCGCAACCAGCCCGCGGCGGAGACCCCACAGCCCCGCACCGACCACCCCGACGCCCAAACCCGGCCCCCGCGCGCGACCCCGACCCCACCGCCCCTCGCAGAACCCACCGCCCTCGCACCCCCACCGCACGCCGAGGCCGCCACCCACCAACCGCACGCCGAACCACCGGCCAATGCCACCGCCGCACAACCACTCCGCTCCGAGCCTTGGGCCAATGGCATCGCCCAACCACCGCACGTCGAGCCATCAGCCGACGGCACCGCACAGCCACCCCTGAAGTCGCCGACCCCGCCGAGCAGCTGCGCGCCCAGGGATTCGCGGGCAGCAGATCACTCGCTGAACAACTCCACGCCGAAGGGTTGGCCGCAGCCGCAGCCAACCACGCACCCGCCGAGCAGCTGGCCGCGCCCATTCACCAACGGGACACCGACGGCGACACCGCGCACAACTCTCGCGGCTGGCGAGAAGCCCCGGCGACGCCCACACCGAACACCCCACAGGCACCGGGCGACCTCGCCACCAACACTCCTCCCGCCGACCCCCGCGACTCCAACGGCTGGCCGGCCAACGACGGCTTCGCGACCAGCACTGGACAGCGTGCGCACGGAAGCTCGGCACCGCACACCCGACAGCCACGAACCGACAACCACGCCGCAAGCAATTCTTTTGCCCCGCAAGAACACCCGATCGGACACGTCGGGAACGGCGGCCGTTCCCAGCAGGCAGACGGCCTCGCCGGGAACATCCCGCACGGTGCGGGGTCGGCTGGGCACGGTTTGCCAGCGCGGCAACCGCATTCGGACGGCCCGTTGCGGAACGGGCAGTTGCCGCCGAGTCCGCCGCTGTCCCGGGCGGCGCAGGCGCATCGGGATGGGCAGGCGCGCAACGCCGCGGCGGGAAGTCCGCCGCAGTCGGCAACCGACGGCCCGGGGTCGCACAGTCCGGCATCTGCGTCCTCGGCGCAAGCGGCCGTCCCCCCTCCGCCGCCGGACGAGGCGGACACCGTGGATACCGGGTTCCGCACCGCGCTCTATGACCTCGGCGTCGCCATGTACAGCCGCGGCGAGGAGGATCAGGCGTGCGGACTGTGGGCGCAGGCAGCAGCGGCCGGTCACCCGGGTGCCGCCTACGACCTGGGTGTCGTCCGGTTCCGGCGCGGCGATCTCGAAGATGCCGAGCGGTGGTGGCGCACGGCGGCGGACCGGCGTGAACCGCGCGCGATGGCCGGACTGGCCGAATTGCTCGACCGGCAGGGCAATTACGCGGAGGCCCGGGTCTGGCGGACCTGTGCCGAAGAAGAACGCGCGACGAACGCCTGATCAGTCGACGGTCCGACCGGCCCGCAGTGCCGCCCGCGCCCCCATCAGCGCGAAGCCGAGCAGGTTGAGCCCACGCCACTGCGCGGGGTCCGCGGCCCGCGGATCGTCGGCGGTGAAACCGATCCCCCACACCAGGTCCACCGGACTGGCCTCGACCAGTACCCGGTCCCCGGTGCCGAGCAGATAGTCGGTGAGCGCGGCGTCCTGGCCGAATTTCGCGATGTTCCCGCGCAGCACCGTCTCGAAGCGGTGGGCGCGCCACACGCCGCTGTCGAATCCGCGCACCTGCCTGCCGAATTCTTTTGCCTCCCGCGGGGTGCGGGCGGCGAGCACCCGGGTGGCGTTCTCGGTGTCCCCGAACAGCATCGCCTTGCCCCACATCATGTAGTGCTCGGCGGACTCGAACCGCGCGCCCGCGACGGTGAAGCGGGCCGGCCACCATTGACTCAGGCAGCCGGGCCCGAGCCGGCCGTCGCGCTCCGGCTGATGTCCCCAGAACCGCAGGTAGTCCACCTGTTGCCCGGCCGCGATGGCGCTGACCAGGTCGTCCACCGATCGCAAATCCATGATCGAAAGTGTGCCCTACCCACTAGGTTCGAGTAGTGAACAGACACATCTCATTCGTGCGACTGCACAATTTCCGCGATCTCGGCGGCTACCCGACCCGCGACGGCCGGGTCGTGCGTACACGGCGTCTGTTCCGCTCCGACTCGCTCGGCAAACTGCGGGGCACGGACTGGGATCGGTTTCTGGAGCTCGGCATCGGCACCGTCATCGATCTGCGCTATCCCTGGGAGATCGAGTGCAAAGGCCGTATCCCCGACCATGATTCGTTCCGGTACCACAATCTCAGCATCGAGCACCGCCCCTACGATCAGGCGGCGCTCGGCCCCGAGATCGAGGTGGGGCCATATCTCGCGGAGCGATTCCTGGAGGTCGCCTACGACGGTGTCGCGGAGATCCGCCAGGCCCTGACCGTGATCGCCGCCACCGAAGCACCGCTGGTCTTCCACTGCGCCTCGGGCAAGGACCGCACCGGCCTGCTGGCCGCGCTGGTGCTGGCCCTGCTCGACGTGCCGGAGGACCAGATCGTCGCGGACTTCGCGCGCACCGGCCTGGCCACCGAACGGCTCGTCGCGGACTGGCGGGCCGCCCGCGGCGGCGCGACGCCGCGCTGGCCCGGCTTCGGCCAGGCGCCGCCGGAGGTGATGCGACTGTTCCTGGCCGCGGTGGCCGCCGACCACGGGTCGCTGCGTGGATACGCGGTGCGCCTACTCGGCGTCGACGACGCGCTGATCGCCGGCCTGCGCCGAAGCCTGCTAGAGACGCCCGCCGCGGCGGGTGCGCTCGCGCTCGATTAAATCGGTCGCGCGCCCGCGTGACCGTGCGGTAGCTTGCGCACGTGGACACAGCATCAATGAACGGAGCATGCGCGGTAGGCGCGTATTTCATCCGGCCGCGCGCGGAGGCCTGGGCTCCGCCGGCGCACCGTACCGCTCCGATGTCCCGACTGTCCTGATCGGGACCTGCGCCGACGGCCGCTGACGGCCGTCGGATCTCTGTGCCCCGGCATGGGTCCGGGCGAATCACCTTTCCCTGATTCGACCACTCCGTTCGGAGGACACCCATGTCCCGCCATCGTTCGCTGCCGCGCGCCCGTAGCGCGCGCACCCGCCAACGCCTGTCCCAGAATTTCCTCACCGATGCCGGCGCCGCGCGGCGCATCGTGCGTTCGGCCGAATTGCGCGCCGGCGACCTGGTGCTGGAGATCGGGCCGGGTGACGGCATGCTCACCCGGCACCTGCTCGACGTCGCCGGGCAGATCCGCGCCTACGAGAAAGACCCCTTCTACGTGGCCAAGCTGCGCGGTCGTTTTGCGGGCGAGCCGCGAATCCGGCTGTTCCACACGGACTTCCGCGCCGTACGTGCCCCGGCCGAGCCCTTCGCCGTGGTGGCCAACATCCCCTTCGGCATTACCACCGACATCGTGCGGTGGTGCCTGAAGGCACCGGCGCTCACCTCGGCGACCCTGCTCACCCAATACGAGTTCGCCCGTAAGCATTCCGGCGACTACGGCCGCTGGAGCAAGCTCACGATCACCCATTGGCCCACTGTCGGCATGGAATTGGGCGCGCGCGTGCGCCGC
This sequence comes from Nocardia brasiliensis, assembly GCF_011801125.1. Taxonomy (NCBI): domain Bacteria; kingdom Bacillati; phylum Actinomycetota; class Actinomycetes; order Mycobacteriales; family Nocardiaceae; genus Nocardia; species Nocardia brasiliensis. The sequence goes on from NZ_CP046171.1 coordinate 4,633,423, forward strand.
GACAGTTTCCATCCGGTGCCGCGGGTCGACGCCGCCGTCTTGCGGCTGCGACGACGGCCGAGCCCGCTGCTGCCCGCCGCCGCTCTGGCCGACTACCGCCGGATCGTCGAGCTCGGCTTCTCCGGGGTGGGCGGCTCGGTGGCGAGCTCCCTGCGGACCCGCTTTCCCGCCCGCACGGTGCGGGCGGCCTGTCGCGGCGCGGGCATCGCCCTCGACGAGCCGGTCGGGACGGTCGAGCCGCACCGCTGGCTCACCCTCTACCGCGGCTTGCGCGACAACTGTCTCCGCGACAGAAACGTATCGGATACATTTGTGTATCCGACAAGGAAGGGCGGCCGGTGACCAGCAACTTCGGTGACTATCAGTTCGAGATCTACCTGCAGGGGCTCAGCGGGATACAGCCCAGCTTCCCGATGACCCACAGCGAACTGGAGGCCAGGGCGCAGGCCGCGCTGCCGCCCGGGATCTGGTCGTATGTGGCGGGCGGCGCCGGCGACGAACTGACCCAGCGGGTCAATGTGACCGCCTTCGAGAAGTACGGCATCGTGCCGCGGATGCTGCGTGCCACCAAGGTCCGCGACCTCTCGATCGACCTGTTCGGCATGCGGCTGCCCGCGCCGGTGTTCATGTCCCCGATCGGCGTGGTCGGGCTCTGCGCCCAGGACGGGCACGGCGACATCGCGACCGCGAAAGCTGCGGCGCGTACGGGCGTGCCGATGGTGGCGTCCACGCTTTCGGTCGACCCGCTGGAGCAGGTGGCCGAACACTTCGGCGACACCCCAGGCATGTTCCAGCTCTACACGCCGACCAACCGCGACCTGGCCGAGAGCCTGATCCGGCGCGCGGAGCAGGCCGGGTTCAAAGCCATTGTGGTGACGTTGGATACGTGGGTGACCGGGTGGCGCCCGCGCGATCTGAGCACGTCGAACTTCCCGCAATTGCGCGGGCACTGCCTGGCGAACTACTTCACCGATCCGGTGTTCCGCGGCCTGCTGGCGAAGAGCCCCGAGGAGGACCCGAAGACCGCGATCCTCACCTGGGTCGCGCTGTTCGGCGGCGCGCCCACCTGGGAGGATCTGCCCTGGCTGCGCTCGCTCACGAAGCTGCCCCTGATCCTCAAGGGCATTTGCCATCCCGACGATGCCAGGCGCGCCAAGGACGCGGGTATCGACGGCATCTACTGCTCGAATCACGGTGGCAGGCAAGCCAATGGCGGGATTCCGGCGATCGAGCACCTGCCCGAGATCGTCGAGGCCGTGGACGGCCTGCCGGTGCTGTTCGACTCCGGCGTCCGATCCGGCGCCGACATCATCAAGGCGCTCGCGCTCGGGGCGAGCGCCGTCGGCATCGGCCGCCCGTACTCCTACGGCCTCGCACTCGGCGGGGTGGACGGCGTCGTGCACGTGCTGCGCACCCTGCTCGCGGAGGCGGATCTGATCATGGCGGTGGACGGTTACCCGACCATCGCCGACCTGGCCAACGACGCCATCCGGCGACTGCACTGACCGATCCGGCCGAGTCGCGCCGCGGTGCGGCGCGACTCGGCCCACTCGGACCTCAGCTCGGCTGAATCAGCGTGCGCTTGAGGATCTTTCCCGTCGCGTTGCGCGGCAGCGCGTCCAAGAAGGTCACGTCGCGCGGGACGGAGAATCGGCTCAGCCGGTGCCTGATGTAGTTGCACACCATGTCGCGGTCCAGCCCGAAGCCCTCCCTGGTCACCACGAACGCGGCCAGGCGCTGCCCGTACTCCTTGTCCGGCACGCCGACCACCGCCACCTCGCTGACCTGGGGCAGATGCGACAGCGCCTCCTCGACCGGGCGCGGGAAGACGTTCTCACCGCCGGAGATGATCATCTCGTCGTCGCGGCCCGCGACGAACAGCAGCCCGTCGGCGTCGAGATAGCCGAGGTCACCGGTGTCGAGCATGCCACCCCACTCGGTGGGCGGCTTCGCGTCGGTGTAGCCGTCGAAGAGCATGTGGTTGAGCACGAAGATACGCCCGGTCACCCCGCGCGGCACCGGCCGCAGGTCCTGGTCGAGCACCGCGACTTTGGTGCCGAGCGGCGGACGCCCCGCGGTGGTCGGCGCGGCCCGCAGATCGGCCGGATCGGCGATGGTCGCCCATGACACCTCCGTCGAGCCGTAGACGTTGTAGAGCACGTCGCCGAACGCGTCGAGAAACTTCAGCACGGTCGGACCGGCCAGCGGCGCACCGCAACTGGCGACCACGCGCAGGCTCGACGTGTCGTAACGGTCGCGCACGTGCGCGGGCAGGTCGAGGATCCGATTCACCATCACCGGTACCACGATCATCACGGTGACCCGATGCTCCTCGATCAGCCGCAGACAGTCTTCGGCGTCGAACCGCTCCGGCAGCACCACGCTCGCCCGGATCGGCGTGCTGATCTGCAAGGCCGCCAGCCCCCAGGTGTGGAACAGCGGCGCCGGGATGAGCATCGTCTCGTCCATCCGCATCGGGATGCGCGACAGCAGCGCCGCCACGGTGCCGAACCCCTTGGGCTGCGGTCGCTGCGCGCTCTTCGGCGTGCCGCTGGTGCCGGAGGTCAGCACGATCAGCCTGCCAGGATGGCTGGGCCGGGCGAACGTCGGCGCGTCTAGCGCGATCAGGTCCTCGACGGTGTTGCGGTCGTATCGGGTCAGCTGCCCGGTGGCGAAGCGCGGCACCGACGCGGCCAGATACTTGGCCAGCGGCTCGAATTCGTCGTCGAGGAACAGCGCGGACAGGCCGTGCCGGGCCGCGACGTCCTCGATCTGCCTGGCGGACAGGCCGGTGTTCAACAGCACGGTATCGACGCCGAGTTTGCCGGTGGCGACCATGCATTCGACCATCGCCACCCGATTGCGCGAGAGTAGCCCGACTTTATCTCGCGCCCCGATGCCGAGCATCGCCAGCGCGGAAGCGAATTTGTGCGTGCGATCGTGCATTTGTCCGAATGTCAGTGCACAGACACCGTCCACGACGGCCAGCCGATTAGGCGAATGTCCCGCGGCGGCCGCGTAACCACCCGCCAGCGTGAATCCCCACCGGGCCAGGCCGCCGACCTGCTTGAGCGCGCGGTCGGGCCGGTAGGTGCGCACGACACCGGTGGTCACCATCTGCCTCAGGGTGCCCACCTGCTGTTTCGTCGGCGATTCTTCGCCGTTGACCAGCACCGAGGTCGGTTCGCCCAGCACGGCGTCGGCGATCCGGGTCAGACCGGCCATGGTCCACGCGATCACGGCGGCGTTGTCCTGTTCGGCGATCCAGGGATGGATGCGCCCGGCACCGAAGTAGGTGACGGTAACCCGCGTCGGATCGCTATCACGGTCGCCGCGCAGCCGCACGGCGGCGAAACTGCCCAGGCCAGGGCATTGCAGTTCGAAGGTTTCCGGTTCCTTGCCGATCACCAGCCGCAGCGCGGGCACGGTGAGTTCGGTTTCCGCGTGGCGCGCGCGGATCAGGAGCACCGGGTGGGTATCCGAGGTTTCCGCGCGCTCGCAGTCGCCGATTCCCTGGAACATGCGGGCGTAGGTCTGCGGGTCCATGAAAAAGTCCCACAGCGCTTTTCGTGCGGCTGCGAACTCCGCGTCTATTGTGATGACATCCGTAACCAACTGCGTGCTTTTCTGCATGGGCCGACCGAGCGGTCTGCGTCGGCATGGTCACGTAGTTGTACCCATCGGTAACAATTAGGTCAAGTACATCGCGCATTGCCATCGATTAGCCAATTACCTGGACAAATGCCCATTTTTGGCGCAATCGCCTATCGGCCACAGCAGAGTGCACAATTTGCGCGAAATGCCTGGCGGGATTGCCGATTACCCGCTATGGGTCGAGAAGACTTCGCGCGCACCGCCCGTCGGCGCGACATTCGCTGTGCGTCACTCGATCAGTGCGCACCGAGGTAACCCGCGGCGTTGTGGGGCACGCCAAGACAGCGGAGTTGGCCGAGATTTTGCTGGGCCACGAAGATCTTTCGGCGCGTCCGTACCCGACACGAGACAGATCGCCGTACCGAGAACCTCCGCGGCGGCCACTTTCCGGACACGGCAACGAACGGCTCGATCACCTGAGTAACCACCGGCCCCCGCATCGAAACACGCTTGCGCAGCGGATCGTACCGCCGATCCGGAAACCGCGCGCGGCGAGCCGACACAGCGCGAGGGCGCACTTCGCACTGCCGGATGATCCGGCGGCGAAGCGCGCCCTCGCTCTTGCGGTCGGTGCCTCAGACCGACAGCGGCGTGAAGTCGCGGCTGCCGATGTAGCCTGGTCGCGGCGCGGGCGCGGCGAACGGCTCGACCAGGGCGTTCTCCACGCTGTTGAAGACCAGGAAGATGTTCGAGCGCGGGAACGGCGTGATGTTGTTCGATGAACCGTGCATCAGGTTCGAGTCGAACAGCAGCGCCGAACCGGCCCGCCCGGTGAACTGGCTGATCCCGTACTGGTTCGCCAGCGTGGTGATGTCCTCCTGGGTCGGCACGCCGATCTCCTGCTCCTGCAGGGATTCCCGGTAGTGCTCGGCGGGCGTGCTGCCCAGGCAGGGCACGAACGTCCGGTGCGAGCCGGGCATCACCATCAGGCTGCCGTTGATCGGGTAGTTGTCGGTGAGCGCGATGGACAGGCTCACCGCCCGCGGCGCAGGCATGCCGTCCTCGGCGTGCCAGGTCTCGAAATCGGAATGCCAGTAGAACCCGGTGCCGCGAAAGCCCGGCATGTAGTTGACCCGGCTCTGGTGGATGTACACCTCGGAGCCGAGCACCTGCCTGGCCAGCCCGGCCACCCGCGATTCCCGGACGAGGTCCGCGATCGCGGCGCTGAGCCGGTGCACCTCGAAGACCGACCGCACCCGGTTCGACGACTTCTCCACGATCACCCGGTCGTCGTCGCGCAACGCGGGATCGCCTGCCAGCCTGCCGATCTCGGCGCTGAAGTCGGCGACCTCGGTGGGTGTGAGCAGTTCGTCGATGCTGGCGAAGCCGTCGGTGTCGAAGGCGGCGAGCGCCGGGCTCTCGACCGTGCCCCACACCGTCGGATCGGTGCGATCCAGGTGCGTTGCCGGTGCGTCTATCCGGGTCGGGTAGCGATCGATCCGGTCGGTCGAGGGTCGAGTTTCAGTGTGCTGCAAAACCATTACCGCCTATCCCCCGATCGTCGAGGCAACGAGCGGGTACGCGCCGGTGCTGTCGTGGACCTCCTGCCCGGTGACCGGAGGATTGAACACGCACATCATCCGCATCCGGGTGCGCGCCGAGAGCTGGTGCCGCTCGTTCCCGTCCAGCAGGTACATCGAGCCGGGACCGAGCTCATAGGTCACGTCGTTGTCGAGATCGGTGAGTGTGCCCTCACCCTCGATCAACCATACCGCTTCCACGTGGTAGCGATAGTGGAACTCGTGCGTGCTGCCCGCATCGATGGTGGTTTCGTGGAAGGAGAAACCGACGCCGTCGCCGCCGAGGATGATGCGCTTGCTGCGCCAACCCTCCCCTGCCACATCGCGTTCGGTGCCGGTGATCTCGGCGGTGGTCCGTACGATCATGCGATCGCCCCTACTCCATTGCAGACGGTGTCCACGGCGCTGGTCAGGATCTGCAGGCCGTGATCCAATTCCTGATCGGTAATCGTCAACGCGGGCAACAACTTCACCACCTCGTCGGTGGAACCCGAGGTCTCCACCAGCAAGCCGCGCTCGAACGCGATCTGGCAGACCTTGCTCGCCTGCGACGGGTCATCGAACACCACGCCGTGCACCAGGCCGCGACCGCGGGTCGATACGCCGGAGACGTTGCCCGCCAATTCCGTCAGCGTACGCGCGATGTGCTCACCCTTGGCCAGCGTCGCGTTCTGCAGGGTGTCATCGGACCAGTAGTGCCGCAGCGCGACATCGGCCGTGACGAAGGCGGGGTTGTTGCCGCGAAAGGTGCCGTTGTGCTCACCCGGCGACCACTGGTCGAGCTCGGACTTGAACAGCACCAAGGCCATCGGCAGACCGTAGCCGCCGATCGACTTCGACAGCGTGACGATGTCGGGAGTGATGCCCGCGAGTTCGAAGGAGAAGAACGGGCCGGTGCGGCCGCAGCCCATCTGCACGTCGTCGACGATCAGCAGGATGTCGCGCGCGGCGCAGAGCCCGGCGAGGTGGCGCAGCCATTCCGCGCGAGCGACATTCACCCCGCCCTCGCCCTGCACCGTCTCGACGATCACCGCGGCCGGACGGTCGAAGCCCGACGAGGTGTCGTCGAGCACCTTCTCCATCCACTGGAAGTCGGCGGTGGTGCCGTCGAAGTAGCCGTCGTAGGGCATGTGCGCCGCGTGCACCAGCGGCACACCGGCGCCCGCGCGCTTGGCCGCGTTGCCGGTAACCGACAGTGCGCCGAGCGTCATGCCGTGGAAGGCGTTGGTGAAGCTGACGATCGTCTCCCGGCCGGTGACCTTGCGGGCCAGCTTGAGCGCGGCCTCGACGGCGTTGGCGCCGGTCGGGCCGGGGAACTGGACCTTGTAGTCCAGCCCGCGCGGCGCGAACACGGTGTCGCGCAGGGTTTCGAGCAGACTGCGCTTGGCCGAGGTGGACATGTCGAGCCCGTGCGTGATGCCGTCGCTGGCGATGTAGTCCAGCAGCGGCTGCTTGAGCACGTCGTTGTTGTGGCCGTAGTTCAGCGCGCCCGCGCCCGCGAAGAAGTCGAGGTAGTCCTTGCCGTCCTCGTCTCGCAGCCAGCTGCCCTTCGCCTTGGCGAAGACCGCGGGCCAGGCGCGGCAGTAGCCGCGCACGTTCGATTCCAGACTTTCGAATATGCTCGTGTCGGCGGTGATCATCGGTGGTCCTCCTGCGTTGTGCGAGCGATCGGTGCGATGAGGTAGAGGTCCTCGGACTCATGGCTGTCCGGGAAGACGCCCGTATCGAACAAGGGGCGCTTGGTCATTCGGGCCTCGCGCTGACGGGCGAGCGAGCCGAACAGCGCGATGGACGCGGCGTTGTCGGGCGAGATCGTCGTCTCCAGCGTCGTAACGCCCTGCGGGACAACGGCGTCCAGCAAAGCGTGCAGCAGTTTGGCGCCGGTGCCCCTGCCGCGCTGGGCCCGGTCCACCGCCACCTGCCAGACGAACACCGTGTCCGGGGCCTGCGGGCGGATGTAGCCGATCACGTAACCGACCACTCGGCCGCGCACTTCGGCGACCACCGTGGTCTGCGCGAAGTCACGGCACCACAGCAGGTAGGCGTAGCTCGAATTGACGTCGAGGACCTCGGAGTTCTTCGCGATTCGCCACAGCTCGGCGCCGTCGTCGACGCGTGGCGCGCGCAGAACCAACTCGGCCTGGGGGCGGCCGGGGTCAGGTCCCAGCGCGGCCGCGGCCTGCTCGACACGGGATCGCTCGATCTCCGCGGTGTTAAAAGTTGGCACTGACATACAACTCCCTGGTCGGGCCTGTAGTACTTATCCAGGCTTACGAATCAACTTTGAGCTGACCTGGTCGAGTTCATTACGGTTGTGTTACGGCTCGATTGCGCGGACGCCGGGCAGGGTGGCCACGAACCGGGCGCCGCCACCTGGTCGGCCCACGCATTCGACGTGGCCACCGTGCTTGGCGACGGTCTCGGCGACCAGCGCGAGACCGATCCCGGTCCCGGTCGCCGAGCGACGGCCCGAGCGCGCGGTCGCGAAACGTTCGAAGATGCGCACCCGGTCCGCGGGTGGTACGCCCGGGCCCGCGTCGTCCACGACGATCACCGCCGCGTCACCCACCCGGTCCACGGCGACCGCGACCACGCCGCCACCGTGCAGATCCGCGTTCTGCAGCAGATTCAGTACCGCCCGCTCCAACTCGAGCTTGCGGCCGAGCACCACGACGTCCTCGTGCACGGTCAGTAGATCGAGCGGGTAGCGACGCTCGGCGAGGGTGTGCCGCAACAGATCTCGCACCGACAGCGGTTCCTGGTCGCCGCGGTGCATGCCCGCCTCGACCCGCGCGAGCGCGAGCAGATCGTCGAGCAGCCTGCGCAGATGGTCCACCTCGTCGGTGACCAGCGCAAGCGCCCGCTGGGAGCGGTCCGGCAGGTCGGCGCGATGCCGGTTGAGCACGTCCACACTGGCCACCAAAGTGGTGAGCGGAGTACGCAATTCGTGACTGACATCGCCGAACAGCCGATGCTCGCGCTCGATGCGCCGTTGCAGCGAGTCGACCATCGAGTTGAACGACTCGACGGTGGTCGCGAGATCCTGGTCGTGAGTGCTGGACAGGCGCAGATCGAGATCACCGGAGGCGATCCTGGCCGCGGTGGCGGCCAGCTGGTGCAGCGGCGTGAGCACCCGCCTGCTCGCCCACCAGCCGACGGCCGCACCGATCGCGGTGACCGCGACCGCGCAGGCGACCAGTACATTGCGCAGCAGGTCCAGATTCGCCTGCAGGTCGGTGGCACCGGCCTGCGCGTGTTCGAGATAGCTGCGACTGATGGTGAACACCGAGACCACGAGCACCAGCGACATCAGCGCGCTGATCGCGGTGAACACGGCGGTCACCCGGCCGCGCAGACTCCAGCGTTTCGGATCGAGCCAGCGTTCAGCGCTGGACATCGAGGCGGTAGCCGAGCCCGCGCACCGTCACCACGACGCGCGGGTCCGAAGCGTCCCGTTCGATCTTCGTGCGCAGCCTGCGCATGTGCACGTCGACGATCCGCTCATCGCCGAAAAAGCCTTGGTCCCATACTCGTTCGAGCAAGACGGTGCGACTGAGCACCCGGCCAGGGGTCTCGGCGAGCTCACACAGCAGGCGGAACTCGGTCAGCGTCAGCCGGATCTCCTCCTCGCCGCGACGCACCACGCCCGCGTCCTGCGCGAGCACCAGCGGCGCCTCGGGGTCCGCGTCGAGCACCACCTCCTGTGGCGGCGCCTCACGTTCGGCGGTGAGCCGCGCCCGGCGACGCACCGCCCGCATCCGCGCGGTGATCTCCTTGATCTCGAACGGCTTGGCCACGAAATCGTCGGCGCCTGCCTCCAGCGCGGCCACCACGTCGTGGGTGTCGTCGCGCGCGCTGACCACGATGATCGGCACGTCGTGCTCGCGGCGGATCTCTCGGATGCAGTCGAAGCCGTCCATGTCGCCGAGCATCAGATCGACGATCATCACATCGGGGACGCCGTTGCTGCGCAGATGGGTGAGCGCGTCCTCGGCCTCCTCGGCCTCCGCGACGTCGTAGCCTTCGTCCTCCATGGCGAGCCGCAGCGCACCCCGGACCCGGTCGTCGTCCTCGACGATCATCAGGTTCGTCATCGTCGCACCTCGCCGACGCTCGGCTCCACGACGACCGTGAAGGCGGCTGTGCCCCTGGTTCGCTCGCTACGTTCGCTCAAATACCTATCCTTTGCAGACACGCGGGACGCCTGCCGGTGCGGAGAATCGCATCCCCATACCGACGCGACATTCCGCTTGTTCGAGCCACCTTGCCGATCTATCGGGTACCCGAACGCCTCGTCCGGTAAACGCCGCGTGGGCGCTTGATCAGCGGTTGTACCGGCCCGCACCAGCCGCAACGGTTGCGGTACGCGGGACGGTGACGGGCGGCGCACGCCTGTCTGGTTATCCATCCACCCTTGCCGCATGAGCGTCGTTATGCAACCGTTACGTGATGCCCCACACACGACTGCCCCGGATCCGCCCCCCGCACGCACGGCTCAGCGATCGTCGCGGTTCGACCGTTCCAGCCGGTTGAAATTGCTCGGCGTCCCATCCGGGAGCTGTTCCTGGTAGCGAAAGTGCAGGTGCCGTTCCTCAAAGGTGGCGAACCACTCGTCCCAATCCACCGGCCGCAGCACGGCGCCGCCGTAGCCGGGGAAATCCAGCCGCAGCGAACCCATCGGCCCGCCGTAGGCGATGCCGGGCATGGTTGCCGGCGTGGCGCCACGCCGCTCCGCCCACTGCCGGATGGTGTCGTGATCCCTGGTGACCCGAGTGCTTTCCACACTCCCGGCGCGCGTGCGCTCGCGCCGCTCGGGTGCGGGGTTGTCCTGCTGGTACTTGGTCGACCTCGAGGTCCCCGGCCCGCCGTACGGATTCCGGGTGCCTAGTCGGTGGTCGTTCATGACGATCTCCCTGAGCCATCGGCATCGTAAGTCCGGTTCCTTTTCACGTACCCGACGCCAACTTCACGCAAACCGGCACTGCGGCACAAAGGCCCCGGAATGCAGCTGAAACGCGCCGAAACCGCTGATCGACAGCGGCTCTGTGAGGGGAGTCACGGGTGGCTACCAGGTGGTTGGGGCCGTCCCCGCTGGGTACCGCTGCCTCGAGGAGGCAATCCCATGACCACGCCAGAACCGCACGAACCGAGCCCGATTCCCCCTGTACCGGAACCCGATCCGGTGCCACCGGTCCCGGGCCCCGATCCCGCGCCCGCACCGCCGCAACCCGGTCCCGATCCCCTGCCGCCGGTCCCCGAACCCAGGCCGGCGCCGGACCCCGGCAGGCCGCTGCCGCCGGTGCCGGAGCCGGGCGGCCCGCTCTCCCCGCCGACCGACCCCGTGCCGCCGAATCCGCTCTGAGCGCAGCGGAATTCGGGCTCTCAGTCGCGTAGCGCGTCCTCGCGCAGCTGATGCAGGGTTCTCGACAGGATGCGCGAGACGTGCATCTGCGAGACGCCGAGCACCTCGGCGATCTGGGACTGGGTCTTCGATTCGAAGAACCGCATGATCAACACCCGGCGCTCGCGCTCGGGCAGTTCCTCGATCAGCGGGCGCACCGCGAGGTAGTCCTCCACGAGATGATAGGAGGGCTCCTCGGCGCCAAGGCTTTCCAGCAGCGGCAACGGCGCGTTGTCGATGTCGTCGCCGACCACGGCATCGATCGAGGCGGACTGATAGGCATTGCCCGCGATCAACGCCTGGGTCACCTCCACCAGGTCGACCTCCAATTCCGCGGCGATCTCCCGCGCGCGCGGCATCCGGCCGAGCCGCTGCGACAGCTCCTCCACGGTGGCGCCGATTGTGAGTTGAATCTCCTTGGTGCGCCGGGGAACTCGCACCGACCAGGTGTTGTCCCGGAAATGCCTGCGCACCTCGCCCATGATGGTCGGCACGGCGAAGGACAGAAAGGACGAGCCCCGGGCCACCTCGAAGCGATCGGCGGCCTGCACCAACCCCAGCCGCGCCACCTGGAGCAGGTCGTCGAAATTCTCACCGCGCCCGGCGAATTTGCGTGCGATGTGCTCGGCCAGCGGCAGGCAGCGTTCGATGAGTTCGGCGCGCATCGGTTCCCGGCGCGGGTCGCCCTCGGCCAGCGCGGCGATCTTCTCGAAGAGCGGCTCGATGTTGTCGTAGCTGTCGCCGCCGCTGGCCGTCCTACCCGCCATCGGATGCCCTTCGCACCCAACTGAAGTCGACGACGGTGGGATATCCGGCCACGGCGCCGTCGAAGGGCGCCTGCGACGCGGCGATCGAATGCGTCAGGGTGCGCACGATATGCCAGCCGAAACCGGCCTGACCGACCACCTGTTCGGACGTGGTCGCCGCGGCGACGTGCACGAACATCTGATCGGTGTCGTAGGTGAACTCGCACTCGAGCTGCGAGCCGGGCACCGCGTCCAGCACCAGCGAGGTGGCCACCTCGTCCAGGGCCAGCCGGATGTCGGTGACCTCGTCGAGCGCGAAATCGGCGATGAGGGCGACGGTCTCGGCGAGCGCGCGCAGCATCGTCAACTGCTCCAGCCGCGCGGGGATACGGACGCCGATTGTCGTTGTTTCCGTAGAGGATCGGGAAGACCACTCCCCCATGCCCATCACCACCTTGCTCTCGCAGCCGACCCGGAGCCGCCAGGTTGTCGGGATCCGGTTCTCGCGGGCCGCCCATTCGCCCACCACCGCGGTCGGACACGCACCACAGCCGAACCCAGCGCCAGGAGACTGAAAATCGCTCCGCGGCGCTGTGTTCCCTACCGTCGTACCCGGCGCGATCGGCCTGAAACGTGGGTCGCGGCTCAGTCCGCGACGATCCTTTCATGCGCGGTGAGCAGCAGATGGTCGAACTGGGTGCGCAGGCCGGTCGTCGAACTCGTCAGCGACGCCAGGTCGTCCACCAGACGGGCGGCCAGGGTGCGCAACTTGATATTGGTCTCCTGCGAGCGCCAGCTGAGCACCCGGAACGCCTGTTCCGCACTGACGCCGTACACCAGCATCAGCGCACCCTTGGCCTGTTCGATCACCGCACGGGAAGCCCACAGTTCCGGCAGGGCGTCGTCGAGGGCCTCCTGTCGATGTTCGGCGAGCGCCTCGGTGACGTCGATGTAGTACCCGGTCGTGCCGACGACCGCGCCGTCCTCGAACATATGGTCGGCCACCACGATGACGTGATGGACCCGCCCCGTTGTGTCGAGGATGCGGTGGCGGCTGGAGAACGGCTCGCCCTCCTCGATGGACTTGGCCAGTGCGCTGGCCACCTGAGCCCGATCGTCGGGGTGTTTGTGGGTCAGCAGCAACTCGGTCGTCGGCTTGACGGTGCCCGGCGCGTAGCCGTGGATCACGGCTACCTCGTCCGACCATTCCCAGCGCTCGCCGACGAACCAGAAACGAAAACTACCGACACTCTGGCGTGTCCCGGCCCCGATCACCCGGTCCAGCGCGAGTGCGTTCTCGGGCTCGACCGGCCCCATGTCAGTCACGGTGCAATTATCCGCCGAACAGCCATGCCATGCGAACAGGTCGGGTCGCGCCACGCCGAAATCGGCGTGGCGTACCAGATTGCCCCGTCTCACCCGTCGAGTGCGGCGCGCACCGAGGGATAGGCGCTGAACAGCGACCTGACCCCGGAGACCTCGAGCGAACGCTCGACCTCGCGCCCTGCGCCGACCAGCCGGATATCCACGCCGTCGCACGCGGCGCGCTGCCGGGCGGTGGCCAGCGTCGCGGCGGCCCGGATACTGAGGAACCGCGCGGCGCGCAGATCTATCACCACCGTCCGGCGGTCGGCGCGGATCGCCCGTTCGACGGCCGCGGCGAACTGTGGACAGGCGATGGCATCCACTTCGCCTTCGACCCGGACCACCATGCCTTCGTGCCTGCGATCCACGCGCTGGACGCAGGCACGGCTGTCGGTCCGGCGGTGGCGCGGCGCGGAACCGTTGCGGTGCACACCTTCGGCGTACTCGTGTAGTGCGGAGTTAGCGGACATATGCGGCCTCCCGTTGCGGGGGGTGTCCGATTCGACGCCACTGGCTGAAGCGATGGGAGGGGTCCTGGGCACCGTCGCACGAGGAGCGAATCGGTTGTCGCCACGATCCCATCGGCCGGTATGTGGTGGGTGCGGACGCCTGCGTCGAACCGGGGTCGGCTGTCGTCTCAACCTCAGTACAGTGTGGCACGCCACGCCGCCGCTGTCACACGTTCGGCGGGCACGCTGACCAGCACAAGGGTTACGAAACCGGCCAGCGGGTACGCCATCTCTCATGAAGGCCACGAACACACCGGGCCCGGCTACCCGTCCGCAGCCCACACCCCCGCACTTCCCCGGCACCGGCACCGTCGCGCTCGTCGCGACGGCGGTACTGGTGGCACTGCTGTCCGTGGTCGCACTCGGCATCGTCGTCTCGACCATGTGACGTCGTCTCGACCATGTGACGGCGCGGGCGTAACGCCGGGCAGGCCGGCTGGTTTCGTTCCCCGGCACTCGGGCATTCCAGGCAGGTATCCGAAAAGCATTGGGTCGCGCGATATCTGGTCGCGGGTGACGCCGCCGCATGCCCCGCGGCTGTGAGAGAACGGAGCACGTCGTGAAGATTGCCATGGTTTCCGAGCACACCTCCCCGCTCGGCGAGCCCGGCGGCGCCCATTCGAGCGGTCAGAGCGTCCATGTCGGTGAGCTGGCCGCAGCCTACGTCCAGCGGGGACACGAGGTCTCGGTCTATGTGCGACGAACCGACCCGACCAGCCCGGTGGAGGTGGCGACGGCGGCGGGTTACCGGCTCGTCCGCGTGCCCGCCGGGCCGCCGCGGGCGCTCCCGTTGAACGAAAGCCTGCCGCATCTGGGCGATTTCGGCAGTTTTCTGCAGCGGCACTGGGCCAAGGACAAGCCCGATATCGTGCACGCGCACTTCTGGATGTCCGGGCTCGCCGCGGAATTGGCCGCACGCACCCACGGCATCCCGGTGGTGGTGACCTTTCACGCCCTCGGCACCGTTCGCCGCCGTCACCAGGGTCTGGCCGACACCAGCCCGCGCTCGCGCATCCGTTTCGAGCGCCTCATCGCCGGGCGCGCCGCGCACATCGTCGCGACCTCCGCGGACGAGGTGGTCGAGCTGACCAGGATGGGGGTGCCCCGGTTCCGGATCTCGGTCGTGCCGTCCGGCATCGACCTGGCCTCGTTCACCCCCGAGGGCGCGCGCGCCGAACGCGGGCAGCGATTGCGGCCGCACCGGCTGCTCTCGGTAGGAAAGCTGGTGCAACGCAAGGGTTTCGACGTGGCGATCAAGGCACTTCAGGAGCTGCCCGATACCGAGTTGGTGATCGCGGGCGGACCGGTCGGCGACGACGTCGAGGACGACAGCGAAGGCAGGCGATTACGCAGGCTCGCGATGGAATACGGTGTGCAGGAACGGCTTCGCATGCTGGGACCGCTGCCGCGGGCCGAGCTGCCGCGCTGGTATCGATCCGCCGACGTGGTGCTGTGCACCCCGACGTACGAGCCATTCGGCCGCACCGCACTGGAGGCCATGGCGTGCCGGAAACCGGTGGTGGCCACCGCGGTCGGCGGCCTGCTCGACACCGTGGTCGACGGCGTGACCGGCCGGCTCATCGCACCGCCGGACCCGCTCGCGCTCGCCCGCGCGGTGCGCCCGCTGCTCGACGACAAGACCCTGCGCGAAACCTGGGGCGCCGCCGGATATCAGCGCGCCGCTGGTCGCTACGCCTGGGATCAGGTGGCCTTGGAGACGTTGTCCGCCTACCACCGTGCCGCGCCCGCGCACGCGGGCGAGGTCGTCTCCTCGGTCCGCTGAGCCGGACCCCGATCGAATTCAACTCTGCGCCGACGCATCCCCGCCGCGCGGGGTCCGCCACCACCACGGCACGATCCACCAGGCCGCGAGAAACAGGATCGCGACGACCACCCCGGCGAGCACGCCGCCGGTCGTCCCCGTGACCAGCTCGAAGACCAGGATCATGGCGCCGGTCAACGAGACACCGAGCAGGCCGATCCCGAGCATCGCGCAGCGGTGCGCCGCGGCGACGACGTTGCCGAGCCGGTGGCGCCGGAACAGGATGCGATGCCAGGAGATCGGCGCGACGAGAAAGACGGTCGCGCCGATGGCGGCGGCCAGGGTGATCAAATACAGCAGCCGCAGCGGCGGGGACAAGGTCGCGAACGAGGCCTGGAACGGCACGATCAACAGGGCCGAGATGAGAAACTGCACACCGGTCTGCACCACGCGCAACTCCTGGATGAGGGTGCTCCAATTGCGGTCCATCCGTTCGGTCTCGGTCTCCCCGCGCGCGTCCCGGTTCCACTCGTCGTCCGCGCGCGGCCGCTCGGACGCGGGGTCGCGCTGTGCCACCGGGTCACTGTGCTGTTCGACCATTTCGCTCGTCCCTTGCCGGCTCGACGCCCTTCCTCGGCCGCAGCGCGGCGCCACGGCGACTCCGGCACCTGACCGCTTACCCGGCCCCGCGCAAACGAATCACAAAGTCGGACACTCGACCAGGGCGAATGCCGGACTGGACCGGATCGGGCGTTTCGGATCACCGGCCCCGGGCACACGGCCGGTATGAAAACCGCGCATCGAAAGCTGCCGAGCCCATGACCGGCCACGTGCTGGTGGCCCGGTTGGACAGCGCGGGTGATGTGCTGCTGGCCGGTCCCGCAGTGCGCGCCGTCGCGCGCAAAGCCGACACCCTCACCTTTCTCGCCGGGCCGCGCGGCAGTTCGGCCGCCGCCCTGCTGCCCGGGGTGGATCGCGTGCTCGAGTTCGAGGCCGCCTGGGTCGGCGCCGATCCGCCGCCGCTCACCCACGCCGGCGTGCGTGCGCTCATCGAATGCCTGCGTCTGCTCGCCCCCGACGAGGCCATCATCGCGACCTCGATGCGGCAATCGCCGCTGCCGCTGGCCCTGCTGCTGCGGATGGCGGGCGTGCCACGGATCAGCGCCATCAGCCCCGAGCACGCGGGCACACTGCTCGACGTCCGCCATCGCGTAGACGACGCACTGCCGGAACAGATTCGGACCCTCTCGCTGGCGGCCGCCGCGGGCTACCCGCCGGGCGATCATCGGCTGCGGGTACGCCGGGATCTGCCCCAGGTCGACGAATTGACCGGCGGCCCAGGCTATATCGTGCTGCACCCGGGTGCCGCGGTACCGGCGCGCCGGATGTCGGCGACGCGCAGTCGCGAGGTCGCGGCGGCGCTCGTCGACGCGGGGCACCGGGTGGTGGTGACCGGCAGCCCCGCCGAGCAAACCCTCACCGGGACAGTCGCATACGGCCTTGCCCGCGACCTCGGCGGCGCCACCGATCTCGCCGGTCTGGCCGCCGTGCTGCGCGATGCCGACGCGGTGGTCGCCCCGAATACCACCGCCGCACCGCTGGCCGCAGCGGTGGACACCCCGGTGGTTTCGCTGTTCGCACCGGTGATCCCGGATCGATGCTGGGCGCCCTACGGTGTGCCGACCGTCGTGCTCGGCAACCGCGACCGTCCGTGCGGCACGCACTGTCTGGACGCGATACCGGATACCGCGATCGTCTCCGCGACCGAACTGCTGCTCCGCAGCGCCGGTTGAGCGCCGCTCGCCGGGGTATCCGCCCGAATATCCCCCATGGGTGATGTGGATCAGAAAGGACGCTTCATGATTCCCGGACCGAACGAATCGACCACGGGACACAGCGGTGCCGAGCACCACGGACATCCCGTAGAGAACTTCCCGGACTACAACCGGACCGCACGCACCCACGTCGGCGAGTCCATCGCCGACACCCGCAACTGGCCGGGCATCGTGCTCGTCGCGCTCGGACTGGTCGGGCTCGGGCTCACGCTGACCGCGGCAGGCTACGGCTTCGAAGGCTGGGCCGTCATCGGCGCCATCGCCACGGTGCTGTGCTTCGCCGCCGGCATCCTGCTGGTGGTCGCCGAGCACCGCAGGCTCAAGGCCAAGGAGGGCAGGCAGCTCAGCGACCAGGCGGGGCACTGATTGCCGCTCGCGCACCCGGGTATTGCGCAGGAGACGCCGTCATCAACGGTTCCTGTACCGAGGAGAACGACATGACCCATCATCGCCGCCGGTCCGGGTTGCGCGCCCTGCTGGTCGCGGGCGCGCTCGGCGCGACCGCACTGGTCGCCGCGTGCTCGGACGCCGACAACAGGGAGCCCGCCCCCGCGACGCCCACCGACTCGTCGATCACGCTGTCCATGCCGTCGGCCACCGCGCAGGTGCCCGACCCGGATGAAGTCGGCCCGGCGGCCGGAAAACAGCTGTGCGACATGATGAGTCCCGAAATCGACAAGTGGCGCGCCGCGGGCGCCGCCGTCGCACGGGTGAGCTTCAACGGCACCGTGCACAACTGGGCCGTGCGCAACGGCGGACTCAACGACACCGTGCTGAAGGACCGAAGTGTCATCGACAAGATCACAACCGAGAACTGCCCCGACGTTCGCGAGCAAGCACTCGAGGCCCTCGACGCGTCCGATCTCGCCGCCGCCCTGGTCGGGTTCGGCGGGTGAGCGGCGACGGACCGGGCCGATGACCGAACGACATCACCGCACCGTCGTCGAACTTCTTGTGCTGCAACATAAGCGAATGCGCGAACTGCTCGAGGAAATGCTCGCCTCGGTGGGCCAGGAGCGCCGGGCCTCGTTCGAGGAATTCGTGCGCTGGCTCGCGGTGCACGAGGCCACCGAGGCGGAGTTGATGCACGCCACCATCGGGCCCTAGTTGTATGAGGCCATGACGTTGGTGACGCCGGTTCGGAGGCGGCTCGCTGGTGGCCGGTTTCCAGCGGCCGAGTGTGGTCGATGATAGTTGTAGTGGATGTTCCAGATCTGCAGCGCCTGCTGGCGCTGCAGATCTGAAGTCCACTCGCGGGCGTAGAGGAATTCCTCGGCCAGGATCCGGTTGTAACGCTCGACCTTGCCGTTGTGCCGCGGTGTGTAGGGCGTGATCCGCTGATGGCGGGCACCGAGGAGCACCTTCGCGAAGTCGCGGGCTTTGTAGCAGGCACCGTTGTCGGTGACGATCCGTTCGATGCTGGTGATGCCGTGAGCGGCGAAAAATGCCCGGGCCCGGAACACGAAACCGATTGCCGTGACTGCTTTCTCGTCCGGCAAGGCTTCTGTGTAGGCCAGCCTCGAGTAGCCGTCGACAGCGGTGTGAAGGAACACGTAACCGGGCCTGCAACGTTTGTTCGCCGCGCGGGCGGCTTTGTCCTGGGCCGATCCTCGACCGTGGATGCGCCAGCCGCCGCCGTCGGGGATCTTTCCGACCTTCTTGATATCGATGTGGACCATATGGCCTGGTCGGCGGGCGATGATCCGGCGCGGGGCCCGGTTCGGTTCACCGTTGGGGTCCAGAAACCGGCGTCGGTTCAGCCCGAGCCGGACCAGGTGCCGGCCCACGGTCCGCACCGAGATCCGGGTGCCTTCGGCTGCCAGTTCAAGTGAGATCCGGCGAGCGGACCATTTCCTGGTCCGGCGCAACAGTTCGATCCGGGCCACCACCTGCACTGGCGTGGCCGATGGTGACAGATGCGGGGCGCTGGACCGGTCGAGGAGCCCGAGCTCGCCGTGCTGACGAAATCTGTTGACCCACTTCGACGCACATCGGCGGGAGATGCCCATCTCGGCGGCGACATGGGCGATCGGGCGGGTCCGGCAGCGGTCCACGAGCCGGTGGCGGCCCTCGACAGTCAACGGGGCATTACGGTGAGACACGGCGGTTCTTTCGGTCGCGTGGCGGATGTGTGAGTTGGCGCTTCACATCCTGCCGCCGGAAGAACCGCCCCCTTTCAGCTCACCCCACGCCCCGCGTCACCAACGTCACGACCCACAACACCTAGTGCTTCGTCCACAAGAGCAAGGCCGTCGAGCAACGTGCCGAACCTCCCGGACGAGCGCTATGTCTGGACCGGGCGCTACGTCCGCGAGACCTCGTCGCGACCGAGCAGCCGCAGCACCGCCTGCACCGGCAGGCCGGGCGAGCGATGTCCGTTGCGGCCCACCATGGTCCGGCCCGCGAACAGCGCGTTGAGCACCGCCTCCTCAACCGCCTCCACCGCCGCCTCGTAGAACGGATTCAGCTGCCCCCAGGGAATGAATCTCAGTTGTTCATACGGGGTTTCGCCGTCCGGGTAGGAACTGGTCAGCGCGCCCTCGTTGGCTGTGGAGAAGGCAAGGAAGATGTCGCCGGAGAAGTGCGAGCCCGTGGTGCCGGTCCGCGCCAGACCGAGCGGCACCCGCCGTGCCAACGCGGTCAGCTGGCCGGGTAGCAGCGGCGCGTCGATGGCGAGGACCACGATGACCGAGCCCGAACCCGCAGGCGCGGACCAGGTTCCGAGCGGGTTGTCGTCCTGCAGGCGCGCCCCGACCGGCACACCGCGGATCACGAGTTCCCGGCGGGCACCGAAGTTCGCCTGCACGAACGCGCCCACTGTGTACGTGTCCACGCCGTAGCCGACCCGGCGCGAGGCGGTGCCGTTGCCGCCTTTGAAGCCATAGCAATTCATGCCGGTGCCACCCCCGACACTGCCCTCGGCCACTGGCCCGCCCGTCGCGGCGTCGATCGCCGCGACGGCATCGGCGGTGCTGACGTGCGCGCCGTTGATGTCGTTCAGGTAGCCGTCCCAGGTCTCGGCGACCACCGGTAGCGCCCAGTCGTCCGGCAGGTCCGGGAACGCGCCGACCAGCCAGTCGACGATGCCGCGGTGGCAGGTGCCGACCGCGTGGGTGTTGGTGAGGAGCACCGGCAGCGACAGCGCGCCGGTCTCGGTGAGCCAGGTGGTGCCGGTCATCTCGCCGTTGCCGTTGAGCGCGTACCACCCCGCGGCGCACGGCAGGAACACACCGTCGCGCCCGCGCGGCAGGATCGCGGTGACGCCGGTGCGCACGTTCTCGTCCCGGATCAACGTGGTGTAACCGATCTGCACGCCTGGCACGTCGGTGATCGCGTTGAACTGTCCCGGTACACCGGTGAATTCGAGTCCGTGCTCTCGTGCGCGCAACGTCATACGCTGAGGCTAGTTCCTGGACTGGGGCACTGGGGAACAAACTCTCCTGCCGCTCGGCGTTTTCGGCGGAGATCCTCCGGTGCGCGCTCGGCTGTCGCGGACCTCGACCGGCCGCGTTTGCGCTGCTTCGGGCCGCTGCTCCCCGGACAGGACAGCATCCTGCTCGGCACGGGATACGCGAAGTGGGGACTCACCAACGGCGTCGCCGCCGCCATGGCACTGGCCGGGCGGATCACCGGCAAGTCGCCGAGCTGGGCGCAGGCGTTTTCGAGCTGGCGGCCCCGCGAACTCGAGTCGCTGGGCGCCATCGTGGCGGCGAATACCGCGGTGGCCCAGCAACTCACCACCGGTTGGCTACGTACCGCCACGCACCGCCCGCACACGATCCCCGCCGAAGGATGCGGCACCGTGCACCGCCATGGCCTGCCCCCGCCACCAGCACGGTCGACGGCGTCACCACCAGCGTCTCCGCCATCTGCCCGCACCTCAACGGCATAGTCGGCTGGAACGACGCCGAACAGTCCTGGGATTGTCCCCTGCACGGCTCCCGCTTCGCCGCCGACGGAACACTGTTGGAGGGCCCGGCAACCGGATCACTGCGTCCGCGATAGCAATCCCTGCTACCCCGCGGTTCTCGGCGCATAGCAAGTTCCTGTGTGCAGGCCGCGGGACCGGTGCGGGCACGGCTGGGTCTGTCGGAGTTGTCGGTGTGGTCCCGCCCCCGAGGTCCAGGGTCGCACCACTATCGAGCGGCGGGGCGTCCGCGCGGAGTCGTCAGCGCGGACTCCGCGCGGGCAAGGATCTCGGCCACGGTCTGGTCGACGGTGAGATCCGAGGTGTCCAGCCACAATCCGATGCGGGGCGTCTCGTCGCGCAGCACGGTGTCGAGGTCCTCGACAGTGAACGCACCGTAGGCCACCTTGCCGCGACCGGCCTCCCGTGCGGCGACCGCGGCAAATCGCGGAGCGAGCACCACCACGTACAGCGGGCGGGCCCGGAACTGCTCGATGGTCTACGGCACCATCATCCGGGGGTGCCACCAGCAGAACCTGCGGGGAGTCGCCGCGACGAGGCAGGTCGACACCACGGCGACCTGTGGTCCGCTCACCCCACCGAAGTCAGGGCCGGTCGCGCCGGAGACCGGACCTACTGTGGCATTCTGTCCTGCGCAGGGTGGTCGGGATGAGCAAGGTGGGTTGTGGTGTCGAGTCGAGATGTGGAGTTGGCCGCGCGGTGGTGGCAGTGGGCGATGTCGATACCCACCGAACGCAGCCCGGTCTGCGACGAGACCGGGCGATTCGCCGGAGAGGCTCAGCCCACCGATGTCTGGTTCCTCGCGGGCACGTTCGGCGGCAAAGCGAGCAGGCGTTGCGAGATCCCGTACGGCAGGCCGATCTTCTTCCCGCTGTTCAACGTGATGCAGAAACTCACCCTGCGCAACCGGCGCATCCCCTACGTCGCGACCGCCAGCGGTCACGCCGAATTGAACGGCGTCACACTGCCGGTCCGTGAGGTCGCCAACCGCAAGCCGTTCCCGGTGGCGGCCGCCCCCGGCGGCCCGTTCGGCGAGCACGGCCACTACCGGGCGACCGCCTGGGGTCTCTGGGCGGGCCTCGAAGACCTCGCCTACGGCAACTACATCCTCACCTTCGGCGGCGAATACGAACCCGGCGGCTTCTGGGTAGAAGCCACCTACGACCTCGAAATCGTCTGACCGGCATCGCGAGTCGTCACTATCGAACCCGTGCGCCGGCTACTCCGCCGCACGGGCGAGAAATGTCAGGTAACTCGGGTCTCGGGGGTCGAGGACGATGGTTTGACCGATGATGCGACGTCGGCGCCAAGGAGCCAGGAAGTGGCGCGGGGTGCTGGTGCGACTCACGGCGACGCGGAGGCGATGGCCGGCCCGGAGCAGGGCTTCGGTCGGATTGATTTCGATGTCGAGGGTGAACGGTGTGCCGGGTTCGACGGGAAGTACCGCGTCGGCGGTAAGGGGGTGCAGCGGGAACAGGAGTTCACCGTCGCGGTAATCGCTTGCGGCGGTGTCGATCGCACGATGGGTGGACAGCAGGGCACCACGGGTCAGCGGGACCGACGCGCCGTCGGGTTCGACATCGCAGACGGTGACCGACCAGAAGGCGTCGGTGCCTGCGGCTTCGGCACGAAGACGCAGGTTCATCGTTCCCGACACGACGGTGTCGACGGTGAACGGCGCGCTGGTGAAGGTGACCGCGCCTGCCTCGGCGTGCCGGTCGTCGGTGCCGAACCGACTGCCGAACAGCAGGGCGATGCCCATGCTCATGACGCCGGTGTTGTTGGAGGACAGGCGCGCCCGTCCGGTGGGCAGCGGTAGTCGCGATTCGACCTCGTTCGGTGCGGCGGTGAGCGCGGCGTCGGTGCCCGCGTGCGGTGCCGTGCCACTGTGCGCCGGGTCGAGATAGAGTTTGGTCACCTGCACCGCCGGGTCGGGAAACCGGCTGTGCCGCATCCACTTCCCGTCACCCTGCCGGCGCACGGTCACCGGCCCGTAGCGATCGATGCCGTTGTCGATGCCCTTGACCCAGCGGTCGAACCACGCGCACTGCAGCTCGTCGATCGGCTGCGGGCTGTCGGCGGCGCCGAATCCCGAGCCCGCGGTCAGGTGGTACGAGTCGTCGACCAGTACCTGTTTCGCTCCGCCGGACAACGGGATCCGGTCGAACATCCGGAAGTTGGACCGGTTGTAGACGTCGTGCCAGCCGCCGTGGATCCAGGTCGGCACGGCGATGTCCTCGAAGCGCGCGAGTTTGCTCGCCCACATCGGGTTGAGGAAGCTGTCGGGGTGGTTCTCGGTCAGCCCGATCTCGACCGCGTGCCGCACCCAGCTGGCCGGGTCTGCGCATCGGTCGCGCAGGAACTGCCTGGTGATGCCCGCCTTGCGCAGCCCCGACACGGACGGCAGCCATTTGAAGCCGTTGACGGCCAATATCCACACCAGCATGCCGGGGGTGGGCACACCGCCGGTCAGTCCCAGCTCGCGCACCTGGTCTTCGCCCGCCTCGATGGCGAACACCGCCCGCAACCCTTCCGGCCGCAGCCCGGCGGTGATCAGCGCCGAGATAGCCCCGTAGGAGATGCCGGTGACCGCGAATTCGCCGTTACACCATGGCTGTTCGCGTACCCACGCGACGGCCTCCAGATAGTCCCGCTGTTCGCGGGGCTGGAAGAAGTCCCAGCTGCCGGTCGAGGTGCCGGTGCCGCGGACGTCGATCATCAACCCGACGTACCCGCGCAGGACCGCGGTGCGGTTGATCACGAACGGCTCGAGGATGCCGCCCGCCGGGGTGTGCAGCACGTCGCGCGCCGTGAACCGCCGCCGGTCCGAGCCGCCCACCTGCGCGCTGAGCCTGCGTAAGGTGTTGTGCCAGCGCATTGCCCGGCGGTTGAGCATCTTGTTGTAGGCGGTGAAGTTGATGATCGCGGGCAGCGGTTCGCGGGCGGGCCCGGCACCGTCGCCGGGGCGCAGGATGTCGGCGGTGAGGACGGCGCCGTCGGACATCGGGATGGGAACGGTATTGGCGCCGAACAGTTTCGGGTATCGCACCGGGCCGATCTCGAATCGGTGGTTCGGCGCTACCGTGGTCGCCGCGGTGATGCTTGGCTGGGCCGTCATAGTGCACGACGATAGGCGCAAAAGAGCACCGCCGTCCCCTAATTCGACACTACTGTCCCAGACGCGAAGATCCCGACGGGTTTTCAGGCCGGTTCGGCACTGAACACGATCGTGGTCCACCCCCCGAGGTGGATCCGGTCTCCGCTGCGCAGCCGCACCGGCACCCGGGCCGGGATGAGCTCGTCACTGCCGTTGACGCTGGTGCCGTTGGTGGAGCCGAGGTCGGTGACGGTGAGCCCGTCGGTATCGAGGTGCAGGGTGGCGTGCGCCCGCGAGACGCCGACATCGGCGGGCGCGATGCCGAGATCGATGCCGGGGCTGAGTCCCTGTGAGACACTGCGCTTGCCGATCAGGATGTCGTTGCCGTACAGCACGATTCGACGTTCCGGATAGAACGCCGGAAACCCGACCTGGTCGGCGTCGGGCCCCTTGCGGGCGAGCACCCGATCGTAGAACTCCCGATCGGCGGTGACGGTGGCGACCCAGACGACCGCGGCCACGGTTTCGGCGGCCGGTCGCGGCGCGGGCAACGCCGAGTCGTGTCCGCACTGCTCACAGAAGCGCCCGCGCGACGGCGCGCCACACGCCGGGCACAGCGCGTCCGGCTCGGCTCCCGCACCGATCGGCGCACCACAGCTGTCGCAGTAGTCGGTCGCGCTCGATTCGTGCCCGTCCGGGCAGATGACGGTCATCTACCCCTCCTTCCGCACCCTCGCCGTCTTGGTCGATCGAGCGTCGAGAGCCATCTCCGCCGCGGCCGCGACGCCGGCGCGCAACCGCACCGTCCCGTTCTGCTCGTCCACCTCGACCACGCCGCGCAGCAGCTTCGCCGTGCCCTCGTTCCCTGATTCCGCGGCGAGTTCGACCGCCCTGCGCAGCTTCGCCGTCGCGGTCTCGGTGTCGCCGCTCTTGCGCGCCGCCAAACCCTCCTGCACGGCCTGGGCCAGCTCGGCCTGACCGGTGTAATGCGCTACGCGCCTGCTGATCCGGGCCGACAGTTCGGTGTCGGTCGTCCAGACCGCCTTCACCAGCCCCTGGCCGAGCACCGCGTCGTTGCTGACGACGCTCACCCGCGCGGCGAGCTTCTCCCGCCCCGGCGCTCCCGGTTCCACCTCGACCTGCACGTGGTAGTCGCGATCCTCGGCGCCCCAGGCCCCGAGCGGATACTCGCCCACTTGCGCGCCGGTGTCGACCCGGCGGGCGGTGAGATCCTCGATGGCAGGGGCCACCTGCTTGACGAACCGGACCCGCGCCCCGGCAGGCGTCCACACCCGCAGCGTCAGTTCCGGAATCGCCTTCGCCATCGAGCCACGCATCATGGCGGTGAAGTCGGCGGCCAGCTCGGCCGGGTCGGCCACGATGTCGACGGTGCCGTGCAGCGCCGAGGCGATCGCCCGCAATTCGTCCACCCGCCAGTCGGTGCCGACGCCGCGACAGTCACAGGTGAACACGCCCTGGGACTGCTCGATCTCCGCGGCGAGCGCGGCGGGCTGCTCGTGCTCGTTCTTGCCGTCGGTGAGCAGGATGGCGTGCACCATGGCGCCGGGATGCTTCTTGGCCAGCTGCCTGGTCAGACCGAGCCAGGTGCCCATCGCGGTGCCGCCGCCCGCCTTCAGCTTGTCGAGTTTGCGCCGCGCGGCGGCCCGGGATTCCCGGTTGGCGGCCAGCGACGGTACCTCGGTGGGGAAGGCCAGCCGGGCGATATGCGTGCCATCGACGATGGCGAACCTGGTCCCGTCGGGCATCGCGTCCAGCGCGGCCGTAGTGGCCTGGCGGGCGCCAGCGAATTTGTGCCCGGTCGCCATCGACCCCGAGCAGTCGATGATGAGCACCTCGAGCCGCTCTTGCGGTGGTGCCGCGACCACCAGATCGGCCGCAGTCTCCACCGTGACCACGGCGTCGACCGTGCCGACCCCGTCGGCGAGGTATTCGTTCTGATCTACGGCGACCGAAATGCCGTTTTCTGCCGCGGAATTCACTGCGTTGCTCCTGACTCGCCGGACCACGGGACGGGGACGAGGGCGACGGTGATGTTGTCGCCGCCGCCGCAGCGCAGCGCGAACTCGACGAGTTCGCGCGCGGCGCGCGCCGGGGGATGTTTGGTGGCGACCTCGGCGAGCGCGGTCGCGTCCGACAGGTAGTTCCACAGGCCGTCGCTGCACAGCAGCAGCACACCGGGGCCGGTGGTACGTAGCGTGCGAACGCAGTTGTCGGACCACGGTTTCACGGGTCCGTCCGCGCCGAGCCAGCGGATGAGGGTGTGCGCGCGCGGATCGTTCATCGCCGCCCGCTCGTCCATCGCGCCCGCGTCGACCAGGGCCTGCGCCCACGAGTCGTCCACCGTCAGCCGCTGCGAGGGCGGGTTGGCCGCATCGTCGGGCGCGTCCCCGTGCAGCCAATAGGCCCGGCTGTCACCGACATTGGCGACGGTCAGCTCGACACCGTCCGCTTCGGCCCGCACCACCGCCGACACATACGTGCACGAGGGCGCGTGCCCCTCGGTGATCGCGATCGCGCGCACGGCGGCGGCCGCCGCCTCGAGCCCGGCCATCACCGCCTCGCCGGCCGAACGTCCGGCCAGCAGGGCCGCCCGGCACGCGGCGACGCCCGTTCCGGCCGCGGTCCCCGACGCCACCTGTGGGTCTTCGGAGGTCGATACCCCATCGGCCACCGCGATCACGACGGTGTTGTCGTCGACCACCGCGGCGGCCACCGCGTCCTCGTTGCGCGCGTGCGCGATACCCCGATCGGTGATCACCGCGACGGCGTCGAGGTCGGCGGCGAATCGGTCCGGCGCCCCGCGCAATTGCCCGCAGCCGGTGCAGTATCCGTCGGGGTCGTAGCGGGTACCGCCGCAGCCGTCGCAGGCGCCAGGCGGGCCTGGCTCGTTGTTCGGCAGCAGCACCTGCTTGCCGCCCAACGCGTGACCGCAATTCTCGCAGAAGCGATCCCCCGCGTGTACCGTGCACGCGCAGCCGGGACACCGTGATTCGGCCGCGACCGGCGGCGCGGCGGAGACCACCGCGGCCGGCAGCGTGGCCTCCGGATCGGCGTCGGTCATAACGTCGTCCTCGGGCGGATGGTGTTCGCCTGCTCTACCAATGCGAATCGCTCCCACATGTCGTCGGTTTCATGGGCAAGGTCCCGGTAGCAGCGCTCCAATCCGGCCCGGACACCGTCTTGTTCGAACGGCACTCCGAGCAGCGGTGTGTGCGCGGCGGGCACGCCTCCGGCCCGCAGCCAGTCGAACGCGGCGCTCAGCACGCGCAACCGGATCTCGGCGGAGCGGCGCTTGGAGTCCAGCCGCAGCCGACTGACCCGCTCCCCCGCGTTGCGCAGGATCGCCTCGGTGAGTTCGGCGGGCGCGAGGTCGTGCAGCACCGTGCGCACGGCCGCGATCCCGGCCTCGGCGAACAGCACCGAGCCCGCGTCGACCTGATCCAGCGCCGCCACCGCGCCGTCCCGATCCCCCGCGCCGGTGCGCAGCCGCGCCAGCCCGAACACCGCGCTGAGGTAGCCCCGGTCCGTCCGCCAGACCGTCTCGTAATACCGTGCGGCCCTGCGCCTGTGCTGTGCGGCGGCGAAGTCGGTGCCCGCCGCCGCGGACAGCTCCGCGACCGCGGCCAGCGCGAGCTTGGGCGCGGCCTCACCGGGCAGCCCGGCGTACACGGCATCGAACTCGGTCGCCGCCTCGGACAGCTCGCCCGCGAGCAAACGGGATTGGCCGCGATACCAGCTCAGCCGCCAGTCGCCCCACAGGGTCGCGGACGCCGCGGTGAGCCGCCGGTCGGCCTCGGCGCTGTCGCCGATCTCGAGCGCGGCCCGGATCAATCGCAGCGGGATCTCGGTCGACTCCCCGTGCCCGGTGACCACCGCACGCAGCCCCGCCTCGAACGCGTGCTCCAGTTCGGCCGGGGTGGTGCCGCTGGTCGTCGCCAGCAGCGCGGCCGCGCTGTCCGTCGGATCGACGAGCGGAACGGGCAGAGCGGCAATAATTTTGGGCGCGTCCACCGCCGCGTCGACACCGAAGACACCGCGCGGTGGCCCGAAGTAGGTCGACATGCCTGGCCGGGGCACCCCGTCGTCGATGGCGAGTACCTCGCGCAGCACGCCGGTCAGTTGGTCGGCCATCTCCTCCATCGAGGCGAACCGGGCCGCAGGCGCGTCGTCGGTGGCCCGCAGCAGGAACCGGTGCAGCGAATCGTAGGTGGCGAGCAGCGGTTCACTATCCGGGCCCGGCAAGGCGCCGAAATGACCGTTGTGCTGCGGCACGTGCATCAGCAGCACGGCGAGGGTGCGACCGACGGTGTACACGTCGGTGGCGACGGTCGGCCCGGTCTTGGCGATCTCGGGCGCGCGGTAGCCGGTGGTGCCGTAGATCGGACTGTCCTCGTCGTCCATCGCGATCACCGCGCCGAGATCGATGAGCTTGAGTTGCTCGTCGGTCTGCATCACGTTGTCCGGCTTGAAATCACAGTAGGCCAGGCCGAGGGAATGCAGATAGCCGAGCGCGGGCAGCATCTCCAGGATGTAGGCGATCGCCTGTGCCACGGGCAGGTAGCCGCCCGTGCTCTCGCGGCGACCGCGCAGGATCTGTTTCAGCGAGGTGCCGCCGACGTACTCCATCACGATGTAGCCGACCGGAACCCCGTCCGCGCCGGCGTGTTCGACGAAGTTGTGGATCTTGACGATGCTGGGATGCTCGACCTCGGCGAGGAAGCGCTTCTCCGCGACCGCGGCCAGCATGGCATCGGCATCGCCCGCGTTGAGCAGACCCTTCAACACCACCCAGCGGTCGCTGACGTTGCGATCGGTCGCGAGGTAGATCCAGCCGAGACCGCCGTGCGCCAGGCACCCGGCCACCTCGTACTGACCGGCGACCAGATCACCCTTGCCCAGTTTGGGGGTGAACGAGAAACGGGTGCCACAGTTCGGGCAGAACCCTTCGGTCCGGCCGGGTCTGCCGTCGCGGCCCCGGCCGACCGGCTTCTCGCATTTGCCGCAGAACCGTTTGTTCTCCGCCACTTCGGGATCGCGCAGGATCGCGGTGGCCGGATCGATCCGCGGCGCCCGCGGCACGTCGACCATGCCCGCGCCCAGCCTGCCGCGCCTGCTGGATCTGGACGAGGACCGGCCGGTGCGCACCGAGCGTGAACTGCCGCGGGCACTCGGGGTGGAGGCGATCGCGGCCGTCGGCGGCGCGGGCGCGGTGCCGCACACCTCGCAGTACCCGTCGATCACCGTTCCGGCGCAACCGGATTCGGCGCAGTGCTCGGGCGTCGCCGGCGCGGTGGTCGCCTCGGCGATCGATACCTCGTGCGATGTCGCGGTCGAGCGGATCGTGGTGGCTTCGGCCGGGGCGGTCCCACACACGGTGCAGTAGCCGTCCTCGATCGTGCCCGTGCACCCGGGTTCGGCACAGCCCTGGGTATTCATGATCGCCTCCCCGATCTCGCCGCGACGAGTTGCTGATAGCCGGCGACCGCGCGGGTGGCCGCCGCCAGATCGCAGGGCTTGCCGGACAACAGCGCCGCCGCGCTCGCGTGCGCGGCGAGCAGCTCCCGGTCCTCGCTGACGCCGAGTCGCGCCGCCTTGGCGTGATAGGCCGCGAGCCTGCCGCGCAATTCGGCCCGCCGGTCAAGCAGCCCTTGGGCCAGGCTCAGCGCCTCGGTCGCCGCCGAGATCGCGCTGTCGATCCGACCGCGCAATGCCAGCAGTGCCGCTGCCGCACCGGTTTCGACCGCGATGGCGTCGAGTTCGGCACGCAGCCGGGCGAATTCGTCGGCCGGTCGGGGCAGCGGGCCCGACCGGATGGTGCGCTCGACCTCCGCCTTGGCCAGCGCGGCACGGTCGGTGAGCGACGCGAGCTCGGTCAATCGGGCGCGCAGGTGTGCCACAGCGGCAGGACGATCCGCGGCCAGCGCGGCGAGTTCGGCGAGGACCGCGGCCTCGCGCCGCACCGCGGCGCCGAGTTCGGCGAGCCGGGCGTCGATCTCGGCGCTCGTCAGCGCGAGTGGATCGGTGGCCGAGCGGCTGAGCAGTTCGGCGATGTCCGCACCGATCGCGCGCAACCGCGGCGTCGCCGCCGCACCGGCCCGGTCCAGCGTCTCCTGTAGCGGGGCAAGGCCCGCCAGCACGCGGGTGTTCACCCTGTCCACCGCGTCGAGGAACTCGGCGATCGTCGGGAACGTCGCCCGCATGCGCTCCAGCGTATCGGCGAGGCCGACGAACAGCACGTGTTCGCTCGGGCCGGTCAGCGAGCGCTCGGCCAGCGGAATCGGGGTACGCGACGCCTCGTACGGCCGCCCGCGCAGCAATTCGGTGAGCTCGGCGCGCTGCGCGTGGTCCAGTTTGGCGCGGGTGCCGCGCACGGTGCGCGCGGAGTCCAGGATCGCGCGCATCCGCCCCAGGTCCTCCCACATCAGGGCCAGCGCGTCCCGCACCGGCAGCCAGCGGGCCGCGGTCACGCCGGACGGCGGATACCGGCGGACCAGGGTGAGCCCGGGATGCTTGTCCAGCTCCAGCATGGTATTCGTGATCGCGTCGAGTTCGGTTGTCCGACGGGTCAATTCGAGGTCGATCTCGATCAGGGCGAGCGGCTGCACGGTCCGGCTCATCCCACGTACCTGGCGACCGGCTGACCGGGCGGCGGGCCGAGCACGGCAAGGCGGTCGGCGTAGATCCGCTGCCAGGTGCCGTCGGTGCGCATCCGTTCCAGGACCCCGTTGACGAACCGGACCAGCTCGTCGCTGCCCTTGGCCACGCCGACCGCGTACGCGTCGGTGCCGAGGGCCGCGCCGACCACATGGAGGTTGCGGTCCTGCTCGGCCAGGCCGAACAGGATCGGATCGTCACCGCTGATCGCGTCCACGTGTCCCTGTTGCAGCGCGACCAGGCAATCGGTCCAGTTGGTGACGCCGAGGACGACGGGGCGCTGGGGCAGAGCGAACAACGGTGCCGCCGCGGTGGTCCCGTTCGCGACACAGACGCGTTTGTCCGCCAGGTCGGCCCCAGAGCCGATGCCGGACTCGCGCGGCGCCAGGATGCGCTGGGCCGAGCGGTAGTAAACGGCGGAGAAGTCCACCTCCTTGCGCCGCTCGCACGTCGCGGAGAAGGTGCGCACGATCAGGTCGACTTTCTTGTCCCGCAGGGCGGAGATGCGCTCTGCGGCAGTCACCGAGCGCAGCTCGATTTTGTCCGGGTCGCCCAGGATGTCCTTGGCGATCTCGCGCGCGATATCGATGTCGAAGCCCCGCAACTGCCCGGTGCCCGGATCGCGGAAGCCGAACAGGTAGGTGTTCTGGTCGACGCCGACCCGCAGCCTGCCGTTCGCGGCGATCGCCGCCATCGGCGAACCTGGCGGCATCGCACCGGGTCCCGGCTGTTGCGC
Organism: Nocardia brasiliensis; assembly: GCF_011801125.1. Lineage (NCBI taxonomy): Bacteria > Bacillati > Actinomycetota > Actinomycetes > Mycobacteriales > Nocardiaceae > Nocardia > Nocardia brasiliensis. Next base: position 4,664,651 of record NZ_CP046171.1, read on the forward strand.
GGGCGGCCGCAAAGTCGCCTCGGAGTCACAGCCGCTCTCGCCGGCGGGCTGCGGCGACGCCGCGATCTCGGTGGCGCCCGCGGGGAGCGGGTTCACCGCGTCCATGGTGCTCGGTGCGGGCAGGTCACCGGAACCACACCCGGCCACCAGAACCGTTGCGCCTGCCAGTAATCCGGCCAGGATCAGCCGTGTTTTCACAGGAACTCCTTCAACCGTGGCCACAGGCCGGCCACCACCGCGGCGGCGGCGAACACCAGCAGAGTCAGCGTGCCGTACGGGCTCAGGGTCAATGCCGCACCCGCGGTGGACAGGTCGTCGCGCAGGGCGCGGCGTTCCTGCGCGAGGTTGTCGTTCATCGCGCGATCCAGCGCGGCGAACCTGGTGGCCGAGGACTGCGCCGCGGTGCCGATCGCCTGGTCGACCGCCGCACGATAGTCGGCGGCCGCATAGGCGGCCACCTGGGCGCGGTGACCCGAGACCCAGTTCGCGAGTTCCTGTGCCGCAACGGAATCGGGGGCGACGACGGTCGCGAGGCGCTCGCGCACTTCGAGCGAGTGCCTGGTGTACTGCGCCTCACCGGCCGCGATATCGCCGCGGGTGATCAGCTGCAGCGTCTCGTCGGTGCGCGCCTGCTGTGCCGCGATCCGCGCTTTAGCAAGGGTTTCGAAGCGGCTGCTGGCGCCGGCGGCGCTGGTGTCCAACACCTTCGACGCTACGGCGGGCGCGGCGAGCAACCACAGCAGCGCCAGCACGCTCGCGCAGGCCGCCAGCACGACGCCGAGGTTGGCCCGGCGGTTGGTGCGCCGCAACAGCATCCAGGACGCCACCGCACAGGTGAGCAGCACCAGCAGCACCGCGACGATGCTGAGCAGCGGCCTGGCGCCGATGGCCCGCTCGTCCGCGCGCACCGCCGCGAATCGGGCGGTGGTGAGCTGTTCGGCATTGGGCAGCAGCGAATTCTGCATCAGGGCCGAGGCCTCGCTCAGGTACGACGAACCGACCGGGAAGCCCTGCCGGTTGTTCGACCGCGCGGCCTCGACCAGCCCGGTATAGGCGGGCAGGTCGGCCACGATCCTGGCGACGATCCGGCGGGTTTGCTCGTCGGATGCCCCGACCGTGGTGTCGGCCAGCGCGGCCGCGGCGTCGGCGAGCGACTGCTGATACTGCTGACGCACCGCGGGCGCCTCGATGCCGCCGGACAGGAACGCGCTCGCCGCGGTCGCGTCCGCCGCCGAGAGCGCCACATACAGCCGCTGGGCGGCAAAGGCGAGCGGCTCGGTGCGCTCCAGCGCGCCGAGCTGCCGCGCGGACTTGCCGCTCATCTGATTCATCGCGGTGAACCCGGCGAGCAGGCACAGCACGACCGACGCCACGATGACGCCGACGATCACCCCCGGCGTCGTGCCGGCGAAGCGTCGCAACCACAGGGTTCCGTTGCGGATGCGAGGTCCCACACCGTCCTCCTTCATCTCCCCGGCCGGTGCCTTCGATCGCGATAGTACGGGAGCAGGATTCGGTGCGCCGACCGATTGCCCCGTCCGGCGCGAACGGCGCTGACCAGGCAACTCGGGGCTTGTTCGGCAACGATCATGCTGCTCGTCCCACGCGGCGGCCGCCGCGGCGGTCCGCTCGCGGGGCGAATTGCCTTGGGCGCGATGCTGATTCGAGCACGATAGGCGCCGTGACGCGCCTGACGATGCTGGTGAGCGACCCGAGCCGGTAGCCGGAACACCCGGTCGTAGTCGGCGCGGCCTGATGGCCTGCGGGAACGGAGCCGATCAGCGCGACGCCGAGCGGCTGCCCGATCCGGCGCGAGGCAGGCGGCGACCACCGGACGCGGCGACAGCTCCGGTCAGTGCGCGCCCGCCGCCACCGCGAGCTCACGCGGTAGCGATCGTCCCTCGTGCAGCCGGAACTCCTGCGGCGGGCAGCCCTTCCAGCGCCGGAACGCCCGGATGAACGAGGCGGCTTCGGCGTAGCCGAGGCGCGCCGCGACCTGCTCGGTGCTCATGTCGGTGTAGGCGAGCAGCTGCTCGGACAACATCTGACGCACCTCGTCGAGCAGTGCCCGAAACGAGGTGCCCTCCTCGTGCAACCGGCGCGAGAGCGTGCGCGGGCTCATGAACAATTCGTTCGCGACGGCGATCTGATCGGGCAGCTCGCCCGGATTGCGGACGAGCAGATCACGGACACCACCCGCGACGCCGGCCCGAGGCTGCCTGCGGCGCAGCAGGTCACGACAGAGCTGCGCGCACTCGGCGCGGGCGCGCTCGTGATTTCGCGGCATCGGCGCGCCCAGGGCGCGGCTGTGAAATGTCACGATGTCGGCGCGCGCGCCGAAAAGCGGTGTCACACCGCAGCTCTCCCGGTATCGACGGATATCCGGCGGCGCCGCGTGCCGGAATTCGAGCCGGACCTGCGCAATTTCCCCGTCGAACAGCTGCCCGCACACGGTGGCCGCACCGGTGAGAATACGTTCGGCGAGAAAGGCGCGTATGTGCGGCGGGTTCTCTGAATCATCGAAGCGTAACCGGATCTCACCGCCGCTTTCCTCGGCGGCGAGCCTGCCCGAGACGAATACGCGGTCGAGATAACGGGTCACCACGTCGAATCCGTCACGCAGGGTGCGACTGCTGAGCAGCGCCAGACCCCATGGCCCGGCCAGCGGCAGGCCGGTCCTGCTGCCCGCCGCCACGCCGAGCGCCGCCTCGGTACCGAAGCGGGCCAGCAGATTACGGATCACCACCAATTCCTGGTGCGCCGTGCACTCGGCGGCGCCACGCGGGAGCATGGTGCCCGCCAGCGCGTCGGCCGCGGCCGTTCCGCGCTCCTCGGCGAGCGCGAGCAGCACGCGCACACCGGCGGTGGTCGTCCGGCGCAGATCCCGATCGAACATTCGCTCGCATTCCTCATCGAATTCGCCATGCCAGCTGGCTTGGCGAAATGTATCAATGCGCGCGCTCGCTTATGGGCCGAATTGCCGAAGTTCCGCACCGAGCCCCGGTACACCACCCACCCTCGTTGGGAAGGAACACAATTGGTACTACCGTTCCGGCTCGGCCGGACAAACCGTGCGGCGTGCCGCTTCCGGGTCGTCGAAGTAACCCACCACGAGGTCGTCGATGCATTTGTTGACCTCGCCGAAGACGAAGGTGTGCCCGTCGCCCTCGCGGGTCAGCAGCGGGCTGTCCAGGTACTCGGCCATCCGTTCGGCGTTGCCGAGCGGCGTGGTCGGATCGTGCTCGGTGCCGATGAACAGCACGGGCGCCGAGCCCGCCGCGCGGCGCGGCTGAAAGCCCCGTGCGGTGCCCGGTGTCGGCCACAGATCGCAGGCTTCGAGCGGGAATTCGGCCGGGCGCGGCTTGTAGTCGTCGTAGGTGGCCGCGTCGTAAAGTGCCGCTTCGTCGGCCTGCTTGGCCGCGCGGTCCTCGGTCGGGACGGCGACATCGGCGCACGTGATCACGGTCAGCGCATTGCCTTTGGTTTCCGTCGACGAGGGGCTGCGGTGCGGCGGCTCGGTGGTCTCGTCGTTGGCGAGCCTGCGCATCGCGGTGCCGTCACCGCGCCGCAGCGCCGTCAGCGCGTCCAGGAACGGCACCCAGCCGGTAGGCCACAGAAAGCTCGCACCCACCGCCTGCAGGATGTCGTTCGGCTCCACCGGAGCGGCCTCGTCCGCGGGGACCGGCTGCTGCTCGGCGGAACGAAGAATGTCCCGAAAGACGTTCTCGGCCTCGCTCGGATCGGTCCCGAGCGGACACCCGGCATGCAGCCGCTCGGCACAGAATGCCGCGACCCGGTCGAAGGTGTCCTGGTAACCCTTGTTCTGGCCGATGCGCATCCGCGTGTAGTCCTCGGTGACATCGACGACACCGTCCAGCGCCGCGGCCCGGTACCCCTGCGGATAGCGGTCGACGTACATGGCGGCGACCTGCGTACCATAGGACGCCGCAAGGATATTCAGCTGCCGCTCCCCCAAGACCCCACGCAGGATGTCCAAGTCGTCGGTGGCCTCGTCGGAACCGATGTGCCGCAAGACATTCGCACCGGTACCGGTGACGCACGACTCGACGAACCGGCGGCGCGCGTCCTCGGTGGCGGTCACCGAGTCCTGTTCCTCCACGAGGTCCTCGCCGTTCGGATCACACACGATGGCGGGCAGTGAACGGCCGACACCACGCGGGTCGTAGGCGACGATGTCATATTGCTCGCGGATCCGCGCGGGGAACGGCATGTCCAGCATGCCGAGTCCGGGTTCGCCGGGGCCGCCGCTGATCAGCACGAGCGTGCCGCGCTTGGTCGCTGTGGCGGGCAGCCGCGCCACCGCGAGCGACACCGTGTCGGCCGATTCCGGGGTCACCGCGCCGGAGACGCGATAGTCGAGCGGCGCCAGCACCCGGGCGCAGACGCGCTCGTCCACGATGTCGGAGAACCAGGTTCCGGTCTCGCCGCCCGCACACGGGCCCCAGGCCACCCGCTGGCCGTAGAACGCCGCGCGGGAGCTCCCCGCGCTCGCCGCCGACTCGTCCTTCGCGCATCCCCCTATCAGCACCGCCGCGGCCCCGAACGGCACGACCCCCAAGGCCAGAACCCGCAGTGCCCGCATTGATCGTCTCCTCGCTGCCGCTGGCCTCAAGATCGAAAATGCCGAAGGCAACACGCTAGCAAACCGACAGCACCGGACCCGGTCAAGAATCGCGGACGATGATGCCGAGGTGCTGGGCCAGGGCGGGGGCCAGTTCCATCAGTTGCCCGTTGTCGATGGTCGCGCCACGCAGGGCATCGAGGCCCTCGGTGATGTCGAGTGCGCGGGCGCCGCGCAGATCGACCTTGGTCAGGGTGGCGCGGCGCAGGACCGTGCTGTGCAGGGTCGAGCCGGGAAAGGTCACGGTGTGCAGCGCGGCGTCGCCGAAATCGCAGTCCCGCAGCACGCATTCGACGAAGGAGACCTCACGCAGCTGCGCGGTGCGGAAGTTGACCGCGTCGAACTTGCAGCCCTCGAACCGGACGCGGCGCAGCCGCGCGCCCGCGAAGTCGACGCCCGAGAGCGCGCCCGCGATCAGTTCTCCGTCCAGCCAGCTGGTGTCGGCCAGCTCGGTGCCCACCCACCGCACGTTACGCAGCCACACATCGGCAAACCTGGTGTGACGCATGCTGCCCCGGTGGAACGCCACCGAGGTGAACGCCGACTCCCCGAAGCGCGCGTGCCGCACGTCGGCGTCCTCTAGCTCGAGCCCGTCGACGTGCACACAGTCGTAGTCACCCTCCGGTTCGAGCTCACCCGCCAACGCCGTCAGATACCGCGCGTACGACAGCTCCCCGAGTTCCCGAGCCATGCACCTGCCTCCGATCCGCCCGACGTCCACCTGCCAGCGCCCGAGTATTCCCGTTCGCACCGACAAGGGGACCACCCGCCGTGCCACCGAACAGGAACTACCACGACGCACACCGCGGCCGATCCGTCCCGGCCTGGACGACAACCGCGGGACGGAGGGGGCTGCCATGCTGGTGGCATGGTGATCGACGGTGTAGTGGCGCCCGGGTACGAGGCGGTTCGCGACGCGTTCGTGGCGAACTTCGCCGAGCAGGGTGAGATCGGCGCCGCGGTGTGCGTGTACCGCGACGGTGAACCGGTGGTCGATCTGTGGGGCGGCACCGCCGACCCGGAGACGGGCAGGCCGTGGCAGCGCGACACACTGCAGCTGGTCTATTCGGCGACCAAAGGCGTGACGACCACCCTGGCGCACCTGCTCGTCGAGCGCGGTCTGCTCGATCTCGACGCACCCGTCGCCCGGTACTGGCCGGAGTTCGCCGCGGCGGGCAAAGCCGGGATTCCGGTGCGCTGGTTGCTGACCCACCAGGCGGGCCTGGCCGCGCTCGACAAGCCGGTGCCGCTAGCCGACGCGCTGGCCTGGACGCCGATGGTCGAGGCACTCGCGGCGCAGGCGCCGAACTGGCCGCCGGGGACCGCGCACGGCTACCACGGTCGCACCTTCGGCTGGCTGGTCGGTGCGGTCATCCGCCGGATCACCGGCCGCACCGTCGGACAGTTCCTCGCCGAGGAGGTCGCCGGACCGTTCGGCGTCGAGTTCTTCATCGGCCTGCCGCCCGTTGAGCAGCATCGGGTGAGCCGGTTGGTGTTCGCGCCGAAACCGGACCTCAGCGCGGTGCCCATGGAGTCGATCCCGGCGCCGATGCGGGCGATGATCGCGGCGCTGCGCGACCCGGAATCGTTGAGCAACCGCGCCTTTCAGGTCACCGACCCGGCAGAGATCGACTTCAACGCCCCCGAGGTGCACGCCGCTGAGCTGCCCGCGAGCAACGGCATCGGCACCGCACGCGGCCTGGCCCGGCTCTACGCCGCACTCGTCGGCGAGGTGGACGGCCGCCGCCTGCTGAGCGCGGACACCCTCGCCGCCGCAGTGCGCGAACAGGTCAGCGGCACCGACGAAGTCATCATGCTCCCCAACCGCTACGCCACCGGCTACATGCTCCCGAGCGACGAGATCCCACTCGGCGGGCCGGGATCGTTCGGCCATCCCGGCCGCGGCGGGTCCCTCGCCTATGCCGATCCAGCCCGTAACCTCGCCTTCGCCTACACCCCCAACCACATCATCGAGCAAGCCCTCGACCTTCGCTCCCGCAATCTGGTCGACGCACTCGAGACCGCCTTGAACTGACGCCACCCACCAACTGCATTGCCCCGCGACAATCGCCACGACGCACACCGATCACACCGGGCACCGAAGCGTGCGCGTCACGTGAGGGTGCGGATCCAATGGCGGGTGGCGGCGGGGTCGATCACGTCGTCGAGTTCGAGGACGGTGGCGGCGGTCAGGGCGCGGCCGTTGGCGTAGGCGAGGGCGACGAGGTTGTCGAAGGCCTGCTGTCGTTCGGTCGGGTCCTCGATGGCCGCCAGCTCTTTGGCGAAGCCTAGGCGCACCGCGCCTTCCAAGCCCATGCCGCCGATTTCGCCGGTGGGCCAGGCGATGACGAAGCGCGGTGCGCGAAAAGACCCGGCTGCCATGGCTTGTGCGCCCAGCCCGTAGCCCTTGCGGACGATGACGGTGCCCCACGGCACGGACATGCCCGCAGCGTCGATGAAAAGGCGGCTGAACTTGGTGACGGTGGCGTCGCGTTCGGCATCCGGCCCGACCATGAAACCCGGTGTGTCGCACAGGGAGACGATGGGCAGCCCGTGGGCGTCGCATAGCCGGAGGAAGGCGCTGAGTTTGTCGGCGGCGGGTGCGTCGATGGCCCCGCCGAGATGGTGGCAGTTGTTGGCGATCAGTCCGTAGGGGCGCCCTTCGACGCGGATGAGCGCGGTGACGATGCCGACGGCCCAGTCCGCGCGCAGCTCTAGCACGGAGTCCACGTCGGCGATCGAGGCGATGGCGTCCCGGATATCGAAGGCGCGCAGGCGATTATCCGGCACCACGTGCCGGGACAGCCGGTGGTCGGGTGCGGTCCACTCCGGCGTCGACCCTTGGAAGTAGGACAGATACCGCTGGGCGATTCGGGTCGCCTCGGCCTCGTCGGCGGCGACGATGTGCACCACGCCGTTGCGCCGCTGCACCTCGACCGGGCCGATGTCCTCCGGCGCGTAGACGCCGAGGCCACCACCCTCGATCATGGCCGGGCCACCCATGCCGATATTGGCGTCGGGCGTGGCGATCACGACATCGCACATGCCGAGCAGCGCGGCGTTGCCCGCGAAACAGCGACCGGAGACCACGCCGACCAGCGGCACCCGCCCCGACAGCGCGCCCATGGCGCGGAAGGTGGTGACGTCGAGGCCGGAGATGCCGCCGTGGTCCGTATCGCCGGGCCTGCCACCGCCGCCCTCGGTGTAGAAGATCACCGGAAGTTCTTGGGCGCGAGCCAGTTCCAGCAGACGATCGGTCTTGGCGTGATTGCGCATGCCCTGGGTTCCCGCCAGCACCGTGTAGTCGTAGGACATGACGACCACCCTGGTGCGGTCCGCGCCGAACCGATCGGCGTTGACGGTGGCCACTCCCCCGACCAGACCGTCCGCCGGGGTGTTCGCGATCAGATCCTCCGCACTGCGACGCAACCGCTGCGCGGCGACCGCGAGCGCGCCGTACTCGACGAAGCTGCCGTCGTCGACCAGATCCGCGATGTTCTCGCGGGCGGTGCGCCTGCCGAGCCGGTGCCGTTTGGCGACGGCCTCGGGCCGCGCCTCGTCCAGGCCGACCCGGTGCCGGTCGTCGACCTCGGCGAGATCGGGGCGGATCGCATCGAGAGCGATCACCGCGTCGGCGGCGACCGGCCCGTCGTGGTCGGCCGGCGTCCAGATCAGCAGCGGCGCATGCGGATCCACCGTCGCACCGGGCTCGACCAGGTGCCGCCGCACCCGCAACGCCTGCTCGGCGCGCAGCACGTGCTGCATCTTCATCGCCTCGAGCACCGCGACCTCGGCGCCCGCAGGCACGACCGCGCCCGGTTCGACCAGGCTGACCAGCGTGCCGCCCATCGGCGAGCGCACCACGGACTCGTCGTCGCCGAGCGCGACCGACTCGACCGCCGCGACCGCGTCCGAATGCGTCACCGGCACATAGTCACTCGCCTTCCCGATCAGACCGGCCAGGTTCTCCTCGAACCACGAGGTGGACACCGGCGCGCCGTCGGCGAGAACGTCGAGTGCCGCGCGCAGCAGCGCCAGATTCGTATCGATGCCGCGCACCACGGCTTCGGCCAGCGCGTCCGAACACCGCCGCACCGCGGCGGGATAGGTCGCGCCCCGGGTGATCACCTTGGCGACCAGCGAATCGAATTGCGCCCCTTGCCGCATCCCGGTGTAGGCGGCCGTGTCGACCCGCACCCCCGAGCCGGTCGGCGCGGCGAACTCGGTCACGGTGCCGGTGCTCGGCAGCACTTCCCCACCCGCCGTGACGATCTCGGCGTTCACCCGGGCCTGCACCGCGTAGCCACGCGGCCCGAGGCCCGGATCGGCGGCACCGACCGGCAGGTCGGCGAGGGTGCGGCCGAGCGCCAGATCCAGTTGGAGTGCGACCAGGTCGACACCCGTGACCTCCTCGGTCACCGTGTGCTCGACCTGCAGTCGCGGGTTGACCTCGAGGAACCACGCCTCGGCACCGCGCACCAGGAATTCGACCGTGAGCACGCCGCGGCCGCCGACCGACTCGGCCAGGCGGACGGCGTCGCGGTGCAGCCGTTCCCGCAGCGCCGCATCGAGATTCGGGGCGGGCGCGATCTCGATCAGTTTCTGGTGGCGGCGCTGGACGCTGCAGTCGCGGTCGCCGAGCGCGACCGCGCGCACACCGTCGGCGACCACCTGCACCTCGATATGCCGGGCGGCCGTGATCAACGCTTCGGCGTACACCGCGGCGTCGCCGAACCCGGCGGCCGCTTCCGCGCGGCATCGCGCGTACGTCTCGTCCAGCAGTGCCGGATCACGCACCGCGCGCATGCCACGCCCGCCGCCGCCGGCCACGGCCTTCACCATCACCCCGTCCGGGTGCGCCGCGAGCAGTGCGGCGATCGCCGTGACACCGTCCGCGGCCGCGGTGGCGGGCAGCACCGGCACGCCCGCGCGCTCGGCCGCCGCCCGCGCGGCCACCTTGTCCCCGAAGATCCTGAGCACCTCGGGCGAGGGACCGACGAAGATCAGTTCCGCCGCGGCGCACGCGGCCGCGAGTTCCGCACTCTCGCTGAGGAATCCGTAGCCCGGATGCACCAGCGCGCCCGGCCCGGCCTGCCGCGCCGCCGCCACCACCGCCGCCACGTCCAGGTACGCGGCCGCTCCGGTGCCCGGCAGGGGCACCGCCTCGTCCGCGAGTCGCACAGGCAGCGCCGCGGCCTCCTCGGCGGTGTGCACCGCGACCGTGCCCCACTCCCGCTCGCGAGCCGTCCGCACCACGCGAACCGCCACCTCACCCCGATTCACCACCGCCACGCGCATCCGGTCAGTCTCCCTGATCCCGCTGCCCGGCCTGCACCGCACCGCCCAGCGTGTTCCGGGCTCCGGTGTATCGCGACGTGATCGACGACCGGCCACACCCGACGACGCCGAGCCAGTTACGCGGTACGCGGCCGTCAGTGGCCGCACCCCGCGACGCCGGGCCGATTACCACGGCGCGAAGAGCCGCCGGTTCGACGCACCTCGGCGGCCACGGCACGCAACTCGATTCGGCCACCGGCAGCACCTGGCGACGCCGCCAGCTACCCGGTGCGAGTAGCCGCCAGTCCATGCGCCACAGCGGCCACGGCACGCAACTCGATTCGACGACCGGGCAGTGCCGGAGGGCTCCCGGAGTGTTACGCGGTGCGGGTGGCCACCAGTGGACGCGCTTCGGCGGCGTGCGACGCGCGGGTGAAGGTGAGGACGCCGTCGTCCAGGGGCGCCTTGCGCAGCATCTTGCGGTCACGGAAGTAGCTGTTGATGACCTGCCAGGGGCCGCGGGTGCCCTGGCGCGGCATGACCGCGTCGCCGCGCTGGATGTATCCCGAGGTGAGGGCGCCGCCCATGACCGAATCGGGGGAACGGTCGCCCTCCTCGGCGATCGCCTCCATCCTGGTGTAGCCGTGCTCGCGCATGTGGTTGAGCACCCGGCAGAAGTACTCGGCGGCCAGGTCGGCCTTCAGGGTCCAGGACGCGTTGGTGTAGCCGAGCACCATCATCGCGTTCGGGACGCCGTCGAGCATCGTGCCCTTGTAAACGACCCGGTCACGGGTGACGACGGGCTCGCCATCGATCTCCAGGGTCGCCCCGCCCAGCATCTGCACCCGCAGCCCGGTCGCGCTCACCACGATGTCGGCGGCCAGTTCTTCCCCGGACGCGAGCCGGATACCGCGCTCGGTGAAGGTCTCGATGCGATCGGTGACGATGGACGCCTTACTGCTGCGCAACACCCGGAACAGATCACCGTTGGGCACGACGCACAGGCGCTGATCCCACGGGTTGTAGGACGGCGTGAAGTGCCGCATATCGATCTTGTTGCCGATCTGGGCCCGCACCGCGGCGAGCAGCACCCGGCGCGAGGCGGCTGGATTGGTGCGCGAGAGTTCGAAACTGGCGCGCTGCAAGGCGATATTGCGGGCCCGTCCGATCCGGTAGGCCACCTTGTCGGGCACCTTGGCCAGCTTCATGCCGACCGCGACCGGGTCGTTGGCCGGCAGCGTGGTGATGTAGGTGGGCGAGCGCTGCAGCATGGTGACGTGCGCGGCGTCGTCGCTCATCGCGGGGATCAGGGTAATCGCGGTCGCGCCGCTGCCGATCACCACGACCTTCTTGCCCCGGTAGTCGAGGTCCTCCGGCCAGTGCTGCGGGTGCACGATCTGCCCGCCGAAGTCCGCCGCACCGGGGAACTCGGGGAGGTAGCCGTTGTCGTAGTCGTAGTAGCCGGTGCAGCCGACCAGGAAATTGCTGGTGAAGGTCTCGACCGCGCCGGTCTGCTCGTCGAGCGCCTCGACCGTCCAGGTCTCGGTCGCGCTGGACCAGCGGGCGGTGGTCACCTTGCGACCGAAGTGGATGTGCTCGGTGACGCCGTATTCGGCGGCCGTGTCCTCGACGTACTGCCGGATGTGCGGCCCGTCGGCGAGCACCTTGGTGCCGTTCCACGGGCGGAAGCCGTAGCCGAAGGTGTACATGTCCGAGTCGGACCTGATGCCCGGGTACTTGAACAGGTCCCAGGTGCCACCGATCGCGGTGCGGCGCTCCAGGATGGCGTAGCTGCGTCCGGTCTGCTCGCGCGTCAGGTGGCAGGCCATACCGATTCCGGAAAGCCCGGCACCGATGATCAGTACGTCGACATGCCGCGTCATTGGGGAACTCGTTTCGTCTGGTCGGTCGCGCTCTGGACTCCGTCGCCCAGAGTTGACGCCAGGTTACGTGTTATCAACAGTTACGTCTAGCCGGGTGAGCGCCGTGGCGGGCCGTAATTAAAACCTGGCTGGTTGCAAACGCTGACTCCGCGCCGCCGGGCGCTCAGCATGGATGACTGCGGCGCGCCCTGGTGCGCGGCGTGCTTCTTGTCCCCTACCCGAGGTGTCGCGTGTCATCAATTGCCTTGGAGCCGACAGCGATTCGGGTTCGGTCGGCCGCCCGGTGGCGGCCGCGCAAGTCCTGGCTGCGGGTGCTCAGCCCGCTCGTGCTGGTGCTCGCCTGGCAGCTCGCCAGCGCCACCGGCGCCCTCCCGGAACGGCTGCTCGCCTCGCCGATAACAATCGTGCACACCACCGGCGAGTTGCTCGGCGCGGGCACCCTGCAGGAGGCGGTCGCGGTCTCGCTCGGGCGCGCGACGACCGGTTTCGCCGTCGGCGCGGCGCTCGGCATCGGCCTTGCCGTGCTGGCCGGGCTGAGCACGGTCGGCGAATACGTGGTCGATCCGCCGATGCAGATGCTGCGCACGGTGCCCTTCTACGGGTTGATCCCGCTGCTCATCCTGTGGTTCGGCATCGGCGAGCTGCCCAAGGTGGTGCTGGTTGCCTTCGGCGCGGCGATTCCGTTGTACCTCAACACCTTCGCGGGCATCCGCGGCGTGGACGGCAAGCTGGCCGAGCTCGCCAGGGTGCAGCGGCTCAGCCGCCTCGCCCTGCTCGGGCACATCGTGCTGCCCGGTGCGCTGCCGCAGACCCTGGTCGGCCTGCGGCAGTCCCTCGGTGTGGCGTGGCTGGCCCTGATCGTGGCCGAACAGGTGAACGCCGACGCCGGGCTCGGCTTCCTGATCAACGACGCCCGCGAATTCCTGCGGACCGACGTGATCGTCGTCGGCCTGCTGGTGTACTGCGTGCTCGGTCTGCTGACCGACGCGCTGGTCCGATTGATCGAGCGGAAGGCGCTGGCATGGCGACGCGGATTTCTGGGGCAGTGATCACCGACGAGTCGGTCCGCACGCCCGCCTCGGCCGAGCGGGAAGCGGCTGCCGTGGCCGCGCCCGCGGCGCCCGTCGCCCAGGTGCGCGGCCTGGTCCGCGACTTCGACGGCAGGCGCGTGCTCGACGGTCTCGAGCTCGAGCTCGCCCCCGGCGAGTTCGTCGCGCTGCTCGGCCGCAGCGGATCGGGCAAGTCCACCCTGCTGCGCGCCTTGGCGGGCCTCGATGAGGGGGTGCGGGGTGAGTTGCACACGCGAGGCACGATCGCCGTCGCCTTCCAGGAACCGCGCCTGGTGCCCTGGAAGCGCGTGCTGGCGAACGTGTATCTCGGTCTGCGACAGCGGGATCCGAAGCGGGCGGCGCGGGCCGCCCTGGCCGAGGTCGGCTTGGCCGAGCGGGCCGAGGCGTGGCCGCTGACCCTCTCCGGCGGTGAGGCCCAACGCGTCAGCCTGGCCCGTGCGCTGGTGCGGGAACCGGATCTGCTGCTGCTCGACGAGCCGTTCAGCGCCTTGGACGCGCTCACCCGGATCACCATCCACCGGCTCGTCATCGAGCTGTGGCAGCGCCGCAAGCCCGCCGTCCTGCTGGTCACCCACGACGTGGAAGAGGCGTTGCGACTGGCCGATCGGGTGCTGGTGCTCGGCGCAGGCCGGATCGCCCACGAGTCCCGCATCGAGCTGCCGCGGCCGCGCCGCAGCGAACATCCCCAACTGCTCACCCTGCGCAACACACTGCTCGCCCAGCTGGGCGTGGCACCGGAAGGAACCGCATGAAAGCCGCGAGGCTGCTGCTCGCAACGACACTCGCCCTGGTGGCCGCGCTCGGCACGGCCTGCGGGTCCGACCAGGCCGACGATACGGCGCTGCGGCCGGACGGCTCGGTCGATCTGGCCAAGGTGACGCTGCGCCTGGGCGATCAGAAGGGCATCGGGCTGCAGGCGCTGCTGACCGCCGCTGGCGAGCTGGACCAAACCCCGTACCGGATCGAATGGTCGCAGTACCAGGCCGGCCCGCCGATGCTGGAGGCGATCAATTCCGGCGCGGTCGATTTCGGCGGCGTCGGCAACTCGCCGCCGGTCTTCGCGGCGGCCGCCAAATCGGCGATCAAGATCGTCGGTGCGTATCAGTCCGGCAAAGAGGGCCAGGGCATCGTCGTGCCCAAGGACTCGCCGCTGCGTACCCCGCAAGACCTGCGCGGCAAGAAAATCGCGGTCACCAAGGGCAGCTCCGCGCATCATCACCTGCTCACCGTGCTGAACAAGGCGGGGATCGAGTGGGGCCAGATCGAGCCGCAATACCTGCAACCGCCGGACGCGCTGGCCGCGCTGTCCACCGGCCGGGTGGACGCCTGGGCCATCTGGGATCCGTACACCGCGCAGGCCGAGCAGCAGTCGAACGCGCGAATCCTGGTGGACGGCAACGGTTACATCACCGGCGACGCCTTCTTCGTCGCGGGCGCCAAGACGCTGGACCGCAAAGGGACCACCGCCGCGCTGCGCGATCTGCTCGCCCGCATCGCACGGGCGCACACCTGGGTCAACGAGCATCCCGAGCAGTGGGCGAAGACCTACGCCGAACTCACCGGCCTGCCCTATGACGTGATCATCGCCGTCGTCAAGCGGGGTCGCTACGTCGACCATCAGCTCGACGCGTCCACCATCGCCGCCGAACAGGGCGTGGCCGACGCCTTCGCCGACGCCGGGCTCATTCCGCGCAAGGTCACCATCGCCGACTACATCGACACCCGCTTCAACGACCTGTTCCCCGCTTCCTGAGGAGTTGGCCCACCATGACTTTGTCGTTCCACTGGTTCCTGCCCACCTACGGTGATTCCCGCGGCCTGGTCGCGGGCGGGCACGGCACCTTCATGTCCGGCGACCGCCCGGCCACCCTGCGCTATCTGAACCAGATCGGCGCCGCGGCCGAGGACAACGGCTTCGAGGCGGTGCTCACCCCGACCGGCGCCTGGTGCGAGGACGCCTGGCTCACCACGGCGATGCTGGTCGACACCACCGAAACGCTGAAGTTCCTCGTGGCGTTCCGGCCCGGTCTGGTGAGCCCGACGCTGGCCGCGCAGATGGCTGGCACCTTCCAGCGGCACTCGCGGGGCAGGCTGCTGCTGAACGTGGTGACCGGCGGCGAACCGCACGAGCAGCAGGCCTACGGCGACTTCCTGGACAAGGACCAGCGCTACGCGCGCACCGGCGAATTCCTGCACGTCGTCCGCGAGCTGTGGACCGCGCAGGAGCCGATCTCGTTCGAGGGCGAGCACGTGAAGGTCCGTGACGCGCTGCTGAGCAACCGGCCCGATCCGATCCCGCCGATCTTCTTCGGCGGATCCTCCGCGCCCGCGGGACCGGTCGCGGCCCGCTATGCCGACACCTATCTCACCTGGGGTGAACCGCTGCTCGCGGTCAGCAGGAAACTGGAATGGATCCGCCGCCTGGCCGTCGACGCGGGCCGGGTGCTCGACTACGGCCTGCGCATCCACGTGATCAGCCGCGACACCTCCGAGCAGGCCTGGGCCGAGGCCGATCGGCTGTTGCAGGGCATCGACCCCGCCGACATCGAGCGCGTGCAGGCCAGCCTGGCGCGCAGCGAGTCCGAGGGCCAGCGCCGGATGTCGGAACTGCACGGCGGCAGCACCGACCGGCTCGAGATCGCGCCCAACCTATGGGCTGGCGTCGGGCTGGTCCGCGGCGGCGCGGGAACCGCGCTGGTCGGCTCGCACGCCGAGGTCGCCGAGCGCCTGATCGAGTACTCGAAGCTGGGCATCAGCCATTTCATCCTCTCCGGCTACCCGCACCTCGAGGAGGCGTACTGGTTCGGCGAGGGCGTGCTGCCGATCCTCGAGCGCAAGGGCCTGTGGCGGCATCCGACGCGCGGG
Source organism: Nocardia brasiliensis (assembly GCF_011801125.1). Classification (NCBI taxonomy): domain Bacteria; kingdom Bacillati; phylum Actinomycetota; class Actinomycetes; order Mycobacteriales; family Nocardiaceae; genus Nocardia; species Nocardia brasiliensis. Next base: position 4,680,388 of record NZ_CP046171.1, read on the forward strand.
ACCGCCCCGCGCGCGGCCACGCCGTTCGCCGCGTCCGCCAGCAGCTGACCTGACAAAGTCGCAGGCAAAACGGGGCGCGGATGATCGAATGGGGATCCCCAGTTAACGATCACTGACTGACTTCGATGAGAATGTCCCTCGGTCCGGCTTACCGGCGGGACCGAGGGACTAGCTCATAAGGGAGTCATGACCACCGCACCCGCTCAGCGCTGGCGCCGCCGCGTCCCCGATACCGCCACCACCGACGGCGCGCCGAAGCTGGCGCGCAAGCTCGGGCGCATCGACCTCACGGCGATGGGCGTCGGCACCATCGTGGGTGCGGGCATCTTCGTGATCACCGGTGTCGCCGCCGCGGAGAAGGCCGGACCGTCCATCGTGCTGTCGTTCATGCTGGCGGGCACGGTCTGTGTGCTCGTCGCGCTGTGCTACAGCGAACTCGCGGCGATGGTGCCGGTGTCCGGCAGTGCCTACACCTACACCTATGCCACGCTCGGTGAAGGACCCGCGTTCCTGGTCGGCTGGAATCTGCTGCTCGAATTCGTCATCGCGGGCGCGGCCGTGGCGATCGGCTGGTCGGGTACCACGGTGTCGGCGCTGGATTCGATGTTCGGCATCACCGTGCCGCACGCCATCGCGGCGGGCCCCGGTGAGGGCGGAATCGTGAACCTGCCCGCGGTGCTGATCATCGGCGTGATCGTCGCGGTGCTGGTCGGTGAGGTGTCGCTGACCGCGAAGATCACCAAGGCGCTGGTCGGGGTGACCATCGGCGTGCTGGTGCTGGTGGTCGCCGTCGGCGCGCCGCACATCGAGGTGGACAACTGGGCCCCGTTCGCGCCCTTCGGTTTCGTCGGCATCATCGGCGGCGCGGCGATCGCCTTCTTCGCGTTCCTCGGCTTCGACGTCGTCGCCGCCTCGGCCGAGGAGGCCCGCAACCCGCGCCGCGACGTGCCGTTCGCGATCATCGGCACCGTGCTCATCGCCACCCTGCTGTACGCGCTGGTGAGCGCGGTGCTCACCGGGATCGCGCCGTTCGCCACGCTGAACAACGGCGCGCCGATCGCCACCGCGTTCAGCGGGCTGCGCATCGGCTGGATCGGCAACGTCATCGTGATCGCCTCGGTCATCGCGCTGACCAAGGGCCTGCTGCTGATCGTGTACGCCCAGGTGCGCCTGAGTTTCGCGATGTGCCGAGATCGGTTGCTGCCCTTCGGTCTCGCGCGGACCGGCAAGCGCGCCACGCCCGTGCGACTCACCCTGCTGCTCGGCGTGTGCTGCGCGGCCATCGCCGGACTGCTGCCCATCGATATCGTGGTCGAACTGGTGAACATCGGCGCGCTGTCCGCGTTCGCGGTGGTGTGCGTCGGGGTGCTGGTGCTGCGGCGGGCCGAACCCGAGCGGGAACGCCCCTTCCGCACCCCGCTCGTTCCGCTGGTGCCGATCCTCGCGCTCGTCGGTTGCGTACTGCTCGCCACCACGCTGGACGGTCTGACCTGGGTGCGGTTCGCGGTCTGGGTGATCATCGGCCTCGCGGTGTACCTGGGCTACAGCCGCAAGCGCTCCACCCTCGCCTGACCGCCTCGGGAAATATCACATATCTCCCGTAATCCATTGCGTCCCATGCTCGATTTCGGCAGGCTCACAGGTGCCGAGCAGTACCGGTGCGGCCTGACGAAGGGACGACTGACGTGTCGGAGGACGAGAAGCAGATCCGGGTCTTGATCGAGCGGTGGGCCGCGGCCGTGCACGCGGGCGATCTCGACACCGTCCTCGCCGATCACGCGCCCGACATCGTCATGTTCGACGTCCCGCCGCCGGATGAGGGGCTGCGCGGTATCGACGCCTACCGCGCGGCCTGGCCCGGGTTCTTCGAATGGCAGGCCAAGGGCGCGAGTTTCGACATCGTCTCCCTCGACATCACCGCGGGCGCCGATGTCGCGTTCGCGCACGCCCTGCTGCTGTGCGGCACGCCAGAGGATTTCGACGCGAATCCCGGCCGCCGCCTCCGGCTCACCCTCGGCCTGCGCAAGCAGAACGGCCGCTGGAGCGTGACCCACGAGCATCACTCGTTCCCCGACACCTCGCTGCCCCCGATCTGAGGCTGCTTCCGCCGTACCGGAGTCCGTGCGGCACCACGGAGGTGCACCCGTTGCGAACTCGCACTCGATGCATTCTTGCGGTCACTGAACGACATTGGGACGCTTCGTCTTACCGCGACCGCACGCGTCGTTCCACGTGAATCAATGGAATCTCGCGGTCATTCCGGACGCCGTCCGGACTCCCGGTAGCTGGTCTCGATCTGCTCGCGGAGGTGCTTCTCGGTGTGCCGGATGGCGGGGCCGATGAAGGCCTGGATCACTCGATCGAGCACCCGGCCCGCGAGTCCGCCGGGGACTCGATAGTCCGCGGTGGCACCGACGTTCGTCGTATCAGGGTCGATGGCCTCGAAATCCCATCGGATCGATCCTTCGATGCCCTTGATGGCCCGCATGGTGATCCGGGCGCCCTCGAGCCATTCGATGGTGTCGGCGCGCAGGTGCAAGGTGGTAGGGCCCAGGTGCAGCGCAGTGTCGAAAACCGCTCCGACACCGGAGGTTTGCTCGCCGACGGGGGTGAAGTGCCGGATGCCGAACATCCACCGCGGCACGTTGCGATAGTCGGCGACGTAGCCGAATGCGAAGTCCGCCGGCGCTTTACACGCCGCGCTGTGCTCGACATGGCCCATGCCGTCCTCCTGCCGCGCCCCGACATCCGAACAGAGACTCGTCCGGACTCCGACCCTAGAGCACCGCGCCGCGCTTCGCCCGCGAACTCACTTGCCCGCCATCCGATCACCTTGCGCACTGACCCGAGAACCAGCGTGCCCGAACACAATTCGCGTCAGTACACGAACACGACTGCACCCCAGCCATTTACCTGCCAACGATGGCCACCTCCCACGGTCAGTCCTCGTCGACCAGCGGCTCCCCCGCCGCGGCGCGGCGCACGTTCTCGCGGCCGTTGTCCTCCTCGGTGCGACCCACCCGCCAATAGCCGGTGAAGGTGATCGAGTGCTTATCGATGCCGCGCTCACGGACCAGATGCCTGCGAGTGAGCTTGACGAGGTTCGCCTCGCCGGAGATCCACGCGTACGGCGCGCCGGCGGGAAACTCGGCCGCCTGCACGGCCGCCACGACGGCGTCGCCGGGGCGCCGGTCGCCGCGGTGGATCCATTCGATCCGCACGTCACCCGCCGTGTCGAACCGCTGCTCCTCCGCAGGACCCGACACCTCGATGAACGCGCGCAGCACCGCCCCCGGCTCGAGCCCTTCGATGATCGAACCGATCGCCGGGATCGCGGTCTCGTCGCCGACCGCCAGCTGCCATGCCACCCCGGGTTGCGGGCAGTACAGCGCGAATGGTGGGCACAGCATGCCGATTTCGGCGCCGGGCACCGCCTTGGCCGCCCAATCCGACGCGGGCCCGGCGTGTTCGGTGTGCAGGACGAAGTCGATGTCGAGCTCGCCGAGTTCGGGACGTTGCGCGCGCACGGTGTAGGTGCGCATCGGCGGGCGGATCGCATCGGGCATGGCGAGGTACTGGTGGTACCAGCTCATCGCCTGATCCCCCGCGTCGAGCGGCGGCGGGACGACGGGCCGCCGCTGCCCCGGCAACGGGAAGAAAACCTTGGTGTATTGATCGGGTCCGGCATTGCTCAGCGCGGCCGGGTCCTGCCCGGTCAACGTGATGCGAACCATGTGCGGTGTCAGTCGCGCCACCCGGCTGACCTGGAGCGTCGCGTAGGCCATGGTCGGGCGGTTCGTGCGCGTCGTGGTTGCCATAAGGGTAGGCTAACCTGCCTAGCGGCCTCGGCGCGAGGGGGCTGCCCGCGCCGCACTCCCCGTTTCGCCCGCGGCACCGCAGAGACCGACTGCCCGGCCCGCGACCCGCCCCGGCCGTTAGGGTCGGGTGGTGACCTGGACGGTGGGCTTCGACCTCGATATGACGCTGATCGACTCGCGACCGGGGGTTGGCCGGGCCGTCGACATTCTCGCGGCGGAATTCGAGGTGCCGCTGCGCGGTGCGGATTTCGCGGATCGACTCGGACCGCCACTGGCCACCCTGCTGGTCGAGGCCGGTGCGCCGGAGGAACTCGTCCCGGCCCTGGTGACCAGGTATCGCGAGCTGTATCCCTCGGTCGTGTCCAGCATTCCGGCGATGCCGGGCGCCGAGGCCGCACTGGCCGCGGTCGACGCGCGCGGCGGGCGGGTGCTCGTCGTCACCGGCAAGCACGGACCGCTCGCCCAGCTGCACATCGACGAACTCGGTTGGCGCATCGACCATCTCGCGGGCGACCTATGGTCGGCGGGCAAGGCGAGCGTGCTGCGCGAGGAGGGCGCGCACCTGTTCGTCGGCGATCACGCCGGCGATATGCGCGGGGCGCGAGCGGCGGGCGTGCTCGCGGTCGGGGTCACCACGGGGCCATGCGATGCCACCGAGCTGCGCGCGGCAGGGGCCGATGTCGTGCTCGCCGACCTCACCGAGTTTCCCGAATGGCTTGCCGAACAGGCATTTTGAGAGGAGAACACGCAATGGACCGGTTCACCGAGAAGGTCGCCGTCGTGACGGGTGCGGCGCAGGGCATCGGCGCGGCCACCGCGCTGCGGCTCGCGGTCGAGGGCGCCACGGTCGCCGTGCTCGATCGCCAGGCGCCGGAGGACACCCTGGCACAGATCACCCGCGCGGGCGGCAAGGCCGTCGGCTACGTCTGCGACGTCACCGACCGCGCCTCGGTGCAGGGTGCTTTCGAGCAGGTCGCCACCGACCTCGGTGCGCCGCAGATCCTGATCAACAACGCCGGCATCACCCGTGACGACCTGTTCTTCCGGCTGAGCGAGGACGACTGGAACGCCGTGCTCTCGGTGAACCTGACCGGCGCGTACCACTGCGCGCAGGTCGCGCAGAAATACATGGTGGCCCAGCGCTACGGCAAGATCGTCTCGCTGTCGAGCCGGTCCGCCCTCGGCAATCGCGGCCAAGCCAACTACGCGGCGGCCAAGGCGGGCATCCAGGGCCTGACCGCCACCCTCGCCATCGAACTCGGCCCGTACAACATCAACGTCAACGCCGTCGCGCCCGGCTACATCGCGACCGCGATGACCGCGGCCACCGCCGAGCGCGTCGGCATGTCGGCCGAGCAGCATCAGCGCACGGTCGCCGAACGCACCCCGCTCGGGCGGGTCGGGCAGCCCGCCGAGGTCGCCGCGGTCATCGCGTTCCTCGCCAGCGACGAGGCGTCCTACGTCAGCGGCCAGACGCTCTACGTCAACGGCGGCGCGCGGTAGGACGTCCGGGACCGCGGCGATCATGGGTTCGCCGCCGCACGGTCACCAGGGCAGCGCACCCGCTCGGTCGAAGTACCCGCCGGTGGGGCCGTCCGGTCCCGCGGTGGCCAGCCCGACGATGGCGTCGGTGCCCTCGGTGACGGTTTGATATCCGCCGTGGTTGTTGAAATCCGTTGCGGTGTAACCAGGGTCGGCCGCGTTGAACCGGATCTCCGGCAGCGCGCGCGAGTACTGCGACATGATCATGTTCAACGCCGCCTTCGACGGGCTGTAGCCAAGGTTCGGCAGCGTCGACTCGAGCCGCTGGGGGTCGGCGGTGATGGTCAGTGAGCCCATGCCGCTCGACACCATCACCACGCGCGGGTGCGCCGCCGCGCGCAGCAACGGCAGGAACGCGTTGGTCACCTGAACCGGGGCGAACACGTTGGTCTCGAAGACCGGGCGCAGGTCCTCGGCCCGCGTCTGCTCCGGTGCGCGGAACTCGCCGGGAATGCCCGCGTTGTTGATCAGCACGTCCAGCGCGGCGGTCCGCGCGCGCACCGTGGCGACCGCCGCCGCGACGGACGCTGCGGACGTGACGTCCAGGTGCACGAACTCGACGTGCAGCCCTTGTTCGGCCAACTCGGCCGCCGCCTGCTTCCCGCGATCGGCATCGCGCGCACCGAGGAACACCTGCCAGCCCAATTCGCCGAGCCTGCGCACCGTTTCGCGGCCGAGCCCCTTGTTCGCACCGGTCACCAGTGCCGTTGTCGTTGTCGTCATGGGTCCAGCCTCGGCGCGCGCAGCACGCCTGAACAGGGCCGCCGTGTCATGGGAGCAGCGGTACCACCCCGGGCCGGGCCTGCTGCGGGATGATCGAAGGATGGACCGCACCGAACTCGCCGCGCTGCTGCGGCAGGCCCGCAGCCGGACACAGCCGCGCGAGGTCGGCCTGCCCGCGGGTGTGCGGCGGCAGGTGCCCGGCCTGCGCCGCGAGGAAGTGGCGCAGTTGGCGGGCATCAGCGTCGATTACGTGGTGCGCCTCGAACAGGGCAGGGGCCCGCGCCCGTCGACCGCCGTGCTCACCGCGCTGGCACGCGCCCTGCGGCTCAACGACAACGACCGCGCCCTGCTGTTCCAGCTCGGCGGCGCCGCACCGCCACAACCGGGTCACATCGCGATGGTGGTGCGGCCCAGCGTCTTACGGCTGCTCGACCGGATGGCCGACCTGCCCGCGCTGGTGATGTCCGCGAAAGGCGATGTGCTGGCCTGGAATCCGATGGCCACCGCGCTGCTCGGCGACTTCTCCGCCTTGCCTGCCGCGCACCGCAACATGATCTGGCAGTGCTTCCTGGGGACCGAGACGGGCCGGATCCGGCACACGCCAGAAGAGTTCCGGATCCTCGGCGTGTACGGCGTAGGCACCCTGCGCAGCGCGAAAGCCCGCTACCCGACCGATCCGGAACTCGATCGCCTGATCAACGAACTGCGCACGCACAGCACACAGTTCGAACAGCTCTGGCGCGAACGACCGTCCGGCCTGTGGCGCGACGCCACCAAAATCATCGAGCACCCCGAACTCGGCCGCCTCGTCGTCGAATGCGACACCCTGCTCATCCCCGACACCGACCAAACCCTCGTCGTCTACTCCGCCGAACCGAACACCCCCGCCGCCTCCACCCTCGACCTCCTCCGCGTAACCGGCGCCCAGCAGTTCAGCGAACGCCACTGAACCGCTGGGTCTCCCGGGCTACGCGGCCTTGTAGCGGCGGAGGTATTCGCCGGTGAGGGAGTGGGGGTCGGTGAGCAGGGCGGCGGGGGTGCCGGTGAAGACGATCTCGCCGCCCGCTTTGCCGCCGTCGGGGCCCAGGTCGATCACCCAGTCGGAGTGGGCTACGACGTCGAGGTTGTGTTCGATGACGACGACGGTGTTGCCGCGCTCGACCAGGCGGTCGAGCAGGGCGAGCAGGGTGTCGACATCGGACATGTGCAGGCCGGTGGTCGGCTCGTCGAGGACGTAGACGCTGCCGGTATTGCCCAGCTGGGTGGCGAGTTTGATGCGTTGCCGTTCGCCACCGGAGAGCGTGCTCATGGCTTGACCGAGGCTCAGATAGTCCAGGCCGACCTCGTTCATGGTGCGCAGCTTGGTGTGCAAGGCCTTCTCCGGGAAGAACTCCAGCGCCTCCTCGGCCGTCAGCTCCAGCACATCGGCGATCGACTTGCCGCGCAGGGTGAGTGCGAGCACATCGTCGGAGAAGCGCTTGCCGTCGCAGGCGTCGCAGTGCGTGGTCACCGGGTCCATGTAGGCGATCTCGGTGATGAGCACGCCGCGCCCCTCGCATTGTTCGCACGCACCGGACGAATTGAAGCTGAACAGTCCCGGCGCCTGCCCCGTCGCTTTGGCGAACAGCTTGCGGATCGGGTCCATCAAGCCCAGATATGTCGCGGGCGTCGACCGCGACGACGCGCCGATGGCGGACTGGTCGACGAAGATCACCTCCGGATGCTCGACCACGAAGACGTCCCGGATCAGGCTGCTCTTGCCGGACCCCGCCACACCGGTGATCGAGGTCAGGACGCCGGTCGGGATGCCGACGGTCACGTCCTTCAGGTTGTGCACGGTGGCATGCTCGATCAGCAACTCCCCCTTGGCCTTCCGGAAAGCGTCCTTCACCGTGAACGGCCTGCGCAGGCCCGCGCCGGTCGGTGTGTCGGCCGCGCGCAGCTCTTCGAAGCCGCCCTCGAACACCACCCGGCCGCCGTGCAGGCCGGCCCGCGGCCCGACATCGACGATGTGGTCGGCGATTTGGATGACGTCGGGATCGTGCTCGACCACGAGCACCGTGTTCCCCTTGTCCCGCAAGGCCTTCAGCAGATCGTTCAATCGACCGACATCGCGCGGATGCAGCCCGACGCTCGGCTCGTCGAAGATGTAGGTCATGCCGATCAAAGTGCTGGACAGGTGCTTGATCATCTTCAACCGCTGCCCCTCACCACCGGACAGGGTCGAGGTCGGCCGAGCCAGACTCAGGTAGCCGAGCCCGATATCGGCCACGCGCCGCAACGCGGTCCGGATCGCGGCGACCAGCCCGAGCGCGGCCGGGTCGGTGATCTCGTCGAGCACCGCCAGCAAATCGGTGATCTGCAGCGCGGCCCAGTCGGCGATGTTGCGGCCGTTGATCTTTGTGGCGAGCGCCGCCGCGTTCAAGCGCGCGCCGTGACAGGTCGAGCAGACGCCCTCGGTGAGGAACCGCTGGATCTGGGCCCGGGTCTTCTCGCTGAGGCCGGAGGTGTCGCGTTGCAGCCTGGTGCGGGTGAACTTGGCGGCGATGCCCTCGTAGTCCGCCTTCCACGTGCCCTTGGCGAAGGTGAGCTCCACCTTGCCGCCGCTGCCGTGCAACAGATCCGCGAACTCGGCCTCGGTGTAGTCGGCGATCTTCTTGTCCGGATCGAACCGCCCCGAATTGCCGTACAGCTGCCAGTCGCCGCTGCCGACGCCGTAGCCAGGCAACAGGATCGCGCCTTCGTTGAGCGACTTGGTGCGGTCGAGCAACCGGTCCGGATCGACCCGCACCGAGACGCCGAGACCGTCGCAGTCCGGGCACATGCCCTGCGGCACATTGAACGAGTAGTGGTAGACGAATCCGGCCGAGGGCGCACCGAAGCGGGCGAACATGGCCCGCACCATGGAGAAGATGTCGGTCATCGTGCCGACAGTCGAGCGCGGGCCGCCGCCGACCGGCTGCTGATCGATGATGACCGGCGCGGTCAGGTTCTCCATCGCCTCCGCGTGCGGACGTTCGTAGCGCGGTAGGAAATTGAGAATGAACGCGGGGAACGTCGCGTAGAGCTGGCGTTGGGCTTCCACGGCGATCGTGTCGAACACGATCGAGGACTTGCCGGAACCGGAGACCCCGGTGAAAACGGTGATCTTGTTCTTGGGGATGTCCAGCGACACGTCGCGCAGGTTGTGCTCACTGGCTCCGAGCAGCCGGATGACGTCGGAGGTGACAGCGGTTTCGGCGAAAGGCATACCGACACCATGCCACCCGGCACCGACAAATCACCCACGGCAATGTGACGCAGATCACATCGATTCGCGGCCCCGATCCGACTGGATATGATCGTCGCCGGAAGATGAAAGACGCTCGCGCGCGCGAACTTCCGCCCCGCCGCCGCACCCGGCCCCTCCCCACGGAGGGCGGTCTCGGGATAAGGTGCCACCATGGGCCAGCCTCGCGCGCATCGCACTCGGAAGGTGACCGTCACGTTGCCCGCGGAACTGGTCGGCACGCTCGAACGCTGGCGTGCCGAGGGGCGCATCGAGTCGGTGGCGGCGTTCGTCGCCGAATCGGTGTTCGCGCGCCTCGGCACCGCCGAGTCACTGGCCAAACTCGAAGAGGTTTTCGGCGGCAGACCGCCGCTGGACCTGATCAATCGAGCCCGCGCCATCCAGGGTTTACCGCCGTTATCCGAGGAGGAGGCAGGCGGGCCACACGCCGGCGCCGCGTGAAGACCCCAGCCCTCGGCGGTGTCGTCTTCGATACCGCCGCCGTCGTCAGCTGGGCCAACCAAGCCAACTACGCGCAGGCCGTGGTCTGGGCGACGGTCGGCGCGAACAACACCATCGTCGTACCCGCCACCGCGCTCGCGGCGGCTCGCGCGCACATCCCGCCGCACCGTCTCGACATCCTCGACGTGCTGCTGGAACTGCCGCACACCATCATCACCGCGCTGGACCGCGGCGCGTCGGAGCGCCTCGGCGCCGCCTTCGCCGGCCACCCAGAGGCCGAGTTGCTACTACCCGCGGGCCACGCCGCCGCCGAGGCCGTCGCCCGCGACTGGCCTTGTCTCACAGCGCGTCCCAAGAAGCTGCGCCAGCTCGACCCGCGCGTGATCATCGACCTGCTGCCCTGAGCCGGGCACGCGGCGCCGAGCCACCCGCACCCGCTACCTGAACCGCTCAGTCTCCGGCCCGGCGCAGCAATTCGAGCACCGGCGCGAACTGCTCCATGCTGTGTTCGAGCACGGTGATGTAGCTGAAGCCGTAACGGTCGCGGTGGGCGCGGAGCCGATCGGCGATCTCGTCGGGGGCGCCGAACAGCAAGGTGGGCAGGTCTTCTGGAGAATCGGCGACATCTTCGGGCAGCGCGGGGCCGAACAGTTCGAGCACGGCGGCGCGCTCCCGCGGTGGCACGACGCGCTGCACGAGCAGATTGAATTCCACGCTGTCCGAACGTTTCCCGAGTAACTCCCGGACATAGTCGACCCGCTCGCCGATCTCGGCCAACCCGGCCAGATGCAGCGGCCCGCCGTTCTCGGTCGCCGAGGCGCACGGAAAGGCGATGATGTCGGCGTTGTCGGCGGCCACGCGCAGCAACCGGTCACCCCAGCCCGCGATCAACACGGGCGGCCCGGCCGGCTGCGCCGGGCGCGGCTGGTATTCCGGATCGCAGAACAGGGTGCGCAAGGTGCCCACCGTCCGCTCCAGATGCGCTACCCGCTTGCCGCCGGATTCGAAAGGGATTCCCGCGGTATCGAATTCGGAGCGCACATACCCCGCGCCGAGCCCGATCTCCACCCGGCCCCCGGTCAGCTGATCCGCGCCCGCGATATCGCGCGCGAGCAGGACCGGATTGTAGAACGCGGTGTTCAATACGAAGGTGTTCAGCCGCACCCGTTCGGTCGATTCGGCGGCCAGGATCATCGAGGGAAACGGCGCGGGACAGCCGAGATGATCGGCCACCCCGATCACGTCGAAGCCCAGTTCCTCGGCCCTGCGGCATTTCTCGATCCACCTGGCCCGCGAATCCGGAGCCACCATGTTCACACCGAATCGGAATGCCCGCCGCGCTGTCACGATCCTTGTCTACCAGCCGCGCACATCCCCCGGTCAACGGGCTCCGGCCCCGCGTCGCGAGCGCCGTCCCGGCGCGCGGGCGGGTTCGGCACTAGAGTGGACGCCGGAGGTTTGCTGCTCTATCGCTGACGGCTGTCACCTGATCCGAGAGGGGTAACCGGATGACTCAGCTAGATCCCGTGGTGCAGGAATTCGTGGACGCGCTCAACGCCAACGACAAGGAGCGGTTCTTCGCGGCGCTCACCGACGACGCGACGATGTCCGACGACGGCGTCGAACGCAATATCGCCCAGTGGACCGACTCGGAGGTGTTCGGCAGCAACGCCAGGATGCGGGTCGAGTCGGTGGCCGACGGCGGCACCGAACTGGTCGCCGACTACACCAATTCGCGGTGGGGTTCGATGCGCACCAGCTGGCGCTTCACCGTCCGCGACGGCAAGGTCGGCCGGTTCGAGACGGGCCAGGCCTGAGCGCGCCCTTGTCCGGACGGCACCGGAGTTGACATCCTGGCAAGCGTGTTCGCCGCGCCCCGTTACGGTACGGGCTCCCTCGCCGACCTGATCCCTTCGCTGCTCGCCGGTTTCGGCGTGCCGGGCGAACGAGACCGGCTCGGCCTCGACCTCGCCGCCGACCGGGTGTGCGTGCTGCTGATCGACGGGCTCGGCGCCGCCGCGCTTGCCGCGCATCCCGATGTGGCGCCGTTCCTGTCCAGCCTGCCGTCGCTGCCGCTCACGGCCGGGTTCCCGAGCACGACGGCGACCAGCCTGAGTTCGCTCGGCGTCGGCGTGCCGCCCGGCGAGCACGGCATCGTCGGTTATCTGATGCGGGTGCCCGAGCAGGAGCGGCTGGTGAACTCGCTGCGCTGGCAGCTGCACGGCGAGGGCGCCCGCGTGGATCTGCTGAGCGAGCTGGTGCCGGAGCAATTCCAGCCCACCGCAACGGTTTTCGAACGTGCCGCGGCGCACGGCATCACCGTGACGCAGGTCGCCCCGAACTATCAGAACGGATCGGGCCTGACCCGAGCGGTGTTGCGCGGGTGCGCGTTTCGCCCCGCGGTCTCGGTCGGCGACCTGGTGGACGGGGTCGGCGTCGGCCTGCGCGCCGGTGCGCGCTCGCTGGTCTACGCCTACTACGCCGATCTGGACACCACCGGGCACGTGCGCGGTCCGTCCGCCGAGGCGTGGCTGCTGGAGCTCGCCCATGTCGACCGGATCGCCGCGGATATCGCCGAGCGGCTGCCGCCGGGCGCCGCGCTGTGCGTCACCGCCGATCACGGCATGGTCGAACTCGACGAGCGCATCGATTTCGACGAGCACGACGGCCTGCGCGCCGCCGTGCGGCAACTGGGCGGAGAGCCGCGCGCCCGGCACGTGTACACCGAACCGGGCGCCGCGGACGATGTCATGGCGGCGTGGACGCAGCTGCTCGGCCCGGACTACGCCGTGCTCTCGCGCGCCGAGGTGATCGACCGCGGCTGGCTCGGCCCGGTCGTGGCGCCGCGGGTCGCCGCACGCGTCGGCGATGTCGTCGTGGCCGCGCGCGGCACCGGCGGCATCATCCGCAGCGGCGCCGAACCCTTGCAGTCGATGATGGCCGGTCACCACGGTTCGCTCACCCCGGCCGAACTCGATATCCCCCTGCGCATCTTTCGCGCCTGAGCGGGTATCGCGGTGACGGGGAGCCGGTACCGCCGCCGGTTCCTCCGCCGCCGCCCGCGCGTCCGTCCTGCGCGGCGCGGTGTGGGCTCAGTGCCTGGACACGGCACTAAGGTGGTGACGATCGGCGCGGACGGCCGCGGCGACGAAGTATTCAGGAGGAGCACATGAACGGCACGCTGTCCCGGACCGGACAGGCCGGCCTCGCGATCACGGCGGTCGCCCTGATGCTCGCCGGTTGCAGCGACGTCGAACGCGCCATCAACAAGGGTGGCGACACCAAGTGCAGCGACTACATCAAGCAGGATCAGGACCAGAAGCGCGTGACGATCACCAAATTCGTCAAACAGCAGACCAATGACGACCACGAGCCAGCGGGCACCGCGGTGGACGCGACGATGGTCTCGGTCGATCTGCTGTGCGGCGGTCAGCGCAATGCCGATACCCCGATCAAGAACGCCGATGTCGCGGGGATCTTCTTCAACAAGTGAGTAGAGCTCAGCCGGGCGGGTTGGCGGCCAGCCAGTCGGCCGCCCGCCTGCCCGAGGCGCGGGCTAGCCAGGCGTCCTGGACCGCCTCCGCCAGTTCCTGATAGGTGAGTTCGCCGATCCGGCTGCCGCGCAACAGCACCGAGGGGTGACCGTTGAAGTGCGCGGTGGTGAAGAACGGCAACCGTGGGTCCTGCACCAGCGCCTGTTTCTCCGATTCCGAGGACACCCAGAAGACGATCACATCGGTATAGCGTTCGCCGGTGTCCGGGTCGCGGGCATCGGGACGCGGTGTCCGGAAGAACACGAACGATTTCCCGCCCACCTGATAGATCGGATTGCCACGCGGGCCATCCACTCGAGTGACATCCGGCATGCCGGAAGCCAGTTCGTGCACGTCGGCCAACTGGGCCCGTCGTGAAACGGTCGCCATCCTCCGAGGGTAGTCCGCCACGCACGGTGCGACACGGAGATACGCCGCGAGGACCGTTCGCTATGTCGGCAAACCCTCCCGCCGCTGTCTTGCATACGCCAGAATGAGAGAGCGAATGTGAGCTCACACGACGATGGAGTTCTTCGAGGTGGCACAGTTCCGCACCCTGACCCAGCGGCGGGCCGAACTGGAAAAGGAATGGGAGCGCTGGGCTACGGCTCCGAATACCACCGCGCCACCGCCCCGACCCACCCTGCTGCGCACCGACGTCGCGCGATCCTGGCAGCGTTCACTACCGACGGTGGACCCCGGCCGCACGGTCGCGCCCGGCCTCGACGATGTCGCCGACCTCTGGTCGGAATCGCCGCTGCGCACGCCCATCACCGAGCTGTCCGGTGAACTGCGCGGAATCACCGAGGACGCAGGCTATCTCGCGGTGGTCACCGACGAGGCGGGCACGATCCTGTGGTCCGCGGGCGACCGGTCGTTGCGCAGGCAGGCCGAGCAGGTGAACTTCGCCCCTGGCGGATGCTGGAACGAAAGCAATATGGGCACCAACGGTTTGTCGCTCGCCCTGCACGACGACCGTCCCTGTTCGGTGTTCTCCGCCGAGCACCTGATCGCCGCGCTGCACGGGTGGGTGTGCTATTCGGCGCCGATCCACGCACCCGACGGCAGGCAGCTCGGCGTGCTCGACCTGTCCAGTTCCTGGGACCGCTCGCATCCGCTGGTATTGACCTCGGTCCGGGCGCTGGTCACCGCCGTGGAGACGATGCTGCGCGCCGCCGAGCCAGCGCCGACGCCCGGCGTGCGGCTCGAATGTCTCGGCACCGCACGGCTGATGCGCGACGGCAGGCCGGTGCCGCTGCCGCCACGGCAGCTGGAGATCCTGGCGCTGCTCGCCCTCGAGCCCGACGGGTTCACACCCGAGCAGCTGCACGCGGCCGTGTACGGCGACCGTGCGGTCTCCACCAGCACACTCAAGGCCGATGTCTCGCATCTGCGCCGCGCCACCGGCGGTGAGATCACCAACCGCCGCTATCTGCTGACCGGGCCGGTGGCCTGCGATGCCGTCGACTTGCTGGCCGCCGTCGCCGCGGGCGACACCACCTCGGCGGTGTGGCTCTACCGCGGCCCGCTGCTGCCCGGTTCGGACACCCCCGGCGTGGTGCAGTGGCGCTCCTATCTCGATGTCGGCGTGCGCAATGCGGTGCTGGCCAGCGATCGCGCCGAACACGCCGTCACGTTCGGCGAACGCGCGCCAGGCGATATCGCGGTGCACGAGCACGCGCTGCGCCTGCTGCCGCTCGACGACGTGCGCCGCGCCGTGGTCGCGGCGCGGTTGCACACCGCACTGCGCGCCTGACTGCGCGTGCAGTTGCACGCGCGTCGGTCACACCAACCTCGCACCAACCTTGGCGGGTCATAGTGGCCCGACCACAGTGATTCGGCGAGGAGCGGCGGCATGATCTACGCGAGACCGGGGCCATCAAGAGCGGCGACCCGCTCGACGACAGCACCATGATCGGAGCACAGGCCGGACCAGACCAATACGAAAAGATCCTGTCCTACATCGACATCGGAGGACAGGGAAGGCGCTCGGGTACGCGCGGGCGGAGCGGCACGCAAGGTGGCCGGGCTGCCGGGCGGGTACTACATCCAACCCACGATCTTGGAGGGTAGCAACACCATGCGCGTGTTCCAGGAGGAGATCTTCGGACCCGTGGTCTCGGTGACCCGGTTCGACACCGTCGATGAGGCGGTACGCATCGCCAACGACACCAAGAACTTGCTGGTCAGTCACCCACCCCGCGGACGGGGGTTGTTCTGATGCAGCAGCGCGCACAGCGGGTCGCCATCACCGACAGGGCACGAAATGTGTTGCGTCAGTTGATCGATTACCACGGCGCTGTGCTGCTGCACCAGTGCGACGCCTACGCCGATCCCGCCTCGCCGCGCTGGTTCCCGGCGCGCGAATGCCCGGTCGGCAGCGCCGACGTGCTGCTCGGCTATCTGCCGTGGCATACCGAATTCTGGATGTGCGCGGAGCAATTCGAGTTGTGGAAGCACACGCACCTGACGGTGGACGTGGCGAGCGCCCGCGGCGGCGACCCGGTGACGGCACCCGAGCGGGTGCGCTTTCGCATCCGCTCCCGGCTGCTCACCGATGCCGAGGTGGCGACCCTGCCGCCGCCACGCACCGGCGCGGATCGGATGACCTAGTAGGTCTCGGGAACTCAGCACGTCCGGACCTGAGGGCCGCGCGGACGCCGCGGCGTCGGCGCGGCCCGGCGGCAGTGTCCGCCAGGTGGCGCACGACCACCTGGCGGGCGCTGATCACCGTCCGGGCAGGAAACGCAGACTGCGCGCTACCGACATCAGGAACCGCTGCCAGCGGTCCTGCGAAACCAGCGGGGGCGCATCGAGATTCAGGAACCGGGTGACCACGACCGTCTGCGGCTCGGTGAACTTGAGCAGTCCGTCGGGGCCGTGCCTGCGGCCGACACCGGAGATGCCCATGCCGCCCATCGGCGCGGCGGTGCTGCCCCAGGCGGGCGCGTAGCCCTCGTCCACGCAGACGGTGCCCGCGTGCAGCTGCTCGGCGATCCGTTCGCCCTCGGACTTGCTGGCCGCCCAGACGCTGGCGTTCAGGCCGTACTCGGTGTCGTTGGCCAGCCGGACGGCCTCGGCGACGCTGTCCACCGGATAGATCGACACCAGCGGGCCGAAGGTCTCGTTGCGGCCGCACTCCATCTCGTCGGTGACCTCGGCGAGCACGGTCGGCTCGTAGAACAGCGGGCCGAGGTCGGGCCGCGCCTTGCCGCCTGCGAGCACCTTCGCGCCCTTCGAGGTGGCATCGGCGACGTGCTTGGTCACCGTCTCCAGCTGGGCCTCGGAGATGAGCGAGCCGATATCGGTCGAATAGTCGTAGGCCGCACCGAGTTTCGCGGCCTCGACGGCGGCGACGAACTTCGCGGTGAACTCCTCGGCGATCGAGCGCTCGACGTAGAGCCGTTCGATCGAGATGCACAGCTGGCCCGCGTTGGAGAAACAGGCGCGCACCGCGGCCTTGGCGACCTTGTCCAGGTTCGCGCCCCGCGCCACGATCATCGGGTTCTTGCCGCCGAGTTCGGCGGAGAACCCGATCAGCCTGCGGCCGCACTGTTCGGCCAGCGTGCGGCCGGTCGCGGAGGATCCGGTGAACATCAGGTAGTCGCAGCTGTCCACGATCGCGGTGCCGACCACGGTGCCGGGCCCGGGAACCACCGCAAGCAAATCACGCGGCAGGCCCGCGCGGTAGAGCAGTTCGGCGTTGGCCAGCGAGGAGAACGGGGTCTGACTGTCCGGCTTGACCACCACGGCGTTGCCCGCGATGAGCGCGGGGATCGAGTCACCGATGGACAGCAGCATCGGATAGTTCCACGGCGCGACCACACCCACGACGCCCTTGGGCTGGTGCCGCACCGACGTACGGTTCAGCACCGGGAACGCCCCCCGCACGCTGTGCGCGCCGAGCAGGCCGGGCGCGGCCTTGGCGAAGTAGCGGGCCGCGAACATCAGGCCCATGATCTCTTCCTGCGCCGCCCAGCGCGCCTTGCCGGTCTCGGCCTGCACCACGTCCATCAGGAATTCCCGGTGCTCCACCACCAACGCGCGGTAGCGTTCGAGCACCGCGGCCCGATCGGCGACCGAGCGCGCGGCCCAGCGCGCCTGCGCGGACCTGGCCTTCTCGAAGGCCGCGGCCACGTCGGCCGCGGTGCCGACCGGGACGCTGCCGAGTGGCTTACCGCTGAACGTCTCGGCGATCGTCTTGCGCGAACGGTCGTCCGGGTTGTCGATCGCGGCGAGCCCGCTCAGACGGTCGAAGACGGCGGCTTCCGGCGCGGGCATCGTGGCCTCCTACGTAGTCGATGCGATCTCGTGTTACCGCGAGGTACACACAATCTACGCCGTGGCACGCCTCCGTAGTACCACGACAGCGCCCATTGCTCCCGAACCGCGCCCGCCGCCTGCCCCGAAACCGCCGTCAGCGCCACATCCGCCGGTCACCGCGTAGACCCTCCTCGGTGACCGAGAAGTCAACTCGAGTCCCACTCAGCGGGACACTAGTCTCGGCTGGTCCGTTTTGTGGTTTAGGTTGTGCCGATGTTCAGAGCGAGGCTCGGGGTTCGTACGCGGATCCTGGCAATCGCGCTCATTCCGAGCCTGACTCTGCTTGTGGTCGGCGTGGGCGCAGCGGGTTATCTGGTAGCCGAGGGAACCAAGGCGAAAGAGTGGGCGGTACAGAATCAGAACGCCATCCCGCAGACCAGAGAGCTCATGGAGGCGGTGCAGCAGGAACGCCGCCTGACCCTGGCCCAGCTCGCCGGTGACGACACCGTCCCGCCCGCACTCGCCGCCGCCCGCATCCGCCTCGACGGCGCGATGCGCGGGCTGGTCGAGGTCTCCAACGGCCTTCGCGAAGTGGATGATTCGAAGATCGGCGACGATGTCGCAGGCTTCAACACGCTGCTCAGCCAAATGGCGCAGGTGCGGTTGGCCACCGACGCGGGCCAGCTCCCCGCCTCGGACGCCTATATGTTCTACAACCGGCTGCTCGATGTGATCTCGGTCGGTACCGGCATCGCCGAGCAGACCGCGCCGGACGCCGAGATCGCCGTCGCGATCGCCGACGGCATGCGGTTTCTCAATGCGGCCGAGGCGATGTCGCGCAGCAACGCGCTCGGCGTCATGCTCGCCGCCAGCGACGGCGCCACACCTATCCCGGTCGAGGAGTACCTGCGTCAGGTCGGCTTCTACCACACCGAGATCGGCAACCTGACCACCGAGCTCAGCGGCGACAAGGCCCAGCACGACCGGCTGCAGCAGCTCACCGGCAGCAATGCCTGGCAGCAGCTGTCATTGATGGAAACCGCTGTCGTACAACGGCATCTGACCGCACACCTGACCAACAGCACCGGCAGTTCGAGCAGCTCGAGTAGTTCCAGCAGTTCGAAGCAGGCCGCGCTGCCGCTGTCGACCACCGAGTGGCAGAACGCAGCCTCCGAGGTGAACCGCGGCCTGATCGATGTCTGGATCACGCAGAACCGGCACTCGCAGGAGCTCGCCGAGCAGCGAGCGAACGACTCCGCGGCCAACTCGCTGTACGCGGGTGGCGGCGTGCTCGTGGTCAGCATCCTCGCCTTCCTCATCGCGCTGGTGCTTGCCAACCGAATCATCCGCAGGCTCAAGCGTTTGCGCAGGCAGACCTTCGCGATGGCCGATGAGCGGCTTCCCGAGACGATGCGCAGGCTCAACGCGGGCGAGACGATCGACCCCGCCGCCGAGACGCCGGTGCTCGACTTCGGTCACGACGAAATCGGCCAGGTGGCCAAGGCTTTCCAGCACGCGCACGCCGCGGCCATCGGCGCCGCGGTCACCGAGGCCCGCACCCGCGAGGGCGTGAAGTCGGTCTTCCTCAACATCGCGCACCGCAGCCAGATCGTGGTGCACCGTCAGCTCGAGATCCTCGACGAAGCCGAACAGCGGCAAGAGGATCCGGTGTTGCTCGACACGCTGTTCCGGCTCGACCACCTGGCCACCCGGGAACGCCGCAACGCGGAGAACCTGACCATCCTCGGCGGCGGCCAGCCCGGCAGGCAGTGGCGCAACCCGGTGCCGCTGCTGGATCTGGTGCGCAGCGCGGTCGGCGAAACACTGGACTACGCCAGGGTCAGGGTGGCCAGGCTGCCCGAGGTATACGTCGTCGGCACCGTGGTCGCCGACCTCATCCATCTGCTCGCCGAACTCGTCGACAACGCCACCGCGTTCTCCCCGCCGCAGTCTCGGGTCGAGGTCAACGGCAACGTGGTGGGCAAGGGCGTGGTCGCCGAGATCTGCGACCAGGGCATGGGCATGTCCGAGGGTGAGCTCGCCCGGTTGAACGACATGCTGCGCACCCCACCCGATTTCGGTGTCGCGGCGCTGTCGGCGGACTCGCGCCTCGGCCTGTTCGTCGTCGCGCAACTGGCGGTGCGCCACGGTGTCACGGTGCGGCTCTCGGAATCCGACTACGGCGGTATCAAGGCCATCGTGCTCATTCCGTCCGCGCTCATCGTCACCGATGCCGTGCCGCCGCAGACCCCGGCGGAACTGACCGACCCAGGTCGGCGCAGGCGTCTGCCCGCCGCGCCCGTCGTCGAGCCGGCGGCCGCGCCACAGCCCGCCGCCGGTGCCGTCGCCACCTTGGCACTCGAGCCGACCGCCCCGCCGCGGCCCGGCAACGCCGCGCCGGCGCCGAACGGCGACACCAGGCCCGCGCTGCCGCGGCGCAACCGGCAGGCCAATCTCGCACCGCCGCTGACGGAATCGGCCCCCACCCCGCCCGCCGCGCCCGTGCCGCAAGCGCGTTCGGCCGAGCAGGCTCGTGATCTCATGTCCGCCATCGAGAACGGGACAAGGCAGGGCCGCCGCTCCGCTATCATCCCGGACGAACAGGAAGGGTAGGAGTGTCCGCTACTCCCACAGGTGATCTCAATTGGCTACTCGACGATCTCGTCGATCGGCTGGCCGGGGTACGGCACGCGGTGGTGCTGTCCACCGATGGACTGCTGCTCGGCCGATCCAGCGCGATGAGCAGGGAGGACGCCGAACATTTCGGCGCGATGTCCTCGGCGCTGTACGGTCTGGCCCGCAGCGCGGGTAACCGATTCGACGGCGGCGGCGTCCGGCAGGCCGTCATCGAGCTGGACCGGGCGGTGCTGTTCGTCACCTCGGCGGGCGACAACGCCTGTCTCGCACTGCAAGCGATCGAGTCCGCGAACCTCGGCATGGTCGCCTACGAGATGAATCTGACCGTGCAACGGGTCGGCACCTATCTGTCCACCACGCCGAGACACGATCTCGTCGGGCAGGGAGAACCGAATCTGCCATGACCCAACCGCGTGAGCCCTGGTTCGACGAGGCGGCAGGCCCGCTGGTCCGCCCCTACGCGCTCACGCGCGGGCGCACCACCGGAGCCGGTCCCGAGCTGGACATGCTCACGTCGGTCGTCGCCGACGACGCGGCGGGCCCACTGCGCCGGACCGAACCCGAATACGCCGATATCCTTCGGCTGTGCCGAGTTTCGCAATCGGTGGCGGAGGTCTCGGCACAGTTGCGTTTACCGCTCGCGGTGACGAAGATCCTCGTCGGCGATCTGATCGGCGACGGACAACTCATATTCCGTGCTCCCGTCCCGACGGAAGCCGGGCCCGAAGACCTCAACATATTGCGAGCGGTACTGGATGGAATCCGAAAAATTTGACCCGAGCGGCACGCCGCACCTGGCCGCCTCGGTCAAGATCCTCGTCGCCGGCGGGTTCGGCGTCGGCAAGACGACCATGGTCTCGGCCATCAGCGAGGTAGCCCCGCTGCGCACCGAGGAACTCATCACCGAGGTCAGCACCGGTGTCGACGATCTGTCGGGGGTGGAGTCGAAGACCACGACCACGGTCGCGCTCGACTTCGGCAGACTCACCATCGACCGGGACCTGGTGCTGTATCTGTTCGGCACGCCGGGACAGGACCGCTTCTGGTTCCTGTGGGACGAGCTGGCGCGCGGCGCGCTCGGCGCCGTGGTGCTCGCCGATACCCGAAGGCTCGGCAATTCCTTTGCCGCCGTTGACTTCTTCGAACGGCGGCGGCTGCCGTTCATGGTCGGCGTGAACTGCTTCGACGGCGCGCCGGTGTACACCGTCGACGAGGTGCGCGACGCGCTCGACCTCGATCCGCACACCCCCGTGCAGCTGTGCGATGCCAGGGACCGGAGCTCGTGCAAGATGGTGCTGACCACGCTGGTGGAGCATCTGATCGCGCGGGTACAGCAGCCGATCGTCACCAGCTGAGCGGCCGGTCGAATCAGGCCGCCAGCGCGGCGGTCGCCGCGGCGAGGGTCTGCGCGCGGTAACCGTCGCCGAACAGCACCACGTGAATCAGCAAGTGGTGCAACTGATGCAGCGGGATCCGCGCGCGCCAGCCGTCGGCCAGCGGGTGGACCTCGTGGTAGGCGGCACGGATTCGATCCAGGTACGGGGCGCCGAACAGCGCCAGCACGGCCAGGTCGGTTTCGCGGTGCCCGCCGTGCGCGGCGGGATCGATGAGCACGGCGCGCTCGGCGGTCCAGATCAGGTTGCCCGACCAGAGATCGCCGTGGATGCGCGCCGGTGGCTCCGCCGGGCCCGCCAGTGTGTCGATGCGCTCGATCACCCGCTCCAGCAGGCGGATTCCGTCCGGCCCGAGGTGCGCGGCCGCTCGCGGCAGGTACGGCGCGAGCCGGTATTCGGCGTACCAGCTCCCCCACGGCCCGGACGAGGCCGTGTTGTCCAAGGGCAGCTCGGCGATCCACCCCGGCCACGGGGCGCCGAAGCACCGCGGTGAATTCGCGTGCAGGGCAGCGAGTTCGCGCCCGAAGCGCGCCGCGGTGGCCCTGGTCGGGCCCGCATCGTCCAACCAGGGCAGCACGATCAGCCGCTCGTCGACGGCGAGCACGTCGGGCACCGGGCCGCCGAGCCAGCGCAGTCCGGCCGCCTCGGCGGTGAAGACCGTGCTCGGCGCCGCCCCCGCCTTCACGAAAACGCCGCGCCCGTCGGCCAGTTCGGCACGGTGCAACGTCCACGCGTGCCGCGCGCCGAGATCGGTCACGGCGCGCACCGGGACGCCCAGCAGCCCGCCGACGTGCGCTGCCACCGTCATCCGGTGAGCCGCTTGCGCGTCTGTTCGTCGGCGGGAAAGAAGGATTCGATGGCGAGTTCGGCGACGGTGACGTTCATCGGCGTGCCGAACACGGTGGTGACGCTCAGGAACGACAGTTCCTCGCCCTCGTGTCGCAGCCGCAGCGGCACGACGGATTGATCGGGCTCGGGCAGCATCGGGTCCAGCTCACCCCCTGGATAGGCGCGCAGTTCCGCGAACAGGTCGGCGAGCTGGGACGAACCGGTCACCTCGACCTGCCTGGCCAGCCGCGCGAACAGATGACCGCGCCACTGCGCCAGGTTGACGATACGGCCGGCCAACCCGTCCGGGTGCAGGCTCAGTCGCAGCGCGTTCACCGGCGGCTCGAGCAAGGCCGGATCGATATCGGTGAGCAGCAGGGCCACACCGGAATTCGCGCTGATCATGGTCCAGTTCTGGTCGATCGCGAGCGCGGGATACGGCTCGTGACCGATCAGGATCTGTTCCATCGCACCGCGAATCGCGTCCATCGCGGGCGTGTTCAGCGCGGGCTCCGCGTAGGCGGGCGCGTACCCGGCCGCCAGCAGCAACCGATTGCGTTCGCGCAGCGGGATCTCCAGGTGCTCGCTCAGATGCACCAGCATGGTCCGGCTCGGCGTGGACCGCCCCGTCTCGATGAAACTGAGATGCCGGGCCGAGGTCTGCGCCCGCCCCGCCAACTCCAACTGACTCAGCCTCCGCTCGAGCCGCCAATGCCGTAGCAGGTCGCCCGCCGTCCGCACACTCACCCCTCGATCCTACGAACATTCCCGCCCCCGCACGATTACCTCCGGGGTAATGCTCAGAGCGGTCCCGCGGACCGCGATCCCGCCGCAGTGGGCGTGCGAACCGGCGACGCGCCCGGCCTGTGAGGTGGGCTACGGGTTAGCTGATGCGTCGCGGAATGCGGTTAGGCTGGTTGGGCATGCTTGTGCAAACCGGGACTTCGTTCGGGATCAGGTGCGGGCGTCGTTCCACTGCCGATGTGAGGCGGTGTCGAAACTGAGCTGGCAGCACCGGATCGATTACAACTGGGTCGTCGAGTTTCTCGAGTCGCATTCGGTACTCGAGCGGGTGAAGCTCGTGCTGGGCGCGGGCGGACTGCTGATGCTGGTCAACGCGGTCCTGATGGCGGTGTCCCCGGCGGGGGTCGACGGGCCCTTCGCGACCACGGTGAATACGATCGCGGCCGTGCTGGGCGGCGCGTGGGCCCTGCGCTGGTGGTTGCTGCCGTGGCCGCGCAGGGTCGAGGCGCTCACCTGGGTCGCGACGATCGACGTGGTGGTCACCCTCGACAGCATGCTGGTGCGCGACCGGGTGCTCGGCGCCATGGGCGTGCTGATGCTCGTGGCCACCGGCACGTACGTGGCGGTTTTCCACAGTCGGCGCGCGCTGGTGCTGAGCGTCAGTTGGTCGGTGTTGTCGATCCTGGTGCTGGCCGGGCTCGCGGTGCTCGGCGATGGCCGCTGGCACGGGGACGTCGCACTCGGCATCGCGCTGGTCGTGGCCAACATCGCGCTCATCGGCGTGGTGCTGCCCACGGTGCAGTTCTCGCACTGGCTGCTGCGCATGGACGCCATGTCCGACCCGCTGACCAGGCTGCTGAACCGGCGCGGGCTGGACGCGCACTGGTCACGCTGCGTCGGCTGGCTCTCGGCGGGCCACGGCTACGCCATCACCCTGGACCTGGACCGATTCAAGGCCGTGAACGACACCTTCGGTCACGCGTTCGGCGACGAGGTGCTGAAGCGGGCGGCCGATCGCCTGCGCACCGCCGCCGACACCGACACCCTCATCGCCCGCACCGGCGGCGAGGAGTTCGTCCTCGTCGGCCGCGAGCACGACGCCACCGCGCGGGCGGTCGCCGAACGCCTGCGCCATGCCATCGAGACGACGCCCGACCTGCCGCTGACGGTCACCGTCAGCGTGGGCGTCGCGCTGTTCAGCGGGCGGCACACCGCCGATCCGACCCTGCGCCAAGAGATCCTGCGCGCCTCCGACACCGCGATGTACGAGGCGAAACACCTGGGCGGCAACACCGTTGTCGTCGTCGATTCCACCGAACAGCGCGCGGCCGCCGTCCCGGGGTGACGGGCACGCCGGATCGAGCGCGGGCACAGCGAGGGTATGGCGAGTTCGCTGCGGCCACAGATCGACCCGCGCGGCACACCGCGGAAACGCGTCCGGCCCGGCGGAGTGGACTCCGCCGGGCCGGACGCGATCGTTGTGCTGGAACCCGATTCAGCTCGGCTGCGCCTCGACCACCTTGGCGCTCAGGTGCGCCTCGATCGCCTCGAAGATGCGCGGGCGCAGTTCCGCGGCGCTGATCACCGCGTCCACCGAGCCGACCTCCACGGCACGCCGAATGTTGTGCACCCGGTCGAATTCCGCGGCGACCTGGCCGAGCTTCTCGGTACGCACCGAGGAGCGCAGCTCGTCGAGTTCGGCTTTGAGCGGACCGCGCTCGGCGACCGGGGCGGCCACGACCCGTGCCTCGAGCTCGCGGACCCGCTCGTCGGCGGCGGTGCGGGCGTTCACGTCACCGGCGAACACCACCGCCGCGGCGGGCGCGCCGCCGAGCACCGAGGCGAACGAGCCGTCGATGGCGAGCGCGGTCATGTTCGGGTTCAGCGTCTTGGAGAAGACGACGAACGCGCCGCCGTGATACCGCGAGATCACGCAGAACACAATGGGCCCACGGAAATTGACGATCGCGCGACCGATCTCGGCGCCGTACTCGAGCTGCAGCTTGCGCATCGACTCCGGCGAGCCGTCGAAGCCGGACAGGTTCGCCAGCACCACCAGCGGCCGGTTGCCGCTTGCCGCGTTGATCGCGCGCGCCGCCTTCTTCGACGACCGCGGGAACAGGGTGCCCGCGGTGTAGGTGTCGGGGCCGTCGGTGGGCGGGAAGCCGCGGCGCGGCACCGACTGCGACTCGATGCCGAGCAGGCACACCGGGATGCCGCCGAGGTGCGCGTCCTGCACGACCGCGGTCTCCGCGTCGGCCATGCCGGCCCACCGTTCCAGCACCGGGTGGTCCTGGTCGGACACGGCACGCATGACGGTGCGAATATCGAAGGGCTTCTTGCGATC
Organism: Nocardia brasiliensis; assembly: GCF_011801125.1. Lineage (NCBI taxonomy): Bacteria > Bacillati > Actinomycetota > Actinomycetes > Mycobacteriales > Nocardiaceae > Nocardia > Nocardia brasiliensis. Next base: position 4,705,947 of record NZ_CP046171.1, read on the forward strand.
CGGGTTCGCCTTGGCCGAGAAGATCTCGCCGACCGTGCTGAAATCGCTGCCCGCGAGCAGGTGCGGGAAGTCCGAGACGTCGCGGTCGATCGGGTCGGAGGTCTCCGCGCGCCGCGGGTGCAGCTCGCCCGGTGCGATGTAGGTGTGGTCGTAGTGCGACATCAGCACCTCGCGCGCCGCGATCAGGTTCGGCGCCCAGTACTGCGCCTGCCCGTTCGGGCCCATCACGCGGTCGTAGCCGCCGATACCGAAGTTGTCCTCGGCCGAGACACCGCCGGAGAAGTCCAGCGCCTGCTTACCGGTGAGCACCATCGCCGAGTCCGGCGTCATCACCAGGATGCCCTTGGTGTGCATGAGCATGGTCGCCTCGGCGTTCCAGTACGGCTGGGCGCCGACGTTGATGCCGGAGACCACGATGTTGATCTCGCCGCCGTCCTGGGTGAACTCGACGATCCGCTTGAGCGCGGCCGCGACCCAGTCCATGTTCTCGGTGCCGGAGGTCATCGAGATGCGCGCGCCCGAGGACAGCGCGTACCACTCCAGCGGCACCCGCAGCTGCTCGGCCAGATCCAGCGCGGCGATCACGCGCCGGCATTCCGGCTCCGACAGCGCGCCGAGCGACTTGGTCGGATCGCCGAGCAGCACGACCCGGGTGACGCCCTCGGGATGACGGGTGGTCGGGGTGCTGACCACACCCGCGACCATCGCCGCGGAGTTGAGCCCCTTCGGCCGGTCGACCGGAACCAGCCGGTGCGTGTCGTCGAGGTCGTACTCGCGGAACGAGCCGAGCAGACCGGTCAATTCGTACGGGTAGACGGTGTTGCGACTGCTGGCGCGCAGCACCTTGAGCCGGTAGTCGTCGAGCGGCTCGACCGGGGCGGTGGAGGGTTCCTCCACGATCAGCTCGTGACCGCCGGTGGCATCGAAAGAGATGCGCATCGAGGTCTTGTTGAGTTCACCGGTCTGCGGGTCGCGCTGACGCGCGATGAACAGCATCTCCTCCAGGCCGGCGCCCGCCGCGGTCGGCAGCACCCGGTCGGCGATCACCAGCAATTCGGTGCGGCTGAGGCTGCTCGGCGGCCACACGTAGATCACGATCCGGTTGGTGTTGAAGCGGTTCTTCGACGGCCGCAGCGACTGGGCCCGCCGGATCGAGTCCAGGCAGGTGGCGATGGTGTTCTCCGCTGTCGGCAGCGCGATCAACCGGCCCTCGTGCTCACGCAGCTCGGTCAGGTCGCGCACCTGGGCGAACGCGACCAGGCGATCGTCGGACGGATTCTCCTGCGCGACACAGCGGAAGAGGTAGACCTCCTCGTCCGAGGACGGCAGGCGGGTCAGGTCGAACTTGCTGAGCCGCTCCATCTGCATCCGCTGCGCGATGTAGGGGTGCAGACCGCGGATCAGGCGCTGCTCGACCATGCCGCTCGGCGAGGGCTGGAAGGTGAAGTGGTGGTGCATGATGTTGGCGCCGCTGCCCGCGACCGTAGCGGTGAGCCTGCGCACCTGCTGCGGCAGCGGGTACTGCCGCACCACCTCGTGCAGCAGCTGCGCCATCACGGCGAAGTCCTCCGGCTGCTGCGGCCACGCGAGGTAGATGTCGGCGTCGACGGCGTCTTCCTCACCGGCCAGCTCGGCGAGTCCGCGCAGCGCGTCGCCCAGCGCGTCGAAGCTCACCGCGGCCGAGGCCACCGACGAGTCCGCCCGCTCGGCGACCACGAACGTGCAGCCCGCGGCCACGGTGGTGCGGACACCGAGCAGTTCCTTGTTGCCGTAGTAGCGGCGGGTCAGCACCTCGAGCATGATCGCGTTGTCGAGGTCGTCGCGGTTGAGCCGCTGACCGAGGATGCGGACCAGCGGCTCGGTGCTGCGCACCATCTCGGCGATCCGCTCGGCGCGATCCGGAGCGTCCGCGTGGGTGTCCAGGTAGCGCAGGTGGTTGCGGATGTCGGCGTAGACGCGCGCGCGGTTGCGGCGCAGCAGCGGCTGACCGAACCAGGAGAAGACCAGCCCGCGTGCGAGGTCGGCGACCACCGGGAAGCGGACCTGTGTCGCGGCGATCAGCCGTTCCAGGGTGCGCGCCGCCGGCTCGTGCTGCGCCTCGTCCGGCGGCGCCTCGCCGAGCCAGGTGCGCACCAGCGCGGTGACGATCGAGGCGGCGATCGAAGCGCGCTGCTGGGCGAGGAAGATGCGGAACACCGCGGACTCGAGTTCCGGGGTGCGGTCCAGCTCGGTCACGTCGTAGTGCGAGAGCGCGCGAGAAAGCTTGGCCTGGAACGCTTCCGGCAGCCCGGCACGTTCGACGTCGAGGCTCTGCAGGTAGGTGTGGAAGCGTTCGCGGGCGCTGTGCACGTGACCGCCGATCTCGTCACCGGCCTGCCGGTTGCGGCTCAGCTCGGCGAGATCGGCGAAGACCTCGATCAGATCGAGTTCCTCGGTGAGCGGACGCTGGCCGTCCTCGACCGAGGAGCGCCGCGCGGCCAGGTAGTCGTCGAGCACCCGGCCTTCGTCGTGCGGATCGACGTCGAAGCCGAGCAGCAGGCTGCGCAGGTCCTCGAGGCCGCGGCGGGTGCGCTCGCGGGCGGGCAGCGCAGCGGGCGCGGCGGGCAGATCCAGCTCCACCGTCGCCGCGGGGCCCTCGTCCTCGGCGTCGGCCTCGTCGCTGAGCGGCTCCAGCCACAGCATCGGCGCGCCGGTCTCCACCTGAGTGCCGACCGAGACCACGCACTGCTTGAGCCGGGCGTTGAACGGCGCGCGCAGCACCGTCTCCATCTTCATGCTCTCCAGCACCAGCACCGGAGCGCCCGCCTCGACCTCGGCGCCGATCTCCAGTGGCAGGGCGACGACCAGCGCGGGCGCGGGCGAGCGGACCACGCCGCCCTCGTCGCGGCTGACCCGGTGCGTCACGCCGTCCACCTCGACCAGGTGCACGGTGCCGTGCGAGCCGGTGAGCAGGCGGTAGCGGGTGCCGTTGACGACGATCTGCCCGGTGTGCTCGTCGAAGCGGTCCAGCTCGACATCGGCGGTGCGGATGTCGTCGCCCGCCTCGATGCCGACGCGGAACCGGTTCGCGCCGACCCGCGCGACGCGCGCGCGGTAGCTCACGCCGCGCAGCGCGAGATCCAGCGCGCGCCCGCTCTCGTGCTGCACCTGCGGACGGCCACCGGCCGCGGTGGACAGCAGCCGTTCCTGTTCGGCGTGCTCCTCCTCCTCGTACGCGCCGATGGCCGCGGCGGCGAGCGCGACCGCGGAGTGGCGGTGCGAAACGAGCCGGCCCTCGGCGCGGACCCGGTCGATCCAGCCGGTGTCGGCGCTGGCGTCGATCACCTCGGGCTGGTCGAGCAGGTCGATGACGAAGCTCTTGTTGGTCGCACCACCCTCGATGATCACGGTGGTGTCGGCCATCGCCCGGCGCAACCGGCCCAGCGCCTCGTCGCGGTCGCGGCCGTAGGCGATGATCTTCGCGATCATCGAGTCGAAGTCGGCCGGGATGGAGTCGCCCTCGCTGACGCCGGTGTCGACCCGGATGCCGGGGCCCGCGGGCAGGTCGAGGCGGGCGATGCGGCCCGGCGACGGGGCGAAATCGCGGTCGGGGTCTTCGGCGTTGAGCCTGGCCTCGACGGCGTGGCCGCGCTCGATCGGGGCCTGCCCTTCGAGCTTGCCGCCGGATGCCACGTGCAGCTGCGCCTTGACCAGGTCGAAGCCGGTGGTGGACTCGGTGATCGGGTGCTCGACCTGCAGGCGGGTGTTCACCTCGAGGAAGGCGAAGATCCGCTCGCCCGCGTGGTAGAGGAATTCGACGGTCGCCGCGCCGCGGTAGCCGACCTTGACCGCGAGGCGCTCGGCGGCGGCCTTCAGCTCGCCGACCTGCTCGGCGTCCAGCAGCGGCGAGGCCGACTCCTCGATGACCTTCTGGTTGCGCCGCTGCACCGAGCAGTCGCGCACGCCCAGCGCCCACGCGGTGCCCTGACCGTCGGCGATCACCTGCACCTCGACGTGCCTGGCACCGGTGATCAGCCGTTCCAGGAACACGATGCCGCTGCCGAACGAGCGCGCGGCCTCCTGGCTGGTGCGCTCGTAGGCCTCGGTGAGCTCGTCGGCGCTGTTGACCATGCGGATACCGCGACCGCCGCCGCCCGCGGTGGCCTTGAGCATCAGCGGGTAGCCGATCTCGGCGGCCGCGGCCAGCGCGGCGTCCAGGCTCTCGACCGCGCCGCGGCTCCACGGCGCGACCGGCACGCCGACCTCCTCGGCGATCAGCTTGGCGCCGATCTTGTCGCCGAGTTTGCGCATCGCCTCGGCGCTGGGGCCGATGAAGGTGACGCCGATCTTGTCGCACAGCTCGGCGAAGGCGGGATCCTCGGCGACGAAGCCCCAGCCGACCCAGGCGGCGTCGGCCTTGGTCTCGACCAGTGCGCGCTCGAGCACCTTCAGGTCCAGGTACGGCCGTGCGGCGGCGGGGCCGAGATCGTAAGCCGTGTCGGCCTCCCGCACAAAGGTGGCGTTGCGATCCACGTCGGTGTGTAGGGCGATGGTTTCGATCGATGTCGCGGTCTCCGCGGCCAGCTCCCGCACGGCGTGGATCAGCCGCATCGCAGCCTCACCTCGGTTGACGATTGCGATACGCCTGAACACTCGTCAGTCCCTTCCTCTTCGTAGCGCCGGCACGGTCGGCCAACGGTCTTCGCGGCTCGGATCCCCGTGCTGTGCAGCTTATTCTGCGCCGCGTACGCACGGCTTGCCGTGTCTGTTCACATGCGCGATCGGTCGATGCAAGAAACGCAGGGGTGCAAAGGTTTCGGACCATAACATGCGAAGACACCACCAAACCCCCCTTGATTCTTATTACCCGCTGGTACGCGCGCGTTACAGGATCAGGTGGGTGGCGCGATCTTCGCGATCGAGACGGCGCCCGCCCCGGTCGTCACGGTGACGAACTGGCGATACGTGCGCACCGCGGCGTCGGGGCGGACCTCGGTGATCACCACGTCGAAGCGGCCGTCGGCCATCGGCGTGATCATCACGCAGTGCTGTGTACCCGCCGGTACAGATCTGATGCCCGCGCTGATCACCTCCACCGGCGGCACCGCGGCGTCCGGCGCGGTCACCGCCCGCGCGTCGGCGCCGGAGCGAGCCACGTAGTAGGCGTACTGGAAGGCCAGGATCACGTCCGGGCCGGACGCGGTCGACCCGCTGCCGTTGCCGCGCACCAGTTGGTCGTTGCGCGTCGGCTGGCAACCGGGGCCACCGCCGAGCACCGGATCGGCGTAGGTGGCCGATTGGCGCGGCGCGCCCGCCTGCGCGGAGTACGCCAGCACCACCGCGACCGTGGCCATCGATCCGGCCAGCGCCACCGTGGCCACCAGCCAGGGCCTGCGCGCCCGGTCCGCGTGCCAGCGCTGGGGCCGCGGCGGGGGAATCATCCCCGGCCACAACGGCACGCCGACGCGACCTCTGCCGCGACGTGCGGCGATATGCCCCCCGGATATGTTCGACGACGACATGCTCCGCCGCACCCCCTTACCGGTGCCTTTCCGAGCGCAGCCGGGCACCCCTCAATGCCGTTGCGCAGTAACAACATTGCACACTCGACCGGGTCGTGACCGGCGAATCGTCAAGAGACCGTACGGTCCGCGTGCGGGCGGCCGGGCGCACGGGGAGCAACCGCTTTCGCGTGGTCGGGCGCGCGCGGCCGGGCGGTGGCGCTCTATGGTGGGGCGCGAGACGCGAGGCGAGGTCCGACGGTGCCGGCGGCAGGAGCGAAATGAGCGCGACGCACGACGATAGCGGGACAGGTGTCACGGCCTGGCGCGGCAAGCGCTATGTGGCGCTGGGCAGTTCGTATGCGTCCGGACCGGGGATCACCCCTCGGGTGCCGGGCACGCCGCGACTGGCCGGGCGATCCCGGCGCGACTACCCGCACCTCGTCGCCGCGGCCGCGGGCCTGGCGCTGACCGATGTCACCAGCAGCGGGGCGACCTGTGACCATCTCCTACACGCCCGGCAATTCGGGCAACCGCCGCAACTCACCGCGGTCACACCGGAGACGGACCTGGTCACCGTGACGATCGGCGGCAACGACATCGGGCTCACGCCGTACCTGATCGCCGGCCGCCTGCCGCGCCCGCTACTGGTGCTCCCGCCGCTGGCCCGCATGGGCGACCCGAGCGCCGTCCGGCAGCGGTTGCCCTTGGTCGAGGACCGAATCGCCGCGGTGCTGCGGGCGATTCGGGAGCGCGCACCCGGCGCCGGGATCCTGGTGGTCAACTATCTTTCGGTGCTCGGGCCACCCGCGGACACCGACTCGACGGTCGATCGGCACTATCGCGCGTTCGCCGAATCCCTTGCCGCGCATACCGCCGCGGCGGCCGAACGCGGCGGCGCCGAGCTGATCGACGTACGGACGCCGAGCCTGGACCACGCCGCCGGCTCGCCCGACCCGTGGACCGTCGACTTCTATTTCCCTTGGCCGGGAAGGACTTACGACGGCGCCCCGTGCCACCCGACCGCGGCGGGCATGGCGGCGGCGGCCGAGCTCGTGCTCGACCGCCTCGCCGTGCTGTCCCCCACCGATCCGGCGCGGCCCTGAGCGCGGACCGCGACCGGATTCACCCGGCCGCGACAGCCTGCGGTCGCGGCGCCCGCAACGCGCGCACGGCCAGGTAGACCAGCACACCGAGCGGGGCGAGCATGATCGTGAAGACCAGCAGCGGGCTGACCACCAGCGCGGGAATGCCGCGCTCGCGGCTGTCCAGGAAGATCCATCGCCCGAGGAACAGGTCGAACGCGATGAAATGCGCCCAGGCGGCCGCCGCGCCCGTGCCGCTACCGAGCAGCGCCTGCATGCTGGCCAGATCGGCACCGGACACCGCCGACCACACCGTCGCGAAATCCGGCAGCACCACGATCGCGTAGATCAGCATCGGCGGCACGCAGATCAGCGGCGAGGCGACGATGGCTGCGGTCCGCCGCCACCACGGGGCCAGGATCAGCAACGCCCAGAACGGCGCCGCGGTGTAGAACGTCGCGTCGAACAGGAAGCTGGTCATCGCACACCGCCCGTCGTGGCAACGGCCGGTGCGGCCGGTTTCCGCGGTGCGGCACCGCGCAGGACAGAGACGATCGAAGTGGTTGCGGCCAGGGCGATTACGCCGAAGGCGAGCAGGGTCAACGCGTCGGGGTGCACCACCGATTGGCCGCGCAGCGCCTGCCAGGTCAGGACCGCGAGCACCGCCGCGTAGGCCACGCTCATCACCACCATGACGCCACGGCGCGCCGACGTCGCGCGCAGCGCGGGGAACCGCCGCGCCGCCCGTTCCACCGCGAGCAGCACGAGCGGAATCACTTGCAGCGCATGCATACCGAGAAAGTGCGGGATGCGCAGGTCCCCGCCGACGGTGCTCCAGCCCAGCAGTGGCAGCCCGGGTCCGCCGTCGGCGAGGCCGACGGTGTGCGCGCCGCGAATGGTGCCGCCGCTGTCGAGCTGGGCCTTGCTCGGCATGGTCATGAGCATGCCGAGCGCCGCGCCGAGCACGGACAGCACTGCGCCGGAACGGATCGCGAAGTCACGGGCCCGATCGCGGGCGGGGCTGCGGAACAGCGCGGCGGCGGCAAGCACGGTGGCCAGCCAGACCGCGACGATGGTCGAGCCCATCGCGTTCCACAGCGCGCCGTTGAGCGGGGTGGTGTAGTTGAAGTGGCTGGTGGTGCCCCGCACGATCTGGATCACGATGATGATCAACTCGATTCCGAGGCCGACCGCGACGACCGCGCCCGCCCACCACGCGACCCGCCGCCAGGCGGTGAGCTGGTCGATCAGCCAGGCCCAGGTGACGGCGTAGATCAGCGTGGACAGCGCGAACTTCACCGCCTTGGCCCAGATCGGCAGGCCGGTGAGGACCCGGTCGTCGACGATCAGCGCGCCGATGCCGAAGACGGTGAGCAGGGCCATCGCGGCGGCGAGCAGGAGCAACGGGCGATGCCGGTACAGGAAGGCGAGTCGTCCGGCCGCGGGCCGGTGTGCGGTTGTCATGAGAGGCAGCTTTCGACTTTCGACGAGCGAGGCGGACAGCATTAAGTGTCACTATCGATAGTTGTACTATCAGTAGTGATTATGGATAGCTGTACTTCGCACTGTCAATAGCCCGACGAGAGCAGGGAGTCGCGCATGCGGATCGCCGAACTCAGTCGCACCAGTGGCGTGCCACCCGCGACGATCAAGTACTACCTGCGCGAAGGCCTGCTCCAGCCCGGCCTGCGCACCCACCGCAACCAGGTGGAATACGGCGACGAGCACGTCAACCGGCTGCGGCTGGTGCGCGCGCTTGTCGACATCGGCGGCATCTCGATCAGCGCGGCGAGCGAGCTGATCACCGTGCTCGACACCGGCGACCTGCCCGCGCGCAAAGCACTCGGCGAGGCCATGTTCGCGCTGGGCGCCCGCCGCTCACCGGTCGGCGCCGATCAGCAGGCCGCCGCCGAGGCCGACGTGGCGGGGTTGCTGGCCCGGCGCGCCTGGTCGGTCGACGAGCAGAACCCCGCACGGCACACCCTCACCGACGTGTGCGCCGCGCTACGTCAGCTCGGGCACACCGACGTGCTCGCGAAGATCGACGACTACGCGGCGGCCGCCGAAGCCGTGGCCGCCGTCGACATCGATCTGGTCCGCGCCGTCCCCAGCGTCGAGCGGATGACCGAAACCGCCATTGTCGGAACGATTCTCGGCGACACCATGCTCTCCGCCCTGCGCAGGCTGGCACAGGAACACGTGTCGGGACTGATGCTGCCCGACGACGACTGAGCACGCCACGCTCACCGGGCGGCGTTCGAACGCGACCGGTTCCAGCTGTTCCACGAATCGGAATTCATTCGCGCGAGGATGATCTCGCGCGCCTTGGTACGCATCGGCTCCGGTAGCCGATCGATCGCGGGCAGGCTATCCGCGGACAACTCCGTGAGGTAGTCGAAGTCGAACGTCTTACCGCGCTCCCATCGATCGATGTTCCGGTCGGCGACGAGCCGCTCCGGATTCACCACCGCCAGCGCCAGCAGCGCCGCCAGCGCGGTGCCGAACACCGCACGGCCCCACCACAATCGCCGCAGACTGAGCACCGACACGAGCACCAGCAGATACACCAGCCCGAGCCAGAGCTCGCAGACCTCGACCAGCACGCGGAGCACGGTGAACCCGTAGGCCTGCTGATAGGTCCACATCCGGCCGAGCGCCGAGGCAACGATGATCAGCGAGAGCACGACCACGGCACTGAACAAGGCGCGCAACCACATCCGGTCGCCCGCGGTGTCCTGGCGGGCCCACCGCAGCACCAGCAGGAGCACGGCCAAGGTCAGGACGCTCACCGTCGACAACTGCCAGAAGCCGGTGCGCGCGTACTCGGCGTAGGTCAACCCCGCCGTGCGCTGGACATAGTCGTCACCGCCGAACAGCGCCATGAACTGCGCGCCGACGAACACCGTGAACAGGGCCGTGAGCGTGCCGACCGGCAGCACCCATTCGATCCGGCGCAACTGCCGAACCCGCAGTCCCCCTGCGCCTTCCGAAGCGGGCATGGGCGGCGCGGCCAATACGAACAGCGCACCGGCCGCGACCAGTCCGGCCACGACGAACAGTGCGAGCCACTGGAATCCGAGCGCGCCGTCGAAGCGCGGCAGCGCGGCGTCGAACAGCGCGGCGAAGGTCGCGTCGGCGCCACCGAGCAACGGAACGAACACCGCGAGCAGCGCGACGGTGGCCACCACCGACAGCGTGATCCCCCACGCCTGCCGCCGCATCGAGTCCGACCGCCGCCGCTCGACCCCGGCATAGAGCCACCGCGCACCCGGCAGCGCCGCCAGCGGCACCGCGAACACGTCGGCCCAGGTCCCGTTCACCGACCGCCGACCGACCACGGCCAACGACGCCGCGGCAGCCGCCCCCGCCAGGCAGCACACGAACAGCCACTCGGACGCCCGGAAGGCACCCACCGCGGTAAGCGCCAAAACCATTACCACCCAATAGATCCGCGCCACCTTGTGCGGAACGCGGGCGCCCTCGGGTGACACAGGTGCGGACGCCCGCGCCTGACCATCAGCTGCCGACGCGACAGAGAGCGTCGCAGGGGGCTGCGGTGTCGAACCCACCCCTCCAGGGTTCGACACCGTCCCCTGGACAACCGCCGAAACCCGCGCTTCACCGGTCGGCGCGGGCTCATCCGCCGCCACGACTACCGACGACTCCTGTTCCCCGCCAGTCGATCCGGGCCCTGTCCTCATCCCGACCGTCGCCGAGGCCTGCGCCTCACCGGCCGACCCGGGCTGCGACGCCACCGGAACCACTGCCGGAACCTGCTCTATGTCAACCGGTTCCGGGCTCAACGCCACCGCCCCGGCAACGGCCGGAACCACATCGTCGCCAGCCGGTCCCGACCTCGCCCCTGCTCCGGCCGCCGCCGAGGGTTGCGCTTCACCGGCTGATCCGAGCTTCATCGCCGCGGCTGCGGGGGCCTGCGTTTCACCGGTCGGCGCGGGCGACGGCGGCACGGTTTTGCGTGCGTTGCGGTCGACCGCGTGCACGAGACCGACCGCCACGGCGGCCGTCAGGAACCACCCGATCCCGGGACCGTCCAGCGGAATCAGTACCGCACCGGCAATGCCGATGAGCAGCGTCGCGGCCAGTGCCCCGGGTGGACAGGTCACCCGCTGCCAGCGCGGCACATACGCAACACCCGCGCGCGTCAGACCGTGGACGCCCGAGGGACTTTGCCGCCCATCGACGATGCCCTGCTGCGCCACGCTCCCGACCTGTTCCGGTTCACTCCCCACCGGCTGCGGCTGGCTCCCGCTCGCCTGCGGCACGCTCCCGACCTGCTCCAGCGCACTCCCCGCCTGCCGCCGCTCGGGCTCGATCTGTTGCGGCACTCCACCATTCGGTTGCGGGACGTTGTCGCCCGGCGGCGGGTCGGATTCGCTTCGTCGGGGGTCGGGCGTTGGGGTGTTCGAAGGTGTTGGGGCGTCGGGTCTTTCGGACATGGTTACCCTCCTGAGGGTGTGCGGGACCGCCCCGGGACCGGTAGGAAGGTCCGGGGTGCGGGGGAAGGGGGATTCAGTCGGGCAGAACCACGCGGATGCGGGAGCCCGGATCGGTGACGGCGATGGTGCCGCCGTGCAGGTCGACCACCCAGCGGGAGATGGCCAGGCCGAGGCCGGTGCCGCCGCCGTCGGCGCGACCGCCGCGGGTGAAACGGTCGAAGACGCGCGCGCGGTCGGCGCGCGGTATGCCAGGCCCGTCGTCGGCGACCTCGATCACGAGTTCCCCGGGCTGCCGGCGCGCGGTCAGGCGCACCTCGCCGCCAGCGGGACCGTGCCTGGCGGCGTTGTCGAGCAGATTGAGCAGCACCTGGTGCAGCCTGGCACGATCGGCGAATACCGTTGCGGCACTTGGCTGCACCCGGCTGGCAAAACGCACGCCGCGACCGAGCGCGGCCGCCGCCACCTCCGCCTCCGCCACCACCTCGGCGAACAGCGGTGCGACGTCGAGCTTTTCCCGGTCCATCGGAATGGCGCCCGCCTCGATGCTGGACAGGTCGAGCAGTTCGCACACCAACCTGCTCAGCCGCTCGGTCTGCGCGAGCGCGGTGCGCAAGGTCTTCGGATCCGGTTCGGAGACACCGTCGACCAGATTCTCCAGCACGGCGCTCAACGCGGTGATCGGCGTGCGCAGCTCGTGGGAGACGTTCGCGATCAGGTCACGCCGCTGTTGGTCGGCGGCCGCGAGGTCGGCGGCCATCTGGTTGAACGCTTCGGCAAGCTGGCCCACCTCGTCGCGAGAACTCGCGCGCACCCGCCGGGTGTAGTCGCCGTGCGCCATCCGCTTGGCCGCCGCGGTCATCTCCCGCAGCGGCCTTGTGATGCCGTGCGCGAGAAATTGCGAGGTGACCAACGCGATCACCATCGCGGCGACGGTCGTCCTCGGCGGCAACCAGCCGATCTTGAATCGGAAGAATCCGAACGCGATACCGCCTGCGCACAGCATGAGGATGGCCAGCTTCAGCTTGATCGACCGCACCGGATCCAACGGCCGCGGCAGCACCTCGGCCACCCAGTCCGAGGTCAGCCGCAGCCGCCGCCTGAGCGCGCCTCCGGGCAGCGGATCGACGCCGGTCGAGTCCGCGCTCATCGCGCCTCCAGGGCGTAGCCGACGCCGTGCACGGTCCGGATGAGGTCGGCACCGAGCTTGCGGCGCAACGCCTTGATGTGGCTGTCCACCGCGCGGGTGCCCGCGGCGTCGGCCCAGTCCCACACCTCCTCTAGCAGCCGTTCGCGGGCAAGCACCACCCGCGGGCGGCGCGCCAGCCGGGCCAGCAGATCGAACTCGAGCGGCGTGAGCTGGGCTTCGACCTCCGCCCGCCACACGCGGCGCTGGTCTATGTCGATGCGCAGGTCGCCGACTGCGATCACGGTGCCTTCGCGCTCGGCGGCCCGCTCCACCCGGCGCAGCAGCGCGTGCACCCGCGCGGTCAGCACCCGCAGCGAGAAGGGCTTGGTCAGATAGTCGTCGGCGCCGACACCGAGGCCGATCAGCTGGTCGGTCTCGTCCGTTCGCGCGGTGAGCATCAGCACCGGTACCGGGCGCTCCGCCTGGATCCGGCGGCACACCTCCAGCCCATCGAACCCGGGCAGCATCACGTCCAGTACGACCAGGTCGGGCGTCAGCGCGGCGGCCGCGGCGACCGCGCCAGGTCCGTCGTGCGCCAGATCAACGGTGAAACCCTCGGCGCGCAACCGGGCGGCGACCGACTCCGCGATGGTCACCTCGTCATCGACCACCAGAATCCGCCGCAGCACCTGTCCCCCACCCGCTCCGTTCTGCTCCATGCTGGCAAACCCTAGCCACCGCCTGTGGAGAGCAGCGGCATCAAATGTGGAGATTTGGTGTGCGGTCGAGTGGGTGCGCGGCGTGCTCGGCTTCGGTACGGCGCGCGAAGCCGGACGGTGTTCTAGGCTGCGGAGATGAATCCTCGCCTGCGATACAGGGATTGGCCTGGTGAGGCCGAGGGGCGGCTGGAGTGGTTGCGGGCCGACCTTTGCGACGAGGTCCGGCTGGATTTCAGCGACGGGGCCGCGCTGGACGAACTGGAGGCCCAGGTACTGCACCGATTCGATGAGGTCGCGGCGCTGGACACCGCGGAGGCCGCGCCGTTCGTCGCAGGCGTGGCGACCTATCTCGGCGAGCTGCTCATCCGGCGCACCGGCGCCCGGTGGAGCTGGCCCGCCCGCCCAACCGCGGAGGATCCACCGGCGCTGATGCTCACCGCGGCGTTCGACTTCGCGGTGGTCTCGCCGTGGGACGCGATCACCGCGGCCGTGCGGGACCGCACCGGCACCGCGTTCGCCGCGTTCGTGCACCGGTGCGATCCCGTCGAGGGAGCAGCCGACCCGCACTGACTCCCACGGGCTACGGCCGTACCACCGGCCGCGGCTCGTGCTCGATGCCCGCGTGTTCGGCGCCGCGGCCGAAGCGCAGCAGGCGCAGCGCGTTCGCGACGACCAGCAGGGTCGAGCCCTCGTGGATGAAGACCGCGGGGCCGATCGGCAGCCCGATGAGCGTCGCAGGCACCAGCGCGGCCACGATGAGCAGCGAGAAGGTCAGGTTCTGCCGGATGATGCTCGCGGTCCGGCGACTCAGCGCCACCGCGAACGGCAGCCTGCCGATGTCGTCAACCATCAGCGCGACGTCGGCGGTCTCGAGCGCGACGGCCGAACCGCTCGCCCCCATCGCGATGCCGACCGAGGAGTTCACCATCGCGGGTGCGTCGTTCACGCCGTCGCCGACCATCGCCGTGCCGTTGCGTCCGCCAAGGCGTTTGACCATGGTGACCTTGTCCTCGGGCAGCAGCCCGCCGTGCGCGGCGTCGAGCCCCATGTCCGCGGCGACCGCGTCGGCGACGCGCTGGTTGTCGCCGGAGATCAGGACGATGTCGTCGATGCCGAGTTCCCGGAGCCGGGCGACGACGGGCGCCGCCTCGGCCCGCGGTTGGTCCATCACGCCGACCACACCCAGGTAGTCACCCGCGTGCCGCACGATCATGGTGGTGCGGCCCCGGTCGTGCAGATCGTCCACGATCCGGACGATGTCGGCGGGCAGGCCCTCGGGGTCGAGCTCGGTGAACATCGTGCGGTTGCCGACCTCGGTGGCGCGACCGTCGACCAGCGCGGTCACGCCGCGGCCGGTCACCGAATTCACCTCGCGCGCAGTGCGTTCGGCACCGGCGGGGACCAGTAGCGCGAGGTCGCGGGTGATCGCGCCGGCCAGCGGATGGTCGCTGTAGGACTCCACGGCGAACAGGGTGGCGATCAACTCGTCGCGCCGGTCGGCGCGGGCCGGGACGATATCGGTGACCCGGGGCAGGCCCCAGGTGAGCGTGCCGGTCTTGTCGAACGCCATCGACCGCACCCGGCCCAGCGTCTCCAGCGGACCTCCGCCCTTGGCGAGCGCTCCGGCCTGCGCGGCCCGCGCGATCCCGGCCAGCACCGCGCTCGGGGTGGCGATCGCCAGCGCACACGGGCTCGCCGCGACCAGCACCACCATCGCACGGTAGAAGCTGTCCGCGAAGGGTTCGGCGGCCGCGAACACCCCGTAGGCCAGCACGCCGAGCACACCGGCCAGCACCGCGGGCACATAGAAGAGCTGGAAGCGGTCGATGAAGCGCTGGGTGGGCGACTGCTGCGTATCGGCCTCGCGCACCATGGTGATGACCCTGGCCAGCATGCTGTCGGCGGCACGGCTGGTCACCCGGACGTCCATCGCACCGGAACCGTTCATCGTCCCCGCGAACACCCGATGCGCTTCCGGTACCGGAGTACCACTCTTCGGTGCGACGGCGACCGGCGACTTCTCCACCGGGATGCTCTCCCCGGTCACCGAGGATTCGTCGACGCTGCTCACGCCCGCGACCACGACACCGTCGGCGGCGAGCCGGGAATTCGGCAGCACCACCACGACATCACCGATCGACAGCTCGTCGACCGACACCTCGCGTACCGCGCCGTCCGGCCCGCGGACCAGCGCGGTGTCCGGCGCGAGCTCGGCCAGTGCCTCGATCGAACGCTGCGCGCGACCCATCGCGTACTCCTCGAGCGCGTGCCCGAGACTGAACAGGAACAGCAGCACCGAACCCTCGGCCCACTTGCCGACCATGGCCGCGCCCACCGCCGCGACCAGCATCAGGAAGTCGACCTCGAACCGGCCGCGGCGCACCGTCGCGACGGCGGTGCGGATCGTGAAGAAGCCGCCGAAGAAGTAGGTGGCGGCGAACAGCACGATCGCCAGCCACTCGGGTGCGGACAGCAGGTACTTGGCCGTCATGCCCGCGGCGTAGGCGATGCCGGAAGCGATGGCGAAGATCAACTCCGATCGCTCCCCCATCCATGCGTTTTTGTGGTTGTGCGTGGCCGCTCGTCCGTCGCTGCTCATATGGCCATCATATGCATAAATCGCTATATCTGCATAGCTTGATCTCCTCGCGTTCCCGACCGCATGACATGCCCCGGGGCACTGGACGTCGCTCCGCCGGGCGCGCTCGGGCGCGCGTCGCCTAGCATCGCGACATGTGATCACCGTTGCCACCTGGAATGTCCTGCACCGCATTCATGCCGAGAACTGGTACGAGGACGTCTCCAGCAGATGGCCGGACGAGGCGGCGCGGATCGACGCGGTCACCGCGCGGATCGCGGCACGCACCGAACAGGTGATCGCGTTGCAGGAGGTCAGCGGCGATCAGCTGATCAGCCTGCGGGCCGGATTGCCCGACCGCACAGTGCATTTCATGCAGTATCAGCGGCTGCCCACGGCGCGCAGGCACGCCAGCAGCCTGCGCGATCCGAGCGAACACCTGGTCCTCGTCGTCACCGGGCCGAGCCGGGCGATCGCGGCCGAGTCCTTCGCCGACGACCCCGGCAAGGGTGCGCTGGCGATCACCGCCGCGGGCGTGCTCGTCATCGCCACCCACGTGACCGGCGACCGGCGGCGCGCGAACCAGCTCCGCCGACTGACCGAATTGGCCTATGCCACACCGGAATACCCTGCGGTGCTGCTCGGCGACTACAACGTCGATCACGCGACGGTCGCCGCCGAGCTCGGCGTGGGCTTCACCGTGGCCGACCCCTCCCCCGGCGCACTACCTACCCGGCCCCGGTCCTCGGGGGCGAAGTCGCAGTACATCGATCACATCGCGGTGCGCGGCGCGACGGTGCACGAGGTGACGGTCGAAGACGTCGAGGGACTCTCGGACCACAATCTGGTCCGGGCGGCCATCACGCTCTGAACCGGCGGGCGGATGCCGCGAATCCCCCACCGGCGCACTCCGGTCGGGCCGAGAATGCTCGTATGGTCGAGATCACCCGCGGGGTCGCCACGGTCAACGGCATCCATATGCACTATCGCCGCGCGGGGTCCGGCTCGGCGCTGGTGCTGCTGCACGGCTGGCCGCAAACCGGCTATTGCTGGCGGCGGGTGCTGCCCGCACTGGCCGAGCGGCACACCGTAATCGCCCCCGACCTAAGGGGTTACGGCCACACCGACAAGCCGACCACCGGCTACGACAAGCGGACGATGGCATCCGATGTCGCGGCGCTGCTCGAGTCCCTAGGCTTCGACACCGCCGCCGTGGTCGGCCACGATCGGGGCGCGCGCGTGGCCCACCGCTGGGCGCTGGACCGCCCCGACCAGATCACGAAACTCGCTGTGCTCGACATCATTCCGACCCGGGAGACCTGGCGGCGGATGGACGCCGCGCTGGGCCGCCGCTGCTTCCACTGGTTCTTCCATCTGCAACCCGATCTGCCCGAACGCCTTGTCGGGCATGATATTCCCGGGTACCTGCGGTACTTCTTCGAGACCTGGACGGTCAACCGGCACGGCCTGCCCGCCGAGGCCATCGACGAGTACATCCGCGCCTTCAGCACGCCGGGCGCGCTGCGCGCCGGTTTCGACGACTATCGCGCCGCCGAGCTCGACACCGAGCACGACGATGCCGACGCGGGCCACCGCCTGCGCATGCCGGTGCTCGTGCTGTGGGGCGCGGCCAGCTTCCTCGAAGAGATTCCGGCCCTGGAGATCTGGCGCGCGTACGCCGAAACCGTCACCGGCGCCGCGATTCCCGAGTGCGGCCATTTTCTCGCCGAGGAGAGGCCGGAGGTGTTGCTCGCACACCTGGCGGAGTTCCTGCGCACCGCCTGATCGCGCTTGCACCGAGATCTGGTCACGGAACGGTCATCGCCCCCGCCACAGACCGGCTGGTCTGGGAGAATTACGAGTGGCTCGTGACGCGTGTCCGCGGACGAAGGGTGCGACATGGTTGCGCTGGGACGGTTCGGCAGGCAGCTCGCGGTCGGCGCGCTCACCCTGGTCTGCGCCGCCGGCGCGCACGGCCTCGCGGCCGCGGTCGAGCCGGCCACCAGCCTCGGCGGCGGTTCCGGGATTCTGCTCGGACGCGGCGCGTGCACGCTGACCACCATCGGCTACGACCGCGCCGGTCGGCTGGTCGGGCTCACCGCGGGGCACTGCGCCGAACTCGGCATGGCGGTGCGGGCCGAGCAGACACCGGCCGCGGGCGTGATCGGCGCCGTCGCGGTGGTGGATCACCAGAACGACTACGCGGTAGTGGAATTCGACCGCGCCAAGGTAGTGCCGAGCAGGCAGGTGGCGGCGACCGTGATCGACGGCGTCGGCGCACCGCCGCGCCCCGGGGACGTGGTGTGCAAACACGGGCGGACCAGCGGCCACAACTGCGGCGTGGTCTGGGATACGCACCGGTGGTGGTTCCAGAACCAGTCCTGCTCGCAACCCGGTGACTCCGGCGGCCCCGTCACCCTCGGCGACCGCCTCATCGGCATGAACGTCGGCCACATCGGCATTCCCGCGGTGGACCTCCCCGCAGTCGGCCTACTGTGCAAGTCCGTCGCAGGCCCCCTATACGACATCGCCGTCGCCACCCAGATCGGCATGATCCTGGCCGACCTCGACCGCACCGGCGGCACCGGGTCCGGCTTCCGCCCCCGCTGAATCCCCCGTGCTCCGCGCACCTCGAGCGCCATCGCGGGCACTGGGCGAGGGCAGTGGGAGCGGTCCGTAAGATGGGCCGGTGCGAAATCCGACGGTGACCGTGGCGCGAGTGCGCGGTGCGTTCGTCGGCTCCGCGTCCGGTGCGGTGAGCATCGCGGCCCATGCGGTCGGCGGGGGCACCGTCTCGTCGGCGCAGTCGCCCATCGCCGTGCTGATCGCGGCGTGCACGATGACCGGTGTGGTCGTCGGTGTGCGACGGTCCAGCTACGGGGTCGCCGAGATCATGGTGTTGCTGGCGATCGGGCAGACGATCGGCCACCTCGCCTTGACCACCGCGCCCGGACACCAGCACAGCGGCGGCATGTCCGCGGTGATGCTCGCGGCCCACCTCGCCGCGATCCCGCTGGGCGCCCTGCTCATCCACGGCGCCGAACGCGCTGTCCGCCAGGCGATTTCCGCGGCGAACCAGGCCGTGCGCGCACTCTGCGCCGCCCCCACCGCCCCCTTCGAACTCGCCTACTCGGTCCCGGTCGGTGCACTGACCGCCCCGCGACGTCTGCTGCGCAGCTCAGGCTTCGGCCGCCGCGGACCACCTCCACTTCGCTGACCCGAAGCAGTACAACAGCCAGCGCACCAACCGAACCGTGTTCCCCACAACACGATTCGCCTGGCCCACGCTGCCAGCACTGCCTCCGCCCCACCCCGGCCCGGCGGCCCTGCCACCCAGGCAGCGCCACGAGCCGGAATCCTCGAGGGAAGCGCGGCTGGTCCGGCTGAGCAGCCAACAGCGGCGCCCACCGGACACGGCAGTTGGCAGTTCCAAGCGAAACTGCCGACCCCAGCGAGCCGCGGCCTGACAGGCCGACAACTCGGCGGCGCAGCCACTCCGGCGGCACCACGAGAGGTACCCGGTCAGCTATCGGCCCCGAGCGAAGCAGCCAGCTCCGCAGGTGAACCGGCCCGACAGGCGAGCCAAGCGACAGCACCGACCTGGCGAAGCCGCGAAGCTCCGAATCAGACGCCCTGCCAACCCGGCAGAGCGGGCGGGCCGAAGCGCAGCAGCCAACCTCGGCGGGCCACCGGCCCGGCGACCGTGCCGGGGCTCGGCGAAGGCCGCCAGTCTGTGGCACGCTGCGCGGGGCTCGGCGACGTGCGCAAGGCAGGTATCGGACGGCGCAACCGCTTCACCGGGCTGGCGGAGTTCACGCACAGCCTGCGACGGCGGACGGCGCGAACGGGCAACCGTGCGAACGAGCGGCGTGCACGCGGACAGAGAGCGGCATACGCGGGCGACCTGTCGCGTGCGGCATGCGCGGGCGACCTGTCGCGTGCGGCATGCGCGATGTGCGGCATCCGGCGAAGGCTCGGCGTGCGGCATCCGGCGGAGGCGCAGCATGCTCACGGCACGCGGACGGACTCCGCTGCGACGCACCTGCGGCATGCGACGGACGCGTAGCACGCACACGGCACGCGGACGGACCCCACGGCGACGCACGTGCGGCGTGCGGCGTGCGGCGTGCGGCGTGCGGACCAACCTCGGGCGGATGGGCGCGGACGGCTGACTCATATTTCTTTTCTTGATCGGAGATTTCTATGCGTACACTCACAACGATTTCCGTGGCGCACGGACTGCGGGGGCTGGCGGTGGCTGCCGCTGTTCCGCTGCTGCTGGCCGGATGTTCCTCGAAGGACGCGGCCGGAGGTAAGGCGGCGGAGGTGGTTTCGATCACCGATCAGTGGGTGAAGGCGGCGGACGGCGGGATGTCCGCGGCGTTCGGTCAGCTCAGCAACGCTGGTGACCAGCCGCGCACGGTGGTGTCGGCGTCGAGTCCGGCGTCGAGCAGGGTGGAGTTGCACGAGGTGGTCGCGGACGGGAGCGGGACCAAGACGATGCGGCCGAAGCAGGGCGGTTTCGTGATTCCGGCGCACGGTCGCGCCGAATTGCGCCCGGGCGGGGACCATCTCATGTTCATGGGGCTCACCGGCCCGCTGCGCACCGGCACCGAGACGCCGATCACCCTCACCTTCGATGACGGCTCGAGCACCACGTTCACCGCGCAGGTGCGCGACTTCTCCGGCAACCAGGAGAACTACGCGCCCGACCACGCGGACGGCGCGCAGGCCCCGACGCACGGTGGCTGAGCGGACCGGCGCGCGGCCGGGCCTGAACCGCCGCCGCCTGCTCGGTGGCGGCGCCGCCGCGGCGGGCGCGGCGGGACTCGGGTGGGGCGCGCTCGCGTCGACCGGTCGTGACGAGCCGGAACCCGCCGCGATCGAACCGTTCTATGGACCGCACCAGGCCGGTGTCGCGACCGCGCCGCAGGCGCAGGCGACGTTCGTCGGGTTCGAGATGCGGCCGGGCGTCACCCGCGACGACATCATCGGCATCTTGAAGATCTGGACCGGTGATGCGGCCCGCCTCACTCAGGGCCGCCCGGCCTTGGCGGACACCGAACCCGAACTCGCGCAACGTCCGTCCCGGCTCACCGTCACCATCGGACTGGGGCCCGCGGTGTTCGCGGGCCTGCCGCAGCGTCGTCCGGGTTGGTTGCGCCCGTTGCCGCCGTTCGCGATCGATCGCCTCGAACCGGCCTGGTCCGATGGCGATCTGCTGCTACAGGTGTGCGCGGACGAGGCGACGACCGTGTCGCACGCGGTGCGCGTGCTGTGCCGCAGTGTGGCGTCGCTGGTGCGGGTGCGCTGGGTGCAGCGCGGTTTCCGCGATGCCGCGCCGGGTCGCACCCCGCGCAACCTGATGGGTCAGGTGGACGGGACCGTGAACATCGCCCCGGGCACGCCCGATTTCGATCGGCTGGTGTGGGACGACGGCGCCGCGCAACCCTGGCTGGCCGGCGGCACCTCGCTGGTGCTGCGCCGGATCGCGATGACGCTGGACACCTGGGACGAAATCGACCAGGAGGGAAGGGAACTCACCGTCGGCCGGACCGTCGCGACGGGCGCGCCGCTCACCGGCACCGACGAGTTCGACGAGCCGGATTTCGCCGCGGTCGACGCGAACGGCATTGCGGTCATCCCGCCGTCCTCGCATATCGCCCGTGCGCATCACACGCATGACGGGGAACGGTTCCTGCGCCGCGGCTACAACTACGACGACGCCCCGGCACCCGGCCAGATCTCGAACTCGGGCCTGCTGTTCGCCGCGTACCAGCGCGACGTGGACGCGCAGTTCCTGCCGGTGCAGCAGCGGCTCGCTGAGTTCGACGCGCTCAATGTGTGGACTACGCCCGTGGGTTCGGCGGTGTTCGTCATTCCGCCGGGGGTCGCCGAGCCGGGCGGGTATGTCGGGCAGTCGTTGTTCGAGTCGTGACGCACGGGTCCGCTGTCGGCGCGCGGCCGACAGCGGACCGAGCCGTCAGTCGACGTAGACGCTGCCGCCCTTGGGCAGGTAACCCATGGTCGCTGGCGGGACCTCACCGAAGGAGGCGCCCGAGCAGTCACCGCTCGCGTAGGCCTTGAGCGGCCGGTCGGTCGCGTTGCCGACGGTGATCTGCAGTGTCGTGTAGAAGTTGTCCTCGGCCTTGATGCAGCCGACCGGGTTGTCGTGCGCGGTGTTGTTGATGGTCACCGTGCCCGCCGCGGCCTGCGCCGTGCCCGGTGCCAGAAAACCGACCGCACCCGCGAGGGTGATCGCACCGACAAACCCAGCAGTACGAAACATTCGTGCCTCCAGTTCATTTCGATGTCGACCAACCCCGATGCCGACCTCGGTGTCTATTGCGACTGCATTCTGACACGAGCGCGGTCCCGGCGGAAAGAGTGCTGGTGAACGCACCGCGGCCGCCGTGCCCGAAGGACACGGCGGCCGCGACGACGAACGAAACCGTCCGGTTCGATCAGAGACCGGAATGCTGAAGCCGCTTGGCGTCCTTACGAACTCCGAGCGCCGTGATGATCTCCATGATGCCGAGCACGACCAGCCACACCCCCACCACGACGGCCAGCGTGGCCACCGACGACAGCGGCCACGCGATCAATACGATGCCCGCGATAACGGTGAGCACACCGAAGAACACGCTCAGCCAGCGGCCGGGCACGTCCGGTTCGGACAGCGCGATCATCACCGCCGCGACGCCGCGGAACAACCAGCCGATCCCGATCCAGATCGCAAGCAGCAGAATCGAAGTCAGCTCGTCCCGGAAGCAGAACACGCCGATCGCGATGGACAGCACGCCGCTGACGAAGGCGAGCACCCGCAACCCGGTACCGGTCGGCGCGCCGAAGGCGGCCATCAGCTGCAGAAAGCCGCTGACCACCAGGTAGATCCCGAACAGCACCCCCGCGGCGAGCAGGGTGACGCCGGGCCAGGCGAGAATGATCACACCGAGGATCACCGAGAGGATGCCGGTGACCAGAATTGTTTGCCACGCACTGCGGGCAAGAGACTGCAGAGGACCCTCGAGCACGCTGTTTGTCGTCATGATCAGATGCTAGGCCCTGTTGTGCGGGTTTCCTGGACATTTGCTCACCGAGCTCGGCGGCGTCGCGCCGACGCGAAGCGATCGCGCTAGCGCGAAGTGTCGGCCACCGCGTCCGCCGCGGCGACGATGTTCACCATCCAGCCGATACCGAAGCGGTCCTGGCACATGCCGAACTCGTCACCCCACATCTGCTTCTCCAGCGGCACCGAGACCGTGCCCGCGGTCGAGAGTCGCTCCCAGTAGCCGCGCAGCTCCGCGGCGTCGGAACCGCTCAGGCTGATCGAAATGCTGCTTCCCGGTTTGTATTCCATGCCGGGCGGGGTGTCGGCCGCCATCAGGGTGAACCCGCTCGGGGTCTCCAGGACGCCGTGCATGACCAGCTCGGCGCCGGGCGCCTGCTGGTCGCTGAATTCGCCGAAGGTGCTGATGGTCAGAGTGCCGCCGAACACGTCGCGATAGAACTCCAGGGCTGCGCGGGCCGTGTCGCCGAAACTGAGGTACGGGTTGAGCCGGGAGGTCATGTCACGAGGTTAGTTGTCCATAGGAAAGGGCGCGATAGGTAACGCCTGACACGGCGGGGTTTATGGCCGCTGGGGCTCGGGTAGTTATCTGTCAATGGCTCTCGTCGGGTGCACCCCCGGGTGAAACGGATGCGGGTCGCGTTTTCGTGGGTTCCGGGTGGCTAGGAGAAGAGGGTGGCGGTTGTACTCGTGCTGCAGGCACGTGGGCTCGGTGATCTGCTCACCGCGGTCCCGGCGCTTCGTGCGCTGCGTCGTGCCAGGCCGCACGACCGCATCGTGCTCGCCGCGCCGCCTCGCCTGAAGCCCATCGTCGATCTCATCGCCTCCGTCGACGCGATGGTGCCGACCGCCGACGCGGGTGCCCTGCGCTGGGACGCCCCAGGGCCGCAGCTGGCCGTGAACCTACACGGACCGAGCACGGAAAGCATTGTCGCACTGGAGAAGACCGACCCGGGGCGCATTCTGAGCTACCGCAATCCCGCCTTCCCGGAACTGTCCGGCCCGCAATGGCAGCCGGACCTGCACAACGTGGACCGCTGGTGCCACCTGCTGGAGTCCGACGGGATCGTCGCGGATCGGCGCAACCTCGGCCTGGTCCCGCCGGTCTCCACCACCAGCCACCGGGATTGCGTCGTCGTGCACGTGGGCGCGGGGGCGCCCGCCCGACGCTGGCCGCCCGACCGGTTCGCCGCCGTCGTCCGGCACCTGCTGGTGCTCGGCCGCGACGTGGTGCTCACCGGTGACGAATACGAACGCGAGATCGCGCTGAACATCGCCGCGCGCGCCGGACTGCCGATCGGCCGGGTACTGGCCGGGGAACAAAATCTGACCGAGCTGGCCGCCACCGTCGCGGAGGCGAGCCTGGTGGTCTGCGGCGACACCGGGGTCGCGCATCTGGCCACCGCCTTCGGCACCCGGACCGTCCTGCTCTTCGGCCCGACCCCGCCCCGCTGGGGCGGACCGCCGCCGCACCTGCTCAACCGCCACGCCGTGCTCTGGGCCGGGCAACTCGGCGACCCCTACGCCGACACCCCCGACCCCGGCCTGCTCCGCATCGGCGTCACCGAGGTGATCGGCGCGGTGGATAAACAACTCAGCAAGCGCAACTGGCCGGGCACCGGCACCCAGCAGTCCCGCCGCACCCCTTTTCGCCGCGTCGGCTGAGCTGATCCCTCGACGCCCGCCCCCGTGCGCACCGCCCCGCAGCCGAGAGAAGTGGCGGGTCAGGGCGTAGTGCGGGCCGTTTGCAACGCGGCGGAGTAGGCGGCCATGGCGCTGGGCCAGAACTGGTCCAAATAGTCGCGGGCGTCGCTGAGGCCGCGCGGGTCCAGGGAGTAGAGGCGGCGGGTGCCATCGGGACGCATCAACACGAGGCGGGCCTCGCGCAGCACGCGTAGGTGCTGCGAGACCGCCGAGCTGGTCACGCCGGTGAGTTCGGCGAGTTCGCCGACCGACCGAGGCGCCTGCGGGAGCGCCTCGAAGATGGCCCGTCGAGTCGGGTCGGATAACGCCACAAGCGCACGAACTCCTTTAGTTGCCACTTAAACAGTGTGATCAACTGGCGAACGCACGCGCAACTCGGCGCATTACGGAATTCCCCAAGGTGAACACGCGAGGCGCGCCGTGTCGTTACCTATTCGTGACCGCCGAACTGGGCTTTCGCACCCTTGTGACGGTTGCCACAGGATTGCGGAGTCATTGTTCACCTCCCGTACGTTCTTCTCATGCCCGTGACCGTTCCGTTATCTTCACGTCGGGGCGCGACCCGGACCCGACGCCGCCGCGCCGCCACCCGCGCGGTGGCCGTGTCCGCCGTCGTCAGTGCCTCGCTCGGGGTGCTCGCCGCCGCCGATCCGACCGGTGCCGCAGGTCAGCTGACCGCAGGCGCCCGCGCCGCCGCCGACACCGAGGTGGCCACCCAGGCCGCGTTCACCGCCTTCACCCCGCGCGAGGCCCAGATGCCGCAGACCGTCCCGGAAAGCGTCGTGTGGGAGCAGCACCGGATGGCCGTCGAGGCCGCGCGCCCCAAGACCGTCCGCCCCATCGCCGGCATCCTCACCTCCACCTTCGGCGTGCGCTGGGGCGCGCTGCACGCGGGCCTGGATCTTGCCGACGCGATCGGCACGCCCATCGCCGCGGTCACCGACGGCGTCGTGATCGAGGCAGGCCCGGCCAGCGGCTTCGGCATGTGGGTGCGGGTGCGGCAGGACGACGGAACCATCGGCATCTACGGCCACGTCAACGAGATCCTGGCCACCGTCGGCCAGCAGGTCCGCGCAGGCGACATCATCGCCACCGTCGGCAACCGCGGCTTCTCCACCGGCCCGCACCTGCACTACGAGATCCACACCGCGAGCGGCGAGCCGATCGACCCGCTGCCCTGGCTCGCGGGCCGCGGCATCGACGTCCTGCACAACACCCCGTAGTCCCTCCTCTTTCGCGAGTCGATGAGGGGCTGGCGAAACCAGGGCGTACAGCCGCGATCGCGTCAACGGTGACGCGATCGCGGCCGCACCGCCTCCTGGCCAGTACCCCGGTATGAGACGCGAATAGCGCTGCGGCGGGACGCTTTCCGCCGGTCCGGATTCCTACCGTCGAGGCATGGCTACGACAGATCTGCCCGCCGGGCCCGGCGCTACGGCGCCCCGGCACCGGGCGCGCCCGAGCCGCGTCGCCGTGCTCGCCCGCACCACCGCCCGCGCGCATCGTCCGCTCACGGTGTCGGTCGTGTTCATGGCCGCCCTCACGCTGGTCTCCGCGATCGGCATGCTGATCGACGACCGGCAGTTGCTCGGCGAGTCGGTCTGGCTCAAGCCGTTCAAGTTCGGCTTCGCCTTCACCCTCTACAGCGCCACCCTCGCGGTCCTGTTGTCGTTGCCGCACAAGGGCGCTCGCGCCACCTGGTGGCTCGGCACGGTCTTCGCGATCTGCGGCGTGCTCGACGTCGGATTCATCGCGATACAGAGCGCACGCGGCACGTTCAGCCACTTCAACAACGGCGACACCGACCCGATCAACCAGGTCGGCCAGCAAATCTTCTCCTCCGGTGTGCCGGGCCTGTTCCTGGCGAACCTGCTGATCGCGCTGATCCTGTGCCGGCAGCGGTTGGTCGACCGCCCGATCGCGATCGCGATCCGGTTCGGGCTGCTCACCGCCGTGGCGGGCATGGCGATGGGCTATCTGATGGGGTTCACCGGCAAACAACTGGTGCGCGACGCCGACGGCAAGGTCGTCGAATTGATCGCGGGCCACACCGTGATCGATCCCGCGCTGCGCGACCTGTCCCCGCGCGACGCGGCACCGGGCATGCCGATCACGCACTGGAGCACGATCGGCGGCGACCTGCGCGTCCCGCACTTCGTCGGGTTGCACGGCATCCAGGTGCTGCTGCTCACGGCGCTCGTGCTCGCCTGGCTGGCGCCGCGCTACCGGTGGCTGCGGACCGAGCGCGCCCGGTCGGCGGTGATCGGCGTCCTCGGCCTCGGCTACACCGGGCTGCTGGTCATCGTGTTCGCCCAGGCGATGTGCGCCCAGTCGCTGATCCACCCGGACGGCACCACGAT
The DNA here is from genome assembly GCF_011801125.1 of Nocardia brasiliensis. NCBI lineage: Bacteria > Bacillati > Actinomycetota > Actinomycetes > Mycobacteriales > Nocardiaceae > Nocardia > Nocardia brasiliensis. Next base: position 4,732,525 of record NZ_CP046171.1, read on the forward strand.
GCTGGCCTTCGGCGGCCTGGTCGCGGGTGTCGCGGCAATGCTCGGCGGGATCTACCTGCGGCACCGGCGCGCCGCGGGTGAGGCGACCCGCTCAGCGCAGCCGTTCGGCGTCGCGGGCCAGCTCGACCAGGGTTTTGCCGAGGGTGGCCAGTTCCTCGTGCGAGGCGCCCTCCTCGATGGCGATCGCGACGTCCTCGGCCGCGCAGCGGGCGGCGAACCAGCGATCGGCCAGATCGGTCGCCTCCTGCGCGCTGAGCACCACCGAATCGTCGGGGATCCCGGTGCCCTTCAGGCTGTTGCGATGCTCGTAGGCCCGCTGGCGACACGACTGGCGGCAGTACCGGCGACGACGGCCTGCCTCCGACTCCACGATCTCTCGCCCACACCACAGGCAGGACAGTTGACGAGAGTGACGACGATCAGAGATTGAACACACCCCCCTATCGAGAAGTCCGGCAGGACAGCACGCGGCGCGACATGACGCAGAACCTTAACGGTTCGGCGGGCGCGCGGCGGTCAGCGACCCTCGCCGAACCGGCCCGCGACGGGCGTGGCGAGGCGAGCTCGTCCGTCCGACTACAATGGAACGGTTCCGCGGCCGCGACGGGAACTATCGGCGCAGGCCCGTACGTTGTACCTGAGGTCAAGCACGAGAACGTTCGTCCGGACCCGGTCGCAGCGACAAGACTCGAGCACACAGGGAGAGGCACACCATGGCAGATCGCGTACTCCGGGGCAGTCGGCTCGGAGCGGTGAGCTACGAGACCGACCGCGACCACGACCTGGCGCCGCGTCGGATCGCCCGGTACCGCACCGACAACGGGGAAGAGTTCGACGTCCCCTTCGCCGACGACGCCGAGATCCCGCCGACCTGGCTGTGCCGCAACGGTCAGGAAGGCAACCTGATCGAGGGCACCACGGTCGAGACCAAGAAGGTCAAGCCGCCCCGCACCCACTGGGACATGCTGCTGGAACGCCGCAGCAAGGAAGAGCTCGAGGAACTCCTCAAGGAGCGCCTCGACCTGCTCAAGACCCGCCGTCGGGTGTAATCGACACCGAAAGGCCGCCCCGTCTCCGATAGGGGCGGCCTTTCGCATGCCCGCACCAACCACCCTGCAGCGCATTACCGTTCAGGCCGAGCGCCAGGGGTGGTGCAGGAGTGAGTGCCAGGCGGCGGACCAAGGGAAGCCGGCGGCGGCTTGGGCGCCGGTGGCCGGTTCGTGGGGTGGGTCCTCGGCCAGCACGGTGACACCCCATTCGCACAGTTTGCGGATGGCGTCGCCGATGGGTGGAAAGCTGATCAGCGCGCGATTGGCGAAGGGCACCGCGACCACCGGCAGCCGCAGGCCGACGGCCTCGACCAGCAGGCCGAGCGGCAGCGTGTCGGAGATCCCGGCGGCCCACTTGGCCAGCGAGTTCGCGGTGATCGGCGCGACGATCAGACCGTCGGCCGGTGGCAGCGCGTCCGGCGCGTCCGGTTCCTTGTAGCCGCTGCGCACGACGTGTCCCGTCCGCGCGGCCAGATCGTCGGCGTCGATGAACCGCAGCCCATCCGGCGAGGCGATCACACAGACCTCCCAGCCGTCGCGCTTGGCCAAATCCACCAGCGTCCCGACCTCGCGCGCCACCGACGACCCTGTCACCAACGCGTACAGAACCGGGCGCCCCTGTTCGTTCATCCCCCCATCGTGTCAGCATTCGCACGCGCGAGCGCGACGGCGTCGCACCGCAGCGGCCGCGCACCTGGTCACCCGGTAGGTGAAAGGCGCACGGCGGCTGGGCGATTCGACTCAGGACTGAATCAGGAAGTTCGCGATCAGGCTGCTCGCCATCTCGGGCATTCCGTTGTTCTGCTTCTCCGCGGCGGTCACCACGTCGTAATGCCGGTAGCCGGGAATGATTTTGGCGTTGGCGGGCAGGATGCCGCCCCAGCCCGCGTTCTGCAGCGGCGAATCACCCGACAGCAGAGTGAGATTGCGCCGCCCCGCCGGGGTGCTCTGCCAACGATCGCCGTGCAGCAGGAAATTCAGCACACCGCCGCTGCGGTTCTGCAACTGCTGGAGTTCACCGTCGCGGCCGAGCCCGAGCGCGAACACCGTGTCGGTGATGATGCGCAGGGGCGTGTACTCCTCGAAGAAGTCCGCGGGCTGGCGGCCCGGATTCATTGCCCGCGCGAACTCCCGGATATCGGTGACCTCGTGGTCCCGGTCGGTCGGCTGACCGTGCACCGGATTGATGCCGTCGATGGTGGCCTCGGGCATCTGGTCGTAGTTCTTCCAGCCGCACAAACGGTTTCGGTCGGCCGGGGTGTAGTTCTGGCCGTATCCGACCCGCAGCGGGATGACGAACAGGTTCGGCCCGAGGATCGGCACCGAGGCAAGGCCGTTGGGCACCGGATAGGTCTTACCCGTGGTCGGGCAGTCGTAGTAGCCGAGCCCGGCCTGCATGACGTACTCCGCAGAGTTCTGGTCGAACATCATGCCCAGCGCCGCGGTGTTGGTGAGCCGGAAATCGCGGGGCAGATTGTTGCCGGTGAACAGGTCGAGGTAATCCTTGCCGTACATGAGCCGCATCCACGGTTCGGTCCGCAGGTCGGCGGGCACCAGGCTCTTCAGCTCGCTTTCGGCGTCCGGCTGCTGGTCGGCGGCCATCCCGGCCAGATAGTAGGTATTCATCAGCTCGCTGGCCGCGAGCACCGGCAGCTGGGCAACGCCGAGGCCGTTGCGCATCAACCAGTCGACGCCGTTCTTGACGGCCCCGCCCACCGCGGCGAAGAACGCGTCCAGTGGGGGCGCCCCCGCGAAGCCCGCCGGATCGGTCATCGCGAACCCGTCCTCGGGCACGATGCCGCGCCCGCACAGACTGTAGCCCGCGTCCTCGGTGGTGGCCGGATTGCGATCGAAGTCCCACGCCATCATCGGGCCGGTGAGGAACGCGCCCAAAGAGTGTCCGCCACAGGCCATCTTGTGCCGGTCCGCCGGATCGGGCAGCAGGTACTCGATGACAACGCGCCAGTCGTCCATGGTCAGCGCCAGACCGTACTCGCCGAGATAGTTCAGGTCCTGCGGCGTCTGATAGCGGTAGGTCTTGCCGTCGATCGGCTTGCCGTGGAAGTAGTAGTCGGCCGCGACGTGGTAGTCCCCGGCCTGCTGCGCGGCGACCCACCCGGTGCGGTCCTCGGCGCAGTTGGCCCGGCGATCCAGCGAGATGTACTCCACGAATTTGCCGTTCGCCGCGGCCTTGCGCACGACCTGCGGTCCTTGCGGATTGTTGTTCGCCGCACCGGAATAGGTGCCGGGCTGCACGCTCAGCAGTGCGTCCGCGTCGGCCGACCGCTCGGGCCCCCGCTTCGCGCGAAAGCGCACGAACGAGATCCAGTCGCAGGCCTCGGGATGGGCCATCGTGGAGTACGGGCTCGGGTAGTGCAGCCGGACGTAGGTCGCCTCGACGTCGTCGCCGAGACTCGGATCGGTCATCGGGGTGACCACCTCGCTGTCGGCGACCCGCGAAACATCGGGGGCGGCAACCGAAGACGGAACCGGCAGGCCCACGACGAGCAGGACCGCCGTGATCGCCAGCGGAATCCCCACGGACAGCGACACTCTGATACGACTGGTGAGCTTCATGACTCCGCTTTCGGTGAAATGTTGTCAGCCAAGGGTTTTGATGAAGTCCGCCAGGGTCTGTGCGCTGGCGTCGGTCTTGCCGTCGTTCTGCACCCTGGCCGCGCCGATGGTGTCGACGTGGCTGTATCCGGGCAGCGTGACCACCTGCGCGGTCGGTGGCGGCGGTACCACGATGCCGACACCCTGCTGCACGAAACCGTCACCCGCGTAGGCGATATAGCTCGGCTTGGTGCGCGCCATGTTGTGGTAGTGCAGGTTTGCCATGTCACCGCTGCGGGCGCCGCCGTAGCCCGCGCCTATGTCGAGGAACAGCCGCGCGGGAAAGTAGCTCTCCCAGTACGCGTAGGGCGCGCCGGTGCCGAGTTGCCGTGCGGCGTCCCGGATATCGGAGGCTTCGTGATTGGGCGAGGTGTAGGGCACGCCCTGCACGTCGTCGTAGTTGCGCCAGGTGTAGAGCACGGTGCGATCGGTGGGCCGCACGCGCGGTTGCGGACCGGCGACGGCGCGCAGGAACCCGCCGAGCAACGGAACCTGGGTGACCGAGCCCGGCACCGGGAAGGTCTTCTCCGCCACGGGTCCGCCCGCGAGCGCACCGACCCCCTGCTCCCACAGCGCGAAGTTGGCCGAGTTGTTGTCGATCAGCTCGCCGAGCAGCGCGGTGTTGGTGAACCGGTAGTCCCGGATGGTGCCCGAACCGTCCGCGCCGTTGGTGACGAAGGACCCGGGCGAGCCGGAGAACAGGTAGTCGAGGGTGACATCGAGATCGATGTCGTGCGGCAGATGCGCCATCAACTGGCTCTCGGCGTCCGGTTCCAGGTAGGCGGCGAGGCCGGCCAGGCGCAAGATCATGAACGTGCGGCCGCCGATGACGGGCACCGAGACGAGCGAACGGGGCAGCACACCGACGTTCGCGACGGCCTTGACCACGTCGTTGGTCGGACCGACGATCGCGTTGGTGATGTCGTGCAGCAGCGGCGTGTTCTGGATCGCCACCGGGTCGGAGGTGATCATCGTGTCCTGCGCGGCGAACGCGGCGCACTGCTGGTACCCGGCGTCGTTGGTGGTGGCCGGATCGCCGTCGAAGTCCCAGTCCGCGAAGAAGCCGGTGACCAGCCCGCCGAGCGAGATACCGGTGCACACGTACTTGCGCTGCCGGTCGGCCTGCTCGGGGATCTCGGCGAGCATCAGTTCGTACTGATCGCGGATGAACCGTTCCATGCCCATGGCGTCGAGCACCGCGAGCTCCGGTGAGTCCTTGAAGCCGGGGAACACCTGACCGTCGAGCGGTTTGCCGTTGAAGTAGTAGTCGACCGCGTCGAGGTAGTTGCCCGACCGCAGCGCGTAGTCGAACCCGAAGGTCTCGTCGAGGCAGGCGCTGCGGCGCGCCAAGGCCCAGAACTCCACGTACTGCCCGTTCGCCCGCGCGGCGAGCACGGAATTGGCGGCGACGCTGTCGGAGTTCACCGCGCCGCCGTTCGCGCCGGGCTGCTGCACGATCACGTGATCGGCGTCGGCGGCGCGCTCCGGACTGCCGACCGCCCGATAGCGCAGGTAGCCGGTCCGATCGCACGCGGCGGGATGCGGGGCCGTACCGGCGGGCAGCGGCAGCGCGTAACTGACCTGCGAGACGATCACGCCGTCGCGAACCGCGAGCACCTGCTCCTGACGGTCGGCGGCCACACTGACTGGGACGGAATCGTCCGCGAGCGCCGACGCCGGCCATACCAGCCCGGCCACCGCCGTGACCACCCCGACGAGCACCGACCAGCGCAGGGCGGCACCGCCCGGACCACTGCGGTGGATATGCGCAAACCATGCCACTGACCGGCTCCTTTCACGGATTCGCTGAGGACGAGCGCAGCCGGGGACAGTCGACCACTTCGTCGACGAAGAGCACATCACCTGTGCCAGACAGATGACTATTGACATCCGCCCAGAATAATCCGATCGGTACTAGTGCAGATGCAAGAACCACGCCCGCCGCCTGCGGCTACCCGCCCCCGAACATGCCGAAGGCTCCGCCCTTCCGGATCGGAAGAACGGAGCCTCGGTCGAACCGCGGGACCGCGCTAGTGGCTGGCGACCTTGCGATAGCGCAGCAGCGCCAGCGGCATCGCCACCGCGAGGATGACGAGCGAGCAGGCGATCGCATATCCGACGCAATGATCGGCGGCCCACCCGGTGGCGGGCGCGAACGACGGCGGGGCGTCGTTGTCGAAGAGCTTGCGGCCCGCGGCGGAGACCGCCGTGATGGGGTTCCACTCGGCGACGGTGCGCAACGGGCCGGGCAGCGTCTCGGCGGAGATGAAGGCCGAGGAGATGAACGACAGCGGGAACATCCAGATCAGCCCGGCGCTCTGGGCCACCTCGACCGTGGGTGAGATCAGGCCGGTGAGCGCGCCGACCCAGGACATGGCGAAGGCGAAGAGCAGGATGATGCCGAAAGCGAGTGCGGCATCGACGATCCCGCCGTTGATCCGCCAGCCCACCAGATAGCCGCAGCCGACCATGACGGCGACGCTGAGGATGTTGACCACCAGGTCGGACAGGGTGCGTCCCATCAGCACGGCCAGCCGGGACATGGGCAGGGTGCGCATCCGGTCGATGATGCCCTTCTGCAGGTCACCCGCGAGCCCGACGGTGGTGAAGGCCGCGTTGAAAGCCACTGTCTGGGTGAAGATTCCGGCGAGCAGGAATTCCCGGTACTGGTCACCGCCCAGCGAGGCGCCGAAGATGTAGGCGAACAGGAACACGAACATCAACGGCTGGATGGTGGCGGTCACCAGCAGGGTCGGCACCCGCAGAATGGTCAGCAGGTTGCGGTAGGCGACGATCGCGCTGTCGCGGAAGATTCGCAGCCGCGGCCCCGAATCCACCGGCACCGCCTGCACTTTCGGACTTTCCACGACCGCGGTCACGACAGGATCTCCTCTTGTACGTCATCGGTTTCGGACTTCCGGTCGGCCGGGGTGCTGGCCGATTTTCCGGTGAGAGAAAGGAATACGTCGTCCAGGCTGGGCCGGTGCACGTCGGCGTCCACCACGCAGACACCCGCGTCGTCGAGCCTGCGCAGCGCCTCGACCATGGTGCGCGAGCCGTCGCCGACCACGATCGAGGCCTGGTCGGTGCCCGCCTCGTGGCTCGGTTCGCCGATGCCGACCTGCGCGAGCACCGACAGCGCGGGCTGCACGTCCTGGCCGGGGGCCAGCGTGACGGTGAGCCGGTCACCGCCGATGGAGGTCTTCAGCTCGTCGGCCGAGCCGCGCGCGATCACCCGCCCCCGGTCGATCACGGTGATCCGGTCCGCGAGCAGATCGGCCTCTTCCAGATACTGCGTGGTGAGCAGCACGGTGGTGCCGTCGTCGACGAGTTCGCCGATGACGCGCCACATGTCGAGCCTGCCGCGCGGGTCGAGCCCGGTGGTCGGCTCGTCGAGCACCACCACCGCGGGCTTGGCCACCAGCGCCCCGGCCAGGTCGAGCCGGCGCGCCATACCGCCGGAGTACGTGCCCGCCCTGCGGTCGGCGGCGTGCTCGAGCCCGAACGCGTCGAGCAGCTCGGCCGCCCGCGCACTGGCCTGGCGCGGCGACATCCCGTACAGCCGGGCCACCATGCGCAGGTTCTCGAACCCGGACAGGTTCGCGTCGACCGCGGCGTACTGCCCGGACAACCCGATCCGCCGCCGCGCCGCGCCCGGATTGCGCAGCACATCGACACCGGCCACCCGGACCGAACCGGTGTCCGGGCGCAGCAGGGTGGTCACGATGCGCACGGTCGTGGTCTTGCCCGCGCCGTTGGGACCGAGCAGCCCCATCACGGTCCCGCTCGGTATCTGCAGATCGATGTTGTCCAGCACCCGGATTCGGCCGTAGTGCTTGACCAGTCCGACTACCTCCACCGCCAAACTCATTGCGCTGCCTCCCCCGTCGTCGTAGACCGACCCGCCACGGGCGAACAGTGCTTGCGCGCTTCGTCGGCCGCCCTCGCCTCGGTAGTGCGCCGGGCGGAGCGAGCGACGGCCCGAAACGGCCGCAGCATGGACAGATCGAGCCCGTCCACCTCGCAGTCACCGGCCGTGGCCGGCCCCACCGTGGGCACCGCCGCTCGCTCCTGGCGCATCGACTGGCGCGTGGCCGGGTATTGCCCGTTCACCTCTGCTTCTCCTTCCGTGCGCCGTTCTTGGCTCGGCGCACCCCGTTCTTCGCTGGTTGCGCGCCGGCGGGCAGTAGCACCGGATCGCCGTCCAGTGCGCCGCGCAGCACCTGCCCGATCGCGGCGAGCGATTCGGGCGCGGTCATCGCCGAATGCCGGCACGGCAGTTCGTGATCGCGGATATCACCGGTGACGAACGGCTGCCAGGCCGCCGCGGTGCGTTCCGGATCGGCCCGGTTGATCTCGTCCGCGGCGGCGGTGAAGAACAGCAGATCGCCGTCGAAGACGCGGGGACGGAAGCCGTGCGCGAGCAGGGTGCCGTTGGTATAGCCGGCGTAGAGCCGTTCGAGGTGCTCCACGGTGAGCGCCGCGAACGGCCCCGGACGCGCGCGCAGCAGCTCTGCCGCGTCGCGCAGGTTCATCGCGGGGTCGAGCGGCGCGTCGAGCTGGTCGCTGCCGAACTCCTCGATGATCTCGGCCACGCTCGGGATCGCGTGCTCGAGCCAGGCGTCGGAGAGGCGGTAGCTGTCCATCATCGACAGCAGCGCCACCTCCTCGCCCGCGTCTTGCAACTGCACGGCCACCTCGTGCGCGATCAGGCCGCCGAGCGACCAGCCGAGCAGGTGGTAGGGACCGCTGGGTTGGATCGACTTGATATGGGCCACATACTGTTCGGCCGCCTCGGCGATCGAGGCGAACCCGTCCTCGCCGACGATGTGCGGTGCCTGCAACCCATAGACCGGACGGTCCGGCGCGAGGTGCGCGAGCAGGCCCGCGTAGCACCAGGCCAACCCGATCGCGGGATGGACGCAGAACAGCGGCGCCGCCTTGCCGTTGGGCCGGATCGGCAGCACCGGGCCGAGCGCCGCCGCGATGCCTGCGCCCGCCCCGTCGAGCCGGGCGGCGATGGCGGCCGGGGTCGCCTCGCCGAACATCGCCTGCACCGGCAGATCGAGGCCGTTGGCCCGCACCTGCGCAACGACTTTCGTGGCCAGCAGCGAGTTGCCGCCGAGCTCGAAGAACCCGTCGTCGGCGCCCACCGTCTCGACCCCGAGCACCGCCGCGAAGGCCGCGCACAGGGCGACCTCGGTCGGCGTCGCGGGCGCGCGATAACCGTCGGCCGCCGCGAACACCGGTTCCGGCAGGGCTTTTCGATCCAGCTTGCCGACCGGGCTGAGCGGCACCTGGTCGAGCAGCATGATCGACTGCGGCACCATGTAGTTCGGCACCAGCCCGGCCACGTGCTCGGTGAGTTCGGCCGCGGTGAGGCCGATACCGTCGCGCGCCTTGACATACGACACCAGCGCGGTACTGCCCGCCGGCGTGCGATGCCCGATGGTTGTGGCGAACTCCACCCCGGCGTGCTTGGCCAGCGCCGCGTCGATCTCGCCGAGTTCGATGCGGAAGCCGCGGATCTTGACCTGATGGTCGGTGCGTCCGACGTACTCGATCTCCCGGCCGTTGTCACGGCCCGCGGCCACCGCGCCCGCGCCCGACCACCAGCGCACCAGGTCGCCGGTGCGGTACATGCGCTCGCCCGGCTTGCCGAACGGATTCGCGACGAACTTCTGCGCCGTCAGACCGGGACGGTTCAGGTAGCCGCGCGCCAGCGCCGAGCCGGACAGGTGCAGTTCGCCGGTGACCCCGACCGGAGCCGGATGCAGGCGGCCGTCCAGGATGGTCGCGCTGACCCCGCGGATCGGGCCGCCGATGGTGATCGGGCCGCCCGGCGTCATCGGCTGGGAGATCACCGTGACGATGGTGGTCTCGGTGGGCCCGTACACGTTGTACAGGTTGCGGTTCGGCGCCCACCGGGTCACCAGATCCGGCGGCAGCGCCTCACCGCCGACCAGCACATGCCGCAGCGCGGTGACGCCGGTGGGATCCACCGTGCCGAGCGCGGAGGTGGTGATGAACGCGTGCGTGATCGCCTCGTCGATGAACAGCCGCGCCAGATCCGCGCCGCCGACCACGCCGGCCGGCGCGATCACCAGGGTGGCCGCGCCGCCGAGCGCGAGCAGCAGGTCGAGCATGGCCGCGTCGAAGCTCGGCGTGGCGAAATGCAGCACCCGGCATCCGGAGCGCACGTCGAAGCGCTGCGCGGTCTCCGCGGCGAAGTTGGACAGGCCGCCATGGGTGACCACGACGCCCTTGGGCGTGCCGGTGGAACCGGAGGTGTAGATCACGTACGCGGGGTTGTCCATCCGCAGCGGCGCGGTGCGCTCTGTCGCGGCGATCGGCCCGTCCGGCGAATCCAGCACCAGCCCACGGAAGTCCGGATCGTCGAGCACGATCCACTCCACCTCCCCGGGCAGCTCGCCGCGATGCGCGCCGAGCGTGATGCCAAGTGCCGCACCCGAATCGGCGAGCATGTGCGCGATGCGCTGGGCCGGATAGTTCGGGTCGACCGGCACGAACGCCGCCCCGGCCTTGGCCACCGCGAGCACCGTGGCCACCGACTCCACCGAACGCGGAATACCGAGTGCCACCAGCGTTTCCGGGCCGACCCCGCGACCGATCAGCACCCTGGCGAGCCGGTTGGTCCAGCGGTCCAGCGCGTCGTAGCTGACCTGCGTGCCGTCCGCGCGCAACGCGATCGCGGCGCGGTCCACCGCCGCCGCTGCCGCGAACACCTCGGGGAAGGTGACCGGACGATCCGGCTCCGCGCCGCGCACCGGGGCCAGCCCGGACCACTCGGCGGGATCGAGCAGTTCCAGATCCCCCACGGCGGTGGTCGGATTGGCCACGACCGCGGCGAGCAGGCGTACCAGGCGGTTGCCGAGCCGCAGCGCGGTCTGCTCGTCGAACAGGTCGCTCGCATAGTTGACCGACAGCGTGATACCGGCCGGATCCCGTTCCGGCGTCTGCGCTTCGGTGAGGGTGAACTGCAGATCGAACTTGGCGATGCCGGTGTCGACATCGGCCGCCTCGATCCGCAGATCGGGCAGTTCCACCCCGCCGACCGGCTGGTTCTGCACCGAGAGCATCACCTGGAACAGCGGGTGATGGGCCTGCGACCGTGCCGGATTCAGCACCTCGACGAGGCGCTCGAACGGCACCTCGGCGTGTGCGAACGCGTCCAGGTCGATGTCGCGCACGGTGTGCAGCAGATCGGTGAACCGTGCGTCCGGATCGATCCGGGTGCGCAGCACAAGCGTATTGACGAACATGCCGATCAACGGGTCGAGCGCGGGATGACCGCGCCCGGCGATCGGTGTGCCGACGCAGATGTCCTCGGTCGCCGACATCCGGTGCAGCAGCACCGCGAGCGCGGCGTGCAGCACCATGAACATGCTGACGTTGTTGCTGGCCGCGACCCGGTGCAGGGCGCGGTGGGTGAACGCGTCGATCTCGCACTCGACCAGCCCGCCGCGATAGGACGGCACCGGCGGCCTGCGCCGGTCGGCGGGCAGGGTGAGCAGCTCGGGCAGGCCGTCCAGGTGGGCACGCCAGTAGTCGAGCTGGCCGCGGATCACCGAGTCCGGGTCGTCCTCGGTGCCGAGCGTGTCCTGTTGCCACAGCGTGTAATCCACGTACTGCACCGCAGGCTCGTCCCACTCCGGCGACCTGCCCGCGCACGCGGCCCGGTACGCGGTGGCCACGTCGAGCGCCAGCGGCGCGAGCGACTGCCCGTCCATCGCGATGTGGTGCACCACGAGCACGAGCACGTGCTCGTCGGACACCTCGGCCGGATTGCGCACGCCACGATCGCCCTGCGGCGACACCGAGATCAGCGCGGCCCGCATCGGCACCACCGCGGCGAGGTCGAATCCCGGTGCGGCGAAACGCCGTACCGCGTCGTCGACCTCGTCCGGGCGGACCGTGGCGACGAACAGCGTGATCGCCGCGGTGACCAGATCGAGCACCTGCTGGGTCGGTTCACCGCCGATCTCCGGGAACACCGTCCGCAACGTCTCGTGCCTGCCCTGCACCTCGTGCAGCGCGACGACCAGCGCGTCGACGTTCAGCGCGCCGTTCATCCGCAGCACCACCGGGATGTTGTACGCGCCCGCGGACAGGTCGGCCCCGTCGGCCGCGTCGCCGATGCCGTTGAAGCGGTTGAGGAACCACAGCCTGCGCTGCGCCGCCGAGAGCGGGATCCGCTCCGGGCGATCCCGCCGCACCAGCGCCGGGCGCGATCCGGTGCCCGCCGGCCCCGAGTCGAGCAGCGCGGCCAGCTCGGCGACCCGCGGCGCGGCGAACACGGTGCGCACCTCGAGCCTGGTGTTCGTCGCCGCCGCCAGCCGCGCGACGAGTTGGGTTGCCAGCAGCGAGTTTCCGCCGATATCGAAGAAGCTGTCGTCGGCGTACACCGTCTCGACTCCCACCAGCTCCCCCATCACCCGCGCGACCAGGCACTCCGACGGGGTCGCAGGCTCGCGGGTCGCCGCGGCGACGGCCAGCCTCGGCTCGGGCAGCGCGGCGCTGTCCAGCTTGCCAACGGGCGTGAGCGGAATCCGGTCCAGCACAGTGATGCTCGCGGGCACCATGTGCGCGGGCAGCTGGGTGCCCAGATGCGCGCGCAGCTCCTCCACGTCCACACCGGCCTGCTCGTCGGCGGGCTGCACGAACGCCACGATCCGGTCGGCGCCCGCGATCCGCCGAACCTCGGTGTGCGCGAACCGCACCGCGGGATGCTCGCCGAGCGCGGCGGTGATCTCGCCGAGCTCGATCCGGAAGCCGCGCACCTTCACCTGATGGTCGCTGCGCCCGAGGTAGCACAGCTCACCGGCGTCGTTCCAGCGCACCACGTCGCCGGTACGGTACAGCCGCGCGCCGGCCGGGCCGAACGGGTCGGCCACGAAACGCAGCGCGGTGAGCCCGAATCGATCGAAATAGCCACGCGCGACACCGTGCCCACCGAGGTACAGATCGCCGGGCACGCCCACCGGCACCGGGCGCAGCCGCTCGTCGAGCACCAGCGCCCGCACGCCGCGCACCAGCGTGCCGATGGTGACCGGACGGTCCGGGGTGAGCGTGGCGATGGTGGCGACGATCGTCGTCTCGGTGGGTCCGTAACCGTTGAGCATGGTCCGGCCCGGCGCCCACCGCGCCACCAGATCCGGAGCGCAGGCCTCGCCACCGACCATCAGCGCGCGCAGGTGCGGCAGCGGCCACCGCTCGTGGTCGATGGTGGCCAGCGCGGCCGGGGTCATGAAGGTGTGCGTGATCCGTTCCCGCTCCATCAGCGCGGCCAGCTCGTCACCGCCGTACACCTCGGGCGGGCAAAGCACCATGGCGGCACCGGAGCCGACCGCGAGCAGCAGATCCAGCACCGCCGCGTCGAAACTCGGCGAGGCGAAATGCAGTGTCCGCGACTCGCGGTCGACCCGCATCCGATCGCGGAGTTCGTCCGCGAAATTGGACAGTCCGGCATGGGTGACCGCGACGCCCTTGGGTTTTCCGGTGGAGCCGGAGGTGTAGATGAGGTAGGCCAGGTCGCCCGCCTCGATGGTGCACATGCGGTCGAGATCGTCGACCAGTGCGTCGTCATAGGTTTCCAGCTCGGCGCGCACGGCCGGGTCGTCGAGCAGCAGCCAGTCCGTCGCCGCGCCGTCCATGCCCGCCGCGTACAGCCGCTCGGCGTACGCGCCGACGGTGACGCCGACCCAGCAGCCCGCGTCGGCGAGCATGTGGCGCACCCGATCCGCCGGGTAGTTCGGGTCGACCGGCACGAACGCGGCGCCGGTCTTCACCACCGCGAGCACGGTGAGCACCGACTCGACCGAGCGGGTGAGCCCGAGCGCCACCCGGTCCCCGGCGCCGATGTCCCGCGCGATCAGCGCGCGGGCCAGCCGATTCGAGCGCCGGTCGAGCTCGGCGTAGGTGAGCGTGGCCGCGCCGGAGCGCACCGCGGTGCGATGCGGGTGCATGTGCGCGGTCGCGGTGAAGTACGCGGCAAGGGTGCACTGCGGCGTGGTCGGCCCGCCGGTCGCCGGGGCGAACAGCCGACGTTCCCGTTCGGTACGGGTGTCGATGTCGCGCACCAGCACTCGCGGATCGGCCGTGACCGCGGCCAGCACCCGCAGGAACCGGTCGGCCAGGGTGTGGATCGTCGCCTCGTCGAAAAGCTCCGCGGCATAGACGAACTCGAACGCGCGACCGGGCTCGCCCGGTCCGGCGTCGCAGCCGATGTGGGCGACCCGCAGTTCCAGATCGAACTTGGCCAGCGCGATGTCGAGTTCCTCCGCGCGCAGGGCGAGGCCGGGCAGCTCCAGCATCGGCACCGGCCCGTCCTGCACGGTCAGCGCCACCTGGAACAGCGGGTGCCTGCCCCGGGTCGAGGTCGAGGCCAGCTCCTCCACCACCCGCTCGAACGGGATGTCGGCGTGCGCCATCGCGGCCAGCTCGGTATCGCGGTCGGCCCGCAGCAGACCGGCGAACGGGCGGTCCGGGTCCACGTCGGAGCGCAACACCAGGGTGTTGACGAACATGCCGACCAGCTCGTCGAGCTTGGTGTCGGTACGCCCGGCCACCGGGGTGCCGATCACGATGTCGCGCCCGCCGGTCACGCCGCGCAGCAGCACCGCCAGCGCGGAGCGCAACACCATGAACATGCTGACGCCCTGCTCCTTGGCGAGCTCGGCGAGTGCCCGCTGCACCGGCTCCGGCACCGTGAACGGCACGCTGCCCGCGTGCTGGTTCGGCTCGGCGGGGCGCGGCCGGTCATACGGCAGCGGCAGTTCCGCGGGCAGGTCGGCCAGGGCCTCCCGCCAGTAGGCGAGCTGGCCTGCCGCGAGGCTGCCCGGCTCGTTCTCGTCGCCGAGGCAGGCACGCTGCCACAGCCCGAAGTCCGCGTATTGCACCGGAAGTGGGGTCCAGGCCGGTGCCGCCCCCTCGTGCCGCGCCACGTAGGCGGCGGCCAGGTCTCGGGTCAGCGGGCCGAGCGACCAGCCGTCGGCGGCGATGTGGTGCACCACGATGCCGAGCAGGTAGCGCTCGGCGTCGGTGCGCAGCAACGTCATTCGCAGCGGCGTGGCACGGGTCAGGTCGAAGCCGCGATGCGCGAGCGCGCCGAGCGCGGCCGCCGCGCCCGCCTCGTCGGTGTCGATCGGCTCGACCACGGGCAACGCGCGCGCGGTGGGCAACACCACCTGCTGGGCGCCCGCGCTGTCCTCCGGGAAGATCGTGCGCAGCACCTCGTGCCGCTCGACCAGGTCGGTGAGCGCCGCGCGCAACGCGGCCACATCGAGATCACCCGAGATCCGGATAACGAAAGCGATGTTATATGCGCTCGATTCGGGAGAATATCGGTTGAGGAACCACAGGCGCTGCTGCGGCAGCGACAATGGAATGCGTCCCGGACGCGTGGTCTGCACAGCCAGCGCCAACCGCTGCGTCCGGGGCGCTTCCGTGAGCCGCTCGGCGACCCCGGCGACGGTCGGCGCCTCGAAGATCACCCGCACCGGCAGGTCGACGCCGAACTCCGCGTGCAGCGCGGCCGCGAGCCGGGTGGCCAGCAGCGAGTTGCCGCCGACATCGAAGAAGCTGTCCTCGGCGCCGGTGACGGGACGGCCGAGGATCTCCCCGAACACGCCCGCGACCCGCAGCTCCAGCTCCGTGGCAGGCGCCCGCGACGTGCCGCCCGCCGCGAAAACGGGCTCCGGCAAGGCTTTCCGATCCAGTTTGCCCGCCGGGGTGACCGGCAGCTCGTCCAGCACGGTGACCGAGGCGGGCACCATGTAGCCGGGCAGCCGCTGCCGCGCGGTCTCGGTGAGGTCGGCTGCTGTAACCGGCTCGTCCGCGGTGACGTAGGAGGCCAGTCGCGGCTGGCCGTGCTCGTCGGTATGGACCACGGTGAGCGCGAAATTCACGCCGGGGTGCGCGCGCAGCACGTGATCGATCTCGCTGAGCTCGATCCGGAAGCCGCGGATCTTGATCTGGTCGTCGGCGCGCCCGAGGAAGCGCACGGCGCCGCCGGTCTCGACCACCACGAGATCGCCGGTGCGGTACATCCGTTCGCCGCGCCTGCCATGCGGGTTGGCCACGAACCGTTGCGCGGTGAGGCCGTAACGGCCGTGGTAGCCGCGCGCCAGACCGGGACCGGACAGGTACAGCTCGCCGGGGGTGCCCGGCGGCACCGGGTGCAGCCGTCCGTCGAGCACGAACAGGCGCATGCCGCGAATGGGCTGGCCGAGCGGCACCGGGCGGCCCGGCACCATCGGCCCGGTCGCGGTGGCGGCGACGGTCGCCTCCGACGGACCGTACATGTTGTGCATGCGGTGCTCGGCCGACCAGGTCTCGACCAATTCCTCCGAGCAGGCCTCGCCACCGACGATGACCGCCTCGAGCTCGTCGAGGCCCTCGGTCGGCACCGTGGCCAGGGCTGCGGGCGTGACGAACGCGTGGGTGACCCGTTCGGTGCGCAGCAGCCCGGCCAGTTCCGCGCCGCCGTACATGCCGGCAGGCGCCACGACGATGGTCGCGCCCGCGGCGAAACCGAGCAGCAGCTCCAGCACCGACGCGTCGAAGCTCGGCGACGAGAAGTGCAGCGTCCGAGCCGAATCGGTGACCCCGAACAGGTGGATCTGCTCGTTGGCCAGCGAGGCGAGTCCGGCGTGGGTGAGCACAACGGCCTTGGGCTTGCCGGTCGAGCCGGAGGTGTAGATCAGATAGGCGGGGTGCACCGTGCACAGCGAATGATGCCGGTCCGCGTCGGTGATCGGGGCGATCGAGCACTGCGCCGCCTCCGCGGCGAGTTCGGCCGAACCGAGCACCAGCCAGTCGACATAGATCTTGCGGTGTTTGCCGCGCGGCGCGGGCCACTCCGGCATGGCCGCAAGGCATTCGGCGTCGGTCAGGCCGAGGATGGCGCCGGAGTCGCCGATCATGTGCGCGATGCGTTCGCCCGGATAGCTCGGATCGATCGGCACATACGCCGCACCGGTTTTCGCGACCGCCCACACGGCGGTGATCGCGTCCAGCCCACGCGGCAGCGCGATCGCGACGACCACCTCGGGGCCTGCGCCGTGCTCGATCAGCACGCGCGCCAGCCGATTCGAGGACTCGTCGAGTTCCCGATAGGTGGTGTCCACGCCGAGGTAGCGCACGGCCACCGCGTCCGGCAACCGCTCCGCGGTGTCGCTGAGCAGGCGGGCCAGGGTGGTGAACGGTTCGGCGGGCGCGCCCGCGATGGGCACCAGATTGGCGATCTCGCGCCGATCGAGAATGCTCAGATCGCCGATCGGCATGCTGGGCGCGGCGACGACGGCGTTCAGCACCGCGACGAACCGCCGAGCGAACGACTCGACCGTGGCACGATCGAAAATATCGGTGGCATAACCGAACTCGGCGCTCAGCGGCCCCTCGGTGACGTCGTCGTGCACCACCAGCTGCAGATCGAACTTCGCGATATCGGAGACGATCGGCAGCACCTCGGCCCGCACACCGGGCAGCTCGATGCGCAGATCCGGATCGCGGTCGTAGGACAGCATCACCTGGAACAGCGGGTGCCTGGCGGCGGAGCGCTCGGGGTTGACCACCTCGACCAGCCGCTCGAACGGCACGTCGGCGTTGGCGAAGGCGTTGAGGTCGGTCTCGCGCACCACGTCGAGCATCCGGTCGAAGCCCGCGGCGGGGTCGATCTCGGTGCGCAGCACCAGCGTGTTGACGAACATGCCGACCAGCTCGTCCAGCGCCGGATCGGAGCGGCCCGCGATCGGGGTGCCGATGGCGATATCGGTGCTCGCGCACAGCCGCGAGAGCAGCGTGGCCAGCGCGGCGTGCAGCACCATGAACATGCTGACGCCGCGGGCGGCGGCCAGTTCGCTTGCGGCGCGGCGGATCTCGGGGGCGATGGTGAACTCGACCCGGCCGCCGGTGGTGGACCTGCGCAGCGGGCGCGGCCGGTCCAGCGGCAGATCGAGCTGATCGGGCAGCCCCGCCAGGGCCGAACGCCAGTGCGTCAGCTGACCGCTCAGTGCGCTCGCCGGATCGGACTCGTTGCCGAGCAGTTCGCGCTGCCACAGCGCGAAGTCGGCGTACTGCACCGGCAGCGGCGCCCACTGCGGCGCGGCGCCGGTGCCGCGCGCGGTGACCGCGGTCATCAGATCCCTGGCCAGCGGCGCGATCGACCACCCGTCACCGCAGATGTGGTGCAGCACCACCAGGAACACCCACTGGTCCGGCCCGGTCGTGTAGAGCGCCACCCGGATCGGCGCCTGGCTGCGCAGATCGAAGCCGTAACCGGCGAACTCGGTGGCCAGATCCGCCACCTCCGCGCCCGCGGCGTCGATCGGGTCCAGGGTGAGCGGGATCTCCGCGGCCGGATGGATCCGCTGCACCGGCCCCTCGGCGGTCTCGGGGAAGGTGGTGCGCAGGCTCTCGTGCCGTTCGATCACGTCGACCAGCCCGGCGCGCAGTGCCTCGACGTCGAGAGCGCCCTCGATTCGCACGGCCAGCGGCATGTTGTAGGCCGCCGCGTGTTCGGCGAAGCGGTTGAGGATCCACAGCCGCTGCTGGGCCAGTGACAGCGGGATCCGATCGGGACGTTGCGCCGCAACGAGTTTCGGCGAGGACACGTCGGCGGTGTGGGTGGCGAAGCGCTGGGTGAGCGCGGCGATGGTGGACGCCTCGAACAGGTCGCGAATGGTCAGGCCGGTGCCGAGCGCGGCATTGATCCTGGCCACCGCGCGGGCGGCGACCAGCGAGTTGCCGCCCAGATCGAAGAAGCTGTCCTCGACGCCGACCTCGGTGCCGAGCATCTCGGTGAACACCCGCGCCAGCACCCGCTCCACCTCGGTGCGCGGTTCGGCGGTGGAGCGACCGGCGGCACGGACCGCGACCGGTGCGGGCAGGGCCTTGCGGTCGATCTTGCCGTTGGCGCTGAGCGGGAGCTCGTCGAGTTCCATCAGCGCCGAGGGCACCATGTAGCCGGGTAGCGTCCGGCGCAGCTCGGTGAGCAGCGCCGCGGTGTCCAGCCTGCCTGCGGCGGGGGCCGCGACCACGTACCCGACGAGTTCGTCGCCGTTGCGCCCCGCGTGCGCCACACACACCGCCCTGGCCACCCGCGCATCGTCGAGCAGCGCGGCCTCGATCTCGCCGAGCTCGATCCGCAGACCGCGGATCTTGACCTGGAAATCGCTGCGGCCCATGTATTCCAGGACGCCGGGCCCGTCGGTGCCGAGCTGCCAGCGGGCCAGGTCGCCGGTGCGGTACATGCGCACACCGGTCCCGAACGGGTTGGCCACGAAGCGATCCGCGGTGAGCCGTGGCTGCCCGAGATAGCCGCGGGCCAGCTGCACACCGGCCAGATACAGCTCGCCGACCACGCCGGGCGGTACCGGCCGCAACCGCGAATCCAGCACGTAGGTCTGGGTGTTCCAGACCGGCGAGCCGATCGGCACGGTCGCCGGGTCGGCCGGGCACGGCCAGTAGGTGACGTCGACGGCGGCCTCGGTCGGTCCGTACAGGTTGTGCAGCGCGGGACGCGGCGCGCCGGGCTGGGTGTGCAGCGCGGCGTGGAAATCCCGGACGGTGGCCGCGGGCAGCGCCTCGCCGCTGCAGAACACCTGACGCAACGCCGTGCAGCCGCGCACGTCGGTGTCGGTGACGAACACCGAGAGCATGGACGGCACGAAATGCGCCGTGGTGATGCCCCTTTCGGCGATCAGCCGGGCCAGGTAGCCGGGGTCGCGGTGCCCGTCGTGCGCCGCGACGACCAGCCGCGCACCGATTTGCAAGGGCCAGAAGAACTCCCACACCGACACGTCGAAGGTGGCAGGCGTCTTCTGCAACACCACATCGGCGGGCTCGAGCGGGTACTCGTGCTGCATCCAGCGCAACCGGTTCACGATCGCGGCATGGCTCACGCCGACGCCCTTGGGCTTGCCGGTCGAGCCGGAGGTGAAGATGACGTAGGCGAGGTGGTCCGGACGCAGGGCGGCGGTGCGGTCGGCGTCGGTGATCGGCGCGGCCGCGTAACCGGACAGCTCGACGGTGTCGATGGCAAGCGCGGCAGCGGATTCGGGCATCGCCAGTCCGTCACGCGCGACAGTCAGCACACAGACCGGGGACGCCTGCCGCACGATCTGATCGAGCCGTTCGGCCGGATGCTCCGGATCCAGCGGCAGATAGGCCGCGCCCGTCTTGACGACGGCGTACATGCCGACCACGAGATCGATGCTGCGGCGCAGGCACAGCGCGACCGCGGTCTCCGGCCCCGCGCCGCGCTCGATGAGCAGACGGGCCAGGCGATTGGCGCGCTCGTCGAGTTCGCGATAGGTGAGCGTCTCGGCCGGGTCCGAGCCGGACTCCAGCGCGATCGCGTCGGGGCACGCGGCCGCGCGCTCGGCGAACAGCTCGGCGAGGGTGCCCGGCTGCCGCGGCGTCTCGGTGGCGTTCCACGCGTGCAGCACGCGCTCGTGCTCGGCGGCGGTGATCGCGGTGAGCGTCTGCGCCGGGGTCTCCGGTGCGGCGCCGAGGAATCGGGTGAGGAAATCGAGGAAGCGCTCGTGGTGCACCGCCACCTCGGCCTCGCCGTAGAGCCGCGGGTTGGCCTCGAAGTCGACGTGGATGCGGCCGCCGACACCGTTGTACAGGTTCACCGACAGGTCCTCGACCGGACCGGTGGCCAGCACGTTCAACGAGCCGACCAGGCTGCCGAAGGTCAGCTCGTCGTGGAAGAGCATGATGTTGACCATCGGCCCGAAGAACCCGCGCGCGTCCCGGGAGTAGCCGCAGTCGCGGCGGATGTCGTCGTGCCGGTAGCGCTGATGCCGCAGCGCGCCGGTGATCTGGAGTTCGGTCGCCTTCACCACATCGGCGACGGTCGTCTCGGCGCCGAACCGCAACCGGATGGGGACCACGTTGGACACCACACCGGCCGAGCGGCGCAGCGACACCGTGGTGCGCGCGGACACCGGCAGGCTCAGCACCACATCCGGATTACCGGTCACCGAACGCACATACGCGGCGAGCGCGGCGACGAACAGCGCCGAGTTGGCGGTGCCGAAGGTGGTGACTGCCGCGTCCATCGCCTCCTGGGCCGGGTCGTCGAGCACGCCGGCGGCGATGCGGCGGCCCGCGTCGTTGGCGGCGGCGGTGACGGTGGCGCCGCCGAGGCTCATCGGCTCGCCCGCGCCGGCCAGCTGCTCGAGCCAGTAGTCGCGATCGGCGCGGAACCTGCTGGTCTCGCGGTAGCGGACCTCGTCGGCGTAGATCTCGGCCAGCGGCGCGGCGCGCGAGACCACCGGCTCGGTCTGGTTCTCCAGCGCGGTGTAGATCTCGGCGGTGCGGGTGAGCGCGTTCATCGCGCCGTAGCCGTCGATCACGATGTGATGGGCACGGGAGTACCAGATGTAATCCGAATCCCCGATGCGCAGTACCACATTCGCGGTGAGCGGGTCGCGCTCGAGATCGATCGGCGAGCCGGTGTACTCGTGCATCCAGCGCAGCGCCGCCGCCTTCGGGTCGGCCTCGCCGCGCAGATCCACCCTGGCCCAGCCGGGCCTGCGCGCGGGATCGACTATCTGGTGCGGGATTCCGTCGATTTCCGCCAGGCGCAGCCTGCCGACCTCCGCCTCCGCTCCGAAGCGCTCGATCGCGTACAACAGGCGGCCGACATCCAGATCACCGTGGATCTCGACATACTGGGCGATCGTCAACGGCACATCCGGACGAATCCGCTGTGCGTACCAGAGCGCCGTTTGAGCTGGCGACAAGACGAATGGCTGTGCCGAGGATTCGCCCGATGAACATTGGTCGACGCTGTCCGTGGCCAATGAACTCATCAATCACTCCGTTCTGCCGCTGTTCGACGCAACTTCCAGAACACTGACCACAGCAAGGCACGCGAGGCCGACCGTGAAAAGTGATCCACGCCCTATGATTCGGAGCGTCTGATCGGCCGGATTGCCAGCGTGGCGGATTTGTTTCACATCGCAGGCTAGCTATCCCAGCCGAACTTGCATAGCAAACTTTTGGCTAACACGACAATTCGCCCAGTTCGGCCAGTTAAAAGCCCAGGAAAAACCACTGCTGACAAGCGAATACAACATCAACAATGCGTATGTGCGAATAGTTCGCTACATCACGGTTCGGCTACAGCAATCACAGAAGATACCGAGGGTCCGGTTAGTCCCCGAGATCACTTTTCGTCGGATAATGTGACCCGCGGCACGTCGGTGGTGATCATGCTCGCCCGCCGCGAACGACGTTGACGGATCAACCCGGCGACCACGGCCGCGACCGTCAGCGCGACGAACACCCGCTCCGGCAGCGGCCCAACGAAAGTAGCGATGGTGTTGCTGCTGCGCAGCGGCAGCTCGGCCACCAGCGCGGCCGGCACGAATTGCGGACTCTCTTGTCGCACAGTGCCATCCGCCGCGATGATCGCGCTGACCCCGGAGGTCGCCGCGACCACGAGCGCCCTGCCGTGCTCGACCGCCCTGATCCGCGACATCGCCAGCTGCTGATAGGTCATCTCGCTGTCGCCGAAGGTCGCGTTGTTCGTCGGCACGGTGAGCAGTTGCGCGCCCGCGCGCATCGCGTCCTCGAAGGCGCGGTCGAAGGCGACCTCGTAGCAGGTCGCCACGCCGATATCGATGCCTGCCGCGCGAACCACGCCGTCGCCGTTGCCCGGCACGAAATACCCGGCGCGATCGGCATATTCGGAGAACAGCCGGAAGAACGAGCGCATCGGCAGGTACTCGCCGAAGGGCTGGATGATCTTCTTGTCGTGTCGCTCCCCCGGGCCCGCGGCGCCGTTCCACACGATCACCGAGTTCGTCGTGGTCCGATCGCCGTTCACCAGCACCGCGCCCACCAGGATCGGCGCGCCGATCCGCTCGGAGGCGCCGGTGATCAGCGCTGCCGCGTCCGCGTTGCGCAGCGGATCGATATCGGACGAATTCTCCGGCCAGATCACCACATCCGGCCGTTTCGCCCGTCCCGCCGCGACCGCCCGCGCCAGCTCCTCGGTGCGCCGCACGTGGTTGTCGAGCACCGCGCGCCGCTGCGCGTTGAAATCGAGCCCGAGGCGCGGCACGCTGCCCTGGATCGCCGCCACGGTGATCGTCCGATCCCCCTGATCGGGCGCGGGCAGCGCGGCGCCGAGCAGCAGCCCGGCCAGCGGCAGCACCGCGAGAGTCGCGGTGGCGGCGGCGAATCCGCGCCAGGCGGCCCGACCTGCGACGCTCACAGGCGCACCGGGGTCGACGTCGTGCGCTGCCTTGGCGGTACCGCTTTCGCGGTCCGGCCGGGGCTCAGCGGCCTGCCGCGCGGTGGCGAACAGCGCGCGCAGTCGCAGGACCAACGCCGCGGCGCCGGTACCGGTGAGCGCCACGGCGAAGCTGACGAATGGCGCGCCGCCGAGCGCGGCGAGCGCGAGGAACCAGCCGTCGGCCTGTCCGAAGGCCAAACGGCCCCAGGGGAATCCGCCGAACGGGAAGCTGGAGCGGGCCCACTCCGCGCTCGCCCAGGCCAGCGCCACCCACAGCGGCCACCCCGGAATTCGTCCCACCACACGCGCCAGCACGCCGAACAGTCCGATATACAGCGCGCACACCATGGACAGCGCCAACCACGGCACCGGACCGACGTAGATGCCGGTCCACGGCAGCAACGGCACGAAGAACGCCAGGCCCGCCAGGAATCCGTACCCGAATCCGGCCCGCACCCGCCCCGCGTCGCGCACCACGAGGGTGAGCACCGCGAGGCCGAGCGGGGCGAGGAACCACCACGGCCGCGGCGGGAAGCTCCCGAAGATCAACAGCCCCGCGCAGATCGCCGCCACCGACCGCGACAGCACCGGAAACCGGTTCAGCACACCCGTCATTCGCTCACGCACCCGCGTCGCCTTCCCGCGCACGGCGGCGCGACCTCGATGATCCGCCGCGATACTCACGCGGCATAGATCGTGACCCCGCGGTGCACGGTGCGCAGGCACCTGGGCAACGCCGAACCCGGTTGCAGCGGTGGCAATCCCGGCACCCGCGAGCGCGGGTCGGTGGACCAGCGCTGCACCGAGTCGGCCGCCGCGGCCACCACCAGCTCGTCGGCCTCCCACACCGCGTAGGACGCGGGCGCCCCGGGCACCAGGGTGCCCGCGATGCCGTCCCTGACCCCGCCCGCGCGCCACGCGCCCCTGGTCGCCGCGGCGAACGCGGCCCGCGGCGAGAGCCCGTGGCCGGGGGTGCGATGGTGGACGGCCGCGCGCACCGCCGCCCAGGGGTCCAGCGCGGTGACCGGCGCGTCCGAGCCGACGGCCAGCGCGATGCCCGACGAGGCCATCGCCGCGAACGGGTTCAACGCGGCGGCCCTGGTCACGCCGAGGCGCGCCGCGTACATGCCGTCCTCGCCGCCCCAGGCCGCGTCGAATCCCGGTTGCACACTGGCGATCACACCCCAGGCGGCGAGCTTGCCGATCTGTTCGGCATCGAGAAGCTCGGCGTGCTCCACCCGGTGCCCGCGCGCCGCGACCGCCGGACCGCCGAATTCGCCGACCACGCGTTCGAATCCGGCGACCACCGCGTCCATCGCGGCGTCGCCGATCACGTGGAAGCCCGCCTGGATGCCCGCCTCGGTGCAGGCGGCGACATGCGCGGCGATCGCCTCGGCGTCGAGATACGAGCGGCCGGTACCTGGTTCGTCGGCGTAGTCGTCGCGCAGCCAGGCGGTGTGCGAGCCGAAGGAGCCGTCGACGAACAGGTCGCCGCCGAGCGCGTGCACGCCGAGTTCGGCGACCAGTGCGCGCGCCTGCTCGGCGCTGCGCACCGCCTCGCCCCAGTAGGCCCGCACCTCGACGCCGTGCCGGAAATCGAGGAGTTCGCGCACATCGGTGCGACCGGAGATCTCCGGGCCCGCGCACTCGTGCACCGCGACGATGCCGTGCGCGGCCGCGTGGTCCAGCGCCGCCGCTCGCGCCCGATCCCGTTGTGCCCGATCGAGTTCCGCGAGCACCCTGGCCCGCACCAGGTGGTGTGCTCGCGCCCGGACCGGCGCACCGCGGGTGAAGCCCTCGGCCGCGCGCACCTCGGGCAGCGCGTCCAGCAGCGTGGACGATACGACGGCCGAGTGCGCGTCCACCCGGGACAGGTAGACGTGCCGGGCACCCGCGGCCTGATCGATCTCCTCGACCGTGGGCGGCCTGCCCTCCGGCCAGGTGGTCTCGTCCCAGCCGTCACCGAGGATCGCGCCCTCGGGCCGGGCCGCGGCGAACTCGCGCAGCAAGGTCAGGCAGTGCGCCAGCGACCGGGCGGCGGACAGGTCGAGTCCGGTGAGCTTCAGTCCCAGCGCGGTGACGTGCACGTGCGGGTCGACGAACGCCGGGGCGACGAACGCGCCGTCCAGATCGATGATCTCGGCGTCGGGATGCAGTGCCCGACCGGGTTGTTCGGCGCCGAGCCACACCACGGTGCCGTCGGCCACCGCCATCGCCGTCGCGTCCGGAGAACTGGAGCTGTAGATACGACCGCCGATCAGCAACTGGGTATTCACGAGGCCCCAGTCTGCCGTATGCCCGATTCGGGCCTGCGGGTCAGCCGTTCAATACGGGTTGACGCACATCCTCGGCGTGCGCCAGCACCGTCATCACGTCGGCGAAGCGCGGCGGGGCGGCGTCGGGAGCGCACGGCGAGCCGGAGCGGCAGCCCGCTTCGACGGCGATCAGCTCCAGCCGCAACGCGGCGGCGGCGAATCCGGAGATCGACTGTCCCGCAGCCGCGGCCGCGCGCTTCACCGCGACGGCCAGCTCTTCGCTCACCGTGATGGTGAGTTGCTCGGTGGTCATCGCGTCACCATAGTCCCTCGGCGCCGCGATCCCCTAGCGGCCTGGAGTGTCTTTACTACTCGTTGGTAATAGCGCTACCACCCTTTGGTACTTCCGCGGCTACAGGTTGGTGATCGCGCGGCGGGCGTTGCCCTGCCCGTCGTCGTAGTACTGGTGCACCACGGTGCCGTCGATCACCTCGCCGCCGTCGATCACCACGCCGCGGTAGGGCATGGCCGCTTGAAACTTCGCCACCCGGCGCGCGGCGAACGCGGCCGCCAGCGGCCGCACCAGGAATCGGGTCGGCGGCAACAGCAAAAACAGCCCGATCAACGACGTGACCAGGCCGGGCACGAACATCAGGACCCCGCCGGTCGCGACGAGGGCGCCGTCGGCGACCGCGGTCCCCGGCGCGAGTTCGCCGCGCCCGACCCGGCGGAACTGCTCGAACACCCGCCGTCCCTGCGAGCCGACCAGCAGCATGCCCGCCGCCGAACCGGCGATGAGCAGCAGGATGGCCGGGACCACGCCGAGCCACTGGCCGACGGCGACCAGGGCGGCGATCTCGGTGATCACATAGAGCACGAATACCAGGGCGGGCATGGCGTTCCTTTCGGACGATCTACTCAGTGCAACGTCCGGCCGGCCCGATTTTCTCCCGGATTCGCCTGAGAGTCCGATGAGATCGCGGTTTCCTGGACGCGGCACCAGCCAGGGCCTAGCCGCCCGGCCGGACCAGCCCGGTCTCGTAGGCCAGCACCACGGCCTGCACCCGGTCGCGCAGGCCGAGTTTGGTGAGCACGCGACCGACGTGGGTCTTCACGGTGGCCTCGGACAGATACAGCTGTTCGGCGATCTCGGCATTGGATCGGCCCGCCGCGATCTGCTCGAGCACCTCCCGCTCCCTGGCGGTGAGCACCTCGAGCACACCGGGGTCGCGCATCCGCGCGGGATCCTCGGCGATGAGCCGGTCCAGCAGGCGCTTGGTCACCTTCGGCGAGACGACCGCGTCACCGGCGGCGACGCTGCGGATCGCCGAGATCAGATCCTCCGGCGGCGTGTCCTTGAGCAGGAAGCCGCTCGCGCCCGCGCGCAGCGCGCCGAGCGCGTGCTCGTCCAGATCGAAGGTGGTCATCACCAGCACGCGGCAGCCGTGTCCGGCCTCGACGATCCGGGAGGTCGCGGTGACACCGTCGACCACCGGCATCCGCACATCCATGAGCACCACATCGGGCACCAGTTCCGCGGCCCGGCTCACCGCCGCCGCCCCGTTGGCCGCCTCCCCGATCACCTCGATGTCGGGGTGCGCGCCGAGCACCATCTTCAACCCCATTCGCATGAGTTCCTGGTCATCGACAACGAGAACGGTGATCGGCACGCACCTAATCTAACGTGCGAGCGGCCGCGAACGGTCTGCCAACCTATTCCGGCAAGCCGGGCGCGAGCGGGATGGTGGCCCGCACTCGCCATGCCCCGTCCGCGGCGCGGCCGGTCTCCAGCGTGCCGCCGAGCACCGCGATGCGCTCGCGCATGCCGACCAAACCCATTCCGCCGCCTTTGATCCGGACCGCGGGCTCGTCCAGGGGAACGCCGCCGGTGTCGGAGATCTCGATCGTCACGTCGGTGTCGCGGCGGCGCACGCGCACCCACGCCTTGGGGTGCGGGCCCGCGTGCCGCAGCGTGTTCGTCAGCGACTCCTGCACGATGCGATGCACGCCGAGGCTGACCTCGGGCGCGACATCGTCGAGTTCGCCGGTCATTTCGAGTTCCACGGCGAGCCCGGCGCCACGCATCATGTCCACCACCCGCGCGAGCCCGGCGGTGCCGTGCTGAGGCAGCTGGTCGGGGGCGTGTTCGGTGCGCAGCAGCGCGACGGTTCTGCGCAGTTCGCGCAGTGCCTCGCGCCCGGTGCCCGCGATGGTGGTGAGCGCCTGCTCGGCGGCGTCGGGGTCGCGGCGCAGCGCGTACTTCGCCCCGTCGGCCTGCACGATGATCACGCTCACCGCGTGCGCGACCACATCGTGCAGTTCGCGGGCAATACGGGTGCGTTCGGCCGAGACCGCGTCGTGTGCCCGGCGCTCCTTGTCGTAGTCGGCGACCGCGAGCCGCGCCGCCACCTCGGTGTCATAGGCGTGCCGCGCGCCGATGAACTCCGCGAGCGTCCAGCACAGCGCGAAGAACATGACGGTGAAGATGGCCTCGCCACCCGCTGGCTTGTCGATGGCCAGATTCGACAGCGCCGAGTCGAGCACCACGCCGAGCCCGAACCACAGGCCCTCTCGCCTGCCCACATAGGCGACCAGCGTGTACAGCATGAGCCCGAGGCTGAACAGCGTGATGTGATCGGCGTCGTCCCCGACCACGTAGCCGACCGCGGTCGCGACCAGCGACGAGACCAGCGTGGCCGCCGCCATCGCGCGCGGATACACCCGGCGCAACACGATCGGCAGCGGGAGGAACACCCCGACCGCGAGGAACGCGGCCTTGTGCGACGCGCTCCCGACGCTGAGCACCTCGAGCAGCAGAAGGAACGCCGCCAAGATCGAATCCGAGACGATGGGCTTCCCGCGAAGCCACAGACTGAACCGGCGCACCAGTCCACCCTAGGTCGGCACGGGCTCGACACCCGGCAGCCGCACCCGCGACGGGGAGCCGAACTGGACTGCTGACTGGCCCGCATTCGCCTGCCTGGTTGGCTTAGCCCGTGCAGATCGGTGATTGGGCGGTGTTGATCACCGCGGCGACGGCCGCGGGTTGGGTGGACGCGGTGGTCGGCGGCGGCGGGCTGATCATCCTGCCGACGTTGTTTCTCGTCGCGCCGAACATCGCGCCGCAGACCGCGCTCGGCACGAACAAGCTCGCCGCCGTCGCGGGTACCGGTGCGTCGGTGCTGACCTTCGCCAGGAAGGTGCCGATGCAGTGGCGGGTGCTGATTCCAGCGGCGGGTATCGCGGCGGTGACCGCGGGCGTCGGAGCCGCCGCGGTGTCGTTGATCGACCGCGACCTGTTCATTCCGATCGTGATGGTGGTGCTCGTCGGCGTCGCGCTGTTCGTCACGCTGCGCCCCTCGATCGGCGTCACGCTCGCCACGCACGCGCCGACCCGGCGCAAAGTGATCCTCACGGTCGCGCTCGCCGCCGGCCTCGTGGGGTTCTACGACGGACTGCTCGGCCCCGGCACCGGGACCTTCCTCATCATCACGTTCGCGACACTGCTCGGCACCGAGTTCGTGCGGGCGGCCGCGATGGCGAAGGTGATCAACTGCGGCTCCAACGTGGGCGCGCTGATCTTCTTCGGCCTCACCGGCCACATCATGTTCCTGCTCGGCGCCGCCATGGCGGTCGGCAACGTGGCGGGCGCGATCCTCGGCTCCCACATGGCATTGCGCAACGGCGCCAAGTTCGTTCGCGTTGTACTGCTCGTCGTGGTCGTCGCGATGGTGATCCGCCTGGGCTGGCAGCAGTTCGGCTGACTCAGCCGATGGGCTCGACCTGGGAGGCGAGCCAGGGCTTCAGTACCCGCGAGGTGGTCTCGTGGATCTGCCGGTGCAGCCGCTCGCCGTCGTCGGCGCCGTTGATCGGCTGCTGGAACAGCACGGTGAGCGCGCCGGACACCGCGCCGACGACCGCGCCGACCAGCGCTGCGGCGCCGACCTCGTCGAGTTCGGCGGGGAACGCGGCATGCAACTGCCGGGCGATCTCGCGCTGGGCCACCAGCTGCGCGTGCGCGGCCCGCCCGCTCACCGACGGCACCGTGCGCGACACCTGCGCGCGCAGCGCCGCGATCCGGGCGCTCAGATCGTCGACGAGATGTTCGCCGGGATTGTCACCGGCCGCGCGTAACGCGCGCAGTAACACCTCGACCGGACGCTCCCCCGGCCTGCGGCTGCCGATCGCGGCCACCGCGGCCCGCACCCGTTCGTCGGTCTCCGGGAAGAGCAGTTCTTCCTTGCTCGCGAAGTAGTTGAAGAAGGTGCGCGTGCCCACCTCGGCCGCCGCCGCGATGTCGGCCACCGTCGTCTCGTCGTAGCCTCTGGACTCGAAAAGCTCTACGGCTGCCTCGAGCAGAGCGCGGCGGGTACGTTCACGTTTGCGGTCACGGAGGGCGGATGGCGGCACGCGGGCACAGTACGGCATTTCCCGAGACAGGCGTGGTAGGTGCGAGTTTCGCGCGTGCCGTTCCGACCGTCCGGCCTTTGACATTGCGCCCCTGCACCTTTGACCCGCCCTCGGGCCCGCGCGAATCGGTGTCCCGGCGAGGCGACCCGGCCGAGGCCGCCAGCGAGGTTCGCCTGCGCACCGGTGGGGCAGCGACCCGCGCTCGGAGCCCGGAGCCCGGCATCGGCGAGGCAGGCAGCCAGGCAGGTAGGCAGCGGCCCGACAGGACACAGTGCGGGTCAACGCCAAGGCGCAGCGTCTGACGCCGCTCGTATCCAGCGATGGTGCGGTGCGGCGTGTCCGGCGCGCGGTCGGGTCGCTCGGCCCTACTCTATGGCGGGTTCGTTCGTATCCTGTGGGGGTTCGCCGAGAAGCATTGGTGCGGTCCCGCGCGCGACCACCGGAGTGGACCCGCGCGCGACCACCGGAGTGGACCCGCGCGCGACCACCGGAGTGGACCCGCACGCGACCACCGGAGTGGACCCGCACGCAACCGCCGAAGTGGACCCGCACGCGACCACCGAAGTGGACCCGCACGCAACCGCCGAAGTGGACCCGCACGCGACCACCGGCGCGGGCCGCCCTGCCGGGCCGGGGCCGGCCGGTCTTGGTGCGGTGCTGAATATTTCAGCCGGTGCCGGTCTGCGCGCCGTGCACGTCCGCAGTCGATGCATGTTGGCGTGGCGTGCCGGGTCGCGAACGCGCGGACGGGTGCGGGCGACTAGGTTGGTCTGGTGAGCATCGCGACTTCCAAGGATGTGGACGCAGAGTTCCTCGCCCTGCCGCTGGCCGCACTCGCCGACGCCGCGTTGAGCGCGGCGCGCGCGGCCGGCGCCCAGCACGCCGACCTGCGCGTGCACCGGTTGGTGACGCAGACGATCCGGCTGCGGGACGGGCGCGTCGAGGCGGTCACCGACGACATCGAACTCGGCTTCGCGGTCCGCGTGATCGTCGACGGCACGTGGGGTTTCGCCTCGCACGCCGCGCTGAGCACCGCGACCGCCGCCGAGGTCGCACGCACCGCGGTGACCGTCGCCACGACGTTGCGCGCGTTGAACCGCGAGCGGGTCGAACTCGCCGACGAGCCGATCTACTCCGACGTGCGCTGGGTCTCGGCCTACGACGTGGACCCGTTCACCGTGCCGACCACCGACAAGGTCGCGCTGCTGCAGGACTATTCGGAGCGACTGTCCGGCGCCGACGGCGTCGACCACGTCACCGCGTACGTATTGCAGGTGAAGGAGCAGACCTTCTACGCCGACACCGCGGGCTCCACGATCACCCAGCAGCGGGTCCGGCTGCATCCGCAGTTCGAGGCGACCACGGTCGATTCGGCGGCGGGCGTCTTCGAGACCATGCGCACGCTGGCGCCGCCGGTCGGCCGCGGCTGGGAGTACGTCACCGGCGCCGACGGCGCCTGGGACTGGTCGGGCGAACTGGCCGAGATCCCGTCCTGGCTGGCCGAGAAGGTGAAGGCGCCGACCGTCACGCCCGGCCCGACCGATCTGGTGATCGACCCGACCAACCTGTGGCTCACCATTCACGAGTCCATCGGCCACGCCACCGAGTACGACCGCGCGATCGGCTACGAATCCGCCTACGCGGGCACCTCGTTCGCCACCCCCGACAAGCTCGGCACCCTGAAATACGGCACCCCGATCATGCACGTCACCGGTGACCGCACCGAGGAGCACGGCCTGGCCAGCGTCGGCTACGACGACGAGGGCGTGGCCGGGCAGCGCTGGGATCTGGTCCGCGACGGCGTGCTCGTCGGCTACCAACTCGACCGCGTGTTCGCGCCGCGGCTCGGCCTGACCCGCTCCAACGGCTGCTCCTACGCGGACTCCGCGCACCATGTGCCGATCCAGCGGATGGCCAATGTCTCGTTGCAGCCGGACCCAGAGCGCGACACCAGCACCGAGGAGCTGATCTCGCGGGTGCGCGACGGCATCTACATCGTCGGCGACAAGTCGTGGTCGATCGACATGCAGCGCTACAACTTCCAGTTCACCGGTCAGCGGTTCTTCCGCATTCGCGACGGCAAGCTCGACGGCCAGCTCCGCGATGTCGCCTACCAGGCCACCACCACCGACTTCTGGGGTGCGATGGAGGCGGTCGGCGGACCGTCCACCTGGCGGCTCGGCGGCGCGTTCAACTGCGGCAAGGCCCAGCCCGGCCAGGTCGCCGCGGTGAGCCACGGCTGCCCGTCGGTCCTGGTGCGCGGCATCAACATTCTCAACACCCGGACGGAGGCGGGCCAGTGAGCCAGCAGACCGTGATCGCCGCGGGCGAGGTCGTCGAGCGCGCGCTCGCACTGTCCCGCGCCGACGAGGCGATGGTGATCGTCACCGACGCGCACGACGCGTCGCTGCGCTGGGCAGGCAATTCGATGACCACGAACGGGTCATCGATCTCCAGGAGCTGGGCGGTGATCTCGATCTTCCGCGACGGTCCCCGGTCCGCGCGGGTCGGCACCATCGGCTCGACCAGCGTCGACCCGGCCGAGCTCGAGTCCGTGGTGCGCCGCAGCGAGGAGGCGGCCCGCGCCGCCGCGCCCGCCGAAGACGCGATGCCGCTGCTGGATTCGGGCAAGCCGGCCGACGACTGGGCCGATCCGGCCGGGAGCACCGGCATCGAGGTGTTCACCGACCTGGCCCGCGACCTGTCCGTCGGCTTCGACGGCGCGGACCGGCTGTACGGCTTCGCGCACCACACCGTGCACACCACCTGGCTCGGCACCTCGACCGGGCTGCGGCGCCGGTTCACCCAGCCGACCGGTTCGGTGGAGATCAACGGAAAGCGCGGCACCGGTACCGATCTCGCCAGCGCCTGGGTCGGGGTCGGCACCGCGGACTTCACCGATGTCGACGTCCCCGGCCTGCTCGGCGAGTTGTCCCGCCGCCTCGGCTGGGCGGGACGCAAGGTCGAATTGCCCGCGGGCCGTTACGAAACCCTGATGCCACCCGCCACCGTCGCCGACATGATGATCTACCTGCACTGGGAGATGGAGGGCCGCGGCGCGCACGAGGGGCACACCGCGTTCTCCCGCGCGGGCGGCACCCGAATCGGCGAGCGGCTCACCGACATTCCGCTGACGCTCTACTCCGACCCGAGGGCGGCGGGGCTCGAATATCGTCCGTTCGTCGCGACTTCCGCGTCGTCGCAGGCGATGTCGGTGTTCGACAACGGACTGAGCGCCGAGCGGGTGGATTGGATCCGCGATGGCGTCATCGAATCGCTGATCTATCCGCGCGCCACCGCGGCCGAATTCGACGCCACCGCCACGGTTCCCGCGGGCAACCTGCTGCTCACCGGCGGTTCCGCGGCGACGCTGGACGAGATGATCGCGCGCACCGAACGCGGCCTGCTGCTCACCACGCTGTGGTACATCCGCGAGGTCGATCCGGCGAGTCTGCTACTCACCGGGCTCACCAGGGACGGTGTCTATCTCGTCGAGAACGGCGAGGTCACGGCCGCGGTCAACAACTTCCGGTTCAACGAGAGCCCGCTGGATCTGCTGCGCCGGGCCACCGAGGCGGGCGCCACTGAGATCACCCTGCCCAGGGAGTGGAAGGACTGGTTCACCCGAACGGCCATGCCGCCGTTGCGTATTCCCGACTTCCACATGTCCTCGGTAAGTCAGGCAACCTGACCGACCCGCTGTGCACGGCCGGGGCTGTCCCCCGGCCGTGGGCGCGGGACGCGTTCAGGGAAACGTGATCTCGATGCCGATGGTGCCCTTCTTGCCGCGGCGCAGGTTGCTGCCGAGGATGGTGATCGGGCCCATCAGCCAGTACTTGCGCATCAGGAGTTTGCGCACGCGCTCGGTGCCCTCCTGGTCGAGGACGCGCCCGGTGCCCTCGACGATCTCGCCCCGCGGCTTGCCCGCCACGCTGCACGGCTGCACGGTGACCGCCGGATTGCGCCGGAGCCGCTTCACCTTCCAGCTGTCGGTCACCGTCCACACGTAGAGTTTGTCCCCGTCCGCGACCGCCCACACCGCGGTGCCGACGGGCGTGCCGTCCTTGCGGAACGTGGTCAGCAGGACGTAATCGGCCTTGCCGACGGCCCCCAGCGTGTTCGTCATGAAGGGCAGCGTAATCCGATCCGGCTCAATCGGGCATTCGGTACTCGCCCGCCTCGATCCTGGCCACCAGCCCGTCGGTCCACCGCGCGAGGTTCCCGAAGACGCCGCTCCACAGTTCCAGCAGGTCGGTCGAGTGCGGCGGTTCGTGGCGGGTGGGAAAGTCCGGGATCATCGCGAGCAGGCCGGTGCGCACCTCCTCGCTGCGGCGGCGCTGTTCCCGCAGCTTCGCCAGGACGTGCTCCCGTGGCAGCGCGTCCATGAACGCGATGCCCGCGCCGAGTTCCTCCATGTCGACGCTGACCAGCGCCTCGTCCATCAGCTTGCGGAACTCCGCCTCGCCCGCGTCGGTCAGCTGGAACAGCGTGCGGCCCGGCCCTTCGCTGCTGTCCTCGGTGCCGTACGCGCTCAGCTTTCCCTCCTGGGTCAGCTGCTTCAGCGCGTGATAGATCGAGCCCGGCTTCACATTCGTCCAGGTCTCAGCGCGCCAGGACAGCAGTTCACGGCGCACGGCATAGCCGTACGTCGGCTGACGCAGCCGCATCACCCCCAGCACCAACAGCCGCACGGCCGACATCAGCGCACCTCCTTCAGATCGGAATTTCCCATAGTAGTCAAGTTTGACTTCCCTCGCGAAGCGGCCCTAACCTGGGCTAGTCAAAATTGATTACCAAGCTTGGAGGCTTTATGGGCGACACGGCCGTGCCGGTGCTGTGGGGCGGTAACTCCGCCGAAACGCTCGAGTTCTATCGCGCACTCGGCTACCAGGTGACCTGGGAGCAACACAGCCCGTACGTGTACCTCTCGGTGCAGCGCAACGGCTACGAGCTGCACTTCTATCGAGACAAGAAGGACAAGCGGGAGGTAGGCGAGTCCCAGATGGGCTGCCTGGTCATGGTCGACGAGGTGGCCGAGCTGCACGCCGCGTTCAGCAAAGCTCTGCGCGCGCACTACGGCCGGATTCCCGCGCGCGGCGTGCCCCGGATCAGCCGATTCCGTCCGGGGCAGACCAGATTCACCGTGCTCGACCCCGGCGGCAACAGCGTCACCTATATCCAGCGCGGCGAGCCCGAATTCGAGTACGGCGGCTCACGCGAACTCCAAGGGCTGCAACGAGTTCTGGACAACGCCCGCATCCTGCGCTTCTCCAAGGAGGACGACGAGGCCGCACGCAAGACGCTGGAGGCGGGGCTGCGCCGGTTCGACGCGACGGCATCGACGCTCGACAAGGCCCGCGCGCTGGCCGAACTCACCGAATTGGCGGTGGCCATGGGAGATCCGGCGCGCGCCGACGAGCTCCGCGCGCGGATCACCGCACTCGACCTCGCGGCCGAGGAACGCGCGGAGATCGCGGCGCAGCTGAAGATCGCCGATGAGCTCGCGGAGTGGCTGGACCAGGCGGACTAGGTCTCGACGGGGCGAGCGGTCCTGTGCCACTCGCCTTTTCGCGCGAACTCAGGCGGCAAGGGTGAGCACCTGCGGCCCGGTTTCGGTGATCGCGACAGTGTGTTCGGAGTGCGCGGTGCGCGAACCGTCGGCCGAGCGCAGCGTCCAGCCGTCGGGATCGGTGACGATGCGGTCGGTGGTGCGCGCGAACCAGGGTTCGATCGCGATGACGAGGCCGGGGCGCAGCCGATAGCCGCGACCCGCGCGACCGTGATTGGCCACGTGCGGGTCCTCGTGCATGGTGCGCCCGAGCCCGTGACCACCGAATTCGGTATTCACCGGGTAGCCGTAGTCGCGCGCCACCGCGGCGATGGCGGCGGAGATGTCGCCGATGCGATTGCCGGGCCGCGCGACCGCGATCGCGGCGACGAGGGCGTCCTCGGTGGCCCGGATCAGCCGCAGGTCTGCCTCGTCGGGCGTGCCGACCACGATCGTCGTCGCCGCGTCGGCCACCCAGCCGTCGATGCCGACGGCGAGGTCCATGGTCAGCACGTCTCCGTCCCGCAGCCGATAGTCGAACGGAAGTCCGTGCAGCACAGCGTCGTTCACCGACAGACAGACGGTATTGCGGAACGGCCCGCGACCGAAGGAGGGCGCGTAGTCCCAGTAGCAGGATTGCGCGCCGCGCCGCCGGATCTGCTCGCGCACGTGCGCCTCCAGCTCGAGCAGATTCACCCCGACCTCGGCCAGCGCCCGCAACTGCGCCAGCACTTCGGCGACGAACTGCCCGGTCACCCGCATCCGGGCGATTTCGTCCCGCGTCTTCAGCTCCACCATGAGAGAACCCTTTCGGTATTAAAATACCCATAGATCGACGGTATTTTAATACCACACACCGACGGGCTTGCGGTATTTAAATACCGAAGCTAGCCTGCCTTCCATGGTCCGCCTTCCGTTGACGCCCGCGCAGATCGACGCGGGCCGCCGCCTCGGCGCCGCCCTGCGCACCGCTCGCGCGTCCCGCGATCTCACCGAAGTCGCTCGGGCAGCGGGCATTTCGCCGGAAACCCTGCGCAAGATCGAGACCGGACGACTCCCCTCCCCCGCCTTCGGCACCGTCGTCGCGTTGAGCATGGTGCTCGAGCTGCCATTACAGGACCTCGCGGACACCTGGCGCGCCGCAGGTCTCGCCGAAACGGCCTGAGCAGTCCGCTGTTCCGCTGCCAACGGCCCGATGGTCACGGCGTGCGCGTGATCGCGAGGCCGACCGAGCCGTCCGCGCCGCGAAACAGCTTGTGCAGCGTGATGACCAGGGTGCCGATCACCCCGTACGCACGGCCGACGAGTTCGCGCACCCGCTGCGTGCCGTCCGCATCGAGCACCGTGGCGGTACCGGTGTACACCTCGTCGTCCGCAGGCCGTCCCCGCGCATCGCACCGCCGCAACGTCACCTCGGGATTGCGCCGAATCCGCTTGACCTTCCACGTCTTCGGATTCGTCCACACCACGAGACGATCCCCGTCCGCGGCGACCCACACCGGCGTGCCGACCGGCGTCCCGTCCTTCTTATAAGTGGTCAACAGCACGAATTTGCTCGTACCCAGCTCATTCCAAGTCATACGAAAAACGTAGATCGCCGACCCCACCCCGCCATCCGTCCCAGGACTCGCCCCCGCCTACGCCCCGAGACGTAGGCGGGGCGCGCTGGGTCGCCCCGCCTGCCGGTCAGCCGCGGCGTCTGCGGAAGAAGGCGCGGACGTCGTCGAGGAACAATTTGGGCTGTTCCAAGGCCGGGAAGTGGCCGCCCGCGGTGTATTCGGTGAAGTGCTCGAGGTGGCCGCCGGGGTTCATCACCCGGCGCATCAACGGGCTGGTGCCGAAGATCGCCCACCCCTGCGGCACATCGGAGGGCGCCGCCCACGCCATGCCCGAATGCGCCGATTCCCAAAGGAATTGGGCGGCCGATGCGCCACTGCGGGTGAACCAGTAGATGCTGATGTTGGTCAGCATCAGGTCACGGTCGACGCGTTCGCCGAGGGGCAGCGCCGGATCGGTCCACGTCTGGAGCTTCTCCGCGATCCATGCCAGCTGCGCGATCGGCGAATCCGTCAGCGCCGCCGCGATCGCGTTCGGCTGCGTGGATTGCAGGACCAGATATCCCTTCTGCTCCGCCCAGCTCGCCCGGGCCTGCTCGATCGCGGCGAGATCGTCCGCGCTCAGCCCGTCCGGCATCGGCAACTGCTCCCCGACCAGCCCCAGCATGCCCTGGTCGCTGTTCACGTGGGTCGCGATCACCCGCTCCGGATAGACGGCCGCCAGCCGGGAGGTCACGCCCGCGCCGACATCACCGCCCTGCGCCACGAACCTGTCGTACCCGAGCCGGGTCATCAGCTCGGCGAACGCGTCGGCCGTCCGGGCCAACTCCCACCCGGTCGA
Source organism: Nocardia brasiliensis (assembly GCF_011801125.1). Lineage (NCBI taxonomy): Bacteria > Bacillati > Actinomycetota > Actinomycetes > Mycobacteriales > Nocardiaceae > Nocardia > Nocardia brasiliensis. Next base: position 4,770,073 of record NZ_CP046171.1, read on the forward strand.
GGCCAGCGGCATGGAGAACCCGAACCCCGGCAGCGACGCAATCACGACATGGAACGCGTCCGCCGGGTCACCCCCGTGTGCCGCCGGATCCGTCAAAGGCCCCAGCACATCGAGGAATTCGACCACCGAACCGGGATACCCGTGCGTAATCAACAGCGGCACCGCCCCTTCCGCCGCCGAGCGCACATGGACGAAGTGAATCGTCTGCCCGTCGATCTCCGTCGTGAACTGATCGAACGCGTTCAGCTTCGCTTCCTGTGCCCGCCAATCGAATTCGTCGCGCCAATACGCCGCCAACTCCGCCAGATACCGCGGCGCGATCCCCCGCCCCCAATCGTCCTCGGTCCCCGCCACCACCTCCGGCACCCGCACCTCCCGCAACCGCCTGCGCAGCTCATCCACTTCGGTCTGCGGAATGTCGATACGGAAGGGATGGATCGCTGTGTTCGTCATGAGAACCACTCTCCAACCCCTTGCGGAAGAGTTTCTTCCGCGATCAAGCCCTCTTCTCGGATTCTTCGGAATTCTCAGCAAGGCGCCAACTCGTCGAATGTGTCCGGGCGTAACCAGCGATCTCGACGGGATATCTGCGGTGCGTGGATCCGGGGGAGCGGCGTACTGTGGTCAAGTCCCGCACGTGTGCGGGCGCGAACTTCTGTAGTGGAAACGAGGTGGTGACGTATATCCCAGGCCGAGTAGCCGTCCGTGTGCCCCCATGTCCTGAGTGCTGGACGTGTGCGGGGGCGGACGTCGCGCTGGTCTGAGTCGCGTCACCCAACTGTCATTCCCGGGTGCAGCTCTGCCGACTGCCCGGGTTTCGTGTTCATGCGAGTCCGGTGTGGCCGGCGGCGAGCTCCCCGATTCCCGCACCAGGAGTCCTGCCGTGAGTTCCTCCACGCTCGGCCACGAACCCGAGCACACCCCTGAGCCCTCGAACAACGCCTCATCGCCGATGTCGACGGCGGCCAAGATCGCCCTCGCGGTCCTGTTGACCGGCGAGCTCATGAACATCCTCGATGATTCGGTCGTCCTGACCGCGATGCCGACGCTGCAGCGGTCGCTCGGCGCCGGATCGGGCGTGCCGCAGTGGCTGACCGCGGGCACTGCTCGCCGTCGGTGAGGTGACGGGCGCGATGACCGCGACCAAGACCGCGGGACGTTTCGCGCGCCGCGTACCGCAGTTCGGCGCGCTGATCAGCCTTGCCGCGGTCACGGCCTACGGGTTCCAGATCGGCGGGCACCCCGAGGGGTCCTTGCTCGTCATGGCGGTTCCGGTGCTGCTGCTCGGGTTCGGTCTCGGCACGATCGGCGGCCCCGTCGCCGACCTGACCCTGGCCGAGGTCCCGAACGAGAGCGCAGGTGCGGCCTCGGGCCTGTTCAACACCGCGCTACAGCTCGGCTACGCCGTCGGCATCGCACTGACCGGCCCGCTGTTCTTCGCCACCGCCGACGGCGGCGCCACGCTCACCCGCGCCGCCTTCGCCGGCGTCCTGTGGTGGGTAGGCGGTGCCCTGATCCTGATGTGGGCCTTGATGTTCAGCCTGCCCGCACCAACCAAGGGCCGCACCGAAGATGTGCCGCTCTCGTGAATTGCGCTCGGACCGTTGAGGTTCGGGTTCCAAGAAATCCTGTCAGCTGGCTGAGATTCAGCAGAGGAGTCGGTGCCGCTCTCCTCGATGATCATTCAGGAGTTCGAGGGCGACGACCACCACTCAGCCGTAGAAGGTCACCAGATCTTGCCGCGGCCATGGCCTATCGAAGCTCAGGGCGAACGCGTTGAAGTGCAAGGTCTCGTCCGCAGCGTCGAGCAGGACGCTTACCAGAGCGGCCGTCTCCGTCCCGACAGTGACCGCGCCGTAGACCTCGCGCAACTCCGGCACTCGTTGGGCCGCCACATGCCCGACGACCGGCGCGTTGCCGGCCTGGGGCGCACTGAAGGGGTTGTCGAAGACGAAACTCAATGGCGTGAGTTCCCGGGGCACGCCGGCGGCCTCGAGCTCCGCACTCGCTTCTTCCAGATACCGCCAGCCCCACCGCAGCGGCCCGAGGTCGAAGCGGGTCGACTCGCCGTACTCGATCACGTCCTGCCACACCTGGGCGTAGGCGTCCCCGGCGCCCGGGTTCTTGGGGCGGTCACCGAAGATGTCGTCGACAGCCTCCACCACGGACGGCGATCCGATTCCCCTGTTCTGCGCGTCCATGGCGATCGCTCGCCGTCGGCTCTCCTCCAGCACGCCGGCTCCTGGCTGCCGAACCCACGTCCGCACGTTCTCGAGGCTCACGCTGTAGATGGTGAGCCGCGTACTCATCGGTTCTCCTCCACTCGGCGTTCCGGGACCCGCATCGCATCAACCGGTGCCGACCGCCCCAACCGTCAGCACCCTATAGCCCCCAGTAGGTCGGCGCATTCCGACTACGCCGCGGACACGCTCGCCGATGATGTCAAATCTCTTTGATGCCAGCAGATCTCGCACCACACCGCCGGACGCAGGAGTACGCCGATATCCGCCGTCAAGAGACACCAGCACCTGCCGCTCTCAGGGCCCACGCCTCCGAAAGTTCCGATGAACGTAGCCCCTGGACCGCCGAGCATCCGCTACTGCCCCGAACCGCGCGTTTCGAACCACCGTCGACCGCAAATATGTTGCGGGACTTGCGTGCATGATCGAGCATGCAGCGGTGACCGATACACGGCGGCTGGATGCCGCGGACTGGCGGCTCTTTCGTGACGTGCAGTTGGCCGGGCTGCTCGACGCGCCGTACTCCGCGAACCTCACGCACGCGCAGGCGGCGCGGCGCACCGAAATCGAGTGGCGGCACAAGCTTTCCGTGCAGGCGGTGTTCGCCACCGCGCGCGACGGCAAGGCGGTCGGGATCGCGGGTGGGCGGTTGGAGCCGGACGCCGAGACACCGACGCTGGTCTCGCTGTGGGTGGCGCCGGACGCCCGTGGGCTGGGTGTCGGGGACGAGCTGGTGCGCACCGTGCTCGAGTGGGCCCGCGGCGAGGGCCATCGCCGAATCACCCTCTGGGTGCTGGACAGCAACGCACCGGCCGAACGGCTCTACCGGCGACACGGCTTCCAGCGGACCGGACAGCGCAGGGCCATGCCGCGGGACGCGACCATGATCGAGGTAGAGATGGCGCTCGACCTGCACGAAGCCTAAGCTACCGAACGGTCGCCAAGGTCACAGAAATTCTAGGAAGCACCGAGCGGCATCATGCGGTAATTTACCTTTCCAAATGGCTGCGGGCATCCGAGGAGTCGACATGCATTTCGGCGGGTTGGCGTTGCTGGTAGATGACGTGGACGCGACGGTGGCCTTCTACGAGGCGGCCTTCGGTCTCGGACAGGTGTTCGCCGACGGCGACGGCTCCTTCGTGGTGCTCGGCCGCGGCGGCTGGTCGCAAGGGCCGAGCACGCCCTATCTCAGCGTCGAGCACCGGCGCAAGATCGACGACTACAGCGAACCCCGCCCCGCGGACGGGTTCCGGGTGCTGCTCGAAGCCGACGACGTGGACGAGGCCTACCGCCGGGCGGTCGACGCGGGCGCGCGCAGCGCGCTGGCTCCGACCACCCGCCCCTGGGGACAGCGGGTCGCCGCGGTCATCGACCTCAACGACGCCATCGTGGAGATCAATGGTCCGGTCGTCCCCGACTGACGCACCGAGACACCTTGGCGCACACCGAAATCGGCACAGCCCATCCGCCGGCACCGAACCGGAGCCGCACGCCGCTCATATCGCCCACCGATTCCGAGCAGCGCCGCGCGCCCGCCCCGAACCCGGAATCCTCGACCGACGCTTCGCCCGCCCAGCCGCGCGCCCGGTCGACATCGAGCACGATCTCGAATATCAGTGCGGCCCAACACCTCAGCACCCCTACTACACAACAAGGGGCCGCAGCCGCCAGCTGAGGCCCCTCGTGGTTGTGCCGACCGGTGTCCGAGCTACTTTCCTCTGGGCCCCGGCCTCGATACAAGACACTCTCACATTTGCGGGCATTCGGCGCACCGAGCGCGAGTGCGACTGTGACCAGCGGCGCATGTGCATCTGCATTGACGATGCAAACCGCCCTGACCAGGGAAAATAGCAAAGAGGCGCACGAGAGGATGTCACGGAAAGATAACGGCGAGGCGCGATCGTTTTCATACTGTGCCCCTCCGAAACACGAGATCCGTTCTACCGCAATCGCACTCACCTGAGAACCGAGAACCGGGCGGCGGTGACGGCGGCCCGCCCGCACTCGGCTAACCTGGCCCGATGTTCTTGGCCCAGATTGTCGCCGCCCGCGTGCCGAGCCGAATGCTGTCCGCGTTCGTGCGCAACGCCGAGCTGCTGAAGTTTCTGACCGTCGGAGCGATCGCCTTCGTCACCACCTCGGTGCTGTTCTTCGGGCTGAAATGGACCGTCCTACATGGGAAGCCGGTTACCGCCAACATGGTCGCGGTCCTGATCGCGACGGTAGTGTCCTATGTGCTGAACCGCGAGTGGGCGTTCACCGCACGCGGCGGCCACGAGCGACGGCACGAGGCGGCGCTGTTCTTCGTGGTCGCGGGCATCGGCATGGTGATCAACCAGCTGCCGCTCGCGGTGTCGAGCTACATCTTCCAGCTCCGGGCGCCGCACGTGTCGGTGGTCACCGAGAACATCGCCGACTTCATCAGCGCGACGATCATCGGCACCCTGCTCGCCACCGTGTTCCGCTGGTGGGCCATGCGCAAGTTCGTCTTCCCGCATCAGGTCGAGCCGGAGCTGGAACGCGACGCGGCGATCCCCGAGCTGCGTGCCTGACCTGCGGGTGGACCCGGACGCGCTGATCACGGTCCCCGCGGGCACGGTGCGGCTGGCCGATCGGCGCACCCAGCGCAGTTGGACCGTCGACATCGCGACTTTCCGGATCGGCGCGGTCCCGATCACCCAGGAACGGTATGCGCTGATCACCGGCGAGCGGCCGAGCAGCGCGCCGGGCGAGCGCAGGCCGGTCGACGGCGTCTCCTGGTGGGACGCCGTGCGCTGCTGCAACGCGATGTCCGAGCGCGCGGGCCTGCGACCCGCCTACCGCATCGGCGGGGACGACGACATCGAGTGGGACACCACCGCCGCGGGCTATCGGCTGCCGAGCGAGGCCGAATGGGAGTACGCCTGCCGCGCGGGCAGCACCGGCCCCCGGTACGGCCCGCTCGACGATATCGCTTGGTACCGCGGCAATTCCGATGACCGGATGCACGAGGTCGGCGGGAGACGCCCCAACGCGTTCGGTCTGTTCGACATGCTCGGCAACACCTGGGACTGGTGCTGGGACGTCTACGACGCCGAGGTCTACGGCGCCTACCGGGTGCTGCGCGGCGGCGGCTGGTTCGACGAGCACTGGAGCTGCCGGGCGGGCGTGCGCCGCCGCAGCCACCCGAGTCTGCGGCTCGACGATGTCGGTTTCCGGGTCGCTCGCTCCATAACGCCCTGATCGGACATTCCCGACAGGTTCCGCCGTACGCTCCACGAAATCGTCAGGGCCGCACATACTGTCCGGTACAAGCATGGCTATTCCCCAGACAACGCGCCCGTGCCACCGGATCCCGCTGGCACGTCGACCCGAAGCGAGCGTATTCATGGTCATCATCGCTGTGCACGACGCCCTCCTCGCCCAGATCGGCAATCCGACACCGGAAGCGCCGCCGGTCTCGGACAAGATCCTGCAGATGGTCCGCTACCTCACCTGGCTGGTGTTGCTGTCCGGTGTCTGCGGAATCACCTTCGCCGGTGGACGATTCGCCTGGGAGAAGTGGCAGGGCGGTGCGCTCGAGTCGCCGAAGATGATCGCGGGCGCGATGATCGGCGGGGTGGTCGCCACGAGCGCGGGCACGATCATGAACGCGGTCGTCGGCGCCTGATCGCGGAAGGCGGTCTTCCTCGATTACTGGGATGATCGACCGATGTTGGAGACCTCCGCACGCCTGCTCCGGCTGCTCTCGCTGCTGCAACTGCGTCGCGATTGGACCGGCCCCGCGCTCGCCGAGCGGCTCGGCGTGTCCACCCGCACCATCCGCACCGATGTCGAACGCCTGCGGACCCTCGGTTATCCGGTGCACGCGACGCCCGGTGTCGCGGGCGGATACCGGCTCGGCGCGGGTTCCGCGCTGCCGCCGCTGCTGCTCGACGACGAGGAGGCCGTCGCGGTCGCGGTCGGACTGGCCACCGCCGCCAACGGCGCGGTCACCGGCATCGAGGAGACCTCGGTCCGCGCGTTGGTGAAGCTGCAACAGGTGCTGCCCGCGCGGCTGCGAAACCGGGTCGCGACGCTCACCTCGGCCACCGTGCACGCGCCGGAGTTCCAGCGCGACACCGTCGACGCGGCGGTGCTCACCGCCGTGGCGGGCGCCATCCGCGCCGGTGAGCGGCTGCGCTTCGACTACGCGGCGTATTCCGGCGCGCTGTCGCGGCGCGAGGTGGAGCCGCATCGGTTGGTGCACTGGCGCGGGCGGTGGTATCTGGTCGCCTGGGATCCCGACCGCACCGACTGGCGCACCTTCCGGGTGGACCGGATCACGCCGAAGACGCCAAACGGTGCCCGGTTCACCGCGCGCGAGATGTCGGAGGCGGAACTGGCCGAACGGGTGCGGCGCGGCGTCGGGTCGGCCGCCTGGCGCTACCACGCGACCGTGCGGATGGCCGCGCCGGCGCCGGTGATCAGGGCGAAGCTGCCGCCCGCGGTGTCGGTCACCCCGGACGGGCCGGATCACTGTGTGCTGCGGGCGGGTTCGGACACCCCGCAGCTGCTGGCGCACTACCTCGGCTTGGCCGACGTGGATTTCGAGGTGCTCGACGGTCCCGAACTCGTCGAACAGCTGCTGGCGACCGCCGAGCGATTCCGCAGGGCGGCGCTGCCGAAGCAAACTCCGGCGCAGCGTGATTCGTAACTCGCCGAAAATGTGAAACCCGACCGCGCCGGCACGTTCTGCCGGGCGCGGCCGGGTTCGACCATACCGTCATTACCCGCTAGGGCTGGTTGGCTCCCGCGATACCGCCGATGATGCCACCGATAACGCAGCCCGGGATCGCACCGATAATCACGAAGATCAGCCCGATCAAAGCGCCGATCGCACAACCGATCAACACGCCTGCCACCGTGGTGCCCGCGTCACCGATGAACTGCGGCGCGCCCGGCTCCGGGACCGCGGCCCCGACCGGCGTCAGCGTCAAAGTGGTTGCACCGGCGTCGACTTGCGGCGCCACCCGAACCTGCTGCCCCGACACCGACTGCAGCGTGGTCGGCACGGTCGCCACGAGCGCGCCGTCCGGCGCCACGACGGAGATGCCCTGATCGGGCGTCAGCACGAACTTGCCGGAGGCGAGGGTGACCGTCGCGCTCGAGTGATCCGGCGCGACCGAGGCGGTGTACGCCACCCCGTGATCGACGCCGGTGATCGCGTCGGCCACCTGCACTTCACCGTGCGCGGTGGCCGCGGCGATACCGGTCGCGGCAATGGTGATGGCCGCGGTCGCTACGAATTTCCTGATATTCATAAGGCTTTCCAATCAGCTAGCCGGTTCGATTGGCGTTCCCCCGGAAAACCGCCGTGGAACACCATCGATCATGCGCCCTCGGCAATGACGTTGTCGAGAGCGGGCAGCCGATCGAATTACATTGCAAGATCAGCGATTTCGAATTCCCCCGAGAATTGGGGGGTTGATTTTCCCGCCTACTCCAATTCGCCTTCGGTCTCCAAATAGACCTGCCGCAACCGATCCAGTGTCGCCTGCTCCGGTCGCTCCCACAAGTCCCGTTCGGCCGCCTCCAGCAGCCGCTCGGCAATGCCGTGCAGCGCCCACGGGTTGGACTGCTCCATGAACTTGCGGTTCACGTCGTCGAAAACGTAGCTCTCCGCGAGCTTCTCGTACATCCAGTCGGCGACCACGTTCGTGGTGGCGTCGTAGCCGAACAGGTAGTCGACCGTGGCGGCCATCTCGAACGCGCCCTTGTAGCCGTGCCTGCGCATCGCCTCCAGCCAGCGCGGGTTGACCACGCGGGCGCGGAACACCCGGGAGGTCTCCTCGGACAGCGTGCGGGTGCGCACCGCGTCCGGGCGGGTGCTGTCACCGATGTAGGCCTCCGGGTTCTGCCCGGTCAGCGCGCGGACCGTGGCCACCATGCCGCCGTGGAACTGGAAGTAGTCGTCGGAATCGGCGATATCGTGCTCACGGGTGTCGGTGTTCTTGGCGGCCACCGCGATTCGGCGATACGCGGTGCGCATGTCGTCGGCGGCAGGCGCGCCGTCCAGATCGCGGCCGTAGGCGTAGCCGCCCCAGGTGGTGTAGACCTGCGCGAGATCGTCGTCGGTGCGCCAGCTCTTGGCATCGATCAGTTGCAGCAGGCCCGCGCCGTAGGTGCCCGGCTTGGAACCGAAGATGCGGGTGGTGGCGCGACGGGCGTCGCCGTGCTCGGCCAGATCCGCGGCGGCGTGGGCGCGCACGTAATTGGCGTCGGCGGGCTCGTCGAGCTCGGCGACCAGTCGCACCGCGTCGTCAAGCAGTGCCAGCACGTGCGGGAACGCGTCGCGGAAGAAGCCGCTGATGCGGACCGTGACATCGATACGCGGACGGGCCAATTCGTCGAGCGAGATCACCTCCAGGGTGGTGACCCGGCGACTCGCCTCGTCCCACACCGGCCGCACCCCCAGCAGCGCAAGGACTTCGGCGATATCGTCGCCGGAGGTGCGCATCGCGGAGGTGCCCCACACCGAAAGGCCCACCGAACGCGGGTACTCGCCGTGATCGGCCAGGTATCGGGCCAGCAGCGAATCCGCCATGGCCTGACCGGTTTCCCAAGCCAGCCGCGAGGGCACCGCCTTCGGGTCGACCGAGTAGAAGTTGCGGCCCGTCGGCAGCACGTTGATCAGGCCGCGCAGCGGCGATCCGCTGGGGCCGGCCGGGATGAAACCACCGTTCAACGCGTGCAGTACCCGCTCGACCTCCACGCCGGTCTGCCGCAGGCGCGGAACGACTTCGGTGGCGGCGAAACGCAATACCGCACGCACGGCGTTCAATTCGGTGTCGGCGCGCGGGCCTGCGGCCGCGAGCAGTGCCGCGCCGAACTCGTCGACGATCCGGTCGACCGCGTCCGGGGACCAGTCGGCGGCCTGCAGCGCGGCGACCAGGCCGCGGGCCTGCTCCTCCACCACATCGACGCGCACGCGCGCCTCGGTACCGGATTCGTCGAGCCCCAACGCTTCGCGCAGGCCGGGCACATTGCGCTCGCCGCCCCAGAGCTGGCGGGCGCGCAGCATGGCCAGCACCAGGTCCACTTCGCTCTCCCCCGCCGGCGCCTGACCGAGGATGTGCAGGCCGTCGCGGATCTGCACATCCTTGATCTCGCACAGCCAGCCGTCGACGTGCAGCAGCATGTCGTCGAAGACGTCCTCGTCCGGGCGTTCGGCCAGGCCGAGATCGTGGTCCATCTTCGCGGCGCGCATCAGTGTCCAGATCTGCTGGCGGATGGCGGGCAGCTTCGCCGGGTCGAGGGTGGAGATGTTGGCGTGCTCGTCGAGCAGCTGCTCCAAACGCGAGATGTCGCCGTAGCTTTCGGCCCGCGCCATCGGCGGGATCAGGTGGTCGACCAGCGTCGCGTGCGCCCGGCGCTTGGCCTGCGTGCCTTCGCCGGGATCGTTCACCAGGAACGGATAGATCAACGGCAGGTCGCCGAGCGCGGCATCGGTGCCGCAGGAGGCGGACATGCCGAGCGTCTTGCCCGGCAGCCACTCCAGGTTGCCGTGCTTGCCGAGGTGCACCATCGCGTCGGCGCCGAAACCCGTTTCCGCGCGCAGCCACTGGTAGGCCGCGAGATAGTGGTGGCTGGGCGGCAGGTCGGGGTCGTGATAGATGGCGACCGGATTCTCGCCGAAGCCGCGCGGCGGCTGCACCATCAGCGCCACGTTACCGAACCGCAATGCGGCGATGACGATCTCGCCGTTCGGGTCGGCCGAGCGGTCCACGTACAGCTCGCCCGGCGGCGGGCCCCACGCCTCGATCACCGCGGCGCGCAGATCGTCGGGCAGCGTGTCGAACCAGGTGGCGTAGGTGGCGGCACTGATCCGGATCGGGTTGCCCGCCAACTGTTCGGCAGTCAACCAGTCCGGATCCTGCCCGCCCGCGGCGATCAGCGCGTGGATGAGCGCGTCGCCGTCCTGCTCCTCGAGGCCGGGGATCTCCCCGGGTGCGCCGAGATCGTAACCGGCCGCGCGCATTTCGGTGAGCAGGCGGATGGCGCTGGCCGGGGTGTCCAGACCGACCGCGTTACCGATGCGAGCGTGCTTGGTCGGGTACGCGGAGAGCATCAGGGCGACGCGCTTGCGGGCGGCCGGAATGTGGCGCAGCCGCGCGTAACGCACCGCGATACCGGCGACCCTGGCCGCGCGCTCAGCGTCGGGGACGTAGGTGGACAGACCGTCGGCGTCGAACTCCTTGAACGAGAACGGAACCGTGATGATCCGCCCGTCGAACTCGGGCACCGCGACCTGGGTCGCGACATCCAGCGGGGAAAGACCGTCGTCGTTGGCCGCCCACTGCTCGCGTCCGCTGGTCAGGCACAAGCCCTGCAGGATGGGCACGTCCAGGTCGGCGAGCGCGCCCACATCCCAGGCCTCGTCCTCGCCGCCGGCCGAGGCGGTGGCCGGCTTGGTGCCGCCCGCGGCCAGCACCGTCACCACCAGGGCGTCGGCCTGCCGCAGGGTCGCGAGCAGCTCCGGTTCGGCGGTGCGCAGCGACGCGCAGTACAGCGGCAGCGGGCGCGCACCCGTGTTCTCGATCGCCTGGCACAGGGCATCGATATATCCGGTGTTCCCGGCCAGATGCTGTGCGCGGTAATAGATCACCGCGACGGTCGGCGCGTCCGCGGACAACGCGACGTACGGAGTCCGTTCCAGCACACCCCAACTCGGCAACTGCACCGGCGGCTCGAAGCCGTGACCGGTCAGCAGGACCGTGTCGGACAGGAAGTTGTGCAGCTGGCGCAGGTTGGCCGCACCGCCTGCGGCGAGGTAGTTGTGCGCGTCGGCGGCGACACCGCCGGGCACCGTCGAACATTCCATCAGCTCCGCGTCCGGCGCGATCTCGCCGCCGAGCGCCACCATCGGCACGCCGCTCTCGCGCAGCACCGCGAGCCCGTCCTCCCACGCGCGTTTGCCGCCGAGGATGCGCACGATCACCAGCTCGACGCCGTCGAGCAGCGCGGGCAGATCGTCCACCAGCAGCCGGGCGGGGTTGCCCCACCGATACTCCGCCCCGCTGGCGCGGGCACTGAGCAGATCGGTATCGGACGTGGACAGCAGCAGGATCACAGGTGGCAGCCTTCCTCGGGTGACGCGCCCATCGGGTGTTCGCTGCTCGCTGCCGGGGTCGGCAGCCAGCGGAGCCGGCGGAGTGGGCAAGCCCAGAGGGTCTGGCTTTCACAGTGGCGCGACCGCACCGGATTTCCACCGGTTTCCTCGTCACCCGCCGAGCCATGGGATGCTACCGCGCGCGGGAGCGCCCGACGCACCGAGGTTCATTCCCGTACACCCGCATTGAGCGCGGCAAACGTGCGCCTTCGCCGTCCCGGGCAACCGGTCGGCCGGATGCCGCCGCGGCCACGCCCGCCGAGTTCTGTCGCGAAGTCCGGCCAGCCACTTCATCACCTCCCCGGGCCGCCCCCGAACGAATTTCCACGCACCCGCGCCCGTCAGCGCCCGATTTCGAAATCGTCGAGCTGTGAGCCGTAGCACATCAATGCCTAACCGCTATGAATCAGCGACGCGCGTCGAACGTAGTCAGTACAGCTGTCGCAGGGGGCGACACCACTGCGACAATTTCGGAAGGAACCGCTTTGACCGCTCCACAAACACCCCAGCCGTGGCAGGGCGCCACGCCGCCGCCGTACGGACAACCGGGCTATGCGCCGCCGCGGCGGCGACGCGTGTGGCCGTGGGTATTACTAGGTGTATTCGTCCTGATCGCAGCGCTTTTCGTGGGCTGCTTCGCGTTGGTCGGCAATGAGATATCGAAGATCGATGACAAGCGCACGACCGCGGAACCCGCGGGCACGGAAGTGCGTGACGGCAAGTTCGCCTTCCTGGTCACCGGTGTCGATCCCCCGGTCACCTCCGTGGGTGACTCCGAGTTCTTGAAACAGGACGCACAAGGAGAGTTCATCCTGGTGCGCGTCGATGTCAGCAATATCGGCAACGCACCGCAGAGCTATTTCGCCGAGAATCAGAAACTGATCGACGACCAGGGGCGCTCGTTCACCAACGACACCGCCGCGGAACTGGTGGTGAACCCACAGTTGACCACAGAGATCAATCCCGGAAACAAAGTCGGGGTGATCGTTGTGTTCGATGTGCCGAAGGGCACCACGCCCGCCTCGATCGAATTCCACGATTCGATGTTCTCCGGGGGTGCCCGGGTGGCGTTGCGCTAGAGAGCCGGATCGACGGTGGCACCGGGCGGCGGGTTTCGTCGTCCGGTGCCGTCGTGTGGGGGTGGGGTGGTTTCGTAGGCTTGAGGGACTATGACGCGACGGGTTCCGGATTCATGTCCCGGGGTGCTGCGGCTGCATGCGGCGGCGGACGGGCCGCTGGCGCGGGTGCGGGTGCCCGGCGGGCGGGTGACGCCGGCGCAATTGCAGGCGCTGGCCGAGGCGGCGCACGACCTCGGCGACGGGAACATCGAGCTGACGTCACGGGGAAACGTGCAGCTGCGGCGGATTCAGGACGCGGCGGCGCTCACCGAACGGCTCGACGCGGCGGGGCTGCTGCCGAGCCGGACGCACGAGCGGGTGCGCAATATCGTCGCCTCCCCGCTGTCGGGCCGGATCGGCGGAATCGCCGAGGTGCACCGCTTCGTGCCCGCCCTCGATGCCGGGTTGCTCGCGGCGCCCAGGCTCGCCGACTTGCCCGGCCGGGTGCTGTTCACCCTCGATGACGGGCGCGGCGATGTCAGCCCGCTGCACGGCGATATCGGCGTCCATGCCACGGACGCGGACGAATTCGCGTTGCTCCTGGCGGGCGCGGACAGCGGCATCCGGCTGCACCCGGCCGACGCGGTGGATGTCATGCTCGCGGCGGCCAACGGCTTTCTCGAGCTGCACGGCGACGACGCCGGGCAGTGGCGGCTGCGCGACATCGTCGACGGCGCGGACCGGGTGGCCGAGCGGCTCGGCCTGCGCCGCGGCGCGGACCGGGTGGAATTCACCGCCGCCCAGGACATTCCGATCGGCTGGCTCGACCAGGACAACGGGCTGGTCGGTCTCGGCGCCGGGGTGCGGCTCGGCTCGCTGCCCGCCCGTACCGCCGAATTCCTCGCCGCCGTCGAACGTCCGGTGCTGCTCACCCCGTGGCGCAGCCTGGTACTCGCCGATCTCGACGAGTGGGCGGCCGAGCAGGTGGTCCGCGTGCTCGCCCCGATGGGCCTGATCTTCGACGCCAACTCCCCCTGGCTCGAGGTGAGCGCCTGCGCCGGTCGCCCCGGTTGCGCCAAGGCGCACACCGATGTCCGCGCGGACGTCACCGAGGCGGTGGCATCCGGTCGAGTGCTCCCGGCAGCGAGCACTCGACCGGCCGTGGCCGACCGAATACCGTCGGCCGACGACGCGTCGCCGGAATCCCCTGCGCGCCGCCCCCTTCCACTGCTGGACGCGACCGCCGTTGCGGTCACCGGACGCCAGCACTGGTCCGGCTGCGAGCGCCGCTGCGGACGTCCGCGCGGCGCGGTCACCGATATCGTCGCCACCGAATCCGGCTACCGCGTCGACTGAATCACCGCGTGCCCCAGCCACATCCGGCGCAGGCGACCCATGGCCGCGGTGGCGGCCGCGACCATGGGCCGTGCGATTCCGGTGGTCCTAGTGGATCTCGAGCGTGCAGCACTTGACGCTGCCGCCCGCCTTGAGCAGTTCGGACATGTCGATGCCGACCGGGTTGAAGCCGCGCTCGCGCAGCGACTCGATCAGCGTGACCGCCTTGTCGCTGAGGAACACGTTGAAACCGTCGCAGACACCGTTCAATCCGAGCACCTCGGCATCGGCGTCGGTGGCGACGATGGCGCCGGGGAAGAGTTCGGCGAGCACGGCCTGACTCGCGGCGCTGAACGCGGGCGGGAAGTAGGCGATGGTGGTGGCGTCGAGCGGCAGCAGCACGGTGTCGAGGTGATAGAAGCGCGGGTCGACCAGTTCGAGCGACACCACCTCGCGCGAGAAGTGCTGTGCCACTTCCTGATGCGCGGCGAGCGAGCTGCGAAAGCCCATACCGGCCAGCAGCTTGTCACCGACCAGCAGGAAGTCGCCCTCGCCCTCGTTGAGCTCCCCGGCCTCGACCAGTCCGGCCAGGCCGTGCTGGGCGAACCAGCGATGGTAGGCCGGACCCTCGGCGGCCCGCTCGGCGTGGGTGAACCGGGCCGACATCGCGCGGTCGCCGATCACCAGGCCACCGTTGGCGGCGAAGACCATGTCGGGCAGGCCCGGTACGCCGGGCACCACGTCGATCTTGTGCCCGTACTCCTGGTAGGTGGCGCGCAGGCGCTCCCACTGATCCAGCGCGAGCGCACGGTCGACCGGCGCGTCCGGATCCATCCACGGATTGATGCAGTAGGTGACCTCGAAGTGGTCCGGCCGGCACATGACGAACCGTCGCGGCGACGGCTGACGTGGGGTGGACTCGGCACGGAGGGTGGCTACAGAAGTCAACGTGTCTCCCGGTAGGTCGGCGCGATCTTGCGGCTCACATGACCGTAATTCGCCTACTATTGCGCCAGAAACAGCGATTCGTTGCGCATTTCGGCCCTAGAACGTCGAATAATTGTGCGGCGAGGAAACGGGTGTGGCATGGACGACATCGACCGGCGGATCCTGGAGCACCTGCTCCGACAGGCTCGCGCCTCGTTCCAGGAGATCGGCAGCGCGGTCGGCCTGACCGCACCCGCAGTGAAGCGCCGCGTCGACAAGATGGTGGCGAGCAAACAGATCACCGGCTTCACCGCGCTGGTGAACCCCGCGGCCCTCGGCTGGAAGACCGAGGCCTACGTGGAGGTCTACTACCGCGACAACATCTCGCCCGCCGAGCTGCGCCGCAGCCTGGAACCGATCCCGCAGGTGGTCGGCGTGTGGACGATCGCGGGCGAGGCCGACGCGCTGGTGCACGTGATGGCGACGGACATGGCCGAGATCGAGGTCACCGTCGAGCGGATCCGGGAGAACGCGCGCGTGGGTCGTACCCGCAGTTCCATCGTGATGTCCCGGCTGCTCGAACGTCCCCGCACCTGAGCGGACGGCTACCCGCGCCGAACTGGGCGCGAGCGCACGTCTTAGGGTGATGCGCATGTCCGACGTGCGTGCCAGCTACCTCACCGACGGGGCCGAGATCTATCGGCGCTCGTTCGCGATGATCCGCGACGAGGCCGACCTCAGCGGCTTCCCGCCGGAGGTGGCGCAGGTGGTGGTGCGGATGATCCACGGCTGCGGGCAGGTGGACCTGGCCGGGGACGTGGCGTTCTCGCCGGGCGTGGTGACCGCGGCGCGCGCCGCGTTGCGCGCCGGTGCGCCGATTCTGTGCGACGCGACCATGGTCGCCGCCGGCGTGACCCGCAAGCGCCTGCCCGCCGACAACGAGGTGATCTGCACGCTGGCCGATCCTCGGGTGCCGGAACTCGCTGCCGCCATGGGCAATACGCGGTCGGCGGCCGCTCTCGAGCTGTGGCGCGACCGGCTCGACGGCGCGGTGGTCGCCATCGGGAACGCGCCGACCGCGCTGTTCCACCTGCTCGACCTGCTCGACGCGGGCGCGCCGCGCCCCGCCGCGGTCCTGGGCATCCCGGTCGGCTTCATCGGCGCCGCCGAATCCAAGGACGCTCTGGCCGGCTACGGCGGGCTCGAATTCCTCACCGTGCGCGGCAGGCGCGGCGGCAGCGCGATCACCGCGTCGGCGCTGAACGCGATTGCGAGCGAACAGGAATGATCGAGCACACGGCGGCGGCCACGCCCGGCAAGCTGTGGGGTGTCGGGCTCGGTCCCGGCGATCCGGAACTGGTCACGGTGAAGGCCGCGCGGGTGATCGCCGCCGCCGACGTGATCGCGTTCCACAGCGCGCGGCACGGACGCAGCATCTCCCGCGGCATCGCCGCGCCGTACATGCGCGCCGACCAGCTCGAGGAACACCTCGTCTACCCGGTGACCACCGAGACCACCGACCACCCCGGCGGCTATCAGGGCGCGATCGAGGAGTTCTACGAGCAAGCCGCGCGGCGGCTGGCCACCCATCTGGCGGCGGGACGGTCGGTGGCGCTGCTCGCCGCGGGCGATCCGCTGTTCTACAGCTCCTACATGCACATGCACCGGCGGCTGGCCGATCGGTTCGAGGCCGAGATCATTCCGGGCATCACCTCGGTGAGCGCCGCCTCGGCCGCGCTCGGCACGCCGCTGGTCGAGGGCGAGCAGGTGCTGACCGTGCTGCCCGGGACCATGCCGGTCGACGAGCTCACCCGGCGGCTGCGCGATACCGAGGCCGCGGCCATCATGAAGCTGGGCCGCACGTATCCCGGTGTGCGCCGCGCGCTTTCCGAGGCCGGCCGCCTCGACGACGCGTACTACGTGGAACGGGCGAGCAGCGCCAGGCAGCGGGTCCTGCGGGCCGCCGACGTGGACGACGCCGAGGTCCCCTACTTCGCCATCACGGTGGTCCCCGGGCCGACGCCAACCACCGCCCTCCCCCTGGTCGCCGCGAATCCCGCCGCGGCGCAACCGGACGCGGCGGGGGTCGGCACCGAGCGGCCGCACCGGCCCGACCCGCAACGCGACACCGCACCCGGACTCGAAACGGAAGAAGCTGCCGCACAGGATGTCTCGCCGCAGGCAGCCGCCACCAGCAGCGCCCCGACCGCGTACGCCGGAGGCGGCGACCCACGCCGAACAGAACGCCACGACTCGGTCGGGCAGGTCACCGTCGTCGGGCTCGGCCCCGGCGCACCGGAGTGGACGACCAGCGAGGTCCTCGAAGCACTGTCGGACGCAACGGATCTCGTCGGCTACACCACCTACCTGAACCGGGTGCCGGTACAGGACGGACAGCGACGGCACGCCAGCGACAACCGGGTGGAGGCCGAACGCGCCACGATGGCACTGGATCTGGCGCGCCGGGGCGCTCGCGTCGTGGTGGTGTCCTCGGGCGATCCCGGGGTGTTCGCGATGGCGGCGGCCGTGCTGGAGGAGGCGGCCGACCCGCGCTGGACCGACGTGCCGGTGCGCGTGCTGCCCGGGCTCACCGCGGCCAACGCGGTCGCCAGCCGGGTCGGCGCGCCGCTCGGACACGACTACGCCATGATCTCCCTTTCCGACCGGCTCAAGCCGTGGGAGGTTGTCGCGCAACGCCTTTCCGCCGTGGCGGCGGCCGATATGGCGATCGCGATCTACAACCCGGCCTCCTCGCAGCGCACCTGGCAGGTCGGCGCGATGCGCGAGCTGCTGCTCGCCCATCGCGCGCCGCAGACGCCGGTGGTGCTCGGCCGCGATGTCGGCGGACCGACCGAGTCGGTGCGGGTGGTCACGCTGGGCGAACTCGACCCCGCACAGGTCGACATGCGCACGCTGTTGATCATCGGCGCGTCGACCACGGTGGCCACCGAAACCGACCGCGGGGTTCGCGTCTACACCTCGCGACGCTACGTCCGGACAGGCGACGCGGCGTCGTCGAACGCGTAGGATCTGCTGACGCACCGACGATTGGAGGGATCTTGGCCGCGACACTGTCGGAGCTGACGCTGCGCGCCCGAGCTCTCGAGGCTCGAGCCACCGCCGGCGAACAGGCACTCGAAGATCAGGGCGACCTGCTCAACGAACTCGCGGCACTCACCAGGAAGGCGCTCGACGGCATCCACCGCATCGACGAGCGTGCCGAACGGATCGAGGAAGATCTCGTCGAATTGCGCCGCGGCCAGATCCGTTTGGAAGCGGGCATGGCGCAGGTGCTCGCCCGGCTCGAGCTGCTGACCGGCGGCGACTAGCGCACCGCCGAAGAACCTGACACGCGTTTCGTATAACATTCCACTATGGAATGTTGAGAGCGAAGGGAGCAGTCGGTTGACCAACACCGCGACCAGCCGCAAGCCGTTGAACTCCACGGCCGCGTCGCTGCTCGGATTTCTGCACGAGGGCCCGATGTCCGGCTGGGACCTGGTGGCCAAGGCCCAGGACCGCATCGGCGACTTCTGGACCATCACGCAGAGCCAGGTCTATCGCGAGCTCGCCACGATGGACGCGGCGGGCCTGGTGGAGAAGGGCGTGCCGGGGGCGCGCGAGCGCACCCCCTACCTGATCACCGACGCGGGCCGGGAAGCGTTCCTGGAGTGGATCGCCCGCGATCCGGGCGGTGAGAACATCCGCTTTCCGCTGCTGCTCACGCTCTCGTTCGGCGACCACCTCGATCGCGCCCGCCTCGATCGCATCATCGCCGCCAACCGGGAGATCCATCAGGGCAGATTGAGCAGATATCTGGACGAGGATCCCACCGACCTACCGCCGTATGCCCGCGCCACCCTGGATTTCGGGATCGGCTACGAACGCGCCGTGCTCGACTGGTTCGACCGGCTACCCGAACTACTCGACCGCTGAGCGCCGCGCGCGCAGCCACTCCCAAACCTGCGCAACGGTTTCCAACGCCACGGCACCCTCCGGCAGCGGCGGCCGCTCGATCACGACCACCGGCACACCGGCCGCCCTGGCCGCAACCAGCTTGGCCGCGGTCGGCGCGCCGCCGCTGTCCTTGGTGACCAGCAGATCGATGCGGTGCCGCGCCAGCAGACGCGCCTCCTCGCCGAGGGTGAAAGGCCCACGCGCCAGCAATAATTCGTGTCGCGGCGGCAAGGCGTCGGCCGGCGGGTCGATGGCGCGGATCAGAAACCACGGCCGCCGCAGGTCGGCGAACGCGGCGACGCCCTGCCTGCCGATGGTCAAGAAGACGCGTTCGCCTTGCTCGGCAACGGTTTTCGCGGCCGCCGTCAGATCGGGTACCCGGATCCAGCGATCATCGGGCCCGGCGCGCCAGCCGGGCCGCCGCAGGTGCACCAGAGGCAGGCCGAGCGCCCGGGTCGCGACGGCGGCGTTGGCGCTGATCGTCCCCGCGAACGGATGGGTGGCGTCGACCACGGCCTCGATCCCGTTGGCCACCAGCCACTCCGACAAACCCGCGACCCCGCCGAACCCGCCGACACGCACCGCGCCGACCGGCAGCACCGGGTCGCGAACACGTCCGGCGAGCGAGGAGACGATGTCGAATCCCGGCGCGCCGGACGCGATGCGGGCGAGTTCCCGGGCTTCCCCGGTGCCGCCCAGAATCAGGGTCTTCAGGGCTGCCCGCTGAAGTAGGCGATGCCCGCGTTCAGCAGCGACGGCCCGCCCGCGACCGCGAGGCCGATGAGCGCGCCGATGAACTCGGCGGCGACCGGCGCGTTCGCCGACGGCTCGACCTTCGGGGTGAGCGTCAGCCGCTTCGCGTCGTCGGCGATGGCCGCGGCGATCCGCACCTGCTGCCCCTTGGCCGTCGCGGTGAGCGCAATGGTGGTGACGGTCTCCCCCGCGGCGTTGCGCAGCGACACCGACTGCTTGTCGGCGGCCAGGGTGAACGCACCGCCGGTGACGCTGGTGACGACGGACTTGCCCGCGTCGGCCAGGGTCAGCGCGTAGTCGACACCCTGGTCCCTACCCGTGACGGTGGGTGCGGCGGCTTGGTGCTGCGTCGCGGGCGCGGCGGGCGACGGCGCCGCGTAGGCGGTACCCGCGCTGACGCCGGTGGCGGCGATGGCAAGCAGTGCGGTCGCGGCGAACTTCTTGTACTTCATCTATCTCCCCGTCAGGAACCGGATTTCCGATCAAGATCGGATCTCGGGCACCGACCCTACCCGGCGAGGTGAACGCTTCTTATTCGTGGACCTCATTTCGCGGGCTCGCATTGTGCACCTTCACCACCGACCATTGCGTGACCGGCAGTTGCGGACGCCAGGCGGTGAACGATCCCAACGGCCGCGCGCGATAGATCTGGAACTTGCGCAGCGCACCGCCGTGCGTCGCGGCCCAGTTCAGCAGCAACGATTCGGATTCGGCCGTCACCGCGTTCGCGACGAGCCGCCCGCCGTGGCGCAGCTGCGCCCAACACGTCTCGAACAGGCCGTCCTGAGTAAGGCCGCCGCCGAGGAAAATCGCGTCCGGCGCGACGGATTCGCGCAGCAGCGCCGCGGGCGCGGCCCCGCCGACCCGCACCTGCGGGACACCGAGCGCCGCCGCGTTGTCGGCGATCTGCTGCCTGCGCGAGTCCAGTCGCTCGAAAGTGACCGCGCGACAGGCCGGATGCGTGCGACACCATTCGATCGCGATGCTGCCCGAGCCGCCGCCGACGTCCCACAGCAGCTCCCCTGGCGCCGGGGCGAGCGCGGCGAGGGTCAGCGCGCGCACCTCGTGCTTGGTGAGTTGGCCGTCGCCGCCGAACAGTTCGTCGGGCAGGCCGGGCACGCGCGTCGCCCGCGGCCGTGCCGGATCGGCCGCACAGTCGATCGCGACGATGTTCAGCGGATCGCCCGGCGGGTATCGCCAGTGCGTCGCGATGCCCGTCTCGATCCGCTCGTCCGGGCCGCCGAGCTGCGCGAGCACCGTCAGTTCCGAATCGCCGAAACCGTTGCCGACCAACAGTTCCGCCAGTCGACCGGGGGTGTGCTGGTCGGCGCTCAGCACGAGCACGCGCCTGCCGTGCGCCAGTTCCGGGAGCACCGTTTCCAGCGCCCGGCCCACCACACTCACCACGGGCGTCTCGGCCAGCGCCCAGCCGAGCCGCGCGCACGCCAGCGACGCAGACGAGGGCTGCGGCAGCACGCGCAACGCCGCCGGGCCGAGCAGCCGCGCCAGCGTCACCCCGATGCCGTAGAACATCGGATCCCCGCTGGCCAGCACGCAGATTCGCGCCCCGGCGTTGCGTTCGAACAGCGCGGGCAACGCGGGCACCAGCGGCGACGGCCAGGCGATCCGCGCGCAATCGCCTTCCGGCACAAGCGAAAGCTGCCGCGCCGAACCGAAGATCACCGCCGCGTCCAGCACGGCGGCGCGTGCCGTGGCACCGAGCCCGGCCCAGCCGTCGGCGCCGATCCCGACGACGGTCACCGGTGGTCCCGGCCAGGCCATGGTCATCGTGGCGGACCCGCGGTCACCGCCGCGCGGCCACCGGTCCGGATCGCGATCACCGGCGGTCTCACCGCGGCATCCGGCGCCAGACCGATTGGGGCAATAGGCGCATGGCGAAGAAGACGGGTCGCAGAATCCGGGGATACCAGACCAACCGGGTGCGCTTGTGCAGACCCTTGACCACGGCGTCGGCCACCCGGGACGGCGTGCTGGAGAACGGGGCCGGGGTCATGCCCTCGGTCATCCGGCCGATCACGAAGCCGGTGCGCACCAGCAGCAGGTGAACTCCGGTGTCGTGCAACGCGTCCGAGAGACCGCTGGCGAATCCGTCGAGCCCGGCCTTGGCCGAACCGTACACGTAGTTGGCCCGCCGGACCCGGATGCCCGCCACCGAACTGAACACCACGAGTTGCCCATCCCCTTGCGCGCGCAGCATATTCGCGAGCGTGGTGAGCGCGCTGACCTGGGCGAGGTAGTCGGTGTGCACCACGGCGAGCGCGTGCGCCGGATCTTGTTCGGCCCTGGCCTGATCGCCGAGCACGCCGAACGCGAGGATCGCGACCCCGATCTGTCCGTACTCGGCCGCCAGCTTCTCGAAAAGCGCGGGGTGGCCCGCCGTGTCGTCCGCGTCGAACTCCACGCAGTGCACTGCCTCCGCACCGGCGGCCATGACCTGCGCGACCTGCTCGCTCAGTGCACCGCTGCGCCGGGCCGCGAGAATCACGGTCTGTCCAGGCGCCAGGCGGCGCGCCACCTCCAGTCCGATCTCACTGCGCCCACCGAGCAACAACACCGTCCCGTCCGCAATCCCACGCGATCCCATGCGCCCAGTCTTACAGCACCATCGCACGCGACCCGACATCACCGAGCCATTTGGCGCGTACTGCCGCGCGCGCCCGGCCGACACCGCGGGTGCCCGCGTCCGGCCCCGCACGCGACCGCTACCGTCAGGGCATGCCGACCTCCACCATCGAGCTGTCCCCCGCCGCGCTCGAGTTCGTCGTCGAACGACACCTCGCGACCCTGACCACCCTGCGCGCCAACGGAACGCCGCACGTGGTCGCGGTGGGCTTCACCTGGGATCCGGCCGCCGGCGTGGTCCGGGTGATCACCGACGGCGCCTCGGCAAAGGTGCGCAACGTCCGGCGCGGCGGGTACGCGGCGGTGAGCCAGGTCGACGGCCGCCGCTGGCTCACGCTCGAGGGCCCGGCGACGGTCCTGGACTCCCCCGAGGACGTCGCCGAGGCCGAGCGCCGCTACGCCGAGCGCTACCGGGTGCCCCGGGAGAACCCCACCCGCGTCGTCATCGCCATCGAGGTCCGGCGCGCGCTCTCCAGCAGCACCCTGCTCGCCCCGGACCCCGGGCAGTAGAGCGCCGCTACAGGATGGTGAGTCCGTGCGGGCGCTGGTTCATCGACTCGCAACCGTCCGCGGTGACCACGACGATGTCCTCGATGCGGGCGCCCCACTCGCCGCGGAAGTAGATGCCGGGCTCGATGCTGAACGCCATGCCCGTCCGCAGGGTGAGATCGTTGCCCTCGATGATGTAGGGCTCCTCGTGCACCGACAGGCCGATACCGTGTCCGGTGCGATGCACGAAGTTCGGGCCGAAACCGGCTTCCACCAACAGATCTCGGCCCGCGGCGTCGACCGACGCGGCGGTCACGCCCGGCCGGACCGCGGCGACCGACGCGGCCTGGGCCTGTTCGAGGATCGCGATCCGGGCGGCGATCTCGGGGTCGGGTTCGCCGAGCGCGTAGGTACGGGTGGAGTCGGAGTAGTAGCCGGGCTCGACGGGACCGCCGATGTCGATGACCACTACGTCGCCCGCCTCGATCCGGCGCTCCGAGACGCCGTGGTGCGGGTCGGCGCCGTGCGGGCCGCTGCCGACGATGACGAACGCCGCGGCGGTGTGGCCCTCTTCCAGAATGGCGGCGGAGATATCGGCCCCGACCTCCGCCTCGGTCCGGCCGACCCGCAGGAACTCACCCATCCGCGCGTGCACCCGGTCGATCGCGGCCCCCGCGCGGCGCAGCGCGTCGATCTCCGCGGCGTCCTTGATCATGCGCATCTCGCGCAGCACCGGGGTGGCCGAGGAGGGCAGTCCGGTGAACGACTGGGCCAGCGGGATGAGGTGCAGCGCGGGCATAGCCTCGGCGACCGCGACCCGGGAACCGACGTGCAGCGCGGACTTCACCAGTCCGTACGGGTCGACGCCGTCGACCCAATCGAGCACCCGCAGATTCAGCTCGGCCGCCGCGGAACCTTCCAGCGCGGCCAGTTCCATCTTCGGGATGACCACCGACGGCGTCGCGCCGTCGGCCGGGATCACCAGGCAGGTCAACCGCTCGAACGAGTCGGCCGCCGAGCCGATCAGGTACCGCAGATCCGGACCCGGGGTGATCAACAAAGCGTCCAGATGAGCGGCGCGCATCAGCTCCACCGCTCGCTCCAACCGTTCACCGTAGACATCCGCCGCGAACCTGGAATCCGTATGCGAGCTCATTCGTCCGACGTTACCTGCCCGGCCCGTCCCGGCGAACCCGAACGCCCGCCGCCCGCGATCAACGTGCGGGCGGTGAATCGCACGGTGTCGTCCCAGTCGTGCGGGTGCAGATGGCGGCGCACGCTGGTGAAGTGATCGGCCAGACCGGTGATGACCGACCACAGGACCGTCACGGTCATGCCGGGGTCGTCGCCGAGGTCGAGCCGTTCGACGGTGTGCCGCATCAGGTCGTAGGCGCGCGCCGCCGCGGTGATCAGCTGACCGCCGGACTGCTCGCTCAGCTCGACCTCGCCGGCGAGCACCGCCCAGATGTTGAGTTCGCGCCCGTACACCCGATACATCTCCAGGTATTCGGTGGCGATGAGGACGAACAGCTCCTCGAGGTCTTCGGTGTCCGCGCAGCGTGGCTCGACGGTGGCGACGAATTCCTCGAGCCGCTCGGCGTACAAGGTCGCGTACAGCGCCTCTTTGGTGGCGAAGTAGGTGTAGACCGTGCCGGGGCTGATCCCGGCCCCCTTGGCGACGTCGCGCATCTGCAATGCCGCATATCCCTTTTCGGTCAGCAGCGCGCGCCCGGCGACGAGGATGTCGCGGCGCCGGTTCTCCCGATCGCCCCACTTGGTGGCCATACACCTACCGTCTCCGAACCGGGTTCAATTTGCCTGGTCCGAGGGTGGTCCACCGCGACGGCGAGTGTCAAGCGAGGCGCACCGTGGCGACCGGACCGATGCGCCGAGCAGGACCGGGGGCGCCGGTCGGTGCGCCCCTAGGTACCGACGTCGTATCCGAGTAGGGGGTTATCGGTGCGGCGGTGCCGGTGCGGCGCCAGGACGGTACCCATGACCTCGGTGTGGCCGCCGGTCGCGGTGGTCGAGGTGCAGCGAATCCGCCAGGCACGACCGGGCATTCGCAGACCGGGGAGCAGCTAGGCGATCATCGGTTCGGCGGTGAGCAATCGACCCGGACGATAGGCGGAATCGGCTGGGACATGTCATTCTTCCTTCTGATCCGGTGTGCCACGGCAATCGGGCTCATTCGGGTGGACAGCGCGGCAGGGCGTGCAGGGCACGGCGATCGATCTTGCCCGCTGGATTGCGCGGCAGTTCGGCGACGAGATGGATCTCGCGTGGCTGTTGGAAGCGGGAAACCTTGTGCCGCAGATAATCCCGGATTTCTTCCGCGGTGGGCGCACGGTCTGGCTCCGGCACCGCGAATGCCGCGAGACGCTGGCCGAACTCTTCGTCGTCGACGCCGACCACCGCGACATCGCGCAGCCGCGGATGGGCGGCGAGGATGTCCGCCGCCTCCTGCGGGTAGACGTTCTCGCCGCCGGAGACGATCATGTCGTCCGCGCGACCGGCGAGGAACAGGCGTCCCCGCGCGTCGAGCGAGCCGAGGTCACCGCTGTCGATCAGGCCGTCGACCCGGTCCTTGTCCCGGCCGTCGGTGTATCCGGCGAAACCCAGTGCGCTGCCCACGAACACCTGTCCGACCACGCCGGGCGCCACCGGCCTGCGCGCGTCGTCGAGGATGCGAACCTCGGTGCCGAGCACCGGCCTGCCGACCGTGCCCGGCGCGACGCGCAGGTCACGCGGGGTGGCCAGTGAACCGATCCCGACCTCGGAGGAGCCGTAACCGTTGTAGAGCACCTCGCCGAAGGACTCGATGAATTCGGTTGCCAGCAACGCACGCAACGGCGCCGCACCGCAGAGCACGACCGCCAGGGACGACAGGTCATGGCGCTCGCGCACCGCAGCGGGCACCGCGAGCAGGCGCTGCACCATCACCGGAACCACCGCCAGCATCCGCACCCGGTGCTCGGACACCGCCGCCAAGGTGGCCTCGGCGTCGAAGTGACGACGCAGGATCAGCTTGCCACCCAACGCGATACCGAGCAGCAGTACCCCGAGACCGAACCCGTGGAACAGCGGGATCTCCACGGCGATGCACGCGCCGGTGCGTAACCCGGTGCGCCGCAGCAGACTCGTCGCCGTGCCGAGGACCGCCGTCGCCGCGGGGTCGCGGGGCACCCCCCTTGGGCGCGCCCGTCGTGCCGGAGGTCAGAATCACCAAGCGCCCGGCCGGAATTCGTGCCGGCGCTCGCAATCCGCGGCGCGCCATGGCATCGACCGAGTCGCTGCCGTGCGCACCGTCGGCGAAGCAGCTCACCACCGGGCCGCGGTATCCCGCGGCACGCACCACCGGCACGAACTCCGCGTCGCAGAGCACCGCGGCGACGGATTGCCCTGCCAGCGAACGCGACAGCGTTTCCGTGGCGAAACCGGTGTTGAGCAGGACGACGTCCGCGCCGGTGGCCAGCACACCGAACAGCCCCGCCGCGAAATACCGACTGTTGCGGCACAGCACCGCCACCGCGGCGCCCGCGCCGATGCCGTGCTCGGCGCGCAGCCCGCCCGCGAGCGCGTCGGCCAGCTCGGCCAATTCGGCATAGGTGAGCGCGCCCCGCTCATCGACGACCGCCGTGCGCCGCGGCCAGCGGGCGGACGAAACCGCGAGCAGCACAGCGGGATTCAGCCCTTTGCGCGCGACCGCGACCAGCATTCTGGCCACGGAGAGCGGTCCGACCGGCCACACCACCCGCGCCCCGACGAACGCGGCGGCCACCGCCGCACCCGAGCGCAGCAGCGTCATGCTCGACCGCCGAGCGCCGCGTCGGTGTCGCGGGTGCAGCGCGCCCACGCCCGCATGAACAGCGCCGTCGCACCGGGCAGCACCGCCGCACCGACCTCGGCGGGCCGCACCCACCACGGCTGGATCGCCCGCGGCCGCCGCACGATCGCCCTGGCCACGATATCGGCCGCCTCGTCGGGATACAGACCGGGCAGCATGCGCATGATCGGCGTCGGCGCGCTCATCCTGGTGTAGATCAGCGCCATGTACACGGTGCTCACCCGCACCCCGTCGGCCGCCAATTCCGGTGCGACACTGCGTAACCAGATATCGAAGGCGCCCTTGGACGCCTGATACGCGCCCCAGCGCGGGCCGGGGGCGATCCGCACGCCGATGGTCGAGATGTTGACGATGTGACCGCTGCCCCGCGCCCGCATCAACGGCAGCAGACCCAACAGCAACCGCACCGGACCGAGGTAGTTCACCCCGATGGTGCGCTCGAAATCGTGGAACCGGTCGTATTGCAGGTGCAGCGACCGCCGCATCGACTTGCCCGCGCTGCTGACGATCACGTGTGGTGCGCCGTGCCGTTCGACGATCGTCTTGATCAATGCCGCGACGGCCGCCTCATCCGAGAGATCCGCCGCGTACGCGCGGGCTCGGCCACCGGCCGCCGCGATCTCCGCGACGAGCTCGTCGAGCCGCTCCCCGGTGCGCGCCACCAGCAGGACCAGCGCGCCCGCCTCGGCCATGCTGCGCGCGGTCGCCGCGCCGAGGCCGAACGAGGCGCCGGTGACCAGCACCGTTCTGCCCGCGACCGTCGCGCGCAGTTGCCGCCGGTCGGACAGCCGGGACGGATTGACCACGCGATCGAGGGCCACCCGCGTCACCCGGGCCACGGGACGCAGTTCGCTCATCGGTCCGCCTCCGGTACCGGCCTGGACCGGGTAGAACTCTGTGTCGCCATCGACTCACCAATCTGAACACGGTTCGAATTGAACTTCGTTCAGAATGCGGGTCACAGATAGATGCTGTCAATGCCCGGCGCGCAATCTGTCTGAGTCGGTGATGCGCGGCGATTTGTCGGGGTGGGCAGGTAGCGTGAGCGCGTGACTTCTGCTGCGCACTCCGGTGGACCGTTGTTGCTCCTGGACGGGGCGAGCCTGTGGTTCCGTGCTTTTCACGCGATCCCGGAGAAGATCACGGCCGCCGACGGCCGATCCGTGAACGCCCTGCGCGGATTCACCGACATGGTCGCCTCCCTGATCACCAAGCACTCCCCGAGCAGGCTGGTGGTGTGCCTGGACCTGAACTGGCGCCCCACGTTCCGGGTCGAGCTGGTGCCCTCGTACAAGGCGCATCGTCTCGACACCTCCGCCGACGCCGGTCCGGGCGCGGAACAGGTGCCCGACACGCTCACCCCGCAGGTGGAGATGATCCTCGAGGTACTCGCCGCGGCGGGCATCGCGACCGGCGGCGCGGACGGCCTCGAGGCCGACGACGTGCTCGGCACGCTGGCCACTCGGGAGCGCACCGATCCGGTCGTCGTGGTCAGCGGCGACCGCGACCTGCTGCAGCTCGTGCGCGATACTCCGCGGCCGCCCGTGCGCGTGCTCTACGCCGGGCGCGGCCTGGCCAAGGCGGAGCTGTTCGGGCCCGCCGAGGTCGCCGCGAAATACGGTGTGCCACTGGAGAACGCGGGCCGCGCCTACGCCGATCTCGCGACGCTGCGCGGCGACGCCTCCGACGGCCTGCCCGGCGTGGCGGGCATCGGCGAGAAGTCCGCGTCCATGTTGATCTCCCGGTTCGGCTCGCTGGAGGCGCTCGTCGCCGCTGTCGAAGACCCCGAAGCCGACCTGGCCCAGGGCGTGCGCGCCAAACTCCGTGGCGCGGCGGACTATTTGAAGGCCGCCGCCCCCGTCGTGCGCGTCGTCTGCGACGCCGAGGTCGAGCTCTCCCGCCCCGACACCCTCCCCACCGCTCCCGCCGACCCCGCCCGCCTGCGCGAGCTCGCCACCACCTACAACGCCGAAAGCCCCGTCACCCGGCTCATCACCGCCCTCACCCGCTCCGCCTGACCCCGGCGCACAACGCACACAACCCTCGGCCGCACAACGGGTTCGAGGTGCGTGCGTGCTCCATGGCGCCGGGTGCGAGTTACCCCGGAGACGACTCGGCCGCACGCTCGGCGGAGGGAGCGTGCGGCCGGGTGATGGAGGGAGTTAGTTGGGGCGGCCGACCTCGTAGGTGCCGTCCTCCTTGGTGATCTTGATGGTCACCTTCTTGGCCTCGCCGCTGACCTTGACGTCGCAGGCGAAGGTGGCGTCGACCTTGACCTCCTGGCCGGAGGGGCAGGCGACGTCGCTGACGTCCTGGATGCCGTAGGAGTCGGAGAGCACCTTCTTGACGCCGTCCTGCACCGCGGCCTGGTCCAGCTTGTCCTTGGCGGTGAGCACCAGGACGAGGGCGACGATGGCACCGATGACGAACAGACCGAGCACGGAAAGACCGATGATCAGGCCCTTGCCCTTACCACCCTGCGGCGGTTGCCCCGGCTGCTGACCCCACTGGGGCTGACCGGGCTGCTGGCCCCACTGGGGTTGCGGCTGCTGACCCTGCTGCCAATCCTGCGGCTGCCCCCACTGCTGAGCGGGCTGCGGCTGACCGGGCGGGCTCCACTGCTGCGCGGGCTGCTGCCCCCACTGCGGCTGACCCGGCTGCTGGCCCCACTGTTGTTGCGGCTGCTGGTCGCCCCAGTGCTGGGTCGGCTGCGCCGACGCGGGCGTCTGCGGCTGGCCACCCCACTGCTGTCCGGGTGGCTGCTGGCCGCCCCACTGCTGGGTGGGATCGTTGCGCCCCTCCCCGGGTTCGCTGGGTCCAAACGGGCCGCTCATCTGGTTGCCTCCACTCGCATCGTTGTACACACGGTAGCCCCCCGCGTGGGAACCGTCGTATAACTCGACTCCTCCGCCACGGTCGGTACGCGAAAGAAATCAAATCACAATCGAATCCGGTACGCGCAGCGCCCGCCGTCGCCTCGGCGCCGCGTTTTTTGTCGCTTCGCTCTGCGCAGTCTAGGGACCGTCTCGCCGGTTATGCGGCATCCACCGCGACGACACCCCGCCGGATCGCCCGCACCGCCTTCGCGGCGGTCGCGGCGACCTCGGGATCGTCGGCGTTGCCGTGGATCTGGTCGAGCAGATCGATGACCTGCCTGCACCAGCGCACGAAATCCCCCGCCGACAGCGGCGCGGCCTGATCGCCGCTGGCGAGCAACGACTCGGCCAACCCGTCGCCGCGCGCCCACTTGTAGACGCCGGTGACGAAGCCCAGATCGGGCTCCCTGGTGGGCGGCAACTTGTGCCTGGCCTCGTCGGAGCGTAGCTCGGTCCAGACCCGGATGGTCTCGCCGACAGCCCGCCGGATCGGCGCCGTGGGTCCGCTCGCGCCGAGATAGCCACCGTCTTGGCGCGATTCGAACACCAGGATGGACACGACGCCGGCCAGTTCGGCGGGACCGAGGCCACGCCACAGCCCCTGGCGCAGGCACTCGGCGACCAGCAGATCGCTCTCGGAGTAGATGCGGGCGAGCCTGCGCCCGTCCGCGGTGACCTCGGAGTCGTGCACGAACCCGCGCTCCTGCAGCAGACCGACGATCCGGTCGAAGGTGCGAGCGAGCGAGTTCGTCGTCGCGGCAACCTTCTGGCGCATGGTCTCGGTCTCCCGGAGCAGCCGGTTGTAGCGCTCGCCGACGCGGGCCATCTGCTCCCGGTCCGGGCGGGTGTGCGCGGGATGGGACCGCAGGCTGCGGCGCAGCGTGGCCAGTTCCCGGTCGTCGGCGGCCGCGGAACGCTTGCCACGGCGCGGCCGTCCCGGCGCGGAGATCCCGGTGCTGCGCAGCGCCGAGGCCAGATCGCGCCGGGCCTGCGCGGTGCGGTGATCGACCCGGCGCGGCAGCCGCATGTGGCCCAGCGGCTCGGCGGGCACCGGGAAGTCGGCGACCGAGATCCGGCCCGCCCACTTGTCCGCGGTGAGCACCAGCGGGCGCGGATCACCCGGTGTCGCATCGGGTTCCAGGATCACCGCCAGCCCGGCCCGCCGCCCGGACGGGATCGCGACCACGTCGCCGCGGCGCAGCGCGACCAGCGCGTCCACGGCGGCGCCGCGCCGATCGGACCGGCCCTGCTGTTCCAGTTGCCGTTCCCGCTGCTTGATCCGCTCGCGCAGCGAAATGTATTCCAGGAAGCCGCCTTCGGCGCCGCCGAGCTGGTCGCGCAGCTTGCGCAGCGCGGACTCGTTGCGTTCGATGCCGCGCACCAGTCCGACCACCGACCGGTCGGCCTGGAACTGCGCGAACGATCGCTCCAGCAGCGCCCGGGATTCGGCCGCGCCCATCCGGTCGATCAGGTTGATGGACATGTTGTAGCCGGGACGAAACGAGCTGCGCAGCGGATAGGTCCTGGTGGAGGCCAGACCGGCGACCGCGCTCGTGTCGACCTCGGGCTGCCACAGCACCACCGCGTGCCCCTCGACATCGATGCCGCGGCGGCCCGCGCGACCGGTCAGCTGGGTATATTCCCCAGGCGTGAGTTCGGCGTGCGACTCGCCGTTGAACTTGACCAACCGCTCCAGCACCACCGTGCGGGCGGGCATGTTGATGCCGAGAGCCAGTGTCTCCGTGGCGAATACGGCCCGCACCAGCCCGTTGACGAACAGTTCCTCGACGGTGTGCCGGAACGCGGGCAGCATGCCCGCGTGGTGGGCGGCCAGACCGCGGTGCAGCGATTCGCGCCATTCCCAGTAGCCGAGCACCTCGAGATCGGCCTTGGGCAGCTCGCCGGTGTGCTTGTCGATGATGGCGTCCACCTGGGCGCGGTCCTCGTCGCGGCCCAGGTCCAGCCGCGAGCGCAGGCACTGAGCCAGCGCGCCGTCGCAGCCGGCGCGGCTGAAGATGAAGGTGATCGCGGGCAGCAAGCCCTCTTCGTCCAGCTTGGCCAGCACCTCGGGGCGCGGCAGCGGCCGGAAGTCGCGTCGCGGCCCGCCGCGGCCGTTGCGCGGCCCGCCCCAGCTGTTCGCCCGGTCGGCGAGTTCGCGCTGTTTGATGAACCGCACCAGGTCCTCGTCGACTAGCACCTTCTGGTCGGTGGAGTCGGTGTCGAACAGGTCGAACATCCGCCTGCCGACCATGACGTGCTGCCACAGCGGCACCGGCCTGGTCTCGTCCACCACCACCGCGGTGTCCCCACGCACGGTCTCCATCCAGGCGCCGAATTCCTCGGCGTTGCTGACCGTCGCGGACAGGCTGACCAGGCGCACGTCCGGCGGCAGGTGCAGGATCACTTCCTCCCACACCGCGCCGCGGAAGCGATCGGCCAGATAGTGCACCTCGTCCATCACCACGTACGACAGCCCGCGCAGCGCGTCGGAGGACGCGTACAGCATGTTGCGCAGCACCTCGGTGGTCATCACGACCACCGGCGCGTCGGGGTTGATCGACTGGTCACCGGTGAGCAGCCCGACCATGCTCTTCCCACCCCCCGTCGTGTCGCGGCCGTAGCGCTCGGTCAGCTCGGCGAACTTCTGGTTCGACAGCGCCTTGATCGGCGTGGTGTAGAAGCATTTGCCGCCAGCGGCGAGCGCCAGGTGTACCGCGAACTCGCCGACGACGGTCTTGCCGGCGCCGGTCGGTGCGCAGACCAGCACGCCGTGGCCGGCTTCGAGTGCCGCACAGGCGGTGCGCTGGAAAGGATCGAGGCTGAATTTCAGCTCGGTGGAGAACTTCGCTAGCTCGCCCGTGTGCGACCGGTGATGTGTCACCGTCAGAGGGTATCGGAGTAGTCCGACATCGAGCGCGCGCTTTTGTCCGGGGGTGTCACGATCGACTCGGCGGGCGCGATCGGCTCCGGGCCGCTCAGCGCGGATGCTTCCTCGTCCGAGAGCGCGGCCAGGTTCTCGGCTTCCTTGCGCGCCTTGCGGATGTCGTTGATCCGGGAGAACTGGATCGCGACCTCGAACAGCACCGTCAGCGCGAACGCCAGCGCCAGCATGGAGAACGGATCCTGCGGCGTCACGATGGCCGCGAACACGAAGAGCCCGAACGTGATTCCGCGCCGCCACGCCTTCAGCCGCTGATAGGTGAGCACCCCGATCAGGTTCAATCCGATGATCAGCAGCGGGGTTTCGAAGCTCACGCCGAAGATCACCAGCAGCTGGATGATGAAGCCGAAGTACTGCGAACCGCTCAGCGCGGTGATCTGGACGTTGTTGCCGATCGAGAGCAGGAAGCTCAACGCGTGCGCGACGACCACGTAGGCCAGCACCGCACCGGTCAGGAACAACACCGTGCCGGTCGAGACGAAGCCGACCGCGTACTTGCGTTCCTTGGCGTAGAGGCCCGGGGTGATGAACGCCCAGAGCTGATACAGCCAGATGGGCGCGGCGAGCACGATGCCCGCCGTCATGCCCACCTTCAACCGCAGCGTGAACTGCTCGAACGGCGCGGTGGCGAGCAGCTTGCAGCTGCCGTCCGGGCTCAGGGCCGCGCGGGCCGAGTCCGGCAGCGAGCAGTAGGGGCCGCGGAGCACATCGCCCAGGCTGGGGACGCCGAGGAAGCCGTATTCGTACCAGATGAATCCCAGCACCGTGGTGACGACGACCGCGGCGATCGAGACCAACAGCCGGTACCGCAGTTCCTGCAGATGCTCGACCAACGACATGGTGCCGTCGGGGTTGGTCCTGCGCTTGCTGCGCCGGGGATCGAACGGGATTCGCATGGTTGGTGATTGCCCCTGGGTTCCAGTGCCGCGCTCAGCTCGGCAACACGAAGGCCCGGAGTGAGTTCCCCCACTCCGCCATGAGCGCGCCACGCCACCCGGGCCCGCTCCGCATAACTCGGTCTAACGGCTCAGAGCGACTTCGGCTCGGCGTGGGGCTGCTGCGCGACCGTCGGGGCGGCCTGCTGCGCAGGCGGCAGCTGCTGCGGCTGCGCGGGCTGCTGCGCCGGGGCGGCGGGCGCCTCGGCGTCCTTGCCCTCCTGCTGCATCTGGCTGACCTCGCTCTTGAAGATGCGCAGCGACCGACCCAGGCTGCGGGCCGCGTCGGGCATCCGCTTGGCACCGAAGAACATCACGAAAACGACCGCAATGATCAGCCAGTGCCAGATGCTCAGACTGCCCATGATTAATACCTCCCAAGACTGGTGATGGTTTTGATGCTACCGGAGGGTGACGTGCGCGAACGCCTCCGTCCGCCGCCTTTGTCCTGCGTTGCCCCCGGCTGCCCGGTCACCGGCTCGACGCGCCCGCCGTCCGCAGTTGCGCGAGCAGTTCCGGGCCGGTCCAGGTGCGCCGGTCCCCCTGCTCGGCCGCGACGATCAGTTCGATCAGCCGCTGGTTGACCGGGGTCGGCAGGTCGACCATGGCGCCGAGGCCGACGATTTCGCCACAGAGCCAAGAGATTTCGGTCTTGCGCCCGAGCGCCAGATCGTCGGCCATGGACGAGCGGGCCATCGGATCGACGGCGAGCACCCGGCCGAAAGCCCGCCGGAACACGCCGTCGGGCAGGGTCAGCAGCGCGGCCATGACGCGCGGCGGCACCGGGGTCAGCCGGGCGGGCTCGATGCGCGCCTTGTGCATCACCGCGAGCGCCTCCCGCTGGGTGAGCGCCAGGCAGCGGCGATAGTCGCGGTCGGCGAGCTGTTCGCGCAGCGGACGCCCGGACAGCGCGTTGATCGGGTTGTTCAGGTTCAGCAGCAGTTTGGCCCACTGCACCGAGCGCAGATCGGGGTAGCGCCGCAGCGCCAGTCCGGCCTGCGCGAAGACCCCGAGGAACGGCGCGAGCTCCGGATCGTCCTGCACCGCGAGGCTGCCCTCGGTGCCGCGATGGAACCGCCCGCCCGGATGCTGCACCACGTTGAACATCACCATGCCCGCGAGCACCACGCAGTGCGGCAGGATCTCCCGGATCACGGTGTCGTTGCCGATCCCGTTCTGCAGGCTCAGCACCACGGTGCCGGGACGGATCTTGCCCGCGAGCTCGCGCACGGCGTCCGCGGTCGCCGCCGACTTCACCGCGACGAGCACCAGCTCGGCCGAGCCGATGTCGTCCGGCTCGGTGGCCACCCGGAACCGGTCGCTGGGCAGCAGGTCATCGCCGCCGTCCAGGTCGGTGAGCCGGATACCGGACGCGGTGATCTCGTCGAGCACCCGCGGCCTGCCGACGAACGTGACGTCGGCGCCCGCGACGCCCAGTTTGCCGCCGACGAAGATGCCGATACAGCCCGCACCGATCACCATGACCCGGCTGCTCATGCCGGCTCGAATCCCGCCGCGGCGTACGCGGCCAGCGCCGCGTTGGACCGTTCGCGCACCGCGGCGACCAATTCCGGTGGGCCCAGCGCGGTCACGCCGGAGCCGAAGCCGAGCAGCAGCCGTGCCATCCAGTCCATGGTGGCGAAGCGCATGGTCGCCTCCAGGCTGCCGTCGGCGTGCACCGCGATCCGGTTCATCGGATACTGATCGAGCACCCAGGCGTAGTCGGGGTGAATACGCAGACGCGCCAAGGGAACCGCGGGGTCGTCCTGGAACAGGTCGAGCGCGGCGGATTCCTCGGTGGCGTGACTCGGCGGCCGCGCGGGCTCGTCGAGTTCGGTGGCGTCCTCGATCCGATCGAAGCGGAACAGCCGAACGCCCTCGGCCTGCCTGCACCAGGCCTGCAGGTAACTGTTGTTGTCCACCAGGACGATTCGGATCGGGTCGACGATCCGCTCGGACACCACGTCACGGCTGGCGGAGTAGTAGACCAGGCGCAGCGCGTGCCCGCGCGCCAGCGCCGAGCGCACCGTGGCGACGGCGGGCGCCTCCGCGGGCGGGGTGCGGGCCGGCACCGGCTCGGCGGCGGAACCGCCCGCGATCGCGGACTCGATCTTGGCGATGGCGGCGTGCGCGGCGGTCGGATCGACCATGCCCGGCATGTCCACGATCGACCGCAGCGCCACCAGCAGCGCGGTCGCCTCGGTCGAGGTCAGCCGCAGCGGGCGGTCGATGCCCGCCGAGAAGGTGACCTCGATGCTCTCCTCGGAGAACGAGAGATCGATCAGGTCACCGGGGCCGTAGCCGGGCAAACCACACATCCACAGCTGGTTGAGGTCGCTCATCAGCTGTTTCGAGGTGACGCCCAGGTCGGCGGCGGCCTCGGCGGCGCTGATGCCCGGGTGCGCGATGAAGTACGGGATCATGTTGAGCAGCCGCGAAAGTCGAACGGAAAGCCGGGAATTCACGCGGTGACCTCCGTGCGATCGAACACCGAGCGCAGTCGGTTGACCACATCGATGCGCAGTTCCTCCGGCGCGAGCACCACCGCGTCCGGACCGAGTCCGGTGATCAGGCGGGCGATCCAGTCGCGCGAGCGCACCGGTAACTCGACCACCGCACCCGCGCGGCCACCGATCGTGCGCTCGCCGGTGACCTGCCCGATCCGGCGCAGCTCACGGCCACGCCCCTCGGCCACCCACACCGTCGCGGTGCCGCTGACCGGCGCCGAACTGGTCACCTGAGCGACGATCCCGCGCAGATCGATGCCGTCGGGTTTGCGGACGGTGTTCACCGGGCCATAGGGCGTGACGTCGTCACCGATGCGCGACAGGCGGAAGCTGCGCACCGCGTCGCGATCCCGGTCGTGCCCGACGAGGTACCAGCGGCCGTGATGGGTGACCACACCCCACGGCTCGACATCGCGCATCAGGTAGGGGGCGTTGATCGCGCCGCGATGCTCGAAACGCACCGCCTGGCCGGCGTCGATGGCGGCGAGGAGTTTGCCGAGGACGGGTTCGGAGCCGCGGGTCCGCGCCGGGACCGCGGGCACCGCGGCCACCGTGGCGTCGGTCTCCACGTGCACGCCCGCCGCGCGGAGCTTGAGCAGCGCGCCGTCGGCGGCGGCGGCCAATTCCGGCGACTCCCACATCTGCACGGCCACCGCGACCGCCGCGGCCTCCTCGTCGGACAGATCGATCTCGGGCAGCTCGTAGGCGTCCCGGTTGATCCGATAGCCCTCCACCGAGGAGTACCGGCTCACCGGTCCGATCTCGAGGGGTATGCCCAGGTCACGCAGTTCGTTCTTGTCCCGCTCGAACATTCGGCTGAACGCCTCGTCGCTGACGGAATCCTCGTACCCCGCGACGCTGTCCCGAATCCGCTCCGCGGTCAGGAACTGCCGGGTCGACAGCAGCGCGATGACCAGATTCATCAGCCGCTCGACCTTGGATATCGCCACCCGATAGAGGGTAATGGGCGCCGCGCCCGCCGTGCGCGGCGGCGCGCGATTCCGCGCGCACAGATGCCCGAGGGCACTATGGAGGCCATGATCATCGCGTTTTCTGTGACACCCCTCGGGACCGGCGTCGACGTGGGCCGCGCCGTCGCCGAGGCGGTCCGCGTGGTGCGCGCCAGCGGCCTGCCCAACCGCACCGACGCCATGTTCACCACCGTCGAGGGCGAGTGGGACGAGGTGATGGCCGTCGTCAGGGCCGCCACCGACGCCGTGATCGCGGTCGCCCCTCGCTGCAGCCTGGTACTCAAGGCCGATATCCGCCCCGGCGTCACCGACGCCCTCACCGCCAAGATCGCAACCGTCGAACGCTACCTCGCCGAAGACGAAAGCAGCCGGTGATCCGCTGGGTCACCCAGCGCACCGGCCCGCCTGCGGATTTTCTCGGCACGCGGCAACGGCAGATCATGGCGGTAATCCGACGGCGACCGAGACCCGTCGGGTCTCGGTCGCCCCGTTCTACATGGAGGCGATGAGCCGGTCCACGCGTTCGTCGACCGAGCGGAACGGGTCCTTGCACAGGACCGTGCGCTGGGCCTGGTCGTTCAACTTCAGGTGCACCCAGTCGACGGTGAAGTCGCGACCCGCCTCCTGTGCGGCGGTGATGAAATCGCCGCGCAGCTTGGCCCTTGTGGTCTGCGGCGGGGTGTCCACCGCGGCGTCAACGGCCTCGTCCTCGGTGATCCGCTTGGCCAGCCCCTTGCGCTGCAGCAGGTCGAACACCCCGCGGCCGCGCTTGATGTCGTGGTAGGCCAGATCCAGCTGGGCGATCTTCGGATCGGACAGCTCCATGTTGTAGCGATCCTGGTAGCGCTGGAACAGCTTGCGCTTGATCACCCAGTCGATCTCGGTGTCCACCTTGGCGAAATCCTGCGCCTCGACCGCGTCCAGCGCCCGACCCCACAGGTCGACGACCTGGTCGATCTGCGGATCCCGGTCCCGGTTGCGCAGGTGCTCGACCGCGCGGGCGTAGTACTCGCGCTGGATGTCCAGGGCGCTGGCCTGGCGTCCGCCCGCCAGCCGCACCGGACGGCGACCGGTCAGATCGTGACTGACCTCGCGGATCGCGCGAATCGGGTTGTCCAGGGCGAAATCTCGGAACGAGACGCCCGCCTCGATCATCTCCAGCACCAGGGCTGCGGTGCCGACCTTGAGCATGGTTGTGGTCTCGGACATGTTCGAATCGCCCACGATCACATGCAGGCGGCGGTACTTCTCCGCGTCGGCGTGCGGCTCGTCACGGGTGTTGATGATCGGCCGCGAGCGCGTGGTCGCCGAGGAGACGCCCTCCCAGATATGCTCGGCACGCTGCGACAGACAGAACGTGGCCGCCTTCGGCGTCTGCAGGATCTTGCCCGCGCCACAGATCAACTGGCGGGTGACCAGGAACGGTAGCAATACATCGGAGATCCTGGAGAACTCCCCGGCGCGCACCACGAGGAAGTTCTCGTGGCAGCCGTAGGAGTTGCCCGCGGAATCGGTGTTGTTCTTGAACAAGTAGATGTCGCCGCCGATGCCTTCTTCGGCGAGCCGCTGCTCGGCATCGATCAACAACTCTTCGAGGACCCGCTCGCCTGCGCGGTCGTGGGTCACCAACTGGTGCAGGCTGTCGCATTCGGCAGTCGCGTACTCCGGATGGGACCCGACATCCAAATAGAGCCGAGCACCGTTGCGGAGGAACACGTTCGAGCTACGGCCCCAGGACACCACCCGGCGGAAAAGATACCGGGCCACCTCGTCGGGGGACAGCCGACGGTGACCGTGGAAGGTGCATGTCACACCGAACTCGGTCTCGATCCCCATGATTCGTCGCTGCACACTATCGACATTACAGCCATGTCATGCACT
Source organism: Nocardia brasiliensis (assembly GCF_011801125.1). Lineage (NCBI taxonomy): Bacteria > Bacillati > Actinomycetota > Actinomycetes > Mycobacteriales > Nocardiaceae > Nocardia > Nocardia brasiliensis. The sequence goes on from NZ_CP046171.1 coordinate 4,808,563, forward strand.
CGCGTGGGGCTGCGGACAACAGGAACGCATACGGGTTCACAACGATTCGGCCCGTTATGCCGGGTTTGCTCGACACCGGACCCGACTCGGGCCCGTAGCGGGTTCCTCCGCTACGGGCCCGTTCGTCGACGTCCGACTATTTCGCCTGCGGGGTCTCCCCGGCCGGCGGTTCCTCGGCCTTCTTGGTCTTCTTCGGCGGCTCGAGCAACTGCTCGAGCGCGGAGTTGGCGACCCGGCGGAACGCCCGCCGCGGCCGCGCCTGCTCCAGCGTGGCGACCTCGAGGGAGCTCACGCCGAGCACGCGCTTGTCCTTCTCCGCGCCCTCGGGCACCCCGGCCTGCAACGCCTGCACCGCGACCTTGATCGCGCTGGACAGGTCGAGACCCGGCTTGTAGGACGCCTTCAGCGCCGTGACGATCGGCTCGGTCGTGCCGCCCATCACCACGTATTCGCGCTCGTCCACGATCGAACCGTCGAAGGTGATCCGATACAGCACCGAGGCGGGCGGTTGCTCCGGATACCCCACCTCCGCGACACAGATCTCCACCTCGTACGGCTTGAGCTGGTCGGTGAAGATGGTGCCGAGCAGCTGCGCGTACCCGTTGGCCAGCGCCCGCCCGGTCACGTCCCGGCGGTCGTAGGAGTAGCCGCGCAAATCAGCGCGCAGAATGCCATCCCTGCGCAGATTCTCGAACTCGTTGTACTTGCCGACCGCGGCGAACCCGACCCGGTCGTAGAGCTCACTCACCTTGTGCAACGTCGCGGACGGGTTCTCCGCGACGAACAGCACACCCTTGTCGTACACCAGGACCACGACGCTGCGACCCCGAGCGATGCCCTTGCGGGCGAGCTCGGTCTTGTCGCGCATGATCTGCTCGGCCGACGCGTAGTACGGCAGTGTCATGCGCGAGCGCTCCCTTCTTCCGCATCCGCACGGTCGGTGACGATCGCCCGCGCGATCTGCGCCAGTCGTTCCTCGGTCACCTCGACCGCACCCTCCTCATCGATCACGATCGCCGTCGGGTAGATCCCGCGCAGCAGATCGGGACCACCGGTGGCGGTGTCGTCGTCGGCCGCGTCGAACAACGCCTCGACCGCGATCCGCAACGCCCGCTCCTGATCAATTCCCTTGGCGTACAGCTTCTTCAGCGATCCCTTGGCGAAGACCGAACCCGATCCGACCGCCGCGTAACCGAACCGCTCCTCACTGCGCCCGCCCACCACATCGAAGGACACGATGCGGCCCGACCGGTCGGGGTCGGTGGCGTTGTGGTCGTAACCGACCAGCATCGGCACCACCGCCAGACCCTGCAGGGCCGCAGGCAAGTTCTCCCGCACCATCTTCGACAGCTTGTTCGCCTTGCCGTCGAAGGTCAGCGGCACGCCCTCGAGCTTCTCGTAGTGCTCCAGCTCCACCGCGAAGATCCGCACCATCTCGACGGCCATGCCCGCGGTGCCGGCGATGCCGGCCGCGGAGAAGCTGTCGGTGATGTAGACCTTCTCGATGTCCCTGCTGGCCAACAGGTTTCCCTGGGTGGCCCGCCGGTCACCCGCGATGAGCACGCCACCGCGGTAGCTGATCGCGACGATGGTGGTCCCATGCGGCGCGAGGTCCTTCGCGGCGGCGCCGAGCCCGGCGCCGTCCATCGCGGCGAACTTGTTGGCGGGCAACAGGTCCGGCGCGTGCATGCGGAGGTATTCGGAGAAGGACGAGAGGGCGTACCCCAGGTGGAGACGCGAGGGGTCACCTACTGTCACTGGCCGCCTTTCTGAACGTACGCGCGGACGAAGTCTTCGGCGTTCTCCTCGAGCACATCATCGATCTCGTCGAGTAGGTCGTCGGTCTCCTCCGCGAGCTTTTCGCGGCGCTCCTGACCGGCGGCGTCCACACCGTCCGGGCCCTCATCCTCGTCGCCGCCCCCGGCGCGCTTGGTCTGCTCTTGTGCCATGGCAGCCGACCTCCTCTGTCCTCATCATGACCGGAGCTCACTTGCGAGCACGGCCCCGATCATGAGCAATGTCCGTGCCCGTCCTTCAACACTACTGTGTTGGTCGGCCGCGTGGCCGCAGCTTGCCCGCGGCCGTCTTGTGTCTCGCGTCCGAGCTCACCCCATCGAGGGCCGCTAGGTGGTGAGCTGTTCGACCAGGTCCGCCGCCGAGCTCACGCCGTCGAGCAGCTTGCCGACGTGCGCTTTCGTGCCGCGGCGCGGTTCGAGGGTGGGGATGCGGACCAGCGAGTCGCCGCCGAGGTCGAAGATCACCGAATCCCAGCTGGCCGCGGCGATGTCGGCGCCGAAACGACGCAGGCATTCGCCGCGGAAGTAGGCCCTGGTGTCGGTGGGCGGGTTGGTCATCGCGTCGAGCACCTGCTGCTCGGAGACCAGCCGCTTCATCGAGCCACGGGCCACCAGGCGGTTGTAGAGCCCCTTGTCCAGGCGCACGTCGGAGTACTGCAGGTCCATCAGGTGCAGCTTGGGCGCGGCCCAGTTCAGGCCCTCGCGCTGGCGCATGCCCTCCAGCAGGCGCAGCTTGGCGGGCCAGTCGAGCAGGCTCGCGCATTCCATCGGGTCGCGCTCGAGCAGGTCGAGCACCATGGCCCAGTTCTCGATGATGTCGTGCACGCGCTTGTCGTCGTTGCCGGTGCGGTCGACGAACTTGATCACCCGGTCCAGGTACATCCGCTGCAGCGCCAGGCCGGTCAGCTCGCGGCCGTCGGTGAGCGCGACGGTGGCGCGCAGGGTCGGGTCGTGGCTGATCGTGTGCACGGCGGTGACCGGGCGGGCCAGCTGCAGATCCGACAGGTCCTCGCCGGCCTCGATCAGGTCGAGCACCAGCGCGGTGGTGCCGACCTTGAGGTAGGTCGACATCTCGGCCAGGTTGGCGTCGCCGATGATGACGTGCAGCCTGCGGTACTTGTCCGCGTCGGCGTGCGGCTCGTCGCGGGTGTTGATGATGCCGCGCTTGAGCGTGGTCTCCAGGCCGACCTCGACCTCGATGTAGTCCGCGCGCTGGGACAGCTGGAAGCCGGCGTGGTCACCGGACTGCCCGATGCCGACCCGGCCGGACCCGGTGACCACCTGGCGGGACACGAAGAACGGGGTGAGGCCGAGGATGATCTGGTTGAACGGGGTGTCGCGGCTCATCAGGTAGTTCTCGTGGGTGCCGTAGGAGGCGCCCTTGCCGTCGACGTTGTTCTTGTACAGCTGCAACCGCGGCGCGCCCGGCACGCTGGAGGCGTGCCGCGCGGCCGCCTCCATCACCCGCTCACCGGCCTTGTCCCAGATCACCGCGTCCAGCGGGTCGGTGACCTCGGGCGCGGAGTATTCGGGGTGCGCGTGGTCGACGTAGAGCCGCGCGCCGTTGGTGAGGATCATGTTGGCCGCGCCGACCTCGTCGGCGTCGATCACCGGGGCCGGGCCGTTCATCCGGCTCAGGTCGAAGCCGCGCGCGTCGCGCAGCGGCGACTCCACCTCGTAGTCCCAGCGGGTGCGTTTCGCCCGCGGCACACCCTCGGCGGCGGCATAGGCGAGGACAGCCTGTGTGGAGGTGAGGATCGGGTTGGCCGACGGCTCGGTTGGGGTCGAAATCCCGTACTCGACCTCGATTCCGATGATGCGCTGCATGGGTCGAGCCTAGTCGCCGCCGTCGGGTGTGGTCCGTGCACGGCCCCGCCGGACGGTCGGCGCCGCGCCGGAGCGGCCGTGCCAGGTGCCCGATGACGCCGAAGGATGAGCCGGACGACCCGCGAATTCATCCTGCGAGTGGTACTTCCGGAGGATCTGCCGGCCCGGCCCGAGCACCGATTCTCGATGCATGACCGATTCTCTCGCTTCTCCGCGCACCGCGGGGCACGGCCCGGACCGCGCCGACGGCGCGGGCGCGACCGCGCGCACGCGACTGATCGCGCTGGATGTGTTGCGCGGCATCGCGATCCTCGGCACCCTCGGCACCAACATCTGGATCATGACCAACAGCCGGGGCCTGCTCGGCTATATCACCGACCTCAACGGTCAGGCCGCCGGCTGGGTCTGGACCGAGCGGGTGCTCCAGCAGCTGGCGCAGGGCAAGTTCCTCGGCCTGCTCACCATCATGTTCGGCATCGGCCTGGCCATCCAGCAGGCGTCCGCGCGACGCGGCGGGCGCAGGTGGCCGGGCACCTACCCGGTGCGCGCGGGCCTGCTGCTGCTCGACGGTCTGCTGAACTACCTGTTCGTCGCGGAGTTCGACGTGCTGATGGGTTACGCCGTCACCGGTCTCGTGGTCTCGTACCTGCTCGTGACCAGTGAACGCGCACAACGCCGTTGGCTGATCGGCACCGCGGCCATCCATGTCGCGATGCTCACCCTCATCGCGCTCGCCACCGTGCTCGCGCCCGACGACGGCGGCGGACCGGCGTTCCCGGAACCGACCGGCAATCCCTACGCGGACGGCTCGTTCTGGGATCTGGTGGTGTTCCGGGTGCAGCAGGCGGGCCCGTTCCGGGTGGAGACGCTGTTCGTCTTCGCGATGTCGATCGCGCTGTTCTTGCTTGGGGCCAAGCTGTTCCGGGCCGGGGTGTTCCTGCCGGAGGGCGCGCGGCTGCGCAAGCGGCTGATGGTGCTCGGTTTCGGTGTCGCGGCGCCGCTCGACCTGCTCGCGGGCATCTTCGGCGGCGGGCACTTGTTCCTCTACACCCGTTACGGCACCGCGCCTTTCGTCTCGCTGGGCATCCTCGCCCTGGTCGCGCGGTTCTATCTGAATCGCACCCGGACCGGCTTCGCCGGACGCCGTCTGGCCGAGGTCGGGCGGACCGCGCTCAGCTGCTACATCCTGCAGAACCTGGTGACCTCGATCCTGTGCTACGGCTGGGGTTTCGGCCTCGCCGCCAGGGTCGCACCCGACCTGTACGTCCCATTCACGGTAGGGATGTACCTGCTGGTTTCGGCGATCATCATCACCGCAGCACACCTGTGGCTGCGCCGCTTCGAACGCGGCCCGGTCGAATGGGCCTGGCACCGCGGCTATCAGCTGCTGACCCGCACGCGGGCCTGACCGCGCGCACCCGCCCTGTCGCTCAGCACATTTCGATGTCCGCCGAGCGCGGGGCGGGTGCGCGCGGTAACTCGATGCGGTCGATCGCCACCCCGACCTCCAGGTTCACCACCTGTCCCGCCGCATCGAATTCGATGGTGCCCGTGATGCCGAAGCCACTGAATTCCAGTAGCCGCTGATGCTCCACGAATTCGGTGCTCATCCCCCGCATGCTCAAGTAACTCTGCATCGCCCTGCGGTAGTCGACCAGCGGTAACGCGCCGACCCCGTGCGCGAGCACCCGCGCAAGCCCGGCCGCGGTGGGCGGCGGCAACTGGAGCGCCGGGTGCTCGACGAGAAAGGCGACGCAGGTGCCGTCGGTGACACCGCAGTAGGAACTCCAGTGTCCCGACACCACTTTCGCCGCGTCGGCCAGCAGATTCGCGATCTGGTGCGGTTCCGGCCGCGCCCGGCCGAGCGCGACCGGCATTTCCGCGGCGCACAATTCGGCGACGCTATAGCGAATCCCGAACGCGCGCACCATCCGCGCGACCGCGATCAGCGATTTGTCGAAGCCCCACGGGTTCGCCCAGGCCCACAGCCAGGATTCGGCGTCCGCGGTGCCGAGCAGGTGGAACCGCGTGCAGACCAGGGTGCGTTCGGCGCCGATGAATTCGAGCCTGCCCGCCTCCATGTCGGCCTGCCAGCGATGCGTGCCCAGCACTTCTTCGACATGTAGGCGATGCTCGAGCGATAGCAATCCCGCGTCGTCGAGCAGCCTGGTCAAGGGCACAGGTTCGGACACCGGCCTCAGCGTAGTCAACATGATCCCCCTCCTCTGCACCGTCCGGCCGCACTCTTTTCGCGTCGTGTCCCCGCCGAGCGACAACCGTTGCCGGACAACCAGACCCACCGGTCTCCAGCCGGCCTGGACCTGCGCTCGCGCATCGCCCACCCCCGGCGGGACGGTGGCACCGACCTCGGTGCCACCGTCCCGCTGTATTGCGACGTGTCATGCCACCCGGTCCCACGCGCGAACGGACGAGTCCATCGGCGCGGTCCGGTTCGCGAACTTCGCGAAGCGGCGGGCGCCTACCTTACCGGTCCGCCGCGGGCGGCACCCTGCACCCGAGCCCTCGGCAATCACGCTGCGTCCACGCGGAATTGGCGGCGAACCCGAAAAGGCCCGCCCGGTCGATCGGACAGGCGGAGCGGCGATCTACCTGGCGCTCAGTGCTTCCGGGGCGACCAGCAGGTCGCGCACCACCAGGTCACGCTCGAGTGGCACGCCGAGGCTGCGCGCGTTGCCCTCGAAGAGCGCGAGCACCGACTCGGTGAGGATGCCTTCGACCTGGTCGCAGGTGAGGGTCGTGCCCGCGTCGGCGCGCCAGCTGTTCACCACGCCGTCGACGAAACCGATGATGCCGAAGGCCATCGGCCGCGCCCTCGCCTGATCGATGCCGAAACCGGAGAGCCAGAGCGCGAACATGTCGGCCAGGCGGGCGCCGATCCGATCGCGGGCCCCGGCCAGTGAGGTCTCGCCCTGCGGCGCGGCGCCGCCGATGAAGCGGTGCAGGTTCGGGTGCCGCTCGACCCAGCGCACGTAGGTGCTGATCGCGCCGCGCACGGCGTCGCGCACGGTGCCGTCCGGGTGCAGCGTCGGCATGATCTGCGCCAGTAGCGATTCCAGGATCTGGCGACGGATCTGCTCGTCCAGGTCGGTGCGACCGTCGAAGTGGCGGTAGACCACCGGCCGCGGCAGCTTCAGCCGGTCGGCGATCTGCTGGACGGACACCTCGACGCCGCTCTCCTCGATGACGGTGATCGCGGCGTCGATCACATCGGCGCGCCGCCGCGCCTTGTGCCCGTGCCAGCGAGTCGCGCGGCCGTCCGCGGCGGGAGGCTCGGGCCGGTCACTCGTCGTGGTCACCTCACCACGATACCCGCCGCACGATTGACTGCGACATATTGTCTCACTAATATATGTGTAACAGCCTGTATCGGTTAAATCGACGATGTTGGAGCAGTCATGGGCAACGATGCCGCACTGATCCCCCAGGAGTCCTTCGCGCAGCGCCTGCTGAGCGGGTCGGTCAAGAAGTCCTACGACCCGGTGGTCGACATGGACTGGGACGCGCCCCTGGACCCGGACAAACTCTTCCTGCCCGCCGAGGTCGTCTCGCTCTACGGCACCGCGCTCTGGGAGTCGATGACGCCGCGGCAACGCCGCGAGCTGTCCAGGCAGGAACTCGCGAACGTGCTCTCGGTCGGCATCTGGTTCGAGAACCTGCTCAACCGACTCCTGTTGCGCGAGTTGATGGCCGACGATCCGACCACAAGGCACTCGCACTACACCCTCGTCGAGATGGGCGACGAGTGCAGGCACATGATGATGTTCGGCAAACTGATCGATCGCATCGACGCCCGGCCGTACTGGCCGCGCCGGGCGGGCCGGCTGGTCATCGCGACGCTGCCGATCTTCCTGCGCGGCTCCATGACCTGGGTCGGCGCGCTGGTCGGCGAGGAGATCTTCGACGCCATACAGCGCCGCACGCTCGACGATCCGCAGTTGCAGCCCTTGGTATCTCGCGCGATGCGCATCCACGTCACCGAGGAGGCGCGCCACATCGGTTTCGCCAGGGACGCGCTGGCCCGGCGGGTGCCGACCATGTCGCGCGCCGAACTCGCCTACACCCGGCTGTGTGTCGCGGTCGCGGCCCCGCTGTTCGTCTATCTGCTGACCAACCGGCACATGTACGACCGCGCGGGTCTGGACGGCCGTGCCGCGCGCCGGATCGCGACGCGCAACCCGGACGCCAAGAAGGCGCTGGGCATCGGCGCCGCGAATCTCGGTGCGTTCCTGCGCAAACAAGGCCTCATCGGCCCGGTCGGCGAGTGGATCTGGCGGCAGCGGGGGTTGCTCTGATGCCTACCGAACCCGACATCGTCATCGTCGGTGCGGGTTTCGGCGGCATCGGCATGGCCATCGAACTGCGCAGGGCGGGCATCGACGATTTCGTCGTGCTGGAGAAGGCCGGTGATGTCGGCGGCACCTGGCGGGAGAACACCTATCCCGGCGCGGGCTGCGATGTCATGTCGCTGATGTACTCCTACTCCTTCGAGCAGAACCGGCGGTGGACGCGCATGTTCGCGCGCCAGCCGGAGATCCTCGACTATCTGCGCCGCACCGTCGACAAATACGACCTGCGCCGCCATCTGCGCTGCCACGCGGAGGTGGTGGCGCTCGACTTCGACGACGAGCAGGACCGCTGGCAGGTCGGGCTCGCGGACGGGCGGCAGCTGCGACCCCGCCTGGTCGTGATGGCGCCGGGCCCGCTGCACGAGCCATCGATCCCCGCCTTTCCCGGCCAGGAGACGTTCCGCGGCACCAGCTTTCATTCCGCGCGGTGGGATCACGACTTCGACGTGCGGGGCAAGCGGATCGCGGTGATCGGCACCGGCGCGAGCGCGGTGCAGTTCGTGCCGCAGATCGCCAAGGACGCGGCACAGGTGACGGTCTTTCAGCGCACCCCGCACTGGATCCTGCCGAAGCCCGACCGGCCACTGTCCCCCCTGGAACACCGGATGTTCCGGTACGTGCCGGGCGCGCAGCGGCTCTATCGGTGGGCGATCTATTGGGGCTACGAGTCGATGATCCCCGCGTTCATGAATCCGGAGCTGATGCGCCGGGTGGAAGCGCTGGCCCTCGGCCATCTGCGCCGCCAGGTGCGCGATCCGGACCTGCGGTTGCGGCTCACCCCGGGGTATCGACTCGGCTGTAAACGAATCCTGGTGTCCAACAACTACTATCCCGCCTTGCAGCGCGACAACGTCACCTTGCGGACCACGCCGATCGCCCGGCTCACCGAGTCCGGCATCGCCACCGTCGACGGCGCGGAGGAAGAGTTCGACGCCATCGTCTACGGCACCGGTTTCAAGATCTCCGATCGATTCGCCGATCAGCACATCGTCGGCGCGAACGGGCTCACCCTGCAGCACGCGTGGCGTGCGGGCATGGAGGGGTTCCTCGGCGTCGCGGTGCACGGGTTCCCCAACCTGTTCCTCATCGTCGGCCCCAATTCCGGTGGCGGGCACCAGTCGATCGTATTCATGATCGAGGCGCAGGCCCGTTACATCCGCCAGTGCGTCGAGCTGCTGCGCAAGACCGCAGGCACCAGGATCGAGGTGCGCTCGGCGACCCAGCACGAGTTCAATCGCCGCACCCAGGCCGAACTCGCTGACACGGTATGGAATTCGGGTGGTTGTCAGAGCTGGTACCTGGATGAGCACGGCGTCAACCGCGCCGCGTGGCCCGGCTCGAGCGTGTCCTACTGGCGGGCCATGCGGCGTCCGGACCCCGGCCACTACGAGCTCACCGTGGCCGCGGATCGGGAACCGGCACACGAGTATTCGGGGCCCGCGATGCTGGACGCGCCCGGCGCGGTGCTGCCGGTGACGGTGGCGCTCAGCGGCCACGCGGACCCGATCGACGGCCGCTACCACTGGTACGGCCGGATCAGCGCGGCGGCGGGCGACGAACTGCCCGATCCCGGCCGCGCCGAGGTCCTGCTCACCCTCCCCGGCCGCTACCCCACCCCGGGCCGGCTTCAGGAGCGCGACCCATGGGGCAATGTGCGCATCGTCGGTATCGGCGATCCGCCATACCAATTGGCGGCCGCACAGGCACACTGAACCGACCAGGCAAAGGCACAAACTCGCGCCCCGAGGTTCGGCATTCTGCCGATACCCCGCGGGCCGGACATCGGGTGGGCTGGATCGACCAGATCGATCCGGAAGGCCCCATGAAACTCACCGCGCCACCCCTCGCCGCGATCGGCACGCTCTGCTGCGCACTCACCGTCGCCACCACCGCCCGGCCCGCGTCCGCCGATCAGGGGCGGACCTGGTACGTCAGCGCGACCGCCGCCGCAGGCGGAAACGGCACCGAGACAGCGCCTTTCCACTCGCTGGCGGCCGTGCAGCAGGCCGCCGGGGACGGCGATACCCTCGTCGTGCTGGCCGCGCCGCCGGGCACACCACCGCTCAACGGCGGCATCGCGCTCAAACCCGGCCAGCGCCTGATCGGCAGCAAGACACCGGGAAACGTTGCGGCGGTGGCCAATACCACCGCCGCGCTCGACGGCGACGCGATCCGGCTGGCCCCGGACACCGAGGTGCGCGACCTCACCGTCACCGCGGCCGAGCGCGGCGGCATCTACGGCCGCAACGTCGGCCGCGCGACCCTGGCAGGCAACACCGTCACCGGCACCAACCGGGCCTGTCACGACGGTTTCCTAGTGCAGCCCTTTCCGCCGATGCTCGGCGTTCCGTTCGGCACGGCGATGCCGGTCGCGCCGAACGTGGTGGCCTTGAACAACGGCTGGGCCGCCATCATGGTCGACGCCGACGCGGGCGCGAGCACCCTCACCATCGAGCGCAACACCGTGCACGACACACCGTGCGGCGACGGCATCGACGTGCGGACCAGCGGCACGGCACAGGTCGAGGCCGCCCTCACCGACAACCTGACCGAACGGATCAATCAGGGCCCGGCCAAGCTCTCGGTCCTGGCCGTCGGCCTGCAGAGCACCGGATCCTCGGCACTGACGGCCGCCTTGCGGGGCAACACCCAGCGCGATATCGCGCTGCCCGCACACGACCCGCTCAACGCCGCCGCCGACAGCGAGGGCCTGTTCGTCAACGCCGCCGACCAGGCCCGCATGCGAATCACCATCGACCGCAACAGCTATCGGCACGGCGGCGGCCACTTCTCGGCCAATGGACTGGAATTCGTCACCAGCAACGGCACCGCGGACAGCGAGGTCACGCTGACCAACAGCGAATTCATCGACGTGCCTGGCGATATCGTGGAGAACCTCAATCTGAGCGCTGAGGGCGCGCGCCACCGCATGACCATCGACGGACTCACCGCGACCCGCTCCAGTTTCCCCGCCGCGGCGCTGAATCCCGCGGTACCCGGCAACCTCGGCAGCTGCCTGTTCTCGGCGAGCTTCGGCCGGGACAACACCACCGCGCTCACGCTGCGCGACGCGCGGCTGGGCCAGTGCAGCGCCGACGGCATCGGCATCTACGCCTACTCCCCCAGCGGTCCCGCGCCGGCCACCGCGCGCATGAGCTTCGACATCGCCGACACCACGGTGTCCGACGCCGCCGTCGCGGACCTGCACGTGCAGACGGTCGGCGACCTGGCCGAGCTCTCCGGCAAGATCGAGCGCTCACGCTTCGGCGGCAAGGTGGTGCTGGCCAGGCACGCCGGGACGCTCGGGGCCGGATCGGTCCTCGATTTCGGCGGCGGCCGCCTCGGCAGCGCCGGGGCGAACTGCTTCGGACCGGCCACCGCGACCGACCTGGCCGCCCCGAGCCTGCCGGTCGAGCATCCCGGCTCTTGGCCGGCCTGCCGGTAGGAGGTAATTTTGGTCAACTGCACAAGACAAAACGCAACAATCTGCGCGTTTGCCGCTAGCGAAGACGCTCACTCATGCGTTGTGCTTAATAGCGACGATGAGGTCATCTCCGTCTCCCCGAACGAGCGGCGCGGGCCTCAGCCCTTCGGTAGCAGAGGTTAGGTCTTGGTTTCAACGACAGTCCCGGCAGGCAGCGGCCGCCCGGACACGCTGTGTGCGGCATTCCAGGCGAATGTCGCCAAATACTCCGACGCGGTCGCGCTGCGCACCTACGGCGGCGCTGTCTCGATCACGTGGCGCGAATACGGCGAGCGGGTCCGCGCCATCGCCACCGGGCTCGCCGCGCTCGGCGTCGGGCCCGGCGACACGGTGGCCATCATGCTGACCAACCGCCCGGAGTTCCACCTCTGCGACACCGCCGTGCTGCACACCGGCGCGACCCCGTTCTCGGTCTACAACACCAACCCGGTCGACCTGCTGACCTACCAGTTCGACAACTCCGGCGCCAAGGTCGTCATCTGCGAGCGGCAGTTCGCCCCGAAGATCCTGGAGGCGGTCGCCAAGGCCGCGGCCAAGGGCATCACGGTCGAGCACGTGATCAGTGTCGACGAGGCGCCCGCAGGCGCCATCACGCTGGCCGAGGTCGAGCGGCGCACCGCCGACGGCTTCGATTTCGACGACGCCTGGCGCAAGGTGCGGCCCGAGGATCTGCTCACCATCGTCTACACCTCCGGCACCACGGGACCGCCGAAGGGCGTGGAGCTCACTCACACCAATTTCCTCGAAAACGCCCGCGTGCTGGATCAATTCGGCGGTGGCACCGCCGAGGACCGGGTGATCTCCTACCTGCCCGACGCGCACGCGGCCAACCGCTGGTTCGCGCACTACCTCACCATGCTCACCGGCGCGCAGATCACCACCGTGCCCGACTTCAAGCAGGTCGCCGCCGCGCTCGGCGAGGTGCATCCGAGCGTGTTCCTCGGCGTGCCCAGGGTGTGGGTGAAAGTCAAAGGCGCGCTGGAGGAACGCTTCGCCGCCGAGGCCCCGGTCAAGCGCGCGCTGGTGCGCTGGGCGCTCGACATCGGCCGCAAGCGGGCGCGCGCGGTGTCGGACGGCCACCCCCTCGGCGCGTTCGACCGGGCGCAGCTCGCGCTCGCGGATCGCCTGGTGCTCGCGCCGATTCGCGAGCGGCTCGGACTGGACAGGGTGCGCGTCGCGGTGACCGGCTCGGTCGCGATCCCGCCGGAGGTGCACGAGTTCTTCCTCGGGCTCGGCCTGCCGCTGTGCGAGGGCTACGGCATGAGCGAGTGCACCGCGGGCGCCACGCTCAATCCGCCCGAGCGGATCAAGATCGGCACCGTCGGCACCGCCCTGCCCGGCGCGGAGATCATGCTCGCCGCGGACGGCGAGGTGCTGGTCCGGGGCAAGATGGTGATGCGCGGCTACCGCAACGACCCGGCCAAGACCGCGGAGACGATCGACGGCGACGGCTGGCTGCACACCGGCGACATCGGCAGCATCGACAGCGACGGCTACCTCTCGATCGTCGATCGCAAGAAAGAGCTCATCATCAACGCGGCGGGCAAGAACATGTCGCCCGCCAACATCGAGAACACCATCACCGACAGCTGCTCGCTGGTGTCCACGGTCGTCGTCATCGGCGAACAACGCCCGTTCAACACCGCGCTGCTGCTGCTCGACCCCGACCTGGCCGCCGCCTACGCCAAACGGCACAACCTGACCGGAACCACGGTCGCCGAGCTGGCCACCGATCCGGTGATCCTCGCCGCGATCGAGGAGGGCGTCGCCGCGGCGAACACCAAACTCTCCCGAGTGGAGCAGATCAAGAAGTATGTGGTTCTCCCCGAGGTGTGGGAGAACGGCAGTGCGTACCTGACTGCCACCGGCAAGCTCAAGCGCAAGCCGATATCCAGCGGCTATACCGATACGATCGAGGCTCTGTACTCGACCTAGTCCGGGAAGAGGACCAGCATGATGCCATCGCGCATACGGGTGTTCGACGACCTGCACCGTCGTACCGCGTCGATGCTCGACGGGTTCTACGCGTCGATTCCGCCCTACGAGCGGTTGCCACAGTCGCTGGTCGAAACAGACTTTGCCCGGGGCACCAAGCTCAACGTGGATCTGTTCTTCGAGTACCTGCGCCGGGGCGAGGAACCCACCGACGAGGACACCAGGGAACTCGTCGAGCTGGCGTTGGATCGGTTGCGCGACGGCACCCCACTGCCCGAGGTGCTGGAGCGCTACCGGCTCGGTGCGACGTTCATCTGGGACCGGTTGCGCGCCTCGGCCAGCCCGGCGGAGCGTGAGCTGCTGCTCGACGCCTCGCTGGTGCTGCTGAAGTACGTCACGCTGGTCACCTCGCGGATCGCCGCCGCGGCCACCCAACGGGTGCACGACCCGCGCTGGGAACTGCTGGAACGCAGGCGCGGCATCGCCGACGCGTTGCTCACCGGCCGCGACCCGGTGGAGTGGGCGAACGATCCGGTGATCCCGGTGGCCGACGCCTTCCTGGTCGCGGTGTTCCGCCTGTGCGGCACCCGCGGCGGGCCCGCGTCGGCACTGCGTCATCGGGTCGAGGCGATCCCCGGGGTGTTCCTGCGCCTGGACGCGGGCGGCTGGACCGCGCTGATCCCGCTGCAGCCGGGCGACGACGGTTCGGCCACCCTCGGCGCGCTCACCGCCCGGCTACCGGTGCAGGAGTCCGACGAGCCGCCGCCGTACTGGGTCGGGGTCGGCGCGGCAAGGAGCAAGGACGCCATCCCCGCGATGTACGCCGAGGCGAGGGTGCTCGCGGAGCTGGGCCGGTGCCTGGCCAAGCGCGAAATCCTGTGCCGCAGGCAGAATTTGCAGTTCGAGTACACCGTCGCGGTGAGCGATGCCGCGCGCCCCGGCCTCGCCTCGGTGCTCGCCCCGCTCGACGCGCAGCCGATGCTGGCCGAAACGCTGGAGGTGTTCGTCGACAGCGGCTTCAATCAGCTGGCGACGGCCCGACAGCTCAACGTGCACCGGAACACGGTGACCTACCGGCTTTCCCGGGTGCACGAGCTGACCGGGCTCGACCCGCATCGCCCCGCCGACGCGATGACGCTCTCGGCCGCGCGACTGGCCAGGCGGCTGGAGTCGGCATCGTTCGCTCCGTAATCCGCTCCCGCCCAAGCTTTTAGGCACATTTCCAAATACTGCCCGTCCGCTCTTGCGAATTGCCAGTGTCGCGGTACCCCGCCTATGCGTTGTGCTGGGTACCGACGATGAGGTCAGGCGTAGCGCCGATCCGCCTGGACACAATCCGGGACACGGGCGCCGACGCTGCGGCACTCGATCCGCGCATCCGCGGCGGACGGGTAGCAGGCCGTGCTGACCTCGACCACCGCCCAGCAAAGGTTCAGGTAGTTGAGAATTGCTTCCCGGACGCGGGTCTCCCGCCGCACCGTGACGGTCGCCGCCGCGTGCACCGCCGTCGGATTGATCATCCAGTTCACCCCCACCGCGCACGCCGTGCCGACCGCGGGCCCGGTGCCGAACGCACCCGCCGACTTCGGGCTGCCCGCCGGCTACCAGCCGACGCCCGAGCGTTACGGCGTCGCTTACGAATTGGGACATATCGTGCCGCTCGCCGACGGCACGCGGCTGCAGACCGAGGTGCGCTATCCGACCGATCCCGCGACGGGTCAGCGGGCCGAGGGCGAGTTCCCCGTCGTGGTCAACTTCACCACCTACGGCGCGGTGACGAGCGCGCTCGCGGCGGCGGTCACCAGCGTGGTCGACACCTTGGGGATCGCGTTGCCGGATCAGCTGAAGGACGCCCGCCGCATCATCAATCAGGGCACCAGCGCCCAGGACATGCTGGTGCGCCGCGGCTACATCGAGGTGATCGCGGACGTGCGCGGCACGGGCGGGTCGACCGGCGCGTGGAATCCGGCCTCCCAGCAGGACGGGGAGGACGGCGCACAGTTGGTCGACTGGGCCGCGAAACTGCCGGGCTCCAACGGCAAGGTCGGCATGTACGGCTATTCGTTCCCCGCGCTGTCGGCGCTGCGGACCGCCGAATCCGTTTCGCCCGGTTCGCCGTTGCGGGCGATCGTGCCGATGGCCATGCCCAACAACATCTTCAACGAGGTGCTCGGCCACGACGGCATGATGAGCCCGATCCTGCTCACCGCGATCTCGGTGCTGGTGCCCTACCTCAGCCTGATCGGCCCGTTCGTGTCCGCCGTGGTGTCGCCGCAGCAGTTCCTCGCCGCGCTCATCGATCATCTGCAAGCGGCGGTCTCGGCGGACAGCACCATCAAACTGCTGCTCGAGGCGTACGCGGGCGGCCCGCTCGCCTACGACGGCAAGTGGTGGCAGGACCGTCGTTTCGAGACCGACCTGCGCCGGGTGGTCGACAACGACATCGCCATGTATCAGGTCGGCGGCCTCTGGGACCTGTACCAGGAAGGGCCGTGGCGCAACTACTCCCAGCTGCAGAACATGGCGGCGGGCAAGGGTCAGTTCGCGCCGATGGCGCCGGGGCAGGCCACCGACGGCCGCTACCAACTGCTGATGGGCCCGTGGTACCACGTCGGTCTCGGCTTCGGTCCGGGCTCGCGGCTGGACACCGACATGATCACCGTGGCGTGGTTCGACCGCTGGCTCAAGGACATTCCGAACGGAATCGACAAAACCGACACGCCGCTGCATGTCATCGACCCGAACAACATGGCGGTGGCCACGGCGCGATACCCGTTCGAACAGGCCACGATTCAGCGGCGCTATTTCGACGGGGATCGGCTGGTGACGCAGCCGCCCGCGGTCGCCGACGCCTCGGATCGACTGGATTACACCGGCATCGACAACATCTGTAACCGGCAGAGCCTCGGCCAGTACAGCGCCGGGCTGCTCGACTTCCTGTTCCGCCTGTTCACCGCGTACAACCCCTGCACGGAGTGGGTACAGGGACCGACCGCGGGCCTGCGCTACACGATGGACCCGGTGACCGAGCCGACCGTGCTGGCCGGCCCGAGCAGCGTGAACCTCTACGCGTCCTCGACCAGCGACGACGCCGCCTTCC
The DNA here is from genome assembly GCF_011801125.1 of Nocardia brasiliensis. Lineage (NCBI taxonomy): Bacteria > Bacillati > Actinomycetota > Actinomycetes > Mycobacteriales > Nocardiaceae > Nocardia > Nocardia brasiliensis. The sequence goes on from NZ_CP046171.1 coordinate 4,825,072, forward strand.
AGGTCTGGCTCGACGATGTCGCCCCCGACGGCACCGCGGTGAACATCACCGGCGGTTCCCAGCTGGCCAGCCAGCGCACCCTCAACGAGGAAAAGACTTGGCGCGCAACCGATGGCACCATCTACGCCCCAGAACACGTGGTACGCAAGGATGCCGAGCAATTGCTCACCCCGGGTACGGTGACCGAGCTGGCGATCAAGATCCGCCCGACGTTCTATCGCCTCGAACCCGGACATGCTCTGCGCGTACGCATCACCAGCGGCACCTTCCCGTCCACTATGCCGATCCCGACGGACCTGCCCCGGCTGCTCGGCTCGTCCCAGCAGATCCACCGGGACGCCGTACGACCGTCCAGCCTCATCGTTCCGCTGGCGCCCGCCGCCGCGTTCGGCGGCTGACCGGGGTGCCATATCCGGCATACCTGGCATACCCGGGACGACCCGGGTATGCCAGGGGTCACTTTTAGCCCGTCTTCAGACCTTCCAGCTGTAAAGATCGCGAAAACCTAGGATGAATTCCCGGTGCCGTGAGACACATTGTCTCGCTATCTCTCAGCTATCTGAACATTAAGTATTTCATATATCCGCTGGCTGTGGCGCTGCGACCGATGGTTGCGCGTCCCGCAATGCCGTTGTCCGGCAATCTCCGGCGAATACCGGTGACTCACCTCACCGACACATGCACCGGGAATTTCTTCTACAGTTTGTCTCGTCCCGGTCCGACGATGACGTCCCGGGACCGATCGGACAAAGTTCTCGGATGCAGGCCGAAATTCTTGTCACTATTCGGATCGGTAATTCCCTACTGCACACGGGGATTGTCGAGGGGCAGCTGAAGGTGTGTCATGGAATTCATCGAACTGGCCGACTATCCGTTGCCGAGCGGCCGGGTGATCGAGTGGCTTCCGACGGCCACCGCACACTGGGCCGACTGGCCACGAGATACGCGGGCCGTCTCCTATAACCACGAACACCACCTCCGGGACGCGGTGGAACACAGTCGAATACGAGATCGCCGACATTATTGGCTCGGCCACGCGTTCCGGATCGAGGGTCCGCTCGACCCGCAGGCCTGGCGCACCGCCTTCGACGCCTGGATCGACCGGCACGAGGGACTGCGCTCGCACGTCACCATCGAGGGCGGCCGGCCCGCGCGATACACGTTGCCGCCCGGCGAAATTCGGGTACAGCCGGTGGACGCGGGCGCGCCCGCCTCGACGATGGCGACCTACCGGCTGGTCAACGGCCTGCTCGACGACGGGACCTCGCCGCTGCGCTGGCCCGCCTACGTCTGCGTGACGATCGCGGGCCGCGACGGCTTCACCGTGGTGTTCGCGGCCGATCATTCGATCATGGACGGCTACTCCACCGTCTCCACCGGCGGCGAACTGCACGCGCTCTATCAGGCGGCGCGCGAAGGCAAACCGGCGCAATTGCCGGACACCGGCAGCTACGTCGACTTCTGCCAGGACGAGCGCGTCCGCGCGGCCGCGGCCGGTGCCGACAGCCCGGCCGTCGCGACCTGGCGCTCGTTCTTTCCCGACCACACCGAAAACGCCCTTCCCCGCGGCACTCTCAGCAAGGTCGCGGCGGCCCCGATCCAGCTCACCGGCCCCGCCGAGGCTCCGCCGCGGCGGGTGCCGCAGCGCAACCTCTCGGTCGAGGTGCTCGACGCCGACGCGGCCGACGCCGCCGCGGCGGTCGCCAGGGAACAGGGGCAGGGACTGTTCGCCGCGCTGCTCGCCGCGTTCGCGGTGACCACCACCGAGCTCGGCGCGGGCCGGGATTTCCGCACGGTGATCCCGCTGCATACCCGCTCCGAACCGCAGTGGGCCGACACCCTCGGCTGGTTCGTCGGACTCGCGCCGTTCCAACTCGATTGCGGCCCCGCGCGTTCGCTCGCCGAACTCATCACCCCGGCCGGCGAGGAACTGCGCCGCACCCGCAGCGCGGCGACGGTGCCGTTCGCCCGGGTGTGCGAGCTGCTCGGCGCGCGGCCACGCATCTCCTTCATGGTGTCCTACATGGACGTGCGCTCGGCGCACGCGGCGCACACCTGGGTCGACACCGACACGCGCTGGCTGCGCAGCCGCAACGTGTCGCCGGAGGAGTTCTTCTTCTGGTTCGTCCGCACCCCCACCGGCGTGACGCTGAACATGCGTTATCCCGGCACCGGCAAGGCCACCCGCGACATCCATCGGCACGTGCTGCGCATGCGCGATCTGCTGGCCGAGTTCACCCGCTACGGAGATGCCCGAATCCGCCCGATCGAAGGAGCGCCGCTGTCATGGAGATGACCCTCACCGAAGACTGGTTGCCGAAGCCGGGGGTCCTGCTGGAGTTCACCGCCACCGCGGCGACCGTGGCCGCCACCGCGGCCACCGAACCGTCCGACGCGCCGCCGACCTACGTGCAGGAATCGCATATCCGCCGCTGGGCCGCGCGCAGGCACACCGACGATCCGCTGGCCTCGGAACTGTCGCTGTGCTTCACCGTGGCCACCCCGCTGGACGCCGAGGCGCTGCGCCGCGCGTTCACCACCTTCCTGCGGCGGCACGAGAGCCTGCGCTCATGGTTCGAACTCGACGAGTCCGAGGGCCGATTCGCGCTCACCCGGTACCTGCTCGACCCCGCCGCGGTCGAGCTGGAGACCACCACCGTCGGCGCGTTCGACTCCGGTGAGCAGCTGCGTGACCTGCTGGTACAGAAGTTCCACGACAGTGCCGAGCCGACCAGGTGGCCCACGTTCCTCTGCGGGGCCATCGACCACGGCGCCGACGGTTTCACCCTGGTCTACAACACCGACCACGCCTTCAGCGACGGGCTGTCGCTGGTCACCGCGATCTTCGAGCTGAACGGGCTGTACACGGCGTACGCGACCGGGCAGGACCCGGTACTGCTGCCCGTCGGCAGCTACGTCGAATTCGCCAGGGCCGAGCGGGCTCTGGTGGCCGCGAACCCGCCCGAACTCGACCGACTCGCCACGGTGCTGGCCGAGAACGCCGACAACGTGCGGCCGCTGCCCATCGATCTGGGGCTGGCGCCGGGTGAGCTCGCCGACAGCCGCGGCACCAAGGTCGACCTGCTCGATGCCGCCCAGTGCGAGGCGTTCTCGGACGCGTGCAAGGCGGCGGGCGGGTCGTTCTCGGCCGGGCTGTTCGCTGCGATCGCGCTGGCCGAACTCCAGTTCGCCGGGCGCACCCACTATCTCGGGCTCAATGTGGTCGGTACCAGGCAGGAACCCCAGTACCAGCTCGCCCAGGGCTGGTTCATCAACCTGCTGCCGATCTCGTTCGACCTGGACCCGACCGACAGCTTCACCGATCTCATCGGCCGCGCCGGCGTCGCGCTGGACTGGGTGAAACCCCTCGCCGGCGTGCCCATCCACGCGGCACTCGAGCGGGCCGCCGAGCTCACCGGCGCGCCGCTGCCGGTGACCACCGAATGGCCGTGGGTCTCCTACATGGACGTGCGCGCGATTTCCGGTGCGGCACTGGAGAACGCGCTGCCCAACGTGTCCGGGATCAACGGGCTCGGCTCGCGCGCTCGGATGGGTCAGACCTCGCCGATGTGGTTCAGCCGAGAACTGGACCGCCTGCACGTCAGCATGTTGTTTCCCGACACCCCCACTGCCACGGCGTCGGCCGCGGCCTATCTCGACTCGATTCGCACAGCTCTGCGCGCCATCGCCACCACCGGCGAATTCGTTGCGGCCGCCCCGGATTTCGCGAGGTCTTGATGCAGTTGCTCTTTCTCGAACACCTGAGCGCACCACCGGGCACCCTGCTCGAATGGACCGCGCTCGCCGAGCCCGGCCCGACGCCGGACGCGACCCCCGCTTCCTCCAATCAGACCATCCACCTGTCCTCGGACGGACCGACGACCTGGCTGGCCGCCACCTTCGACGTGGCGGGCCCGATCGACGAATCCGCGCTGCAGACCGCGTTCTCGGTGTGGCTGCCGCGCCACGACGCGCTGCATTGCAGCTTCACCCCGCCCGCCGACGGCAACCCGCCGACGGTTCATGTGGTGGCCGATACCGATATCCGGCTGGTCCCCCGGCCCGCCGTGCAAACCTCGAGCACCGAGGACCTGCGCACCGTCCTCGGCGCCCGGCTCGACGAGGCCTGCGCGCCGTTCAGCTTCGCGCCGTATTTCCTCGGCGCCGTCAGCAGGCCCGAAACCTCCACCGTGATCTGCGGCTTCGATCACGCGGTCTGCGACGCCTGGTCGATCACCATCGCGGTGACCGAACTGGACGTGCTGTACCGCGCGGCACTCGAGGACGGGCCGGACGGCGCCGCGGCGGCGGCCGACGGGCTGCCCGAGACCGGGAGCTTCCTGTCCTACGCCACCAGGGAGGCCGCGGTGCCCGCGGCGGGCACCGGCCCGCTGATCCGGGCCTGGCGCGATTTCCTGCACGCCGCGGGCAACGATCTGCCGCATTTCCCGCTCGATCTCGGACTGCCCGCGGGCACTCTGGGGCCCTTCGGCAGCGACTCGCGGCTGCTGCTCGGCGCGATGGCCACCGACGCGCTGCACCGCAAGTCGCGCGCGGACGGGTACTCGATGTTCGCGGCCCTGCTCGCCGCGGTGGCGCTGGCCGCGGCCGAACTCGGCGGGCGCGCGGGCACCGACCTGGTGTTCCCGGTGCACACCCGGCGAGAACCCCGTCACCACAACACCTTCGGCTGGCTGGTCGCCAACGCGCCGGCGCACGTGCCGGTGGCGCACGACTTCTGCGCCACCGCGCAGGGCGCCGATCAGGCCATCCGCACCGGTCAGCGGCTCGCCCAGGTGCCTGCCACCCAGTTCCTCGCCGCGCTGGGCGCCGACCTGCGGCGCACCAGGAAGGACCTGTTCAGCGTCTCCTACACCGACTATCGGCGACTGCCGGGCGGCTCGCGCAGCGACACCACCCGCACGGTGCCGCGCAATCCGGCCCAATTCAGCCGCAGCGCACCGCTGGACGACGTGCAGATGTGGTTCACCCGCACCGACGACGGCCTGGCACTGCGCACCCGCTTCCCCGTGACCCCCACCGCGGGTCCGCTGCTCGGCGAGTTCCTCGATCGGGTCGCCGCCACCTTGTCCGCGGCGATCTCGGTCCGGGTATGACCGGGCGCCACCCGAGCCGCGCGCACGCGCGCCGCGCCGCCGAAACGGCGGTCTGGACCACGAGTTACGCGCGAATCGGAACCATGGCACGATCGGCTCCCCTGCGATCGACAAAGCACGACAGCCGGGGAGCCGAACCCACTAGTCTCAGCACAGGATCCACCGAGGAACTGTTCGTGTCAGCCGGGAGCATCCGACGATGAAGGCTCTTGTCACCAACGACTTCTCGACGTCATCGGACGCCGAACCCACCGAGACGCACCCCTGGACGGGCACCGCGCTGTTGCGGCCGGGAATCCTGGCCTTCGAGGGCGAGATCTGGCCCACCGAACTGCACGCCCACCATGCCGTGCAGATCGTCGCGGCCTGTACCCCGATCGTCGTCGTGGACGGCAGCGGGGTGCGTCAGCAGGGCACGCACATCATCGTGCCGACCGACGCGCCGCACCGGGTCGCCGAAGGCGCCGTGCACGGTATCGCGGTCTATCTCGACCCCGAGACCACCGCGGGCGCCGCCGCCGACCGGCGGGCCCACCTGCACGGCTGGGTGCACGGGCTCGGCGTCGATCCGGCGCACGGCCTGCTCGCGTCCCACGTCACCGACCTGCTCTCGGATCTACTGCCCGACGACGCGGCGGCCACCGACGACGGGCCGCACGGCGTGGTCACCGCCGCGCTGCAGCTGCTGCCCGAGATGGTCCGCGACGGCTCGGTGCGCGGCTCGGATGTGGCGCGCCAGCTCGGCATTTCGGCGACCAGGCTGACCACCATGTTCACCGAACAGGTCGGTATTCCGTTGCGCCGCTACATTCTCTGGTTGCGGCTCTACATCTCGATGACCCGGGTGATGGCGGGCGACGATGTCGCCGCGGCCGCCGACGCCGCAGGCTTCGCCGACTGCGCGCAGCTCACCCGCACCTGCCGACGGACCTTCGGGCTGCCGCCGTCGATACTGAGCCGCGACGTGGACTGGGACATCGCGCTCTGAACGCGATGGTGACCGTCGGCTCGGCGCGAACGCCGCGCCGTGCCGGCGGCACAGCACGTATCCTCTAGGCATGATCTCGCGGGTACGGCTGATCACGTGTGCGGTTGTCGCGCTCGTGCTGCCCGCCCTCGCGCTGCTGGCGGTTCCCGTCGGCGAACCCGGGTCGGTCGCCGTCGTCGGCGTGGTCGCGGCCTCGCTGATCGTCGCCTTCGCCGCGGTGCACCCCGCGATCGCGCTGCCGGTCGCGGTGGTCGATTCCGGCCCGCCGCCCTCCGCGCAACGCCGCCGCCGCGGCTCGTTCCAGCGCCAGAGCAACCCTGACACCGCGGGCCGCCCGCGCCCACGAGCACCGGGTCGCGCGCTCGCCTGACGTCTGTCCCCGCTGTGGACGGGCGTCGGCGTTGCCGTCGCATCCCGTTCGTTCTCGTGCGCGTTCGCACGCCCACAGTCAGGTGCTCGCATGCTCGACTTCATCTACTACCCCGTCTCGGCCATTCTCTGGTTCTGGCACAACGCCTTCGGCCTCGTCCTCGGGCCAACCGGCGGGCTGTCCTGGGTGCTCGCCGTGATATTTCTCGTGCTCACGTTGCGTGCTGCCCTTTTTATCCCTTTTCTGGAACAAGCACGCAACCAAGCCATTGTGAAAAGGTTGCAACCCAAGGTCGCAGGGTTGAAACAAAAATACGCAACCGATCGGACGCGCCAGGCCACCGAAGTCCAGAAACTCTATAAAGACAACGGCGTCAAAACCTTCGCCACCTTGATTCCGATCATCGTGCAACTATTCGTATTTCTCGGACTGTTCCATGTCCTGCGCTCCTTCGACCGCACCGGCAACCTCGGCCATCTCCCGTTCCAGGCGATCGCGACGCCGATGAGTCCCGAGCAGAACGCCGCCACCCCCAACTACGTCTTCGGCGCGGCCGACGTCCAGTCATTCCTGCACGCCGACCTGTTCGGTGCGCCACTGGCCCGGACCGTCGTCGGCGCGGGCGACCTGCTGGCAACGGTGGCCTGGGTCGCCATCCCGCTCATGCTCATCGCCGCGATCGCCACCCACTGCACCGCCCGTGCCTCCCTCGCCCGGCAGGAGACACCGGCACAGCTGTCGTTCATGCGGCCGCTGTCGCTGTGGGTGTTCCCCGCCGCCGCGCTCGTCGGCGGCACGCTGCTGCCGGTCGCGATCCTGCTCTACTTCGTCACCAACAACGCGTGGACCTTCGCCCAGCAGCACATCGTCTATCGCAAGCTCGACGCCGAGGCGGCCGCCGAGGCGAAGCTGGTGGCCGCGAGCAGAGCCGCCGCGGCCCCGAAACCGGGCGCCAAACCCACCCGCCGCCGGAAATGAGCTGAAAACCGCCGGGACGGAATCCGTCGCACGAAATCCGCCCCGCTCGGCCGCATTGCGAAACCCATTGCGGTAGCGGCGTTCCCGGGAACAGCTCAGCGGGTGACGGCGCGGGCCTCGACGTAGTACTCGGCCGAGAGCACCCGCAGCCACGGGCGTACCACGACCGGCGCCCAGGCGGCGGCGGGGTCACGGCGGATGACGGGGTCGGTCAGGTCGAGCACGTCGCCGCGCGTCTCGACGCTGAACTCGCCCGCGGCACAGATGTTCTTGGCCCAGTCGACGTCACGCCCGTAGGTCATGGCGATCCGGTAGACACCGTCGTCGTGGAAGATCGAGATCGGGGTTCGGTAGAGCCGCCCGGACTTTCGCCCCTTGTGCCGCAGAATGGCGAACCCGGGCGCGCGGCCCGCGAACAGTCCGGCGACGCGATTGGTCGCCGATCGGTTGAATCTGGCCAGCGTGCGGGGAAGTACCATGTGCGCGATCCTCTCTGCGGATGACCTGCTGTGCTCACGTTACCCTCGAGCCGTGGTAGCCGAACCGGTCCAGCAGAACTCCGAGATGATCGCCGTCTACGACGCGGCAGGGCGCCCGGTCGGCGCCGCCGATCGCGCCGAGGTGTACCGCACCGGACTCTGGCACGCGAGCTCCGGGGTGCTGGTCCGCTCCGGTGACGGCACCCGGATCTACGTGCATCGACGCACCGACACCAAGATGGTGTTCGCCGGCATGCACGACTGCCTCGCCGGCGGGGTGGTCGGTCCGGCGGAATCGCCGCGGGAAACCGCCGTACGGGAACTCGCCGAGGAACTCGGCATCACCGGTGTCGCACTGCCCGCGCAGCCGGCGGGCACGATCTCCTGGGACGGCCGGTGGCAGGACCGCCCGATGCGCTGCCACCTGTTCGCCTACGAGATCCGCTACGACGGGCCGATCCGGCATCAGCCGGAGGAGATCGTCGACGGGTGGTGGTGGACCGACGCGCAACTGCGCGCCCACCTGGCCGATCCGGACTGGCCGTTCGTGCCCGACACCCGCATCCTCGTCGACGACCTGCTCGCCTGAGCGCGCGCTCGGCCGGGCTATCCGGAGGAGGCCACCGAACTGGCCCACGCGGCGAACGCGCCCGGATTGCGGGTCTGCAGCAGGACGCGGCCGGGCCCGACGAAGTCGAAGACGAAGCCCTCACCGGACTTCAGCGACTGGATCGACCGCCCGACCACCGCGCGCCGGATGGTGAAGTTCATCGACAGGTCGTAGGCCACCACGTGCCCGGTGTCGATGGTGATCGGCTCCCCCGGCTGCAGGTCGATGACGTCGATCGCACCGAACACGCCGACCACGATCTCGCCGTCGCCGTGCGCGCGCAGACCGAACCCGCCCTCGCCGCCGAACAGGTTCGCGAACCCGCCCCACTTGCTTTCCACTTGCACGCCATGGGAATTCGCGATCCAGCCGCCGCGGCTGATGAAGAACGGCCGATCCTGGGTGATCTGCAGATTCAGCATGTCACCGGGCAGCGCGGGCGCGACGTCCACCCAGCCGCCCTGCGGCGGCGCGGTGAACGTGGAGACGAAGAACGATTCACCCGCCAGCACCGAGCGCTTCAGCCCCGCCAAGATGCCGCCTTCGGCCTTGGCCTGCAACGTGACTCCCGCCGAGTGCGCGACCATGGCGCCGCTCTCGACCCGCATCGGCTCGCCGCCGGCGAGGAAGCACCGCGCGATGGTCGAGGCCGGATTGTGGCGCAACTGTACCTTCATGATTGGCGACACTACCGCCTGATTCGCACCGGCAGGGCCGCGAAATCCAGTGGTGTCGGCTACCGGCGCGGCCTCGGCGACGCGGGCGCTCAGCTCAGCTCAGCACAACTCAGCTCAGCCGAGCGAACGCAACGTGTCCTCGTCCCTGGCCACCACCGCGCCGCCGTCGGCAGTCAGCACGATCGGGCGCTGGATCAGCTTCGGGTGCTCGGCCAACGCCGCGAGCCAGCGTTCCCGGTCCGCCGGGGTGCGCCCCCACTGCGCCATGCCGAGGTCCTTGGCGATCTGCTCGCCGGTGCGCGTGATGTCCCAGGGCTCGGCGTCGAGCCGGCGCAGGACCGCGCGCAGCTCCTCGACGGTGGGCGGCTCGTCGAGGTAGCGCCGCACCTTGTATTCGACGCCCGCCTCGTCCAGGTGCGCGGTGGCGTTGCGGCTCTTGGTGCACCGCGGGTTGTGCCAGATCTCGGTCGGTCCGGAAGTCATACCGGCAGGCTACCGAGCCGCCGCGCGGCCGGTGCGCGGCGACACCGTTTGAGCACCGCGTGCCTGGATAAACTCGCCTCGATGTCACACAGACCTGGTCCTATCAACGCACTCGACCGCAAGCTCGTCGAGCACGCCGCCCAGATTCCGCCGAGCCGGGCGGACGCGCTGCTGCGCGAGCTCAGTACCGGCGCCGATCACAGCAAGCTCTGGATGGCCGTTGCCGCAGGGCTTTTCGCGGCGGGCGGCCGGGCGCAACGGCGCGGCGCGGTCCGCGGGCTCGTCGCGGTCGCCCTGGCCAGCGCGCTGGCCAACGGAGTCGCCAAACCGCTGTTCCCGCGCAGGCGGCCCCCCGTGCACGCGGTGCCGGAATTGCGCAGGCTGGTGCGGCCGCCGCGGTCCTCGTCCTTCCCGTCCGGTCACGCGGCCTCCGCCGCGGCCTTCACCACGGCGGTAGCGCTGGAGTCGCCCGCGACGGCCGCGGCGCTCGCGCCACTCGCCGCGGCGGTGGCGTACTCGCGCGTGCACATCGGCGTGCACTGGCCCTCCGACGTGGTGGTCGGCGCCGCGCTCGGTTCCGGCGTCGCGCTGGCCACCCGGCGCTGGTGGGCGGTGCGCGCGGACGAGCCCGCCTCGCTCGGCCCGGCCGAACGGCTCGATTCGCTGCCCGCGGGACGCGGCCTGCTGCTGGTGGTCAATCCGGCATCGGGCAGCGGCACGGGCACCGAGTCGCTCGAGCAGCTGCGTGAGCGGCTGCCCGAAGCACGACTGCTCGAGGTCGGCGACGGTGATCTCGACGCGGCGATCGAGGATCGGGTGCGCCACGGCGGTGTCACCGCGCTCGGCGTGCTCGGCGGCGACGGCACCGTCTCCGCACTCGCGGAAACTGCTGTGCGACATGGTCTTCCGCTGGCCGTGTTCGCCGGCGGGACGCTCAACCACTTCGCCCGCGACGTCGGCGTCGAGGATCCGGCGACCACGTTCACCGCGCTCGAGTCCGGCCAGGTGGTGCTCGTCGACACCGCCCTGGTCCGGCTGGACGAGTCGCAGGATCGCATGTTCGTCAACACCGCCAGCCTCGGCGGCTATCCGGACTTCGTGCGCCTGCGGGAACGGTGGGAACGCCGGATCGGCAAGTGGCCCGCGGCCGGTTTCGCGATGCTGCGCGTGCTGTTTCGGGCCGCGCCGCTGCGCGCCGAGATCGACGGTGCGCCCGGCGCATTGTGGATGCTGTTCGTCGGCAACGGCGCGTACCACCCGGCGGACCAGATCCCGATGTCGCGGCCCCGGATGCACGACGGCACCATGGACATCCGGTATCTGCGTGCGGACCTTCGCTTTTCGCGCGCGCGACTGATCTGGGCCACGTTCACCGGCACGCTGGACCGTTCGACCACCTACGTGCACCGCCGGGTCGCGCGGCTCGACGTGCGGGTCGACGGGGCGCCGGTCTCGCTGGCCACCGACGGCGAAGTGAACCACCGCGCAACGCGTTTGACCTTCACCAGCCGCCCCGCCGCACTGGCGGTGTTCCGGGAGCCGGACCGGCAGGGCTGATCACACGGCCGCTACAGGTGCATCAGCGTCGGCCACACCTGCGACCACGGGTGGCGCAGCCCGCTGCAGCGCCACACCACGACGTGCTGGGTGTTGCCGGGGTAGCCGATCCGCGAATCGACCAGGGCCACCGGCTCTATGTGGTCGAAATCCCAACGCAGGAAGTCCTCGTTGAGCGCAACGGCGAGCACCACGCTCGCGTCGTCGGGTGGCGTGCCGAAGTATCCGTAGCCGCGGCTCGGACTGTAGACGGGCGGCAGCCTATCTCGCGCGAACTGGTCCAAAGCGCTTGCCTGCCAGTAGGTGTCGGTGACGATCACCGCGCCGGGCCGTTGCGCATCGGGCAGTGACCGCGCCGCACCGGTGACGGCCTCGGTCAGCTCGGACCAGCCGAACTCGCCGTAGACACCGATGTTGATGGCGGCCTCGGCGTCGTCGGCGGGCGGGCGGATCGCCGAGGCGGACCGCCACGGCGTCGACCACAGCACGAAGACGGTGGCCGCGAGCGCGAGGGCCGTACCCACCACCAGACCGGCCCGGCGCCCCGCCGTATGCAGGCCGCGCACCGCCTCGGCCAGCCCGACCGCCCCGGCGGCCAGCACCACGCCGTACATGCCCGCCACGTAGTAGATCCGGCCGCCGATCGCCAGGAAGAGCGCGACCAGCAGCAGCAGGGTCCAGCCCAAGAACCGGTACGGGCGCAGCGCGCGGTGCCGCAGCAGCGTCCACACGCCGTACAGCAGCACCACCGCGCCCAGATAGCCCGCGGTCAGCACGGCCAGCGGCACGAACATCAGCCTGCCGCCGAGGATTCCCTGTTCCCCGCTGATCACCCCGCCCATGGCCAGCTGCGGCCACCCGTGGCCGGCCTGCCAGATCAGCGTCGGCACCGTCGCCAGCACCACGAGCGCACCACCGAGCCACAGCAGCGGCCTGCGCGCCAGCTCGCGCGGGCCCCAGATCAGCGAGGTCACCGCGACGGCGATCCAGAAGAACGGAATCAACCATTTCACCTGCATGTCGAGCGCGGTCAGCAGGGCCGCGTACAGCAGCAGGCCGTCGCGCCGGGTGCGCACCCAGCGCACCACCAGCCAGGTGATGACCACCCACAGCGCGGTGTCCACGGCATTCGTCGTGAGCATCTTGCCCTGCAGCAGCAGGAACGGCGAGGTCGCGTACGCGAGCGCGGCACCGAGCTGCGCGCCGCGCCCGCCGCCGAACTCGCGCGCGAGCACCGCGGTGAGCACGATCGCCAGCACGGTGAGCGCCACCGCGGGCAGCCGCAGCACGAAGAACGAGCCCGGTGCGAGCAGGTCCATCGCCCGCGCCAGCAGCGGCAGCACCGGCCCCTGATCGGCGTAACCGAAGGACGGGTGCCGACCAGCCGCCAGGAAGTACAGCTCGTCACCGAAGTAGTCGTAGCGGCTCGCGGCGAACAGCAGCACCGCCGTCGCGCACCCGGCGAGGGCGGCGAGCCACGCCGTTGCCAAGGGCGGGCGGTCGGGGCAGGCCGGGTCGAGCGCGGGCCGTGCCGCGGTATCGATCGGCGGGGTCTTCGTACGCTCGCGCATGCCGGCTCCTGGAACACTTCCGGGACGGGACCGCTCGAATGTAGCGGGAAACCGCCGCGCGAACGGGAACCGGCCAGACGAGACGCCGCGGCGTTTCGCGCGAGATCCGGGGTCCGCGTTCGATGTCGGGGCGAGGACGCCCGCCGATCGCGCCACGCTGCGGCCAAGGGTGGGCGACCTACCCCGGGTCGCGACCGTCGAGGCGGCACCGGGCGGCGGCGGCATCGCGCCGACGCCGCACCGGCGGGCCGCTCAGCGCACGTAGGAGTCGGCCACCGCGAGGACCTCGTCGACGATCTCGAGGCCGGTGCGCAGTTCGTCCGCCGACGTGGTGAGCGGCGGCGCGATCTGAAAACGGTTGCCCGCGTTGAACGGCCACAACCCACGTGCCTTGGCGGCGGCGGTCACCTTCGCCATCGGCTCGGCGGCCGCGCCCGCGGCGGCGAACGGCACCAGCGGCTCCCTGGTCCCGGGATCACGAACCAGATCCAGTGCCCAGAAGAAGCCGAGCCCGCGCACCTCGCCGACGCTGGGATGCCGAGCGGCCAACTCGTGCAACCCTTTTCCGAGCACGTCCGCCCCGACCGAGCGCACGTGCTCGAGGATGCCGTCGCGCTCGAAGACCCCGATCGAGGCGACACCGGCCGCACACGCCAGCGGATGGCCCGCGTAGGTGAGCCCGCCGGGATAGACGGTGTGGTCGTAGCGCTGCGCGATCCGCTCGGCGATGAGCACGCCGCCGAGCGGCACGTAGCCGGAGTTCACCCCCTTGGCGAAGGTGATGATGTCGGGCGCGACATCGAAGGCCCGCACCGCGAACCACTCCCCGATCCGGCCGAAGCCGACCATCACCTCGTCGGCGATGTAGACGATGCCGAACTCGTCGCACAGCGCTCGCACACCCGCCAGGTAGCCGGGCGGCGGGATCAGCACACCGTTGGTGCCGACCACCGTTTCCATGATCAAGCCCGCGATGTTCTGCGGCCCCTCCAGTTCGATCACCTGCCGCAGATGATGCAGCGCGGCCGCCGTCTCCTCCTCGGGAGTGCTTGTGCCCCACGGTGATCGATAGGGATACGGGCCGAAGAACCGGACCACGTCGACGTTCGTCGGCTCCGCGCCCCAGCGGCGCGGCTCGCCCGTCAGGCCGATCGCGGTACCGGTGCCGCCGTGGTAGGACCGGTACGCGGACAGCATCTTGGTGCGGCCGGTGTAGCTGCGCGCCAGGCGCACGGCGTGCTCGATCGCCTCCGCGCCGCCGGTGGTGAACAGGACCCGGTTCAGCTCACCCGGCGCCCGCTCCACGATGAGCCGGGCCAGCTCGCTGCGCACCTCGTTGCCCATGGTCGGGGAGATGGTGGTCAGCACCTGGGCCTGCGCGACGATCGCCGCGACGATGTCGGGATGCTGGTGTCCGATGTTGACATTGACCATCTGCGAACAGAAGTCGAGGTAGCGCTTGCCCTGGTCGTCCCAGAAGTAGGCGCCGGAGGCTCCCGTGATCGGCACCGGGTTCAGTTCGGCCTGCGCGCTCCACGGGTAGAAGACGTGATCCACCAAGGTTATTTGCCTCCCTCATGCAGCGTGACCTGGCTCGGCGCATAGCCGGCGCCGGTCACGTCGATACCATCGGCCTTCAGCAATTCCACCGCCTTGCTGACGTATTCGTTCGTATAGGCGTCCGCGTCCGGGTCCTCGCGCAGCACGGTGACGCCCTCCTGGTTCTTGGTGTCCTTGGCGATGCGCACCGTGCGATCCCACGCCGCCTTGTCCACCATGCCGATACCGGCGGGGGCCGGCCAGATCAGCTTGTTCACCTCGTTGATCTGCCACTGCTGGTGGGACGCGCCCAGGGTGCTGCCCGCGGCGACGGTGATGTCGCGGCACTTGTCGACGTTGTCGCGGCAGAACGCCCAGCCTTTGAGCGAGGCCGCGACGAACTTCGTCGTCAGCTCTTGATATTTCGGATCCCGCAGCTTCTCGGTGTTGGCCCAGATCGCGTCCTGGAGCATCGCGACGCCCTGGTCGTTCCAGTCGATGGTGGTGAAATCGTCGGCGGTGTAGAGCTTTCCGGTCGCCGGGTTCTTCGTCTCCAGCAGCTGGGCGTACTCGTTGTAGGACATCGCCTGGGCCGCCGCGATGTCCCTGGCGAGGAAGGCGTTCATGTCGAACTGCTGCTGCACCAGCTTGACGTCCTTCGCCGGGTCGAGACCGGCCTTCGTCATGCCGGCGAAGAGCTCGAACTCGTTGCCGTAGCCCCAGTTCCCGACCGTCTTGCCGCGCAGCGCGCCGGGGTCGGTGATGTTGTCGGACTTGAACGAGACCTGCTTGGTGCCGGAACGCTGGAAGATCTGCGCGACCTCGGTGATCCCGACGCCCGCCTCGCGGGAGGCCAGCGCCTTGGGCACCCAGGCGATCGCGTAGTCGGCCTGTCCCTGTGCGAGCACGGTCTGCGGGACGATATCGGTTCCGCCGTCCAGGATTTCGACCGAGAGGCCCTGCTCCTTGTAGAAGCCCTGATCCACCGCAGCCAGATAGCCTGCGAACTGCCCCTGCTTGAACCATTGCAACTGCAGGCGGACCTTGGTCAGGCCGTCCGCGGTGGTGGTCGAGGCGCCGTCGGTGGTGCTGCAGCCGGTCAACGCGGCCGCGGCCAGCGTGACCAGCGCGAGACAGGCACGAAAACGCTTGGTGGACTGGGTCATGGTGTTCTCCAGAGGGTGGTGCGGGGTCTGCGGGTGAGTAGTTCGAGGAGCAGGACGGCGGCGAGGAACAGCAGGCCGACGAGCATGGCGCCGACCACGTAGGCCCATGCCCGCGGATAGGCGGTGTTGGCCGCGGCCGAGGTGATCCTGCTGCCGAGCCCGTTCTGCAGGCCGCCGAAGTACTCGGCGATGACGGCCGCGATCACCGCACCGGGCGCGGCGATGCGCAGGCCGGTGAACAGGTGCGGCAGCGCGGCGGGCAGCCGCACGGTGCGGGTGATCTGCCAGCCGCCCGCGGCATAGGAGGTCATCAGGTCGGTGTGCACCTGCGGCACCTGCCGCAGACCACGCGCCGTGCTGACGAACATCGGGAAGAACACCACGATGGTGACCACCATCCGGCGCGGGGTGTCCGTCGTCGTCGAGTACATCGAATTCAGCAGAGGGGCAAGAGCGACGATCGGTATCGCGGCCGCCGCCGCGGCGAGCGGCGTGAGCAGTCCGTCCACCGGGTGGAACCGGACGGCGAGCATCGCGGCCACGATGCCGAGCACACCGCCGACCAGCAGACCGAGCAAGGCGTTGGCGCCGGTGGCGCGCGAGGCGTCGAGGATGCGGTCGAAGTTCGCGGTGAACTCGCGCGCGATCGCGCTCGGCGTAGGCAGCAGGAACGACGGCACCCCGGCCACGGTGGTGACCAGCTGCCACAGCGCCAGTCCGCCGACCCCGAACAGCAACGGCGGCAGCACCGTTCGCCAGGACGGCAGCGCCTTCCAGGCCGCCGTCACCGCACGTCCCGTCCCGCGACCGCCCCCGGATCGGCCGACCCGCCGCGCAACGCCTCCCGCACCGCGGCCACGGCCTCGAAGAACGCCGCGCTGGACCGCACATCGTCAGCCGCCGCCGCGGCGTCGCGGCGGCCCCATCCGCCGGTCGGCACGATCTCGGTGATCCGGCCCGGCCGCGGCGACATCACCACCACCCGATCGGACAGGAACACCGCCTCCGGGATGGAGTGCGTCACGAACACCACCGCCGCCTCGGTCTCCCCCGCGATGCGCAGCAGTTCGGTCTGCATCCGCTCGCGCGTCATCTCGTCGAGCGCGCCGAACGGTTCGTCCATCAGCAGCAGCGACGGCTTGGGCGCCAGCGCCCGCACGATCGCCACCCGCTGCTGCATGCCGCCGGACAGCTCGGCGGGATAGCGCTTGGCGAACTCGGACAGCCCGGCCATCTCCAGCAATTCCGCACTGCGCGAGCGGCGTTCGGCCCGCGGCACCTTGTGCAGCTCGAGCGGCAGCTCCACATTGGCCTGTACGGTGCGCCAGTCGAGCAGGCCGGACTGCTGGAAGGCGATGCCGTAGTCCTGATCGAGCCTGGCCTGCCGTGCGCTCTTGCCGTGCACGGTCACGGTACCGCTGCTCGGCTGCTCCAGGTCGGCGATGATCCGTAGCAGCGTCGACTTACCGCACCCGGACGGGCCGATCAGCGAGACGAATTCGCCGGCGGCGACGGTCAGTGAGACGTCCGACAGCGCGGTGACCGACCCGGCGCCGAAGATCTTGCCCACGTGACCCAGTTCGACCGCGGCCAGGCGCCGCGCGCAGTGTTCGGCGAGATCGGTGGTACCCACCTGCTCGTCCGCCCCGTCCGGCGCCGCGGTCGCGACGGCCGGTCTTGCTTTGGCGGTCAATGGATACCTCCTGAAAAACTGCCCGCCCGGCGACGCGGGCGGTCCCTACTGTGCGTTCGTTTGTCGTCGAATGCGTTGGTGTCCACGGTCTTCGGACTTCGTTCGGTTCGTGCCGTGGCCCGGCCGCACCGCCGAGTCACCGACCCGGCCCTGTCGCGTCGACCGAGCCCGGTGGTCTGCTGTAGCGGCGCAGCGCCAGTTCGATGAGCCCGACCACGGCGGTGATCACCACACCGAGCAGC
Organism: Nocardia brasiliensis; assembly: GCF_011801125.1. Taxonomy (NCBI): domain Bacteria; kingdom Bacillati; phylum Actinomycetota; class Actinomycetes; order Mycobacteriales; family Nocardiaceae; genus Nocardia; species Nocardia brasiliensis. Next base: position 4,842,542 of record NZ_CP046171.1, read on the forward strand.
GCCGCGGCCAGGACCGCCGCGAACAGGCGCGACGCGTCGCCGGTGGCCTGCTGCGAGAAGACGATGATCTGGCGACCGATGCCGCCCGCCGTGCCCGTGGAGATCTCGGCGACCACGGCACCGATCACCGACGCGGCGGCGGCCAGGCGCAGGGCCGGCAGCAGGTGCGGCACCGCGGCGGGAAAGCGCAAGTGCACCAGCGTTTCCCACCAGCTCGCCGAATAGCTGTGCAGCAGCTCCACCGAGGCCTTCGCCGGTGCCTGCAAGCCGCGCAGCATGCCGACCGCCACCGGGAAGAACGCCAGATACGACGCGATCACCGCGATGCTCATCCACGGCCGCCACGGCTCGCCCGCGATCACGATCTTGCCGCCCCACCCGGCCACCAGCGGCGCGAGCGCGATCAACGGAACCGTCTGCGAGACGATGATGTAGGGCAGCAGGCCGCGCTCCACCCAGGCGAAACGCTGCATCAGCACGGCGAGCAGCACCCCGACCACGGCCCCGATCGCGAGCGCGAGCAGGGCCAGTCCCAGGGTGAATCCCGCCGTGCGCACCAGGGTCGTGCCGACCGTGCCCGTGCCGTCGCGCTCACCGAGCACCGTCACCACCGACCACACGTGCGGCAGCGCCGCGTCACCCGTGCGCGGCAGGACCCGCTGCGCGCCGATGCTCACACCGCGCTCGGGAACCGCGAACTTCACCAGCTCCCAGACGCCGACCACCAGGGCGAACACGACAACCGCGTAACCGGCGCGTACCCATCGACCCTTCATCGAACCTCGCTCACGTTCTCGCACCGCCGGATTCGAGAGCCCGGCAGGCGGTGACCGGTCCCGGCGAGCCACCCGTTCAACTCCGACCTACCCGCCCCGGCACAGACCAGGTAGTCCGCGGGTATCAAGCGCCCTCCGTGGCGATCACCGGGTGCGCCAGCCGGGGCAGCACCGATTCGCCGTACGCCTCTAGCGTGGCCGACTTCGCGTCGTGCTGCAGATAGACCGCGAACTGATCGACGCCGAGCTTCTCCAGTTCGCGCAGGCGCGCGAGCTGATCGTCGGGGGTGCCGAGCAGGCAGAAGCGGTCCACGATGGCGTCGGGTACGAACTCGGCGTGCGCATTGCCCGCGCGACCGTGCTGGTTGTAGTCGTAACCCTGCCTGCCCGCGATGTATTCGGTGAGCGCGGCCGGAACATCGCTGCCCGTCCCGTATTTCGCGACGATGTCGGCCACGTGGTTGCCGACCATGCCACCGAACCACCGGCACTGGTCGCGGGCGTGGGCCAGTGCCTCGGCCGAACCATCGGTGACGTAAGCCGGTGCGGCGACACAGATTCGCACCGCGCCAGGATCACGACCGGCCCGTTCTGCTGCGGCACGCACCCTGGCGATGGTCCAGGCGGTGATGTCCGGATCGGCCAGTTGCAGGATGAACCCGTCGGCCACCTCGCCGGTGAGATCCAGTGCGCGCGGGCCGTATCCGGCTACCCACACCTCGAGCCGGGAACTCCCGGCCCAGGGGAACCGCACGATCTTGTCGTCGACCCTGGCGCTGCGCCCGTTGCCGAGTTCCCGGATCACCTCGATGGCCTCGCGCAGCGTCGCCAGGTTGCTCGGCTTGCCGCCGAGCGTACGGACCGCGGAGTCACCGCGGCCGATCCCGCACACCGTGCGGTTGCCGAACATGTCGTTCAACGTGGCGAAGGTCGACGCGGTCACCGTCCAGTCCCTGGTGGCCGGGTTGGTCACCATCGGGCCGACGGTGACCTTCCTGGTGGCCGCCAGGATCTGGCTGTAGATGACGTAGGGCTCCTGCCACAGCAGGTGCGAGTCGAAGGTCCAGACATGGGAGAAGCCGTGCGTTTCGGCCTGCCTGGCCAGTTCGACCACCCGGGAGGCGGGCGGTGTGCATTGCAGCACCACACCGATGTCCATGCGGCACACTCCGTTTCGAAGTCGATGCGGCTGGGCGGGCCAGCCGCTGGATCAGATCAGGTTCTGCGACAGGCCGCGTTTAACGAATCGGCCGTGTCCGGCGCTGCCCAGATACGCGCCCGCGTCGACGATCACCCGGCCGCGCGAGAGCACGGTGTCGACGTGCCCGTCGATCTCGAACCCCTCGTACGCCGAATAGTCCATGTTCATGTGATGGGCCTTGCCGAGCCCGATACTGGTGTGCCCGTTCGGGTCGTAGACCACGATGTCGGCGTCGGCGCCCGGACTGATCACGCCCTTGCGTGGATACATGCCGAACATCCGCGCGGGCGTGGTGCAGCAGACCTCGACCCAGCGCTCCAGCGTGATCCGGCCGCTCTTGACGCCCTGGAACATCAGGTCCATCCGATGTTCCACGCCGCCGATACCGTTCGGGATCTTGCTGAAATCGCCGAGGCCCAGCTCCTTCTGGTCCTTCATGCAGAACGGGCAGTGGTCGGTGCTGACCGTGGTGACGTCGCCGGTGCGCAGGTAGCGCCACAGCTCGTCCTGGTGCCCTTCGGCCCTGGACCGCAGCGGCGTCGAGCACACCCATTTGGCGCCCTCGAAACCCGGTGCGCCCAACTGTTCTTCGAGCGAGAGATACAGGTACTGCGGGCAGGTCTCGCCGAAGACGTTCTGGCCGTTGCCCCGTGCGGTGGCGATCTGCTCCAGCGCCTGCTTGGCCGACACGTGCACCACGTACAGCGGGGCACCGGTCAACTGCGCCAGCATGATCGCGCGATGGGTGGCCTCCTCCTCCAGCTGCCACGGCCTGCTGGTGCCGTGGAAGTACGGAGCGGTGTCGCCGCGGGCGATGGACTGTTCGACCAGCACGTCGATCGCGATGCCGTTCTCCGCGTGCATCATCAGCAGCGCGCCGAGATCGCCCGCCGCCTGCATGGCGCGCAGGATCTGGCCGTCGGTGGAGTAGAAGACGCCGGGGTAGGCCATGAACAGCTTGAAACTGGTGACGCCCTCGGACACCAATTCGCGCATCCCCTGGAGGGATTCGTCGTTCACCGCCCCGATGATCTGGTGGAAGCCATAGTCGATCGCGCACTTCCCGTCGGCCTTCTGGTGCCAGGCGCCGAGCGTGTCCTGCAACCGCTCCCCCGGCGTCTGCACCACGAAGTCGACGATCGTGGTGGTGCCGCCCCAGGCGGCCGCGCGGGTGCCGGTCTCGAAGGTGTCGGAGGCCTCGGTGCCGCCGAACGGCATCTGCATGTGGGTGTGCCCGTCCACGCCACCGGGAATCACGTATTTGCCGGTCGCGTCGATGACGACGTCGGCGGTGGCGGCGAGATCCGCGCCGAGGGTAGTGGTGCCCGGTTGCAGCACGGCGGCAATGGTTTCGCCGTCCACCAGCACATCGAGCGGCTGCGAGCCGGTGGCCGAGACCACCGTGCCACCGTGGATGAAGGTCAGAGTCATCGCAACATCACCGGCCTCAGGGCGCCACCAGCGGACCGTACGCGTCCGGCCTGCGGTCGCGGTAGAAGGCCCACCGGTCGCGCACCGTCTTGATCAGGTCGAGGTCCAGATCGCGGATGACCAGCTCCGGCGCGGTGTCGGAGGCCACCTCGCCGACGAACTTCCCCTCCGGATCGACGAAATAGCTGGTGCCGTAGAAGTCGTCGTCGCCGTACTCCTCGATGCCGACCCGGTTGATCGCGCCGATGTAGTACTCGTTGGCCACCGCGGCGGCGGGCTGCTCCAGTTTCCACAAATACGCCGACAGGCCGCGCGAGGTCGCGGACGGATTGAACACGATCTCCGCGCCGGCCAGGCCGAGCGCCCGCCAGCCCTCCGGGAAATGTCGGTCGTAACAGATATAGACGCCGACCTTGCCGACCGCGGTATCGAACACCGGCCAGCCGAGATTGCCGGGACGGAAGTAGAACTTCTCCCAGAACCCGTTGACATGCGGAATATGATGTTTGCGGTACTTGCCGAGATACGTACCGTCGGCGTCGATCACCGCCGCGGTGTTGTACAGCAGGCCCGGCTGTTCCTGCTCGTACACCGGCAGGACCATCACCATGCCCAATTCCCTTGCCAGCGCGGCGAATCGGTCCGTGGTCGGACCCGGCACCGACTCCGCGTACTCGTAGAACTTCGCGTCCTGCAACTGGCAGAAGTACGGGCCGTAGAACAACTCCTGGAAGCAGATCACCTTCGCGCCCTGCGCGGCCGCCTGCCGTGCGTAATCCTCATGCGCTTTGATCATGGACTCTTTGTCGCCGGTCCAGTTGGTCTGGACGAGCGCCGCTCGAACGATTCCCATGCTTTGTTATACTTCACTCCGAACCAATTCGGTTGTGTTACAGAATTGCGGAAACAGTTTCGTAGCCGTAAACCTTGGCAGTGGCCATGGCCCCACCCCCTCCCACCACGCAGAATGACCATGTGAGCGACCTGAATCCGCACCTCGCAGACCGTTCGGTCGGAAACCAACGCGCGGTGACGGGGGCCGGGTTGTTTCTCGCTGAGCTGCCCGATCGGACGGCGGCCGGGATCGCGGCGGCGGTGAGCCGGTTGGTCCGATCCGGTGAGCTGGCGCCGGGCACGCGACTCCCGACGGTGCGGGAGGTGGCCCGGGAATGGAAGGTCTCCCCCGCGACGGTGAATCAGGCGTGGCGGGCGCTGGCAGCCGCGGGGGTGATCGTGGCGCGGGGCCGGGCAGGCACATTCGTGAACGCGCGACACGCCGGTCCGGCGGCCGTGACCGGCGGACGCTATCAACGGCTGCATCCACCGTCCTACAGCGCTTTTCGGATCGATCTCGCGCGGGGCACGCCCGATCCCGAGCTGCTGCCTGACCTCGGTGCGGCGCTGCGGCACCTGACCGGGGACGGGGCAGGCGACCTCGGCGCCGACTATCTCGGTGAGGCGGTGCTACCGGAACTGGCCGCGAAGGTGCGGGCGGACTGGCCCTTTCGGGCCGAGCGGTTGGCGATCCTCGACGGCGCGCTGGACGCGGTCGATCGCATACTGACCGCGCATGTGCGATTCGGGGACGCGGTGGCGGTCGAAGATCCCTGCTTCCCACCGTTTCTCGACCTGCTCGCCGGACTCGGGGCGCGACCCGTTCCGGTGCGGATGGACGAATCCGGGCCGCTGCCCGACGAACTCGCCCGCGCGGTCGCCGACCACGGTGTGACGACGCTGATCCTGCAACCGCGGGCACAGAACCCTACAGGTGTGTCGCTCACCGCGCGGCGCGCCAGGGAACTCGCCGACGTACTGCAGGACACCGACACCCTGGTGCTCGAAGACGACCACTCCGCCGGAATCGCCGCCGCCCCACTGCGTTCGCTCGGCAGCAGGCTCCCCCGGCGCACCGTGCACATTCGCTCGTATTCGAAATCCCATGGCGCCGATCTGCGTTTGGCCGCCGTCGGCGGGCCCGCCGACCTGCTCGATCCGGTGCTCGAACGCCGCATGCTCGGCGCGGGCTGGACGAGCAGGCTGCTGCAGCGGGTACTGCTCAGCATGCTCGAGGACGACCACGCGGTGCACGCCGTCACCGCCGCACGCGCCGAATACCGCAGGCGCTCGGCCGAACTGCGCCGTGCCCTGGCCCGCCGCGGCGTCGTGGTCCCCCGCCCCGACGGTATCAATCTGTGGCTGCCGGTCGCCGACGAGAACGCCGCGATGATCTCGCTCGCCGCCGCGGGCATCAAGGCCGCCCCCGGCGGCCCCTTCGTCGTCGGCGCGCACCCGCCGACCGATCACCTCCGCATCACCACCGCCCCGCTCACCGACGCCGACATCGACTGGCTGGCCGCCGAACTCGCCGCGGCGACCACCGCCGTACCCACCTACCGCCGCAGCCGCCGTCCCTGAGCTCGACCCCGACCGCACGAACGCCGTTGGGGCGCGCGACGCCGGATGTTTTCCGGCCGATCACGCCGTCCAGGCCCGTTCTGGCCGGGGAGATGGAATGATTCGGCACGGCATCGTCCGGTGCGCAACCCGATCGAAGGAGATTTCTAGCGGTGAGCAGCGAAGTCCAGGGGCGGCAGAGCGACAGCGGAAAGCACGGATCGCGGTTCGGGGTACCGCGCGCATTACTACGGATGGCCGGCGTGGCGGCGGTCGCGGCCGCGCTCGCGGCCTTCGCCAGCGGCGGCGTCTCCGCGCAGACCTGGAATGTCCGGACACAGGCCCCCGCCCAGTGCGGGGAGGCTGCGGTGGCGCCGAACGGCAAGCAGTGGCCCGCCGAACCCGGCATGGCCATCGACGCAGGCGCGACCTATCGGGCGACGCTCCAAACGAACTGCGGCACCGTGCAACTCGACCTGGAAGCGGCGGCCGCACCGCGCACGGTCAACTCGTTCGCGTTCCTGTCCGCCGAACAGTACTTCGACCACACCAAGTGTCATCGGCTGACCACGGCAGGCATCTACGTGCTGCAATGCGGTGACCCGCAGGGCAACGGGATGGGCGGCCCCGGCTACCGGTTCCCGGACGAGAACCTGGCGGGTGCGACCTATCCGGCGGGCACGGTCGCGATGGCGAACGCGGGGCCGAACACCAACGGCAGCCAGTTCTTCCTCGTCTACCAGGACAGCCAGCTGCCGCCGAACTACACGCCGTTCGGCCGCGTCACCGCGGGCATGGACGTGCTGGCGTCGGTGGCCGCGGCGGGCACACAGGGCGGCGCGGACGGTGCGCCTGCCAACGATGTCGTGCTCGAATCCGTAACCACCACACGCGACTAGATCGCGCCGAAGGCAGTGGCGGCGTCCCCCGGGACGCCGCCACCGTCATGTCCGGACGAGCCACGCGGTGCCGAATGCCTTGCGACCGTGATGATCTCCGGGCCACGGTCGGAGAGCGGGCGCCCATCCCAGTCGCCGAACTGTGCGGCGACGCGCAATCCTGCGCCGGACAACAGCTCACCCAGCGCCGCCGGGCCGAGAAACCGCAGCGTCGAGTGGCTCACGTGCGGCCGCGCCCAGCCCGAACTCCGGAAGGTGTGCGTGCACGAGACGGTATCGCCGCGCACCGGCCGCACGACCTCGCACACGCACCGCACGAGCGCACCGGCCTCGTCGGCCACCTCCCCCGAGTACCGTCGATGCCACGTCTCCCATTCGCGCGCGGCCGGATTGCGGGTCTCGAAGACGAAACTCCCGGTCGCGTCGAGCACCGCCGCGACCGTCGCCACGGTGGACCGCAACTCGTCGTCGCCGACCAGGGCTTGGAACGCGTGCCCGGTCATCACGACGAGGTCGAATTGCCTACGCCACCCGTGCAGGGCCGTTGCGTCGCCCAGCACCCATTCGATGTCGGTCCGCCGCCGGGCCACCTCGAGCATGCCCGGCGCCGGGTCCAGGCCGCAGAGTCGACCCCGGTGCCCGGCCGCGCGAGCGCGGTGCAGCAGGGCGCCGGTGCCGCAGCCGAGGTCGAGCACGGACCGTGCCCGCATGATCAGCGGTAGGTAGAACGCGAGATCCGCGCGCTCGTCCGCCGGGCTGAACAGGTCGTACAGTGCCGCGAGCCGGGCATCGGTGAATACCTCGTCGACCATGCCCGCAGCGTGCCAGAACCGCGGCACCGCTCGCCACCGGTTTTCACCGGCCCGGATCGCGGCGCGGAATCAGTCCAGTCGCAACATGTTCGGCCAATTCTGGGACCACGGCACGCGCGGGCCGTCGCATCGCCAGATGGTCGTGTCCCGGGTGAGGCCCGGAATACCGAGGCGGACGTCCGCGCGGCCGATCGGCGTCACCGACTCGAACAGCGCGCGCAGGTCGGCTTCCGCGCCGCCCACCCAGACAACCGTGGTCGCCGTGTCGGGCGGGGTGCCGAAGTAGCCGAAGCCACGGTTGGGACTGTAGACGGCGGGCAGCTCGTGTCCCGGCCCGAACACGTCGAGCGCGGCTGCCTGCCAATAGGAATCGGCGATGAGCACCGTGTGCGCCCGCACCGACTCGGGCAGCGCATCGAACGCGGTCGCGGTCGAGGTGGCGAGCTCGGGCCAGCCGTTCCTGCCGTAGATCGAGAGATTCAAGCCCACGTCCGCATCGCTACGCGCCGGTTCGATCTCGGACTCCGGGGTGAACGGCAGCGAGAAGTAGACGATGCCCGCGGAGAGCACGACCACCGGGATCGTGACGACGGTGCGCCAGCGCGCCCAATGCGCGGTCCAGTGCACCGCGCCCGCGGCCATGATCGCGGCGTAGCACCCGACCGCGTAGTACGGCCTGCCGTCGGTCACGATGAACACCACGGCGAGCACGATCGGCAGCAATGCCAGAAACCGATACTGCCGCAACGGTTCCCAGCGGAACAACACCACGATTCCATAGCTCAGCAGCAGCGCGCCCAGCAGGCCCGCCATGATCAACGCCAGCGGCAACCAGGCGTAGCGGCCGCCGATGGTGGCCTGCTCCTGCGCGATCACCGCGCCGAGCCGCAGCTGCGGCCACCCGTGAGCCGCCTGCCAGAGCAGACTCGGCACCGTCACGAGCAGCACAAGCGCCGCACCCGACCACAGCGCGGGCCTGCGCAACAGCTCGCGCGGGCCATAGCACAGCACGCCGATCGCGACGGCGACCCAGAAGAACGGGATCAGCCATTTCACCTGCATGTCCACCGCGGTGGCCAGCGCCGCCCACAGCAGCAACGCGTCCCGCCTGGTGCGCACCCAGCGGATGAGCAACCAGCTGATCAGCACCCACAGCGCGGTGTCGATCGTATTGGTGGCCAACTGCGTACCCTGCACGAGCAGGAACGGCGAGGTCGCGTAGGCGGCGGCGGTGAGCACCTGCGCAGTGCGGGAGCCGCCGAATTCCCTGGCGATCTGCGCGCTGAGCACGATCGCGGCGATCGTGACCAGCAGCGCCGGAATACGCTGCGCCACCACCGATCCCGGGGCGATCAGGTCCATCAGCCGCGCGATCGCGGGCAACAGCGGCCCCTGATCGGCGTAGCTGGGGGCGAGGCGACGCCCCGCGGAGACGAAATACAGCTCGTCACCGAAGAACCCGTATCGGTCCAGCGCGGCGATCAGCCCGATCGTCGCGGCCAACGCGATCGCACCGACACCGGCGAAGGCGAACGGCGGCAGCGGCTCTCGCATATCGGGCCGTGGTTCACGGTGCAGCGCAACCTCAGTCATCGTTACTCACCTTCCTGGTGGCCAGGTCGAACAGCCGGCACACGTGCGCGGCGTACGTGCCCATATCGAAGTCGGGCTCGCGGATCGTGCGCCCTGCCGCGCCGTCGATCGCGTCGCGCAGGGTCTTCGCCATTGCCACCGCATCGAATTCGCCGAACTCGCCGCTGCGCTGCCCCTCGGCCATGAGGTCGATCAGCGGTGTGATGATCTCGCGTTCGCCGTCGGCGGAGGCGAACTTCGGGCTGCCGTTCGCGTCGCGCAGATTCCACACCACATCGGTGAGCGCCGCGACGTACGTCCGGTTGGCGTCGATGAAGTCCAGATTGGATTCGATGTAGGCCAGCAGCTTGTTCCGCAGCCCGACCGCCGCCTCTACCCGCGGACCGATGTGTTCGCCACCGGAGACGTAGAGCTGGACCACCAACTGCGTCATCAGGTCGTCTTTGCCCGCGAAGTGGTAGGAGATGACCCCCTTGGAGATCCCGGCGCGCTCGGCGATCCGCGCCAGCGACGCGCTGCCGTACCCGACCTCGGAGATCACCTCTACCGCCGCGGCGATGATCTGGCGGCGCCGCGCCTCCTCGATGAACGACTTGCGTTGGCCATCTGTACCATTTTCTGACCGCACGGCCAGATTTTAGCACGGTCAGTCAGTGAAGTGCCGGGTCTCCCCACGTGCCCAGCCCGGATCGCCGATCGTGACGAAATCGAGCCAGCTGCCGCGCATCTCGTCGACCAGCCGCTCGGGGCGCTCGCCGCACAGCATCGGCGCCGCCCGCCAGGCCGCCGCATCGCCGAGCAGGAACGGCAGCTCGAGACAGTGGCACGCACCGAACGGGCTGTCCGCCGGCTGCCAGTCGAACCGGAACAGCCAGGGCGCTACCCCGCGTTCGGCGAGCGCCGCCGCCAGCCGCCGGGTCGGTCCGGCGAACAGCTGCTCGGTGGCCGCCGCGACGCGGCCCGGATCGTCGGGAAGGAACGCCGCCGCCTCGTCGCGCGTCATGCCCATCAGGATCGGCAGGTCCGCCTCGCGGCCCACCGTGTCGAGGGGATCGGCGGCGACGACCGTGCCGTCGCCGGTCAGCTGGAACGGCGGGATGACCCGCGACGACGCGCGGCTCGCGACCGCCGACTGCGCGGCGAGCAGCTCGGCCACCGGAACGTCGTCGAGTCGGGCGGCCTCGATGTCCAACTCCCGCAACAGTTCCGCGCCGACCCGCTCGGCTTCCTCCGGCGTCGCGGGCGCCATGCCGAGCGGCGTGCTCTGCAGGATGGCCCGCTGGAACAACCCGCGCCCCGGCTGCCCCGACAGCAAGGCCACCAGGGAGATCGCGCCCGCCGACTGACCCGCGGCCGTCACCCGCTCCGGGTCGCCGCCGAACGCGGCGATGTTCTCGCGCACCCAGGTGAAGGCGGCGATCTGGTCGCGCAGCCCGAGGTTGCCGTCGCTGACACCGGGCAGGCGCAGAAACCCGAGCACACCGAGGCGATAGTTCAGCGTCACCACGACCACGTTGCCGCGCGCCGCGAGCTCCGCGCCGTGATACCAGTCGAGGCTGCCCGCACCGCTGGAATAGCCACCGCCGTGCACGAACACCAGCACGGGATGGCCGTCGCCGGGCGGGGCCCACACGTTGAGCGAGAGGCAGTTCTCCGCCTGCGGCACGTCGAAGGGCCCCATCACCCGGGCCAGCCGGGAGGCGAGTTGCGGTGCGGCCGGGCCGGATTCCGTCGCGTCCAGCACGTCGGTCCACCGTGCCCGCCGCGGCGCTTCGAACCGTTTCGCCGTGGCGTACGGCACGCCCCGGTAGGCCGTCACCGCCCCCTCGGCGACACCGCGCACCGGACCCGAAGCCGTCTCGACGATCGTCTGCATCTGCTTGGTCATACGCTCGAGTCTGCCCCGATCCGCGACACACGGCCCGAAGTCGCCCGTTCGGCGCGCTGTCGCGGCGCGAGCGACCTGCGGCTTCCCACCCAAGAAACGAAAAAGCCGCGCCCCCAAGGGGAGCGCGGCTTCTCGTGGCGAATCCTACAGGTACTGACCGGTGTTGGACTCGGTGTCGATCGCCCGGCTGGCGCTGGCGTTCTTGCCGGTCACCAGCGTGCGGATGTAGACGATCCGTTCGCCCTTCTTGCCCGAGATACGCGCCCAGTCATCGGGATTCGTGGTGTTGGGCAGGTCCTCGTTCTCGGAGAACTCGTCCACGATCGAATCGTAGAGATGCTGGATGCGCAGACCCGGGTTGCCGGTGTCGAGGACCGACTTGATGGCGTACTTCTTGGAGCGGTCCACGATGTTCTGGATCATGGCGCCGGAGTTGAAGTCCTTGAAGTACAGGACCTCCTTGTCACCGTTGGCGTAGGTGACCTCCAGGAAGCGGTTGTCCTCGCTCTCGGCGTACATCCGCTCGACCACCCGATCGATCATCGCCCGGATGCACATCGCCTTGTCGCCACCGAACTCGGCGACGTCGTCCGCGTGCAGCGGCAGGTCCTCGACCAGGTACTTCGAGAAGATGTCCTGCGCCGACTCGGCGTCGGGCCGCTCGATCTTGATCTTCACGTCGAGCCGGCCGGGCCGCAGGATCGCGGGGTCGATCATGTCCTCGCGGTTGGAGGCGCCGATCACGATGACGTTCTCCAGCCCCTCGACACCGTCGATCTCCGAGAGCAGCTGCGGCACGACCGTGGTCTCCACATCGGAGGACACGCCCGAACCACGGGTGCGGAAGATGGAGTCCATCTCGTCGAAGAACACGATCACCGGCGTACCCTCGGACGCCTTCTCACGCGCCCGCTGGAAGATGATCCGGATGTGGCGCTCGGTCTCGCCGACGAACTTGTTCAGCAGTTCGGGGCCCTTGATGTTGAGGAAGAACGACTTGGCTTCCTTGGCATCCTCACCGCGCGCCTCGGCGATCTTCTTGGCCAGCGAGTTGGCCACCGCCTTGGCGATGAGCGTCTTACCGCAGCCGGGCGGGCCGTAGAGCAGCACGCCCTTGGGCGGACGCAACGCGTACTCGCGGAACAGGTCCTTGTGCAGGAAGGGCAGTTCGACAGCGTCGCGGATCTGCTCGATCTGCCTGCCGAGGCCACCGATGTCGCTGTAGTCGACATCCGGAACCTCTTCCAGCACAAGGTCTTCGACCTCGGCCTTGGGGATGCGTTCGAACGCGAAGCCCGCCTTGGTGTCCACCAGCAGCGAATCACCGGGGCGCAGCTTGCGGATCGGGGAGTCGGGGTCCTCCAGGTCGTCCATCTCGGCGACCTTGGCCAGCGGACCCGCCAGCCAGACGACGCGCTCCTCGTCGGCGTGGCCGACCACCAGTGCGCGACGACCGTCGTCGAGGATCTCGCGCAGGGTGCCGATCTCGCCGACCGCGTCGTAGACGCCGGCCTCGACGACCGTGAGCGCCTCGTTGAGACGCACGGTCTGACCGTATTCGAGGGTGGCGGTGTCGATGTTCGGCGAACAGGTCAACCGCATCTTGCGGCCCGAAGTGAACACGTCGACCGTTTGATCGTCGTACACGCCGATCAGGATGCCGTAGCCGCTCGGCGGCTGACCCAGCCGATCGACCTCCTCGCGCAACGCGACCAGCTGCTGGCGCGCCTCTTTGAGGGTGTCCATCAACTTCGTGTTGCGAATGGTCAGCGAATCGATGCGGGCTTCCAATTCCCGTGCGCGATCCGGCGAATCGGCGAGTTGCCTTCGGAGCGCAGCGGCCTCGGCGCGTACTGCCTCGAGCTCTCTCCAGGCCGCCGAATCCGAATTCTCGATGGGGCTCATGTGCTGCTCCTCCCAGTCCCGGTCTATCAACGCTACCGGGCGCGAACCGTTCTCGCTTTCCGACATGGTTTCGTCGTGATCACATCTGGGCTGCGATCGACCGCCGGATGACCATGTTAGCCTGCCCTAACCCGCACTCGGTGAGCCTGCTCGCCGACCGAGCCGAAAGGTTGCTGAAAATGCTCCTTCCCACCAGAATTCTGCGCGTTTCAGTTGCTACCGCTGCCGCCGCGCTCGCCGTTACCGTCGGGCTGTCCGGCTGCGGTTCCGATGACGGCAAATCCGATACCAAGTCCTCTTCCTCCAGCGTGGTGGCCTCCAGCAGTGCCGCGCCGAGCGCGGCGGCGGCCGCGCCGACCGCCGAGTCCCTGCAGGCCGTGCTCACGAAACTCTCCGATCCCGCGGTACCCACCGCGGACAAGGCCACGCTCATCGTCGACGGCGAAAAGCGTACGGCGAACATCGATCAGATGAACAAGGCTTTGGCCGGATACGGCACCCTCACCTACGCAGTGGCCGATGTCACAACCCAGGGCGACACCACGACCGCGCAGGTCACCATCACCTCGCCGCACGGCGCCGCGCCCGCGATGCCGCTCACGTGGCAGAACGTCGGCGGCACCTGGAAGCTCTCCGACGCCAGCGGCTGCCTGCTGCTCGGCTTCGCCCAGGCGCCCTGCGTACCCGCCTGATCGCCGACCGCCTTCGCCGCGACGCACGCGACCTTTCGATCGGTCGGCTCACCGGGTAGGGATACCGATCGAAGGGGGATCTTCCGGTAGCGGCGAAGGCGATCTCAGCGCGCGCGTCAGCCCTTGGACGGACGCCGCTGCGGCTTGGGGGTCACCGTGCCCTCCGCGAGGCGGCGTGCGCTCACCAGGAAGGCGGTATGGCCCTGCATGCGGTGCTCCGGGCGCACCGCGAGGCCGACCACGTGCCAGCCGCGCACCATCGACTCCCACGAGCGCGGCTCGGTCCAGCACTCCTGTTCGCGCAGCGCCTCCACCACCTTGGACAGTTGCGTGACGGTGGCCACGTAGACGATCAGCACGCCGCCGGGCACCAGTGCCTTCGACACCGCGGGTAACGCGTCCCACGGCGCGAGCATGTCCAGCACCGCGCGATCGACCGGCGGGCCGTCGTAATCGGCCACGTCACCGACAGTCAGCGACCAGTTCGCCGGGCGTTCGCCGTAGAAGGTCTCGACATTGCGGATCGCGTGCTCGGCGTGATCCTCGCGAATTTCGTAGGAAACGACCTCGCCCTGCGGGCCGACCGCGCGCAACAACGAACAGGTGAGCGCGCCGGAACCGGCGCCTGCCTCCAATACCCGCGCGCCGGGAAACATATCGCCCTCGTGCACGATCTGCGCGGCGTCTTTCGGATAGATCACCGCGGCGCCGCGCGGCATGGACAGCACGTAATCGATCAGCAACGGGCGCAAGGCCAAATACGGAGTGCCGTTGGTCGAATTCACCACCGAGCCCTCGTCGGCGCCGATCAAGCTGTCGTGCTTGATACCGCCGCGATGGGTGTGGAATTCCTTGCCCGGCTCCAAGACCACCGTGTACAGGCGGCCCTTGGCATCGGTCAGCTGTACCCGGTCACCGGTGGTGAATGGCCCGGTCCGTCTGGCCGTCATGTATCTCCGTTCGCTGATGTTCTGGTTCCGCGCCGACGTGCGGCCGCGCGCAGACGCGCTGTGTCGGTGCCGCCGGATAGCCTGCCAGGTATGAGCTCGCCCGTGTCCACGCCCCCTGCCGACGGCGCGCCACCGCCGCCGCCGGACCCGATGGCGAGTCGTGCGCGTCCCGCGTTGTCGCCCTCGCGGGCAATGGATTTCAAGCAGTGCCCGCTGAAGTATCGCTATCGCGCGATCGATCGCATCCCCGAGGCGCCGACCCGGCACGCGGTGCGCGGCACCATGGTGCACGCGGTGCTGGAGGACCTCTACGGGCTGCCCGCGCCCGAGCGCGCGCCGGGACGCGCGGACACGCTGGTGGTCCCGGCCTGGGCGCGGGTCCGCGCGGAGCGACCCGAGGTGGCGACGCTGATCACCGACGACGAGCTGGACGGCTTCCTCGACGAGGTGCGCGCGCTGGTGCGGACCTACTTCCGGCTCGAGGATCCGACCGGCTTCGATCCGGAGTCGCGCGAGGCCAGGGTCGAGGTGCAGCTCGACGACGGAGTTCTGTTGCGCGGCTTCGTCGATCGCATCGATGTGGCGCCCGCCGGGCAGCTGCGCGTGGTCGACTACAAGACCGGCCGCTCCCCCGGGCCGACACAGGAGACCAAGGCGCTGTTCCAGCTGAAGTTCTACGCGCTGGTGGTGCTGCGCACCCGCGGCATCGTGCCCGCCCAGCTGCGCCTGATCTACCTGGCCGACGAGCAGATCCTCACCTACGCCCCGGACGAGGCGGAACTGCTGCGCTTCGAACGCACCCTGTCCGCGCTGTGGGCCGCGATCCGCGAGGCGGGCCGCACCGGCGAGTTCCAGCCCAACACCAGCTGGCTGTGCTCGTACTGCGACTACAAGCCCCTGTGCCCAGAATTCGGCGGCACCCCACCGCCCTACCCCGGCTGGCCGGACGACGACGCGAACGAATCACCCGACGAAACCCTCGCCGCCGCGGTCGCCGACTGAGCACTGCGGCAGCAACACGACCGGCCCAGCCAGCCGTCCCCCGCACGACCAGCCCACACGACCAGCTCGAGCAAGTCGGACTCGCACGACCAGCCCGGCCCAGCCACCACCACACGACCAGCCCGGCCGGCCTCGCCGGCCGCCCGCGCCCCGGCGAACTTGCTCGCAAGGTGGGCGGCTCAGCGGTCGCTGAGCACCCGCAAGAGATCCAGCACCGTGTCGTGCGCGCCGATCAGGGCCGCGGCGACGATGAGCACCAGAACGCCCACGACGTCACCGGCCAGGACCAGCATGTCGCGCACCCGCGGCCAGACCGGCGACGTCCGCCCTGACGGCCGGGGCGCGGCGCCGAAGCGCGCCTCGGCGTGCTCTCCGTGCATCTCGCCTGACACACCGGATAGTGTGGCCGGGCGATCATGAACGTTTCGTGAAGTCCCGCGAAACTGTCCCTGTGCAACTGGTGCGGGTGCGCCACAGCGCGCCGCTGCCGTGGTCCCGGATCCGACGCTCAGCCGAGCTCAGACGACGAAGTCGTGGAACAGCAGGATCGACAAGCCAAGGCCCACCGCGAGATTGACGACCACGGCGGAGCCGAACACGACGACCGGCCGCCAGCCCGCCTCGCGCAGGCCGCGCAGCGAGAACTCGAGCCCGATCGAGACGAACGCGAAGATCAGGAACCAGGTGCGCAGGTCGTTGACGATGGCGATGTGCGCGGCGCCGGACTTCTTGTCGGCCGACTGCAGATACAGCGTGCCGATCACCGAGGCGGCGACGAAACCGAGGACGAACTTGGGGAACCGCGCCCAGAGCTGACCCGCCGACGGCCGCGCCGCACCCGCGACCCGTTCCACCCGCACCGTGAAGTAGGCCGTCAACGCGATCGCGACAATGCCGATCAGCGCGTTCTGCGTGTTCTTCACGATGGTGGCGATCTGCAGCGTCTGTTCCCCCGCGAGGGCGCCCGAGGCCGCGACCGCCGCCGTGGTGTCGATGTTGCCGCCGATCCAGGCGCCCGCCACCGCGTCGGAGAGGCCGAACACGTCCGCGAGCCACGGCAGCAGGAAGATCGACGGCAGCGCGAACAGGATCACCAGCGAGGCCGCGTAGGCGATCTGCTCGCGCCGCGCCTGCACCGCGCCCGCCGCCGCGATGGCCGCGCTCACCCCGCAGATCGACACTGCCGAGGACAGCAGCGCCCGCAGCTTGTCGTCGAGCCCGAGCCGCCCGCCCAGCCACCAGGTGAAACCGAACACCACGGTGATCAGCAGCAGCGCCTGCAGGATAGCCGGCCCCGCGGCGGTCACCAGGATCTTCAGATTGATCGAGGCGCCGAGCAGCACCACGCCGGTCTTGATGAAGAACTCGGTGCGGAATCCCGCCGAAAGCCGGTCGCGCAGTGCGAGTTTGCTGAGCACGACGTTGCCGAGCAGGCCGATCGCGATGGCGTACACCGGGAACTCGATCGACTTCGCCACCCGGCGCAGCGGCGTATCCGCCGCCCACTGCGGGACATGGGTGTCGAAGTAGCGGGTCAGCGCGCCGAGTACGAGCACGACCGCGATACCGGCCGCGATCGCACCGCCGGTGGGCCGCGAAACCGCCTGCAACGCCGCGGTTTCCGAGGTCACCGGGGCCGCGCCCGCCGCCTTCGGGGCCGACGAGATATCCACGCGCGCTTCGGTCTCCGACATCACGGCACCAGCCACGCCGGAATCGCGCCGACCAGGACCAACGCGATCAGCACCAGGCCGACGACCGCGGCGAGCCAATCCTCGTTCCAGGCGAACCCGCCGCCCGGACGCTGCTCGGGTGATGTCTGTGCCACGGTCGTACTCCTTGCTCTTCCCTCATCCAGAGGCCGCAAGGTACCAACGCCGCACCGGCACGCGCACCGGTTGCGTTCACCGTGAATTATTCACGCATACAAGACAAATCAGACGCCGATAATCCGTACCGTCCCCGGCGCAGCAGGAACGGGTACGGGCGGAACTCAGAACGCGCGGCAGGAGCGGATATCGAAGGCGAGAATCGCCTTCGCGCCCAGCTCGGCGAGCTGGTCCATCACCTCGTTGCCCTGCTTGCGCGGCACCATGGCGCGGATCGCGACCCAGCTGTCGTCGGCGAGCGGCGACACCGTCGGCGACTCGAGCCCCGGGGTGATCGCGACGGCCGCCTCGAGCAACTCCTTCGGGCAGTCGTAGTCCAGCATGATGTACTGCTGGCCGAAGACGACGCCCTGGATGCGCGCGATGAGCTGATTACGTGCCCGCTCATGCTGATCGGAGCCGGTGCGCTCGATCAGCACCCCTTCCGAATCGCAGAGCGACTCACCGAAGGCGACCAAGTTGTGCTGGCGCAGGGTGCGGCCCGAGCCGACCACGTCGGCGATCGCGTCGGCGACCCCGAGCTGGATGGAGATCTCCACCGCGCCGTCGAGGCGGATCACCTCGGCCTCGATGCCGCGCTTGCGCAGATCGCTCAGCACGAGATTCGGGTAGGACGTGGCGATGCGCTTGTCGTAGAGGTCCTCGACCTTCCAGTCCTGCCCGGCGGGGGCCGCGTACCGGAAGGTGGAGCGGCCGAAGCCGAGGGCGAGCCGCTCGCCGACCGGCGCGCCGGAGTCGAGGGCGAGATCCCGGCCGGTGATGCCGAGGTCGAGTTCACCGGAACCGACGTAGATGGCGATGTCCTTGGGCCGCAGGAAGAAGAATTCCACCTGGTTGGCCGGATCGAGCACGGTCAGATCGCGGGCATCGGTGCGCTTGCGGTAGCCGGCCTCGGCCAGGATGGAGGTGGCGGCTTCGGACAGGGCGCCTTTGTTGGGGACTGCGACGCGCAGCATGATCGGGGTCCTTTCACGGAGAGAGACTGCGGAACAAGACGGCCGTCACAGATGTCGGTACACGTCTTCGAGCTTCAGCCCACGACCCACCATCAGCACCTGAACCCAGTACAGCAGCTGCGAGATCTCCTCGGCGAGCGACTCGTCGCTCTCGTGCTCGGCGGCCAGCCAGACCTCACCGGCCTCCTCGAGCACCTTCTTACCCTGGCTGTGCACGCCGGCGTCCAACGCGGCCACGGTGCCGGACCCCTCGGGGCGGTTTACCGCACGATCCTGCAGCTCGGCGAACAGGGATTCGAAGTTCTTCACGATAAGCCATTCTTTCAGACCCCTCCGGGCCCGCGATCGCCGAGGGGGAACTGGTGGCGCGGCGCACTCGGACGTTGCCACCACATGTTCCCCCTCGATCCAGTGGTCGGCATGATGGGGGCATGGGGTTGCGGACCGCGGTTACGGAAATGTTCGATTTGCGGCATCCGATCGTGTCGGCGCCGATGGGCGGGGTGGCCGGTGGGGCGCTGGCCGCCGCGGTGTCCGAAGCCGGCGGGCTGGGGTTGGTCGGTAGCGGCGACCGGGCCTGGCTCGAACGCGAGCTGGCGATCGTGGCCGCATCGACCCGCGCGCCGTGGGGCATCGGGTTCCTCAGCTGGGCGATCGACGTCGAGACCATCCGTTGGGCGCTGGCCGAGTACCGGCCGCGGGCGGTGATGCTGTCGTTCGGCGATCCGACCCCGTTCGTCGAGACGGTGCGCGCCGCGGGGGCGGCACTGCTGGTGCAGGTCACCGATCACGACGAGGCGCGCCGGGCGGCCGAGGTCGGCGCGGACGTGATCGTCGCCCAGGGCGGCGAGGCGGGCGGGCACGGCGCGGGCCGCTCCACGCTGACGATCGTGCCGACCGTCGCCGATCTGGTGCATCCGACGCCGGTGCTCGCGGCGGGCGGGATCGCGGACGGTCGCGGGCTGGCCGCCGCGCTCACGCTCGGGGCCGCGGGCGCCATGATCGGCACGCGCTTCGAGGCGACCGACGAGGCGGTGCTCTCCGCCGCGGAAGCCGCGGCGATCGTGGCCGCCCGCGGCGACGACACCTCCCGCAACCGGGTGTTCGATATCGCCCGCCACTCCCCCTGGCCCGCCAAGTACACCGCCCGCATGCTGCGCAACCCGTTCTTCGACCGCTGGCAGGACCGCGAGGACGAGCTGCGCGCCGACCCCGCCGCGCAGGAGGTCTACCTCGACGCCGTACGCCGCGACGATCCGGCCGCGATCCCGGTGTGGGCAGGCGAGGGGGTAGACCTGATCACCTCGATCGCTCCGGCCGCCGAGGTACTGACCACGATCGCCGCGGAAGCCGAAGCGGCACTGACCCGCGCGGCCCGAAGCCACACGGGCGCCTGAGCCGCGAGAAGCACCGGAGGTGACGAACAACCCTCGCGTGGTTCAGCTTTCGGTGAGCAGGGCCTCCAGGTCGGCGACCGCGGTGCGCAAGTGTCCCGCGAAGGCGTGCATCTGGTCGGCGACCGCGGTCGGGGTGGCGAGGTAGAGGTTCCAGCGGTCGGGCAGCAGCACGTACGCGACGCCGATGCAGCGGGGGCTGGTCGAGCCGAAACCGAAGTAGCGGATGTTGACCGACGGGGCCGAGCTGGTGCTCAGGTAGTCGTCGCGCATGATCGTCCAGCCGGGGCTGTCGTAGAGCGGAATCGGCTCGGTGACACCGAGTTCCGCGCCGCGCCTGCGCTGGATCCACTGCAGTTCCCACAGATGCTGTTCCGGCGCGTCACCCGCCTGGCACTGCTTGGCCCTGCTGACGTGCGCGGTGGCCGCGGTGCGCGCCGCCGCGAGCCGGGCGGCCCGGTCGACGGACTCGTCCTGCATCGCGTCCACGAACGCCACCATCTCCGGGGTGATGACCCGCATCGCCTCGGTGCGACCGTTGCGATACTGCCTGGTGGCGATGGATTCATAAGTGGCGCCGGTGATTCCCTTGCTGCGCCGGTGCGCGAGCTGGTAGCTCAGCTGCGCGAACGCGTCCGGCGAGATGCCGAGCTGCTTGGCCCTTGTCGTCCCGAAATCGGGGAAAGAGACCGTCTGCGTGGCATTGTCGGCCGCGTACTGCGCGAAGTCGGCGCCCGCGGTGGCGATGTCGTTGCGCTGCGCGGCATCGAGCACGAACTCGATCGGCTCGACGGCCGGTAAACCCTGGGCCCGCGCGCCGGATCGGGTGGCGTGCTCCTGCGCCGTGGTCTCGAGCATCGCGTCCACGAACGACAGGATGGTGGTGCCGTCCAGCCCGCAGTGCTCGATGTTGATGCCCGCCTGGCCATCGGCGAAGACGATGAACGACACCGACTTGTCGAACCAGCGGTTCGCGCTGTCGCCGTGCAACAGTTGATCGCACGCGTGCAGTTCGTCGCGCGGCGCGAAATCCTCCAGGCAGACGCAGAACAGCGCGGTCTCGATGGTGTCGAGGGCCGCGGCGTTGGCCGGTTCGGCGAGCAGCGACTGCCTGCTTGCCGCCCATTCGGCGCGCGCCTTGGTGGTGAGATGCCCGACCGCGGAATCGGTTCGGGTCGAGCGGGCGCCCGCCTTGAGCACCTCGCGCAGACCGTCGGCGAGGTCGTCGAGCGAGTACGGCGCGCCGTCGGCGCCGAGCACGTCCATCCGGAACATGCTGCCGCGGAAGAACACCACCACATGCTTGGCCGTCGACGGCCCCGGCCAGTCCGGGCTGTAGGGAACGCGGACGCTGTCCTGTTCGGCACCGGGGATCCTGGTCTCGGAGAACAGGTACTTGTTCTGCCACATCGACAGCGCCTGCCCGCGCTGCCGCACCGGGGGAATCGCCTCCTGGTCCAGCGCGAGCTTGTAATCGACCGCGGCGCTGATGATCCCCGCCGCCCGCTCGACCTGATTCGCGCCAGTCGAGGCGGCCAGCGTGGTCTCCTCCCGGAACAGGAAGAAGAAGTTCGCGTTCAGCGCGATGCGGTCCCGCCTGCCCAGATAGCGCGACGGCCAGAACAGGTCCAGCCAGCTGCCGACGCCGGGGGTGGCGTCGTACTCGGCCAGCGCGGCGTGCAGGGTGCGCGCCGGGCTGTCCGGGCGCAGCAGGTCGGCGACCGCCGCCTCGGTGGTGGCCAGTTCCTCGGCGGTGAGCAGCGGTGCGCACCATTCCAGGAAACGCTGACAGCTGGCCTCCAGCGTCGGCAGGGGCACCCGTGGCAGGGTGTCGTCGGCGGCGAAGGTGCGTTCGGTCAATGCTGGTCCTCGGTGTCGGGGTAATGCTTCGGCAACGGTCGCGATAGATACAGGCCGGCGTAGAGCCAGCCTTCGGTTTCCCGGTCGGTAGTGTCGATACCCTTGGCGGACAAGGTGTTCAGCACCTGGGTCTGCTCGGCGTCGGAGGCGAACCTGCGCTGTTCGAACAGCCCGGGCGCCTGCTCGGTCCGGTAGCCGAGCGCCGCGAGCTCGGCGGCGATCGGCGCGAAGTCGAACATGCGCAGCACGAAGTGTGCCATCCATGGTCTGCGGCGTGGATGCGCGGTGGCGACTCGGGCCAGGGTTTTCTCGGTGACGTAGCCGATGCAGCCGGTGGAGATGATGATGTCGGCCCCGGCGAGCACCGCCCGCTGCGCGTCGGTGGGCTCACCGGATTCCAGGTCGGCGTGCACCGTGTCGTGCAGCAGTCCGGCCTGCTTCGCGTAGCCGAGCGCGGACGCCGAGGCGTCCATACCGAGGAAACGGACATCGGGCAGGCGGTCCGCGCTGCCGAGTTCGGCGCGGTCGCGGGCGATCAGCGCCGCCCGGTCCCCCTCGGCGGTGCGATAGTGCTCGGCGAGTTCGCGCATGGTGGTGTCGAATCGCAGCAGCGCGGCGTTGACGCCGTAGGAGCAGCCGATGTCGAGCACCGTGGGCGTGCGCACCCGGGCGGACGCGCGATACTCCCGGATCTGTTGCTGGAAGACCGGTTTCGCCAACTCGGGAATGCGATAGTCGAGGTCGGACATGCGGGCGTAGTAGTCGCGGGGATCGGGACGTTCGTAGATGTCGTCGAAGGAGGCTTTCCCGGTCGTGTGTAACGGCACTGCCACAGTCGTTCCTCTCGGGTCGAGCGGTGTCCCCGATCGAAGTGGACGATCGGGCCGTTCGGCTCAGTCGAGCAAGCGGTCGCCACGGACGGCGTCGGCCGCGGCGGCCAGATGGTCGGGAAGTACTCGACCGAAGAGTTGGCGGGTGCGCTCCACCGTGCCGATCACCCCGGGCCGGTCGGTGTAGGCGAAGATCGCCGAATGCCGCTGCGCCGCACCGGCGACGGGCGAGACGCGATGCAGCGAGAACCGCCCGCGGAACAGCTGCAGGTCGCCGGGGCGCAGGTCGAGGCGCTGGATCAGTCGCT
This sequence comes from Nocardia brasiliensis, assembly GCF_011801125.1. Taxonomy (NCBI): domain Bacteria; kingdom Bacillati; phylum Actinomycetota; class Actinomycetes; order Mycobacteriales; family Nocardiaceae; genus Nocardia; species Nocardia brasiliensis. The sequence goes on from NZ_CP046171.1 coordinate 4,865,322, forward strand.
CGCCAGAACCGGTGAGCACCGCGCGGACATCGTCGAGCCGCTCGGCCCGCGGCGTGCGGATATTCGGGCAGTACTCGAAGATGCCGCCCGAGTCGGCTGGTTGGGTGAGCATGCTGACGGTGAATTCGTTGGTGTCGAAATGCCAGGGATGCGACATGCCCGGCGCGACCACGTTGAGGCACAGACCGGCCAGCGGGTCGGCGAACTCGTGCAACTCGGCGAGATCGAAGCAGTCGGCGACGAAGCGCTGGAACCGTTCGTCCACATAGAGCCGGTGGATCAGCGCGTCGCCGGGGATACGGTCGCGCGGGACGAAGGCGTTGCCGCGCTCGAGCACGATCCGGCCGGGATGGTCCTCGGGCAGATCGGTGTCCAGGGGAATGTTGTAGGCGTTGACCCGCTCTACTTCGTAATAGGCGTGCGGCGCCATCGCTGCACCCTGCGCGCGCAGGGTCTCGGTGAGTTCGGCGCGAATGAAACCGCGCAGTACGGTACATCCGGTCGCGGCCAGTTCCGCACGCGCCGAGGCCACCGCGGCCTGCCGTCCGGGGTCCGTCGCATCCAGCAGTGGATACCGAGCGGTATCAACGATCTCGTCGAGCACACCCGTGGCTGCCATGGCGACATTCTGGTAGAGCCGATGGCCGACACGCCCGAGATTCGCCGAGATTGCCGGTGATCGGGGTCACACGTCCCAGCTGGGCGCACTCCCGTTGCGGCACAGTAACTCTCGGCAAACGCGGTCGGGTGTGTCGCGCGCCGACCATGATCAACAGCGGCTGCCGCCGGCGGGATCGCCCGGCCTCGCACTCCCCCCGCGCGACCGCGCAGACCGCGAAAAGCTCAGTCGCGCAGCGACAAAGCGCGTTCCAGATCGTCGAGGCCGAGCCCGACGAGCGACTCGCGAAACATCCGTCCCGGTCCGTCCGGAACCGAGATCTCACAGGGCACGACGACCACCGCGCAGCCCGCCGCGCGCGCCGCCCGGACACCGGTCGGCGAATCCTCCACCGCCACACAGTGTCGCGGCTCGACCCCGAGCAGTTCGGCGGCCCGCAGGTAGACATCGGGCTCGGGTTTGCCGCGCGCCACCTCGTCGCCACAGACCGAGATGTCGAAGAAATCGCGTCCCAAGGTGTCGAGCCCGAACTCGGCGAGCGACCGCTTGGTATTGGTGACGAGGGCCGAGCCCAGCCCCGCCGTGCGCACCATCGCGAGCGCGTCCTCGGCACCGGGCCGCCACGGGATCGGACCGGTCATCAGCTCGGCCACGCGCCGATCGAGGAACTCCGCCGCCTCCCGCACCGCGACCGGAGTCGCGTCGATGCCGAGACTGCTGAAGATGATCCGCATCGCGTCGTCACCGGACGCACCGATCAGGGCGTGCCGGATCTCGTCGGTCATCTCGTGCCCGAGCTCGCGCGCCAGCTCCCGCACTCCCACGTCCCAGAGCTTCTCCGAATCCAGCAGCGTGCCGTCCATATCCCACAGCACCGCGGCCACGCCACACTCCACACTCACCGCTACATCCTGTCAGCCGCCCACAGCTCACCGATCCCCACACCCACCTCACCCGGCGAGCACCGCGAACGCGGGGTGAAGTGGTCGGGGTGGTTCAGGTGCCGGAGCCGGAGATGAGCATGCGGCCGTTGTCCGCGGTGACCTGGATCCACCGGTTCTCGGAGCGGGTCTCGCCGGTTTTCATGACGTAGGTCAGGGCGACTACGGCGCGGTTGTCGCCGTTCGGGGTGACGCGGCCGACGCTGACCGAACGCACGGTGCCCCACCATCGGGCGTACTCGTTGTAGCCACCGCCGGTCTGTACCTGATAGGACGGGGTGAGCTGGGACCACGCGCCCGCGGTGTTGCCAGGCAGCATGCCGTAGTAACCCTGGACGAACTGGGCGACCTTGTCGGGGGTGGGTGGGCCGAAGGGGGTCGCGGTGACAGTGGTCGGCGCCGGTGGGGCCGACGAGGTGGGCGGAGCCGAGGACGGCGTCGGGGTCGGGGTCGGCGTGGGGCTCGTGCTCGCGCCCGGACTCGACGTGGGCGCCGGTTCGGTGCTGGGCGCGGGCTCCTGCGGCTGCTGCGGCACGGGCCCGGTGTCGCCGGTCGCGGGCGGCGGGCCCGCGAGGGCGGGCACCGAGCTACTCGGGCCCGGTGCGGCCGCGGTGCCGCTGTCACCGTCGTTGCCCTTCACCAGCAAGGCGACCAGCCCGACCACGACGAGCACCGCGACGAACGCGCCCGCGCCGAGCAGCACCGCCCGGTTGCGTGACGGCACGGCACCGGTCCCCGCGGGCAGGGTGCCCGAGCCGCTGGGCGGTATCGGCGGCTGCACGGAAACCGATTCGGCGACACCGGGATCGGTCAGTGCGGCGGTCGGCACGACGGTGGTGGCCGCGGTCGCGTTCGCGGCGTCGGCCGCCGGCTGCGGCAGCACGGTGGTGGCGCTGTCGCCGCCGGGCGCGGGCATCGCCTTGGTCGGCGGCGGCGGACCCAGCGTCGGAACCCGGCCCTCCGCAACGGCTTCCAGCGCCTGCTTGGCCTCGTGCATGCTCGGGCGGGCGTCGATGGTCGGCGCGAGCAAGCGCATCAGCACCGGGCCGAGCGCGCCCGCCTCCTTCGGTTCGGCGATCTCGCCCCGCGCGACGGCGTGCAGCACCGCGAGCGGGTTGTCCCCCTCGCCGAACGGCGGCTGCCCTTCGACGGCCGCGTATAACGTTGAGCCGAGGGCGAATACGTCCGAGGCCGGCTCCGGGTTCTCCCCGCGCGCCACCTCGGGTGCGAGGTAGGCCGGGGTGCCAGCGAGGAAGCCGGTGGCGGTCACCGTGACATCGCCGACCGCGCGGGAGATGCCGAAATCGGTGATCTTGACCGTGCCGTCGTCACCGACGAGCAGGTTCGCCGGCTTCACGTCGCGGTGCATGATGCCCGCGTCGTGCGCGGCGGCCAGCGCGCCCGCGGCCTGCGCCCCGATCTTGGCGACCTCGGTGGGCGCCAGGGTGCGCTTGCCGGAGAGCTTGGCCGCCAGGCTCGGCGCGTTCATGTACTCCATCACCAGCCACGGCTGGCCGTCTTCCTCGGCGACGTCGAAGACGGTGATCGCGTTCGGATGGTGCAGCCGGGCCGCGATGCGGCCCTCGCGCATGGCCCGCAGCTTCGCCTCGAGCGCCGCCGAACGGGTCAGCCCAGGCGCGAGAATGAGCTGCTTCACCGCGACCGTGCGCCGCAGCCGGACATCCGTGCCGCGCCAGACAACTCCCATGGCACCTGTGCCGATCGGATCCGTGAGTCGATACCGTCCCGCGATCAGTCGATCCGCCGTCATGGTGTTGTGCCTTCCTGCTTACGCCCCGAGCCTGTGCCGCACCGGCGCGCAACGCTCGGAGAATCCGAAATCGCTACGCGCCGAAGTACTTTGCACCCGTAAACAGCGATGGCGACGCATCCGCCGACTGCCCCGGATGCAGTTGCAACGCTTCCGACAATGGCATACCCACCCGATCCACATCCACTTCGCCGCGCGGGCCGGGGCGATCCCCCAGGTCAGCGCCGCGCCACGCCGAAGGACGAAATGCTCTCGGCGCGTCGGAATTTCCCCAAATCATGACATATGGGCTGGTAGCCAAGGCCCTGTCGCGCGGTGAACAAGAGCGCGCGTCGCCGTGAGCACGATCACTGCGGACAGACTTCACCTGCTGAAGCCACACGCGCGGCGCGGGTCAGGCGTTGAAGTACTTCGCCTCCGGATGCAGCAGCACGAACGCGTCGGTGGACTGCTCGGGATGCAGTTGGAGTTCCTCCGACAGCACGACACCGATGCGGTCGGCCTCGAGCAGGTCGACCAGCTTGGCGCGATCCTCCAGCTCCGGGCAGGCGCCATAGCCGAAGGAGTAGCGCGCGCCGCGGTAGCCGAGTTTGAAGTACTCGAGCACGTCGGTCGGATCGGAGTCGGCCACCGCGTGCCCGTCCAGGGTCAGTTCCTCGCGGACCCGGCGGTGCCAGTATTCGGCCAGCGCCTCGGTGAGCTGCACGCCGATGCCGTGCACCTCGAGATAGTCGCGGTAGCTGTCGCCCGCGAAGAGTTCGTTGGCGAAATCGGCGATCGGCTGCCCCATCGTGACGAGCTGGAAGGGCAGCACGTCCACCTGCCCGGTCTCCTGGGCGCGCGCCCGCGAGCGGATGAAGTCGGCGATGCACAGGAACCGGTCCCGCTGCTGGCGCGGGAAGGTGAACCGATACCGTTGTGGCGCATCGGGTTCGGGCTCGGTGAGCACGATCACGTCGTCGCCCTCGGACACCGCGGGGAAGTAGCCGTAGACCACGGCGGCGTGCTGCAGCACACCCTCGGTGCTGAGCCGGTCCAGCCAGGCACGCAGCCGCGGCCTGCCCTCGGTCTCCACCAGTTCCTCGTAACTGGGCCCCTCACCGCCGCGCTGGCCGCGCAGGCCCCACTGGCCGAGGAACAGCGCCCGCTCGTCGAGCAGGCCCGAATACTCGTGCAGCGCCAGGCCTTTCACCACCCGCGTGCCCCAGAACGGCGGCACCGGTACCGGCACGTCAGCCGCGACATCGGAACGCTCGGGCACCTCGATCGGCACCTCGACGGCCTTGCGCTGCTCGGCGATCCGCTTGGACCGCTCGTGGCGGGCCTTGCGCTCGGCGGCCTTCTCGCGTTCGGCGATCGCCTCCGGGCTGTCCGGATCGGGGCCGCCGCCGCGCTTGCGGGTCATGATGTCGTCCATCAACCGCAGGCCCTCGAACGCGTCGCGGGCGTAGTGCACATCGCCCTCGTAGACGTCGGTGAGGTCGTTCTCGACGTAGCCGCGGGTCAGGGCCGCGCCGCCGAGCAGCACCGGGAACTGTTCGGCGACACCCTTGGAGTTGAGTTCCTGCAGGTTCTCCTTCATCACCACCGTCGACTTCACCAGCAGCCCGGACATGCCGATGACGTCGGCCTTCTTGTCCACGGCGGCGTCGAGGATGGTCGCGATGGGCTGCTTGATCCCGAGGTTCACCACCTCGTAGCCGTTGTTGGACAGGATGATGTCGACCAGGTTCTTGCCGATGTCGTGCACGTCGCCCTTGACGGTGGCGAGCACGATCCGGCCCTTGCCGCTGTCGTCGGTGGCTTCCATATGCGGCTCGAGATAGGCGACCGCGGTCTTCATCACCTCGGCCGACTGCAACACGAACGGCAGCTGCATCTGCCCGGATCCGAACAGCTCACCGACGGTCTTCATGCCCGAGAGCAGCGTCTCGTTGATGATCTGCAACGGCGGCACCTGCGTCATCGCCTCGTCCAGATCAGCGTCCATGCCTGCCTTCTCGCCGTCGACGATGCGCCGCTCCAGCCGCTCGAACAGCGGCAACGCCGCCAGTTCCTCGGCGCGGGAGGCCTTGGACGAGGACGTCGAGACGCCCTCGAACAGGGCCATCAGCTTCTGCAGCGGGTCGTAGTCGGGGGTGCGCCGGTCGTAGACCAGGTCGAGCGCGGTCTCGCGCTGCTCGTCCGGGATGCGCGCCATCGGCAGGATCTTGGAGGCGTGCACGATCGCCGAATCCAGTCCGGCCTCGACGCATTCGTGCATGAACACCGAGTTCAGCACCTGGCGCGCGGCGGGGTTCAGGCCGAAGGAGATGTTCGACAGACCGAGGGTGGTCTGCACGTCCGGGTGCCTGCGCTTCAATTCCCGGATGGCCTCGATGGTTTCGACGCCGTCGCGACGCGACTCCTCCTGGCCGGTGCCGAGGGTGAAGGTGAGCGTGTCGATGATGATGTCGCTCTCCAGCAGGCCCCAGTTGCCGGTGATGTCGGCGATGAGCCGTTCGGCGATCTCGACCTTCTTGGCCGCGGTGCGGGCCTGGCCCTCCTCGTCGATGGTGAGCGCGACCACGGCGGCGCCGTGCTCGGCCACCAGCGCCATGGTCTGCTGGAAGCGCGATTCGGGGCCCGCGCCGTCCTCGTAGTTCACCGAGTTCACCGCGCAGCGACCGCCGAGGTGTTCCAGACCGGCGCGCAGCACCGGGGTCTCGGTGGAGTCGAGCATGATCGGCAGGGTCGAGGAGGTGGCCAGGCGGCTCGCGAGCGCCTCCATGTCCTTCGCGCCGTCGCGACCGACGTAGTCGACGCACAGGTCGAGCATGTGCGCGCCGTCGCGGGTCTGGTCCTTGGCGATATCCAGGCACTTCTGCCAGTCCTCGGCGAGCATCGCTTCGCGGAATGCCTTGGAGCCGTTGGCGTTCGTGCGCTCGCCGATCATCATGATCGAGGCGTCCTGCGCGAACGGCACGGCCGTGTACATGCTGGCCACGCTCGGCTCGTGCTCGGGCCTGCGCCGCTCGTCGATCGGCGGCAGGCTCGGCTCGATCTCGCGCACCGCCGCGGTGACCTGGCGGATGTGTTCCGGCGTCGTGCCGCAGCAGCCGCCGACGAGCGCGAGCCCGAACTCGGAGACGAAGCCGCTCAGCGCGATCGCCAATTCCTCCGGCGTGAGCGGGTATTCGGCGCCGTGCGCGCCGAGCACCGGCAGGCCGGCGTTCGGCATCACCGACACCGGCACCTGCGCGTGCCGGGACAGGTGCCGCAGGTGCTCGCTCATCTCGGCGGGACCGGTCGCGCAGTTCAGGCCGATCATGTCGATGCCGAGCGGTTCGAGCGCGGTGAGCGCCGCGCCGATCTCGCTGCCGACCAGCATGGTGCCGGTGGTCTCCACGGTGACGTGGGTGATGATCGGAATCCGGCGCCCGGCCTGACGCATCGCCGCCCTGCTGCCGGTGATCGCCGCCTTGACCTGTAACAGATCCTGGCAGGTCTCGACCAGGATGGCGTCGGCGCCGCCGTCGAGCATGCCGAGCGCGGCCTCGGTGTAGGCGTCGCGCAGCACGGTATAGGGAGCATGGCCCAGGGTCGGCAGTTTGGTGCCGGGGCCCATCGAGCCGAGCACGTAGCGCGGCGTCCCGTCGGCGGCGGGGCCCATCTCGTCGGCCACCTCGCGGGCCAGCCGGGTGCCGCGCTCGGACAGGTCGCGGATGCGATCGGCGATGTCGTAGTCCGCCAGGTTCGGCAGATTGCAGCCGAAGGTATTGGTCTCCACCGCGTCCGCACCCGCCTCGAAGTACGCGCGATGGATATGGCGCAGCACGTCGGGGCGGGTTTCGTTGAGGATCTCGTTGCAGCCTTCGAGCCCGCGGAAATCGTCCAGGGTCAGCTCGGCGGCCTGCAACATCGTGCCCATCGCACCGTCACCGATCACGACACGGCGACGCAGCGTGTCGAGTAGCGTGGTGTCGAACTCGGCGGGAATGGACGCAGACATGTGTTCAAGCGTAATGGTCGCCTCTGACGTCACGGCCTGCCGCATCTTTGTCTGTCCTGCCACAGTCGCCTTCGCGGCGCTCGCGAACACGCCGAACCCGGTCGGGCCGCGCCGAGCGAGCACACACCGCGGCCATCCGGCGCGCCGTCGGCCGCGCCGTCGCCGTGCGCGATTCGATGACGGACTTCGCCGCGCGCCGCCCACTATGCTGACCGAGTGAACCCCAGTGAAACTCCCGATCCGGAACTGCCGACGTTGCGGGATCCGGTGTTGGTCGCGGCCTTCGAGGGCTGGAACGACGCGGGCGACGCCGCGAGCGGCGCCGTAGAGCATCTGGAACTGATCTGGGACGCCGAGCCCCTAGCCGAACTCGACTCCGAGGACTACTACGACTATCAGGTCAACCGGCCGACCGTACGTCAGGTCGACGGTGTGACCAGGGAGATCCAGTGGCCCTCGACCATGCTCTCGGTGTGCTCGCCGCCCGGTAGCGACCGCGATATCGTGCTGCTGCGCGGCATCGAACCCAATATGCGCTGGCGCAGCTTCTGCGCGGATCTGCTGGAGTTCATCGAACAGCTCGGCGTGCAGACCGTCGTCATCCTGGGCGCGCTGCTCGCCGACACCCCGCACACCCGTCCCGTTCCGGTCACCGGCTCCGCGTACAGCAAGGAGGCCGCGGAACGGTTCAACCTGGAACAGACCCGCTACGAGGGACCGACCGGCATCACCGGCGTGCTGCAGGACCAGTGTGTGAAGGCGGGCGTGCCCGCGGTGTCGTTCTGGGCCGCGGTGCCGCACTACGTGTCGCAGCCGCCCAACCCCAAGGCCACCATCGCGCTGCTGCACCGGGTCGAGGACGTGCTCGACATCGAGGTGCCGCTCGGCGAGCTGCCCAAGCAGGCCGAGGACTGGGAGACCGCGGTCAACGAGATGACCGAGGGCGACGACGAGGTCAGCGAGTACGTCCGCTCGCTCGAGGAGCGCGGCGACGCCGCCGTGGACGTGAACGAGGCGATGGCCAAGATCGACGGCGACGCCATCGCGGCCGAGTTCGAGAAGTATCTGCGCAGGCGAGGTCCGGGCAGCTTCGGCCTCTGATCCGTTCGGGGCCGCGCGATTCCGATACCCCGCGAGCCTTCCCGTTCGTGGTGACGTGTGCCGGGCGCGGTACGGCACACGTCGCACGGTCGCTGCGGTAGCCGTCGCGTTGCTGTTCGCCGGGTAGCGCGACCGGCGGAACCGGCCGCGCTCCTCGAGATCCTCGGCGCGCGTGCCAGCGATCGCCGGGCATGCCGGACGGCGCAGCGATCGTTTCCTGTCATGGGGCCTGAACACGTCGGCGCGGCGCGCCGGGCCGATTCGGACCGGGTGTCGCGCGGTCGCGCGGCGAAGAACGCGCAATCCTCGCCGCATCCGGCGGGTTTCCGGGCCGGTGGTCAAGGGACCGGGACGACGCACGACCATGCGACCGCACCGGCGGCGGCAGTTACGCGGCGACGCGTACCGCGGTAATCACCATCGCGGCGAAGTGGGGAAGAGGTCTGGTTGCCTTGTGCGCCCGGCTGTTTCGGCATCCCGATCGGGAGCGGCGCACCCGCCGCGAAGTCGGGCCGGAGCAGCGCACCCGGTACAGAGCCAGGGCGGAGCAGCGCACCCGCCGCGAAGTCGAATCGAAGCAGCGCACCCGGTACGAAGTCGGGTGCCGCGGCGGTCTCGCTCGTCGCGTGGCAAGGCGGGATAGGGCCGGACCGTCACGGTAAACGGCGACAGCACGGCCGGACCGCACGGGTTCCGGAGTTCGATTACCGGGCCGGACCAGCGATCCGGCTACCCGCGCTCCGGACGTCAACCTCTGATGGCGAGATCGCCGCGGTGCCGGACAAGGGCCGGATATCGGTGTAACCGCCACTGCGGCAGGTGTATCCACTGTTCGGCAGCACCGTGGTGTGGGCTGCTCGGCTCGCTGCCGGCCGGTGTGGCCGCGACGAGGGTGGGTAGGGCGGGCGACGGCGGCGGGGACCGGCCTGAAGCGCGGGGTGGCGCGTGCGGCGATCAGCGGTGCCGTCCGGCTCTTCAGGTCTCGATGGTCCAGACCTGGGCCGCGGCCTCCTGCGCCAGCTTCGCGAGCAGTATGTCGCGCGGAATCGTCTGGCCGGCAAGGTGATCGAGGGACGGGACCACGACGTGGTGCGCGTCGGCTCGCTTGAGTTCCTGGGTCAGCTCGACGAATGCCGTGCCGTCACCGGAAGTCGATTCATGGAACGTTGCGGCGAAGCAGAGCCCTTCCTCGCGGGCGAGGGTGTTCATCGCATCCTCGAGCTCTTCGCTGTGGCCATCGGCCAGATCGTCACGCACGTATCCATAGATCAACGCTTCCACCCGAACCTCCGTTGGATTGGGTACCGCTGTTCTCATGTGGATCTTCTCATGTCTAGCACTTGAGTGTGCAAGGACAGATGCAATTGCATCTGTGTCGAACGAAACGGGTCCGGCAAACTTTCCGCTCCCATGTCCAGCATGCACAACGCCAAACTGCGAATGCAGATGTCAACCCACTGACACCTATATGCCCTATCTCGGCCACCGAGCGTTAACTGGTGCGATACTACTGTCGTGGCCGCTGGAGACGATCGACCCGTCTGGGCAGTCCGGATGCGCTCCGAACGCGATGCGCGGGGGTGGTCACAGGCCGACGCCGTCCGCGTGATGCGCGCCAAGTCCTCGCACAACTTGCCGACCGACAGTACACTGCTGCGTAACTGGCGCCGCTGGGAATCAGGCGAGTCGCGACCGGACGATTTCTACGCCCCTATCATCGCCGCCGCCTTCGACACCGTCACGGCGGCGTTCTTCCCCAAGGCCAGGCCGAATCGCGACGACGAGGTGCTCTCGGCAACCGGCATGGACACCCTGGAGTTCATCGGCAGACTGCGCATGTCCGACGTCTCCCCCGCCACCCTCGACGCCATCCGGATCACCGCCGAGCGGCTGTGCTGCGAGTACTCCTACGCCGATCCGCACGAGCTGCACGCCGAGGGCACCGGCTGGTTACGCCGGATCACCGCGCTGCTGGACGGCCGACTGACCCTGGCCCAGCACCGCGACATCCTGGTGCTGGCCGGCTGGGTCGCGCTGCTCGTCGGTTGCGTCGACTACGACCTGGGTCGCCGGACCGCCGCGGAGGCCACCCGCCGGGCCGCGTATTCGCTCGGCCAGGAGGCCGACAACGCCGAAATCATGGGCTGGAGTGCGGAAATGGCCGCGTGGTTCGCCCTGACCCAGGGCAACTACCGTGGCGCGATCGACGCCGCCGACCAGGCATTAGAGGCCAGCCGGAATCTGGGCGTCGGGGTGCAGCTGGCCGCGCAACGCGCCAAGGCCTGGGCCCGCCTCGGCGATCGACACGAGGTCGAGACGGCACTGGATGAGGGCCGGGCAATTTTGCGGCGACTCGACCATCCGATCAATCTGGACAACCACTTCGTCGTCGATCCGCAGAAGTTCGACTTCTACGCGATGGATTGCTGCCGGGTCGCGGGCGAGGATCGACTCGCCGAGACCTACGCCAACGAGGTCATCCGCAACTCGACCAGGGCCGACGGCACCGTTCGCAATCCGATGCGGGTGTCCGAGGCCCATCTGACCCTCGCGGTGGTCGCGGTCCGCAACCGCGATCTGGAACTCGCGGTCGACGAGGGGCTGCGCGCGTTCGCGGGCAAGCGCCGGTCGCTGCCCTCGCTGATGTGGATCGCGGGCGAGGCGGCCCGTGAGATCATCGCCCGCTACCCCGGCGATCCGCGCACCCGCGTCTACCTGGATCAGCTGCGCGCGCTCTCGACCGAGTGACCGCGCGGGCGACCGACCAGCCGAATCGAGCGGCGAACATACGGCAAACCGGACACGGCCACGCCGAACCGGCCCCGTTCGTGCCGTGGGCGACCGGCCCGCTACTACCCTGTTCCCGGTGACCGACTCCGCCGACGGCGCCGCGAACGCCGCCTCCGTCCTCTGGGACGACCGGCTGCGGCTGTTCTCCTTCGCCACCGCAGAGCGCCGCACCGACTACCTGTGGGTGTTGCGCGCGTTCGACAGCGCCCGCGCGGCCTACGTGGTGTTGCTGCACGCCGACGATGTGGCGGAGTGGATCGAGCGCAACGGACAGTCGGCGCGTACGCCGGACCGGCTCGACGCCCCGCCCGCACCCGTGGCGACCGCGTCCGTCACAACTACACCCGGCACCGCCGAGGCTGCCCCGGATGCCGCTGACGTCGGAGGCCAGCAACCAACTGAGGACAATCGAGCCGCCGAGCACGCCCCCGACGACGGTCCCGCGAGTGCCGCCGCCTGGTCAGACGTCCAGGGCGACCGGCCGGCCGCACCGCGCCTGAGCGCCGCCGAGATCGGCCCGCTGCTGGATCAGTTGCACCAGTGGGGCGTGCTGGAACGCAGTTACGACGGCACCCGCGCCGCCACGCTGGCCGAGTATCGCAACCGGCACTTCGTCTATCAGTTCTCCCAGGCGGGTTTTCAGGCCTATCGCGCGGTGGCTGGCGTGCTCAACGCCCGGCTCGACGAGGCATCGCTGTCGCGGCTGGTGCTGCCCGAGTTGCTGGCCGATCTGCACACCCTGGCCGTGGCCAACCGCGACGGCGACGCCGAGCGCGTGTATCGCACGCTGCGCCGCCTCGACGCCGCGCTCACCGACATGGCCGCGCGCGCCGCGCATTTCTATCTCTCGCTCGGCGATCTGGTGCGAACCACCGAGATCACCCCGGAATCGTTTCTGGCGCACAAGGACGCGCTGCTCGCGCACATGCGCGAGTTCAGCCTGGACCTGGCCCGGTTCACCCCGCGGCTGGCCGCCGCGATCGCCGAGATCGAGGAGACCGGCGTCGAGGAGTTGATCGAACGCGCGGCGGGCTGTGACGAACGGGTTCTGCTGAGTCCGGCCGAACGACAGGCGGATTGGCAGGCCCGCTGGGACGGCTTGCGCACCTGGTTCGTCGCCGCGGGCTCGGGCGAGTCGGCGGGCACGACCGAGGCCGAGCGGTTGCGCGAGGCCACGATGAGCGCGATCGCGGCGGTGCTGTCGCTGCTGCGCCGGGTCACCGAGACCCGCCGCGGCGGGGTGAGCCGGGAGTCGGCGCTGCGCCATCTGGCCGGCTGGTTCACCGCCGCGCCCAGCGCCGACAGCGCGCACGCGCTCTTCGACGCGGTGTTCGGGCTCGGCAGGCCACGCCATCTCGCGATGGAGCATCCCGACGCCGACCTCATCCCGGCGCTGCGTTCCTGGTGGGAGGCGCCGCCGCTGGAGATCTCGCGCACCCTGGCCGAGACCGGGCGGCCGCCCTCGGCGGGCGCACCCGCCCGAATCCACCGCAACGACGCGGGAATTCGGCGGCTGCGCGAGGCGCAACTGGACGCACAGCGCGCCCGCGCCGCGGCGGCGAAGTCGCTGGCCGGGACCGATGTGCACAACCGGGTGCTCGACGAGCGGGAGACCGAAGTACTGTTGCGGCTGCTCGACGCGGCCTCCACCGCGTGGGTGCCGGTGAGCGGGCGGGTCGCGGGGACAACGGGATCCGACAGCGGGGTCACCCTGACCGTGTCCGAGCATCCGGGTTCGACGGTGGTGCGGACCGCGCACGGCCTGCTGCACCTGAACAACCGCAGGCTAGAGGTGCGCGAGACAACGCGGACCCGGGCGAAGCGGGACGCGCGATGACGGCCGCCGCGGTGGCGAGCGGTGCCGGCACGCACGCACGCGCGCGACGGGCGGGCCGCGATCTGCCGGACACACTGGAGCGCTCATGATGCACGGACGCAAGATCGACGCGCTCGCGCTGGACAACTACCAGCGCGCGGCCCGGGTCATCCTCGCCAATCATCTGGTGACCAGGACCTATCCGGACCGGATCGCGCTGCCGCTGATCCGGCGCTGGGCCACGGAATTGCGCGAGGACCTTGCCGAGCTGTTCGGCTACCGGCTCGAGGTCACCGAGACCACGGCCCGGGTGTTCCCGATCATCGATCGGCTCGATGCCGGCAAGCCCGCGCGCACGCCCGCCGACCGGGTGTTCGACCGCAGGCGCTACGCCTATCTCGCGCTCTCGCTGGCCGCGCTGGGTCGGGCGGGCGATCAGATCACGCTGTCCGAGTTGGCCGATCAGGTCGCCGCGTACGCGGGCCGGGTCGAGGGGCTGGAACTGTCCACCGACCGGGCCGCGGACCGGGACGCCTTCGTCGACGCGGTCGGCTGGCTGACCCACCGCGGCGCGCTCACCCTGGCCGACGGCGACGCGGGCGGCTGGGCCAGCGATCCGGAGGCGGGCGAGGCGCTCTACGACATCGACCGGCCCGTGGTGTTCGCGCTGTTCCGCCCGCCGCGGGCGCTGCAGCACCTGCACAGCGTGCGCGGTCTGCTCACCGAAGAGGGCGCGGGCGCAACGCATCCGCCCACCGCCGCGGACCTGGCCCGGCGGGTGCGCCGCACCCTGGTGGAACGGCCGGTGGTGTATCTCGAGGACCTGTCCCCCGCCGAACGTCCGGTGCTGGGCCAGGACCGGATCGTGGCCGACGTCGAACTGTTCACGGGGCTGCGCGCCGAACGCCGGGCCGAGGGCGTCGCGCTGATCGACACGTCGGGGCGGCTGTCCGACATCCGCTTCCCCAGCACCGGCACGCTGGCGCAGGTCGGTCTGCTGCTGGCGGGTGAGATCGCCGACCGGGTGCTCGATATCGACAACCCCCTGCCGCGCCGCGCCGCCGCGCCCGACGCAGGCGAGGCGCTGGCCGCGCAACTGGACGGCGCGATCCCCGAGTCCACCGTCTTCGCGCCGCTGGCCGAGCTGCGCAGCGTCTTCGAAGACGAACTGGCCCAAGCGGACTCAGCGATCGAGGCCGACGCCGACGAGCCGTTCGATGCCACCTACCCGCTGGTCGACACGGCGTGGGTCCGCGAGACCATGCAGGCGCTCGCCGACCGCTACGGCGCCACCTTCGCCGCCCAGTGGCAGGCCGACGTACCGGGGCTGACCACCGAGGTGGTCACGCTGCTCGAACGGCTGCGCCTGGTCCGGTCGGTCGAGGACGGACTGCTTGTCCTGCCCGCCCTCGCGCGCTATCGCGGCGCGGTGGTCACCGTACGCACCAAGCGCACCGAGGAACTGTTCGTCACCGCGGCCGACACCTACGGGTCCGACAGCACTGGCACGGAAGGGAACTGAGGCGATGTCGCTCATTCACGGTGGAGTGCGGTTCATTCCGACCCGCGCCGGGATCATCAACCTGTGGGACTACCGCGACCAGGAATACTGCTTCGCCGACGGCAGATTGGTGCTGCGCGGCCCCAACGGGTCGGGCAAGACCAAGGCGCTCGAGGTGCTGTTCCCGTTCGTGCTCGACGGCCGGATCGAACCGCGCAGGCTCAACCCGTTCGCCGGTGAAGAACGCACGATGAAGTCGAATCTGCTGTACCGCAAGCAAGAGTCGGCGTACTCGTATGTCTGGATGGAGTTCGCGCGCGGCGACTGGGACGACCCGGAGGCGGTGACCATCGGCATCGGCATGCGCGCCACCCGCTCCTCGGACAAGGTCACCCGGTGGTATTTCGTCGCCGACGGCCGGGTGGGCGTGGACTTCTCGCTGATCGGCCCCGACGACCGGCCGTTCACCCGCAAGCAACTCGCCGAGCAGATCGGCACCGACGCCATCGTCGATCGGCCGGTCGAGTATCGCAACGCGATCGACGCCCGCATGTTCGGCCTCGGCACCCAGCGCTACGACCAGCTGATCAATCTGATCCTCACGCTGCGCCGCCCGCAGCTGGCGAAAAACCTGGACCCGCGCGGACTTTCGCAGGCGCTCACCGACGGCCTGCGCCCGCTCGACGAGCAGCTCATCCTGGACGCGGCCCGCTCGTTCAGCGATATGGAGGAGGTCGGACGCACCCTGGAGGGCCTGGTGCACGCCGACAGCGCCACCAGGACCTTCGTCGAGGTCTATCGCAAATACCTTGCGGTGCAGGCCAAGACCGATGTCGACCAGCTGCGCACCCGGCTCGACGCGGTGACCCACGCGAGCACCGCGCTGTTCGCCGCGACCGCGCTGCGGGAACGGCGCGAGGCCGAACGCGCCACCGCCGAGACCCGCGCCGACGATGCCGACCGCGCCTACGAGCAGGCCCTCGGCGACCGGGAGAACCTGCAGCGTTCCAGCGCGTACGAGGGCAAACAGCAGCTCGACGACCTCGCCGACGCGGTGCGCAGGCTGGAGACCTCGGCAGGCGTGCACGGCGACAAGGCGCTCAAGGCGCGCCAGACCCTGGACCAACGGGCCCAGGAGGCCGAGCGGGCGCGCACCGCGGTGCAGAGCGCGGCCGCCGCGCTGTCCCGCGGCGAGGACGAATTGCGTTCCGCCGCAGCGGAAGCGGGCATCGACTGGACGCCGCTGTCGGAGGCGGCGCGGGCCGACCAGCTCACCACCGCGGTGCGCTCGCACGCCGAGGAACGCGATGCCGACGTGCGCCAGGTCCGGCAGGCGCTCGGCCTGATGGAGAAGGCGGCCGCCGAACGCACCAGGGCCGAGCGGCTCGCCGAACGCGCCCGCGAGCTGAAGGAGGCCGCCGCGGCCGAGGTCGCGCACGCCGAGGCCGCGGTCGTGCTGGCCCGCACCGAGGCCGCGGGCGCGCTGCGCGGTTGGTGGACCGAGCACCGCTCGGTATATGCCCCCATTGAGGACGGTTTGTTCGAGGCGCTCGATACCGCACTGGCCCAGGCGGGCTCGGAGGAGGCTACGGTCGCCGAGGTGCTCGCCGAGCGCACCGAGCCGCTGTTGGACGACATCCGCAACCGGCGCCAGGAGGCGCGCGGGCGGGCGGCGACGGCGGCCGCGCAGCTCGCCGAGCTCACCGCCGAACGCGACCGCGTCGCCGCGCAAACCGAGGACGCGCCACCGGCTTTCGCCGCGCGAGCCCGCGACGCGGCGGATCGGCCCGGCGCTCCGCTGTGGCGGCTGGTCCGGTTCGCCGACGACGTGACACCGGCGGCCGCCGCGGGCGTCGAGGCCGCGCTGCACGCCGCCGATCTGCTGGACGGGTGGGTGTGCGCCGAGCCGCCCGCGCGCTACGACTCCGACCAGTTCCTCGTCCCGCTGCCCGCCGCGCAGCGGCCGAAGGGCCGCACGCTCGCCGATGTGCTTGTCGTCGAGGAGGATTCGGACACGCTGACGGTGCCGCGACAGGCGGTCGCCGACCTGCTCGCCTCCATCGCGCTGCACGAGGGCAAGGGTGATCCGGCCGAAGCCATCGCGGTGAGCACCGCGGGCGGATTCCGGCAGGGCGTGCAACTCGGCAGGCATCACAAGACCGACGCCGAGTTCATCGGCGCCACCGCGCGGGCGCGCAGGCGCGAACTGCGGCTGACCGAACTCGCCGCCGCCTGTTCGGCCGCTGCGGCGGCCGAACAGGCGGCCAAGGACGAGGAGAGCGCCGCCACGGCCGAGCTCGCGCGAATCGCCGCGGCGGCCAAGGCGTTACCGCGCGCCACCGCGGTCGCCACCGCGCTGCGGGCGGTCTCGGAGACCGCGGGCATGATGCGCTCGCGCGCGGAGGCCGCCGCCCAGGCCGAGCGCGACCTCGACCAGGCGGTGGCCGAGGTCACCGCGGTCGAGAAGAAGCTGCGCGCGGCCGCCGTCAAGCACCGGACACCGCGCGACCCACGCGAGCTCGACGCGCTCGCCGCGGCGATCCGGCATTTCGAGAACACCGGCACCGGCCTGCTCCGCCTGCGCACCGAGCACGAACGCGAACGCGAGCGCGAACGCGAGGGCGCCGACCGCTACGCCGAGGCCAAGGATCTCGCCGAGGCCTTCGCCGAGGAGGCCGAGGCCGCGAGATCCGGCTACCAGGAACAGTTGCGCAAGCTCGAAACGCTGCGCGAGGCGCTGGGCGCGGGCGCCGCCGACATCGATCAGGAGCTGGAGAAGGCCCGCGCGAAGATCGAGGCGACCAAGGCCGCGCAGAAGGCCGCGCGCAAGGCCGCCAACGAGGCGATCGAGGCGATCGGCGATGCCGAGGCCGCCTACCGGACCGCACACGAATCGCTCGGCACCGCGCTCACCGAGGTGCTCGCCGACGTGAAAGCCCTTGCCCCGTACGCCCGTCCGGACCTGCTGCGGCTGCTCGGCGCGCCCGCCGACGGCCGCTGGCCCAGCAGCGATGCCGCCTGGTCCACCCCGGAGCAGCTGCTGTACCGGATCGCCCAGGCCGGCCCGGAGGCCGAACCGCAGGTACTGCCCGAGGAGGTCGCCGAACTCTTCGAAAGCCTGAGCACCGCAACGGCGTCCGTGCGCGCCAGCGAGGCGACCCGCAAGTCGACGCGCAGCGCGGTCACCGCGGCGCTGCAGGAATTCGACGCGGCCCTCGCCGGGTCCGGCCGGGACTACCGCCTGCAGTGGGATGCCGCCGACGGGCTCACCGTGGTGCAGGTGCAGGACGACGACGGCCTGTCGGCGCTTGCCGATTTCGCCGCCCGCATCGACAGCGCGCGCAAGGATCAGGAGCTGCTGCTCACCGACGCCGAGCGCCGCATACTCGAGGACGCGCTGCTGACCGGGCTCGCCCAGCAGATCTACGAACGCACCAGTGACGCCCGCGAGCTCATCGCCAAGATGGGCGCGGAGATGAAGCAGCGCCGGATGTCCTCGGGCAACACCATCGGCGTGCACTGGGTGCTCGCCGACACGCTCTCCGATCCCGCGCGCGCCATGTGCAAACTGCTCGACCGGGACGCCTCCGCGCTGGGCGCGGACGAACTGGCCACGATCCGAGCGCATTTCGCGTCCGAGATCCGCGCCGCACGGGCCGCGCATCCGGAACGCTCGTACCCCGAGATCCTGGCGGCGACACTGGACTACCGCACCTGGCGGGTGTTCTCGTTCACCCTCATCTCCGCCGACGGCAGCGAGGACAAGCTGACGGTGGCCAGGCACAGCGCGCTGTCCGGCGGTGAGCAGTCGGTCTCGCTGCACCTGCCGCTGTTCGCCGCCGCGCACGTGATGCTGGACTCCGCCGATCCGCAGGCGCCGCGGCTGCTCGCGCTCGACGAGGCCTTCGCCGGCGTCGACGACAACGGCCGCAGCGAGCTGCTCGGCCTCAGCGTGCAATTCGACCTCGACCTGTTCATGACCGGCTATGACCTGTGGATCACCTACCCGCACGTGCCCGGCTGCGCGCATTACGATCTCGCACACGCCGCCGCCGAGAACACGGTCAGCGCGACGCTGCTGGTGTGGGACAGCGGCGAACTGCTCGCCGAGCACGACGGCACCGATCTCACCGCCGCGCTCGGCTCCCCCAACCGCCGCCGCACCCACACCACCATCGAAGGAGGCCTGGAACTGACACCGGTCAGTTAGCCGATCTGCCCGATGGCATCGAGCAGGCCCGCCGTAGCGGACGGACCGGCACGGTCACCGCCGCGAGGTCAGTGCACGCTCGCGTCGGGTTTCATCGGCGGGCACACGCCGCCGGGCGTGGTGGCCAATTCGAAATGCCACCATTCGTTGTCGAACATGCGGCACAGGCCCCACGTGTTGCCGTTGACCTCCAGCCAGTGCGCCCCCTCCTGCGGGCCGACGTCGACCGCGCGGCCGGACACGTGTGTCGACTCCTCGGGCGGCAACACCCAGCGTCGCGCCTCGTCGGGACTGCCGTACTGCGCCAGGCCGTCGTTCCAGAGCCACTGCTGTTCCTCGTGCGAGCGATACCCCGAGGTGATCGACAGCGGCACCCCCTGAGCGTGCGCTTCGGCCTCGGCCAGCGTGTACGCCAGCGCCAAACGCGGCTGCAACCCTTCGGTTCCGGCCGCCGACCCCAACGCCGCACGTTGATCTATCGCCACGCCGGGCACCGCCGCCGCCCGCGGCGCCACCAACCCCGCCACCACCAACGGCAGCACCGCCACCGGTAGACCGATCAGCACCCGCCCGCGCACACCACTCCGCAACACCATGCGGGCGATGGTAGTGCCTATACCCCACCCACCCCGGCACCCCGAGTCGGCTCAGAGATCCTGTGCGGCGCGCAGTGCTGCCGAAACCCGGTCCATCGTCTCCGGATCCGCGACACCGACGCACTGATCGAGCCGCCGACGCACCGTCGCTTCCGGGTGCAGCGCGGAGGCCCACCCGTGCGAACCTACCTCGACGGCGAGCAGACCACCCGGATCGGAATCGAGCACATGCAGCGTCAACACGACCTTCAGGTGCGGATTCTCGTTGATCGGCGCGGCACTGATGATCAACCGGCGGGTCGAGGCTCCGGGGCGATGAAGAATCGGTTCATAGTTCCAGATCTCGCCGCGATTCACGCGAGCCCGGCTTCGCGCGCGGCCGCCTCGGCCTCTTCCGCGGCCGCCTCGGCGTAGCCGGGATGCGCGGCATCCCAGTCCACATAGGAGGCGACGGATTCGCGCACCGCCTGCTCGCGGAAGTGGCGTTCGACCCAGGCCGACACATTTCCACCCGCGGCCGCCGCCTGCCGCGTGATGTAGTCGGCGGTGGCCTGCTCCAGACTCAATGTCATCCGGGCCTTCATACCCAGCATCATACAGTCGATCGCACGCTTCGGTGACGAAATCGGCTCCCCTGGCCGCGGACGGGCAAACCATTCAGCCCGCGACGGCGAGCGGCCACCAAAGGGAAGGGACATCGGGTCATAGTCGTTGGACATGGACCCGTTGTACCCGAATCACGTTGCGCGGCAATCTTTTCATCCACAAGGAACGGGGGTTGTCCACAATCCGTTCCAGTGTTGTGGACCACATGATTCCAAAGGTGGCTATAAGTCTGTTTCGCGAAAAATGCGTCGTTCTCGCGGGATTGGGCGAGCGCGGGCAGTGCGATATGGGCGTGCCGGCGATCGCGGTCGGGTGGCGCCCGGGCGGCCGACACGAGCGACGACACCCCGGACGGGAGAGGTTGTGCACAGCCGGGGGCCGGTGTGCACAGTCGCTCCCCATCGATGTGAACAGCCACTGCAACGGACAATCCCCCAAGGGGCACCGGACAATTGGGGTGAATCACTCCCGTAACGGGGTGACCAGCGAAAGGTGGTCGCGGTCGGGCGCGGGTCGGCGCGGGGGCGCGGCACGCCGGATGACCTCGACGGCGGCGCGATTGCGTTCGATTCGCTCGATGATCTCGCCGCCGTGGTCGCGCGCGTAGGCGATGGCGGTCTTGATCTTGCCCTGGTGCAGACTCGAGCGGGCGCTGAGTATTTCGATGCGTCGCTCGACCGGACCGTCCAGTTCCTGCAGGCGCGCAACCACTTCCCAGACCTCGGGGCCCGCGACCAGCGCCGCGCGCCGATCGTTCATCGGCCCGCGGAAGATGATGCCGGGATGATCGAGCTGATCGACACCCTCGCGGATGAGGCGGTCCAGCAGTGCGGCGGAAGTGGTTCCTTCCCTGGCCGCGCGTGCGGCGAGCCTGCGCCCTGCCGATTGCGAGAGACGCAGCGTTCTCGTGACTGTTCGGAACGTACTCATTGCCCTCCTCGATCTGATGGCGTCTGCGATCAAGCACCTGGAATCAACGACGTACATCGCTAAGGGTGCCTCGCGAATCGGCCACCCGACCCCCGGCGATCGGGGGGACACTGCCATGTCCGCCAAAGCCGCAGAACCAGGTCAAACGCCCAGATAAGCCGCTACCTGGCGTCACCGCGCCACGCGACAAGCGGGTCCGCGGCAACCCGGAGCGGACAGCCGAGCATCCGAGCCCGCGCCGGGTCGCACGCGGGCGCGGCGCCCGATCCGGCGCCTTGGGCGATCGCCTGGCGGTAGATCGAGACGAGCTCGCTCGTGTAGGTCGACTGACGCACCCCGTCGGCACAGCCGACCAAAACCTTGCGCATCTCGACCAGCCGTTGCGGCGACTTCGTGAGCCTGCCGAGCGCCTCGGCCAGCGCCAGCATCGAGGGGCCGAGGGTGCGTACGCCGCCGCCGTTCGGCACGACCTCGTCCAGGTCCGGGTCGCAGTACAGGATGGGCAGGCCGACGGCGACAGCCTCCCGCAACACCATGTGCCGACTCTGCGCGCCGTACGAGCACGAGAGCAGGATGTCGTGGGTGCGCATGGCGGCCAGGCATTCGGCCTGGCCGACCTCGCCGTGCAACCGGACCCGATCGTGCAGACCGTGCCGTTCGACGAACGACCAGGCGCGATCGAGCAACAGCCCGGTGCCGTACATATCCAGCGTGCAGGAGCCGGGGGCGGCGTCCAACGCCAGGCGCACCGCCTCGAGCGCGGCGAGCGGTCGCTTCTCCAGCGCGAACCGGCCACACCAGAGCAGGCGCAAGGGTTGTTGCGCGGCAGTGGATTCCACGCTCGGGTCGTGCACGGTGAAGCGCGGATCGGGGGCGGCGTCGAGCAGCTCGTCATCGATCCCGTTGGGCACCACGTGAATCGGGCCGCGGACCCCCGCCGCGATCAGGTCGCGCGCGACCCGTCGCGACGGCGCCACGATCCGGTCGGCGGCCTGCCCCCGGCCCGGGAGCGGTTGGGCGGCGCGCAGACGCCGCAGGATCGAGGCCGACAGCAGGCGCATCGCGGAATACCGTTCGACCAACGCCTCGTCCTGCCTGCGCAGCGTCTGGACGAGCGGAATGCCGTGGCGGCGCGCCGCGTGCAGTCCGGCGATCCCGGCACCGGACGCGGTGAGCACGTGCACCACGTCGACCGGCCCACGCTCGGCGAAGGCGGCGTCGATCAGTCCGGCATTGGCGCCGTTCGGCACCACCAGCACCGACCCGTCCGCGCGCCAGCCGGAAACCCCCTCCAGCACAACCAGATCCGGGTCGGCCGCCGCGGCAGTGGCGGCCGATGCGAACATCGTGACCCGATGCCGGTGTCGCCGCAACGCGTTGCGCTGCGCGACCAGCGCGGAGGGCAATCCACCGACCGTTCCGAACGAGACGTCGGCGAAGATCGCGACGTGCAACCGAACTCCTCCCTTCGCGTTCCGACCATAACGCGTTCCCGCGACGGTCGCCCCACAACCGGAGCCCGGCGCCGATCGCCGCGAAAGCCGCTCGGCCCAACCGGATGCCCGAAGTTTGCTAATTAGCAAGGCGAACGCTTCCCGGTGCCGGGTGGGTGTGGTCGCGGCGGACGCCGCGAAGGAATACACTCACTTCGCTCTCGTAACGACTGACATATTCGCGGCGACTCCACTGTTGAAGGCACCGGGTTCACCGTGAATGTCGGCGAGGCGCAGCAGGTTCCGGCCGCGCGGTTCGCCGGAGTGTTACCGGAAGAGGAATGAAGATCAACCGTCGACCCCAACGAGGTCAGGATTCGAAGCGCCCGTTGTGGGTTCTCGGCCTTATCGCGCCGTCGTGCGCGCTGCTCCCGTCCCAGCTCGTGCTGCACACCGGCGCGCCCGTGTTCTGGTGGATCGGCCCGGTCATCGTGCTGATCGTGATCCCGGTGCTGGACTGGGTGGTCGGCGAGGACGGCGAGAATCCACGCGACGAAGACTACGAATTGCTCTCCAACGACCGGTATTACCGGTGGTGCACCTATCTCTTCCTGCCGATCCAGCTGACCGGCCTCGCCATCGCCTGCTACCTGTGGGCCGGACCCGAACTCGGCATCGCCGACAAACTCGGCCTCGCCGCCACCCTTGGCTTCGTCAGCGGCATCGGTATCAACGCCGCGCACGAATTGGGGCACCGGGTAGAACATCTGGAACGCTGGCTGGCGAAGATCGCACTCGCGCAATCGGGTTACGGGCATTTCTTCGTCGAGCACAATCGCGGCCACCACGTCCGGGTGGCCACGCCTGCGGACCCGGCCAGCGCCCGGTTCGGCGAATCCCTCTGGGAGTTCTTGCCGCGCAGCGTGTCCGGCGGCTTCAGCTCCGCGGTGCAGCTCGAGCGCGAGCGGCTGGCGCGCAAGGGCAAGGGCTGGTGGCACGTGGACAACCACATCCTGCAGGCCTGGTCGATGACCGTGGCGCTGTTCGGCGCGCTGGTCGCGGCGTTCGGTGTCGCGGTGCTGCCGTGGCTGGCCTTGCAGGCGGTGATCGGCATCGCGCTGCTGGAAACGGTGAACTACGTCGAGCACTACGGGCTGTTGCGCGAACGCCGCCCGAACGGCAACTACGCGCGCTGCTCGCCGCGCGACAGCTGGAACAGCGACCGGCTCGTCACCAACATCTTCCTGTTCCATCTGCAGCGCCACAGCGACCATCACGCCAACCCGGGCCGCCGGTATCAGACGCTACGCAGCTCGGCACAGGCACCACAGCTACCGGCCGGCTACGCGACCATGATCGTGCTCGCCGCGCTGCCTCCGCTGTGGCGGGCGGTGATGGACCCGCGGGTACTCGCGCACTACGACGGCGATCTCGCCAAGGTCAACGTCCAGCCCCGCAGATTCGGCCGGTTGCGCGCCGCCCTGACCTACCGGCGCGCGACCAGCTGAGGGCCTAGACCCGTTCGGCGCTGCGGGTGCGCACCCGCAGGGCGATCGGCTTCTGGGTTTCGGCGAAGAAGTCGTTGCCCTTGTCGTCGACCACGATGAAGGCAGGGAAGTCCTCGACCTCGATCTTCCACACCGCCTCCATGCCCAGCTCCGGGTACTCGAGCACCTCGACCGACTTGATGCAGTCGAGCGCGAGGCGGGCGGCGGGCCCGCCGATCGAGCCGAGGTAGAACCCGCCGTGCTCCTTGCACGCCTTGGTGACCTGCGCGGAGCGATTTCCCTTGGCCAGCATGACGAACGAGCCCCCCGCGGCCTGGAACTGGTCGACGTAGGAGTCCATCCGTCCCGCGGTGGTCGGCCCGAACGAACCGGAGGCGTAGCCCTCCGGCGTCTTGGCCGGGCCCGCGTAGTAGACGGCCATCTCGCGCAGGTACTCCGGCATCGGCTCGCCGGCGTCGAGCCGTTCCTTGATCTTGGCGTGCGCGATGTCGCGGGCGACCACCAGCGGCCCGGTCAGCGAAAGCCGGGTCTTCACCGGGTATTTCGACAGCTCGGCGCGGATCTCCGACATCGGCCGGTTCAGATCGACGCGCACCACGTCGCCGCCGAGGATCGAGTCGGTCTGCTCGGGCAGGTAGTGCGCGGGTTCGCGTTCGAGCTGTTCGAGGAACACGCCCTCGGCGGTGATCTTGGCCAGCGCCTGCCGGTCCGCCGAGCAGGACACCGCGATCGCCACCGGGCAGCTGGCGCCGTGCCGCGGCAGCCGGACAACGCGCACGTCGTGGCAGAAGTACTTGCCGCCGAATTGCGCGCCGATGCCGAAGGATTGGGTGAGCTTGAAGACCTCTTCCTCCAGCGCTAGGTCGCGGAAGCCGTGCGCGGCAAGCGAACCCTCGGTCGGCAGGTTGTCCAGGTAGTGCGCGGAGGCGTACTTCGCGGTCTTCAGCGCGAATTCGGCACTGGTACCGCCGATCACAACCGCGAGGTGATAGGGCGGGCAGGCCGCGGTGCCGAGCGAACGGATCTTCTCGTCCAGGAACTCCAGCATCCTGGTGGGATTGAGCACGGCCTTGGTCTCCTGGTACAGGAACGACTTGTTCGCCGAGCCGCCACCCTTGGCCATGAACAGGAACTTGTACGCAGGCTGCGCGGGATCGCCTGGCGTGGAATACAACTCGATCTGTGCGGGCAGGTTGTTGCCGGTGTTCTTCTCCTCCCACATCGTCATCGGGGCGAGCTGGGAGTAGCGCAGGTTCAGCTTGGTGTATGCGTCGTAGACGCCGCGGCTGATCCACTCGGCGTCGTCGACGCCGGTGAGCACGCCCTCGGACTTCTTGCCCATGACGATCGCGGTGCCGGTGTCCTGGCACATCGGCAGGATGCCGCCCGCGGAGATGTTCACGTTCTTGAGCAGGTCGAGCGCGACGAAACGATCGTTGCCGCTGGACTCCGGGTCATCGATGATCTTGCGCAGCTGGCCGAGGTGGGCCGGGCGCAGATAGTGGCTGATGTCGTGCATCGCCTCGGCGGTGAGCAGGCGCAGCGTCTCGGGCTCCACCTGCAGGAAGGTGCGGCCGCCCGCTTCGAAGGTGTGCACGCCCTCGGTGGTGAGCAACCGGTACGACGTGTCGTCGGGGCCGATCGGCAGCAGGTCTGAGTAGCGGAAGTCCGGCGCGGTCACGAGACGCACTCCTTCGAGGTGGGCCGGGCCGAGAGGCCGCGGCTGGTCACGAGCAGAGCGAGCCTATCCATCCGGCCGCATCCCACCCCGGATTAGGCAAGCCTAATCGCGGCGAACAACCAGGTGGCCCGCGTTCGTCCAGTTGGCACAAAAGGTTGCACGTTCAACCCCGGTAGTGCTACCTGTCGTCTCACACAAAACGCTCGGACGTTCCGACCGTCCGGTCGCCACACAAACCGTCACGCGAACGTACAACGGCGCGCGACAATGTATGACACGCCAGAGTTTGGAGCGCTATCGTGACCGATCCCCATTGGCTCGATGACGTCGAAATGCGCGCATGGGTGGGTTTCGTGCGCACACGCGACCTCATCGCCGCGGCGGTCGGGCGGGACTCGACACGGGAGTCCAACCTCACCTACGTCGAGTACTCGGTGCTGGCCTTCCTGAGCGGCACCCCGGATCACCGGTGCACCTTCGCCGATCTCGCCCTCAGCCTGGAGTGGTCGCAGAGCAGGCTCTCGCACCAGATCACCCGAATGGAGAAGCGCGGGTTGGTCGTTCGCGAACCCATCCCCGACGACGCGCGGCGCACCGCGGCGCGGCTGACCCAGCGCGGCGCCGAGGTGCTGACCGGCGCCGCGCCAGCGCACGTGAACAGCGTGCGCAGGCACATGATCGACGTGCTGGACCGGCAGCAGCTGGCCGCGCTCGCCGACATCTACGACACCCTGCTCGCCCACCACCGCAAGGCGACCAGCGAGAACTGACCGATCAGCCGATGGCCACCGGCTCGGCCGCACCCGAAGCCGTGACCGCCCGGCTCGAATCCGTTGCGGCCGTGCCGGACTCACCCGGCGCCGGGGCGGGCACACCGAGCGCGCGCTCGAATCCGTCCGGCACCACCAGATCGGCGCGTTCGAGTTCGGTGACACTGGTCTTACGCAGGCCGAGCAGCGCCGAATCGATGCCGCCGCGCAGGATGTCGAGCACGTTCTCCACGCCCGCTTGCCCATTGGCGGCCAGACCCCACAGGTAGGCGCGCCCGAGCAGCACCGCGCGCGCACCGAGGGCCACCGCCTTGACCACATCGCTACCGCGCCGGATGCCACCGTCGAGCAGCACCTCGATCTGATCGCCGACGGCGTCGGCGATGGCGGGCAGCGCCCGGATCGAGGCGGGCGTGCCGTCGAGGTTGTTGCCGCCGTGATTGGACACCGAGATGGCGGCGACGCCCGCGTCCACCGCGCGCAACGCGTCGTCGACCCGGATCACGCCCTTGAGCAGCACCGGTCCGTCCCACTGTGCGCAGATCCAGCGCACATCGGCCCAGTCCGGCGGCGGCGTGCCCATCCATTCGCCGTAGGCGCCGAAGAACCCGGGGGCCGCGGCGTCGCCGATCGCCATGTTCGGCGCGGTGAGGTCGGGGATGTGCCCGGACCTCACGTAGGCCGCGAGCCAGCGCGGCCGGGCCAGGGTCTGCGGCGCGAACTTCAGCATGGTGCGCAGATCGAGCCGCTCCGGGATCACCGGACTCCCCCAGTCCCTGCCGTGCGAGAACGACCAGTCCAGGGTCAGGATCAAGCCGACCGCGCCCGCGGCCTTCGCGCGCGCCATCCGCTGCGCGATCTCGTCTTTACCGCCGCACCAATACAACTGGAAGAAGGTCGCGGGGTTGGCGGCGATCACCTCTTCGATCGGCTTGCTGGCGAACGAACTGAGCCCCATCGCGATGCCACGCGCCGCGGCCGCACGGGCGACCGCGACCTCACCGTCGGGGTGCACCGCCTGCACGCCGGTCGGCGAGATCAGCACCGGCATCGAAAGCTGTTGGCCGAGTACGGTCGTCGACTGGTCGCGGGTGCCGATCGGGCCCGCGACATGGGGCGCGAAACCGAGTTCGGTGAAGGCCCGCTGGTTGTCCTCGATGGTCTGCCCGCGTTCCGATCCGGCGATCAGCGCGCCGTACACCGACTTCGGCAGTCGTTTCTTCGCACGCCGCTGCGCCTCGGCGACGGTTTCGAACCATGGGTTCATGGTCGGATCCTTTCAGGCGGAATCCGGCCACCACAGCCGGATTCGGTCGAGCAGGTCGGTGGTGAGGTGGTCCAGTAGCGCGGCGCCCTCAGGGGCCGCGGCGCCCGCCGGATCGCCGAGCACGCCGTTGGGGCTGATCGCGCGCACTCCCGAGGAGCGCAGCAGCGTGAGCAGTTCCGGCAGCGGCCGCGGGTCACCGGGTGCGGCACGATCGAGCAGCACCCGCCGCGGGGTCAGCGCCAGTTGCACCGAGGTCTCCGAGCGGCCCGCGTGCAGATCCCCGGGAAAGCGCGGCAGATACAGGCGCACGTCCCGGGATTCGCGCTGCAGCAGCGCCTGCGCGCGCCGCAACGGCTCCAGGTTGCCGCCGTGCCAGTTGACGAGCAGGATGCGGTCGAAAGTGTCGGTCGCCGAGCGGCACAGCTCGACGATCAGCAGTTCCAGCGCGGCCTGGCCGATCGAGAGCGTGCCGGGGAAGCCGGCGTGCTCGCCACTGGCCCCGTAGGGAATCGGCGGCGCGACAAGCACATCCGAGCGCAGCGCGGCCAGGCGCAGGCACAGGGCCGCGGCGATATCGGTGTCGGTGGACAGCGGCAGGTGCGGACCGTGCTGTTCGGTGGCGCCGACGGCGATCGCGAGAATCGCTCCGGCAGCGGCCCGTTCGCCCGCTTCCGGCCAGGTCAGCTCGGCGGCCTCGGACAGCCGCGCGCGAGCGCGCACCGCCTCGGCGCCCGCGGGTTCGGTCGCGGCGCCGGTGTGGCGTGCGACACTCCGGGACATGCCGCGAGATTATCGTCAGTCACTGACATAATCAATAGCCGTGACCGCCCGCAACACCCGAGGCCGCCCCCGCGGCACCACCAAACGCGAGCTCGAA
This sequence comes from Nocardia brasiliensis, assembly GCF_011801125.1. Taxonomy (NCBI): domain Bacteria; kingdom Bacillati; phylum Actinomycetota; class Actinomycetes; order Mycobacteriales; family Nocardiaceae; genus Nocardia; species Nocardia brasiliensis. Next base: position 4,893,730 of record NZ_CP046171.1, read on the forward strand.
CTGATCGCCATGCGGTTGTTCAGCGAGCAGGGCTTCGACGACACCACCGTCGAACAGATCGCGGCCGCGGCCGGTATCAGCGGCCGCACCTTCTTCCGCTACTTCCCCACCAAGGCCGAGGTGCTCTGGTACCAGTTCGATGACGAAGTCGCCGCTCTGCGCTCGGCATTCGCCACCGTGCCCGACGATGTTGCGATGATGACCGCGGTCCGTCGAGTTGTCGTGGACGCCAATCGATATCGCGCTGAGGACGTCCCTGAGCTCCGTATCCGTATGCAGCTGGTCGCCACGAACCCAGCGCTGGCCGCCACCGCGGGCGCGCACTATGACGCCTGGGAGCGCGCCGTGAGCGCCTTCGCCGCGCGCAGGCTGGGTCAGCCCGCGGACGGATTGATCCCGCTGGCCGTGGGCCGCACCACACTCGCCGCGGCCAGGGCCGCCTTCGACGCCTGGCTCGCCCGCGCCGACGCGGACCTCACCGTCTACCTGGACCAGGCGTTGCTCGGTCTGGAGCGGGGATTCGCCACCCCGCCGTGAATCACTGGAGAACAACCGGCAGGTTTCGTCGTGGACTGCCATGGGGTATGACTAGGCTCGGTGTCGGTCCGACGACCGAGACGCACGATGATCCCGACTGTAACCGTCGAAAGGGGCAGGAGTTTCCATGTCCGAGGTGTCCATGAGCCTTTCGGCGGATTCGTTGCGCGCGGGACCGGTCGACAACCTGTTGCCACAGCTGGTCGAGCACCTGCGCCAGAACCGCACCGCGCTGCGCGAGGAATGGGCGCGCCGCATCACCGACGCGCAACTGCTCACCGCGATGACCCCGGAGGAGATCTTCTCCGAGGCGACCTCCGTCTACGACAACTACGTCGAGGTGCTCGAGACCGGTAGCGTCGAGGCGCTGCAGGCCTACGCGCGTGACCTGTCCGAGCGCATCATTCCGAGAGGCGTCGAAACCGACGAGGTGCTCGGCATCGTGCTGCTGCTGCGCGACGTGCTCGCACGCTCGCTGTTCGAGAAGTACCAGGCCGACTTCCAGCTGCTCAACGCCGTCCTCGACGCCTACGAGCCCGCCGCCAACCGCATCGCCAACACCGTGGGCGTCTCGTTCGTCCAGGAGCGCGAGCGCGTCATCCGCCAGCAGCAGGAAGCCATCCGCGAACTGTCCACCCCGGTGCTGCAGGTCCGCGAACAACTGCTCATCCTGCCGATCATCGGCGTGCTCGACAGCCAGCGCGCCCGCCAGCTCACCGAACAGCTGTTGCGCGCGATCCGGGCCAACCGCGCCAAGGTCGTCGTCATCGACATCACCGGTGTGCCGCAGATCGACTCCACCGTGGCCAACCACCTGGTGCAAACCGTCGACGCGTCCGGCCTCATGGGTGCCAACGTGATCATCACCGGCCTGTCCTCGGAGATCGCGCTGACGCTGGTGACGATCGGTCTCGACCTGTCGAAGATGAATGCCGTCGGTGACCTCCAGGGCGGTATCGAGGAAGCGGAACGTCTGCTGGGCTATGAGGTTTCCCGAGTCGCCGAGCGGGTCACCGAACGCGACGGCCGCTAGATCGGGGCGGGCACATGCCGGTACCGATTCTCAAACAGGGCACCTATCTCATCGCTTCGGTGCAATCCGCGTTGACCGACGCGGATACCGAACGACTGCAGGACGACCTGATGAAACAGGTCAGCAAATACCGGGCACACGGCATCATCGTCGACGTCACCGCGATCGACATCATGGATTCCTTCGCGGCGAGATCCTTGCGTACCATCGCGCACATGACGCAGCTGCGGGGCGCCGAAACGGTGATCGTCGGGCTGCAGCCGGAAGTCGCCTTCGCCATGGTGCAGCTCGGGCTCACGTTCGAAGACATGCACACCGCTCTCGACCTGGAAGAGGGCCTGGCCTGGTTGAACCGCAAGACCACCACCCGACGCCAGCGAGACGGTCGTGACAGTGGCCGCTGAGAATCTGGTGATCGCGGTCAGAGTGTCGGGCGACATCGTGATCGCACGTCAGGCCGGACACGAACTGGCCGCGAAGCTCGGATTCTCTCTGACGGACCGCACCATGATCTCGACGGCGATCTCCGAAATCGCCCGCAACATCACCAGTTACGCAGGCAGCGGCGAGATCCGCCTGCTCGTGGACGAACGGGAAGGCAGGCAGGCGCTGGTGGTGCAGGCCGAGGACCAGGGCCCCGGCATCATCGACATTCCTCGCGCGCTCGAGGACGGCTACTCCACCGGACGTGGACTCGGCCTCGGTCTGCCCGGCGCCCGCCGACTGATGGACCGGCTCACCATCGACTCCGCACCCGGCCGCGGCACGTTGGTCGAGATGTGGAAGTGGGTACCCAACGGTGCATGACGACGGGTTCATCGGCCGAATCGAGTGGGCGGTGGCCGGTCGGGCCCTGCCCGGACAGCGGGTCTCCGGTGATCGCAGCGTCGTGCTCGACACCGGCGGCGGCACAGTGCTTTTCGCGGTGCTCGACGGCCTCGGGCACGGCGCACCGGCCGCCGACGCCGCCGACCGCGCCACCCAGGTGCTCGCCGAGAACCGCGCCGAACCGCTGGACGTGCTGATGGTGCTGTGTCATCGAGCCATGGCCGACACCCGAGGTGCCGCGGTCTCGCTCGCGCTGTTCGATCCCAGCGACACGGTGCGCTGGCTCGGCGTCGGCAACGTCGAATCACGGGTGCTCACCGTGAGTCCCGGCGGCCTCACGGTGCGTGCCACCGTGTTGCTGACCGCGGGCATCGTCGGCTACCGGCTGCCGCAGAATCTGCAGCCGCAGACCATTCAGGTCCGGCCGGGCGATCTGCTGCTGATGTCCACCGACGGCATCGTCAGCGAATCCGCCGACGGCATCGACCTGTCCAAATCCACCGCGGAGATCACCGCCGACATCCTGGCCAGGCACGCCAAGGACACCGACGACGCGCTGGTGCTCGCCGCGCGGCACCGCGGCAGCGCGCACGGACCGAAGACATGAGCCATCTCGCGATCCCGACCAGACCCGGCGAGGCGTTCAGATGACCGCCCAGCTGGCCGAATTCCTCGACGCGTACGCGCAGGCGCTGCGTAGACACCTCGACGCGACGGCGGAGGACAGCCTCGCCGAGGGGTACGAACTCGGCAGACGAGCACTGGTCGAGGGCGTCAGCCTGCTCGACCTCACCGAGCAGCATTTCCGCGTGGTGCGCGCCGCGGAGCAGGCCGCGGGCAGCACCGACAACCGGCTGGAGGAGGCCGGTCTGGAGTTTCTGCTGCAAACCCTTGCGGCACTGGACATCGCGACCCGCGGCTACCTGGACGGTGTCGGCCGCTACGAGCAACAGCGTTCGCGCGCGGACGATCTCGCAGGCCGCGACGCCTTCCGCACCGCCCTGGTCGAGTCGCTGCAGGACGGCTTCTTCGTCGCCGACGCGCAGGGCACCATTGTCGAGGTCAACTCCGCGTTCGGCGCGCTGACCGGATACGGCGCGGCCGAGGTGCCCTATCCCCTGCCCCACCCGTGGTCGATCTCCGACGGGCCCCGCTACCCCGATCTCGGTACGGCCGCACAGCGATTCGTCATTCCGGTGCGCCATCGCGACGGTCGTTCGGTCTGGCTCGCGGTCAGCACGAGCACGCTGGTCAAGCCGGAGAACAACGAGCGGATCTTCGTCGGCACCATCCGCGACGTCACCGCGGAGCACGACGCGCAGGCGCGGGATCAGGCGGCCTCCCGGCTTGCCACCGCCGTCGGCGCGGCCACCAGCGTGGTCGAGGTGCTCGCGGTCGGCCTGGACGAATTGCGGCGCACGGTCGGCGCGCAGACCGCGGTGGTCGCGGTGTGGCCGAACCGGCAAGGCGCACCGGAGGTGTACGTCTCCGGCACCGAAGGCACACCGGACGGGCCGGAGCGCACCGAACTCGACGCGCGGGCACAGGCCCTGCTGGATCGGGCCAGGCGACGGCCGGGCCGCAGCCTGTTCGCGATCCCGGAGGGCACCGAGAGTTCCGAGGGCATCGTCGCACCGCTCGGGGAGACCGGTGATGCCGCGATCTGGTTGCGCTTCGCCGCGCCGCGCGCGGTCAGCGCCGCCGACTGGACCCTGTTCTCCCTGCTGATCGGGCACCTCAGCCTCGCCGTGCAGCGGGCGCGCAACTTCGACCAGGCCCGCTCGACCTCGCTGACGCTGCAGCGGGCGATGCTCGGGCCGATCGAGTTGCCGCCCCGGTTCTCGGTGCACTACGAGCCCGCGCTGCCGCCGCTGGAGATCGGCGGCGACTGGTACGACGTGGTGCCGCTGCGCGACGGCACCATCGGTGTCGTGGTCGGCGACTGCGTCGGCCGCGGTTTGTCCGCCGCCGTCGTGATGGGCCAATTACGCACGGCCGCACGGGCGTTGCTGTTACGCGGCGCCGGTCCGGCGCAGTTGCTCGCCGAGCTCGACACGGTGGCGGGCCGGATTCCCGGCGCGATGTGCACGACCGTGTGCGCGGCGGTGCTCGACCCGGTGCGGGGGCTGGTCCGCTACAGCAGCGCCGGGCACATGCCGCCGATCCTCGCCGATGTCGGCACCGTCGGACGGATGCTGGAGGGCGGCCGATCGGTGCCGCTGGCCACCTTCGATCCGCCCCGTCGGCCGGAGGCGACCACCGCGCTGACCCCGGGCTCCACGCTGGTCCTGTTCACCGACGGGCTGGTCGAACAGCGCGGCGTCGACATCGACGACAGCTTCGCCAAGATCGCCGACGTGCTCGCGGGCACCGCGACCAAGCTGCCGCGCGAGGTGGCCGACGCGGTGCTGTCGCGGCTGCGCCCGGCCGCGGGCTACGACGACGACGTCGCCATGGTGGTGTACCGGCAACCGCCGGCACCGCTGCGGCTCGAGGTGCCCGCGCACCCGGATGAGCTTGCGGCACTGCGTCGTACGCTCAAGGCGTGGCTGGCCGCCGCCGCGGTCCCGCACGATCTGGCCTCGGATCTGGTCGCCGCGGCGAACGAGGCGTGCAGCAACAGCATCGAGCACGCCTATCGCGAGGGTGCGCGGCCCAGCGGCAAGCCCGCCAGCACCGACCTGTCCATGGGACGTACCGGCACCGCGGCGCCGCGCGAGCTCGCCGCCGACGCGGACCGGGTCGTGCTCACCGCCACCTGCAACGTCGAGACCGTCGTGATCACCGTGACCGATACCGGAGCCTGGAAGCCGCGCGCGGCCGACCCGGGTCATCGCGGCCGCGGCATCGACATGATGCGCGCCCTCACCGAGGAACTCGACATCGATCACAGCGGGCCCGGCACGCACGTGCGCATGTCCGTCACCCTCCCGGCCATCACCTTCCCCGTGGCCAACCCGCTGCGCGGGATGACCCCCCGCATCACGAGCTAGCACGTCGGCCGGTCTCGGCCGTCCCGGCAGGGGTGACCGACGCCTCGTCCGGGCGCGTGGCCGTCGCGGCGCGGCGACGGCGGCGCGGGCCCAGGCGGGCGAATCCGATAGCGCCACAACGGCAACTTCGGTATGCGTCCTACGGTAGGGTTGACCCCTATGAGCACGCCGAGGTTGCGAATTCGCCGCTACTTGTGTGTTGTGATCGCGTGAGCAATACATCCGGAGACGCGTACCCCGTAGCGGACACGATGACGACCACCGTCGCCTCGCAGGACGGTGCGACGGTCCTGACGGTGGCCGGAGAGGTCGATCTGGCGACCGCGCCCGCGCTGGAGAGCTCGATCGAGGCCATCCTCGACGGCAAGCCAGCGGCCCTGATCATCGACCTGACGGCCGTCAGCTTCCTGGCCTCGGCCGGCATGGCGGTCCTCGTGGCCACCCATCAGCGCGCGGGCACCACCACCGCGATCGCCGTCGTCGCCGACGGCCCCGCCACCAGCAGACAACTCCGCATGACCAACCTCGACCAGGTCTTCGCCGTCCACTCCACCCTGCAAGCCGCCCTCACCGGGTTGCGCGAGCGCTGACCTCGAGCCCGCGAGCGGTCGCCGCGTCGCGGGACCGGTCGCGTTCCCCGGGCTCCACGACATCGAGGGCAGCGCGACCGAGAGCGGCGGCGGCATCGACACCATCGCCGAGCTGGCCGGGCTCGGCTGATCCGGGCTCAGTCGCAGAGTTCGCGCAGCTGCTCGATCAGCTTGACCCGCTCGGCGGGGGTGGCCGCCATCGGGATCACGTTGAGCACGGTCACACCCGCCTCGGCGAACGCCGCCACCCGCTCCTTGACGTAGCCCGCCGAACCGACCAGCGAGACGTCGCGCACCAGCGCGTCCGGCACCGCCTTGGCCGCCTCTTCTTTCTTGCCCGCGAGGTAGAGCTCCTGGATGCGATCGGCCTCGGCGCCGTAGCCGTACTTGGTGGCCAGCGTGTGATAGAAGTTCTTGCCCTTGGCGCCCATGCCGCCGATGTAGAGGGCCAGGTGCGGCTTGACGAACTCGAGCAGCGGTTCGACGTTGTCGCCGATGGCCAGCGCCGGGCCCGCGTACACCTGGAGCGCACCGAGCTGCGGGTCGCGCTTGGCCAGGCCGGCCGCCAGGGACTCACCCCAGACGTCCTTGGCCTTCTCGGGCAGGAAGAAGACCGGCTGCCATCCCTCGGCGATCTCCGCGGTCAACTCCACGTTCTTCGGGCCGAGCGAGGCGAGCAGCACCGGAATGCGTTCGCGCACCGGATGATTGATCAGCTTGAGGCTCTTGCCCAGACCGGTGCCCTGCCCCTCGGGCAGCGGGATCTGGTAGTACTTGCCGTGGTATTCGAGCCGTTCGCGACGCCATACCTTGCGGCAGATCTCGACCAGTTCCCTGGTGCGGCCGATCGGCGCGTCGTAGGGCACACCGTGGAAGCCCTCGATCACCTGCGGGCCCGAGGCGCCGAGGCCGAGGATGTAGCGCCCGTCGGAGACGAAGTCGAGCCCGGCCGCGGTCATCGCGGTCAGGCTGGGCGTGCGGGTGTAGATCTGCAGGATGCCGGAGGCCAGCTCCAACCGTGAGGTCTTGGCGGCGAGGTAGCCCAGCGCGCTCACCGCGTCGAAGGAGTAGGCCTCTGGCACGAAGACGATGTCCAGACCGGCCCGTTCGAGGTCGGCTACCTCGGCGGCCGCCTCTTTGAAACCGCCCGAGTAGTTGATGCTCAATCCGATCCGCATGGCACTCAACATAACGCCGTATACGGCAGGGCGGTGCAGTGGGCCGGGCACGGGGGCCAACCGGTAGCGTTGACCGCGCATTGCCACCCCTCTCCGGATACCGAAAGGGCCACCCACCCGTGTCGCAGCCGAGCACTTCGTCCCAGGAAACCGCATCGTCCTTCGGCGAGGCCACGCTCGCGCAGTACCTGTCCGACCTGGCCGCCAAGATCCCCGCGCCGGGCGGCGGCGCGGTCGCCGCGCTGCACGCGGCGCAGGCCGCCGCGCTGGTCGCGATGGTCGCGCGCTACACCACCCGGGCCAAGGACGCCGAGAACCGCCCCGTGGTCGAGCGCATCATCGAGGCCGCCGACACCGCGCGCGGGCGGGCACTGGCCCTCGCCGACGCCGACGCGGCCGCGTTCACCGCGGTCGGCGCCGCCTACAAGCTGCCCAAGGGCACCCCGGAGGAGGAGGCGGCCCGCACGACGGCGATCAACACCGCGCTGCTGGAGGCCGCGCGGGTGCCCGCCGCCGTCGTCGACGAGGCCGACGAGGTGCTCTCGCTGGCCGCCGAGCTCTTCCCGATCGGCAACCCGAACGTGGTCACCGATATCGGCGCGGCCGCCGACGCGTGCCGGGCCGCCGCGGCGAGCTCGCAGCTCAATATCGAGATCAACGTGGCCTCGCTGCCCGCCACCGAGGGCGACCGGTTCGCCCCGGTGCTGCTCCGGATCGAGGAGCTGGTCGCCCGCGCCGACGCCCTGCACGCCGACGTGGTGCACGCGCTGCGCAAGTAGCCCACAACGTTTCCGGTCCGCACGTCCGGGTATGTCGGCGCTGAACGCCAGGTGCGCACGGTCGATCCGGCCGTGCCCGACAGTGCCGAGGAGGTAGCCGTGCGGATCGGATACAAGTTGGCCGCGGAGGCATTCGGGCCGAAAGAGCTGATCCGCCAGGCGGTTCGGGCGGAGTCGGCCGGCTTCGACTTCGTCGAGATCAGCGATCACTATCACCCGTGGCTCGACGAGCAGGGACATTCTCCGTTCGCCTGGACCGTGCTCGGTGCGATCGCGGCGCGGACCGAGCGGATCGGCCTGGCCACCGGCGTGACCTGTCCGACGGTGCGGTATCACCCGGCGATCATCGCCCAGGCCGCGGCGACGCTCGCGCTGGTCTGCGACGGCCGGTTCACGCTGGGGTGGGTTCGGGCGAGCGGTTGAACGAGCATGTGGTCGCGCGCGAGTTCCCGGACGCCAGGATCCGGCAGGAGATGTTGCGCGAGGCGCTGGAGATCATCCGGCTGCTGTGGCGCGGCGGCTACCAGTCCTACGACGGGCGCTACCTGTCGCTGTCGGACGCGCGCGTCTTCGATCTGCCCGAGCGACTGCCCGTGATCGCGGTCGCGGCCAGCGGCCCGCCCTCGGCCCGGATCGCCGCGGAACTCGGCGACGGACTGTTCGCCACCGAACCGAAGTCCGAGATCATCGAGCACTATCGGGAGCACGGCGGCACGGGACCGCGGTACGCCGAGGTGCCGATGGCGTGGGCGCTGGACGAGTCGAGCGCGGCGAAGGCGGTGCTGGAAACCAGCAGGTGGGCGCTCACCGGCTGGAAGGTGATGAGTGAGCTGCCCAACCCGGTGAACTTCGACGCCGCGTCGCGCACCGTGCGCGAGGACGACGTGCTGGCCCAGTTCGCCTGCGGCCCAGACCCTGCCCGCTACGTGGAGGTCGCTCAGCGCTACGTCGACGCGGGCTTCGACCATCTCGTCATGCAGAACGCGGGCCCGGACCCCGACGGCTTCCTCGATTTCTTCCAGCAGGAACTCGAGCCCAGGCTGCGCACGCTCACTCCCGCGCCCGCCTGATCAGCCCGGGGTGAGCACGATTTTGCCGTGACCGCGAACCGTGGTCGCCGCCGACGAGGTCGCCCACGAAATCGACACCGCGGGCTACCGCGGCGAAATCTACTGCGGTGTAATAGATCAGCTCGGCCGCCGCGTGCACCAGGACCCGCTGTCCCGCGCCGACGGCGGCCAGCGCCTGCCCACCGAGATTCGAATATTCGCTCACCCGCTCGGGCGCGGCATCGGCGAAATCGGCGACGCCATGGGGCAATGGTCGATGGCACATCCAGACCACACCGGTCGAACCGCTTTCGCCCTGAATACTGTTCCCGCGCACGAGATGTTTTCCGTGCCCGTACGAGACCGCATACAGGTCACTGATCTGCACGAACGAGTATTTCAGCGAGTTGGCCAAGGTTTGGCCGAAGTCACGGCGGGTAGGCGAAACAATGAGGGGCATGGTCCGGGTTACGACTGGACTACGGCCGAGATCGATGCGTAGACCGAGTTGATCATGAGGCCTAAAATTGTCTTCCTGCCTACCCATATCTCGTAAGGGGTGGAGCCATGAGAAATGTGCTCCGGTATCTGTTCTTGATGATCTTGGTCGCGGCAATGGCCCTCTGGTGGTCCGGTATCGCGACGGCCGGTATGGCCGGCCCGGCGACAGCGAATCCGATCGAGCTGATCGCACCCTCCGACGGACAGGTGGTCGGTGTCGCCCACCCGGTCACCATCCGGTTCACTCAGCCGGTCGCCGACCGGGCCGCCACCGAACGAGCCGTCCACATCGCAGCCACCGATCCGCTGCCGGGCACGTTCGCGTGGACGAACGATCGGGAACTCGTCTGGACGCCGACCGGGTTCCTGCCCGCCAGTGCCCGCATCGACGTCGGCATCGGCCAGGCCCGCACCGAATTCCGCACCAACGTAGGCGTTTACGGTGACGCCGACATGTCGAGGCACACCTTTACCCTGACCGTCGGCGGCGTGCCGACGCAGATGCCGGCCTCGATGGGCAAGCCCGGCTTCGAGACGCCCTCCGGCCGGTTCCCCGTGCTGCAGAAGCAGCGCTCGGTCGTATTCGACTCCAGGACCATCGGCATTCCGCTGAGTTCACCCGAGGGCTATGTGATCAACGGCGAATTCGCCGAGCGCCTCACCTGGGGCGGGGTGTACATCCACTCCGCACCGTGGTCGGTGGCCCAGCAGGGCAACTCCAACGTCAGCCACGGCTGCATCAACTTGGCCCCCGAGAACGCCGAGTGGGTGTTCAACACCATCAGCGTCGGCGATCCCGTCACCACCCACTGGTGACCAGCCACCGCCGTCACCGCCCGGATGCGCGGCGACGGCAACCCGCCCGCTGTGACGGGCGCCACCGTCCTATGCCCCCGATTCGTGCCATGATCGAAGCGATTGGGACACAGGGTCTCTTTCGATGGCATCAGGAGCTGACGGATGGCACCACGTTCGGACATCGAATTCCGTTCGCATGGAACGACACTGCGCGGCTGGCTGTACCGGCCCGCGACCACGGGCGGCGACGTCCCGCTGGTCGTGCTGGCCCACGGGCTCGGCGCGGTGAAGGAGATGCGACTGGATGCCTTCGCCGAACGCTTCGCCGCCGCGGGTATCGCCGCCCTCGTCTTCGACTACCGCCACTTCGGCGCGAGCGACGGCACGCCCCGCCAGCTGCTGAGCATCAGCCGTCAGCTGGCGGACTGGTCGGCCGCGATCGACTACGCGAGCACCCTCGACGGCATCGACGCGACCCGAATCGCTTTGTTCGGAACCTCTTTCAGCGGCGGCCACGTGCTGCGGGTCGCGGCGCGGGACCGTAGGGTCGCGGCGGTCGTCGCGCAGTGCCCGTTCACCGACGGCCCCAGTTCCACGACCACCGTCGGGCTGCGGCCGCTGCTCGGCATCGCGGTCCGGGCCGGTCTCGACGTCGGCGCCGCCGTGCTGCGCCGCCCGCCGGTCACCGTCGCGCTGACCGGCGCACCGGGCACCACCGCCCTGATGAACGCGCCCGACGCGGCCCCCGGGTACACCGGACTGGTGCCCGCCGAGTTCACCCACCAGGACGCGATCGCCGCGCGGATCGGGCTCACCCTCCCCCTCTACCGGCCGGGCCGCGACCTGCGCAAGATCCAGTGCCCCGTCTTCCTCGGCGTCTGCCTGACCGACTCCGTTGCGCCGCCCGAGCGCACCCTGCGCTACGCCGCTGCCGCCGGGCCGAACGTGCAGGTGCACGAGTACCAGGCGGGCCACTTCGACATCTACGTCGCGCCCGACTTCGACAGGGTGGTGGCCGATGAAACCGCCTTCCTCGTCGAACATCTACGGCCGCAGCCGGTTTCGGCCTGACCGCGCTCAGGCGGCGGTAGCCGACGCGGCGTTGCGCGAAACCAGGGCCGCGTAGCGGTTCTCGCGGGCCATGAGCTCCTCGTGCGTCCCGCTCTCCACGATCCGCCCGTGGTCGAGCACCACGATCTGATCGGCGTCACGGATGGTCGAGAGCCGGTGCGCGATGGTGATCGTGGTGCGACCGGCCGAAAGCGCATCGATGGCCTGCTGCACCTGCTGCTCGGTCCTGGTGTCCAGGGCGCTGGTCGCCTCGTCGAGCACCAGGATCGGCGGGTCGCGCAGAATCGCGCGGGCCACCGCGAGCCGCTGCTTCTCCCCGCCGGAGAACCGGTAACCGCGCTCGCCCACCATGGTGGCGTAGCCGTCGGGCAGGCTCATGATGTGGTCGTGGATCCGCGCGGCGCGCGCGGCGGCGTGCAGTTCCCGGTCTGTCGCATCGGGTTTCGCGAAACGCAGGTTGTCCGCGACCGAAGCGTGGAACAGGTAGGTCTCTTGCGAGACCACGCCGACCGCGGCGGCCAGATCGGCGAAAGACACCTCGCGCACGTCTTTTCCGTCGATGGTGATCCGCCCGGAACTCACGTCGTAGAGCCGGGCCACGAGGTAGCCGAGTGTGGTCTTGCCGGAACCGGTTGCACCGACAACCGCCAGGCTGGTCCCGGCGGGCACGGTGATATCGATATCGCTCAGCACCGCACGCTCCCCGCCGTCGTAGGAGAATCCCACGTGCTCGAAGCGCACCGCGCCGGTTACCGGCCCGAGCGGCACCGGGCGCGCCGGCTCCTCGATATCCGGTGTGAGATCGAGGTATTCGAAGATCCGGCCGAACAGCGCGAGCGAGCTCTGCACCTCGACGCCGGTCGAGAGCAGCTGCACCATCGGGCGCAGCAGGGTGGTCTGCAAGGTGGTGAACGCGACCAGGGTGCCGATCGACACCAGCGGCTTACCCGCCGTGACGGTCAGACCGGCCGCCCAATAGATCACCGCGGGCATCGCCGACATGACGATCGTGATGGTCGACTGCCGCCAGCGCCCCGCCATGCTCGCGCGGATCTCCAGGTCGACCAGCCCGCGCGATTCGCGCGCGAACGCGTCCACCAGCGCGGGTGAGCGGCCCATCGTGCGGCCGAGCAGAATGCCGCTCACCGACAGCGATTCCTCCACGATCGCGGACATGCCCGCCAGCTTCTGCTGGCGCTGGGCGGTGATCTTACGGCGCTCGTCGCCGACCCGGCGGCTCACCCAGACGAAGAACGGCAACATGACCAGCGAGACGAGGGTGAGCCGCCAGTCGAGCACGATCATGGCGATCACCGCGGCGAGCACCGTGGTGAAGTTCGAGACCAGCGAGGTCGCGGTGGAGGTGACCGTGGACTGCATGCCGCCGATGTCGTTGGCGATGCGCGACTGCACCTCGCCGGTGCGCGTTCTGGTGAAGAACGCCAACGGCATTCGCTGCAATCGCGCGTACACCGCCGAGCGCAGGTCGTGCATCACGTCCTGGCCGACGGTGGTCGAGATATAGGTCTGCAATACGCCGAACACACTGGTCAGCGCCGCGACCGCGACCATGCCCGCGGCGAGCAGGGTGAGCAGCCCGGTGCGCCCGTGCGGCAGCGCGTCGTCGAGCACCGCGCGCAGCATGAACGGCGAAGCGAGGGCGACCACGGAGGACAATCCGACCAGTGCGGCCACGGCGGCCAAGCGCGCCCGATAGGGCTGGAACAGCCGGAGGATCCGGCGAAGCTGAGCTGGGGGCCGCATAGGCGCCTCCTTCCGAGAAGACTATGACATGAAACTGAGCATGGCTCATAATTGTTCCAGAAACAATGAGTTATGCTCAGAATCATGGAGCCCGCCGAGACCGACCTCCCCGAGCTATTCCTGCGCGCGGCCAAGCGCATCCGCCGCAACCAGGCGGCGCGGCTCGCCCCGCTCGGCCTCACCCCGGCTCAGGCCCGAGCCCTGCGGATCATCGGTCACCAGGAACAACCACTGCACATGACCGCGCTCGCGGAGCGGCTCGGCATCGTGCCGCGCTCGGCGACCACCGTCGTCGACGCGCTCGCCGCCGCAGGCCTGGTGGCCCGCGGCACCGATCCGGCCAACCGGCGCGCCACCCTGGTCACGCTCACCGACACCGGCCGCGCCACGCTCACCCGCATGGCCGAGGCGCGGCGCGAGGCCGCGGCGGAATTGTTCGACACGCTCACCCCGCGGCAGCGCGAAACCCTGCGCGCCTTGCTGGCCGCCTTGGACACGGCAACCTGCTAGCTTCGGCAACTCGCCTGGATTCTGGTCGTAGAATTGGGCAATTCGCCCATTTCGCGAGACTTACCGATCGGCACCCGCCCGCTGTGCGGGTGTACCCGCAAATGGGCAGTATTCTGCCCGGGGCGACGGCGTCGTCGACGGGACTTGCGGGTCCGAGTGTTGCTGCATTCCGGGAACGCTGCGGATAACCTGGCGGTATGACCTGAAGAAGGTGGGGCGATGGATCGACCGGAGCGAGGCTCACGGCCCGAATACGATTACGGGCGGGGGCCACAGATGACGCGACACGGCGGGCCGTATCAGCGGCCCGGGATCGGCGACCGGTATCAGGGGGCGTATTCGGATTGGATGGACCAGCTGCCGGAGCCGGAACCGGAGCCGTCTTTCGAACCCGGTTACGAGTCCGGCTATTTCGAGGACGAGTTCAGTGGGCTGATCGATCGGTCCCGCGGTAAGCGTTCGGTCAAGCGGTGGCTGCTGCCCGTGCTCGGCGTGGTCGTGGTGGGTGCGCTGGCGGCCGTCGGGTTCCTGATGTTCGGCGGCGGCGCCACCACCGACACCGCGGCCGCGCCGACCCAGGCCCCGACACCGGCCGCGGCACCGGACGGCCCGTGCACGGCGGAACGGGTGGGCAACCGGATCAAGGGGAACGATCCCGGCGGCTTCGACTCCGGCCCTGCCGCGATCTTCGCCTTTCAGCACGCCTACTACGTCGAGCGTTCGGGTGCGGCGGTGCGCGCGGCGACGACCGCCGATGCCGCGGTGGAGTCGGCCGAGGCCATCCAGCGCGGTATCGACAGCATCCCGGTGGGCACCACCTACTGCGTCGCGATCACGCCGGGCGCGTTCGCCGGCCAGTACATGGTGGTGGTGACCGAGAACCGGCCCGGCCGTACCCCGGTCACCTACAACCCGCAGCTGGTCACCACCACCCAAGCGGGCGCGCGCACCCTCATCAGCGCCATCAGCCCCGGCCAATAAGACCGGGCGCCAGGCGAATTCGTACACCCGGCCGGCCCGGAGAACGCCGACGGCCGGACCGGGAGCCTTGCGGGCCGGGTCCGGCCGTGGGAGCAGCGACGCGCGCGGATCAGCGGCGGGCGTTCGCCGCGGCGACGACGACGTGCCGCATCAGCAGCGCGGTGGTCACCGGGCCGATGCCGCCGGGGACCGGGGTGAGCGCGGCGGCCTTGCCGCGCACCGATTCGGCGTCGACATCGCCGACGATGCCGCCGTCGGCGGCCTCGTTGGTGCCGACGTCGACCACCACCGCGCCCTCGCGGATGTGCTTGCCGGTGACCAGGCCGATCCGGCCCGCGGCCGCGACGACGATGTCGGCGGCCGAGGTGACGGCGGGCAGGTCGGTGGTCTTCGAATGACAGACGGTGACCGTGGCGTTCTCCGCCAGCAGCAGCTGTGCCAGCGGCTTGCCGACGATATTGGAGCGGCCGACCACAGCGACATGCCTACCGGCGAGCGGCACCTGGTGGTGCTTGAGCAGCTCGACGACCGACTCTGAGGTCGCGGCCACGAAACCGGGCAGCCCGGAGGCGAGCAGTCCCAGCGAGAGCGGGCTCACCCCGTCGACGTCCTTCGACGCCGCGATCGCCGAGCTCACGTCCTCTAGCGTGATGCCGGCGGGCAGCGGCGTCTGCAGCATGATCCCGTCGGTCGCGGGGTCGGCGCTGCGCGCGGTGAGTTCCGCACGGATCGTCTCGACGGTCGCGTCGGCGCCGAGATCGACGGTGTCGCAGGCGATGCCGAGCCGCTCGGCGGCCTTGCGCAGCGAGTTGACATACCAGGCGCTGGCCGGGTCGTCGTTCGCCACGATCAGCGCAAGGCGCGGTGCGGCACCGGACTCGGCGTGCGCGGCGGCGCGCTGCTTGGTGTCGGCGTTGAGGGCGGCGGCGAGTTCCTTGCCGGTCAGCGAAACGGTATCCACGGTGTGACACCCTATCGGGCGCCCGCGCGGGCCCCGCCCCACGGCACCGGCGGCGCTTTCGGACAACGGTGACGACTCGCCCACACGGCCGGTCCGATTTGTCCTCGTGTCCGAAATAAACCTCAGAATCCCCCCGGTTAATACGTGATTTCCAGATCAACCCACCGTAGGGTGAGCACTGCTTGCCCCCGGCTAACTGCCAGCACGTGCCCAACCCGGTCTCATTCGCGGAAAGGTGTCGACTGTAGTGAAGATCTCGAGGCACTGGACACATCTCGCCGCGACGGTGCTCGCGGCGTGCACCCTCACCGCCCTATCCGTGGTCCCGGCCGAGGCCGCCCCGGAGACGGACGCCCTCTACAACTCCGCCCAGCGCCACTTCACCGACGGCGACGACGCCGCCGGACGCGCCGACCTGCGCAACCTGATCGGCGCGGACCCCACCGACGCCGAAGCCCTTTCGCTGCAGGCGATCTGGTCGCACTACGCGAACGACCTGCCCGCCCTCGCCGACGCGATGGCCCGGTTGACCGCGGTCGATCCGCAGCTGGCGGCCGGCACCAACAACGTGCTCGGTGCCATCGGCGCGGCCGTTGGCACGCTGCCCAACCCGATGCCCGCGCTCATCGGCCCCGAGACCGGCATCGTCGTGCTGGGCTACGGGCTGCTGCCCGACGGCGCGTTGCGGCCCGAGCTGGTGAACCGGTTGATCGCGGCCTGGTTGCAGTCGGTCGCGGCGCCGCTGTCGCCCATCGTGGTGACCGGCGGCAACCCGCAGAACGGGATCGCCGAGGCCGACGCGATGGCAGGCTGGCTGATCGGGCACGGGGTGCCCCCGTCGCGCATCCACGTGGAGAACCGGGCCGGTTCGACCGTCCAGAACGCGCTGTTCTCCAGCAGGATGCTGCGGGATATCGGCGCGACCAGCGCGGTGGTGGTCACCTCCCCCAACCACATTCGGCGCGCGGTCGCCGACTTCATCGTCGCGGGCACCAGGGTGGTGGGTGCGACCACGTCGCTGGATCAGCTGGTCTCGCAGCTGCCCCCGCCCTCGCGACAGTCCCAGCGCGGCATCTATCTGGACGCGACCCGCACGTTCCAGCTGGACACGTCCCGCTGAACCGCGCCTGCCGCGCGCGTGTTCGTCCCGACGCGCGCGCACGCACGGTTCATGTGCGCCCGCCGGGGCCCGAGAGCGACGTCACCGGATAACCGCTGGCCAGTCCATCTCCCGGCACGGCAGGATGGCCGGGTGATGGCAGGTGGAACCGAGGTGGTGGCGACATTGCGGGCGGCGGGATGCGTGTTCGCCGAGGACGAGGCCCGCCTGCTCACCGCCGCCGCGGCCGACACCGGCATCGCGCTCGACGAGCTCGTCGCCCGGCGGGTGTCCGGCACTCCGCTCGAGCACCTGCTCGGCTGGGCCGAGTTCCACGGATTGCGGGTGACCGTCGCACCGGGCGTGTTCGTGCCGCGACAGCGCACCGCGTTCCTGGTCGAGCAGGCGGCGGCGCTGGCACGCACCAGGACCCGCCATCAGATGGTGGTCGATCTGTGTTGCGGCTCCGGCGCTTTGGGTCTGGCCCTGGTCACCGTCCTGGCCGCGGAGAACCGTCCGGTGACGCTGGCCGCCGCCGACATCGATCCGGTCGCGGTGGACTGCGCGCGCCGCAACCTGACCGCGCTCGGCGCGCCGGTCTATCAGGGCGACCTGTTCGATCCGCTGCCCGAGGAACTGCTCGGCTGCATCGATATCCTGCTCGCCAACACCCCGTACGTCCCCTCGGACATGATCGCGCGGATGCCACCGGAGGCCAGGGATCACGAGCCGCGCACCGCCCTCGACGGCGGCCCCGACGGCCTCGACGTCTTCCGCCGGGTGGCCGCCGGCGCCAGGTCCTGGCTCGCCCCGGGCGGACACCTGCTGGTGGAGGCCGGGGAAACGCAGGCGCGGCGCGCGCTCGCGGTGCTCGCCGAGCACGGCCTCGCCGGCCGGATCGCCGAATCCGAGGAGCAGTACGCCACCGTCGTCATCGGCACCAACCCGGCCGGCTGAGCTCCTACTTCTTGCGGCCGGTGAACTCCTCCATCGAGTGGTAGACGCCGACCGAGTTGAGGAACAGGTCGCGCAGCTTAACCGGGAGCAGCCCGGAGATCGCCTTGTTGAGCCGCGAGGTCCAGGGCAGGATCACCAGCGGCGTGCCGTTCTTCATCTCGCGCCACGAGGTGTCGACCACTTCGTCCTGCTCCAGGATCGGCGTGAACAGAAAGCCTTTCGCGCCGTCGAACATGCCGGTGTTGATGTAGGTCGGGCAGACCGTGGTCACCTTGACGTGCTCGTGGCCCGCCTGTTCGAGTTCGATCCGCACCGAATCGGACCAGCCGAGCGCCGCCCACTTGGACGCGGCGTAGACGCTCATCCGCGGATTGGCGACCAGACCCGCCGAGGAGGCGATGGTCAGCACGCGCGCCTCGGTCGAGCCCGCCACCATCGCGGGCAGGAATTCCAGCGTGACGTACATGGGCGCGTGCGCGTTGATGGCCATCGTCTGCGCGATGTCGGCGCGGTTCTCGGTGTCCCAGAAGTAGCTGTTGCCGCGCACGATGCCCGCGTTGTTGACCAGGATGTCGATGCCGCCGACCGCGGCGCGCACCGACTCGGCGGCCTCGGCGATCGCCTGCGGCGCCGACACGTCGACGACGAAGTGGTGGATGGTGCCGCCCTGGGCGATCAGCTCCGCGGCGGTCTCCTTCAGCGCCACCTCGTTGATGTCCCAGAGCACCACCGCGGCAGCGCCTTCGCGCACCGCGCGCGCGGCGAACAGCTTGCCAAGCCCCATGGCGGCACCCGTGATGAGCACCTTCTTACCCGCAACCGTGTCGAGTTTCATCCGTTCCTGTCTCTTGGTCGATGCCGCCGGAAGTCACTTCTGGCGCAGTGTTTTCATGACGCCGAAGTAGAACGTCATGGTCTTGGCCCACAGCTGCTCGGACATGCCGGGCAGCGGCGCGATCGGCAGCACCCGCTGGACCGCGATGGTCTGGGTGTCGATGTATTTCAGCAGGCCCTCCGGCCCGTGTCGACGACCGGTGCCGGAGATACCGAGCCCGCCCGACGGCGCGTCGGCGCTGCCCCATGCCGCGATGAAGCCCTCGTTGACGTTCACCGAACCGGCGTTGATCCGGGCCGCGACCGCGCGACCGCGCTCGGTGTCCCTGGTCCAGACGCTGGCGTTGAGGCCGTAGGCGGTGTCGTTGGCCTGCTCGACCGCCTCGTCGTCACTGCCGACCCGATAGATCGAGACGACCGGGCCGAAGGTCTCCTCGCGGTACACCGTCATGCCGGGGCGCACCCCGCTCAGCACGGTCGGCTCGTAGAAGTACGGCCCGAGGTCGGGCCGGGCACGGCCGCCGGCGAGCACCGTCGCGCCCTTGGCCACCGCGTCCTCGACATGCGCTCGCACCGTGTCCAATTGACGCGGGAAGGTGAGCGAGCCCATGTCACTGTCGTAGTTCAGGTCGGCGCCGAGCACGATCTGCCGCACGTGCCCGACGAATTCGCTGACGAACTGGTCATAGACCTTCTCGTGCACATAGATTCGCTCCATCGATTCGCACAGCTGCCCGGCCGAGGCGAAGCAAGCGCGGATGGCGATCTTCGCGGCGCGCGGCACGTCGGCGTCGGCCAGCACCACCAGCGGGTTCTTCCCGCCGAGTTCGAGCGAGTAGCCGATGAGCCGCTCGCCCGCCTGCCGCGCGATGGTGCGCCCGGTGGCGCTGGACCCGGTGTAGTCGACATAGTCGGCACGACCGATCACCTCGGCGCCGATCACCGACCCGCGCCCGAGCACCGCCTGCCACAGGCCCTTAGGCAGTCCGGCCCGTTCGGCGGCGTCGATCGCCCACAGCGCGGCGAGCGCGGTCTGGTTGTCCGGCCGCGCCACCACCGCGTTGCCCGCGACCAGGGCGGGCAGCGCGTCGGAAACGGCAAGGGCGAGCGGATAATTCCACGGTGAGATGACCGCGACCACGCCCTTCGCACGGTGCCGCACATCGACGCTGGTCAGCACCGGCAGCACCCCGCGCGGCTTGCGGGTGGCCAGCAGCTTCGCGGCGACCTGCGCGTAATACCTGGCGTTGACCGCGACGTCGCCGACCTCGTCGAAGGCGTGCGCGCGGGACTTACCGGTCTCGGTCTGCACGATGTCGAGCACGACGTCCTGCTCGGCGAGCACGATGTCGTGGAACCGGCGCAGCACCGCGGCTCGCTCCCGGATCGGACGGCGGGCCCACTCCCGCTGGGCCGCCCGCGCGCTGGCGAAGGCCCGGTCGATATCGGCGACCGAGGACTGCGGCAGATCGGCGATCTTGCGGCCGGTGGCGGGTGCCAACACCTCGACGGCGGGCGCGCCGCCCGCGACCGCGCGCGCGAGCAACGGCTGGACCAGTGCCGACGGCAGCGCGTCGGCGGCGGCCAGCGGGGAGGCGGTGGTCATCGTCGGCCCTCTCGATGGGTGCTTCATTAACTGAACACTGGTGTTAGATTAATGGGCGTGCCGCGCTTCGTGTCAAGCTGTTCGTCATGGGACACAGACATGGCAGGCTGCCGATTGTGAGGCAGCACCATGGGAGTGGCGCCGCGTCGTGACCGAGACGACCACGCGGCGCGGTCGCCCGCCGCAGACCAGAGAACAGGCCGAGGAGATCCGGGCCAGGATCGTGCTCGCCACCGCGGAAGTGTTCACCCGCAACGGTTCTCGCGGCCTGAGCGTCGCCCAGATCATCGAGCGGGCCGGGCTGGCCCGGCCGACCTTCTACCGCTACTTCGGCAACGCGACCGAGCCGCTGCACGTGCTGCTGGAATCCTCGAACGCCGGGTTGGTCGACGGCATCGCGCAGGCGCTCACCGGCACCGATGAGCCCGTTGAGCTGGGCATCCGGCTGATCGACGCCTATCTGGCCTGGGCGGGCGGGCACGGCGCGATGCTGCGGCCGCTGTTCGCGGAGCTGCACGACCCGGCCTCACCGGTCTCCGCCTACCGCGAACGCGCGCTCGACGACATCCGCGAACTGGTCCGCGCGACCTTCACCGAGCTGGGCCGCCCGGTCCCGAGCCCGCTCGACCTCGACGCGGCCCTGCATGTCTGCGAATACGTCGTCTACCGGATCTCCGCGGGCACCGCACCGGGCGCCGAGCCCGATCCGGCGACCGTCGCCGAGGCACGGCTCACCATGATCCGGGTGCTGCTGACCACCCTCGGCACGCGCACCGATCTGGCCTACGCACTGGAGCTGCCCGGCATCTTCCCGCACTGACGGACACCGGGTCACATCGTTTCAGCCCCGCGAACTCGGCGAGCATCGTTGATCGCCGAGTTCACAGGCTCATTGGGATGCGTTGTCCCGCATCGGTACCGGGGCGAAACGTTCGGTGTGCACCGTGGCGGTGGGATCGTGCAGGGCCAGCAGTTCCCGGCCCGCCTCGGCGAGCACGGGCGGGCCGCAGACGTAAACCGCGGCGCCGGTGGGGGTCTGCGCGAAGATCATGCGCGGATCGGGCATGCCGTATTCGTCATCGGGCCGCACCACCACGTCGCCGCCGGTGAGCCGGGCCAGTTCGCACAGGAACGGCATCCGGCTGCGCGAACGGCCGAAATACATGAGCCGCCACGGTATTCCGGCGCGCTCGACGGCGCCGACCATCGGCAGGATCGGCGTGATGCCGATCCCACCGGCGACGAACAGATAACGGGTCGCCGCGAGAAGCGGAAAGGCGTTGCGCGGACCTCGGATCGACAACCGGTCACCGACGCGCAGCCGCTCGTGTATCTCACGCGAGCCACCCGCACCATTTTTGATGTAGCGCACCGCGATTCGGTAGTGCTCACGCTCGGCCGGGTCGTTGGTCAGCGAATAGTGGCGCAGCAGGCCCGACGGCAGGCACAGCTCGACATGCGCGCCGGGCGTCCACGCGGGCAGCGAACCACCGTCGGGATCGCGGAGCCACAGGCCAACCACCTCTTCGGCTTCGGCTTCGATCTGGTCGACCACGACCTCGAAACCGTTGCGGCGCAGTGGCTGCGGTAATGTCTCGGGCAGCATCGCAGGGTGCTGCACGGCCGCTGCCACCGGTCGGCGCTGTCCGACACGAGGCGTGACCGTCGGCTCGCCGGAGCGGAAAGCTGCTGGGCCCGTACCGAACTCGAGGGTCACGGCGCATGTGCGACGCACCTGCGGCTGATCGACGTAGCCAGTAGAGCCCATCTCGCATCCTCATCTCTGATCGGCGAAGCACAAGCGTTCTCGCAATCTATTGATGACATCAACTGCTGTCAACATCACTCGATCTCCGTGACCAGGCTGTGAGAAGATGGCGCCATGGCCGCCGAAGACGACGGAGCGATCCCGGGAATGCGCCGCTGGCGCGGCCGGTCACCCGCCGCTCGGGTCGGTATGCGCCGCGACCAGCTGATCGAGGCGTGCACCGAACTGATGGCGACGGTCGGCGCGGCGGAAACCTCGATGCGCGGAGTATGCCGACAGGCCGGACTCACCGAGCGCTACTTCTACGAGAGTTTCCCCAACCTCGACGCGCTGCTCACCACCGTGCTGGACACCGTTGTGCTCGGCGCCCGCGACCGACTACTCGCGGCGCTACCCTCGGCACCCATCGACCGCGCCGCCATGTTCCGGCACCTGGTCGCCGTGTTCACCGACTACCTCACCGAGGACCGCCGCCGCGGCCGGATCATGTTCATCGAATCGCAGGCCACCCCGGTGCTCATGCCACGCGCCAATCAGCTGATCGGGTTATTCACGGCGCCGATCGCATTGACGATCGGCGCCGGCGACTACACCAATCCCGTACCGGACGAGCTCGACAACGCACTCAACGCCAGCGCCATCTTCGGCGCGCTGGCCTATCTCTACCGGCCGTGGCTGGACGGCGAGATCCCAGTATCCCGAGAACGATTCGATGAGCACGCCGCGACCGTGCTGGAAAATGTTGCCCGCGTACGCTCTTCGGCCGAATCACAGCCCTGAGCGATAATTCATCCGATGTATCCCGGGTCGCGCGCACCAGGCACGAACCCGCGCAGCACACGGGTTCCCTTCGGCCGCAACGCAGTTGATGACATGACAGGTGATGCCACCCGGACACTTTCCGGCCATCGTTCCCGCATGACTCGCAGTGAAGTCACTCACATCCAACCCATACCCGCACCCAGCGACGCGCCAATTCAAGTACGTTAACTACATGTTTGCCACAACGCCGCCGATGGCCCCATGGAACGATCGGTCCAGCCGGGGGTTGTTGGAGCCAAACCCATTGGCAAGCACCGAAATTTACCCCCGCACGACACTGTCGACACGCCTTAGCCAGTCGGTCACCAGTTAGTGATACCTCACGGAACATGTACTCGAAAATGCATGCGCAGCTGGACATGTGGACCAGAGCGCTTGTTGTTACCGTCGGGTAGTGTCCGATCCACCGAAGATCGAAGACGATCCCGGAACCGTATATTCTCAACGATTTCAGGAGCGCGCGTGTCGCATTCTCGATTCGAATCCATCGGCGCCTATCTGCCCGCGAATGTCGTGACCACCCAGGAGCTGCTCTCCCGGTTGAAGGAACCACCGTCGTTCGATCTCGAGAAAATCACGGGCGTCAAGGAACGCCGCGTGCACGACACCCGGCCGGAGTCCTACGAGGACTCGTTCGCGATCGCGATGAACGCCGCGCAGGATTGTCTTTCCAGGTCACGATACGAAGCGGCAGAACTCGACGTGATCATCTCCACCTCGATCACGCGGAGCAACCACGCCACCCGCATGTACATGGAGCCGTCGTTCGCCGGCTCGATAAGCCGCCTTATCGGTGCGAAGAACGCCATTACCTTCGACGTTTCCAACGCTTGCGCCGGAATGCTCACGGGTACCTACATTCTCGATCGGATGATCCGCTCCGGCGCCGTGCGCAACGGCATGGTGGTCAGCGGTGAGGCCATTACTCCGATCGCGGACACCGCGGTCGCGGAGATTTCCGAGAAATACGATCTGCAGTTCGCGTCGCTGTCGGTGGGCGACTCGGGCGCCGCGGTCGTGCTCGATCAGGCCGTGGACGACAACGACAAGATCCACTACATCGAGTTGATGACCGCGTCGGAGTACTCGCACCTGTGTCTCGGCATGCCGAGCGACAAGAGCCAGGGTGTTGCGCTGTACACCGACAACCGCAAGATGCACAACGAAGACCGCTTCCTGTTGGGCACCAACAGCCAGATCAACTATCTGGAGGCGCGGGGGCGCACCTTCGCCGACGAGAAGTTCGACTACGTCATCCACCACCAGTTCGGCGCCGCCGCGATCCCGTGGATGAACGCCATCTGCGAGCGCGAGTTCGGCGCCCCGATGCCGCCCGATCTGCGGGTCATCGAGAAGTACGGAAATACCTCCACCACTTCGCATTTCATCGTTCTGCACGACCAACTCAGCGAGCAGAACATTCCGGCGGGCTC
The DNA here is from genome assembly GCF_011801125.1 of Nocardia brasiliensis. Taxonomy (NCBI): domain Bacteria; kingdom Bacillati; phylum Actinomycetota; class Actinomycetes; order Mycobacteriales; family Nocardiaceae; genus Nocardia; species Nocardia brasiliensis. The sequence continues at coordinate 4,917,822 of NZ_CP046171.1, forward strand.
GAAGCTGCTGATGATCCCGGCCGCCTCCGGCATCGTGACCGGCTTCCTGTCCACCACCATCTCGTCTCTGAAGGTCTGAGGTCAGCCATGGGCGTTCGCATCAAATCCACCGGCGTCAGCCGCGCCGAGGACACCAACAGCAGCGTGGAGAACAGCGGCCGTGCCGCCAAGCAGAGCCTGGAGCGGGCCGGCGTGCGGCCCGATCAGGTCGGCGTGCTGATCAACGCCGGGGTGTTCCGTGACTCCAACACCGTGGAACCCGCGGTGTCCGCGCTGATCCAGAAGGCGGCGGGCATCGGCCTCGAATACGCCAAGGACGATCCGCGGACCTTCTCCTTCGACCTGATGAACGGCGCGACCGGCGTGCTCAACGCGGTCGGCGTCGCCACCTCGATCCTCGAGACGGGCAGCGCCGAACACGTGCTGATCGTCGCGGGCGACGCACATCCGTCGATGACCCGCAAGGCCGCCACCGACGACTTCCCCTATGCCGCATCGGGTGCCGCGCTGCTGCTGGAGCGCACCGACGAGCCGGAGGGCTTCGGCCGGGTGCACACTGTCAACGGCGAGGGCACACCCGCGATCGAGGCCTACGTCGACACCGCGACGATGGGCAGCGTCGGGCGCGGCCTGATGACGGTCGAGCGGGAACCCGACTTCGCCGCGCGGCTGCTGAACGTCGCGGTCGAGGCCGCGCTGGCCGCCCTCAACGAGGCCGGACACCGCGACCTGGCCGGCACCGCCCTGATCGCGTCCACGCCGACCGCCGAGTTCCCCGTGCAACTCGCCGACGCGCTCGGCATCGACGAGGACGCGGTCCGCACCCCCGACCTCACCGACGGCGACCCGCACACCGCCTCCCTGCCGCAGGCCTACCACCGCGCGATCGTGGACGAGACGCTGCGCGAGTTCAGCCACGTGCTGTTCGTCGCCGCGGGCGCCGGTCCTTCGGCGGCGGCGGTGCTGTACCGGTTGCCCGCGCTCGCCGGGGCGACTGCGTGACCTCGGCCACCTATTGGCAGGCCATCGACCGGTTCCGTGCGTTCGCGCGCACGGAACCGGATCGTGCGGCCGTCATCTACCCGGACGGCACGGATGCCGCGGGCCTGCCGGCCTACCGGCACGTGAGCTACCGCGAGCTCGACGACTGGTCCGAGACCATCGCCGAACGGCTCACCGAGGCGGGCGTCGGGTCGGGCACGCGCACCATCGTGCTCGTGCTACCGAGCCCCGAGCTGTACGCGATTCTGTTCGCGCTGTTGAAGATCGGCGCCGTGCCGGTGGTGATCGACCCCGGCATGGGCTTGCGCAAGATGGTGCACTGCCTGCGCGCGGTCGAGGCGGAGGCGTTCATCGGCATCCCGCCCGCGCACGCGGTGCGCGTGCTGTTCCGGCGCAGCTTCCGCAAGGTGCGCACCACGGTGACGGTGGGCAGGCGCTGGTTCTGGCGGGGTGCGAAGCTGGCCGATTGGGGCACCACACCGAGCCGGACCGGCGCGGACCGGACCCCCGCCGACCCCGACGACGTGCTGGTCATCGGATTCACCACGGGCAGTACCGGACCCGCCAAGGCGGTGGAGCTGACCCACGGCAATCTGGCGTCGATGATCGACCAGGTGCACACCGCGCGCGGCGAGATCGCGCCGGACACCTCGCTGATCACCCTGCCGCTGGTCGGCATTCTCGATCTGCTGCTCGGCTCGCGGTGCGTGCTGCCGCCGTTGATCCCGAGCAAGGTCGGCTCGACCGACCCGGCGCATGTCGCGCACGCCATCGAAACCTTCGGCGTGCGAACGATGTTCGCCTCCCCCGCGCTGCTGATCCCGCTGCTGCGCCACCTCGAGCAGCAGCCGAACGAGCTGAAGACGCTGGCCAGCATCTACTCCGGTGGCGCGCCGGTGCCCGACTGGTGCATCGCGGGGTTGCGCGCGGCGCTCAGCGAGGATGTACAGATCTACGCGGGGTACGGGTCCACCGAGGCGTTGCCCATGTCGCTCATCGAGTCCCGCGAACTGTTCGACGGTCTGGTCGAGCGGACCCACCGCGGCGAGGGCACCTGCATCGGACGGCCCGCCGATCGGATCGACGCCAGGATCGTCGCCATCACCGACGACGCGCTCCCGGACTGGGCGCGGGTCGAGGAATTGGCCGGCGAGCTCGAACACTCCCGTGGCATCGGCGAACTCGTCGTCGCGGGGCCGAATGTCAGTACGCACTACTACTGGCCGGAGTCGGCCAACCGGCAGGGCAAGATCGTCGACGGGGACCGGATCTGGCACCGCACCGGCGATCTCGCCTGGATCGACGACCTCGGCCGGATCTGGTTCTGCGGGCGCAAGAGTCAGCGGGTGGACACCGCCGCTGGACCGATGTTCACCGTGCAGGTAGAACAGATCTTCAATACCGTTGCGGGCGTGGCACGGACGGCATTGGTCGGGGTCGGCGCCAAGGGTGCCCAGCGCCCGGTGCTGTGCGTCGAACTGGACGCCGATGCCGATGGCGCCGCGGTCGGGGCGGCACTGCGGACACGCGGATCCGAGTCCGAGCTCACCGCGTCGATCACCGATTTCCTGATCCATCCCGGCTTCCCGGTCGATATCCGGCACAACGCCAAGATCGGCCGCGAGCAGCTCGCGCAATGGGCGGCCAAGCAGCTGGGAGCATCGGCATGAGCGTGAAGACCCTCGCGCTGCGGGCGATTCCGGTGCTCGGCTGGATATATCTCGCGGGCGGACTCGTCGCGCTGGCGCAGGACCGGGTGCCCGCGAACCGGTTGTTGCGCGCGGCGTGGTGGATCGATGCGTTTCTCAGCATCGTGGTGCACGCCGCGCAGATCCGGCCCGCGTTGCGCGCGGCGCGGGGGTCGGGGCGGTCCCCGCTCGAAACGGCAGTATTGACCCAGATCTTCGGAATGACTTGGTGGCGAACGCAATGAGCAAGGTTTTGGTCACGGGCGCGTCCGGCTTTCTCGGCGGGGCGCTGGTGCGCAGGCTGGTCCGCGACGGTGTGCACGACGTGTCGATTCTGGTGCGGCGCACCAGCAATCTGGCCGACCTCGGCCCCGACGTGGACAAGGTGCAACTGGTCTACGGCGACCTCACCGACGCCGCGTCGCTGGTGCAGGCCACCAGCGGGGTCGACATCGTATTCCACAGCGCGGCCAGGGTGGACGAGCGCGGCACCCGCGCGCAGTTCTGGCAGGAGAACGTCCGCGCCACCGAGCTGCTGCTCGATGCCGCGCGCCGCGGTGGCGCGTCGCGGTTCGTATTCATCTCCAGCCCCAGCGCACTGATGGACTACGACGGCGGCGACCAGCTCGACATCGACGAGTCGGTGCCGTATCCGCGCCGCTACCTCAACCTGTACTCCGAGACCAAGGCCGCCGCCGAGCGCGCCGTATTGGCCGCGAACACCACGAATTTCCGGACCTGCGCGCTGCGGCCGCGGGCGATCTGGGGCGCGGGCGACCGGTCCGGGCCTATCGTGCGGCTGCTCGGCCGCACCGGCACGGGCAAGCTGCCCGACATCTCGTTCGGGCGCGAGGTGTACGCCTCGCTGTGCCACGTGGACAACATCGTCGACGCGTGCGTCAAGGCGGCGAACTCCGAAGCCGTCGGCGGCAAGGCCTACTTCATCGCCGACGCCGAACAGACCAACGTGTGGGCGTTCCTCGGCGAGGTGGCAACGCGGCTCGGCTATCAGCCGCCGAGCCGCAAGCCCAACCCCAAGGTGATCAACGCGGTGGTCGGCGTCATCGAGACCATCTGGCGCGTTCCCGCGGTGGCCACCCGCTGGTCGCCGCCGCTCTCGCGCTACGCCGTCGCGCTGATGACCCGCAGCGCGACCTACGACACCGGCGCCGCCGCACGCGATTTCGGCTATCAGCCCGTCGTCGACCGCGACACCGGGCTGGCGACCTTCCTGACCTGGCTCGAAAAGCAGGGCGGGGCCGTGGAACTCACCCGCGCCCTGCGCTGACTCCCGACGAAAGCCGCCATCGGAGGCACTGATGACCAACGACACCGTCTTCCGCAGGAAGATCTCGCCCACCGAGCGGCTGTACTTCTTCACCCGTGAGGTGACACCGCCGTTCCTGATGCATCTGGCCGTGCACGGCGCGGGCACGATCGACCCGGAGGCGCTGCGGCGCGCCGTCGAGGTGGCCTCGGCCGCCAACCCGGGCGCCCGGCTGGTCCGCGACGGAAAGTACTGGGTGGACAGCGGTGTCGCGGCCGCGGTCCGGGTGGTGCCGGACTGGACGCTCGATTACCGCGCACTGGAAAACGATGCGGTGCTGAACAGTGCGATCGGGCCGACCCCGGAGCGCACCACCGAGGTGCTGCTGCTCACCGGCGCCGAGACGACCATCGTGTTCCGGGTGTTCCACGGCGTGATGGACGGCATGGGGATGCGGATGTGGGCCGACGACGTACTGCGCGCGCTGCGCGGTGTCGAGCCGCTCGGCGCTCCGGACGCGATCGCCGACACCGAACTGGTCGCACAGGTGGGCGCGCCGGGCAGGCAGACGTTGGTGCTGCCGACCTATCGGTCCGCCATCGGCACCGGCCGCCAGGACCCGAACGCGGTGCGCTGGCTGCTGCGCCATCGCACCATCGACGCCACCGGCAAGGGCATCGTGGCGCGGGTCTCGGCGATCCTGGCGGAGGCGACCGGGGCGAAGTCCCGCTTCATGGTTCCGGTCGATCTGCGCCGCCACGACCCGGCGCTGCGCTCCACCGGCAACCTCGCGCTGCCGCTGTTCCTCGACGTGCGGCCGGGCGAGAGCTGGGAAGCGGTGAGCGCCCAGATGCGCACCGGCCTGCAGGACAAGCGGGAGCTGAACCAGCTGGACAACGGCGGGCTGTCGAAGTTCCCGCCCGCCGTCATCCGCGCGGTGCTGCGGGCGAGTAACTGGCTCGGCGCGCGATGCAACCGGAACATGGTCTCCGCCACGGTCTCCCACATGGGCAAGGTCGACCTCGACGAGCTGGCCGTGCCCGGCTGGACACCGACCACGATGCGGGTGCTACCGCAGCACACCGGATCGATGCCGCTGCTGTTCGGCATGGTCGAGGTAGGCGGGCGGATCGAGCTGATGGTCTCGGCGCGCAACGGCGCCGGCATCGAAGCGCGGCTGGAGGCACTGCTGGACCGGATCGCCCAGACGCTGGAAGCCGAACTCGCGCCACAAGATTCGCCGACCCGATGACCGCGTGGGCACGGTTCGTCAGCGCCCGGCCGCGTACCGTGCTCGCGGTGGTGGTCGGGGCGATGCTGCTGTTCGGGCTGCTCGGCATGAACACCGCCGACAAGGTGAGCGCCGCCGGATTCACCGACCCGCACAGCGAATCCGCCGCGGTAGACCGGCTGGTGCGGGCGCACTTCGGGCCGCAGACCCCGGACGCGATCGCGCTCTACACCGCACCGGACGGGCAAACGCTCGACGACATCGGCCCGGCCGTGCAGAACTCGCTCGCCCGGATCGACCCCGCGCTGCTGCAGCGACCGGTCGAAACCTATTGGAACAGCGTGCCGCCGCGAAAGCAGTTCCTGCGCTCATCGGACAACCGGCAGGCGATCGCCGCGGTGTACCTGGCCGGTGACGACAACCGGCGCGTCGCCGCGTATCCGGATATCGAAGCCGCCCTTCGGGTTCCCGGCATCGACACCAAGTTGTCCGGCTACAGTGCGCTGGCCACCGAGATCAACAAACAGTCCCAGCACGATCTGGTCCGGGCCGAATCCCTTTCGCTGCCACTGACGCTGCTGATCCTGGTGCTGGTGTTCGGCGGCGTGGTCGCCGCCTCGTTCCCGGTGGCGGTCGGCGTGCTCGCGGTGCTCGGCGCGATGGGCGCCATCCGCGTGCTCACCGAGTTCACCGAGGTGAGCACGTTCGCGGTGAATATCGCGTCGCTGCTCGGCCTCGGCATGGCGATCGACTACGGGCTGTTCCTGGTGACCAGATTCCGGGAGGAGCGCGCCAACGGCCGTGCACTCGACGCGGCGATCGAACGCACCTGCGCCACCGCCGGCCGGACCGTCGCGTTCTCGGCACTGCTGCTGATCTGTGCTTTCGCGGGCACTTTCGTGTTCCCGCAGGCGGTGCTGCGCTCGCTCGGATTCGGCGCGATCGCCGCGGTCGCGCTGGCGGCGGGGCTTTCGCTGACCGTGCTCCCCGCGATGCTCGCGCTGTTCGGTGCGCGCATCGGCAAGGCGGCGGAAAAGGATCGGACCGAACGCTTCTGGGGCCGGGTGGTGGACGCGGTGCTGCGGCGCCCCGGCCTGGTCACCGTCGTGGTCGGCGTCGTGCTCGTGCTGCTGGCGCTGCCGCTGAGCGGGGCGAAGCTCGGCGACATCGATCATCGCGCGTTGCCCGCGGGCAACGAGATGCGTACCACCGTCGAGGAACTCACCGCAGGCTTCCCTGCCGCGAGCAGCGGTGTCACCGCCGTCCTGCACGGCACGGACGGCCCACCGCAGTCGGCGGCGGTGGACGCGGCGCACACCGCGCTCGGCGCGGTCGACGGTGTCCGGCAGGTGCTCCAGGTCGGGCGCGCCGACGACTTCGTGGTCTACCACGTCTTCCTGGACGCCACCGACCGCAGCGAACGGGCAACGGCGACGGTCGAAAGCCTGCGCGCGCTGTCCGCGCCGGACGGCACGACCCTGCGCTTCGGCGGTGACACCGCCGCCACCCTGGACAGCGTGCACTCCATCGTGGCGGGCATGCCGTGGATGATCCTGGTGATGGTGGCCGCCACGGTGCTGCTGCTCGCGGCGGCGTTCCGCTCGATCGTATTGCCGCTCAAGGCGGTCGCGATGGCCTTCCTCAGCCTTGCCGCCACCTTCGGCGTACTCACCTGGATCTTCGGCGAGGGTCACCTCGCCGGCGTGCTCGGCGTCAGCCCGGGACCGCTCGCGGCGGGCATGCTCGTGCTGATCATCGCGGTCGTCTTCGGCCTGTCCACCGACTACGAGGTTTTCCTGTTGTCGCGCATGGTGGAAGCGCACGCCGCGGGCGCGGACACCGCCGCCGCGGTGCGGATCGGCACGCTCAAAACCGCAAGGGTCATCACCGCGGCCGCCACCCTGCTGGTCATCGTCACCGGCGCGTTCACCCTTTCCCCATTGACGCCCATGCGTTTTCTGGGTCTCGGCATGATCGTCGCACTGCTCATCGATGCCACGCTGGTGCGCATGCTGCTGGTGCCCGCGCTGGTGAAGCTGATGGGCCCGGCCAACTGGTGGAGTCCCTTCGGCGGACCGCGGCGGATTCCCGCCACCGTGGAACGGGTGCAGGAGTCGGCCCCGATCCGCTGAATCGCGGGTATTTCCAGAAAGATCGCGCGCCACGCCGCCGCGAAGGTTGCAATACATCCGATCACTACCCAGGCTTAGCACCCATGTCCGCCGCCTGCCCCGCCTGCTCCTGGCCATCGCCGATGCTCGTCTCCAGGCACGGGTCGGTGCGCTATCTGCGCTGCGTGTGCGGGAAGTTCCTGGTAGCGCACGGCGGCGGGGTGAACCTGCTGAGCGACCGAAGCGCTTGCGCCACACCGAAGGCCGCCGAGCATCTGGAGCTGATTCCGCTGCCCGAGGCCTGAGGGACCTCCGAGGGCTTCACAGGCCGTGTCTGCGCTCGGCGCAGACCAACTCGCCGACGCGCATCTCGTTTCGCGCCGAGAACGGGTCCTCGTCGGCCTGCCGCGCCGGCATCGGCGCACCGTTCGATCCGGCGGCGTCCTTACCGATCTCCACCGCGTCGCCGCCGTCCTGCCGCTGTTCAGTCACCATGACCACCACCTCCGCGACCACCTTGCGGGTGCGCGCACCGAATGCGCAAACTTTGTTGCGGTATCGGCAACGGTGCCGAGCAAATCCTTCGACCGTGTGCCAGTGGTTCACTACGCTCCGAGGCCATGGAGTGATGCCGTGTCCGCCCGCACCGCGCTGCCGCCGAGGCGGTTTCAGCGCGCGAGCGGCGCTGCCCCTATCCGTCACTCCGATCGAAGGAACTCCGTGACCGACGAACAGTTTCTCACCCAGGTCACCGCACGACTGGCCGCACTACCCGGAGTCGGCACGGTGACGCTCGGCGGCTCCCGCGCACAGGGCACGCACACGCCGGCGAGCGATTGGGATCTCGCCATCTATTACCGCGACACGTTCGATCCCGCCGCATTGCGCGAGATCGGCTGGGACGGTGCGGTATCCGAGCTCGGCGGCTGGGGCGGTGGCGTCTTCAACGGCGGCGGCCGGTTCACCATCGAGGGCCGCGAGGTCGATGTGCACTATCGCGACCTCGACGTGGTCGAGCACGAACTCCGCGAGGCCGAACAGGGCCGATTCCATTGGGAGCCACTGATGTTCCACCTCGCGGGCATACCGAGCTATCTGGTGGTCGCCGAGCTGGCCGTCAACAGGGTGCTGCACGGCGAGCTTGTTCGCCCCGACTACCCAGCGGCTCTACGCGCCGCCGCACCACCCTTCTGGCGCGACCGGGCCGCGCTGACCCTGCGCTACGCCGCGGCCGCCTACGTCCAGCGCGGCCAGGTCACCGCGGTCGCCGGGTCGATCGCCACTGCCGCGATGAGCACGGCGCACGCGGTTCTCGCGGCGCGCGGCGAATGGGTGACCAACGAGAAGAGGCTGCTCGATCGGGCGGGCCTGCGCGGCGTCGACGCGATCGTGCGGCAGCCGGCACCGGACCCGAAGTCGTTGGCGCGGCAGATCGGTGCGGCGCGGGAAATGTTCGCCGCGGCAACTTGATCGGCGCCCGCCTGGTGCGAATCGGCGAAAATCACCGGTTCGCATCGGGTTTCACGCGGAGACCGTCGACGATCAGGTCCAGGATGCGCGCCACCCGCGCGGCGCCGCCGTTGTCCGGATCGATACGCCACAGCACGCTCAACTGCAGCAGCACATCCTCGGGATCGAGCTCCGGCTTGAGCAGGCCTGCCGCGATGCCTGGCGCGAGCAGCCCGGCGATCGCGTCGACGAACGGCCGGTAGTACTCGTCGTCGAGGCCGCCCGCGGTCGCCGCGTGGACGACCTCGGCCACACCGTATTTCAGGTGCCCGTACCGGGCGAGTTCGTCGAGCCACCGGCGTAGCGCGACCAGCGGCGGCCGGGTGTCCAGTAGGGTCGGCGCGAGGTCGATGAGTTCCTGGAGATCGTGCCGGTACAGGGCGACGATCAGCGCCTCGCGATTCGGGAAGTGCCGGTAGAGCGTGCCGATGCCGACACCGGCCCGCTTGGCGATCGCGGTGAGCGACGCGCCACCGGATGCGGCGAACTCGTCCCTGGCCGCGGCGAGGATGCGGGCACGGTTGGTTCGCGCGTCCGATCTGGCCTGCTTCGCCGAGTTCACCAAGGTCAGCGCTCCATCCGTAACACTTTGCAAAAACGGAGGCCCCTCCGGTACCTTGGGGCGGCATTAGCGGAGGGGTCTCCGTTTCATTCTGGCACAGCGTACCGGACAGTGGAGGACGACATGAGTGAGCTCGTTCTGGTTACCGGAGGAACTGGCTATATCGCGGGGTGGTGCATCGTGTCGCTACTCGAGCGCGGTTACGACGTACGCACCACGGTGCGCGGACCCGACCGGGAGCAGGCGGTGATCGATGCCGTCGCCACGGTCATCGATCCCGCGGGCCGGTTGAGCTTCGCCGTCGCCGACCTGACCGCCGACGACGGCTGGGCCGACGCGGTGCGCGATGTCGACTACGTGCTCCATGTCGCGTCGCCGCTCGGGATCAACGCGGCGGGCGATCCCGACGCCATGCTCGCGACCGCCCGCGACGGCGCGTTGCGCGTGCTGCGCGCCGCGACCGCGGCCGGGGTGCGCCGGGTGGTCATGACGTCCGCGGCGAACGCGGCCAGCCCCTCGTCCTATGCCACCGACGGGTGCACCGACGAGACGCTGTGGACCGACCACGACGACCCGACACTCATCCCCTACCGTCGCTCGAAAACCCTTGCAGAGCGCGCGGCTTGGGACTTCATCGCGTCCACCGACGGCACGACCGAGCTCACCACGGTGCTGCCGGGCGCGGTGTTCGGCCCGATCCTGAGCACCGGCACGACGGGGTCGGTCGACATCGTCGGGCGCATGGTGTCCGGCAAGATGCCCGGTGTGCCGCGCATCGGGCTCGAGATCGTGGACGTGCGCGATCTCGCCGACATCCACATCAAGGCGATGACCGCGCCCGCCGCCGCGGGCGAACGTTTCCTCGCCACCGGCGAATTCACCTGGATGCGCGATATGGCGCGCACCCTGCACGAGGGTCTCGGCCCGCGCGGCAAACAGGTGTCCACCCGCCAACTCCCGGATTTCGCGGTCAAGCTCGCCGCCCGCTTCAGCGACGCGCCGCTCGGCGAGATCACCCCCGCGCTCGGGCGCCGCAACCAGCACAGCACCGACAAGGCCAAGCGGCTGCTCGACTGGCAGCCCCGGCCCGCAAAGCAGACCGTCCTCGACTGCGCCAACAGTCTGATCGCGCACAGCGTCGCGTGACGCGCGCGCCCCACACCGCCGCAACCGGTGTGGGGCGCGCACGAAGGCCGGGCTCAGGGCCGCGCGGACCCCGAACCGAGCAGGCTCGGCGCGCCGAGCACCGCGTTCAGCAACTCGCCGAGCCGCTCCCCCGCCAGGCGCAGCCGGGTCTCAGCCACCGGCAGGAACTGCTGGGTGTACTCGTCGCCGATGGTGGACGACGCGGGGTAGAAGCCGGGCGTGTCCACGACCCGGCAGCTGTCCTCGGCCCACCGCACCGGGTCGGCGTCCGGCTGCGCGGGCGGCAGGGCGGGCGCGGGCAACGCGAGCAGGCGCCGCAATTCCTCGGCGTCACTGGCGTGGCGGGTGTCGAGCAACCGGCTGTCCCACACCGAGTGCAGGTTGGTGGCGTGGCCGAGGTAGGTCACGTGGAACTCGTTGCCGCCGCGGTCGCGGGCATACCCGGCGTGCAGCGGCTGGTGGATGTCGCCGACGAAGTGCACGACGAACTTCAGCGCCTGCGCACGGTCGGTGTCCGAGCGCGACCGGTCGGCCAGGATCTTGGTCTGCGCGCGCAGGGCGTCGACGACATTGTCGCCGTTGTTGCCGTTGATCGCCGCGTCGTAGACGCAGCCGTTCTCCCCGATGTTCACGTAATGCCATGGCGCCGTGCGCTTCCCGAGGTCCGGATCATCGCGGCGGAGTTCGTCGGCCCAATTGGCGACGCCGGCCAGCGTCGGATTCGCCTCGCCCGCCAGCAGCTTGCCCACCTGGTCCCGTGCCACGGGATCGAGCCGGAGGTCGGCGATCGCGCCGACGGTGTTGTGCCCCTGCACACCCCACGCGTTGGCCGGCGGCGCGCCGGCGAACAAGAGTGCACCGAGCGCGCATACGCTCGCCAAAGCTGCTCTACCTCGCATCGAGAAGAATCCTTTCGCCCGCGTGCCATGACTACCGCCCAGAATGCCCGCGACGATTCCATCCGGAATTTAACATCGGATAAACGGCGTGCTACGAGCACGGTCATCCGTCCAGCATGCCCGAATTGTCGGCCCGCACGGGCACACTCGGCACCTATACGGCGAAATCACGCTGCCGCGGTAGCTCGCCCGGACGACGGGCGTATGGCGTCGAGCTCAGGAGGCGAGGTCGTCGGCGCGACGGGCGCGCAGCAGACGCCGGGCGCCGGTGAGAGTTTCGGCGCCGAGGACATCCTCCAGTTGCTCCCACCGGCAGACCAGATCGGCGAGCATCATCATCATGACGTCAGGGAACGCGTAGAGGAACGTCTTGTAGCGGTAGTGATCCAGGTAGTAGGCGCGCACGTCGGTCACCGCCGTGACGGACGTGGTTCTGGCGTCGAAGAACAGGTCGTGGCCGCCGAGCACGCTGCCGCGCGCGAGCACGGCGCGGTCGTAGATGCCGCCGAAGTCCACCTCGACCTCGCCCGCGGCGACGACGTAGACCCCGTGCGCGGCATCGTCTTCCCGGCAGATCGGATCGCCCGGCCCATAGGCGAGTTCGTCGAACATCGACGCCAAGGTCTCGAGATCGGCGTCGACGAGCGCGCCGAACAGCCGCACCCCGAAGGGATCGACGCCGTCGGCCAGGCACGCCACCCGTTCCCGGAGCTGGTCGAAACTCAAGTGGCTCATGCGCATTCGGGCGAAGCGCTTCATCCGTTCGATGTCGCGGCGCTGCCTGCGCGAGGTCTCGGTGGCGGGCGGGCTGTAGATCGCCGGGGCGTCGGCGATCCGCGCCGCCTCCCGCAGTCCCGACTCGTACGCGCTGTGCACACAGCCCCAGTGGAAGCTGTTGGTCGCCTCCCCCGCGAAGAACAGGCGGCCGCCCACCGGTTCGGCGAGGGTGTCGAGATCACGCGGGGACGCGCCGACGCCGATGCACGCGTAGGACCCGTGCGCGAACGGGTCCGAGGCCCACGCCGTGCGCGAAATATGCTTGGGCGCGGGTGTATCCGCGCCGAAGATGTCGCGCACCACGGTGTTCGCGTAGTCCTCGACCCGCGCGTCGGACCAGCTCTCCATCGCACGTCCCAGTGACGCCCCGAGCAGCAGCACCAGGATCGGTGTGCCGTGGGACTTCCACATGCTGATCACGACGGTCGGATAGCTGTCGGTCTCTCGGCACAGGTAGCCGAACACGTATTGCTCGGCGGGCCAGAACCTTTCGTCGTAGTGCAGGGCGATCTTGTTGAGCGTGCCGAAGCCGAGCGCGTCGATGGCGCGGCGCTTGTTCTCCGGCAGGGCGGGAACGAACTCGATCTCGTTCGCTTTCAGCACGCCGAGCGGCACGGTGACCAGCACCTTGTCGGCCTCGCGCCGGCCGCGATCGGTCAGCACCCGCACCGGCCCAGCGCCGTCGCCGAGGTCCACCCGGCGCACCACGGTCTCCCGCTCGATGTCGAGTCCGTCGGCGAGCGCGTCCACCACCGCCTGGTAGCCGCCGTGCAGCACGCTGTCGCCGTAGCCGTACAGGCGATAGCCGTCCTCCCAGAACTTGAACGAGAGCTTGCCCGGGTCCTCGGCCACGTCTTCGCGCAGAATCACGTTGAGGTGGTAGCGAATCGCTTGTTCGTCGTCGTGGCCATAACTCGCCTCGGCGAGGATCTGATCGACCACGACCGCCAGCGGCATATCCGGAAGGCCGCGCCTTCGGGCGATTTCGGCACGCTGCTCGATTTCGTGCAGCACTTTGTCGGCGAGTTCCAGCGTACGATTCTTCGTCGGCGCCGGTGCGATCAGCCGATCCGGGCCGAACAATGTCAGACTGTCGAATCCGCCGGTGTACGAACTGTCCCCGCCGACATAGCTGTAGGGAATTTCGAGTTCTTCGACCAATTCGGTGAGCGGGTTTCCCTCGGTACCGTGAATCCAGTGCGCGCCCAGATCGACCCCGTCCGCGTCGGTCCAGATCCGCCCGCCGATCCGCGCCCGCGCCTCCAGCACGGTCACCGGGTGCCCGAGCTTGCGAAGTGCCTGTGCGGCAGCAAGTCCCGCGATTCCCGCGCCCACGATCAGTACGCTCGACGGCCGCCCGGCCGTGGGCTCGCCGACGATGATCTGCCCCGCGAGTGCGGGCTCCGAGCCATTGTCCGTCGCGATATCACCCGGCTGCGCCATCACCCCAGTATCGGACAATCGCGCCGCGCCACACCCCGAATTACCATATTTCCCCCACCCCACTATCTGAAACAGAAACCCCCAAATTTCCGCACGAACCAGACCGGCTCAAGCTGGACAATTGATCACCAGGTAATGATGGCGGCATCGTTCGAGTTGCCGCCGCCACCATTACCTGGTGATCGCGTGTCCAGAAACATTCGCCCGCGGAGACGGCCGAATAGCGCGTCCCGTCAGGCGGCCGCGGGGACGGGCTCCGGGGTGCGCGGGGTGGCGGCGGTGAGTGGGGCGGCCGGTTGGTCGAAGGCCGCTTTGTCGAGGATGCCTTCGCGCTTGGCGACCAGGACCGGGACGACCATCTGGCCCGCGACATTCGTTGCGGTGCGGATCATGTCGAGGATGGGGTCGATGGCCAGCAGCAGGCCCGCGCCTGCCAGCGGGAGGCCGAGGGTGGACAGGGTGAGGGTCAGCATGACGATCGCGCCGGTGAGTCCGGCGGTGGCGGCGGAGCCGACCACCGAGACGAACGCGATCAGCAGGTAGTCGCGCAGGTCGAGGTGGGTGCCGGTGACCTGGGCGACGAAGATCGCGGCCAGGGCCGGGTACACCGCCGCGCAGCCGTCCATCTTGGTGGTCGCGCCGAAAGGCACTGCGAAGGAGGCATATTCGTTGGGGACACCGAGCCGCTCGGTGACCATCCGCTGGGTCAGCGGCATCGTGCCGATCGAGGAACGAGACACGAACGCCAATTCGACGGCGGGCCACGCCTTGGCATAGAACCGCAGCGGGTTGACGCCGCCGACGACGCGCAACAGCACAGGGTACACCACGACGAGCACGATCAAGCAGCCCGCGTAGACCGCGATGGTGAAGGTGGCCAACGGCCGCAGCAGATTCCAGCCGTAGCTGGCGATCGCCTTGCCGATCAGCCCCGCGGTGCCGATCGGAGCGAGCCGGATCACCCACCACAGCGCCTTCTGCACCAGCTCGAGCACCGATTCGGCAAGGGTGAGAAACGGTTTGGCGGCCTCGCCGAGTTTCAGCGCGGCGACACCGAGCACCGCGCCGAGGAAGACCAGTTGCAGCACATTGCCGTTGGTGAACGCGCCGATCACGTTGGTGGGGATGATGCCGGTGAGGAAATCGGTCCAGCCGCCCTTGGACTGTGGCTCCTTGGCCCCGGCCAGCGAAAGGTCGACGCCCTGACCGGGATTGCTGAGCAATCCGAGCACGATGCCGACCGCCACCGCGACCAGGGCGGTGCCCATGAACCACAGCAGGGTGCGGCCCGCCAGCCGCGCCGCGTTCGTGACGTGGCGCAGCCCGGCCACGCTGACCAGCACCGCGGTGAACACCAGCGGCGGCACCGCGAGCTTGAGCAGCTGCACGAAAAAGCTGCCGACCTGAGTCAGGGTGCCGGTGAGCCAGGCGGAGCCGGTCGCGCGGGCCAGCAGGCCCGCGACTATCCCGACTGCGAGACCGAGCAGGATCTGCACGCCGAACGACCAGCGCACCGGATTCAGGGCACGGCTACGCGAACTGGGTGAGGACATGGTGGAACTCCAAGACAATCAAGGGATCTGGTGAGACGGACGCAGGCGTCAGCGACACAACTGCGCGGCCAAGCGGCCCAGATCCACGTGCAGCCTGGCCACCAGGTGCACAACCGTCAGAGAGAGATTCACAACCCATCCAGCCTAAGAGCTCCTATCGGGTTCGATTGCTGAGTCGTCGCCAGCAGATCAGTGCTGCGGCGAGGTCGAGGAATCCGTGGTGGATGTCGGTGCGGCGTTCCCATCGGATGGCCAGTCGCCGGTACTGGTGCAGCAGGGCGAAAGTTTGCTCAACGATCCAGCGCCCGGCGGTGACCTTGTCGCGGGTGCCGCGGCGGGCGATGTAGCCGGTGATATGTCGTTGCCGCAGTTCGGCATACACGCTGGGATAGTCGTATCCCTTGTCGGCGATCAGGGTGGTGATCCGGCGCCGAGGTCGGCCCGCACGCCCACGCAGGGGGCGAACCCGATCGAGCAGTGTGGGCAACATCAGGTGATCGTTGACGTTGGCCGCAGACAACGTCAACGCGAGCGGGAATCCGTTCGCGCAGGTCAGGATGTGGTGCTTGGTCCCGGTCTTGGCGCGGTCGACCGGGCTCGGACCTGTTGCAGCGCCCCTTTTTTCGCCCGCACGTGCGAGCCGTCGACCATGACCCGGTCGAAGTCGATCAGCCTGGCGGCATGGGCGCGGGCGAGCACGGCCTGATGGATCTGCTCGAACACCCCGGCCGCTTGCCAGTCCCGCAACCTGCGCCAACAGGTCATCCCGGACCCGAACCCCAACTCCTGGGGCAGGTCCTCCCATCCGATCCCGGTGATCAGCACGAACAAGATCCCCTGCAGCACCAGACGGGAGTCCATCCGTGGCGGTCCCGGCGCCCCGGTCGGCTTCACCGGGAGTAGCGGTTCGATTACTGCCCACAACTCGTCATCCACGATCCATGGTGCTGCCACAGCGAAACATCCTGCACTGCAACATAACCCAACGCCACTCGAAGGAACCTGTTAGGAGCTCTAAGCGATTCGTCCGACCAATTTTCCCCAGTGCCGCGCAACAGCGTTATGCCATGGGTCACATGTCCGCGTCGGCGCGCGCCCGCCGTGACAGCAGTGACTCGAGCACGACGAGTGCGCCGAGTCCGAGCACGGCCACACCGATCACCCACAACCCGAGATCCGCGCTCGACACGAACGCCGCGACAACGTCGCCGGAGCGCGCGTCCGTGGTCGCGGCGAGCGCCTCGGCCACGGTGTGCGGATCGTGCTCGGCCCGGATGTCCGGCGGCAGCGCGGCGGCGAACCGGGCGGTGAGCACCGTGCCGATGACCGCGACACCGAGCGCGCTGCCGAATTCGCGAGTGGTGGCCTGCAATCCGGCGCCGACGCCGGCCTGCGCGGGCGGGAGCGCACTCGCGATGGCGCCGGACAGGCTCGGCAGCGCCAGCGTCAACCCGATCCCCAGCACCACCAGCCATGCCGCGTAGCAGAGATACGGCGTCCGCGCACCGCTGGTGGACAACCCGAGCAGCCCGCCGCCGATCAGCACGAACGCCGACGCGACGGTGGCGTCGAGCCCGATGCGCGCCACCAGGCCGCCGACGTAACGCGGCCCGAACAGCATCGGGATGGTCAGCGGCACGATCCCCAGTCCGGTCGACAGCACCCCGAATCCCTTGGCGTACTGCAAGAACGACGCGTTGACATAGAATAGCGCGAACATACCGAAGAAGACCGTTGTCATGCCGAGGCAGGCACCGCGCAGTCGAGGCAGCCGAAACAGGCGCGGATCGAGCAGCGGGTGTTCGACTTTCAGCTCGACCACCGTCCAGGCAACGAAAAGCACTGCCGCACAGACGAACCCTGAGATGACCGGGACGCTACCCCACCCCGCCTCCGGCCCTTCAACGATCCCGAGCAGCAGCGCGACCGACGCGCCGACCAGCAGCAGGGTGCCGAGCGGGTCGATCCGGCGCGCGTGCCGCGGCGAGACCGGCGCGATCAGGGCCGAGAGCGCTAGCAGCGCCAGGGTCAGCGGCACGGCCGCGAGGAACAGCCAGCGCCACGATCCGCTCGAAAGGATCGCTCCACCACCGATATTGCCGATCACGCCGCCGAGCCCCGACATCGACGCCCAGGTCGCGATCGTCGCGGCCCTGCGGTCGGCGGGGACTGCGTGCAGCAGGACGGCCAGCGTATTGGGCAGCACGGCGGCGGCGCCGACACCGGTGATCGCGCGCCCGACGAGCAGGACGACCACGGTGGGCGCGCCCGCCGAGACCAGCGCGCCCGCCGCGAACAACCCGAGCCCGGCCAGCAGCACGCCCTTGCGCCCGAACCGATCTCCCGCGGCCCCACCGGGAATCACCAAGCAGGCGAAGAAGATCACATACATATCGACGATCCAGATGAGTGCCGAGGCGGACGGGTGCAGCTCGCCCGCGGCGAGCAGGGGCACGGCCAGATTGGTCGCGGCGATCATCCCGACGACGAGCGCCACGCAGGCGCGCATGACGGCGACCAGGCCGGCTCGCGCGCTCGGCCGAGCGTGCGGCGCGAGCGTCCGGCCGCGGCGCAGAGCATTCGATGACATGATCCGAACGCTAGGTACGCAGGCAGTATGCGTGCCATGCAATCTCGGCAAAAACTTCTTGCCTACGATGCAAACATGCCCCAGCAGCTCGACCTGAATCTCCTGCGCGTGTTCGACGCGCTGCTCCAAGACGGCAGCGTCACCGCCGCCGCTGAGCGCCTGCACCTGTCCATCCCGGCGACCAGCCGGGCACTCGGCCGGTTGCGCAGGGCCATGCAGGACCCGATCCTGGTGCGCGCCGGGCGCGGCTTGGCGCCGACACCGTTCGCGTTGCGCACCGCGCCGCGGGTGCGCTCGCTGCTCGACGAGGCGGCGGCGTTGATCAGCGCCGACCGCGAGATCAGCATCGCGGAACTGGAACGCACCTTCACGATTCGGATCAACGACGGGGTGGCCGCGACGCTGGCGACCACGGCGGTCGAGGCCACCTCGGCGGTGGCGCCCGGGGTGGTGCTGCGCTTCGTCGCGGAGGGCAGCGAGAGCGCAGAGGCGCTGCGTGACGGCTCGGTCGATCTGGACATCGGCGCGAGCGAGGTCGCGGCGCCTGACATCCGCTCGGCCACGCTGTATCGCGAACGGGTGGTCGGCATCGTGCGCACCGACAGCGCGCTCGGCCGCGACGGCGAGCCCACCCTCGCGCAGCTGTGCGAGTATCCGCATGTCTCCGCGTCCCGTCGAGGTCGTCAGCGTGGCCCGCTCGACGACGTGCTCGCCGCGGCGGGCCTGCACCGCCACGTCGCTGCCGTCGTGCCGACCTCGGCGGTGGCCGCGCTGCTGGTCTCGACGAGCGGCTACGTCGGTCTCGTCCCGCAGCGCCTCGCCGAACAGCACGGCCGCGCCCTCGACTTGCGCTGGTTCCCGATCCCGGCTGAACTACCCGACGTCGAGGTGCGTCTGCTGTGGCACGCTCGCCTCGACGCCGACCCCGCTCAGCGCTGGCTCCGCGACACCCTCCGCACCGCCCTCGGCGCTGATATGCGCGCCAACTAATGTCTGGGTCATGTCACGGGACGAGCGCGGGGTAACCGCCCAGAGTGAGGATTTCGCTTCCTGGTACAACGAGGTCGTTTTCAAGGCCGGCCTCGTCGATCGGGGCCCGGCCAAAGGCACCATGGTCATCCGACCGTATGGGTACCGGTTATGGGAGCAACTGCAGGCCGAACTCGACCGCCGCATCAAGGCCACCGGGCACGAGAACGCCTACTTTCCGCTGCTGATCCCCGAAAGCTACCTCAGCCGCGAAGCCGAACACGTCGAAGGCTTTTCGCCGGAATTGGCCGTCGTCACCCACGCGGGCGGTAAGGAACTCGAAGAGCCGCTGGTGGTGCGACCCACCTCGGAAACCATCATCGGCGAGATGATGTCGAAGTGGATCAACTCGCACCGCGATCTGCCGCTGCTGCTCAATCAATGGGCGAACGTGGTGCGTTGGGAGTTGCGGCCGCGAATGTTCCTGCGCACCACCGAATTCCTGTGGCAGGAGGGGCACACCGCGCACGCCGACGAGGACGATGCCCGGCGCGAAACCATGCTCGCCCTCGACATCTACGACGAGGTGGCCCGAGATCTGGCCGCGATGCCGGTGATCGCGGGCGAGAAGACCCCTGGCGAACGTTTCGCGGGCGCGGTCACCACCTACACCATCGAGGGCATGATGCGCGACGGCCGCGCACTCCAGTGCGGCACTTCGCATTACATGGGCACCAATTTCGCGACCGCCTTCGATATCCGCTTCACCGGCGAATCGGGCCGGGAAGAGTTGTGCCACACCACCTCCTGGGGCATGACCACGCGCATGATCGGCGCCATCGTGATGACCCACGGCGACGACAAGGGCCTGGTCTTCCCGCCGCGGCTCGCGCCGTACCAGGTGGTGATCGTGCCGATCACCCGTGGCGGCAACACCGAGGTCGAGGCCGCCGCCGAGGGGTTGGCCACCGCGTTGCGCGAGGCGGGCGTGCGCACCCATGTCGACGCGCGGGCGCAGCTCACCCCGGGGTTCAAGTACAACGAGTGGGAGCTGCGCGGCGTGCCGATCCGGCTCGAGCTCGGCCCGCGCGATCTCGAGGCAGGCACCGCCATGCTGGTGCGGCGGCTCGGCGACGAGGGCAAACAGGCGGTCCCGCTCGACACGCTGCCCGAGGTGCTGCCGCGCATCCTGGACGAGTTCCAGGCGTTCCTGCTCGCCAGGGCCACCGAGTTCCGCGACACCCACACCCGCACCGTCGACAGCTGGGCAGCGTTCACCGAGGCGGTCGCCACCGGCTGGGCACTCGCCCTGCACTGCGGCAACACCGCCTGCGAGGAAGACATCAAGTCCGTCACCGCGGCCACCCCGAGATGCATTCCCGCACAGGCTGACCCGGCCTCCGGCACCTGCGTCCGCTGCGGCTCCCCCGCCGCCTACGGCAAACGAGTGATCTTCGCCCGCGCCTACTGACCTGGACATTCGATCACCAGGTAATGGTGGCGGAGGCTACTCGGCCGATGCCGCCACCATTACCTGGTGATCAGCTGTCCAACCGTGCGCCCCGAGCGCGGCACGGACTCGATCGAGCACCACGTGCGGGCGGTGTCGCAGCAGGGCGGCGTTCACGCGGACCACGCGCCAACCGGAGGCTTCGAGTGTCGCTATGCGGTCGATGTCCTTGGTGCGTTGCCCGGGGTCGGACCAATGCTGAATGCCGTCGTATTCGACCGCGACCCGCCATCGCTCCCAGCCCATGTCGACGCGAGCGATGAATCCACCGCCCCCACCGCGTACCACCAACTGGGTTGTCGGCCTTGGTAATCCGTCATCCAACAGCAGCAGCCGGGTGTGTGATTCCTGCGGCGATTCGGCGCCGCCGTCGATGACCTCGAGCAACGCCGACAGGCGATGCGCGCCGCGCGCGCCGGGATGGGCGGCGGCGACGGCCGCGATCTGCGCGGCCGCCAATCCGGTTGCGGCACAGAGCGCATCGATGACCGGCACGGCTTCCTCCCGCGGCAGGCGACGGCCGAGGTCGAAGGCCGTCCTGGCCGGTGTCGTCACCAGAAACCCCGCCGCCGTGCAGCATTCGGCGGGGCCGAGTTCGACCTGCACCGCACGGATTCCGGCGGGCGCCTTGTAATGTCCGGCCCGTGCGATCTCCGGTGGCTGCCGCGGGTCCAGCCAGCGAGTACCGTGCAGGGCCGCCGCCGAGTACCCGACCAGGATCCCGTCCCCCTTGGCCCAGTGCCCTGCCGCTCGGGCTCGCGTGACAGCGTCGATCGGACATCCCTTGCGCAGGTAGACATCCGGGAGCAGCCGCACGAAGTTGTGCCGGAGTTCCCATCGAGAGACCAGCCCTGCCCGCCGCGCCCAAGACCCGGGAAACGGTTCATCGAGTACCCCCATGCCCGAGCACTATGCCGCCACCCACCGACAAGTTCCCGCTGCGCGACCGTCCCACGCTCTCGCGCGGTCGAACCTGGCGCCACCACCGCGACGCTCGACACCACACCTCGCGTCTGCACGCTGAACTCCGCGGCTGAGCCCGGTCGCACAAGTCCGGCCGGACGCCCGCACGGTTCGGCTCGTCATTTGGCAAGGCGGAGCAGGAGGCCGACATCCGGGGGTTGTACCGGTACGGACGACAACGCCGCCAGACAGAGAGCCGAACCGCGAAGGCGTCGGATGACAGGGCCTAGCCACGCCGAGCAGTCCGGTATCAGCCCGGTCAACGGCTATCGAGCCGGTAAGCCACGAAATCCCCTCAGCCACTTTACATCTCGGACAATCTGTACATCAGCAGGCATCCTCACGACGTCGGGTATCCGATCGGCCACGCGATGCGCGTTCCGGGTGCGCTGAGCAAGGAAGGAACGTAGACAATTGAGGGCGCAATCAGACGACGCCCACCCACCCGGGCACCCCTTGCCGACGATCACATCGAACCGGACCGGCCCCCGCCACTGCCACGTTGCAGCGCGGCACCCAACCTGCACGACTGCACCTGTAGCAACGCGGGTATCGCTGCCACCAACGGCGAACAAAGCCAGCGACGCGGTGCCTCGCCCCCGTCCCGTGGCCATGGCCGCGACGAGCATTGACCACACACACTCCTGGACACTCGATCACCAGGTAATGGTGGCGGAGGCCACTCGGCCGATGCCGCCACCATTACCTGGTGATCAGGTGACCAGGTCAAGAAGGCCCACCATCGTCAAATTGCAGCGCGGCACCCAACCTGCACAAATGCACCTGTAGCAACGCGGGTATCGCTGCCACCAACGGCGAACAGGGCCAGCAACGCGGCGCCACCCTCCGTCGCACCCCGATGGCCGCAACAAGCCGGGCATTGGCCACACACACTCATGGTCGTCTGATCACCAGGTAATGGTGGCGGAGGCCACTCGGGCGATACCGCCACCATCACCTGGTGATCGAGTGCCCAGGTCAGGACCGGCCCGCCACCAGCACGTTGCAGCGCGGCGACCATCCTGCACGAACGCACCTGTGGCACGCGGGTATCGCTGCTGCCAGTGGTGAACAGGCCAGCGGCGCGATGCCTACCCCCGTCGCGCACCGGTGGCACGCGGTGTCGCTGCCACCAACGGTGAACAGAGCCAGCAACGCGGTGCCTGGCCCCCCGTCCCGCGGCCATGGCCGCGACGAGCATCGGCCACGCACCCTCCTGGACACTCGATCACCAGGTAATGGTGGCGGAGGCCACTCGGCCGATGCCGCCACCATTACCTGGTGATCAGGTGACCAGGTGCGGGCTCGGCGTGGCGGGGCGGCGGGGCGGGCTCGGCGGGGATCAGTTGCTCTGCACTGCGATTCGGAGGCCGAAGGCTACTAGGAGGGTGCCCATTACGGTGTCGATGGCGCGGCGGACGCTTTGGCGCGCCAGGACTCCGCGTAGCGCGTCGACGACGTTCGCGATGACGGTGAACCAGGTCAGCGAGACCAGTGCGGCGATGACGCCGAGCGAAATGCTGTCTACGGCAGTCGGTTCGGCGGGCAGGAACTGGGGCAGCAGCGCGATGAAGAACACCGCGACCTTCGGATTGAGCAGGTTGGTCAGCATTCCCTGCCGGAACGCCGCCGCCGCGCTCAACCGATTGTCCAGAACATCGGCGTTCACGTCGTAACCACCGCGCCGGGCCGCCAGCAGCGCCCGCACACCGAGCACCACCAGATACGCCGCCCCGATCAGTTTGACCACGGTGAACGCCACCGCCGACGCGGCGAGCAGCCCGGCGACGCCGAGCGCGCTCACCACCGACCAGCCGAAGACCCCCACGGCTATCCCCGCCGCACACGCCATCCCCGCCCGTCGTCCCGACAGCACCGAACTCCGGGTGACGATCACGAAATCCGGCCCCGGCGACATCGCCGCCACCCAAACCACGCCCCCCAAAGCGAGCGCCTGCGCTGTAGACATCACCCCGCCACCCTAAACGAGCCCCCGCCCGCCGGAACCCGCCAACTACCCGGCTCCATCACCCGCACCCGCGCCCTGCTCGACTGGGCGGCCCCACGCCTCGGCGAACCGCTCACCGCCGAGGATCTGGCCCGCGCAGGCCGGTGTCCGCTACACCCTCGCGCGCCGGATCATCGACCAGCTGGGCACCGGCTCGCCCAGCGCATCACCCGCGCCCTGCTCGAGTAGGCGGCCCGGGGCTCGGTGATCCACTTACCGTCGAAGGGACCTGGCCGCGCGGGCCAGTGTCTCGCCGCACACCCTCGCACGCCGATTCACCGACCAGCTGGGCACCTGCCCCGGGCAGGGGCTGCTCGCCCAGCGCATCAGGTGCGGCCGCGCCCTGCTCGAAATAACCGAGCTCCCAGTGGAATTCGTTGCGCGACGGGTCGGTCTGTCTTCCGCGACCAACCTCCGCCGCCGGTTTCTCCTGCACTCGGCACGACGCCTGGCGCCTACCGTCGAGCCTTTCGTACCGAGGGTTGACCCGCGCTGAACCATCGAGCAGGACAGTCTGGGGCATGCCGCCGGCCCGAGAGGTGATTCGCCTGCGACCCGCCGCCCGAGGCATGTCGTCGACCCGGAGGGCGACCCCAGCGGGCAACCCCAGCGGGCAACCCCAGCGGGCAACCCCAGCGGGCGACCCGGACGAAGCATCTACGGGGGCGCGCTGTCGATACGTCGTCGTCCGCTGCTGGGTGGACCGGTAGGAGGCATGCCTGAAGATGGTGCCGCCTATAACACCAGGGCTTCTGTTTCGTGTTGATCGACGTGCTCAGGATGCTTCTGGCGCACAATGGGCCCAGCCGGGTTTTGGGTCCGGGTGGCCGAGCTGGGAGGTCCTGGGGTGCGGTCGAGGAGCTGGTTCGGGATGCGGGCGGGGGCCGCGGTGGTAGTGCTCGTTGCGCTCTGTGGATGTGGATCCGGGGGCGACGGGGCGGCGAGCAGTTCGCCGCAGGCGCAGCAGCAGCGGGGTACCTCAACGACGCCGGCGCCGCCGAGCGAAGGGGCCGACGCGGGCGAGATCACTTCTGGGGGAAAGACGTACGCGGTCAGGCGGGTGGAGGTGCCCAATGGTGTCGGCACCACCGACATCGCCGCGTCGCTGGAGCTGGTCGGTGGTGACGCGCGGGTGAGCGAGGTGTTCAACCGTGGGGTGCGCACCTACGTCAAGGAGCAGGTCGATCTGGTGAACGGTGGTGACGATCAACGCCAACGCTCCGTCGGCACCGACGGCAAGATCTTCAGTACCGACAGCACCGTCAGCGAGGTAGTGTCGGGCCTCATCGTCTACCGGGACGCGGCGCACCCCAACAAGATTCTGGGCACCATCACCACCGACAGCCGCACCGCGACGCCCGTGCTGATCGGTGACCTGTTCACCGACCCCAGCACCGGCATCGCCGAATTGGCCAGGGCCACCGCGGAAGCGGTCCGCGCGGTGCGCCCTCAGCTGGCCGACGACAAGCCCATCACCGACGCGCTGCGACCGACCGAACGGAATTTCGCGAATTGGGTGCCCACACCCACCGGTGTGCGGATCTATATCGACACCGGCGTCTACCTCTACGGCTATCCCTGCGTAGAAGTGCCCTGGTCGCGGCTGCGCCCGGTGCTCGGCCCGGCCTTGCGCGCGGTCGCCGAGCAGGCACCCGACGCACCGCCGAAGACCTGCGGCGAACACTGAACGAACCCCACTCGGCGCACACGGTACCTATGCCGCGCGGCTTAGTCGACGCGTGCGGATTTCGGTAGCCGGGTAGATGCCCGCGATGCGCCCGGATCCTTAGGTTCAGCAGTGCGCCTGCCGCTCTCGGCAGGTCGTCGCGGCGCGTTGCCGCGACACGACGCTACTGTCTGTGAGGTTTCGATGGGTGTACACAGCCACGTCCGCGTGGCGGCCATGACGGTCTCGATCGCGGTCGCGGCGTTGGCGCCGACGGGTTGCGGCACCGACGCCGAGTCGCCGGTGCGCGGACTGCCGAATGCGTTGTGGGACCGGGTGATCGGCTGGCACGACTGCCGGACCGGACCGGAGGACGAGATCGGCGCGCGGCTGGCGGCGGTCGGTGCGGAATGCGGAGAATTCCAGGCGCCGTTGGATTATGCCGATCCGGGCGGGCCCGCGCTCTCGATCGCGGTGGCGCGCCGCGCCGCCACGGACACCGCGCATCGCCTGGGCACCTTGCTGGTCCAGACCGGCGGCCCCGGCCCGTCCCGGGACGGGGTGGCGATCATGGTGACCGGACCCGAGGGCGGCCATCCCGCCGCGGCGGACCTGGTCGCCCGCTACGACCTGGTCGGCATGGATCCGCGGTTCTTCGGTGCCAGCTCACCGCTCGACTGTGGTTGGCCCACCGGCGATTACCTCACGCTCGCGCAGGCGGCGCCGCGCGCACGCGCCGACTTCGACCGCACCGTCCAGGCCGCGCGCGACCTCGCCGCACGCTGCGAACCGCAGCGGGCACTGCTCCCGCACGCGTCGACGCGGGCCGTCGCGCGCGACACCGATCTGCTGCGCGAGCTTCTGGGCGAGCCGAAGATCTCCTACCTCGGCTGGTCCTGGGGCACATATCTGGGCGCGGTGTACCTGAGTTCATTCAGCGAGCGGGTCGACCGGATCGTGCTGGACAGCGCGCTGGATCCGAGCGCGCCCGGCCCGGACCTGACCAGGACCACGGCCACGGCTACGGCGGCGGCCCTGCGGGACTGGGCGCGCTGGGTGTCCGCGCGCGACAATGAATTCGGCTTCGGCAGCACCGCGGACGCGGTGCTGGACTCCGTGACGGAGCTGGTCCGCGCGATCGCCGAGCGGCCGATCTCGCTCGGCGGGTTGACGATCACCGCCGACCTGGTGCCCGGCCTGCTGCTGACCGTCGACGATTCCGACGAGTACTACACCGAGTTCGCCAGGCAGGTGGGCACATTGCGCGACGCGTCGCTTGGGCGTACCCCAGACCTCGCGCCGGGCCTCGCGCAAAAGCTCGCGCTGTACACCGAACCCAGCTCCGTGGCCGAATTCGGTTTCAGCGCAACGGTGGCCAACCAATGCGCCGACCGCCCCGCCCGTGACGTGGAGTCCTACTTCACCGATATCCAGCGACATCGCGACCAGGAACCGCTGTTCGGCGCGCTGGCCAGACACCTCACCCCGTGCGCGGTATGGCCGGCGGGCCCAGCCGAGCCCGCCGTCGAGGTAGCGAGCCCACATCCGGCGCTGCTCGTCGGCGCGTCCGGTGACCCGGTCGCACCCGAGACCGGGCAGCGGGCGCTGCGCCGGGCACTGCCGGGCGCCCGATCGGTCACGCTGGCGAACGCGTTCCGCCACGGCGTATACCTGTTCGACCCCGCGCCGTGCGTCGACGCGGCGGTGACGGGCTATCTGCTCGACGGCACCCTCCCCGCCACCGACACGGTGTGCGAACGAGACTGAGCCAGAACAGGTGTCGAAGCCTTGTCGAGTGCGAAACACGATGGGCTTCGACACCTGGGCTCTGCCTCGAGGTCCCATTCGGCGCCGCCACGGTTCAGCTCGCCGCCTGACCGCGTTGTCGTCGGCACCGATACAACCCCGGTATCGGCTCCTCCGCCTTGCCAGGCGACGAGCTGAACCGCGGCGGCATCCGGCCGGACTTCGAGACGGAGCCTAGTCCGCGCCGGGACGCCGCAGCCCCGCCTCGTGCGCGATGATCACCGCCTGCACCCGGTCGCGCACCGCGAGTTTCGTAAGGATATGGCGCACATGTGTTTTCACGGTCCCCGCACCGACCGCGAGCTCGGCCGCGATCTCGGCGTTGGACAGTCCGCGCGCCATCACCCGCAGCACCGTGGTCTCCCGTTCGGTCAGGGTCGACACGAGCGCGCGGGCGGCGAGATCGATCGGCGGCGCGAGCCGGTCGAGCAGCCGCCGTGTCGTCGAGGCGGCCAGCACCGCGTCCCCGGCGTGCACCGACCGCACCGCGGACAGGAACTGTTCCGGCGGCGCGTCTTTGAGCAGGAAGCCGCTGGCGCCCGCGCGCACCGCCGCCACGGCGTAGTCGTCCAGATCGTAGGTGGTCAGCACCAGCACCCGCGGCGGGCGCGCGCTCGCCAGCACGCGCCGGGTGGCCTCGATGCCGTCCAGCCTCGGCATGCGCACATCCATCACCACCACGTCGGGGGCGAGCCGAGCGGCCGCGGCGACCCCGTCCACCCCGTCGCCCGCCTCGCCGACCACGCGCAGGTCCGGCTGGGAATCGATGACCATCCGGAACCCGGTGCGCACCAGCGTCTGATCCTCGACCAGCAGCACGTCGATCATCGGCCATCCCTCGACCGCAACGGAATTCGCGCCGTCAACACGTGCCCCTCGGCATCGGGACGCGCCAGCAACTCCAGCTCTCCGCCGTAGGCCTCGACCCGTTCTCGCATGCCGATCAGACCGTAACCGGGGCGCGCCGACCGCCGCACGGGGCGGCCGTCGTCGGCGACGCTGACCCGCCACCGGTCCCGCTCGCGCCGCACCGAAACCTCCGCTCGCGCACCGGGTCCGGCGTGTTTGACGACATTGGTCAGTCCCTCCTGCACGATCCGATAGATCACCAACCACACCCCCGCGTCGGCGGGCTCGGCAGGCACATCGAGGTCGAGGGTCACCGGCAGCCCCGCACCGCGCACCTCCTCGACCAGCCGGGTGATATCCGAAACAGCCACGCGCGCGGCCGGATCCGGGTCGGTCTCCGCGCGCAGCACGCCGATCGCGCGCCGGGCCTCGGCGAGCGCCCGCCGCCCCTGTTCGCCGATGGCCCGCAGCGCGTCGATCGCGGAGCGCGGATCGGCGGGCGCGGCATACCGGCCGCCGTCGGCCTGCGCGACGATCACCGCCAGCGAGTGCGCGAGGATGTCGTGCATGTCGCGCGCGATCCTGGTGCGCTCGGACAGCACCGCCAGCCGGGTCCGCTCGTCCCTGGCCCGCTCGAGCAGCGCGGCATGTTCGGCCAGCGCACGGAACTCGCCGCGGCGCGACCGCTGCCAGGCCCCGCCCAGCCAGGCCGCGAGCACGGTGCTCGCCAAGAACCCGCCGACG
This sequence comes from Nocardia brasiliensis, assembly GCF_011801125.1. Lineage (NCBI taxonomy): Bacteria > Bacillati > Actinomycetota > Actinomycetes > Mycobacteriales > Nocardiaceae > Nocardia > Nocardia brasiliensis. Next base: position 4,946,115 of record NZ_CP046171.1, read on the forward strand.
AGCAGGTGCGCCAGGGCCGGCATCGGCAGTTGTGGCCAACTCCAGCCGCCGAGCACCGCCCCGACCAACCCGAGCACCAATCCGCCTCGGCTCCATATCCGCGTGCTGTGCGCGGCCAGGGTGTACACCGCGATCGGCACGGCGATGTCGGCGGGCAGCGCGCCGGTGGTGTCGCGCACCGTGCACCACTGCGCGAAGGCCACCGCCGCGATCGCGACGGCCATCGCCTCCGGCCACCGTCGCCGCACCGTCAAGGGGGCGAGCAGCAGCACCGAGAGCGCGAAGTAGGCAACGTCGGCGCCGATCAAGAGCCCGAACAGCACCGCGACGAGCACCAGCAGCCCGGCGGTCCCGGCGTCCACCAGCGCCGTGCGCCGACGCAGCCACCCCACCACCCGCTCGTCGACCATCCGACCACCCTAGATACCCGGGCGGCACCGCCACCTCTGCCCACAGGATGACCTCGCGCCACGATCGGTCCACCGCGCGGCATACCGGCGGGCTGCCCACCGATAGCCGATCGGTCGCGCGCGCCACGCGGACGACGCACCGGACAATCGAATCCGCCGAGGAAGTCCGGTGGAAGTTGCCTTGAAACTGGAACCTCTAGGGCTACGATCGAAATCAGCCACGGTTTGTGTAGCGATGCTCAGGCGCGTGCATCATACTGTCGGCTTTTTGCGAGCAGCGGAAGTAGGAGTCCATGATCATGGAACCGGGACGGGTCGGCGGTGTCGACCCTCGGGTCGCGGACCGCGGCCCGACCGCGCTGCGGATCGCGGTCGGCGGTCAGCTGCGCGCGCTGCGGGAGAAGTGCGGTATCACGCGCGAGGCCGCGGGTGATCACATCCGCGGCTCACACGCCAAGATCAGCCGCCTCGAGCTGGGCCGCACCGGTTTCAAGGAACGCGACATCCTCGATCTGCTGACCCTGTACGGCGTCTCGGATCCGGACCAGCGCGCGATGCTGGTCGAATTGGCACGCAAGGCGAATCAGCCCGGCTGGTGGCACAGCTACAACGACCTGCTCCCGTCGTGGTTCGAGACCTACCTCGGCCTCGAAGGCGCCGCGCAGACGATCAGAACCTTTGAGGGCCAACTGGTCCCGGGCCTGTTACAGACCGACGACTACACCCACGCGGTGATCGCGGTCAGCCACCACAACGCCGAGGCGACGCGCCGCGTCGAGCTACGCCGCAAACGCCAGGAGATCTTGGACCTCGAGAACGGTCCCGCGCTGTGGGCGGTGCTGGACGAGGCGGTGCTGCATCGACCGATCGGCGGCAGCGAGGTGCTGCGTGACCAGATCCGGCATCTGGTCGAGATGTCCGACAAGCGCAACGTGACCATCCAGGTGCTGCCGTATCGGGCGGGCGGACACCCGGCGGCGGGCAGCTCGTTCACCATGCTGCGCTTCGCCGAACGCGAACTGCCCGACATCGTGTATCTGGAGCAACTCACCAGCGCGCTCTACCTGGACCGCCGGGAAGACCTGCAGCTGTATCGCGAGGTGATGGACCGGCTCGCCGTCCAAGCCGAGCAGCCGGCCCGCTCACGTGAGTTGCTGGTCGCCGCGGCGGAAGCGCTGTAGGTCCGAATCACCGCGGTGCCGCCGCCGAGGCGAACTCGGCGCAGGCTCACCAGAATTTGCGGGAGCGCTTCGGACGCACGGTCCAATCCGGCTGATAGTCCGGGTGATCGTCGTACGGCTTTGCCAGCGCACGCAGGACCTCGGTTGCCAGCTTCTTGGCCTTGTCCTCGTTCGAGTCCCCGAACAGCCAGGAGATCGCGGACTCCTCGTCCAGCCAATCCCATGCGTCCGCATCGGCGTTCGCCTTCACGTCGCGCGCCAGGACCGCGAGCACCTCCCGTTTGGCGGCGCACTCGGCGAGCACCCGATGCGAGGGCCAGCCACCCGCCCAGCCGATGTGCGCGGCCGCCTCGTCCTCCTGGATCCGGGCTTGGAGAAAGTGCACGAGCGATTTCATGAGCCAACGCTAAGGGCGCGCAAACCCCGTGCGCGTCCGCCGAAAGGACGACCGGAGCAACTATTTCTCGTTGTCGCGCAGCCGGGCGTAGAGCGCATCGAAGCGGTTGCCGAGCACCGTGTAGAGGTCCAGCCACCCGCTGCTCGCGGCGATCTCGCAGAGCGAACCGGTGGGCGCGAAGACGAGACTCAGCTCGTCCAATCGACTCAGATCGTGCCGCCGGATGCGGCCGACGCAGTCGTCCAGATCATCGATGAGCTCTTGCTCGTTCGCATACCGCCGCTGCCAGGTCAGATCCTGCGGCACCGCGCGCACCGCGGCGAGCACCTGGTCGAGGAGGTCGACCAGTTCGGTCTCGGGCGACTGCATACCGACAGCATGGCAGGTGCGCCTGCTCAATACCGACGCAGGATGAGATCGGTCTTCAGCACCGCGGCCGGGGCCAGCCAGCCCCGGGCACGCAGTGTGCCGATCGCCTTGTCGCGCAGATCGCGCGCCTGCGCCGAACCGTCTGTCTTGAAAGACAGTTCGATGATCGTCTCGGTGCCCTCGCCCGTGGCGGCGCGCACCGGCACCACCTCCAGGTCGAGGTCGACGCCTTGCCAGCGGCCGGACCAGGTTCTGGCCTGCACCGGGCCGTGCTGCCGCGAGTCCGCGAGCGTCGTTCTGCCCCAGTTCGATCCGGACCAGTTCCGCAGCTTTCCGGGCAGCTGATCGAGCAGGAGTTCGCGCGCCGCAGGCTCGGCGGGCAACGCGGTGCCCTGGTAGCCCTTCGCCGCGGCGGACTTCTTGTTCGCGAAGCTCAACGTCATCTTGTCGGAGGTCCAGTCGACCTGGGCGTCGTAGTTGGTGTCGGAGGAGTCGAAGCCCTGCGCGTTGGCCTCGGTCAGCGCGGCGTCGAGATCCTCGCCGGTGACCGGGAAGCGCTTCTTGTAGTTGAGGTCGAAGGAGCTGCCGTCCTTGTGCCGCAACCGCACGCTCCAACCCGCGCTGTTCAGCTCGAGCGGCGCGGTGTCGAAGTATTCGTAGGCCAGCGCCTTTGCGGTGCCGCCGAGCCCGAAGGTGGTGCGCACGTCCGCGTTCGGCGCGCCGGACCCGTCCAGCGCCCCTGGCGCCAGGTTGAGCTTCACCTCGAAACTCGGTGTCGCGTTCGAGGCCGCCGCCGCTACCGGAACCCGCACGGGCGCGATCGCGCTCAGCGGCACGGCCAGCGCCGCGACCGCCGCGAGCAGGCCACGCCTGATCTTCGTTGTCGACATCATCGAAGCGTGCGAGCGCGAGGTGGCCGCAGGGCAAGGGGCAGGCGGCCGCAACGTGAAGTCTCCCGGGCGAACACACCGCTACCCTACGGAGCCGTTGGCACTAGCGACGAACCGGACGTCGATAGGCGAGCCAGCGACCGGTCGAAGGGGCGAGCGCACAGCACAGCGGGATCAGGACCAGGACCAGCCCGATGCCGACGGCGGTCTGGTCGATCAGATAGTGCGAGATGCCGCCCAGCAGCTCGAACATCGCGGCAAGCACGGTGCACAGGCAACCCCACACCACCATGGTCCTGCCGATGCGCTTGCGCGCCAGCAAGATCACCGCGCCGATACCGAGCAGCGCGGCGAGCACGACGCCGACGAACCCCACCGCGAGATGCTCGACGGCGAAGCCGAAGCCCGCCCCCTGTCTGCGGGCCGCACGCAACTCGGTCACCACGGTAAGCGTGGGCAGCACCGAAACCAGGACGTACAGCCCGGCCAGCCCGGCGAGTACGGCGGCCGTGCGCGCGAGCGCCCCCGACGGCGGCGGCGCATCGCCCACCGGCGACATGTTCCATGGGTAGACCGACCCGGGCGAACCGACCGCACCCGAGGGCTGGGCGACCATCGTCGGCCCGACCCCACGCCGCGGATCGCTGTCTCCGGCACCCGACCGCCGCGTCTCGGGCAGCTGCGGGTCGGCGTGCGCCGGGTCCGGACGATGGGGCTCGGGGCGAAGGAGTTCGTGACGCAGAGGTTCCGCGCGCTGAGAATCCGCGCGTTGCGGTTCCGAGCGCAGAGGTTCCGCGCGCTGAGGGTCCGGACGCAGAGGTTCTACGCGCTGAGCATCGTGGCGCGCGGGAGCCGGGCGCGCGTTGAGCGCCGTCGGCGAGACCCGCGCGGCGGGGACCACGGCACGACCGTGCAGCGCGGCCGCCGCCGCGTGCGCGAATTCACTACAGGTGCCGAATCTTTCGTGCTGCGTCTTGGCCATCGCGCGGGCGATCACCTCGTCGAGCGCAGCGGGCAGGTCACGACGGCTTTCGCTGAGCCGGGGCACCGGCTTGGTGAGGTGGCCCGCGATGATCTGGCCGGGGTTGGTCGCCGGGTACGGCGGCTGTCCGGCCAGCAGCGTGAACAGCGTGCAGGCGAGCGAGTACTGGTCGGCGCGATGATCGATCGCCGTCCCGGAGAGCTGCTCGGGCGAAGCGTAGGCGAGGGTGGCGGTGAACGTACCGGTGGCGGTCAGCTTGGTGTCGGAGTCGAGCTGGCGGGCGATGCCGAAATCGGTGAGGATCGCGCGCGGCCCGCGCCCGGAATCGGGTTCGGACAGCAGGATGTTCGCGGGTTTGATGTCGCGGTGCAGCACGCCGCGGCTGTGCGCGTAGTCGAGCGCGTCGGCGGTCTCGGCGACCAGCCGCACGATCTGCGCGGGCGCCGTCGCGCGTGCGTTCATCCGCGCCGCGTCGGTGCCCGCGACGTACTGCATCGAGATCCACAGGTGCCCGTCCTGGGTGCCGCGATCATAGATGCCGACGATGCCCGGATGTTCCAGGCGGGCAACGACATTGGCCTCGTGCTCGAACCGGCGGCGCAGCTCCGGGTCCTCGGAGATCGCCCGGTGCAGCAGTTTGAGCGCGACCAGCCGGGGCAACCGGGGATGTCTGGCCCGGTAGACGGTGCCCATTCCACCGTGTCCGAGCACGCCGTCGACGAGGTAGTCCGCGAATGTGTCACCCACCCCTAACACTGCGATCCTTCCCGTCGAACGTCACGCTCATCGACGGCGAGCATAACGTGCGAACGCGGTACGGCACCCGCCGACAACGCGAGGCGCCCGCCACCACACCGCGCCGCTCGACAGCGACGGCAACCCGGTCCGGCGGCCGCCCGTGACAGCTGAGCATCATCCCCCCGGCAGCATCTCCGGCTGCACGCGCAGATCCGCGACCGCGGGCCGACCCGGGACGCGCCAGGGCCTGGCCGAGTTCGGATCGTCCGGTGCGGCGACCACGACGGCATTGCCGCCGAGCCGCTTCGCCCGGTACATGGCCGAGTCGGAACCGCGCAGGAGTTCGCGATAGAGCGCGGGAGTGTGCCCGGCCTCGGCGTGGTCCGGATCGAGGACCGCGACGCCCACACTGGCCGTGATCCGCACCGGCAGGCCCGGCATGGTGGCCAGCGCCTCGCGCAAGCGCTCGCCGACTGCCGCCGGGTCCGTGCGCAGATGGCCGACCACCACGAACTCCTCGCCGCCGGTGCGCGCGATCAACGCGTCGGCATCGACGGCCGCCGCCAGCCGCCGCGCCGTGCGCACCAGGACTTCGTCGCCGAACGGATGTCCGAAGGTGTCGTTGACGACCTTGAACCGGTCCAGGTCGAGCGTGGCGACATAGGCCGCACAGCGCCTGCCCTGGCCGAGGTAGCACGAGAGCTTGTTGTCGAGCCCGCGCCGGTTGAGCAGCCCGGTCAGCGGGTCCGAGAGCGCGTCGCGGCGCAGCAGCCAGTGACTGAACTGCATGAACGGCAGCATCACACCGACGACGACCATCATCACGAGCACCACCGCGAGACCGAGGGCCAGATCGGCGGTGCGCGTGGTCCGCCCCTCGCCCGCCAGCGCGCCGAACACCATCAACGCCGCGAGCGCCACGCTCGTCAGCAAGGTCCACCCGATGTGCAACGCGAGCACCCGCGGACCGTGGAAGACGGCCACATAGGTGCCGATCGCGGTCAGCAGCACCACGCCGAGCACGCCGACGACCCGATCGTGCACCAGCACATCGTTGGCGGCGGTGTCGAGATCGAAGAAGACGATCCACAGCAGCGACTCGGTCTCGCGCGGCCAGGGCAGAAACCACCAGCGCACGGTCCACACCCCGGCGACGAGCGCCTCCACGATGCCCTGCACCACGCCGACCGGGCCCGCCTCGTCACCCTGGGCGATCGAGGCAAGCACCGCGATGGTCAGCATGACGATGCCGCCCGCGCCGAGCATGAATTTGAATCCGCCCAGCGCGGACTGCGACCCGAAGGTTTCGACCAACCTGCGATAGTCGACCGGGTCCAGCCACCACGTTCGAAACATCGATCGCCCGTCGGCCATCGGTTCACCGCCTCAGGTCGGACTTCTCCTGGTCATCCAACTCGGCACGCTGATCGACAGTAGAACGGGTTTTATCATCGACGCAAGGTGAGCTATCCCCTAGCTAAACGAGAATCGCGGTCGGACCGGCCTGCGGGTCACGGACCTGGGGCGATGATCGCCCCGGTGTCGGCGTCCCTGACCCGGATCGCCTCGATCGGGCACGATTCGGCGGCGTCGACGACGAATTCGTCCGGGGCGACGATCTCGGCGATCGGCCTGGACCGGCCGTCGACCAGGGTGAAGTGCTCGGGGGCCATCCCGACGCACATTCCGGAACCGAGACACTGCTCCCGGTCGACTTCGATCTGCCACTTCTGCTCGGTCATGGGTCTCACCAGCTCACCGGTAGCGCCTTCGGCCCCCGCACCAGGAGGCCGGATTTCCACGGCACGTCCTCGATCGGCACCGCGAGGCGCAGGGTCGGGAACTTCCGCAGCAACGAGCCTAGCGCCACCTGCAGCTCGACCCTGGCCAGTTGCGCGCCGAGGCAGTGGTGCACGCCGTGCCCGAACGCCAGGTGCGGATTGTGCCGCCGGTCCAGATCGAGGGTCTCCGGGTCGGCGAACACGGACTCGTCGCGGTTGGCGGCCTGGGTGTTCACGAACACCGCCTCCCCCGCCCGGACGGTGACGCCGCACAGCTCGATGTCCTCGGTGGCGATCCTGGGCGAGGAACCGCCGGAACCCAATTGGACGTAGCGCAGCAGTTCCTCGATCGCGCCCGGCACCGCATCCGGTCTGGCGCACAGCATTTCCCACTGGTCCGGGTTGGTGAGCAGGACGTAGGTGAAGTTCGCCAGCTGGTTGGCCGTCGTCTCGTGGCCCGCGATCAACAGGCCGATACCGAGGTTGACCAGTTCGTCCTCGGTCAGGCGGTCCTCGTCGTCGCGGGCGGCGACCAGCGCGCCGAGCAGATCGTCGGACGGCTCGGCCCGGCGCTGGGCCACCAACTCGGCGAGGTAGGCCTCCAGATTCACCCGCGCGGCGGCGATCTGCTCGCGCGTGTAGGCGGTGGTGGACAGCACGGTGTCGGAGAAGTCGCGGAACCGATGCTGGTCTCGCGGTGGCACACCGAGCATTTCGCAGATCACGGTGACCGGCAGGGGCAGCGCGAGCTGCTGGACCAGATCGGCGGGCGGGCCGAGCCGTGCCATCTCGGCAAGGCGCTCGTCCACGATCTGCTGTGCGCGCGGCCGCAGCAGCTCGACCCGGCGGCCGGTGAACGCCTTGGCCACCAGCTTGCGCAGCCTGCTGTGCTCGGGCGGGTCCATGCTGAGCAACGAGTTGGGGCGGGCGGGTTCCGGGGTCGCGCGCGGGATGTCCTCGCGGTCCACCGCCGCGGCCCGGCTGAAGCGCTGATCGGCGAGCACGAGTTTGACGTCGTCGTAGCGGGTGACCAGCCAGCCCGCACCGCCGTAGGGCAGCTCGACGCGGGTGATCGGCTCCTCGCGGCGCAACTTCGCGTAGAGCGGGTCCATGTCGAGACGGAACGGTTCACCGAAGGGGTATCGGCGAACCTCGGCACTCGCGGTCATGAGCTCTCCCTTCCCCGGCGCCGGCACCCGGCGATGTAAGCGCCCGCTTACATTCATCCCATGTTAGGCAGCGCACAATGCCCCGTCAACGGACGGATTCCGTTACGGCGGAGGGAAATTCACCTCGACCCGGGTCAACAGCACCTGCGCGGCGCGCAGCACATGCCGGGCAACCACCTCGGCATCGGCGCTCGCCAACGGTTCGCGCCGGTGCACCGAACGCATCAACCCGATGCCGAGCACCCAGGCCAGCACCAGGTCGGCCAGTAGCTCCGCGTCCGGCTCGTCGCTCAATGAGGACAGCGCGCGCACGTAGTCGTCGCCCAGTTCGCGCCGGATCGCTGAGGCGCCCTCGTCGTGGCCGCTCGAGCGCAGCGCCGCCTGCAACCAATTGCCGCGGGCCGGGGCGCCTTCGGCCTCCAGCACCCGGGCGAGCACCCTGGCGAGCAGTCCCTCGGCCGAGCCCTGCTCGAGCACCCGGCGCTCGCGATCGGCGAGCGCGGCCCGGAACAGCTCGTCCTTGTTGCCGAAATACCGGAACAGCAGAGCCTGATTCACCTCGGCGCGCGCCGCGATATCGCGCACCGTGGCGCGCTCGTATCCGCGCTCGGCGAACAGCTCCTGGGCCGCGTTCAGGATCGCGGCCCGCGTGCCCGCCGCGTCCTTCTTGCGGCCGACCGGCTGGTCGTCACTGGTCATACATCCTCCGCCTCGACCGATCTCGGAAGAGCAGCGTATTGCAGCGCCGACCGGGCGGGCGGGTACCGAGCCCGACCCGGATTGCGGTGCCCCGGTTTCTCAGGGCCACCGCGCCGCCGCCGCGGCTCGTAGCCTGGAAGCCGGGCGGTAACTGCGGCGCGGACGTACGAAGCGGTACGCGAAAGCGTTTCGCTCGCGTCCGGGCCGCTGCGGCCGGGCGGTTCTGGATCGGGACGCGGCGCAGGGGGTTTCAGCATGATCATCCAGCGGTATTTCGAAAGGATGGCGTTGACAAAGTCGTTGACCTACGCGGCCGGGGTGCTGCTCGCGTGTGCCGTGGTGTCGGTACTGGCCATCCGGCCCGCCGCGGCGCAGGCCCGCCTGGTGGCGGAGGTGCCGCTGGCCGAGACCATCTCACGGATCGACGTCTACTCCCCCGCGATGGATCGGGTGGTGAGCAACCGTGTGATCCGCGCCGCGGGTGGGCCGGCGCCCACCCTGTACCTGCTCACCGGCATCGGCGGCGGCGAGGACGGCATCTCCTGGTGGGACGACACCGACGTGCGGGAGTTCTTCGCGGACAAGCACGTCAACGTGGTGATGCCGGTGGGCGGCAAGTTCAGTCTGTACACCGACTGGGTGGCCGACGATCCGGTGATCGGCCGCAACAAGTGGCAGACCTACCTCACCGGGGAACTGCCCGGCGTACTCGACGCGCGGCTCGGCAGCACCGGGCGCAACGCGATCGTCGGGGTCTCGATGAGCGCGGGCTCCGCGGTCGATCTCGCGATCCAGTCCGGCGGCCACTACAGCGCGGTCGCGGCCCTCAGCGGCTGCCCGTGGACCGCCGACGCGCTCGGCACCGCGATGATCAACGCGCAGGTGGGACGCGGCGGCGCGAACACCGCCAACATGTGGGGCGCGCCCGGCGACCCGATCTGGCGGGCGCACGACGCCTTCGCCAACGCGGGCGCGCTCGCCGGGAAGACGATCTATCTGTCCGCCGCCACCGGAGCGCCGGGCGCGATCGACCAGGGCGGGCTGCCCTTCCCGCCGGTCGAGGCGATCGCGAGCGCCTGCACCGCGGCCTTCGCGGCCCGGCTGACCCAGCTCGGCCTGCCGGTGATGCACGTCAACCGACCGGAGGGCGCGCACACCTGGGGGCAGTTCGAGACCGACCTGCACGACGCGTGGCCGCACCTGGCGCGCGCCATCGGCGCCTGAGCCGAGCACGGTGACCGCGGGCACGACCGTCTCCGTTCGGAAGTAGCTCGGCGCGCGCGGCCCCGGTCGGCGCGCGCCGGTCAGATCGCCAGAGGCAGGCGCAGATCGGCGGATTCGAGGTCGAGCAGCGCGCGTTTCGCGGGCAGCCCGCCCGCGTAACCGGTGAGCGCGCCGTCCGCGCCGAGGACCCGATGACACGGGATGAGCAGCAGCAGCGGATTTCTGGCGAGCGCGCCACCGATCTTGCGCGCGTCGGCGGGCCCGCGACCGAGCGCGCGGGCGAGCGCGCCGTAGGTGGTGGTGTGGCCGTACGGGGTGCTGTCCTCGAGCGCGCACAGCACGTCGCGATCGAAGGAGCTCAACGCGGAACGGTCTAGAGGAACGGTGAATTCGCGGCGGCTGCCCGCCAGGTAGGCATCGATCTGACGGGTCGCGGCGAGCAGATACTCCAGCGCGCAGGAGTTCTCGGCGCTCGGCGCGGCCGCGGGCGCGTCGGTGAACGCCACGCGGGTCAGGCCCGCGGGCCCGGCGGCCAGACGCAGATTGCCCAGGGCCGAGGCGTGCACGGTGCGGGCGGCGGTGTTCATGACTGACTCCTGTTTCGTCGATCTTGTGTCAGCTGGTAGACGTCCGGCGCGGACGGAACGTGAGATCACGCGGAGTCGTGCTGCCGCAGCGCCTTCCACGCCGCGTACCGCTCGGGCAGGCAGACCGCGCACGGTCGATAGCCCGCGCCGATCGCGGTCGCCTCGTCGGCGAAGAACACCCGGTGCGCGCGATACGCACCGCGCGCGAGCGCGCGCAGCGCGGACGGGCAGTCCAGCCGTCCGTAGAGCTTGCCGCGGCGATGGCCGCCGTACCGCCCCGGCGTCGGGCTGCGGTACGGCCGGCCCGCGGCGTCGAGCAGCGTGTACATCCTGCCGGAATTCCTGGGCGAGGCGCTAACGCGCGTCGTGCAGGACCAGGCCCACCGTGTGCCGGACTCCGCTGCGAATTCGGCTGACGCCGTGCCGGACCGGCGCGCGGGACCAGCCGCGGCTCGACGGCGTCGGACGGTCACGGGTGGTGAAGATCAGGCCGTGGCCCTGCTCTAGCACGGTGACCGTGGCCTTCGACTGGGCGCGTGGGCGTTGCTCGACGAGCAGGAACTCCCCGCCGGTGTGATCGAGGCCGGCGCGGTCGAGGCCGAGCACGACCTGCAACGGGAAGACCAGGTCGCCGTAGAGGTCGCGGTGCAGCGCGTTCCAGTCACCCGCGGTGTAGCGCAACAGGATCGGGGTCGGCTTGGTCTGTCCCGCCGCATGGCAGTCCGCGAGCCACTCCTCGAAGTCGTCGGGCCACGGCGCCGGATCACCCAGTCGCTCGGCCCAGGAACGGGCCACGGGCAACAACTTTCGGTAGAAGGCCGCGCGTAGCGCCATGATCGGCGCGGGCACCGGGTCGGCGAAGTAGCGGTAGGTGCCCTGGCCGAAGCGGTAGCGGCCCATGTCGATGGTCGCGCGGAAGCGCTTCAGGTCGTCCCACATGGCGCTGAATTCGGCGCATTCGGCCGGGGTCAGCAGTGGCCCGGTCTGGGCGCAGCCGTATGCGTCGAGTTCCGCGATGAGGTCGGGCCAGGGTTGCGCGGCCACTCGGTCGGTCAGCGCGGCAAGGGTATTCGTGTTCGTCATACCGCCTCCAAGATCAGCGGGACTGTCCGCCGCGCGGGCACTCGGCCTGCGCGGCAGCGGAATTCATGCGGCTTCGAGGGTGAGCAGCGTGGACTTGGCGGCACTGCCGCCGACGTACTGGCCGATCGAGCCGTCACTGCGGACCACCCGGTGGCACGGGATCACCACGGGCAACGGGTTGTGCGCGCAGGCCGAGCCGACCGCGCGCACCGCGCGCGGATTGCCGACCGCGGCCGCGACCTCGGCATAGCTTTCCCTGCGGCCGTAGCCGATCGCGCTCAGATGCTCGATCACCTGGCGCCGGAAGCCGGCCGTCAGCCGCAGGTCCAGCCGCAGGTCGAACCGGGTGCGCGCGCCCGCGAAGTACTCGTCGAGCTCGCGGGCCGCGGTGTCGAGCCGGGCCGGGGCCGCGAGCACCCGGGGGCTGACCCGCTCGGCGAGCAGCGACAGCACCGCGTCGTGGTTCTCGTTGGGGTAGGCGACCCGCACCAGTCCGGTCGGCGTCGCCGCGAGCAGCAGCGTGCCGACGGGGGTGTCCACGGTGCGATAGGCGACGTCGAGCAGGCCCGCGTCCTGCGCCTGCTCGGCCAGCCGTCCGCGCAGCGTCGCCAGCAGCTCGGCGCTGCCGGACGCGAGGCCGTCGAACAGGCCGTCCGGGTCGCCACGGTCGATGGTGGCCATCATGTCTCATCCTTCGGGTAGAGCGTGCGCAGCGATTTGAGGCCGTCCGCGGCGGCACGGCGGGCGGCGTCGGTGGAATTGCCGAGCAGCACGGCGATCTCGGCGTAAGGCAGGCCTGCCAGGTAGTGGTAGGCGACCGCCTGACGTTGCTTGGGCGGCAACGCTTTCAAGGCGGCCCACAGGTCGGGGTCGTAATCCGCCGGGTCGGGGCTCGCGGCGGGGCGCTCGGGCAGGGTCGGCGCCGGAACGGGCGCGCGGGTCAGTGCGCGGCCGACGTCGATCGCGCGCCGATGCGCGATGGTGACCAGCCATGCCTCGATGTTCGCGTCGGCGTCCAGGTCGGGGTAGGCGCGCAGCGCGGAAAGAAACGTCTCCGACCACGCGTCGGCCGCGTCCGTCGGGCCGAGCACCGCCCGGCAGACGCGCAACACCATCGGGCCGTACTCGGCCACCACTTCCTCGAACGGAGGCAATCTCACACCGGGTAGACGCACGGGGCGCCGCGAACGTGAGATCCCCAGGTCATCGCCCGTCCGCTCCGCCCGGCCTGGACAACCCGCTGGCGCGCAGCACGCGGCGGGCGATACCGGCCCTGATCGACTCGTCGGTGCCGATGACACGCACGTGCCCGCGCGCGCGGGTGATCGCGGTGTAGAGCAGTTCCCTGGTCAACAGGGTGGACTCGGGTTCGGGCAGCACCACCGACACGGTGTCGTACTGACTGCCCTGACTGCGGTGGATGGTCATGGCGAACACGGTGACCACCGCCGGGAATTGGGTCGGGTGCACCAGATAGGGCTCGCTGCCGCGCTGCAGCGCGGCACGTAGCGAGCCGTCGGGCATGCGCACCACCACACCCGTGTCGCCGTTGTAGATGCGGGCCTCGTGGTCGTTCGCGGTGACGAGCAGCGGCTGCCCGGGATACCAAGGCGCGTGCTGGGATTCGGGCCCGGCGCCGCCCGCGGCCGCCCATTCCGCGGCCAACCGATCCCAGCGCTCGACGCCGAACGGACCCTGCCGGTGCGCGCACAGCAGGCGATGGGATTCCAGCGCGGTGAGCGCGCCCGCCGCGTCGCCGTCGAGCGCGGCGGCCGTCACCGCGCGGGCCGCGCGCACGACATCGGCACGCACGGCGGCCATTTCGTCGGGCGCGCTGAGCGAGAGCTCGTCCCCGCCCGCGCGGAGCAGGTCGAGCGCGGTCTCGGCGTCGCCTGCGCGCACCGCGACCGCGAGGTCGGCGATGCGGCCGCCGAAGCGGCGACCACGGGTCAGCCGGACGATGCCGCCGCGCAGGCGGGTGCGTTCGAGCGCGCTCAGCGCGGCCGGATGCTGGTGCGGCGCGGCCGATTCCGGCGAGTCCGGACCGAGGATCTGATCGAGCACCGGATTGGGCGTCCCGGCGACCGGCCCAGCGACGAGGTCGGCGAGCACCGCGCCCGCGTCCACCGAGGCCAGCTGGTCCGGGTCACCGACGAGCACCAGCCTGGTGTCCGGGCGCAGCGCGGCGAACAACCTGCTCATCATGGTCAGCGACACCATCGAGGTCTCGTCGACGACGATCACGTCGTAGGGCAGGCGGTTGAATTCGTGATACTTGAACCGGGTGGTGCGCCCGCGCTGCCAGCCGAGCAGCCGGTGCAGGGTGGCCGCGGTGAGATCGGGCAGCCCGAGCGCGTCGGCTTGTTCGCGCACCGCCTCCTGCAACCGGGCCGCCGCCTTGCCCGTCGGCGCGGCCAGCGCGATACGCAACGCGGGCAGTTTGGGATTGGCTTTGCGATGCGCGTCGAGCAGGCCGATGATGCGCGCGATGGTGTGCGTCTTGCCGGTGCCGGGACCGCCCGCCACCACGGTGGTCCAGTGCGTCGCGGCGAGCGCGGCGGCCAGCCGCTGCCGGTCCGGCGCCCCGTCCACCGGAGCGTCGAACAGCCGATCCAGTTCGCGCCGAACGATGTTCGGGTCGACCACCGGATGATCGCCGCTGCGCTCGGTGAGCACCCGGCGCACCGTCTGTTCCTGCTGGTAGTACCGATCGAGATAGAGCAGCGGGCCCGAATCACCGCCCGGTGACTCGACCAGCCGCAGCGGACGCAAGGGGCCGGCGGGCCCGCCGGTCACCAGCGGGCTCGCCCGCAGCGCGGAGACCACCGCCTCGATATCGGGCCACGGCAAGGTCGCCGGGTCGATCCGTTCACCGGTGTCCCAGGTCTCGTCGGCATCGATGCCGATCTCGCGCATCCGGTGCAGCTCGAGGCACACCGAGCCGGACCGCACCGCGCGCACCGCCAGTGCCGCCGCGAACAGCACCTCGCCGTTCTGTTCGCGCCCCAGACGGCCGAGCCGCACCGCGACGTGCACGTCCGCGGCCGACAGCACGCCCGCCTCGTTGAACGTGCGCAACAGCCCGGTTCCCCGCTGCGCCAACTGGATCGAGGTCATCGCGTCCTCCGCTCACCGCGCGCGCACCACGTCCGCACGCCCGTGCCGACACGCGCCGGCGGGCGCGGCGAGCCAGAAACCGTACCGCTCACCGCACGTCCCCTGCCAGCAGCGCGGACAACGCGACGATCAGCGACGCGGGCGGATCCCAGTCGAAAACGCCGTGGCCCGGCGGGGTCTCGGGACCGACCATGCCGCGGACGAACAGGTAGCGGGCGCCGCCGAGGTGACGGGCCGGGTCGTAACCGGGCAACCGCCATCGCAGATAACGGTGCAGCGCAACCGAATACAGCAGTGCCTGCAACGGGTAATGGGAGCGGATCATCTCGGCGGCCATCCGCTCGCGGGTGTAGTGCTCGACGGTGAGATCGCCGGTGCCGAGCCGGTTGGTCTTGTAGTCGACGATCACGTAGCGGGTGTCGGCGCCGTCGGCGACCCGAAGGACGGCGTCGATGCTGCCGGTGAGGTAGCCGCGCAGCGGCAGGTCCTCCAGGGTGGCCAGGTGCTCGGCGTAGTCGAAAAGGACATCACCGGAAGGCAAATGGGTACCTAGCAGCTCGGCGATCCGGCGCAGCGTGGCCGACGTGGCGCTCGGCGCGTCACCGCCCGCCAGTGGCAACTCGAATTCCAGCTCGTTCAACCGATCCCGGCTGGAGATGTCGGCGAGCGCGCCGATGCCCAGCGGGGTGCGCAGCACGGCGAGCAGCGCGGTTGCGAGCACCTCTGGGTCCACTTCGGCCATGATCTCACCGATCACGGCACGACACCGCGTGCGCACCTCGGCGGCCAGATCCGGTGTGTCGGTGTCGATCAGCTCCAGCACGCCGTGCACCAGCGTGCCGAACTCCGCGCCGTAGGGCAGGGCGTTCATCAGTGACGGCGCGCCACCGAACACCTCGGCGAGCGCCTCGACCGGTGCGCCGTCCGGCTCGTCGCCGAGGCCGCGGCTGTCCTCGGGCTCGAGCGCCTCGACCGCGGCCGGACCGTGTGCGGCGGCGGTCAGCGCCGAATACGAAGTCCGGCGCCACTGTTGGTCGAGGGTGCGGTCGAACCGCGCGGTGGCGAGCTCGCCGGTGACCTGCTCGGTCCGCACTCGGCGGATCGCCACATCCTCGGCCCCGGCCACCGCGGTCACCGAGACCGCGGCCGCCGCGCCCGCGGCCCACGCCGAAAGCAGCCCCGGCGCAACGGCATCCGCGGGGACCGCGGCCCGTGGCGGCACGACGTCGCCGCCGTCGGGCCTGCCGAGCACCATCCGGTGCAGCGGCGAGGCGGCCGTGGTGATCGCGGGCGCCCACCACGCGACGACCTGGCACATGGCCCTGGTCAACGCGACATACAGCAGGCGGAGCTCCTCGCCCGCCTCCTCGGTTTCGCTGCGCAGCTTGCGTTCGGCGTAGCCGGGCGCGTCCGGCCCGCCGACATCGAGCACGCGCGCCCCGTCGTCGTCGTGGAACAGCAGCGTCGCCGGGTAGGGGTTCTTCGCGTTGTCCCAGGCGAAAGGCAAATAGACGATCGGGAATTCGAGCCCCTTGCTGGCGTGCACGGTGGCGATCTGCACGGCCGCGGCGTCCCGGTCGAGCCTGCGGCTGCGGTCGGCGACCGTGCCGGAGGCGGGATCGCGCACCCGGTCGGCCAGCCAGCGGGACAGCGCGGTGAGCCCGAGCGACTCGGTGAGCGCCACCTGATCGAGCAACTGCGCGACGTGGCGCAGATCGGTGAGCTGACGTTCGCCGTTCTCCACCGCGAGCAGCCGCTGCGCCAGATCCGCCTCGGCCGAGATCTTCTCGAAGACGGCCGCGAACCCCGCGCGCGCGAACAAACGGGCCGCGTCGCGCAGCTGCGCGCTCACCCGGCCGACCAGATCCGCACCGCCGCTGTCGATCTCGGCGGCGGTGACACCGATCAACGGGGTACACGCGGCCAGGCGCACCCGGTCGGCGCGGTGCGGCTGTTCGAGTGCGCGCAGCACCCACAGCCAGTCGGTGGCGCTGCTTGTCGCGAACACGCTGGTGCCACCGGCGAGCACCGAGGCGACGCCGACCCGGTCCAGCGCCGCGCGCACCACATCGATCTGCGAACGGGTCCGGACCAGCACGGCGATATCACCCGGACCGATCAGCCGGTGCTGCGGCGGTTCGGCGTCATCGGCGCTGTCCGCCGTATCCGGCTGCCGCGCAGGGGCATTCGAAGTCTTGGGACGGTGCGGCGCGGTGACCAGCAGCATCCCGGACTCGAGCAGCCGGACGATATCGGCGGCCAGGTCGTCGGCCACCTTCGCCCGCATCCGGCCGACCGCCGGGAACCCGGACTTGTTCAGCGGGCCCGCACCGGTGCGGGTGAGGCAGCGCACGCGCAGCGGGGTGCGCAGCTCCTGCGGCCCGCTCAGCCGCGACCACGGCCGGGTGGCGGCGACCGGGTAGACGTTGATCTCCTTGTGCCCCAACGCCGCACCGCCTTGCAGGTGGTCCAGCGCGGCGATCAGCCCGGCGTCGCTGCGCCAATTGGTGGTGAGCTCCTTGCGCGTGTCGGCGTGCGCGACCGCGTCCAGGTAGCTGAGCACCTCCGCGCCGCGGAAGGCGTAGATGGCCTGCTTCGGGTCACCGACGAGCACCATCGTGGTGTGGCCGTGAAAGGCCCGGCGCAGGATGTCCCACTGCAGCGGGTCGGTGTCCTGGAACTCGTCGACCAGCGCGACCCGGTAGCGCGCCCTGATGCGACGGCAGGCGCGCGGCCCGTGCTCGGGATCGGCGAGCACGTCGTGCAGCAGCACCAGCAGATCGTCGAAATCGCGCAGCCCGGCCAGGCGCTTGCGGCGTTCGGTTTCGGCCCGCACCGCGGTCGCGAACGCCACCCGTTCGCCCGACGCGGACGCACCGGCGGGCACCAGCACGGCGTGGCGATCCCGCACCGCGGCCAGCGCGAGAATGTGCGCCTCCTTGACCGTGAACGGCGGTTCGCCGCGGGCGTACCGATGCAGGTACAGGTCGTCGGCCACGGTGGCGACCAACTCGTCGACGGATTCGACCAGCCGCGCGCCGGGGTCGTGCTCCCCCGCGAGGCCGAGCTCGTCGAGCATCCGCTGACAGAAGCTGTGCGTGGTCGCGATGGTGCCCGCGTCGAAATCCGACAGCGCGGCCAGCAGGCGGGCGCGGCGGCGCCGCACCTCGTCCGGATCGGCCTGCGCCAGCTGGCGAATCAGGTCGTCGGCGTGCGCGCGCGCCAGTTCCGGGTCCGCCAAACCCGCTGCCACCAGCACGAACCGATCCCTGGTCCGCTCGCGCAGCTCCTGGGTCGCGGCCCGGCTGAACGTGACGAGCAGCAATTCGGAGATGTCGATGCCCGCCTCGGCCACGTACCGCACCGCGAGCCCGACGATGGCGTGTGTCTTGCCCGTCCCGGCGCTGGCCTCGAGCACGGTCGTCCCGGTGGGCAGCGGGCCGTATGGCTCGAAGGCATCGGGCCCGTCGACCTCGGGCACCACGAACGAGGTGTCTTGCACGGTCACGCGAACACCCGCCTCTCGACCCGCCGAAACCGCCATTCTGCCCGGTAGACACGCGAATCCGGCCCACCGACACGCGTGTGCCGCCACACTCGTGCACCACTCACGACCGCACCTCGGCGACGTTCGGCGCCGCGCACGCGCGCGGCGCGCTGTGACCTGATTCCCTCTCTCATGGCTGGCCCTGGCTCTCCGCGGTCAGCAGCGGCGCCCACAGCCTGCGCGCGAGCGCGCCGAAGCGCGTGGTCTCGCCCGGTTCGCCGGCCTGGGCGGGAATCGCCATGAGGTGTTCTAGACGGGGCGCAGGCCCCCACACGTAGCGCAGGTGCCGGTCGGTGTGGTCGCCGAACGGGCCGGGGCCGTTCGGGCCGCCGTTGAACTCGCGTTCCGCGGCGACGACGGCCTCCTCGACGGTCGCGCCGCGGAAGCGGCGTTCGGCGTAGGCGGCGGTGGCGCCGGGCGTGATCGGCAGCGGCTCGGTGAGCCCGGCATCGCGCAAGGCGACGAGCTCACGCAGGATCGTGCGGGCGGCGGGCATTTCGGGTGCGGTGATCTCCGAACGCCAGGCGGGACGGCCGAATTGGCCGCGACCGGTGGTGACGGCCCGCCAGGTTCGATCCTCGGTGACCGCGAGGGCGAGCAGGGAAACCCACGCCGCCAGCCGGTGTTTCGGGGCCAGCCGGGAAAACGTGGTGCGCACCAGGGTTTCTCCGCGCACCTCGGGGACGGTGCCGGTGAGCCTGCGGCCGTTGCCGAGATCGACCGCGACATCGACCGCGCGCGCCGGGCCCTCGTAGTCGGCCCGCGAGGCGCGCACCAGCTTGTCCACCGTGTGCTCGACCTCGTCCAGCACCGCGGCGCCGAAACCGAAGGGCGGCAAGGTTCCCCGGCGCCACTCGGCCGCGCGCAGGGCCGCCGGATCCGCCCCGTTCAAGCGGGCGGCGAGCAGGCGCTCCCCCAGCTCCCACTTGGCCAACCCGTCGAGTTCGATGGGCAGCCGGTCGGCGATGTCCTCGTCGTGTTCTGGCACGCGCAACCCGAGCCGCTGCCACAGAAACGCGCGCACCGGATGCTCGACGAACGAGATCAGGTCGGCCAGTGCGACATCGGTGAGCTCCGGAGTCGACAGCGGCTCGGGCAGGAACGCGGGCCGCGGCCGCGCCGGCTGCCCCGCGGCCACGGCGCCGGTCAGCGCCACCGTGTCGAAACTGAACGGCGCGTCGGCCCGGAAATTGCGACGATCGAAACCCTGCAACGGATGCCGGGTCACCACCGCGTCCATCCCCGCCGCGCCGACGTGGGCCCGCAGCACGTCGAGCAGCTCGGCGACCGGGATCGCGGGCGGACGGTGCGCGCCGGTCACCGGGTCGGCGCCGGTGTGCAACACCAGCAGCCGCTGCTCGGCCGCGAGAACGGCGTCGAGCAACAGCTGACGGTCCTCGCTGCGCGGATCGCGTTCGCCCAGCAGCGGATCGCGCGCGAGCACGTCGTCACCGTCCACGCCGCCCGCGCGCGGGAACACGTCGTCGTCCAGGCCGAGCAGCACCACCACCCGGTGCGGCACCGAACGCATGGGTGTCAGGCCGCACACAGTCAGCTCGCCGGTGCGGAAGTTGGCGCGGGCGGGGCGCGCGGCCAGGCGCGTGTGCAGCAGCACCGCGACATCGGCCAGGCGCAGGTCGACCTCGTCCGCGCGTTCGAGGGCGGCGGCGAGTTCGGTGCGCGCCTCGGTTCGTATCCAGGACTGCGCGCTCGGCACGTCGGTCAGCAGATCCAGCGCGCGGCCCAGCACCTCCGCCCACTCGTGTGCGGGGCGGGGACCACGCAGATCGCGCAGGCACACCGCGAGCCGATCGATGAATTCGGCGAATCGGCCCGCCAGATCGACATCGTTGCTGTCCACGTCGTCCAGCGGCAGGGCGAGATCGAGCCAGTCCTCGGAGGTTTCGCCCGCGGTCACACCGAGCAGGATCCGATCCACCGCGCTGTTCAAGGTGTTCTGCGCGAAGTCGGCAAGGCCGAAGGCCTGCCGCTGGCGCTGGCCGATCCCCCAGCGCGCACCCGACTCGGCGGCCCACTCGCGCAACCGCTCGATATCGTCGTCGTCGAATCCGCAACGCCGCCGGACGGTTTCGGCCGCCGCCAGATCGAGCACCTGGGTGACCGTGACGCGTCCGTCGGCCAGCTCGAGCAGCACGCCGATCACCGCGAGCAGCGGATTGGTGACACCACGACCGCGGTCGGCGAGACGCACCCGCAGCTGGTGCGCCGGATGGGCCGAATCCGTTACGGGCCCAGCCGATCCCGTGCCCTGCTGCCCGAAGGCCGCCCGC
This sequence comes from Nocardia brasiliensis, assembly GCF_011801125.1. Taxonomy (NCBI): domain Bacteria; kingdom Bacillati; phylum Actinomycetota; class Actinomycetes; order Mycobacteriales; family Nocardiaceae; genus Nocardia; species Nocardia brasiliensis. Next base: position 4,966,580 of record NZ_CP046171.1, read on the forward strand.
ACCAGCGGGGCGTAGGTCTCCACCTCCGGGCACAGCACCAGCACGTCACGCGGTTCCAGGGTGTGGTCCGCGGCGAACAGGCCGAGCAGGCACTCGCGCAGCACCTCGACCTGGCGCGCGGGTCCGTGGCAGGCGTGCACCCGCACCGTCCCGTCACCGGCGTGCCGGGTATCGGGCGGCCACCGGTCGTCCCGGACACCCGCCTGCACCGCTTCCAGCAGCGTCGCGGCGCGCGGCGCCGCGGGGTCGGCCGCGACCGGGTGATAGGTGTCGGTATCGGCCACACCGGCCAAGCGCTGCTGCAACTCCCGCACGTCACGGGCGAGCCCCGCGAGCAACGGATGGTGCGGCACCACCGCGCTGTTGTGCGCGGCGCGGGTGCCGGAATTCGCGACGGCGGCGGCGAGATCCGTTGTGCGGGTACCGGACTCTGCCGCACCGGCGCTCGGGGCGGATGCCTCGGCCACGGCGCGCCACATGGCCGGGCTCGGGTGCGGGAGCCACAGGTGGATGTCCCGGGATCGGGCCAGGGCGCTCAGGACGGCGAGTTGATCGGTCGACATCCGGGCCGCGCCGAAGAGCGAGAAGCGTTCAGGCAGGGGCACGAGTTCCGGCTCTGCGCGCAACCGGGCGCAGGCGGCTTCGAGTCGTTCCGCCGGGCTGGGAGTGCCGACCTCGGCGCGCAACCGCCGCCACAGCTGCGGCTGCCACAGCAGGTCCTCCGGCACTGGGTGGCCGGCGCCGTCGGTGTCCGACTCCGCGGCCCACGCGGCGATCAGGCCGGGCCGTTGACTCGCGTAGCTGTCGAACAGCGCGGCCAGGTGCGCGGCGGTGGCGTAGCGGCGACCGATCCGGTGCTCGCCGCCGGTGCCGTCCTGGCCGCCTAGGTGCCGGGTCAGCACCGCGCACCACGGTTGCCCGAGCGAGGCGTCGATCACCCGCAGCAAGGTCCACACCAGCTGCTCCGGCGCCCACGGGTCGTCCTCGGGCCGAATCCCGCTCGCCGCGGCCAACGCGGTGGCGACCAGTGCGGCGGGCGTGGGGAACTCGATGTTCGCGGCGACGCCGTCGGTCGCCGGGGTGCCGGTCGACGGGGCGAAGGCCATCGCGCCCGACCCCGCGGCGACACCGAGCATCGTGGACAGCCGCTGGGTCAGCCACCGCTGCACGCCCTTCGCGGGCACCGCGACCACCTCCGCCGCGAACGGGTCCGGCAGCGGCGTGGCCAGCAGCCCGGCCAGTTCGTCCGCCAGCACGCCGGCGCGCTCGGCACGGTGGATGTGCAACGGCATCTGCGCCCTCTCGGTCGGTCGGGTGTCGGACTGCGGGTGGCTTGCGCGCGGCTGCTCGCTCGCGCACGAACCACGCGATGTCCCGCACGTTTATACGCCCAACCCGCACAAGACGGCCGCGCTACCCGCTGAACCCCACCCGCGCGCCGGTCGAACGGCCCGCCGAACCCCACCCCCATGCCGGCCGCACTACCCGCCGAGCCCCAGCCCCGCACCGGTCGAACGGCTCACAGAGCCCCACCCCCGTTCCGGTCGCACTATCCGCAGAACCGCACCCCGCACCGACCGAACCGCCCGGCACCGCCCCACCGCTTCACCCACGCAGTGCGGCCACGACGAGGTCGGCGACACCGCGCGCCCCGCGCGTGTTCGGATGGAACGGAGTGGTGGGTGCGGCGGGAATCAGCGGCTCGACCCACCGGACGCCGGGCGGTCGGCACATATCGTGTCCGAGCACGTCGTAGGCGTTGACTCCGACACCGCCGACGGCCGTCGCCTCTTCCAGCAACGCCTGCACCAACCGGCGCATCGTGTCGTACAGGTAGCCGACGTCACCGGCCGCGACGGGCACCGCGGGGAAGCAGCCCTCGGACGGCGGCAACGGTGCGAGATAACCGACCGCGACGATCGTCGCGTGCGGTGACCGGGCGCGGATCTCGCGCAGCACCGCGGCGAGCGCGGGGCGGATCTCGGTCTCGATCCGGTGCGCCGCCCGGTCGACATCGTCGCGCACGGAGCGCCGCGGGCACGGGTCACCGCCCGGTGCGCTCGGCTCCCCCGCCGCACACGCATCCGCTGTCTCGGGGAGCTGGAGGTCGTTGCCGCCGAGGGTGATCGTGACGAGATCGGTGTCGGCGGAGAGCGCGTCCAACTGCGGCGGGTTCACACCCACACCGAGTTCCTGCGGCCGGGTCATGTGCTGGGTTTGCGCATTGCCGCACGAGACGTCGCGGAAATGCGCGGGGGTGAGAGCGGCGGCGACCAGCGCGGGGTAGTTCGATCGGGAGCGGAAGCAGCCCGGCGTGCCGTACAGGTCGGTGAGGTCCGCCACTGCCACGAACGAATCCCCCAGCGCGACATAGGTATCCACCGCGGGCGCGGCCACGGCGGGCCCGGACCACGGCGGCGCGACCATGAGTGCGATTACCACCAGGAGCTTGCGCATCAGCGGGTTCCTCTCGGCGCTGCCGATGATCGGGGCGTCGGCCGCCTGGACCGATCATCGAGGATTCCTCCGAGTTTAAGCGAACATGCTTAAATTCGGAAGGTAATGCGCTCAGTCCGTGACTCGCTGTGGAGACGCGCCGGTCTGCCCGGCGACGACCGTGTTGCCGCCCAGCTGTTTCGCGCGGTACATCGCGGAATCGGCGTGCCGGAACAGGTCTCGCACCGTCGCGGCCGCGCGGCACACCGATACCGCGGTGCCGATGCTCGCGGTGATCGGGATCGGCAGCGCGGCGATCGCGCGCCGCACGCGCTCGGCGAGCTCGCCGACGGCCTGCTCGCCCAGCTTGCCGACCACCACGAACTCGTCGCCGCCGGTGCGCGCGATGACCGCGTCGGGCGGCACCGCGGCGCGCAGGCAGTCCGCGGTCCGCACCAGCACCTCGTCGCCGAGCGAATGCCCGGCGGTGTCGTTGACGGACTTGAAACGGTCCAGATCGATGATCACGACGTAGATCGGATCCTTGCGCCGCGCGTTGGTGTATTGCGCGAGACGGGAATCGAGGCCGCGCCGGTTCAGCAGGCGGGTCAGCGGGTCCGACAGCGCGTCGAGGCGCAGCAGCCAGTGACAGAACTGCACCACCGGCAGCACCACACCGGTCACCGCGATATTGGCGAGCACCACCCCGACCGCCAGCGCCGGATCCCCGGTGGCGTGCGTGTCGCCGCCCGGCATCCCGAGCACCAGCAGCACGGCGAGCAGCACGATCGACAGCAGCGACCAGCCGAGATGCCAGGCCAGGATCCGGGGACCGTGGAAGATCGTCACGTAGCCCCCGGTGGTGGCCAGCAGCACAATGCCGAGGGCGCCGAGCAGCCGATCCTGGACCAGGATGTTGTTCGCGGTGATGCCGACATCGATGGCCGCGACCCACACCAGGGATTCGCGCTCGGACGGCCACGGCAGCAGCCACCAGCGCACGGTCCACAGCCCGGCCAGCACGCTCACCGCGACCGCCTGGGTGACGCCGATCGGTCCGCTCTGCCCGGCCCGCGAGGCCAACGCCAGCAGGGTGATCGCCATCATCACCAGACCGGCCGTGCCGACCATCAGCTTCAGCGCCGCGAGCGCGGAGTGCGAGGCGAAAGTCTCGACCAGCCAGCGATAGTCGACCCGCTCGCGCCACCAGGCCCGCAGGATCCGTCGGATGTCGGTCATGGTCACCGCCTCGCGTCGCCTTCGAGCGTCCGGCCGGTTGTGCGCCTGCCCACAACGGCGCCGCACAGTTGCGGCATATTAACTGTAACCGAATGTAACATCATGATTCGCGCGCCGCCCGCCCCGAACGTGTTCACTCCCCCGCATCACCCCCGGCCACCTGCGTCGATACCGAACGGCCGCCCGTCAGGCAGGCAAAGCGACCAAAAGGTCTACCCACCAACGAGAGTGAGTTAAACCACACCAGAACACGTTCCTTCGCCGTGTCCGCTCGGATCCGCGCCGCCGATGTGCGACAGTGCTCATCCGGGGAGGAACGAGAGAGCTGCACCGAAAGGCTGGTTCGCGTTCATGGATGCGATGGTGATTCCCCTGGTCCCGAGGGGCGGGTTCACAGTCCGCCGCGTGGGTGACCGCTGGGAGCTCGTCAACTCGCGAGGCTACGGCCGCACCGTCGTCCTACATTCCTGGCCGCGCGATCAACACTCCGAGGCGTTCGCCCACTGCTACCGGCTCAACGGCCGCACCGTAGAGGAACTACAGGCCGCGTTCCGGTGAACGGCCGGCGGGTGACCGAAACCCGCTGGGGCACAAGCGCGCAACGACCCCGATAGCACAAGCCGCACCGGAGCTCAAGACGTGCGTCCTGGGCTCCGATGTGCGATCGTGTTCCACCGTGCGTTACCCGTCGCCCGCCACCCGTGCCGTTCCCCGCGTGGCCGCCTCCGCCTGTGTCCTCGCCGCCGCGGCGATCCTCATCCCGAGCGCGCCCGGCCTGCTCCCGAACGCGGCCGCCGTGCCGGTGCCGCTGGCGCATGCCGATGCGTGCCGATCCGGCTTCGACTGCGATATGAGCAACCGGATCACCAAGGTCGACAACTATCTGAAGGGGCGCCCCGGCGTCACCGGTTATGTTGTGCGCGACCGGGTTTCCGGCGGCGTGTACGCCAACGAGAACGCGGAGAACGCGGTGTGGACCGCGTCGACCATCAAGCTGGCCATCGCCGAGGATCTGCTGAACCGGGCCAGGGTCGGCGCGATCAACCTGACGCCGGAAGACCGCGGCCTGATGGAATCCATGCTGGCCACCTCCAACGACCGCGCGGCCGACGTGCTCTGGGCCAAGTACGCGGGCCTGGACCGGATGGCGTTCAACAACGCCTTCCGCGCCAACGGCATGGCCACCCTGGTCCCGCAGCCGACCAACACCGCGCTGTTCCCGGACTGGTCGTTCCAGAAGTGCACCGCCGCCGACCTGGACCGGCTGATGGACAACATCCTGACCCAGATGCACCCCGACGACCGCGCCTACCTGCTGGACCGGATGCGCTCGGTGGACAGCAACCAGCACTGGGGCGTGTGGGGCGCGGGCGCGCCGATGCGGCCGGGCCTGAAGAACGGCTGGTCCGCCGAACAGGGCGGCTGGGTGGTGAACTCGGTCGGCTTCGCGGGGCCCGGCGAGCGCTACACCCTGTCGATCATGACCGCGCTCGGCGATGCGGGCGGCTACGAGGACGGTGCCGCCACCGACACCAAGGTCGCGGAGATGCTGTTCGCCGGACGCTGACTCCCGCTGCCCCGCACCGGCATTCGGGTGCGGGGCGGAGGCGTCCCGGATTCAACGGCGGCACAGGGTGATCGGCGCGCCGTCCCTGGGGAACGGAATACTGGTGAAGCCCCATGGCATTCGATAGTCCTCGGGGATCTGCCAGGTGTACGCACGCACCAGCGCGGCGATCACCGTCTTCACCTCGAACGTGCCGAAATGCATGCCGATGCACTTGTGCGCGCCCGCGCCGAACGGCAGGAACGCCAGCCGGTGCGATTTGTCCTCGTGCCGTTGCTCGTTGAAGCGTTCGGGATCGAATCGCTGCGGCTCGGTCCACAATTCGTCGAGCAGATGGTTGACCTGGTAGGCGAGGTCGATCTGGGTGCCCGCCGGAATGTAGTGACCGGCGATCTCGGTGTCGCGCACCGCGCGCCGGCACAGACCGGGCACCGGCGGCATCAGCCGCAGGCTCTCCTTGACCACCAGATCCAGGTCGCGCATGCCCTCCAGGTCGGCGATGGTCGGTGCGGCACCGTCGGTTTCGGCGTCGAGCGCGAGCACCTCGGCGCGCACCCGCCGCTGCCAGTCCGGATGCTTGCCCAGGTAGTAGGTGACGGCGGTGGCCGCGGTCGTGGTGGTGTCGTGCGCGGCCATGATCAGAAAGATCATGTGGTTCACCACGTCCGCGTCGCCGAACACGCCGCCGTCCTCGCTGCGCGCGTGACACAGGCCGGAGAACAGATCCCCGCCCTCGGTCCGTCGCTTGTCCGGCAGCATCGCCCGGAAATAGTCCTCCAGCACACGCCTGCCGCGCAGCCCGGCCCGCCAGTTGCCGCCGGGCACCGGATGTCGGATCAGCGCGAGCGCCGCGTGGGTGCAGTCGAGGAACGCCTCGATCAACTCGCGCCGCCGCGCACCGACATCGGCGGCCATGAACATCTCCCCCGCGATGTCGAGGGTCAGTTCCTTGAAGGTCGGATAGAGCCGCACGGTCCGTTCGGCGTTGCCGCCCTGCGGAACCCAGCGTTCGATGCTGGTGCGCACCACCGGGGTCAGCGCCGCCAGGTGCGCGGCCAGCCGGTCCCTGGTGAAGGCCTGCTGCATGATCCGGCGATGGAATTTGTGCTCGTCGAACTCGAGCAGTAACAGACCGCGCCGGAAGAACGGGCCGATGAAATAATCCCAGCCCTGGCCGAAATCGCGGCGCCGCCTGCCGAGCACCTCGTCGATCGCCTCCGGCCCCGCGACCAGCACCCGATCGACGCCGAGCGAGGTATTCATCGAGACCGGTCCGTATTTTCGATATCGGCCCATCATTTCCGCGGGCCCCCAGCGCATGTACTGCAGCATGCGGCCCAGATAGGGCAGGCCCGCGTCGCCGTGCACCGCGGTGGTCGCGCTGTCACTCGGCGGCTCGGCGAGAATATGGTGGCGTTCCGGAATCAGATCGAGTGCGCGATCGAGCAGATGATCGTGCGGAATTTCGATCAAACCGATGTTCTCCGAATCGGGTGGTATTCCGGATTTCCCGCGCACGCTGGGCTTTCTGCCAACGATGCGGTCCCCGGCGACCATGGCAAACCTCCCTGAACGACCGTATTCATCGTATTCTCTTTCGCATATTCCCAAGGTCGGTTCGCCGCAACGCACTACGGCCCGGGCGGGTCGGCGTCCGCGCGCGACACACCCGGAACAGGGATGTCGTCGCGACGGCGAAGATGGACCCGACTACGGTTGAGCCCTGTCAGCAACCGTTCTCGGGGGACGAACACCCCGGTCTGTCGAGGAGCAGGACGATGAACACAGCATCGCGCGGCGATTCGGTGCGGGGTGATGCTCCCGCGACGGGAGCACACGAGAAGCGGCGGCACCAGGTGGTGGTGATCGGTTCGGGCTTCGGCGGCCTGTTCGGCACCAAACACCTCAAGCGCGCCGACGTCGATGTCACGCTGATCTCCAAGACCACCTCCCACCTGTTCCAGCCGCTGCTCTACCAGGTCGCGACCGGCATTCTCTCGGTCGGCGAGATCGCGCCCGCGACCCGGCTGGTGCTGCGCAAGCAGAAGAACGCGCAGGTGCTGCTCGGCGATGTCATCGACATCGATCTGGCGGCGAAGACCGTCACGTCCCGGTTACTCAATTCGAACACGGTCACCCCGTTCGACAGCCTGATCGTGGCCACCGGCGCGCAGCAGTCCTATTTCGGCAACGACCATTTCGCGACCTACGCGCCGGGCATGAAGTCCATCGATGACGCGCTGGAATTGCGCGCGCGCATTCTCGGTTCGTTCGAGGGCGCCGAGCTGGCCACCACCCAGGAGATGCGCGACCGGCTGCTCACCTTCGTGGTGGTCGGCGCCGGGCCGACCGGTGTCGAATTGGCCGGGCAGATCGCCGAACTCGCCGACCGCACGCTCGAGGGCACCTTCCACAACATCGATCCGCGCGACGCGCGGGTGGTGCTGCTGGAGGGTGCGGGCGCGGTGCTCGGCCCGATGGGCCCCAAGCTCGGCAACAAGGCCAGGAAGCGGCTGGAGAAGATGGGCGTCGAGATCCAGCTCAACGCCATGGTCACCGATATCGACGCGCTCGGCGTCACGGTCAAGGATCCCGACGGCACGATCCGCCGGATCGAGTCCTCGTGCAAGGTGTGGTCGGCGGGCGTGCAGGCCAGTCCGCTGGGCAAGATGCTCGCCGAGCGCTCCGACGGCACCGAGGTGGACCGGGCCGGGCGGGTCATCGTCGAACCGGACCTGACGATCAAGGGCCACCCGAACGTCTTCGTGGTCGGCGACCTGATGTCGGTGCCGAACGTGCCAGGCCAGGCGCAGGGCGCCATCCAGGGCGCGACCTACGCCGCCAAGCAGATCAAGGCGGGCCTGCGCGGCCAGTCGCCGCAGGAACGCAAGCCGTTCAAGTACTTCAACAAGGGCAGCATGGCGACCGTGTCGCGGTTCAACGCCGTGTGCCAGATCGGCAAGCTGGAGTTCAGCGGGTTCTTCGCCTGGCTGGCCTGGCTCGCGCTGCACCTGTATTACCTGATCGGCTACCGCAGCCGGATCGTCACCGTCATCCAATGGTTCGTCACGTTCCTCGGCCGCAGCCGCGGTCAGATGGCGGCCACCGAGCAGTGGGTGTTCGCCCGGCTCGCGCTCGAGCAGGTCAATGCCGACGAGGAGGAGGCCGACGAGCTCGCGGCCGCGCTCGGCGCACCGCCCGCGGACAGCCGCAAGCTGGTCGAGAAGGCCAAGGCCGCGGTGGAGGGCCGGGTCAGCTGACTCATCGGTAGCTATTTCCAGGCAACGCGAAAGCTGTTGTGGCGCCCCCAATTCGACCCATCCAGGTGCCCGGTGGGTCCGAATGTCGGGCGTCGAACCTGACAGCTATTCCGACCTGACGAAAGGCGATCTACCTATGGGCACAGGCAAGCACAGAGCCCCCAACCCGCAGCGGCAGAAGGTGGGCTCGATGGTCGCGGCCGGTGCGGTTCCGCTGGTCCTCGCACTGGTCGGCACCGGCACCGCGAATGCCGAGCCTGCACACCCCGCCCCCGCCACCCAGCCCGACCAGCCCGCGCAGTGGCCGGCCGCCGAGCCGCCCAACGCGGTGCCCTACGAGGGTTTGAACATCCCGGACAACACCTACAGCTCGCTGCAGTGGTCGCGCCCGATGCCGGAGAAGAAGTACCTCGCGCCGGTCGGCGTGCTGCACGCGCCGGTCCCGGTCGCCCCGGTGCCCCCGATCGCGCCGCCGTCGGGCAAGTTCCGCTTCGGTGACGTGCAGGTGGACGCGCCGGCCTGGATGGACCAGGAACAGGCGATCCAGATCAACGACAACGCGGCCATGGCCGAGGCCAACCTGGCCACGTTCCTCGACTCGATCGGCATGGAGCGCAGCCGCTCCGACCGGATCGCGGGCCAGACCGTCGGCACCGCCGCCATGGGCGCGGTCGCCGGTGCCGCAGCGGCCGTGCCGGTGGCCGCGACCTCCGCGCTCGTCGGCGGCGCGGTGGGCCTGGTGCTCGGGCTGCCGCTGCTGCCGGTCGGCGTGGTCGCGGGCCCGATGCTCGGCGCGAGCGTCGGCGCGGCCGTGATCACCGTGCCCGCCGCCGCGATCGGCGCGGCGGCCGGTGCGGCCGTCGGCGCGGTCAACGCGTTCAATGCCCCCTCGCGGGTCGTCGGCGACTGATCGTCGGCTAGTGCGCGACCCCCACTCAGGGTGGGAACCCGACCACGCTGTCGAGTTCCCACCCTTCCCTTTTGTCCCGATCCGGGTGCGCTAACCCTCGAGGTGACGTGCGCCACTCCCCCATCGGCGCGCCGCGCGAGTCGGGCTCTGGCGAGTCGCCTTACCGTACGGCGTCGTGCAACACAACAGCAAACGCCGGGCAGCGACCGAATGGAAACCGGCGCGCACACAGGAACACGTGCGCGAGTCCGACGGTCAGCAGCAGACGCGCACCCGTGCCGCGGTCAGCGGTTCCGTCGAGGCGCGGACTCAGCGATCGGCGGCGAGGACGCCGCTGGTGCGGGTGCGCAGGGTGCCGCCCGCGGCAAGCGGGAGGCGAGATTCGGTGAGTCCCACGGTTTCCGCCGGTCGATCATCCGGATAGCACAGCTCGCTGGCGAGGGCGCGCGGGGCGTCGATGGGGTCGTCGACGGCGGTGCCCAGCCCCAGTTCCAGGCGATGGCGCAGCAGCGGCGTCGGGCCGATATCGGCGATCAGGTCGCCGCGCCAGCCGCCGTGCGCCTCGCCGGAACGACCGATCTGCACGCGCTCGCGCAGCCGCAGCCTGGCGTCGGGCGCGAGCCGGACCGTGCTGACGGTGTGGTGCCGCGCGCCGCCTGCGACAATGGTCGGCTCGGGATCGAAGTCCAGTTCACCGCCGCTGCCCACCTCGAACCGCCAGTGCGCCAACGACATCGGCGTCGACGCACTGGGCAGCGCGATGGTCGCCGCGACCGAGCGCACGACCAGGCGCGCCCCGGGCCCGACCACCAGGGTGACCTCGATCTCGTCACCGCCGAGCGGCGTCGCGGCGGTACCGATCAGATGGACCGTGTCGGGCCCGGTGCGGCGGGCCGAGAGCCCGCCGCTGGCGTGGATCTCGGGCAGCGTCGCGGCCCGCGCGACAATCCGGACCTCAGTGCGCAACAGCGGCTTCGGCGTCGGCGCGGTCCTGCTCGGCGAGCAGTCGCAGTTGCTCGCGCACCCAGGCGAGCACCGGGGTGGCGGCCGGGTCGTCGGTCAGCGAGATCAGCGCGGTCGGGCGGCCCTCGCGCACCTTGGCCGCGTCGCGCTCCATCACCGCGAGATCCGCGCCGACCAGCGGGGCCAGGTCGGTCTTGTTGACCACCAGCAGATCCGAGAAGGTCACGCCCGGCCCGCCTTTGCGCGGCACCTTGTCCCCGCCCGCCACGTCGACCACGAAGATCTGCACGTCGATCAGGCCGGAGGAGAAGGTCGCGGTGAGGTTGTCGCCGCCGGATTCCACCAGGATCAGATCCAGCGGCGGATTCGCCGCGATCAGATCGTCGATCGCGTCCAGGTTGGCGGTGATGTCGTCGCGGATGGCGGTGTGCGGGCAGCCACCGGTCTGCACCGCGGTGATCCGCTCGTCCGGCAGCACCGCGTGCTTGCGCAGGAAGTCCGCGTCCTCGGTGGTGTAGATGTCGTTGGTCAGCACGGCCAGCGACAGCTCGTCGCGCAGCTGCCTGCACAGCGCCGCGACCAGCGCGGTCTTGCCGGAGCCGACCGGACCGCCGATGCCGACGCGCAGCGCCTCGCCGGCGGTGCGCTCGCGCTTGGGCCGATCGTGCGAATGGTCGTGCGGTTCACCGTCGATCAGGTGCGGTGGCATGGTGAGCTCTCCTTCTTCCGGGATTCAACTGGCGAACAGCGGCATGTCGCGACACAGGTGACGTTGCGCGAGCACATCTTGCAGCGGGTCGGACAGGCAGGCGAGGCCGTCGATCGCGTCGGCGGCGGTGCGGTCGCACAGGTCGGCGAGGCGGACCGTGCAGGCGGCGATGGCCGCCGGATCGAGCGCGAGCAGCCGTTGCGCGGCGGTCGCGGCGCCGGTCAGCGTGGTGTAGACGACCACGCCCGCGATCTCCTGCGGCGTCACCAGGCAGGCGGCGCCCACCATGCCGAACACCGTGGACAGGTGCGGGCGCGGACCCACCGCGGCCCAATCATGATGCGGCCACAGTTGTTTCGACAGCCGCAGCAGGCCACGCCCCTGCGCCCGGGACGCGGTGCGCGCGGCGGGCGCCGGGGTGCGCGCGTCGGCCTCGGCCTCGGCCCGCTCCGGTGTCAGCGCGCCCGCGCAGACCGCGGCCGCCAGCGACGCCGCGACCAATCCCGACGTCCGGATGCGCCGCCGCAGGTACAGCTCGACCGTCGTCACATCCCGCACCACGCCCGCGGCGATCGCCTCCTCGACCCCGCCGGAGTGCACGTGCCCGCCGATCGGCAACCGCGAATCCGCCAACGCGAACAGCGTCGCCAGACTCGCCGAACCGATTTCACCCACCGACGGATCTTATGCCCGGCGTGTCGCGCGGGCGTGTCCCGGTCACCCGAGTGAGCTCGGGCACGACCGCGATTCCGATACCGACCGCCGAATTGACGCTGCGCTAATAAAGTCGGAGGGGTGACTGAGACTCCGGCCAAGAGCAACGGCCGGCCGATCGCCGAGCGAGTGGCCAGCCGCCTGTTGTATCCGACCACCCGCCCGCGCGAACAGACGTTGCGCGCGGCGGTCGCGGGCAAGGTCGTGCTGGTGACCGGCGCGTCGCACGGCATCGGCAAGGCGAGCGCGCGCAAGCTCGGCGCGGCGGGTGCGATCGTGCTACTGGTCGCCCGCTCGGCCGAGGATCTGCACCGGGTCGCCGCCGAGATCACCGCCGAGGGCGGCACCGCGCACGTCTACCCCACCGACCTCACCGACATGGACGCGGTCGAGCTGCTGGCGCGCGGGCTGCTCGCCGAGCACGGACACCTGGACGTGGTGATCAACAACGCGGGCAAGTCGATTCGCAGGCCGATCGAGGAGTCCTACGACCGTTTCCACGATTTCACCCGCACCATCGACATCAACTATCTCGGCCCGGTGCGGTTGCTGCTCACGCTCCTACCGGACATGCGCGAGCGCGGGCAGGGCCACATCGTCAACATCTCCACCTGGGGCGTGCTCATGCCGCCCGCGCCGCAGTGGGCGGCCTACGGCGCGTCGAAGTCCGCCTTCGACGTCTGGCTGCGCAGCGTCGCCGCCGAGGTGTCCGGCGACGGGATCACCACCACGTCGATCTACATGCCGCTGGTGCACACCAGGATGAGCGCGCCCACCGACTTCAGCCGGGTCCCCGGCCTCACCGTCGACGAGGCCGCCGACCTGGTCTGTCACGCGGTGACGGCGAAGCCGCGCGAGATCGCGCCCTGGTGGTCCAGCCCCGTCCAGGCCTGGACCAACCTGACCCGCAATCAAGTTCAGCGCTTCTTCGAACGCGCCTTCCGCCGCTGAGCGCTCAGTGCGCCGCACCGCCGCCGGCTCGCAGCCCGCGCGGCGAGGCGAAGAACGCGATCAGCGCCATGGCGACCAGGATCGTCGCGCCCACCGCGGTCGCGATATGCATTCCGGCGACGAAGGATTCGCGCGCGGACTCGATGAGCGCGGCATTGCCGTTCGCCTCCTGGATGGTCTCCCCGATCGTGGCCGCGTAGTCGCCGCCGGAGCGGAAGATCAGCGCCGCGAGCGATCCGAGCAGCGCCAGGCCCAGCGAGTTACCGAGTTCGAAGCTGGTCTCGGAGATCCCGACGGCCGAGCCGGCCCGCTCGGGCGGCACCGAGGACACCGCGACATCGGAGACCAGGGTGAAGGCGATGCCGTAACCGACACCGGCGACGGTGGATCCGACCAGATACCACCAGATTCCGCCGTGCACACCGACGCCGAGCAGCATCAGGTTGCCGATCGCCGCGGCGACCAGCGCGAAGGTGAAGCTGTTGCGGGCGCCGAAGCGTTGCCCGACCCGCGCCCCGCTCATCGAGAAGATGAACACCGCCACCGCCATCGGGATGCCGAGCAGCGCCGCGGCGAGCGGATCGCGTCCGGTCACCGATTGCAGGTAGATGCTGGTGAGGTAGCTCAACGCGGCCAGCGACATCATGCCGACGAGGCTGGAGCCGATCGCCACCGAGAACCCGGCGCGGGTGAACAGCCGCAGATCCAGCAGCGGGTCGGCGAGCTTGCGCTGCCTGCGCACGAAGACCGTCAGCACCACGACACCGACCAGCGCGATGACGATCGATTCGGCGTCGATCCCTTCGGCCGCGGCGTGTTTGATGCCGTAGACCAGCGGCAGGATGCCGCCGATCGACAGCGCGACGCTGGGCAGATCCAGCGGTCCGCGCACGCCGGCGCGGTGCTCGGGCAGCACGAACGGACCGAGCGCGAGCAGCACCAGCAGCACCGGAATGTTGATGAGAAATACCGAGCCCCACCAGAATTGGTGCAGCAGCAGGCCGCCGATGATCGGGCCGACCGCCGAGCCGCCCGCGAAGAACGCGGTCCACACGCCGATGGCCGCGGCCCGCTCCTTGGCCTCGGGGAACAGGCTCGAGATCAGCGCGAGGCTGGACGGCAGCAGGGTCGCGCCGCCGACGCCCATCAACGCGCGCGCCGCGATCAGCACCGCGGAGCTGGGCGCCAACGCGGCGAGCACCGAGGCGATGCCGAAGATGGTGGCGCCCGCGAGCAGGATGTTGCGCCTGCCGATCCGGTCGCCGAGGTTGCCCATGGTGATCAGCAGGCCCGCGATGAGGAACCCGTAGATGTCGAGGATCCACAGCTGCTGCGCGGCCGACGGATCGAGGTCCGCGGTGAGCGTCGGCATAGCCAGGAACAGCACTGAGATGTCCATCGACACCAGCAGCACCGGTAGCAGCAATACCGCCAGGCCCAGCCAGGCACGGCGCGACCCGACGGGCTGCGCCTGCGCGGCGCGCGCGGCCTCGACGTCTGTCATTCTGTAACTTCCTCTCCATCTCGCGTACGCCGTACGCACAAGGTCGGGTACAGTGTACGCAACCTCCCCCGGAAGTGAAAGTGAGTCATGGGATGACTGAGCTCAAGCTCAATCGGGCCGCCATCATCGACACCGCCATCACGCTTGCCGACGAGGAGGGACTCGACGCCCTGTCGATGCGCCGGATCGCCGACACCATGGGCGTCGGCGCCATGTCGCTGTACCGGCACGTCGCGAACAAGGACGAACTGCTCGCGGCGATGACCGACGAGGTCGCGCGGCGCAATCCGTATCCGTCGCCGGAGGGACAGCAGTGGACCTGGCGCGACCGGGTACGCATCGCCGCCGAGGTCGATTGGGCGCTCTATCTGCAACATCCGTGGGTCCTGCTCACCTTCGCCACGCCGCGCTACAGCTTCGGCCCGCAGAGTCTGGCCTGCCTGGCATGGATGGTCGAGGGGTTGTCCGAACTGAATGTTTCCACGCGCGAGGCCACGACGATGGCGTTCACGATCTGGAACTACATCTCCGGCGCGACGCTGCCGCACATCAGCGCCACGCTGATGGCGCGCAAGGGCATGAACCCCGAAGGCGACAACGGGCTGCGCACCATGCTGAAAGGAGAATCACAGTATCCGGTGCCGCCCGCGCTCGCCGATTTGGAGGGCACCGGGGTCAGCGACCTCACCCAGGAGGAACTGCTCTACATCGGGCTGTCGGCGCTCTGCGACGGTTTCGAGGCCAGGGCGAAGCTGCACGCAGCTTCGTCCTGACCAAAGCCGTACCCGGGGATTGACCTGAACCCAACTTGATGTTGCACGGTGGTGGAGATCTACACCACGAACAGGAGCCACCGTGCACGCGATTCGTCTTCACGCCTTCGGCCCGGCCGAAAACCTGCGCTACGAAACCGTTTCCGACCCGGCACCGGCACCGGGCCAGGTGCGCATCGCCGTGGCGGCGGCGGGCGTCCACCTCATCGACACCACCCTGCGCCGGGGCGTGGCCGGGCCGTATCCGGTGCCCGAACTGCCGACGGTGCCGGGGCGTGAGGTGGCCGGAACCATCGATCGGGTCGGCGCCGACGTCGACCCGAGCTGGCTCGGCAAGCAGGTGGTGGCGCATCTCGGCACGGCGCCCGGCGGCTACGCCGAGCTCGCCGTGACCGAAGTCGCTCGGCTGCACGAGATTCCGGACGCGCTCGGGCCGGACACCGCGGTGGCGATGATCGGCACCGGGCGCACCGTGCTGGGCGTGCTGCTGTTCGCCGACCTCGGCCCGGACAGCGTCGCGATCGTGACGGCGGCCGCAGGCGGCCTCGGCACGCTGCTGGTGCAGGCCGCGAAGAACGCCGGCGCGACGGTCATCGGCCTGGCCGGCGGTCCCGCGAAAGTCGAACTGGTGCAGGACAATGGGGCCGACCTCGCGGTCGACTACCTGCGCCCCGACTGGCCCGAGCAGGTCCGCGCCTTCCTCGGCGAGCGCGCCGCGACCATCCTGTTCGACTCGGTCGGCGGCGACATCGCCCGCGCCGCCCTCGACCTCGTCGGCAAGGGCGGGCAGCACCTGGTGTACGGCGCGTCCGGCGGCGACCCCAAAGATGCTGCCACGCCGCCCCTTTCCGAGGACGAGCTGGCGGCGCGCGGGATAACCTCGCAACTGGTGGTCGGTCCCGCCATGCTGCGGCGCACCGGTGGCGACACCCGGCCGCTCGAAACATCGGCCCTGGCCGCCGCCGCGGCGGGCCGGCTGCGCCCCGCCGTGCACCGCTTCGCCCTCGCCGAGGCCGCGGCCGCGCACCGCGCCCTGGAACAGCGTGGCACCACCGGCAAGGTCGTGCTCATCCCCTGACCCGAACTCGCGACCGATGCCGCCGCGGATCGCCGTGATCCGCGACGGCATCACGAAACTCAGTCGTGCGCTTCGTCTTTCACGACGGCGTAGGCGAAGCCGTCCCAGCCCTTACCACCCACGGTCTGCACCACGGTGGCCTCGAGGGTCGGTTCCGCGGCGAGCAGCGCGATGACCTCGCGGCTGGCCTTGATGGCCGGGTCGTCGGAGTTCGCGTCGGCCACGCCGCCCTGGCGCACGACGTTGTCCACGATGATCACCGAGCCAGGACCGGTCAGCCGCAGCGCCCACTGCACATAGTTCGCGTTGTTGACCTTGTCGGCGTCGATGAACACCAGATCGAACGGCTCGGGGTGCTCCGCGGCCAGTCCGGGCAGGTTGTCCAGTGCCGCACCGACCCTGATCTCGACGCGCTCGCCGACCCCGGCACGGTCCAGATTCCGCCTGGCCACCTCGGCGTGCTTCGGCTGGTATTCGAAGGTGATCACCTGCCCCTTCGCACCGACGGCGCGAGCCAGCCAGATCGTGCTGTACCCGCCGAGCGTGCCGATCTCGAGCACCCGCCGCGCCCGCGCGGACTTCGCCAGCAGATACAAGAACTTGCCCTGCGGCGGGGACACGTCGATCGCGGGCAGCTCCGCGGCGGCATTGGCGGTCAACGCCGCCGCCGTCGCCCCGTCCTGCACCAGCGAGTCCACCAAGTACCGATCCACCTCGGCCCATTCACCTGTCGTCATACCGCAGAGTCTGCCACCGCCCCGCGGCCCCCGCGGTGCGCGCTGTCGCGCACCCGTCCCGGGCACGGTGTCAGTCGGGCGGGTCGGTGGCGGGGAGGGGCCAGCGGTCGATCTCGGTCAAGGGGGCGTGCGATGGGGTGCGGTCGAGGAGCGCGCGCAGGCCAGTGCGGCGGGTGCCCCCGAGTTGGGCCTCGGCTTGTGCCGCATAGTGTTCGGCGTAACGCAGGTCGCGGTGCAGGCGGCGGGCCGTGGCGAGCCAGCCGGTGACCTGACGGGTCACCTCCAGGCGAGACAGGCCGGGTCCGAGCAGCGTCTCGGCATGGCCGGGGTCCTCGAGCAGGGCCGAGCCGAGGTGTTGCAGGCAGCGGGCGATGCCGTGATCGTCGGCCATGACGCGATATTCGCCGAGCGCCTGTTGCCAGCGGTGCAGCGCCTTGGCCGCGTCGCCGCGCACCCACCAGACCAGGCCCATGGTCTCGTGCACGTGCGCGCGACCGTCCGGGTCGCGGCCGGTGCGGGTGAGCGCGTCGGCCAGGTCGAGGCGGTCCTTGGCGGCGTCGAGGCGCCCCTGCCACAGGTGCGCGACGGCAAGATTTATCAACGCGCACACCTCACCGGCCACGTCCTCTCTCGGCAGCAGCCACCACGACGCCTCCAGCTGCGCGACCACGGCGGGCAGTTCCCGCGGCCCGGGCCGCTCCAGCCTGCGCAGCGCCGCACGATGCTCCCAGCGCGCGGCCAAACCGGTGGACAGGCTGCGCGGCCGATACCGTCCTGGCCGTTCGCGCAGCCGGTCCGCCCGCAAGCGGGCCAGATCCCGGTGCAGCACATGGTCGTTCAGTCCCGGTAGCGCACACAAGTCGGCCGCGAGGCCCGCGTGGTTCTCCTCCAACCCGATTCGGGCGTACCAGACGTCCAGCGCGTCACCGATGCGCGCCAGCTCCGGCACCACGGCCGCCGGGAGCTCGGCGCCGAGTTCGGCGCACCGGTGGACGAGGGTGCACAGATACGGTTCCTCGGCCTCGAACCAGCGCCGGGCTCCTGCCGCGAAACGCACCGTCTCCAGCGCGGTCGCCCAGCGCGCGGAGCGATCGGCGTAGTGGTGCACCAGCGCGGTCAGCGCCGCGGGCCAGCGCGCGCCCCCGCGCACGTCCGCGCGGTCGGGCAGCACGGGCACCTTGCGCAGACAATAGCGTTGCGCGCCCGCGGTATTCACGATGCCGTCCCGGCGCAGCTCGCCGAGCAGCACCGCGGCCGTCGGCGGCGCGGCCAACCGCTCCACCGGCAATCGCGCGGGCGCGTCGAGCGCCGCGTCCAGGACGGCGAGCAGCGCCGCGGTCTCGAAGTCGCGCACCGGCAGCTCGCGCAGCACCGCGACGATGATCCGATCGTTCAAGGCCGCGGTACTGCGCGGCGGGCCCGAACACCGGTGCGCGGTGGCCCGCTGCGGCGCAGGCTCGATCAGATCCGCGAGCAACGCGAGTTCCTCGGTGACGCGCACCTTTTCGCGATACCACTGGACGAACCGGTAGCCGACGTACACGGCCGCGGCGACGATCACGAGCACCGACAACCAGCGCAGGGTGCCCGCGAGCACCTTCACCCCCGTGCTGTCGCCGAGGGAGTTGATCACCAGGCTGCGCGCCAGTTCGAACAGCAGCGCGTACGCCACCACCGAGGCGGTGCCAAGAAACCCTTGCCAGACGGTCGATCTCGGGGTGCTCGGCGCAGCGGGATCGTCGGGGCGCGCCTGTTCGTCCGGATTACGCACGGGCAGGCCTCCGCTCGCTCGGCACCGCCGCACGCCATGACCCGACGCTCACCGCAACGCTCCCCCGGTGAGTCCGGGAACCAGCCAGCGCCGCCAGGTGACCAGCAGCAATGCGACCGGCAGCACCGCCGAGATCAGCGCGCCCGCGGCCAATTGCGCCGAGTTCTCACCGAATTGGCGCGCCTCACCCCACAGCAGCAGCGACCACGGTGTCGCGCCCGCGCCGCTGATCAGCAGGCCGATCACGAAATCGTTCCACACCTGGATGAATTCGAGCGCGGCCACCGCGCCGAGCGCGGGCCCCGCGGAGACGAGCACACGGCGCGCGATGGTGCCGGGACCGGCCAGCCCGTGCAGCGCGTCAGCGGCGGGACTGCCCGGCGGCGCGAGCAGCGCACCGCGCAGCACCAGGATCGCGATCGGCAGCCCAGCGGCGGCATGCAGCAGGATCAACGGTATTCGGGTGCCGGACAGCCCGTAGGCATCGATGAAGGCGTCCACCGGCCCCAGATAGCTCTGCACCGGCAGCACCGAGAGCACGACCAGCGCCACCACCGCGCCGGTCGCGGCGGGCCGGTTCGGGCGCAGCGCGGCGAGCCGATACGCCACCGGCACCGCCGCGGCGACCACCACCAGAGTGGCCAAACCCGCCACCCACACGGTGGTTTCGAGCGCGCGCGGCAGGGCGGGGTCGCGCCACACCCTGGTGAGCGCGCCCGTGCCGTACCCGTCCCGATCCCGCAGGCAGGCGTGCACCAGCCAACCGATCGGCACCAGCGCGAGCACCGACACCGCGACGATGCCCAACAGCCGCAACGGTTTCCGCGGCGACCGTGCCACCGCCCCGGTCACCGCCGCCCGCCCGGACCAGCTGGTCCGATGCCTGCGGATGTCGGTCTGCAGCAGCCAGGCCAGGAATCCGACGAGCACCGCGAGCGGCAGGCCGTAGGCCGCGGCCTCGCCCGGGTCGGTCGCGGTGTCGACGGCCATCCGCCACCAGTGCACGGTCGCGCTGTCCAGCTCGTACTGCATCGAACCGGGCACCCCGATCAGCACCACGTCGAACACGCGCGCGGCGGCGACGCCGACGGCGAGCCCGACGATCAGCACCACCGGACGCAGTAAGCCGAACAGCCGCAACGGAAATCGTCCCGGGCCGTGGTGCAGGAAGCCCGAGCGGACCGAGTCGGTCTCGATGGCCCGGATGCCCGCGCGGAACAGTCCGGTCACGAACCCGAACCAGGTCCACACGAAGGCCGAGCACAGCATCAGGGCGTACCAGATCCGATAGCCCACCACGCTGTCGATGCCGAGCAGGTCGCCAAGGTATTCGAAGATCAGCCGGAACGCCACGCCCGACACCACCGCCGAGATGCCGAACGACACGATGAGCGGGCGCCACAGCCACTGTGAATCGCGCGCCCACCACGCCACGCACAGCGCCGCCGCCAGCATCAGCACCCCCACCAGCAGCCAGCCGAGCGTGCGCAGATAGGCCAGCCCGCCGTCGCGGCCGAGCGCGGTGCCGAGCAGCCACGATCCGCCACCGACGAGCGCCAGCGCCGCCGCCAACAGCACGAGCGCGACCGCGCGCGGCACCACTCGAATCAGCCACCGCGGCAACGGCACTCGACGCCGCGCGAGCCACCGCCGACCCCTGATCACCGGCCGCGCCCCCACCGCGCGCCGCTGCCTGGCCAGCAGTGTGAGACCCACCCCGCCGAGCGCCGCGAGCAGACAGGAACCGACCAGCAGCGGTCGCGCCCGCGCCGCGCTCACCACGGTCCATACCACCGGCGCCACGACCAGCGACACGGTCAGCACCGTCGCGGGCAGCGCGGCGGCGACCCCCGTCCAGCGGCGCGGGTGACTCCCTGGGACGAGCGGGCCGCGCATGCGCCGGGTGGCGAGCTCGAGCAGCAGGCCGTGTGCCTGATAGTCCTGCCGTCCGGTCACCGCCGCCGCCGATCCACCGCGTCCAGGGCGGCGATCGCGCGATCGGTCGCCTCGTCCAGACGCTCGGTCGCCCCGTTGCCCACCGTGGTCAGGAAGTCGGTGAGGATGCGCCACAGGCCGTTGCGGCCGCCGACCGCGCCGATCCGGTCGGACAGGTCGAACGCGGTGCGCGTGCGCAGGGTGCGCGCCGACGGTTCCAGCAGCGGCGAATACCGGGCCTCGGTGCGCAGATTCGGCGCGATGAACCCGCCGTAGCCGTCGATCCATGGCAGCGGGGCGTTCGGCGCGGCCAGTGCCTCGACGAGCGCGATCGCCCGATCGCCGGCCGACTCGGTCACCACTATCACGTCACCGCCGACGATGCGCGGCGCGGCCACCGCCGCCGTCACGGCGGGAAACGCGGCAACGCCGACCGCGTCGGGCACCCGCCGTCCGGACCGGCGCACCGCCGCACGCACGATCGGCTCGGCGAAATCCGGGGCCACCACCATCACCGCGCGCCGCTGCTCGAACACCGTGCGCACGGCGTCCGGGAACTGCTGGGTCAGGGCCACCGCGATGCCGCCGGGGAACGCGTGCCGGTGCCCCCACAGCGAGCCAAGATGCCCGAATGCCGCCCGCACCGCCGGACTCGCCCAGGTCCGGTTGGCCCGGCCCGCGGCGACCTCGTCGTAGATCCGCGGGGACTCGGCGAGCAGCGCGTTCTCGAACACGTCGGTGAGCACCCAGCCGTCGGCCGCGCCGAGCGCGAGCAAGCGCACGGGCGCGTCGGCGAGAAACTCCATCCGGTCCAGCCAGTCCGCCAGCGTCCAGCCCGCCGGGTCGCCGAGCCGGTACCGTTCGACCAGTTGCCGGTCGTACCAGACCAGCGATTTGTCGGCGGCCTTGAACGGCACTGCGTACGGTTTTCCGTTGTGCTGCAACAACTGTCGCCAGATTTCGGGATAGGCCGGGTCCGCGCCGTCGGACCACAGCCGCTGCGGCAGCGCCCGCAGTTTGCCACGCTCGGCCAGCGGGCGCACCCGGCCCGCCTGCGGCAGCAGCACGAGGTCGGGCGCCGAACGCCCGCCCGCGGTGAACGCGGTCTCGATCTCGTCGCCGAGCGGCACCACGTCCACCGGATGGGGGTAGCGCAGGCGAGCCAGCACCGCGCGAAATGCGCTCAGTTCGGTCCCACTCCAAGACACCCCGACCCGCACCGCATCGGGATTCCCGAGCAGCAGGTCGGGGGCGCATGCGGCGGCAAGCGGCGCGACGAGCGCCACCTGCAAAAGTTCGCGCCTGGTTCGCATCGCCCCCCGAAGCCGCCTCGCTGTCGCGAATTCGCCTACTTGGCGAAGTTCTCCGGCGGCTGCCACGGCCTGCCGTGCGGGTCCTCCGGTCGATAGGCGGGTGGCTGCGGCGGTTGCGGTTGCTGCGGCTGCGGTTGCTGCGGCTGCTGCTGTTGTAACGCCGGGGGCTGCTGCTCCTGCGGCAGCACCGGCTGGTGCGGCGCGGGCTGGTGCGGCGCGGCGGGCGGCGCGGACATCAGACCCTCCACCGGCGTGCGCGCGGTGGCCTCGGCGGCGCGGACCGCGCGTTCGATGTTCGGGTCCGATGCCGTATCGAACCAGCCCGCGACATCGGAGTCGTCCTCGACCTTGACCTGTTCGCTGTCGGAAGACGGTGGCTCGTAACGGAATACGCCGTCCTCGCCCTTGGTGCCGAAGCTGGTCGCGAAGCCCTCCAGCGCCTTGCCGAAGTCGCTCGGCACCAGCCACACCTTGTTGGCGTCACCGCGCGCGACCATGGGCAGGGTCTGCATGTATTGGTAGGCAAGCAGTTCCGGCGTCGGCTTGCCGTTCTTGATGGCGGCGAAGACCTTTTCGATGGCCTTGGCCTGACCTTGCGCCTGCAGATAGGACGCGGCCCGTTCACCCTGCGCGCGCAGGATGCGGCTCTGCCGTTCACCCTCGGCGGCGAGGATGGCCGACTGCTTGGCGCCCTCGGCGGACAGGATCTGGGCCTGCTTGGAACCCTCGGCGGTCTTGATCTGCGATTCGCGGGTGCCCTCCGCGGTGAGGATCATGGCGCGCTTCTCGCGGTCGGCCTTCATCTGCTTTTCCATCGACTCCTGGATCGACGGCGGCGGGTCGATGCTCTTCAGCTCGACCCGGGCCACCCGCAGGCCCCAGCGGCCGGTCGCCTCGTCGAGCACGCCGCGCAGCTGGCCGTTGATCTGATCGCGGGAGGTCAGCGTCTGTTCCAGGGTCATACCGCCGACCACGTTGCGCAGCGTGGTGACGGTGAGCTGCTCGACCGCGGCGATGTAGTTGCTGATCTCGTAGACCGCCGCCTGCGGGCTGGTGACCTGGAAGTACACCACCGTGTCGATGTGCAGGGTCAGATTGTCCTCGGTGATCACCGGCTGCGGCGGGAAGGAGACCACCCGCTCGCGCAGGTCGACCTTGGCACGGATGCGATCGGCGAACGGCACGAGGAAGGTCAGCTGGCCGGACACGGTGCGCGAATACCGGCCGAGCCGTTCGATCACCGCCGCCTCCGCCTGCGGTACCAGCGCGATCGACTTGAAGACCACCACCACGACCAAAAGGACGAGTACGGCGGCAACGATCAGTACACCCATCACGGCCCCTTCCAGACGACGGCGGTCGCGCCGTCGATCCTCATGACGAACACCTTCGTGCCCGGTTCATACACCTCGGACTCGTCCATCGGACGCGCCGTCCATACCTCCCCGGCCAGCTTCACCTGACCGGCGTGCGCACCGACCTGCTCCAGCACCACCGCCGACTTACCTTGCAGGGCATCGACATTCGTCGGAATCGGCGGCGGGTTGCCGAAGCGGCGACGCAGCACCGGCCGCACCCCGAGGAACAACACCAGCGTCATCACGCCGAACACGATCGCGTCCACCACCAGCGAGGTGTCCGCGACCGAACTCACACCCGCGGTGCCGAGCGCGGCGACGCCGAGCATGAGCAAGGTCAGGTCCCCGACGAGCATCTCCGCTGCCGCGAGCAGGATCCCCGCGACCAGCCAAACTATTGCGGCCACGCTGCCCACTCTAGTGCGCCGCCACCGGTCGACGCGCTGGTTGACGATCATGTGTGCCTGGAATGTTGCATCCGCCTGGTCAGGCACGGCACCACCACCCCCGCGATTCGCGGAACCGAATGCGGATGTCCGCCTGCTATCTTCGGGCGGATGAGCGGGCATGACAGGTACGGCGGCGACATCTTCTCCGGGCACTCCCGGGCGAAAAAGCGGGCGGTACCGCAGGTCACCGCCGAGCGCGACCTCGTCGTCGAGGACGCCGCCAGCGGATTCTGCGGCGCCGTGGTGGGTTTCGACCGCAGCTACGACGGCGAGTTCGTGAAGCTGGAGGACGCGCGCGGCGCGGTGCGGTTGTTCGCGCTGCGCGAGGCCGCGTTCCTGATCGACGGCAAGCCGGTCACGCTGGTCCGGCCCCGAGCAGCGGCCCCGAAGCAACAGACCCGCTCGGCCTCCGGCTCGACCAAGGTGACAGGCCTGCGCGCCCGGGTTGCCAGGACCAGCCGCATCTGGGTCGAGGGCGTGCACGACGCCGCGCTGGTCGAGCGGGTCTGGGGCCACGATCTGCGGGTCGAGGGCGTGGTCGTCGAGCATCTGGAGGGGCTGGACAACCTGGCCGAGCGGCTGGTGGAGTTCGAGCCCGGTCCGGGCAGACGGGTCGGCGTGCTGGTCGACCACCTGGTCACCGGCTCGAAGGAAACCCAGCTCACCACCGGGCTCGGCCCGCACGTGCTGGTCACCGGTCATCCGTTCATCGACGTGTGGCAGGCGGTGCGGCCCGCCACGGTCGGCATCGACGCGTGGCCGCAAGTACCGCGCGGCGAGGACTGGAAGACCGGCATCTGCACCCGGCTCGGCTGGGGCACCCCACAGGACGGGTGGCGGCGGGTCTACGGCGCGGTCGAGTCCTTCCGGGATCTCGAGGCGCCGCTGATCGGGGCGGTGGAACGACTCATCGACTTCGTCACCGAACCGGCATGAGCGAACGAAGTGAGCGAATCATGACACAGCGCGCATCGCGCATGACGGAGCCGAGCGCCAGCGAGGCGGAGTCATGAGCGAACGAAGTGAGCGAATCATGACACAGCGCGCATCGCGCA
Source organism: Nocardia brasiliensis (assembly GCF_011801125.1). Taxonomy (NCBI): domain Bacteria; kingdom Bacillati; phylum Actinomycetota; class Actinomycetes; order Mycobacteriales; family Nocardiaceae; genus Nocardia; species Nocardia brasiliensis. The sequence continues at coordinate 4,991,302 of NZ_CP046171.1, forward strand.
TGACGGAGCCGAGCGCCAGCGAGGCGGAGTCATGAGCGGTACTCCCGACGCAGCTCAGGAATGCCTCTCGCGGGAATGCCCGGGAATAACGGTCACCCTTTATGCTCGATAATTATGTGCTCTCCTAGTGCCACGCTGACGGTGTGGGCCGGCTCCTGGCTGGCCGGCCGCAGCGCGCCCGACGACGTATTGGAGGCCCTGCACGCCTGGGCGGGCAGCCACACCATCGCGGCAGGCGACCCGGTCACCGGCGGCCGCTCCGACCTACCCTGGTCCTCGCGCGGCAACCTGCCCGGCACGGGGATGATGGCGCTGCTCAAGGTGATTCGCGAGGCGACGGCGCAGCCCGGCGCGCGGATCCGGCTCGTGCTGCCAGTGCCGGGCGACGTGCGCGGACTACCGGTCGGCACCGCCTTCGCCGCCGACGCGATCGAGGCGCAGGAGGGTCTGCTCGTCGGCGCGCCGGGCACGGAGGGTACCGGACTGATCCCGCAGTGGACCGATGACGACACCCTGCAGTGGTCGGTGTACAGCACGCCGATTCCGGCCGAGCCCGGCCCCGACATGTCGCTCGGTGAGGCGGAATTCGCTATGCGCGAAGCGGTTCGCGACGCCGCCGACGCCCTGATGCAGCTGCACACCACCTCGGTCGGCTCGGCCGATTCGGACCCGCGCGAGCTCATCGAGGCCGAGCTCGCGGACTACTCCAGGCACGACTACCCGGACTCGATTCCGTTGCGGGCCAGGAAGATTCTCGACACCGCCGACCATGTCGCCGCGATTCTCACGGTGGCGCAACGGGAACCGGCGTCCTCGCCGACCTCGGCGACCGCGATCGGCGCCCAGGAGTCGCTGCTGCGCCCGCTGTGGGACGCGATCCGCGCGGCGCGGTTGGTCGCGGTGCACGCGGCGGCCCGCGGCGCCTGAGCGCCCGCTTCGCGGCGTTCGCCGCACTGCGCCGCAAGGCGGTCCGGCACCGGTCGCACGCGGCGCGATCACGCAATAGTGTGCGTCGAGTAAGGAGGTGCGCGATGCGTGCTACGGCGATACTCGCGGCCGCCGTCACCGCGGCGGCGATCGGCCTCGGCCCGCCCGCGACGCCGCGGGCGCAGGCGGTGGTCGGCGGGCAACCGGCCGACGCGTCCGCGTATCCGTGGCTGGTCGCCATCGGCACCCCGCTGCTCCCGCCGCGCCCGAGCGGGCAGTTCTGCGCGGGCGCGCTGATCGCGCCCGACCGGGTGGTCACCGCGGCCCACTGCGCGGTGTTCACCGGCGGGACAGCCGCCGCGCTGCGTGTCACCTTCGACCGCTCCGACCTGCGCACCGACGCGGGCATCTCGGTCGGTGTCACCGAGGTCAGGGTGCATCCCGACTTCGGGGTCACCGTGTTCGACACCGACCTCGCCTATCACCATGATCTGGCGATCCTCACCCTCGACCATCCGATGCGACGCCCCACGGTGCGGATCGCCCCGGCCAACGGCGCCTCCGGCACCGTCCTCGGCTGGGGCGCCACCACGGCCGACGACTGGACGAACCCGCTGCTGCACGCCGCCACCGTCCCGCTCGACGCCGACTGCTCGGCCTACCACGAGGCCTTCGATCCCCGAGAAGCCTTGTGCGCCGGTTCGACCGACGCCGATACCGCCCAATTCGACAGTGGCGGGCCACTTCTCGTCGACGGCGAACTAGTCGGGCTCACCTCGTGGGGCAAGGGCGCCGGCGAACCCGGTTACCCCGGCGTCTACACGCGCGTGTCGTCCACCCTGTTCTGAACCGACGCCCCCGCACCCTGGCTGTCACTGGACACGTTGTGTCACAAAGCAAGCCAGGATGCGGGGGCGTCGGATAGCGGATGCTGATCCGGGTCAGCGCTGCGGCGGATACGGCGCCTGCTGGGGGTACTGCTGCCCCTGCGGCGGGTAGGGCTGCTGGTACGGCTGCCCCTGGCAGGGCTGCTGGCCTTGATAAGGCTGTGCCTGATACGGCTGCTGCCCTTGCTGATACGGCTGCTGGCCCTGCTGATACGGCTGTGGGTAGCCCTGCTGCTGGCCCGGATACGCCTGTTGCTGCGGATACTGCTGCCCGGGATACTGCTGCTGCGGATACTGCTGCGCGCCATTACCCTGCTGCGGCAACTGATTCTGATTCTGTCTTCTGCTTCTACGGGAGAGCCAGATGATGACCGCCATGCCGGCGACGACCAGACCGAGGCAGATCAGCCCCACGACCCAGGAACCACCCTTGCCACGGCTCCCCCGCCGTCGCGCCTCCGTGGCCTCCATCGCGGCCGTCCACACCGTGTCGTCGGACCATGCCCCCAGGTCCAACTGTCCGGTTGCGGTCATCATGTCGATATATGTCATCAATTCTCACCTTGCGCCCCGCTTCGGCTTCGTCCGAAGGCGACAGCGATGCTATCGCAGAGCTAACCGCGGGTCATCGCTGAACGGTGCCCCTACTTGGGAGGGCACAGCACCCGATGAAGCACGGTGCGCCGTCGGCCGTACAGCCGTAACCGGGTACCTCGCCGAGCCGCCGCGGGGCCGCGTCGGCCAGGTGCTCGCTGAGCAATTCGACGACCAGGCGCGCGAATCGGGGATCGGTGCCCGGGGTGCGCGCCCGCGCGAAGGCCATGCCGAGCTCGGCGGCCTTCTGCGCGGCCTCGTTGTCGAGATCCCAGATCACCTCCAGGTGATCGGAGACGAAGCCGACCGGGCAGACGATGACCGCCTCGACCCGCTTGGCGCCCAGCTCGTCGAGGTGATCGACGATGTCGGGATCGAGCCATGGCACCTGCGGCGGACCGGAGCGGGACTGCCACACCACGTCGTAGTCGGTGAAACCGGTTGCGGCGGCGACCAGTCGGGCCGCCTCGGCGACCTGACGGCTGTACAGGTGCCCGCCGTCGGCGGCTGGACCCGCGGCGGCATCGGCCGCGATCGGGATGGAGTGCGCGGTGAAGACCAGCCGGGCCGCGGCGCGGCGCTCGGCCGGAAGCTCCTGCCGCGCCGCGGCGACGGCGTCGGCGAAGGCCGCGATCAGCAGCGGGTGATCGAAGTACTGGCGCAGCTTCACCAGCTCCGGCGCACCGTCGCCGAAAGCCGTTCGCGCCCTGGCGATGTCCTCGTGGTACTGCAGACAGCCCGAGTAACCGCCCCAGGCCGAGGTCGGAAACACCAGCGCGGAGCGCACACCGTCGGCGGCCATCCGCGCGACGGTGTCCGCCACCATCGGGGTCCAGTTCCGATTGCCGAAGTACACCGGCAGATCGATACCGGCCGCAGCCAATTCGCGTTCGACCGCCGCGATGATGTCGCGGTTGAGCGCGTTGATCGGCGAGACGCCGCCGAAATGCAGGTAGTGCTGGGCGACCTCGTCGAGCCGTGCGCGCGGCACGCCCCGGCCCCTGGTGACGTTCTCCAGGAACGGCAGCACGTCTTCGGGGCGCTCCGGGCCGCCGAAGGACAGCAACAGCAGTGCGTCGGCGGCCCGTGCCACGATCTCTCCTCCGGGATGACTCAGTTGATCGACATGTCCTCGGGGAACCAGGTGTTGTGGCTGGCCCCGCCGTCGACGTAGATGATCGAGGCGGTGGTGCCGGGCAGCCAGTCCGAGAGCATCGCGACGATCGACTTGGCGACGACCGTCGGGTCGTCGACGTCCCAGCCGATCGGCGACGCGCCGTCCCAGTACTCGTTGAGCTGGTTGAGCTTGGCGGCATCGTCGGTCGCGGTGCCCGCGATGGCCTTGGCGGCGAGGGTCTTGATCGGACCCGCGGCGATCAGGTTGGAGCGAATCTTCTTGGCCGCGCCCACCTCTCGCGCGACGTAGCGGTTCACCGACTCGAGCGCGGCCTTGGCCACACCCATCCAGTTGTAGAACGGCATCGCGGTGCGCGGATCGAAGTCCATGCCGACGATCGAGCCGCGCTCGTTCATCACCGGCAGCACCGCGCGCGCCAGCGAGGCGTAGCTCCACGCCGAGATCTCGAAGGCCTTGGCCGCGTCCGGGCCAGGACCGTCGAGGAACGGCAGCGCCTCGGGGCCCATCAGGGTGCGCGGCGCGAACGCGATGGAGTGCAACACGCCGTCGATGCCCTCGGGAGCCAGCTCACGCAGCTTGTCCGCGAGCTCGGCGAGGTTCTCCTCGCTGGTGACGTCGAGCGGGATAGCCGGGGGGACCTCCTGCGGCAGCCGCTTGGCGATGCGGTCGATCAACCGCAGCCGCTCCGGAATGCCGGTGATGATCACCTTCGCGCCCTGCTCCTGCGCGACCGCGGCCGCGTGGAACGCGATCGACGAGTCGGTGATGATGCCGGTCACCAGAATGGTCTTGCCTTCGAGCAGTCCGCCCATGGGTTCTCGGTTCTCCTGATTTCGGGTTGTGTGGTGAAAAGACCAAGGCTCTGTCTCGAAGTCCGGCCGGATGCATCCGCGGATCAGCTCGTCGCCTGGCAAGGCGGAGGAGAAGCCGATACCGGGGTGGTATCGGCGACGACGACAACGCGGCCAGGCGGCGAGCTGAACCGTGGAGGCGCCGGATGGGACTTCGAGACAGAGCCTAGTGGCCCATGCCGAAGCCGCCGTCGACCGGGATGACCGCGCCGGTGATGTAGCCCGCGTCGTCGGAGGCCAGGAAGCTGATCGCCCCGGCGACCTCCTCCGGCTGGCCCATCCGCTTGGCCGGGATGCCGTACTTCAGCACCAGGTCACGCATTTCGTCGGTCATCTCTTCGCGGGTCATATCGGTCTCGATCAGGCCCGGCGCCACGACGTTGGCGGTGATGTTGCGCGAGCCGATCTCCATGGTGATCGCGCGCGCCATGCCGACCAGGCCCGCCTTGGCCGCAGCGTAGTTGACCTGCCCCGGCGCACCCTTGAGGCCGACCACCGAGCCGAGGAAGATGATCCGGCCGAACTTCGCGCGCAGCATCGCGCGGTTGGCGCGCTTGGCGCAGCGGAAGGCGCCGGTCAGGTTGGCGTCGATGACGCGGGTGAACTGCTCCTCGTCCATCCGCATCAGCAGCGTGTTGTCGACGATGCCCGCGTTGGCCACCAGCACCTCGACCGGGCCCTGCTTCTCCTCGACCTCGGTGAAGGCGCGGTCGATCGATTCCGCGTCCGTCACATCGCATTTCACGCCGAGCATCCCCTCGGGCGCGCCGGAACCGCGGTGGGTGACGGCGACCTTGTGACCGTCGGCCGCCAAACGCTGCGCGACTGCGAGACCGATGCCACGGTTACCACCGGTGACCAGGACAGACCGGGATGTGATGTTCGACATGGGGAACAACCTACCTGGTGCGAGCCGCCGCTCGAAAACCCGCCCGCCCCTGGTCCGGACGGTGCCGCGACCGTAGCGAAGCAGGTTCGGACAGAACGGTCATCGGCCCGGTGCGGGACCCGCGCGAGCGCGCGGAACCGGCCCGTCACCCCGGCGTCGGCGCCCGCGGCAGCGGCCGAAACGTGCGTGGCGCCAGGGCGACTCGGCGGAGACTTCCGAGAACGTCTAGGGCAGGCGCTGGCGGTACAGCAGCCCGGCGATCACACCGGCGGAGGTGATCAGCAGGCCGAGCAGCAACCACGGCCTGCTCGCGTCGCCCCTGGTCAGCTCGAAACCGATCTGCTGCTCGAGGGTGTCGTACACCTTGCTCAGTTCCTGCAGCGTGGACGCGGTGTAGAACTCGCCGCCGGACAGCCGCGCGAGCTCGCGCATCGCGTCGTCGTCGACCGGCACCGGCACGTCGTCGCTGGACCCGTCCTCGCGCGGGATGCTGACCTTGCCCCACCGGGTGCCGTAGGAGATCGTCGAGATCGGGACGTTCTTGTTCTTCGCCAGTCGCGCGGCGACGAATTCGTGCCGCGGGTTGTCCACGTCCTCGAACGCGGGCACGGTCTGCTTGCCGTCCGACATCAGCACGATCCGGGCCGGCGGCGGCTCCTGCGCGCCGCCGAGCACCGAGGCGAGGGTGTCGATCGCGTTGAGCGCGGTGAGGATGCCCTCGCCGGTCGCGGTGCGCTCGGCCAGCTTGGCGTTGTCGATGGCGGCCTTCACCGATTCGTGGTTGGTCGTCGGCGAGACCATCACCGATGCGGTGCCCGCGAAGGTGATGAAGCCGATGTTGAGTCCGCTGGGCAGGCCGTCGACGAACTCCTTGCCCGCCTTCTTCGCGACCTCGATCCGGCTCGGTGGCACGTCGGTCGCCTCCATCGACAGCGACACGTCCATCACCAGCATGACGGTCGCGCGGTTGCGGGCCACCTTCTTCACCGCCGTCGGCCCGGCCGCCGCGATGGTCAGGAACACCAACCCGACCAGCATCAGCGCGATCGGCACGTGCCGTAACGGACTCGGACGCGCGGGCGCGACCTTCTCCAGCAGCTCCATGTTGCTGAACCGCAGCATGTGCTTGTGCTTGCCGCGCTGTACCAGGACATAGCCCAGCGCGATCAGCGCGAGGACGGCGAGGAAGCCGAGCCAGAGCGCCGCGGTGAAATGCGAAATACTCACTGACGTGGGACCCGCCCGCTCGGGGCGCCGAGGCTGTGGCGCCGGGTGGACACGAACCGGACCACGTCGGCGATCCAGTCCCTATCGGTGTGCAGGGTCAGGACCGGCGCGCCGCAGCTGCGCAGGGCCTGTTCGACCTGGGTGCGGTGGCGCTGGGCCGCGGCCGCGAAATCCGCGCGCAGCGTGGGCGTCACGCTGAACTCGCGGGTGCGCCCGGTCTCGGGGTCGTGCAGCACGACATCGCCGATATCGGGCAGCGCCAGATCGCGCGGATCGATGATCTCGACCGCGAGCAGGTCGTGGCGCGCGGAGATGGCACGCAGCGAGCGCTGCCAGTCGATGTCGCCGAGGAAGTCGCTGATGATCACCGCGAGGCCGCGTTTGCGCTGCGGCCTGCGCAGCGACTCGATGCCGCCGCGCAGATCGCCGCGCACCCCGTCACGCGCGTGCGGCGTGGTCGCGATGCTGCGCAGCAGCGACTGCGCGTGCACCCGACCGCTGCGCGCTGGTACCCGGACCAGCCGCTCGCCGGTGGCGACGACCGCGCCGATCCGGTTGCCGCCGCCGCTGGTGAGATGGGTGATGGCGGCCGCGGCGGCGATCGCCAGGTCCCGCTTCTGGCACAGCGCGGTGCCGAAGTCCAGGCTCGCCGAGAGGTCGACGACCATCCAGGTCTCCAGCTCGCGGTCGGCGATCATCTGCCGCACGTGCGGGTGGGTGGTGCGGGCGGTGACCGACCAATCCATCTGCCGCACATCGTCACCCGGCTGGTAGGTGCGCGCCTCGCCCGGCTCCGAACCCGGGCCGGGAATGAGCCCGAGATGGTCACCGTGCAGTACGCCGTCGAGCCTGCGGCGCACCGTCAGCTCGAGTGTCTTCAGCGCCGCGGACAACCGAGGGTCGGTCAGCTCACCAGCCTGGAACGAGGGCGGCGCGTGCGGCGACGTGGCCACGCGGGGCAGCGGTTCTTGCGCCGCGGTCACTTGTTCTGGACGTTGCCGGCGGGCTGGGACTGCTGCCCGTTCGGCGGCTGCGGCACCGGCTGCGGCACACCCTGCTGCGCGCCGGCCTGCGGCGGCGGAAGCTGTTGCGGCGCGGGCGAACCGGCGCCCGGCGCGACGGCCTGCGGCGCGACCTGCGGCAGGCCGACGGTCTGCAGCACGCGCTTGATCACGTCCTCCGGGCTGACCTCGTCGGCGAGCGCGTCGTAGGACAGCACCAGGCGGTGGCGCAGCACGTCCGGGATCACCTCGACCACGTCCTGGGGCACCACGTAGTCGCGGCCGCGGATCAGCGCGACGGCGCGAGCCGCGGCGATGATGCCGAGGCTGGCGCGCGGCGACGCGCCGTAGGAGATCCAGCTGGCCACGTCCTGCATGCCGAAGTCGGCGGGCCTGCGGGTCGCCGCGATCACCCGGACCACGTAGTCGACCAGCGCGTGGTGCACGAAGACATTGGCCGCGACCTTCTGCAGCCGCACGATCTCCTCGGGTTCCAGGATGCGCGTGGCCTCCGGCGGGGTGACACCCATCCGGTAGATGATCTCGCGCTCCTCCTCCACCGAGGGGTAGTCGACGACGACCTTGAACAGGAAGCGGTCGCGCTGCGCCTCGGGCAGCGGGTACACGCCCTCGCTCTCGATCGGGTTCTGCGTCGCCATCACCAGGAACGGGTTCGGCATCGGGTAGGTCTTGCCGCCGATCGAGACGTGCCGCTCGGCCATCACCTCGAGCAGCGCGGACTGCACCTTGGCCGGCGCGCGGTTGATCTCGTCGGCGAGCACGAAGTTCGCCACGACCGGGCCGAGCTCGGTGTCGAATTCCTCGCGGCCCTGCCGGAAGATGCGGGTACCGATCAGGTCGGTGGGCACCAGGTCGGGGGTGAACTGCACGCGGGAGAACGAGCCGCCGACCACCTTGGCGAAGGTCTCCACCGCCAGGGTCTTCGCGATGCCCGGCACGCCCTCGAGCAGGACGTGACCTCGCGCGAGCACGCCGACGAGCAGCCGCTCGACCAGTCGATCCTGGCCGACGATCACCCGCTTGACCTCGTAGATCGCCTTCTCCAGGGTCTGGACGTCTCGCTCCAGGGTGTTCGGCGTGGACGCAGGCGCATCTTTCGCCAATTTCGCCCCGCTGACACCGTCTGTCGAAGTCACCAACATCCCCGCTTTCGCCTTGGTCCTGTGCGTGCTGCCACAACTATTCCAGGTAATGGCCGTATGTGCCGCAACCGGACCCGACATGAAGAGAATTCGAAGCTTCGCCTCGTCTCCGGGCGGCGAATCCGGCGCTGCCGCGTGTTCGCCAGCTATGCAACCAGCTCAGCTGACGATCCGCACCGCGTAGGGCATGATGCCGCCCTCGCGCACCGGCGAAACCCGCACCACCTCGCCCGATTGCGGCGCCTCGACCATCTGTCCGTCGCCCAGGTACAACGCGACGTGCTGGCTGGCGTTCGCACCCCAGAAGAGCATGTCGCCGCGGGCTCGTTCGGCCACCGGCACTCGGGTACCGGCGTTGTACTGATACCCGCTGTAGTGCGGCAGCGAAACCCCGATCCCGGCAAAGGCATAGATCATCAGGCCCGAACAATCGAAGCCGACCTTCTCGTAGTCGCCGAAGCTGTCGGCGACCCCGCCGTCGCGGATGCCGAGCGTCGGGCCGTTCGCGTCGCCGCCGCCCCACGCGTAGATGACGCCCAGCTGCGACAGCGCGCGGTCGACCACCGTCTCCACCGCGGCCGAGCCGGTGATGGACGGAAACGACGGGCGCGGCGTCGAGCGCTTCGGCGGTGGTGTGTCCCCCAGCTGAGTGTGCGGGCGCTGCTCGGCGTTGAGCTGACCGGCGCGGCCCTGCGCGTTCTTGTCGGCGGCGGCCCTGGCCGCCGCGGCGGCGGCCGCGGCACGCACGGCGGCCTCCTCGGCCTTACGTTGTTGATCCCAAGCCAGATACGCGTCGCGCTGTCCTTGTAACCCGGCTACGTGCTGTCGCGCGAAATCCAAGCGCCCCTGCGCGTCTTGGCGCTGGCGGAGCAGGTCGTCGCGGCGCACGGTCTGCTGATCCAGTTCGGCCTTGGCGGCGGCGACCGCGTGCTCGGCATCGATCTTCTTCTGCTCGGCGACCGCGGCCGCGGCGTCGGCCTCCGATTTCGCTTGGCGCGCACTGGAGTTCTTGTTGCCCTGATCGATCTGGGCCCGACGTAGTCGATCGAGCACCTGCTGCTGGTTCTTCGAGACCAGCGATAGGAGCTGGGCTTGATCGAGCGCGGCGCCGGGCGTGGCGGCGGCCAGGTAGACCACCATCGAGTCGGCGACCGGTCGGGTGTAGGCCTGGGCCGCGAACTGGTCGAAGTTGCGCCTGGCCTGGTCGACCTGTGTTCCGGCATCGGCCAATTGGCGCTGCGTGTCGAGCACGACGGCGGCGGCCGCGTCCGCGGCCTCGCGCGCGTCCTGCAGGTCGACCAGCGCCTTGTTGACGGCCTCCCGTTTGCGCGCGACCTCGTCGTCGAGCTGCTGCAACTGCTGGTCGACCGAGGCGACCTGGTTGATCAGCGCGCCGACCTCGCTGATGCTCGCGTCGACTTGCGCTCCGGCATCGGCGATTTCGCCGTCGCTCGGATTGGGCGGGGCGGGCGGCACGGCGACGGCGGGTCCGGCCAGCACCACGGCGACCGAAACCAGCAACCCCAGAGCGATCCCCAGCGGCCGCCGATAGGCCGCCCTGCCGTTGTTGCGCATCGCACCTCCCAAAGGACCCGACTCCGGCAAACACCCCATGGGCATCACCGGAACCATCCAGCCCAGCGGTCCGCAGACGCCCCTGACAACACTCTTTTCCCACAAGCAAGCACTCGAACCGTACGACACTTCTGTCCCCAAAGGAACTTCAGCAACAGAATGACAATCGCGTAATTTGTCCATTGCCGGTTATTAGCCGGATGCGAACGAGGTTTCCAGGCGGAAAAACGAACCGGTCGTCAGGAAAAGTAGCTGGATCGAAACCAGCTATGCGGGAGCGGTCCCCAAGCTCAGCGAGATACGGATTGGTCGTCGGCCACGCTCGCCGCGGCCTCCGGCGTTTCGTCCTCGGCACGCCGACGGGACTTCACGACGTAGAGACCGACGACCACCACGGCGGTACCGGCCAGCAACACACTGGAAATCGCGGTCCAGGAGATGGGCTCCGGCTTCGTCAGCTGATCGACGAAAGCCTGTGCCGCCTCGGTGGTGTGGGCGCTGCCCTTGAACTTGGCCTTGTCCTCGGCCCACTCCAGCCGGACGCGGCTGATCGAGTCGCTGTAGGTACCCGCGAAGTCGTCGCTGAGCACCACGACGGTGCCGTGCTGGGTCTTGGCGACCTCGGTGGCCAGGTCGCGCAGGTTCGAGTCGCGGCCGGGATTACCCGGAACCACCACGATGCTCAGCGGAATGCCGTTCGCTCTCGCCTCGGCGGCGACCGCCGCCAACCCCGACTGATCCTTGCCCGGATCCACGGTCGCGACGTGATTGTCGGCCAGGTCGGCGTTGATGGTGGTGACGGTGTCCTCGGTGACGTTAGGCGGCAGTTCGGCGGCCATGGGCGAAAAAACCGAGGTGTGCGAGACGGTCATCTTCCATCCGGTCTGTCGAGCCGCATCGGCATCCGAAGCGACATGCATCCAACACTGCGGGGTGAGCGCAACACCCCCGGGCTGGCTCCGAAAGCACAGTACGCGACCGAGTGTCGCAGCACCCGCAGACGCCACGCGACGCGCCCCGCGCATCCGGCGAACGAGTCGGCGGCCCGCGCGGCACCCCGGGCCCGCGCCCTGGCATGGTTCGAAGCGGGCTGGGCACACCGTCGAGTAGGTAGGCCCGCACCGACCGGACCCGTGCGCTTCACAGGACAAGCGTACTGTTAAGGTCATAGCGCATAGGAACTCCGCGCTGCGGCGCTGGAATACCTGCAACGACACCGGAGCGACTGCTTGCAGGTCGCTCGAAAGGCCAGCCGCCGACACAGCCCCGTCGGCGGCCAACCCTCACAGATGAGTGGAGCTGACGTGACGACAAGTATCGATACTTTCGGCGCCAAGGGCACCCTCGAGGTCGGAAGCAACTCCTACGAGATCTTCCGTCTCTCGGCCGTGCCGGGCACCGAGAAACTCCCCTACGCACTCAAGGTCCTCGCGGAGAACCTGCTCCGTACCGAGGACGGCGCCAACATCACCGCCGATCACATTCGCGCCATTGCGAATTGGGATCCCAACGCCCAGCCCGACACCGAGATCCAGTTCACGCCGGCCCGCGTGATCATGCAGGACTTCACCGGTGTCCCCTGCATCGTCGACCTCGCCACCATGCGTGAGGCCGTCACCGCCCTCGGCGGCGATCCGAGCAAGGTCAACCCGCTCTCGCCCGCCGACATGGTCATCGACCACTCGGTCATCCTCGACGTGTTCGGCCGCGCCGACGCCCTCGAGCGCAACGTCGACCTGGAGTACCAGCGCAACGGCGAGCGCTACCAGTTCCTGCGCTGGGGCCAAGGCGCCTTCGACGACTTCAAGGTCGTCCCGCCGGGCGTCGGCATCGTGCACCAGGTCAACATCGAATATCTGGCGCCCACCGTCATGGTCCGCAACGGCCAGGCCTACCCCGACACCTGTGTCGGCACCGACTCGCACACCACCATGGTCAACGGCCTCGGCGTATTGGGCTGGGGCGTCGGCGGTATCGAGGCCGAGGCGGCCATGCTCGGCCAGCCGGTCTCGATGCTGATCCCGCGCGTGGTCGGCTTCAAGCTGACCGGTGAGATCCAGCCCGGCGTCACCGCCACCGACGTGGTGCTCACCGTCACCGACATGCTGCGCAAGCACGGCGTGGTCGGCAAGTTCGTCGAGTTCTACGGCAAGGGCGTCGCGGAGGTTCCGCTCGCGAACCGCGCCACCCTCGGCAACATGAGCCCCGAATTCGGTTCCACCGCGGCGATCTTCCCGATCGACGAGGAGACCATCAACTACCTGCGCCTGACCGGCCGCACCGACGACCAGCTCGCGCTCGTCGAGGCCTACGCCAAGGAGCAGGGCCTGTGGCACGACGCGGACAACGAGCCCGCCTACTCCGAGTACCTCGAGCTGGACCTGAGCACCGTGGTGCCCTCGATCGCGGGCCCGAAGCGCCCGCAGGACCGAATCCTGCTCTCGGACTCCAAGACCGCGTTCCGCAAGGACATCCACAACTACACCAACGACGCGGAGACCGGCCCCGCCGCGACCACCCCGCACACCCACCTGGACGAGGCCATCGAGGAGTCGTTCCCGGCCTCGGACCCGGCCGTGCTGTCCTTCGCCGACGACGATGCGGTGCTGATCCCGTCCGCCGCCAACGGCAACATCGGCCGTCCGTCCAAGCCGGTCAAGGTGTCGGATCCGGAGCGTGGTGACTTCGTGCTCGATCACGGCGCGGTCGTGGTCGCGGGCATCACCTCCTGCACCAACACCTCCAACCCGTCGGTCATGATCGGCGCGGCCCTGCTGGCCCGCAACGCGGTCGAGAAGGGCCTCGCGTCCAAGCCGTGGGTCAAGACCAACATGGCGCCCGGCTCGCAGGTCGTCGCCGACTACTACGAGAAGGCCGGCCTGTGGCCCTACCTGGAGAAGCTCGGCTTCTTCGTGGGCGGCTTCGGCTGCACCACCTGCATCGGCAACACCGGTCCGCTGCCGGACGAGATCTCCAAGGCGATCAACGACAACGACCTCTCGGTCACCGCGGTGCTCTCGGGCAACCGTAACTTCGAGGGTCGCATCTCCCCCGACGTGAAGATGAACTACCTGGCCTCGCCGCCGCTGGTGATCGCCTACGCGCTCGCGGGAACGATGGACTTCGACTTCGAGACCGACCCGCTGGGCAAGGACACCGACGGCAACGACGTGTTCCTGAAGGACATCTGGCCCTCGGCGCAGGAGATCGACGACACCATCAAGTCGGCGATCAGCCGGGACATGTTCACCAAGTCCTACGCCACCGTCTTCGAGGGCGACGAGCGCTGGAAGGGCCTGAGCACCCCCGAGGGCGACACCTTCGCGTGGGACGAGAACTCGACCTACGTGCGCAAGGCGCCGTACTTCGACGGCATGCAGATGGAGCCGAGCCCGGTCGAGGACATCAAGGGCGCGCGCGTGCTCGCGCTGCTCGGCGACTCGGTCACCACCGACCACATCTCCCCGGCCGGTCCGATCAAGCCGGGCACCCCGGCGGCGCAGTACCTCGACTCGCACGGCGTGGAGCGCAAGGACTACAACTCCCTCGGCTCGCGTCGCGGTAACCACGAGGTGATGATCCGCGGCACCTTCGCCAACATCCGGCTGCGCAACCAGCTGCTCGACGACGTCTCGGGCGGCTACACCCGCGACTTCACCCAGGAGGGCGGCCCGCAGGCGTTCATCTACGACGCGTCGCAGAACTACCAGGCCGCGGGCATCCCGCTGGTCGTGCTCGGCGGCAAGGAGTACGGCTCGGGTTCCTCGCGCGACTGGGCGGCCAAGGGCACCTCGCTGCTCGGCGTGAAGGCCGTGATCACCGAGTCCTTCGAGCGCATCCACCGCTCCAACCTGATCGGCATGGGCGTCATCCCGCTGCAGTTCCCGGCCGGTGAGTCCGCCGCGTCGCTGAAGCTGGACGGCACCGAGACCTTCGACATCGAGGGCATCACCAAGCTGAACGAGGGTGTGACCCCGAAGACCTTGAAGGTGACCGCCACCAAGGAGAACGGCGAGAAGGTCAGCTTCGACGCCGTGGTCCGCATCGACACCCCCGGTGAGGCCGACTACTACCGCAACGGCGGCATCCTGCAGTACGTGTTGCGCAACATGATTCGCGGCTGATCTCGCATCTGCCGTACGTCGAGGACCCCGCGCACCGCGTTTTCGCGGTGCGCGGAGTTCTCTCACCTCCTGGAGGAGCACGCCTGACATGCCCAAGGTCAGTGAAGATCATCTCGCCGCCCGGCGGAGCCAGATTCTCGACGGGGCGCGGCGTTGCTTTGCCGAATACGGGTACGAGGGCGCCACGGTGCGGCGCCTGGAGGAAGAGATCGGCCTGTCCCGGGGCGCCATCTTCCACCACTTCCGGGACAAGGACGCGCTGTTCCTCGCGCTCGCGCAGGAGGACGCCGAGCGCATGGCCGACGTCGCCGCCAATCAGGGCATCGTCCAGGTCATGCGCGACATGCTCACCCACCCCGAACAATTCAACTGGCTCGGCACCCGGCTCGAGATCGCCCGGCGGCTGCGCACCGACCCCGAGTTCCGGGCGGGCTGGACCCAGCGCTCGGCCGAACTCACCGCCGCCACCCTGGCCCGCCTGGAACGCCGCAAGGCGGCGGGCGCGCTGCGCGACGACGTGCCGACCGACGTGCTGCTCGGCTATCTCGACCTGGTGCTCGACGGTCTGATCGCGCGCATCGCCTCCGGTCACACCAACGAAAACCTCACCGCCGTACTGGATCTCGTCGAGGCCTCGGTGCGCCGCCGGGACTGAGCCCGCTCAGAAGTTGTCGTCGATGTACTCGGCGGCATGCGTGGTCCACAGCACGTCGGTGCCCGGCAGCAGGTGGCTCGAGTACAGCACGTGCTCCCCCTCCGGCCACGGCGTCAGGTACCCGATCACCCCGTACATCGCGACGACGTAGCGAGTCAGGTTCGTCAGGGGATCACGCATCAGCCAGGCCAGCAGTTCCGCGAAGATCAGCGGGCCGACGTCACCGATCCGCGCGCCCTCGAGGAACGAGAACGGCGAGATGCCGACGTCGATGACGCGCAGCGGGGAATCCGCGGGCGCGGCGGTGATGATGTCGCCAGGATTGGCGTATTCGCGGATGGCAACGCCCGCGGGCCAGGGCCCCCGTTGACCGTGCAGGCCGAAGGTGTTCGACGGGCACAGCCCGCCCACCGATTCGCCCGCCTTGCGCAGCGGATTGGCGATGTTCACCGCGAAGGCGATCTCCAGCGGTGAGCCGTCCGCGTTCTTGTACTCGCCCGAGCGGACTCCATCGAGTATCCGGCTCGCACATATTCCGCCGAGCGAAAAGCTCAGCAACCCACACACATTCGGTGAATCCTGGATCGCCTTGACGCCCGCTGCCGTGCCGAGGCGCACCGAGGTGTCCAGCGAAGGACCCCAGACATCCGGCGACGGACCGACCGAGGCGGGCCAGTCCGGTTCGAACGCGGAAAATCGCGTCGGGTCGAGCAGGTCGGTGACGGCTCGCAGCATGCCCGCCGGCTTTCCGTCGGAATTACGCGGTTCACCGGTGCCGCGCAGGGTAATGATGTCGATCATCGTTGATCTCCTCGCACACGCGCCGATCCGATCGGCACATACCCCACGGTATGCCCGCTGTGCAGCGAAAACGCGAGTACCGAACTACTCGACCAGGCGCACCGACCAGGCCCGACCACCCCGCCACCCCGACCGCCGGCAGCACCGTTGCGCGCCGCCGCCTTTGGCCGGGCCCGGCCAGTTCGCCACATCGACCGCGGGCAGGATCGCGGCTGCCTCTCGCCGCCGGGTACCGACCGCGCGACAGCATCGCATCTACCGGCGTCCGAGTGCGGCGGGGCAACAGAGAGAACGGATCAAGCTGGGCCGCAATGGCTTACGGCTCAGTCGGGGTGGGCTTCTCCAGGCTGGTGAGCAGTATCCGCACGATCCGGTCGAGTTCGCGACGGTCGGCGGCGGACAGCACCGAGAGCATGCGGGTCTCGTTCTCGGTGTGCGCGGTGACGACCCGGTCCACCAGCTCACGCCCCGCGGCGGTGAGGGCGACCCGCACCGACCGCCGGTCCACCGCGTCCGCGATCCGGCGCACCAGTCCCGCCGACTCCAGCCGATCGAGGCGCCCGGTCATGCCAGCCCGCGAGAGCATCAGCGTGTCGGCGAGCACCGACGGGTTGAGTTCGTACGGCTCGCCCGAACGCCGCAGCGCGGCAAGCACATCGAACTCGCCGCGCTGCAATCCGTGCGCGCCGAACACCTCCTCGATCACACGCTGCGCCACGACGAGCAGCCTGCCGAGGCGGCCGACGATCGCCATCGCCTCCAGCTCGAGGTCGGGTCGTTCGCGCTGCCACTGGCCGACGATCGCGTCGACCGGATCTGGTTCCGCCATGGACACGATTCTATTCGCCGGTATATAGTTCGGTAGCGAATTATCAATCAGCGAATCAGTTGGAGAGCTTCATGGACACCACCACCCGCACCGAAGCCGCGATCCGTCAGCCGCAGGACGCCGAGACACTGGGCACCGAGGCGGTCACCATGCGACTGCTGCTCGACGCCGCCGACACCGGCGGCACGCTCAGCACGCTCGAGGTGACCATGCGGCCGGGCGCCGATGGCGCGGCCCCGCACTATCACACCCGCTCGGACGAGCTGTTCTACGTCGCCGAGGGCGAGCTGCAAGTACTGGCGGGCGATCGCATCGTCACGGTCGGCGCGGGCGGCTCTATCGTCGTACCGAAGCTGATGCCGCACGCCTTCGGCGCCACCCCCGACAGTTCCGCGCGCCTGATGATCGCGCTCATGCCCGGCGTGCAGCGCTTCGAATACTTCCGGCTGCTCGACCGCATCGCGAAGGGCGAGTCGCCCCTGTCCGACCTCGCCGCCGCGCAGGACGAGTTCGACAATCACTTCGTCGACGCGCCGCACTGGTGGGCCGAGCGCACGGCCAACCGCCGCTGACACTCGATGTGACGAACGCGTCGGCGCGGATCGGGAACAAGAGCATCGGACGCCGCGCTGGTCAGGACATGACCTTCACCATTGCGATCGTTGTGCGCGGCTACGAACTCGACACGCAGGGCCATCTGAATCAGGCGGTCTATCTGCAGTACACCGAGCACGCGCGGTGGGAGATGTTGCGCGCGGCCGGCCTGCCGCAGGACAAACTGATCACCGCGGGCGTCGGACCGGTCGTGCTGGAGACGAACATCAAATACCTGCGCGAGTTACGCGGCGGCGACGAAGTCACCGTCGACACCGACATCGAATACTCCGGCGGCAAGACCTTCACCTTCCGGCACGAGATCCGCAAACTCGACGGCACCGTCGCGGCCGAGGCGCGCGTGGTCGGTGGACTGCTCGACCTGCGCGAGCGCAAGCTGCTGCCCGCGCCCGCCGAGCGCTTCGGCGCCCTCGCAGAACGCCCCGACCTGCTCGGCCTGTGAAATCGCACGTACGAATGCACAGCCGCCAATCCGGGGCTATGCGATGGATATCTTGCCATTCGGAAGTAGCTCATTGATTGCGCCGGAACTATCGGTGCCCTGCCGAAAAACTTTCGGCCCTAGCGCATCCGGGATCGGAATCCGGTTTGCCACCGGCGGTTAAATCTGTCGATCCGAACCGGCGAAGGGCCTTCGCACGTTATGATCGGGCACACGCTCGGGGGTCGTGGCAAATCGCGAGCAGATCGGAGAAATGGCTATGACCGACGCACTCCGCCTCCACGGAACCGCGCCGAAGAGTGACCGCGTGCCTCCACTGCACGGATTGTTGGTGGCGGAGTCGGACAGAGATATCAGCGTTCGCGTGGCCGAGGGCACGTGGACGTTTCGCCGTTCCGATGTGCTGCGGGTGCTCGATTCGGCCGTGCCGGAAGGACTTCGCGCCGAACAGGGCGCGCGGCCGGTCCTGGTCGACATCCGGGTCGGGGCCACCGCGGATTTCACCCGCCGCCTGCGCATCGACGTGCTCGACCGACCGATGACGATGCAGCAGGCACCGTCGGCCGCACTCGGTGACGATCAGCTGCGCGCGCTCACCGAATCCTGGGCCGACCGCATGAATCTGGTCGACCTGCCCGGCACCAACGGCGCCACTTTCACCTACTGCCAGACCAAGTCGCTCGCCACCAGTGACGACGGTATCAACTGCGACAGTCTCGACTGAGCGGCGCATTCATGGCGGGACGCCGGACGGGTTCAGTCCTCATCGTGTCCGAATCCGACGATCTGCACGCCACCGCCATGGCGGCGACGCTGCGAGAATTCCACGGGCTCAGTGCGATTCAGCTCGACCTGCGTGACTTTCCGCGGGAATCGGGCAGCTTCCGGCTGGACCGCTACGGTACGGCCCGATCGGTCTCGCACCTGATCGGCCTCGACGACGTGCGCTCGGTGTGGTGGCGCAGGCCGCACCCGACCCAGCCGCCCGCCGGAGTCCGCGTCTCCGACAACGACTTCCGCCAGGCCGAATGCGACGGCTTCATCCAGGGACTGCTGTGGTCCATTCCGGCGCACTGGGTCAACGATCCCGGGGCCGACCGCACCGCCGCCCGCAAGATCGTCCAGTTGGAGACCGCGCTGCGGGCCGGCTTCGCGGTGCCAGAGACGCTGATCACCAACGACCCGGACGAGGCCCGCAGCTTCGCCGAATCCCGGCCCGGCCCAGTCGTTTACAAGCGCACCGGGACCAGCCGCGCCGAATTCGCGGAGACCAGGATCATCACCGAGCAGGACTACGACCGGCTGACCGGCATCCGCGCGGCGCCGACCACCTTCCAGGATTACGTCGACGCCGAGTGCGATCTGCGGGTGGTCTGGGTGGACGGCGTCGAGTGGACGGTGCGCATCGACTCGCAGGCCGGCGTGGGCCGCGTCGATTCCCGGCTGGACACCTCGGTCGATTTCGTGCCGGAACATCTGCCCGCCTCGGTCAGCAAATCACTCGCGACCCTGATGGGCGCGCTGGGATTGTCGTTCGGCGTCTTGGACATTCGACTCGGCCTCGACGGCGAGTACTACTTCCTCGAGGTCAATCCGCAGGGACAGTTCGCCTACCTGGAGATCAAGACCGGGCTGCCGATCTTCCGCAGCCTCGCCAACCTGCTCGTCGACGGGGACGGCGCCGTCGAGGGCTACTGACGCCGATACGTGCGCCGCACGACACCGGATTTCGGAAACGGGTGCGCGACGACCAGCCGCAGCCGCCGTGCGGGCACCCCGTCGAGCGGCCGCCGCCCGGCGCCGAGCAATACCGGAAACACCGGCAGCCGAAGCTCATCCACCACGTCCCGGCGCAGGAACTCCTGCGCGGTGCCGAGCCAGGCGCACACCACGATCGGCTCGCTGTCCGCGCGCCGCGGCTCGGTGATCTCCGTCGTGCGGTCCCCCCGCCGTTCCGGCTGCCGGGCAGCGCGACCTCGGGGCAGACAAGACCACGAGTTCAGGCAGCCCGTGCACCAGTGGTGCCGACCATCGTGTCACTGGATCCTGTTGCGTCCGGCCCATACTGGGCCGACAGCTCGCAGGACACAGGTCCGTAGACCTGGACGCGCACGGTACGCAGTAGTCCGGCCAGGCAGCCGTCCGCCGTGCCGTCGACCTCGATCCGGTCGCGCGCGCCGTCGCGGCCTGCCGCGCGCGAACTCACCGGCCCCGGCGAAAAGCGTTCCGCCGAAACCGGTTCGAGCCGGGTGCGGTGCTACTGACTCTTGCGGCGGTTGGCGCCGCCGCGGCTGCGGAGTTGCACATGCGACTCCACCAGTACGTTGTGGATGAAGCCGTAGGAGCGACCGGTTGCTCGCGCCAGCGAGCGGATGCTCGCACCTGCTTCGTACTGCTTCTTCAACTGGGTCTGTAGGCGGTCACGGGACTTCCCCGTGACGCGTGTTCCCTTACCCAGGGTGGCTTTGACTTGTGCGGGCCTGTCGCTCATGGCTTCCTCCGAGTCGCCGAGCAGCGTCTTTCCAGGCTAAGCACTCGAGGGTCCGTGATCAACGGGTTCTTGTGATGAAACTCACGCGAGCTGAATCAATTCCAGGTAATCGGCGGACCAGTGGTCCTCGGTGCCGTCCGGCAACAAGATCACCCGTTCCGGCGACAGCGCCTCAGCGGCACCCGGATCGTGTGTGACGAGCACGACCGCGCCGGCGTAAGTGCGCAGCGCATCGAGCACTTGTTCGCGCGAGACCGGGTCGAGGTTGTTGGTCGGCTCGTCGAGCAGCAACACGTTGGCAGCCGAGGACACCAGTCCGGCGAGCGCCAAACGCGTCTTCTCACCGCCGGAGAGCGTGCCCGCGGGCTGATCCAACTGGGGACCGGTGAACATGAACGCGCCGAGCAGTCCGCGCAGGTCCTGCTCCCCCGCGTCCGGCGCGGCATGGCGGATGTTCTCCCACACCGTCGCGTTGTCGTCCAGGGTGTCGTGTTCCTGCGCGAAGTACCCGACCTTCATGCCATGGCCCGGCACCAGCGTGCCCGCAGTGGGCTGTTCTACCCCGGCGAGCAGCCGCAGCAGCGTGGTCTTGCCCGCGCCGTTGAGCCCGAGCACCACGACCCGGCTGCCGCGGTCGATCGCGAGATCGACGCCGGCGAAAATCTCCAGCGAGCCGTACATCTTGGTCAGGTTCTCCGCCATCAGCGGCGTCTTGCCGCACGGTGCGGGCTCGGGGAACTTGATCCTGGCCACCTTGTCGGCGACGCGCACGTCGTCGAGTTCGGCCATCAACCGGTCGGCGCGCTTGGCCATGTTCTGTGCCGCAGTGGCTTTCGTGGCTTTGGCGCCGAGCTTGGCCGCCTGGACGCGCAGCGCGCTCGCCTTCTTCTCGGCGTTGGCGCGTTCGCGCCTGCGGCGCTGTTCGTCGGTGGCGCGCGCGTCCAGGTACTTCTGCCAGCCCATGTTGTAGACGTCGGCCTCGCCGCGCACCGCGTCGAGGAACCACACCTTGTTCACCACGTCGCCGAGCAGTTCCACGTCGTGACTGATCACGATCAGACCGCCGTCGTGGTTCTGCAGGAACCCGCGCAGCCAGGTGATCGAGTCGGCGTCGAGGTGGTTGGTCGGCTCGTCGAGCAGCAGGATGGTATCGGAGCGACCGCCGCTGCCGTCGGAGGCGGCGAACAGGATGCGCGCCAGCTCGATTCGGCGGCGCTGACCACCGGAGAGGGTGCGCAGCGCCTGGCCGAGTACCCGATCGGGCAGGCCGAGGCTGTGGCAGATGCGGGCCGCGTCACTCTCGGCGACGTAGCCGCCCAGCGCCGAGAAACGGTCCTCGAGCCTGCCGTACTTGCGCACCGCCTTCTCGCGCTCGTTCTCGTCGGCCACCTCGGCCATCAGCGCCTGCTGCTTCTCCATGTCGCGGATCAGCGTGTCCAGTCCGCGCGCGGACAGCACCCGATCGCGCGCGAGCACGTCCAGGTTGCCCTCCCGCGGATCCTGCGGCAGATAGCCGATATCGCTGGAGCGCAAGATCTTTCCGGCGTAGGGCTCGCCCTCGCCGGCGAGGATGCGCAGGGTGGTGGTCTTGCCTGCCCCGTTGCGCCCGACCAATCCGATCCGGTCGCCGGACTGCACCCGCAATGCCGGTCCAGGGGCCGACAGCAGCGTGCGGACTCCGGCCCGGACCTCCAGGTCGGTCGCGGTGATCACAGTTTTCTCCTTGCGGATCGGTAGTGCTGGGCGGTTGCTACTCGATTGTGCGACGCGTAACACACAAGAACCACCGATTTTACCCGTGATCGCAACGGCTCTTCACACCCCGCGATCGGTATGTGACGGCCGTAACTGAACGGCGGGTAACCTGCGGACACATGAGCGAGCGAAGAGAGCGAATCATGACACAGCGCGCATCGCGCATGACGGAACCGAGCGCCAGCGAGGTGCAGGCATGAGCGAGCCAAACAACGGGACCGGGACCGATCTGGTCGGCAAGAGCGCTTTGGTCACCGGGGCCAGCCGGGGCATCGGCAAGGCGGTGGCGGCCGAGCTGGTCGCCCGCGGCGCCAACGTGTTGATCAGTGCCCGTAAGAAGGACCCGTTGGAGGAGGCCGCCGCCGAGCTGCGCGCGCTCGGCCATCAGGGCGAGGTGGTGGCGCTGGCCGCGAACTCCGGTAACGCCGAGGATCGCGCCGCCTCGATCGACCGGATGATGGCCGAGTTCGGGTCGGTGGACATCCTGATCAACAACACCGGCATCAATCCGGTGTTCGGCTCGCTGATGGAGGCCGACCTCGACGCGGTGCGCAAGATCTTCGACGTGAACGTCGTCGCCGCGCTCGGCTACGTGCAGCTGGCCCACCGGGCCTGGATGGGTGAGCACGGCGGCGCGGTGGTGAACGTGGCCAGCGTCGCGGGCATCCGCTCCTCCGGCGTGATCGCCGCCTACGGCGCGTCCAAGGCGGCGCTCATCCGGCTCACCGACGAACTGGCCTGGCAGCTGGGCCCGAAGATCCGGGTGAACGCCGTCGCGCCCGGCGTGATCAAGACGAGGTTCGCCGACGCGCTGTACTCCGCCGACGAGGAGCGGGCCGCGAGCGTCTACCCGATGAAGCGGCTCGGCACGCCGGAGGATGTCGCGCGGTTGATCGGCTTCCTGGTCTCCGACGACGCCGCGTGGATCACCGGCGAGACGGTCCGGGTGGACGGCGGCCTGCTCTCCACCGGCGGTATCTGATTTCCCCGAATCTCCTTCGGGCGACCCGGTGAGCGTCGATGTCGTGGTGTGCGGCCTCGGCCCGGCCGGGCGCGCACTCGCCCACCGCTGCCTGGTCCGTGGCCTGACGGTGACGGTGGTGGACCCGGCGCCGCAGCGGCGGTGGCAGGCGACCTATGCCGCCTGGGCCGACGAACTGCCGGACTGGCTGTCCGCCGACGCGGTCGCCGCCACGGTCGCGCGGCCGCTGGCCTGGGGCGTCCGCGCGCATCGGCTCGATCGGCCCTATGTCGTGTTCGATGCGGCACGCCTGCGGGATTCGCTCGACCTGACCGGCGCGCGGATCGTCGCCGACCGCGTGCTCGAGTGCGGCGCGGAGACCGCGGTGCTGGCGTCGGGCACCGTGCTGCGCGGTGACCGGGTGATCGATGCGCGCGGGATCGGCCGCTCCCCCGCGCTGGCCGAGCAGACGGCGTACGGACTGGTACTGGACGCGAAGCGCTGCGCCGAGACCGAGCCGACGTTCATGGACTGGCGGCCGGACAACGGCGCACCCGCCGACGCGCCGCGCTCGTTCCTCTACGCGGTGCCGCTCGACGGCGAAACGATGCTGCTCGAAGAGACCTGCCTGGTCGGGCGGCCCGCGCTCGACGGCGGCGCGCTGCGCGCCCGGCTGCGGCACCGATTGCGTTGCCGCGGTATCGAACTCACCGGTGCCGAACGGATCGAGCGGGTCCGTTTTCCGGTCGAGGGCGGCAGACCCGGACGGCACGCCTTCGGCGCGGCGGGCGGTTTCGCGCACCCGGCCACCGGCTACAGCGTGGCCGCCGCGCTCGCCGCCGCCGACGCCGTCGCCGCGGGCACCCCGGCGTGGCCGGTGACGGCACGGGCGGTCCACCACCTGCGCGCCGCCGGATTGCGCGCACTGCTCGCCCTGCCACCAACCGACCTACCGGTTTTTTTCGACGCATTTTTCGCGCTTCCCCCGGATGCCCAGCGCGCGTACCTCTCGGGTCGCGACGACTTGAACGGCACCGTCAGAGCCATGCTCGGCCTGTTCGGCGCACTGCCGCCGACGCTTCGTCGGCGCGTCGCCACCGCGACACTCGGGTGGCCCAATCGCTCGCGCCCGCGAATACCGTCGGCCATCATGGAGGAATGAGTGGACCGTACCGTCCAGCACTCATCCGTCCCGGGCCCGCGGATCGTCGGGTTCGCGGACGCGGTACCCGCGTCGAGGGGATGCAGCAGTGAGGTCGATCTGGAAAGGCTCGATCGCATTCGGGCTGGTGAACGTCCCGGTCAAGGTCTATACCGCCACCGAGGACCACGACATCCGATTCCACCAGGTGCACGCGAAGGACGGCGGCCGGATCAAATACGACCGCGTCTGCACCGTCTGCGGCAAGTCCGTGCAGTACGCGGACATCGATAAGGCCTATGAATCCCCCGAGGGCGACAAGGTCATCCTGACCGACGAGGACTTCGCCAAACTGCCCGCCGCCGAGAAACACGAGATCCCGGTATTGCAGTTCGTGCCGTCCGAGCAGATCGACCCGATCCTGTACGAGAAGAGCTACTACCTCGAGCCCGACTCCAGCACACCCAAGGCCTACGTGCTGCTGGCCACCACACTCGAGCGCATCGACCGCACCGCGCTGGTGCACTTCACGCTGCGCCAGAAGACCAGGCTCGCCGCGCTGCGCGTGCAGGACGGGGTACTGGTGCTGCAGACCCTGCTGTGGCCCGACGAGGTGCGCGCGGTGGAGTTCGAATCCCTCGACGGCGTCGCCGAACCGAAGCCGCAAGAGATCAAGATGGCCGAGACGCTGGTCGAGACCATGTCCGACGACTTCGATCCGGACCAGTTCACCGATGAGTACCAGATCGAGCTGAAGCGACTGCTGGACGAGGCGATCGCCAGCGGCACCGGCAAGGTGCCCGAACAGCCCGAGTCGGCGCCTGCGGAGATGGACGCGGAGGTGGTCGATCTGGTCGCCGCGCTGCAGCGCAGCCTGGAAGCCAGCGGGCGGCGCAGCACCGCCGCGGACAATGGGAAGCCCGCGCCCGCGAAGAAGACCGCCAAGAAGACCGCGGCGAAGAAGGCGCCCGCCAAGAAGACCGCGAAGAAGGCGGCCGACAAGCCGGCCAAGAAGACCGCGGCGCGTAAGGGCGCGTGACGGCAGCGACACGTCGTGCTGGCAGACTTGTCGGCATGGATTCTGCCGTAGTGATCGTCCCGATGGGTCTCGGCCACCTGCGCCAGGTCCTCGATCTCGGGCACGAAGTCTTCGACGTCACCACCAAGCCGTACACCTCGTGGTCGCTCACCTCGGTCGCCGAGCACCTGGACAGCCCCGACAACGCCTGCTGGGTCGCCCTGGACTCGGACCGTGTGGTCGGTTTCGTGCTCGGCTCGATGGAGTTCGAGAACCGCGACGACTGGGCCTACCTCGAATGGATCGCCGTCGCACCGGACATGCAGGGGCTCGGCATCGCCCGCCGCCTCGTCGACGTCTGCTCCGAGGCGTTGTTCGCCCGCGGCGCACGGCGCATCGTCACCGATGTCGAAGATCGCAACGCGGCCTCGACCGCACTGATGACCCGCAGCGGCTTCACCCCAGCCGCCACCGTCACCCTGTTCGTCCGCCCGAATCCCGATGACCCCGACCCGGATGCGCAGCTCGACGCCGCGGCCATCGCCCCGGGCACCAAGCGCGCGCTGATCCGTCGCGGTCGCCTGGCCGGCGACAATCACCGCGCCGCGCGCTAGCGTCTACTTCGCCGCCGCCGCGCGCCCTTCCTCGAAAAACGCCAACAGGCTTGCCGGCGAATCGAACTCGGCACTGGAGCGCAGCGCGCCGAACGGCGCGTTCCAGAACTCGCCTGTGCGCGGCGTCCACGGTCCCACGTACGCGTACGGCCCGGGATGCGTCGAATCCCCCGGCGACACACCGTAGTTCACCTCGCCGAGCGCGCTGGACAGGTCGAAATGCTCCGGCCACAGCACCGGCGTGCTGTCCGGGGCCAGACATCGTAACGCCTTGTCCCCCATGGCGAACCAATCGCTGATCTGCTGCGCCGCGACCGGATCGATGTCCATCGAGCTGTCCGGCGCCACACCGGTGGTGTCCTGATACGACCCGACCGGCGCGCCCGGTTCGATGTTCGCCAGGCGCCCGAGTTCCCGATACGTCCCGGCCAGCGCGGCGCGCCCCTCCGGCCAGACCAGTTCGGCGCCGACCACCGATACCGGCCACTGCACCCCGCCGAACCCCTGGTGCACCACCCGCAGCCGGATGGTGCCGTACTGCCGATACTGCGGCCCGGCGATCAACAATTCCGCCACCGCATGCAACCCGCGCCGCGATCGCTCGTACAACTGTTCGTCCACATCGGCATCATTGCCGCTGCGGACCGAACCCGCAGCCGTTTCCGCGCACGGCATAGCGCCTCCGCCGTGCGGCGGACCCGGGCGCGAGGTTTACTCGAATGTGATCCGAACGAGCGCCCGGCACAGCGGGTACCGACCATGCTGGGAGCGGTTCACCGGCTACGGAAGGACGGCGCGTCGTGGAGTTCCACGTTCCCCTCATCGATATCTCGCCGTACGTCGACGGCACGGACCCCACGGCGCGGGCCGCGGTCGCACGTCAGGTGGACGAGGCGGCGAGCACGGTCGGGTTCATGCAGATCCGCGGGCACGGCATAGCGGCGCCGGTGCTCGACGAGTTCGCGGCCGCGCTGGACGAGTTCTTCGCGCTCGCGCCCGCGACCAAGCAGCGCTACCGCACCGCGGTCGAATTCAACCGGGGCTATTCACCACCCAAGAGCGAGAGCCTGAGCGCGAGCCTCGGCGTCGCTGCGGCGAGCAGGATGAACGACTTCTTCGAGGCGTTCAACATCGGCACGACGACCGAGGACTATCCGGGACTCGAGCTCCCCGCGCAGGCCGGCTACGCCGACAACGTCTGGCCCGCAGAGCTTCCCGAGTTCCCCCGGCGCGTACGGGCGTACTACCGCGAGGCCGCGCGGGTGGCGAGCACCCTGACCACCGTCTTCGCCGACGCGCTCGAGCTCCCCGCCGGTTACTTCGACAGTTTCACCGATCACTCGCTGAATGTGTTGCGCATGAACAACTATGCGCTGCCGCCGGGCAGCGTGGACCTCGACGGCGAGCTCAAAGGGATGGGTGAGCATACCGACTACGGCATCGTCACCGTCCTGTGGGCCGACCAGGTGCCCGGACTGCAGGTGCTCGGCGCGGACGGCCGCTGGCACGACGTGCAACCCGCCGACGACGCGCTGCTGGTGAATCTCGGTGATCTCATAGCCCGCTGGACCAACGAGCGATGGCTCTCCACACTGCACCGGGTGATGCCGCCGATCGTCGACGGCGCCGTCGAACGCAGGCGCAGCGCCGCGTTCTTCCACGACGGCAACTTCGACGCGGTGATCGAGACGCTGCCCTCCTGCCGCGGCGCGGGCAGCAAGTACCCGCCGATCACCGTGTCCGAGCACGTGCAGGCCAAGCTCGCCGGTTCCCGTGCGCTGCAACCGAATACCACCGCGCACCGGGAAGCGGCCAGGGTGCTCTCGGCGCGCGAGTGAGCCGGAACTACTCGCGGAACTTCGCTTCCAGCTCGGTCGCCGTCGCCTGCAGATCGGCCGGGGTGTTCGTCTTGAAGATGCCCGCGTAACCGGTCTCGGCCCGCACCGCGGCCTCGACCTCCGGATCGTGGTACAGCTCGGCCAGTTTCAACAGGGTCGGGTTGTCCTTGTCCGCGGCACGGGCGGCGAAGATATTGATGTACTGCTTGAGCTCCGGACGTTCCGGATCGTCGGTGTAGATGGTGTCGTTCTTGGTCAGGCCGGCCGGGCGCGCGAAGGTGTCGTCGACGAACGCGGCGTCGACGCTGGCCAGCGACTGCGCGGTGAGGGTCGGGTCGATGGTCGTGAGCTCGACCTTCGACGCGGCCTTGTCCACGTCCTCGATCTTGGAGTCCCAGCTCGCACCGCCCTTCAGTACGATCAGGCCCGCCGCGGCAAGGCTGAGCAGCGGGCGCACCTGGTTGGCGGGATTGTTGCTCAACGTGATCTGACCGCCCTGCGGGATGTCGGCGACGGACTTGTGCTTACGCGAGTACAACGTCAGCGGGAAGATCTCGGTCGCGCCGATCGGCACCAGGGTGTCGTTGTTGCGCGCGTTGTAGTTGGCCAGATACCGCACGTGCTGGAACTTGTTGAGATCGATACGCCGTTGGGCCAGAGCCGGATTCGGCTGGTTGTAATCGGTGAAGTTGATGAACTCCACCCGGATGCCCTGCTCGGCGGCCTTCTTCTTGTATACGTCCCAGTGCGGTTGCGCGAGATCGTTCACACCGATGCGGATAGTCCCCTCGTCGTGCTCCGCGCCACACGAGATCGTCGTCAAAGCCAGGGCAAACAGGATCGGAATCACCAAAAAACGGTGCATGAAGCGCATTGCGAGCAAATTAGACGGTCGTCCAAGATCTGGGAAGGGTTTCGCTCACCACAATCCCAACCGTTGTCCGCGCCCGCGCCGGATCGCTTGGATTACCGGGTTCATATCGCGACAAGCTTTTCGGGAGCAACGAAGTGAAATTCCATCGGGTACTGGCGATCCCGGTCCTGGTAGCAACCGCGGCCCTCACCATCACGGCGTGCGGTTCCGACGACAAGGCCTCCTCCGACACGGTAGTGCGGATCGGCACCACCGACAAGGACAAAGCCTGGGACGTCTTCGAGCAGCGGGCCAAGGACCAGGGCATCACGCTGAAGATCACCAACTTCTCCGACTACAAGCAGCCGAATCTCGCGCTGTCGCAGAAGCAGATCGACGTGAACCTCTTCCAGCACCTGCAGTTCCTCGGCGCGTACAACGTCGCCAACAAGGACACGCTGACCCCGATCGGCTCCACCTACATCGTGCCGCTCGGCCTGTACTCCAAGAAGCACAAGGCGCTCGCCGACCTCCCGCAGGGCGCCGAGATCGCCATTCCGAACGACCCGACCAATCAGGCGCGGGCGCTGTTCGTGCTGCAGGCGGCCGGGCTGCTGAAGCTGTCCGGCAGCTCCAGCGCGCCGACCGCGGCCGACGTCGACAAGGGCGCGTCCAAGGTCAAGGTGACCACGGTCGACGCCGCCCAGACCGCGCTCTCGCTGGCGTCGGTGGACGGCGCGGTGATCAACAACACCTTCCTCGACCGCTCCGGCATCGACCCCAATTCGGCGCTGTACAAGGATGATCCGAAGAACCCGTCGGCCGAGCCCTACATCAACGCGCTGGTGACCAGGGCCGAGGACAAGGACAACCCGAAGCTGCTGCAGCTGGTCGAGCTCTGGCACGACCCCGAGGTGCAGCGCGCGCACGCCGAGGTCACCAAGGGCACGGCCGTCGAGGTGCGCCGCACCGGCCCGGAACTGGAGCAGGTGCTGCAGCGGGTGCAGCAGAGCATCCGTGACGGCAAGTGAGCGGTAATCCGCCCGCCGTCGAATTCCGTTCGGTCACCAAGGTTTTCGGCAAGGGCGCCAAGACCCATGTCGCGCTCGACGCGATCGATCTGCGGATCGAGCAGGGCGAGATCTTCGGCGTGATCGGCTATTCCGGCGCGGGCAAGAGCACCCTGGTGCGCCTGATCAACGCCCTGGAGCGCCCGACAAGCGGCACCATCGAGATCGCGGGCACGCCCATCACCGGGGTGCGCGAGGCCGAGGTGCGCCGCCTGCGCCGCGATATCGGGATGGTGTTCCAGCAGTTCAATCTGTTCCGATCACGCACGGCCGCAGGCAATATCGAATACCCGCTCAAGGTGGCGGGCTGGCAGCGGGCCGCGCGCAAGGCACGGGTCGCCGAACTGCTCGACTTCGTCGGACTGGCCGACAAGGCGCGCAGCTACCCCGATCAGCTCTCCGGCGGCCAGAAGCAGCGGGTCGGCATCGCGCGTGCGCTGGCGACCTCGCCGTCGCTGCTGCTCGCCGACGAGTCGACCTCGGCCCTCGACCCGGAGACCACCGCGGAGGTGCTGCGGCTGCTGCAGAAGGTCAACCGGGAGCTCGGCGTCACCATCGTGGTGATCACCCACGAGATGGACGTGATCCGCGCGGTCGCCGACCGGGTCGCCGTGCTCGCCGAGGGCCGCGTCGTCGAACTCGCCAGCACCTTCGAGGTTTTCGCGACCCCGCAGGCCGCGCCGACCAAGTCGTTCGTGGCCACCGTGCTGCACAACCGGCCCTCCGCGGACGAATTGCGCAGGCTCGGCGAACTCCACGGCGGCAGGCTGGTCACGGTGGACGTCGACGACGAGCACGGCATCGGCGACGCGCTGACCACCGCGGCGCGGGCCGATGTCCGCTTCGAGGTGGTCTACGGCGGGGTCGCCACCTTGCAGAACAAGACCTTCGGCAGCGTCACCCTGGCGCTGCACGGACCGCAGGACGCCGTCGACAAGGTGGTCGCCGAACTCGGCCCGCACACGGCCTGAAAGGAGTACCGATGCAAGCGGATTGGGACAAACTCCGGCCGTTGCTGACCGAGGCGATCGGCACCACCCTCTACCTGGTGCTGATCACCTTCGTGATCGGCGGCCTGATCGGGCTGTTCCTCGGCACCGTGCTCTACACCACCCGCAAGGGTGGGCTGCTCGCGAACGCCCCGATCAACCTGCTGCTCAACGTGATCGTGAACGTGGTCCGGCCGATCCCGTTCATCATCCTGCTCGCCGCGCTCGGGCCGGTGACGCTGGAGGTGGTCGGCACCACCATCGGCCGCGACGCCGCGGCGTTCGTCATGATCGTGGCGGCCTCGTTCGGTATCGCCCGGATCGTGGAGCAGAATCTCGTGACGGTCGACCCCGGCGTGATCGAGGCCGCGCGGGCGGTCGGCGCTGGACCGCTGCGAATCATCGTGACACTGTTGATTCCCGAGGCGCTCGGGCCGCTGATCCTCGGCTACACGTTCGTGGTGATATCGATCGTCGACATCTCCGCGATGGCGGGCACCGTCGGCGGCGGCGGACTGGGCGATTTCGCGCTGGTCCACGGGTATCAGCAGTTCAACTGGCAGGTCACCTTCGTGGCCACGCTGATCATCGTGGCAGGCGTGCAGGGCATCCAGTTCTTCGGCAACTGGCTGGCCCGAAAAGTACTGCGCCGCTGAATCACCGGGTGCCCGGACCGTTCCGGGCACCCGGTGGCCGCGCTTCTCGTGCCCGCCGCCGAGGCGGGCACGGTGCCGAAAGTCATCGGCGGCGAGGCTGTTTCGTCACGCGCCTGGCCCACTCAGCCCGCGTTCGTCGTGCACGTGGACAGCACGACGCGCGCGGCACGCGGCACGGCGCTACCGAGATCGGGGAACGGCGGCGAGCTTTCGCCGAGCTTGGCCACGGCGAGCCGCTCGGCCTCCTCCTTGGTCACCGCCCAGTCCGCCGCGATCGCGCCGTCGGCGCCGCGTGCCGCAGCCGCACAGCCGTTGGCGAAGCGCACGAGGATCTTGCAGTCGTACACGCCGCAGTCCCGAATCGCCACCGCGTCGGCGGCCACCCAGGAGGGCTGATCGACCGAGCCGACCACCGTGCCGGTGCTGGGCGAAAAGGCCAGCGTCCCATGATAATCAGGCGCCGCGCCGGCGGAGCCCGCGCCGACCGTGGTCAGCGCCGCGGTGCATGCCAGGACCGCACCGAAGGCGGCCCTACCCAGTTCGAACAACAGATACTCCCGTTCAGAGAAGATGACGCGAGCTGATCATCGCCCAGGACCTCTCCCCTGTCCAGCACCGGGAAGGGTGCCGCCAGAACCCGGGGCATCGGTCGGCGCGGCACCGAATCCAGCAGCCGGGCATCGGATTTGGCCGTGCCGGGTCCTGGGCGCGGGGCCGGGTCCTGGGCGCGGGGGTGGGACCGGTCTCATGAGTCCGGCTGGATGCGTCCGCGGTTCAGCTCGTCGCCTGGCAAGGCGGAGGCAGCGCCAGGGTTGCTTCCCGACGACACCGCGGCCAGGCGGCGAGCTGGACCGCGGAGACGCCGGATGAGAATTATCAGTCAGGGCCTAACGCCGTGTGCGCAGGTATTCGTCGTGCTCGCGATCCTCGCGGTAGTACCGCTGGGTCAGCGTGGTGAGACGGCGGATCTCGGCCGCCATCGCGGCCGCGTCCATCGGCTTGGCGATCACGGGATCACCGGTCTTCACGTAGTAGCGGCCGTCCGGGTAGTCCATCCACCAGAAGCCGCGGCCGAAGGTGGGGCGCGCGTCCACGGCCGGGCCGGGCAGTACCGTGATCTCACCCAGCGCCCTGCGCTCCCGCTTGAACAGCCGATCGAACCGCTGAGCCGGCCCCACCTCATAGGCGCCGCGTACCGGGCGCTCCCGGTCCGCGGTGATCTCCGCCCGCCGCGCCTCGAACGTCGGGTGGGTGCCTGGCGGGGAATCCGGCAGCGCGGCAACCGCATAGGCGGCGGCTTTAGCGGCGGCGCAGTACCGCAAGGCCACCGCACCGCCGGTGTCCTCGGCGTCACCCGGCAGCTGCACCAGCGTCGCCGCGGCATCGTCGCGCACCGCGCCGTGGAAACGGTAGATCCGGGTCAGCTCCGGCGCACCGAAACCCTTGATCTCGATCCGGACCTCCGGCTCCAGCAGGATCCCCAGCGCCCGCTCCAACTCGATCGAATGCCGGTCGAGCAGCGCGGCCGCCGCCGCGTCCCGCTGCGCCACCAGATCGGCGAAATCCACGGCCTGCGGGCGAAATCGCAGCGGATACGGCAGCCGGTCCCGGCCGTAAGCCTGCCAGAGCAGCTGGAACTCCAGACCGGTGAAGCGCATCTCAACCATGGTCACCGATGACCGGCGGCACCGTCTTCGGCAGGGCGTCCAACCCCGTCACTTCCTCGCCGTGCTCCTTGGTGATCAGGTAATCCTTTGTGCCGGTGGTCTTCTCGTCGTCGTTTCCGCGACCGGCCGCACCCGGCGCCATGCCGGGCATGCCACCCGCGCCCGCCCGGGCGGCACTCGTGCCCGCGGCGGTCCGTGCGTCGGCGGGCGCGACGGCGGGCTGCTGCGGAGTGGCAGGCACGCTGCGGCCGGGCTGCCTACCTGGTTCGCCGGTGGTGGCACCCGGGCCCGGACGCGACAGTGGCGCAACGGGATTCACGCGGGATGGCCTGCCGGGGAGGGGCGTTCCCGTGGGTGGCGGCGTCGGCGACAGCGGCGTGCCGGCGGGAGTGCCCGTGGTCGTAGTGGGTGTGGCGGTCGACGGGTTCGCGGTCGAGGGGTTCGCTGTCGTCGGCGCGGCGGCGCTCGCCGCCTGCGTGCTGGACGACGGATTCGCGTCCGACGCAACGTTGTTCGGCTGATCGGCCGGTTCATTCCGGGTGCCCGCGTTGTCATCGGTACCGGTCGGCACGGCGGTGCTCGGGTTCGACGCACCCGGATCCGACGGTCCGGGCGAGGGCATCACCGGCGCCTGCGGATCGCTCACCACGGTCGGTGCGGGCGGGATGATCGGCACGCCGTTGTCGGTCTGGTTCGCCACCTGCCAATACACCGTCTGCAGAATGCGCTTGGCCTCCTCCCGCGCCTCGTCCTCGGTGTAGTCGCCGGTCTTCATGACACCGTCGGCGGGCAGGGTCTTGCCCTTCAGATCCACCGGGTCGGTGAGTCCGGGCATCAACGCCTGGGTCTGGTTCAGGCCCGTGTACATCTCGGTGAGCTTGACGTACAACAGATGCGCCGAGGTGCTCAGCTGTCCCGCGCCCTCGCTGTAGGTGCGCACCGCCTCGGCGGCCTTGCCCGCCGCCCGACCGGACCACCCGTTCGCGATCGTGCGCTGCACACTCGTGTTGAACGTCTTCGTCGTCTCCTCGAACGCGGCGCCGATCTTGAACCACGCCTCCGCGGCCTGCAACACCGTGCCCGGCCGCATCGCCGCCACCCGCTGCACCAGATCCGCCAGCGGCAAGGTCTCGAACAGTGCCAGATCCTCGTTCGTGATCCGCGGCGGCTCGTAACCGCCATGGAACCGGTCGGTGCCGATACTCGTCACGACATAGATGTTCGCGCGGTCCCGGTTCCACTGCTCCTGCGCGGCGATGATGCGCGCGCGATACTCGTCGTAGGTCATGCGGGAAAGTCGATTCCGGTGAGCTGGTCAGCGCGCGACTGGTCGACGGAGCGGTAGTTCGCCATGGCCTTGGCGAAAACCTCCTTCATCAGGGTGATCTC
This sequence comes from Nocardia brasiliensis, assembly GCF_011801125.1. Lineage (NCBI taxonomy): Bacteria > Bacillati > Actinomycetota > Actinomycetes > Mycobacteriales > Nocardiaceae > Nocardia > Nocardia brasiliensis. Next base: position 5,025,462 of record NZ_CP046171.1, read on the forward strand.
GTCGATGTGTTCTCTGATGCGGTTCTGGATCGAGTCGGCGCCAGTGGAGCCCTTCGAGGTGAACTTGTCTTCGAGGACCTTGCCGGAGGGAAAGCCGCCGAAGCCGGTGACCGACTCGACATCGCGCGTGCTTTCCAAGATGTCACGGAGGCTCTCGATGTTTCGGTCACAGTCCTGGTCGAGCTGGGCGCCCACGTCGGGGTTCAACAGAAGTTCCCCAGCGTTCGCTGAAACCAGCAGAGCTTGCCATTCGGATTCCGCCCCATCAGCCATGGCTTCCCCCTCCTCTACGGTAAGTACTTCGCTAGATCGTTGGCGTGCTTGGCTGCAACCGAGCACGGGTCAGCCTGTTGCGGCTCGCCGTAACGAGTAAGCATGTCAAAGATCACCGACCCTGCCGGAACCTCAACGGCCACACTGCAACCCAGGCGCTCAGGATCGCTGGCCCGGCCGAATTGGACCGCAGGGCGACCCCCGACTTGGAACGACTTGAAGCCGTTGAAGTCACTTCTGTTCTGAACATCTTTCAACGTCGGGGTGCCCGCCAGCACGCCGAGGCTGTACCACCGTGTCTGCGCTCGCCAGCGACAGACCTTCCACCCATCGAACTCCACACCGGCAGCACCCGACTTCTTGCTGTCCGGATCAAGTCCGGTGGCTCGTAGGGCATCGACCGGCAACGAACACGGATCCCACGGCGCCTGATCCTTCACCGGCACCCCGACCGACGTCGTCGCGCTCGTGCTCGGCGCACCGCTGGTGCTCGGCGTACCGGAGGTGTCGTCGCAGCCGCCGAGCACCAGTGCCGCACCAACGATGATCGTCAAGGTCCGGATGATGGTCCCGGCGCTCGGCATGACTCCCCTTCTGCTGGTCAGTTCCCCGGCTGCGGCCGCAGATCTTGTTCACGGTACCGGCACCCGGTCAGTCCGCCTAGCACGGCGGCCGCGCCGGTACCGAGGGTGATCTCGTTGCCGTGGTCGGGCGAGTGCAGGGTGATGTCGTGCCGGCCGGGGGTGTCGGCGCGCACGGTCAGCGCGGTGATCCCGGCTTCGGCGGCGAGGTCGCGCGCGAGCCGCAGGACGTCGGGCCAGCGACTGTCGCTGATCGGCACCGCCGAGGTGAGCGAGTCGGTGGTCATGGAGACGCCCGCGGTTTCGAGATAGGGCGACGGGCAGCCGAGTTTTCCTTGCCCGCGGTCGCTGATGGTGCGCCACTCGAGTTCGGGCGCAACGGTTTTCGCCGCGTCGGCGATCCGTTGCAGCAGTGCGGCGAGTTGCCGTTCGGTGTCCTCGACCGACGGTAGGGCGCGCATCATGGCCTCGGCGTGCGCGATGTCTTCCTCGGCCGCCGGGCGGTGGGGGTCGGACATCGTGTCTCCACATCCACTCAGGACCGTCACGCAGACGATCGCCGCGAATATCCCGGCCGCCGCATTGCCTGCCACGTCAGCGCACCGCCAGTTCCGGTAGTCCGGCGATGACGACGGCCATGTTGTAGCCCGCGGTGCGCAGTTCGCCGTTGCCGCTGGGCCGCGGATATTCGCTGTGGCCGTTGGCATCTTCGCGACGCACGTGGTCGGTGGTGGTGGCCTCTCGGACGGACAGTTGCTCCAGTTCGGTGGTGACGGGGTCGGGGCCGAATCGGCCGAAGCCGTCGACCAGCGTGATCGGGTCGTCGGGCGCGCGCATCACGTAGCCGTGGCCCTGCGGCAGCCCCAGGTCGGGTTCGTCGTCGGCGTTGATGCCGGGCGAACCGTAGAAGACCGCGTCGTCGACCGGCTGGGTGCGGCCGTGTGCCTGGAGCGCGAGCGCCGTCGTGTAGGACCCGTAGGAGTGGCCGAGCGCGGTGATGTGCGGGTCCGGCCGATTCGACGCCACATCCAAGCCGGTGCAGAAGTTCGCGAGTTTGGGCGCACCGTCTTCGGCGCGCGCGGAGCTCGCCGCGGCGAACCCGAGCTCAGGCGGTGGTTCGTAGCCGAGCCAGGCGATCGCGGCCACCCGCTCGTCGGGCCGTCCGGCCAGCCGCAACTGTTTCTCGGCCTCGCGCTGCACCGCCTCGGCCTCGCGGGTCATGCCGTCGAGCGACTGCACGGTGGTCGATACGCCGGGCACCGTCACCGAGACGTGCTCGGCGTTGTCGGGGTCGCCGACCGCCACCGCCGCCATGCCGCGCTCCCCCGAGTGCATGTCGAGCAGGAGCAAGCGTGCGCCCTTGCCGGGATTGCCGGGGTCGAGCGGGTGCTCGTCCAGGATCTTCTCGATCGAGTCGAGGTCCCGCAGTTTCGCCTCGACCCGCGCCAGTTTCGCCCGCTCGCTCCCATACGGATCGGGGGCGTTGGGATAGCGGGAGCCCGCGGGCACGTCCGTCAGCTGTGCCGCGAGCGCGGCGCGTTCCCTGGTCAATCGAGTGCGCTCGGCGTCGATCCGGTTGACGTTGGCCTCGTGGCGGGCGGTGGCCGGGATGCCGTCGCCGTTTCCGATCCATTCGGGATGCCGGTCGATGACCTCGCGGCGCTGCCGCTCGTCCATCGCGTCCCAGTATTCCCGGTTCTGTTGCGGCGTACCGTTTTCCGGCGGTGCGGGCGCGGTGAGTCCGCCCTGGGCGGCGCCCGCGGCGGAGGCGGCCGCGACATCGGTCGCGCCCCGGTCAGCGATCTTGCCGTCGGCGGCCTTGCGCAGTACGGCGGCCGCGTCGGCGTCGATGTCGTCGGCCTGCTTCAGCACCGCGTGCACCGCGTCCTGCAGCGCCAGCCGCAACGACTCCACTCGCGCGGGATCGGGCGCGCCGGGCAGGTCGGCGATGGTCACGTGGCCGGCGTCCCAGATCTCGAGTCCGTTGGCGGCCGCGGTCTGTTCGATGGTGGCCAGCGTTCGCTTGAGATGTACTACCGCCTCCCTGGTCTGCTTCGTCAGCTCACGGACCGCGCCCAGGGTGGCGGCCTCATCGATCAGCCGATCGGTGGTGACGGTGAATCGACGCCGTGCGGCCACCGCGGACTCGCCCTGCCAGCCGGGCAGCGCGCCGATCGCGGCGAGCTGATCGGATACGTCCCGCACGGTATCGATCCGCCGGGACAGCGCGGCCTCGAGCATTTCCAGCGCCAGTTCGTTCCACCAGCGAATCTCGGGTAGCAACACAGGATCCCCCACAGAAGTCAGGACCGCTTGCGACTATAGGTATCGTAACCGTGAACTAACGCGAAAAATGGATCAGGGGGCGTAAATGGGTGATTCTGTTTCTGCCGATCCGGAAACGCTGCGTACCACGGCAAAAGACTGGACGCGCTGTACAACTCCGCAGGCACCACGCTGCGCGCCACCGACCAGGAGATCGCGGACGGCCGCGACGGCTGGCAAGACACCGCGTCGACGGCGTTCACCCAGTTCACCATCTACTTGGACGGCCGCCGCACGCTGCTACAACAGCAGCTGGCCGAGCTGTCGGAGGATCTGACCACGACGGCGGCCACCCTGCACACCCAGGATCAGTCGCGGGCCGCCGCGGCGAACCGGCTGCGATCAAGCCTCGATCTCTGAGGATAACCAGGTCGGTGATTTCAATAACACTGGCCGCCTTTATCTTTTGCGATGAAATCGCCGTAATTACAAGCGCAGCCAGCTGATTCGACCCGGTTGAATACCTCCGCACCGCCGACCGAGCTCGGCGCGGCGCATAAGCCCCGCACCTATTCGACCGCCGGCAGCTCGCCGAGGCGCTGGTGGATACCGGGCCATCCCCACCTTCGTCCGCGATCGCGGCGAGATCGGCCGATACAGGTCGAAGCCGTTGTGCGTGAACAGCATTCGAGTACCGCTACCCTCCGGACGCAGGCACCAGCCGATCCCCTTTCCGATCCCCGTGTCCACCTCGGCAGCGTTCCAGGTGATCCGCAGCAGCTCCGGCGCGATCGCCTCACCGCTGCACGTACCCGGAGAAACTGACCACAGGCAGCGACCGCCCGGACCAGCCTGCCCGAAACCGCCTCGAGCCCAACCGGTTCCATCCCACCGCGGCATCAGGCGCGGCGTGGTGCGTGCCCGTCACACCTTTGCCGGCGAATACTGACAGCGGCCACGCCCACCGGTGCAGCCACCTCGAGTCCGCACACCCAAGGCCGCGCAACGTCTCGCCTGTCGACACGGATGCTCGTGTACGAAAGCGGACCCGGCGGGATCGAGCAGTTGTCGCCGCCGAGATCCCCGGTGTCGATACCTGGTTCGGCACCGACGACGCGCGCCGTCGGTGCCGAACCAGGTTGCGATTCACGCGCACGGATCAGCGTGTCGAGGTTCAGCGCACGATTCGGTCGAGGAAGACGAGGGCGTCCGACGTTGCGGCACCGACGACGCCGCCGTGGTCGGCGTCGTAGATTCGAAAGTCCGGCCGGACACCGTTCACCGCCATCTGTGCGAGCAGTGGAGCCAGCGCGGGCAGTGGCGCGAGAATGTCCTTGTAGCCGTGGGCGATGAACAACGGCCGAGCGTATCCGCTCGTCGGCGTCGCGACGTAGCGCTGGAGCGGAGCCTCCAGCGGGCTGCCGGGTATCGGCCTGCTCAACAAGTCTCCGATGCCGAGGCCCGCGGTGGCCTCGTTGAGGCCTTTGATGCACAGAGTATTGGTCATGCCGAGGACCCGTTTGCCTTCGGCGGTGAGGTAGTCGTCCACATTCAAGTCGGGTCGGGCAGCACGGATGCCGGCGAGCACGAGGGCGACCTGAGAAGTGAGCTCGTGCATCATCGGGATATCCGGAACACCGGGCCTGGCTTGGGCGAACAACGACAGGTCCGGCGGGGTGCTGAACGAAACCGCGCCGCGGAAATCGAGTTCCGGCGCATCCGCGGCGGCGATGGCCGCGGCATTTAGTGCCGCGTGCCCGCCCTGCGATACCCCCATGGCGGCCCATCGGCTACCGAGTCGGCTGTCGAGCGTTCGAGACGCGCGGACGGCATCGATCACAGCGTGTGCTTCCGTGACCCCGTCGAGATGACGCGGTGTGTCGGGGGTGCCGATCCCGGGATAGAAAGTCGCGGTGACCGCGTAGCCGCCGCGAAGCAGCGAAGTGAGCGGCTCTTCCTCCGATGCGGACGTGCCACCGACGCACTGATCACCGTTGCCGGACGTACCGTGCGCATACGAAACGACCGGCCATCCTCCCGCGGGGGCGTCGCCTTCCGGTAGCCACAGATGTGCCCTGGACAAAACCGGCTCGCCGTCAGCCCACCGCGTCCAATACGAGAACTCCACCGCCTTGCCGGAGCCCTGCACATCCCCGCCTGCCACCACTTGCGCCACACCACCTGGCGCCCTGTCGGCACCTGCCGCACCGAATCCTCCGGCACTGGAAGACACGGGGTAAACAGCAGAAAACACAGCTAACGCGACAGCGAGGAAGCCCGCTATCCACGCCGCAATACTACGTGTCGACATGCCGACACCCCGGTCAACAATCACCTTTTCCTTCACGAGTGAATAGTTAACCATTCGATTGCTGCCACGTTGGGAACGAGGTGGGCCGCCATCGCATCGAGCCCCGGCCATGCCAACGCCCGTAGAGACAAAATCGCGCGGGCCCCCGCAGCTGCGGGGGCCCGCGCGACCGGGGTATAGATCAGACGGTGAAGCCGAGGGCACGCAGCTGCTCGCGGCCGTCCTCGGTGATCTTGTCCGGGCCCCACGGGGGCATCCAGACCCAGTTGATCTTGAGGTCCTCGACCAGGCCGCTGCGCACCAGGGCGTTGCGCGACTGATCCTCGATGACGTCGGTCAGCGGGCACGCCGCCGACGTCAGGGTCATGTCGAGAATCGCCACCTCGTCCTGCACGGCCAGGCCGTAGACCAGGCCGAGATCGACGACATTGATGCCGAGCTCGGGGTCGACGACATCACGCATCGCCTCCTCGAGGTCCTCCAGCCGTTTGATGTCCTCCTCGGACAGCTGCTCGACGGATTGCGATGCCGGTGTTTCAGTCATTGCTGGCCCCATTCGTGGACGTGGTTTGCTCGGGCGCGATCCGGATCACCGCGTCCTTGAACGCCATCCAGCCGAGCAGCGCGCACTTCACCCGGGCCGGGTACTTCGACACACCGACCAGCGCGACGCCGTCGCCGATGACCTCCTCGTCACCCTCGATGGTGCCACGGCTGGAGATCATCTCGCTGTATGAGTCGACGACCCGCAGGGCCTGTCGCACCGGCAGGCCGATGACCTGATCGGTGAGGATCGAGGTCGCGGCCTGGCTGATCGAGCAGCCCTGTCCGTCGTAGGAGACGTCGGCGACGTCGCCGTTGTCGTCGAGGTGCACGCGCAGGGTCACCTCGTCACCGCAGGTCGGGTTCACGTGGTGCACTTCGGCACCGTAGGGTTCCCGCAGCCCGCGGTGATGCGGGTGCTTGTAGTGGTCCAGGATCACTTCCTGGTACATCTGCTCCATGCGCATGGTCTATGCAACCCCGAAGAAGCTCTGAGCCTTCCGCACCGCGGCCACCAGCGCGTCCACCTCGTCGAGCGTGTTGTAGGCGGCGAAGGACGCGCGCACCGCGGCGGGCGCGCCCAACCGGCGCAGCAGCGGCCACGCGCAGAAGTGTCCGACGCGCACCGCGACGCCTTCGTCGTCCAGGATCTGGCCGACGTCGTGCGCGTGGATGCCCTCGACCACAAACGACACCGCGCCACCGCGCGCGACGTTCTCGGTCGGACCGAGAATCCGCACGCCGTCGATCGCGCCGAGTCCGGCCAGCGCGGCCTCGACCAGCGCGTGCTCGTGGTCGGCGACCGCGGCCATGCCGAGGCCCTTGAGATACCGCACGGCGGCGCCCAATCCGACGACCTGCGAGGTCATCGGCACGCCCGCCTCGAACCGCTGCGGCGGCGCCGCGAAGGTGGTGGCCTCCATGGTGACCGTCTCGATCATCGAGCCGCCGGTGATGAACGGCGGCGTCTGCGCGAGCAGCGCGGCACGCCCGTACAGCACGCCGACCCCGGACGGGCCGAACATCTTGTGCCCGGAGAACGCGGCGAAGTCCACGCCGACCGTTCGGAAGTCGACCGGCATGTGCGGGACGGACTGGCACGCGTCGAGCACCGTCAGCGCGCCGACCTGCTTTGCCCGGCGCACGATTTCGGCGACGTCGCTGATCGCGCCGGTCACGTTGGACTGGTGCGTGAACGCGACAACCTTGGTGGCAGGCGACAATTCGAGCGAATCGAGGTCGATCCGGCCGTCGTCGGTCGCCCCGTACCACTTCAGCGTCGCCCCGGTACGGCGCGCGAGCTCTTGCCACGGAACGAGATTCGCGTGATGCTCGAGCTCGGTGATGACGATCTCGTCACCGGGGCCCACGTGATACGGGAACCGGTCGTCGGCGAAGGAGTACGTCACCAGGTTCAGCGATTCGGTCGCGTTCTTGGTGAACACGATCTCGTCGGCGGCCACGCCGACGAACCGGGCGATGGCGGCGCGCGCGTCCTCGTAGGCGTCGGTCGCCTCCTCGGCGAGCTGATGCGCGCCGCGGTGCACCGCCGCGTTCCGCGTGGTCAAGAACTCGTATTCGGCGTCGAGCACGGCGGTCGGACGCTGCGAGGTCGCACCGGAGTCCAGGTACACCAGCGGCTTCCCGTCCCGCACCGTGCGGCTCAAGATCGGGAAGTCGGCCCGGACGCGGGCCACGTCGAGTGCGGGGACCGTGGCGGTCATATCAAGCTCCTGCGGTGGCCTGCGTGAAGCGGACGTAGCCGTTGGCGTCGAGTTCGTCGGCCAGTTCGGGGCCGCCCTCGGCGACGATGCGGCCGCCGACGAAGACGTGCACGAATTCCGGCTGGATGTAGCGCAGGATGCGGGTGTAGTGCGTGATCAGCAGTACGCCGCCCGCCGTAGACTCGCCGGAGCCATCGGTCCAGCCACGCTCCTTGTAGCGGTTCACGCCCTCGGAGACGATGCGCAGCGCGTCCACGTCGAGGCCGGAGTCGGTCTCGTCCAGGATCGCGATCTTCGGCTTGAGCAGGCTGAGCTGCAGGATCTCCTGCCGCTTCTTCTCGCCACCGGAGAAGCCCTCGTTCACATTGCGCTCGGCGAAGGCCGGATCGATCTCCAGCTCGGCCATCGACTCCTTGACTTCCTTGACCCAGTGCCGCAGCTTGGGCGCCTCGCCGCGCACAGCGGTGGCGGCGGTACGCAAGAAGTTCGAGGTGGACACGCCGGGCACCTCGACCGGGTACTGCATGGCCAGGAACAGCCCGGCCCTGGCGCGCTCGTCGACCGACATCGCGAGCACGTCCTCGCCGTCGAGGGTGATCGAGCCGGAGGTCACCGTGTACTTGGGGTGGCCCGCGATCGCGTAGGACAGCGTCGACTTGCCGGAGCCGTTGGGGCCCATGATGGCGTGCGTCTCACCGGACTTGATGGTCAGGTCGACGCCGTTGAGGATCTTGATGGGCGCGCCGGACTCGTCCGGGTTGGCGACCTCGACGTGCAGGTCCTTGATTTCCAGGGTGGTCATCGAATTCGAGTTCCTTTGTGGGAGTGAGGTGGTTCAGGCGCCGATCGCGGCGAGCTCGGCCTCGATGGCCGACTCGAGCCGCTCCCGGACCTCGGGGACCGCGATCTTCTGGATGATCTCCTGGAAGAAGCCACGCACCACGAGCCGTCGCGCCGCGTCTTCCGGGATGCCACGAGCACGCAGATAGAACAGCTGCTCGTCGTCGAAGCGGCCGGTCGCCGAGGCGTGGCCGGCGCCGGCGATCTCGCCGGTCTCGATCTCCAGGTTCGGCACCGAGTCGGCGCGCGCGCCGTCGGTGAGCACCAGGTTGCGGTTCACCTCGAAGGTGTCGGTGCCCTCGGCGGCCGCACGGATCAGCACATCGCCGACCCAGACCGTGCGGGCGTCCCCCTTGGGCGAGGCCGGATCTCCTTGCAGCGCACCCTTGTACAGCACGTTGGACTTGCAGTTCGGCTGCGCGTGATCGACCAGCAGGCGCTGTTCGAAGTGCTGGCCCGCGTCGGCGAAGTAGAGGCCGAGCAGTTCGGCGTCGCCGCCGGGGCCCGCGTAACGCACGGTGCCGGTCAGCCGGACCAGGTCGCCGCCGAGGGTGACCGCGGTGTGCCGCAGCGTCGCGTCGCGACCGAGCTCGGCATGGTGCGCGGTCGCGTGCACCGTGTCGTCGGCCCAGTCCTGCACCGCGACGACGGTCAGCTTCGCGCTGTCACCGAGCACGAATTCCACGTTCTCCGCGTAGGTTCCGCTGCCGCGCTGGTCGATGACCACGGTGGCGACGGCGAAGTTGCCGAGCCGGATCTGCAGGTGGCCGTAGGCGGTCTTGCCGACGCCGGGACCGGTGACCGTGACCACGACCGGCTCGGCGACCTCGGTCTCCGCGCCGACGGACACCACGGTGGCCTGTTCGAATCCGGAGTACGCCTGTGCGGCAACACGATCCGCGGGGGTACCGGCCGCACCGAGGCGAGCGTCGTCGCGTCCTACGGTCTCCACCCGCACACCGTCGACGGCGCCGACCTCGATCGTGGCCTGTCCGTCGCGCACCGCCGTGCCGTCATGCAGCCCACGCAGGCGGCGCATCGGGGTGAAGCGCCACTCCTCGTCACGACCGGACGGGATCTCGAAGGCGTCGACATCGAACGAGGTGAACACCTCGCCCTTGTTGATCGCGGCCGTCGCGCCCGGGTTCTGGATCGGCTTGGCGGGGTTCTCGCCCTCGACCGCTCCGATGACACCTGTCGCCATCAGCCGACGGCTCCTTCCATCTGCAGCTCGATGAGCCGGTTCAGTTCCAACGCGTATTCCATGGGCAGTTCCTTGGCGATGGGCTCGACGAAGCCGCGCACCACCATGGCCATCGCCTCGTCCTCGGTCATGCCGCGGCTCATCAGGTAGAACAGCTGATCCTCGGAGACCTTCGAGACGGTGGCCTCGTGGCCCATCGTCACGTCGTCCTCGCGGATGTCGACATAGGGGTAGGTGTCGGAGCGACTGACCGTATCGACAAGCAGCGCATCGCATTTCACCGTCGACCTTGACCCGTGCGCGCCCTTGTTGACCTGCACGAGGCCACGGTAGGAGGCCCGGCCGCCGCCGCGCGCCACCGACTTGCTGATGATGTTCGACGAGGTGTGCGGGGCCAGGTGCAACATCTTCGCGCCGGTGTCCTGGTGCTGTCCCTCGCCGGCGAAGGCCACCGAGAGCACCTCGCCGCGGGCGTACTCACCGGTCATCCAGACCGCCGGGTACTTCATGGTGACCTTGGAGCCGATGTTGCCGTCGACCCACTCCATCACCGCGCCCGCCTCCGCCTTGGCCCGCTTGGTGACCAGGTTGTAGACGTTGTTCGACCAGTTCTGGATGGTGGTGTAGCGGCAGCGGCCGCCCTTCTTCACGATGATCTCGACCACCGCGGAGTGCAGCGAGTCGGACTTGTAGATCGGCGCGGTGCAGCCCTCGACGTAGTGCACGTAGGCGCCCTCGTCAACGATGATCAGCGTGCGCTCGAACTGGCCCATGTTCTCGGTGTTGATCCGGAAGTAGGCCTGCAGCGGGATGTCGACGTGCACGCCGGGCGGCACGTAGATGAACGAACCGCCGGACCACACCGCGGTGTTCAGCGCGGAGAACTTGTTGTCGCCCGCGGGGATCACCGAGCCGAAGTACTCCTGAAAGATCTCCGGGTGCTCCTTGAGCGCGGTGTCGGTGTCGAGGAAGATGACGCCCTGCTGCTCCAGGTCCTCGCGGATCTGGTGGTAGACGACCTCGCTCTCGTACTGCGCCGCGACACCGGAGACCAGCCGCTGCTTCTCCGCCTCCGGGATGCCGAGCTTGTCGTAGGTGTTCCTGATGTCCTCCGGCAGGTCGTCCCAGGTCGCGGCCTGCTTCTCGGTGGAACGCACGAAGTACTTGATGTTGTCGAAGTCGATGCCATCGAGGTTGGAACCCCAGTTCGGCATGGGCTTGCGATCGAAGATGCGCAGCGCCTTGAGGCGGATGTCGAGCATCCAGTCCGGCTCGCTCTTCTTGGCCGAGATGTCGCGAACAACCGCCTCGGACAGGCCTCGTTGCGCACTCGCTCCGGCCACATCCGAATCGGCCCAGCCGTAACCGTATTTACCCAGCGACGCGATGGTCTCTTCCTGAGTGAGCGGTTGCACCTGGTCGGTGGTCGTCGTCATTCGGCACTCCTTCCGGAGTCGTTCGTTCGTACCGTTGCGGGCTGTGCAGCGGTTTCTGATGAAGTTTTGCCGGTCGGCAGCACGAGCAGCGGCACGTGCGTGGTGCACGCGCAGTCGCCGTTGGCGATCGTGGCCAGCCGTTGCACGTGGGTGCCGAGCAGCTCGCGGAACGCCTCGAGCTCGGCCGCGCACAACTGCGGGAATTCCTCCGCGACGTGCGCGACCGGGCAGTGGTGCTGGCAGATCTGCACGCCGGCGCCCACCTTGCGGGTGGACGCGGCGAAGCCTGCCTCGGTGAACGCCTCGGCGATCTCCTCGGCCTTGGCCTCGGTGCGTTCCGGGGTGTGCTCCTCGACCGGGGCGATCCCGGCCACGATAGTCCTGGCGCGTTTGCGCGCGAACTCGGTGATGGCCTGGGTGCCGCCGATCTCGCCGAGCTGGCGGATCGCGGCGCCCGCCAGGTCGTCGTAGGCGTGGCCGAGTTGCCCCCGCCCGGCGGCGGTGAGCTGGTACTGCTTGGCGGGGCGGCCGCGGCCCTTCTGCTGCCACGGCGCCGAGCGGCTCGCCCTGGCCTGACCGGAGTCGATCAGCGCGTCGAGGTGCCTGCGCACCCCGGCCGGGGCGAGCCCTAGCGTGGTGCCGATGGCGGTCGCGGTGATCGGCCCCTCCTCCAGCAGTAGCTGGACGATGGCCGCGCGGGTATGCCCCTCGGTGACCGTCGCGGCGGCAGCGGAGGACGCGGCGCCGGCCCGACGACCAGCCCCTTCATCGCTTTTCCGCAAACCCACGGTTTTCACAACATCAGTGTGGCGGAATTCGTTCCCGAAATCTAATAAGGGTGCCCTGACTTCCGGACCCCCGTGACCTGCGTCGACCGCCCCCGGCGAGCCGTACCGATCGGTATCCACCGTGCCGCGCGGTTGCCGACCGCGCCCGCATCGCCCCAGAAATTCTGCGGAATCGACATCCGCCCGATCTGTCACCCCCTGACCTGCGAGAACCGCTTCGACCCTGGATCGGCGACCGTCTGCGCACCGTTCGCCGCGCGGGTGGCCCACACGCGGACGACCGTCGCCGGATTGATAAGTCCGAGCTGTAATTGCTTCAGTGCGTTACGTCACAGACGACCGGACGACCCGGCTCGGGCCGACATCGCACACCGCGAAACGGTTCGGCGGCGTACCGGTCGAGGCGGCCGTCACGGCACCGCCGTTAGCTGAACGGATCGATAGCCGTCAGAGCTCCGCTTCGGGCCCACGCTCGGCGGGCTCGCCCTCAGCAGCGGCGGCCACCACCCTGGCATCGACATCCCGCGGCGCCGCGTCGCCGGACGACACGTCCATCGGAATGCGCGGGGGCGCGCCGAAATCGGCGTCCACCATTTCCGCGTCGCGATCCGACGTGCCGGTGCCGATCGGCCCGCCCGCCGCCGTGGACTGGGCGGCTTCGGTGAAGGTGACCCGAACCAGCCGTTCCATCGCCGCCGCCACCGTGCGCAGCGGGTCCGGTGAGCGCCGCACCCGGGCCAGCACGGTCGCGCCCTCGTACGCGGCGACCACCGTCGTGGCCAGTTCCCCCGCGTCCTGCGCGGACAGGCCCAGCTCGGCGAGCAGCCCGGCGAACGCCTGCTCCATCGCGTCGAACGCGGCGGCGCAGGCCTCCCGGACCGCCGCGACGTCGCTGCCGCCGTCGAGCGCCGGGGTGCCGATCGCGCAGCCGTCCACCCAGTCCGACCGGGTCAGCTTGCTGATCATGAACTCGAACAGCGTTGCGGTGGTGGCGAATACGTCGGTCGGGGCCTGCCTGATCATCCGGCCCGCCAGCGTGCCGGTGCCGGTGATCGCGGCCACCGCGATCTCCTCCTTACCGCCGGGAAAGTGGTGATAGATCGACCCGTACGGCAATCCGGCCGTCTCGCTCAACGCCTTCAGGCCGAATCCGTGATAGCCGTGCCGCGCGAGCAATTCGCACGCGGCGACCTCGATCCGTCGCCTGGACTCCGAAACCATATGTCCGATTGTCCCCCGCCCGGCAGCGCTGCCGAGCGGAACGAACGTGCCCGTACGCGGTATCGGATCGCGGCGCGAACTAGGCTGCGTCTCGTGGCGGTACTGGAGGGCGCGCGGCGCAGAACACTGGCATTCGGGCGCCGGGCACTCGGGTTGGACGTGCCCGCCAACGATCATTCGATCGCGGTCCTGCACCAGGACGAGTCCGAAGTGCCCGGCCTCAACCGCAAGGAACTGGTCCAGCTGGACCGGATCCGGCTGATGGGCGCCACCGGCACGGTGCTGATGGCGATCAGCGCGCTCGGCATCGGCGCGCAGCCGGTGCATCAGAACCCGACCTCGGGCGTGCGCGTACTCGGCATCTTCGCCCGCGCGCACACCGGATCGCTGGCCATGTGCATGACCGGCACGGTGATCGTGGTGCTCGCCTGGCTGCTGCTCGGCCGCTTCGCGATCGGCGGCATCGGCGGTTCGCCGATCCACCGGCTCACCCGCTCGCAGCTGGACCGCACGCTGCTGCTGTGGATCATCCCGCTCAGCGTCGCGCCGCCGATGTTCAGCAACGACGTGTATTCCTATCTGGCACAGAGCGAGATCGCGGCGCGCGGCATCGACCCCTATCAAGAGGGGCCGGTCGCCGGGCTCGGCATCGACAACGTGCTGACCAACAACGTGCCGACCATCTGGCGCGACACCCCCGCGCCGTACGGCCCGCTGTTCCTCTGGATCGGGCGCGGCATCGCCGAACTCACCGGCGACAACATCATCGCGGGCGTCTGGGTGCATCGCATGCTGGCCCTGGCCGGCGTCGCGCTGATCGTGTGGGCGCTGCCCCGGCTGTCCCAGCGCTGCGGCGTCGCGCCGGTGAGCGCGCTGTGGCTGGGCGCGGCCAATCCGCTGGTGCTGTTCCATCTGGTCGGCGGCGTGCACAACGACGCGCTGATGCTCGGACTGATGCTGGCGGGCATGGAGTTCTGCCTGCGCGCCATCGAGGACATCCATCCCTTCGATGGCCGGGCCTATACCTGGCTCATCGCCGGGGCGATCGTCATCACGATGTCGTCGTCGGTGAAGTTCACCTCGATCATCGCGCTCGGTTTCGTCGGCATGGCACTGGCCCGGCGGTGGGGCTTCTCGTTGCGTTCGGTCGCGGTCTCGGCCACGCTGCTCGGCGCCATCGCGATCGGGACGACGCTGTTGATCGGCTCGATGAGCGGGCTCGGCTTCGGCTGGATCCACACCCTCAATGTGGCCAACGCGGTGCGCAGTTGGATGTCGCTGCCGACGGTGCTCGGCATCATCACCGGCTTCGGCGGCGTGCTGCTCGGACTCGGCGACCACACCACCGCGATGATCAGCATCACCCGTCCGATCGCCGCGGCGGTCGCCGGTTTCATCGCGGTGCGCATGCTGGTCGCGACCGGCATCGGACGGTTGCACGCGGTCGGTGCGCTCGGCGTCGCGCTCGGCGCGATCGTGCTGCTGTTCCCGGTGGTGCAGCCCTGGTATCTGCTGTGGGCGATCGTGCCGCTGGCCGCCTGGGCCACCCAGCCGGTGTTCCGTGTTCCGGCCGTGACGTTCTCGGCGATCGTCAGCCTCATCCTGATGCCGCGCGGCGCCGAGTTCGAGGTGTTCCAGATCGTCGGCGCCGCCATCGCCACGACCATCGTCGCCGTGCTGTTCCTGGTTCTCACCCGCCACGCCCTGCCTTGGCGCGGTCAGACGGGGGTGTCGGCTTCGTCACAGCCGACCACGTCTTACGGTGTGACATCGTGACTCAGCGCAGCGCACCCGCCGTTCGGGTCGAGGGTGTCCTCAAGCGATACGGCGAGACCACCGCGGTCGACGGTCTCAGCTTCGATGTCGAACGCGCGCAAGTGCTTGCGCTGCTCGGCCCCAACGGCGCGGGCAAGACCACCACCGTGGAGATGTGCGAGGGATTCGTCGCACCGGACGCGGGCACGGTGCGGGTGCTGGGGTTGGATCCGGTCGCGGATTCGGATCGGCTGCGCCCGCGCATCGGCGTGATGTTGCAGGGCGGCGGCGCGTATCCGGGCGCGAAGGCGGGCGAGATGCTCGATCTGGTCGCCGCGTATTCGGCCGATCCGCTCGACCCGGACTGGCTGCTGCGCACGCTCGGCCTGCAGGACAATCGCGCGACGCCCTATCGCAGGCTCTCCGGCGGCCAGCAGCAGCGGTTGGCGCTGGCGTGCGCGCTGGTCGGCAAGCCGGAGATCGTGTTCCTGGACGAGCCGACCGCGGGCCTGGACGCACAGGCGCGACTCATCGTGTGGGAGTTGATCGATGCGCTGCGCCGCGACGGCGTGACGGTGGTGCTCACCACCCACCTGATGGACGAGGCCGAGCAGCTCGCCGACCAGCTGGTGATCATCGACCACGGGCAGATCGTCGCCTCCGGCACCCCGGCCGAGGTGACCGCGCACGGCGCGGCCGGGCAGCTACGGTTCAGCGCCCCACCGAAACTCGACCTCGAACTGCTGAAATCGGCACTGCCGGAAGGGTTCGCGCCGCGCGAGACCACGCCCGGCACGTATCTGGTGGAGGGCGAGATCAATCCGCAGGTGCTCGCCACGGTGACCGCGTGGTGCGCCAGGGTCAACGTGCTCGCCACCGACATCAGGATCGATCAGCGCAGGCTCGAAGACGTCTTCCTGGAACTGACCGGACGGGAGCTGCGCGGATGACCCAGCCAGATCGGACCGCCAACCGCTTCGCGTCGGGCACCTTCGCGCCCGACCCGCGCCCGAATTCGCGCTTGGCGATGATGACCGCGCAGACCCGGCTCGAGCTGATCCTGTTGCTGCGCAACGGCGAACAGCTGCTGCTGACCATGTTCATCCCGATCACCCTGCTGGTCGGGCTGAGCCTGCTGCCGTTCGGCGACCTCGGCGACGACCGGGTGGACAAGATCGTGCCCGCGGTGATGATGGTCGCGGTCATGTCCACCGCGTTCACCGGCCAGGCCATCGCGGTCGGCTTCGATCGCCGCTACGGCGCGTTGAAACGGCTGGGCGCCACCGCGTTACCGCGCTGGGGCATCATCGCGGGCAAGTGCGCCGCGGTGCTCATCGTCGTTGTGCTGCAAGCGATTCTGCTCGGCGTGATCGGTTTCGCGCTGGGCTGGCGCCCTGACCCGACCGGCCTCGTGCTCGGCGCGTTCGTGATCGCGCTCGGCACCGCGACCTTCGCGGCGATGGGCCTGCTGCTCGGCGGCACGCTCAAGGCGGAGATCGTGCTGGCGCTGGCGAACATCTTCTGGTTCGTCATGCTCGGCATCGCCAGCGTGGTGTTCGCCACCGACGATCTGCCGAGCGCGGTGAATGTCCTTGCCCGCCTGGTTCCTTCGGGGGCGCTCGCGGTCGCCCTGGAGGACGCGATGCGCAACCGCATCGACTGGTTCGGCATCGCGGTGCTCGCGGTGTGGGGCCTGGTGTCCGGCGGGCTCGCGGCCCGCTGGTTCCGCTTCCAGTAACCGCCGTACCTGCGCCGACCGTTCGAGCGGCACCCGTCGGCAGCGGCGCGAACCGGTACCAACGACAGCGTGTAGTTGACCGTGCTCTACCATCGTGACGTGCTGTATCGCGCGTTTCTGCGACTCGTCGACAAGCTGCCGCTGCCCTCGCTGCGCACGCAGCGGATCCTCGCGATCGCGGTCATCCTCACCCAGGCGGGCATCTCGGTCACCGGGGCGGTCGTGCGGGTCACCGCGTCCGGTCTCGGCTGCCCGACCTGGCCGCAGTGCTTCCCCGGCAGCTTCACCCCGGTCGGCGTCTCGGAAGTGCCGGTGCTGCACCAGACCGTGGAGTTCGGCAACCGGCTGCTCACCTTCGTGGTGTCGCTGTGCGCCGCGCTGATCGTGCTCGCGGTCACCCGCGCCCGCCGCCGCCAGGACGTGCTGGTCTATGCCTGGCTGATGCCCGGCGGCACCCTGCTGCAAGGCATCATCGGCGGCATCACGGTGCGCACGGGACTGCTCTGGTGGACCGTCGCGATCCACCTGCTCGCGTCCATGCTCATGGTCTGGCTCTCGGTGGTGCTGTACGCGAAGATCTGCGAACCCGACGACGGCGTCACCACCGTGCAGGCCCCGGCGCCGCTGCGCTGGCTCACCGGACTCAGCGCGGTCGCGATGAGCGGGGTGCTGGTCGCGGGCACGCTGGTCACCGGCGCCGGTCCGCACGCGGGCGACAAGAGCATCGAGCGGCAGGTCGAGCGGCTGCAGGTGGAGATCGTCACGCTGGTGCACCTGCACTCCCAACTACTCGTCGGCTATCTCGCGCTGCTGATCGGCTTGGCCTTCGGCCTCTTCGCCGTCGGCATCACCCCGGCGGTGCGCAAGCGCCTGTTCGTCGTCCTCGCGATCGTGTGCACCCAGGCCCTGATCGGGATCGTCCAGTACTTCACCGATGTGCCCGCCGTGCTGGTCGTCTGCCACGTCGGCGGCGCCGCGGCCTGTGTCGCCGCCACCGCCGCGCTGTGGGCCGCCTTGCACACCAGGGAGCCGCTCCCGGCCACGGTCACCCCCGCACACTCCGCCTGAGGTCGGTAAGGTCACCGTAATGGGGACCACGATGCCGGAACCGCCCGCGCCACAGCGGTTCCCGGCGATCGAACCGTACGCGCACGGCCACCTGGACGTGGGCGACGGAAATCGGATCTACTGGGAGACCAGCGGCAATCCATCCGGCAAGCCCGCGCTGGTGGTGCACGGCGGCCCGGGCGGGGGCGGTAAGCGTGGCGCGCGCCGCAGCTTCGATCCCGGCGACTATCGCATCGTGCTGTTCGATCAGCGCGGCTGCGGACAGAGCCTGCCGCACGCCGCCGATCCCGCCGTCGATCTGTCGGTCAACACCACCGAGCACCTGATCGCCGACATGGAGCGGCTGCGCGAGCACCTGGGCATCGAGCAGTGGCTGCTGTACGGCGGCTCCTGGGGTTCCACCCTGATCCTCGCCTACGCCGAGCGCTATCCCACGCGGGTCACCGAGATCATCCTGATCGGTGTCACGATGACCAGACCGGAGGAGACGGACTGGCTCTATCGCGGTGTCGGCCGCTTCCTGCCCGGCCCCTGGGCCGCGTTCCGGGACGCGCTGCCCGCCGCCGAGCGCGACGGAAATCTCGTCGCCGCCTACCACCGCCTGACCAACGACCCCGACCCCGCGGTGCGCGCGCGGGCCGCCCGCGCCTGGTGCGCCTGGGAGGACGCGGTCATCGCCCACGAAACACAGGGCAGCCCAGGCTATTACAGCGCCAAGCCGGAGGCCGACCTGTTCGCCTTCGTGCGGATCTGCACGCACTACTTCGCCAACGACGCCTGGCTCCCCGACGGGCAACTGCTCCGGGACGCGCCCGCGCTCGCGGGGATCCCCGGCGTGCTGATCCACGGACGGCTGGATCTGAGTTCGCCGCTGTACACCGCGTGGCAATTGGCGCAGGCGTGGCCGGAGGCCGAGCTGCACGTCATCGACGACTCCGGGCACACCGGCAGCGCGCGGATGCTGCGGGCGATCCTCGATGCCACCGCGCGATTCGGTTCGTCAGGGCGCCAGACTGGCGTGGGTGAAGGCGACCAGCTGGGCCCTGACCCGCGCCCGGTCGAGTCCGTCGGTACCGTCGCGGATCGCGGCGAGCAGGGCGGTCAATAGCGTCGAGAGCAGGATCTCGCCGGTCAGGCGCGGATCGAGGGTCGGGTCGATGTAGCCGAGTTCCATGCCCCTGCGGATCCGACCAGTGGCCTCGTCGCCGTACACTCGCAGGTTCCGCAGCGCGCGCTCGGCCACCCGATCATCGATCGTAGCCGCCTCCAGCAGGATGAAATTCACCAAACCCGGCTCGTCGGCGACCAATTCGTAGCAGTGGTCCACGATGGTGGCGGTGACTTCGCAGAACTCGTCGAGGGTCCTCGGCCGCCTGCCGAGGATCGCCCGGCCGAAGACGCGCTCGCGGATCAGGGCGAAGTAGTGGTCGATGACCGCGTCGAGGATGTCGCGCTTGTTGTCGAAATAGTTGTAGAACGTACCGTGGCCCGCACCCGCCCTGGCCGCGATATCGGCGACGACGACCGAGCGATACCCCTTGTCCACGAACAGTTCGTGCGCGGCGAGCACCAGCTCGGCACGGCGCTTCGCGCTGCGGTCCGCGGCGTTCATCGCGCTGGCCCGCCCGCGACGGGACCGCGTGGCCGCAACGCTTTCCCGAGCAGGGTGAGCACGCCGTTGGTGGTGCGCTCGCGTTCGGCCGCGGCGTTCTCCCCGCGCATCTCCTGCAGTACGCCCGGCACGCCGAGGGTCAGCACGATGTGCGCGGTCACGTCCACGTCGAGGTCGGCACGAATCCAGCCCGCGGCCATGCCGAGTCGCAGCTCGTGTGCGACGAACGTGCTGACGAGCAGTTCCAAGCCGAGCAGCCGCTCGCTGAGCTCCTTGTCGATGGCGCCGGCCTCGACGAGCAGCAAGCGCACGAAATCCGGCTCCTCGTCCAGCATCTCGTACCACCGGCCGATCGCGGAACGGAGCTCGGCGATCAGCTCCTCGGCCGAGGTCGGGCGCTTCAGCACGGCCCGCGGCTGCACCATGTCCACGAATTTCGTGATGCCGAAATCGACTACGTGGTCCAATATTTCGCGCTTGCTCGCGAAATAGCGATACACCGTTCCCTGTCCGATGCCCGCGTGCGCGGCGACATCGGCGATGGTGGTCGCCTCATAGCCGCGGGCGACGAACACGGCGTAGGCCGACTCGATGATCTGCTGCCTGCGCCGTTGCGCCAGGCCCGGTTGTGGTGGCCGGCCGCGGCGTGGCGCGCTGGACTGGTCCGGCACAGCACTCCTTCTCGACACCAACCAGGACCCGTGAGTTTATCAACGCCCCAGCGCTTCTCCCTTCGGGCCGTAGTCGATGACCTGCCAGTCGCCGCCGTTCTCGGCCACGGTCACGGTCAGGATGTTCGGCACCGTCACCGGATTCGGCTGCTGGATGTTCTGCGTCTGCTGGGTCGCGAACACGGTCACCGAATACTGGTTGTTGCCTTGCGCGTCCACCGAGGTGCCCAGCACCTGACCGGAGGCGACCACCTGCGCCTCGGTCATGATCTTGGCCAACGTGTCGTGCACCTCGTCGTAGCGCTTGCGCAGCGCGTCCGACGTGCCGCGCTGCACGCTGTCGAAGAACGCGGGCAGATTCTTGTGGTCGTAGGTGAGCGAGCGCAGCGTGTAGTCCCCGGCCACCTCGGCGGCCTTGGCCCGATCGGCGTCGCGCTGGCGCAGCGCGGCGAGCTCGTCCGAACTGGACTGCCAGGACAGCCCGAGGGCGATGCTCAACGCGGTCAGCAGCACGGTGAGACCGCCGAGCAGGTAGCCGATCCCCTTGCGCGGCTGCGCCTTCGGCTCCTCGACGCGGGACTCGGTCGCGGTCTCGATCTCGATGGTGCTCATGACGTCCTCAACTCTCTACTTCGGCATATCCAGCGTGATACGGGCGGCCCCGTGCTCGGGGAAGGCGGCGGACAACAGGTCGACGATCGAACCGGCGTCGACCCGAATCGGTTTGAGCACGCTGGTGGCCGGGCGCAGCGCGGTGGCGATGTGCGCGAGATCCGGGCCGAGCGTCGACAGATACCCGTCGATCTTCCGCACCAGCGGCCCCAGCGGCTCATCCCAGACATGCTCGCCCGCATAGGAATAGCCCTGGAAGGATTCGATCAGGTGGACCACCTCGGGCAGCATGTCGGCCAGCTCCCCTGCCCAGCCGCCGATCACCGGACCATAGCCATCGAAGTTCTCGGCGAGCTGCTGGCCGTGCACGTACAGCCGGGTGATCGCGTCGCGCTTGTCGTGCAGCAGCTGCGCGGTCATCGTCAGTGTCCGGGTGAGCAGCGCGATCTCCTTCTCGCGCCCCGCGTACCCCTGCGAGACGATCGCGGCCAGCCGCTCGACCTTCGCCGGATCGATCTGGGAATTCAGCACATCCAGCTTGGCGAGCGCCTCGCTGACCGTCGTCGCGACGCGCACCTGGCTCGTCGGCACGACACTGCCGTCGGTGAGGTAGGGACCCGCCGTTGTGGTGGGACGGAAGTCCATGAACTGCTCGCCCGCCGCGGACAGGTTGCTGACGTGCACCTCGCTGCCGAGCGGCACCTGATATTTAGCGTCCAGCTCGATCCGGACCGCGAGCCCGGTGCCGGTGGCCGTGATCGCGCGCACCTTGCCGATGCGCATCCCGCGCAGGTCGACCTGTGAGGTCGGCATCAAGCCGCCGGACGAATCCATCAGCACGGTCACGGTATTCGTGCTGCGCCGCGGGTCGATGTCGAGCACGCCGACCGCCATGTAGGCCGCGCACAGCACGGTCATCACCAGCAGCAGCACCAGCGAGACGGGACCGGAGAGTTTCATCGCACCATGCCGATCGATCGCAGGACCTGGATCATCTGATCCGAGCGGGCGGCGGCGTCGGCGGCGACCGCGTCGGCGCTCACCCGCTGCACCCGGATATTGGGCGCGGCGCTGAAGAACGGAATCAGCTTCTCGCGCAACAGCCGGTTCATCGTGTCGACGTTCATCGCGACGGTGGTGTCCGCGCTGCCGATGGTCCCCGCGGCCGGCGCCAGGATGGCGATGATGTCGTGCAGGTCCCCGCGCAGCGGCAACGCGAGATCGCCGACATAGGTGGCCAGCGTGCCACCGTCGATGATCAGCTGGACCAGGCCGAACAGCACGTCGGCCAGGCCCGCCGCGCGCCCGGGGCCCAGCGTCAGGGTCCGGTCGACGTTGTCCTTGTTCGCCTCCAGCGTCGTGGTGACGCTCGCCGCGCCTGCCAGAATCCGATCGAGTTCGTCCGAATGCGTGGCCAGGTCGTGCAGCGCGTTGCGCCCACCCGTCAGGATGCGCTGCAGGTCGGCCTGATCGGTCGGGAAGGCGGCGTTGACGCTGACGATCAGGTCCTGCATCTCGCCGAACCGCCCGCCGGTGACGATGTTCGACATCGCGCGCAGGATGTCCTCCACGTTGGCGGCGGGCACGGTCCGATCGCGCGTGATCACGTCACCGTCCACCAGGAACGGTGGCCCCGCGTTCGGCGGCGCCGTCAGCGCGATGTGGATATCGCCGAGGATGGTGCTCTGCCGCAGTTCCGCGGTCGCCGACTTGGGCAGTCGCACATCGGATTTCAGGTCGACGGTGGCGACGGCGGTAGCACCGATCAGCTCGATCCGGTCGAGCATGCCGACCTCGACCCCTTCGGAGATGACCTTGGCCCGGTCGGGCAGGTTGAGCACGGACCCGAACTCGATCCGGATGGCGAAGGTGTCCCCCGCCAGATAGGTGCCGGGGATCGGCACGTCGGTCGCACGGACGCCGCAGCCGGTGAGCAGCAGTACGAGCGCGGCGAGCAGCAGGCGTTTCACGGCGCACCCACCGATCCGAGGATGACCTGGAGCAGCCCGACCTGCCTGCCGTCGGCCGACTCGTAGTGCGGTGGTACGTAGTTCACCCGCGGCGCGCCCGTGGCCGGGTCGAGGACGGTGGCCAGCCCGGACACCACCGGCGGCAATTGCATCAGCAGATCCACGATGCTGCCCGCCAGCACCGCGTACCGATGCACCTCCGGCACGATCCGGTCGAGGAACTCGAAGGACTGCTGGTCGTACTTGCCGACGTTGCGCGCGATCACCGGCAGGAACTCCAGTGCGAGATCGACGGCGCGGGACAGCTCCGTGGAGAAGCCGTCGACCAGCGCGATACCGTTCTTCAGATTGTCCAGCAGCGCCTGCATGTCGGGCCAGTTCGTGATGAACATGGTGGTGAGCTGATCCAGGTTGTCGACCAGCCTGCGCAGCACCGCGTCCCGGTCGGCCGGGTCGCCGATCACCTGGGACAGCCGCTGCAACAGGGCATTCCACTGCGGCGCGGTGCCGTCGAGCGCGTCGACCGCGCCGGTGAGCGTCTGATCGAGCAGCCGGTCCGACGGTGCGCCCGGCGTCGGCGTTGCCTGCATGCCGACCAGATCGCCGGACAAGCGAGCCAGCGCGTCGAGCGCCTCGCTGATACCCACCGGGGTGCGCGTGCGGTCCAGCGGAAGACAGTGCGCGGTATCGAATTTCGGGCCGCCGGTGTAGGTCTTGGACAGCTCGACATGCCGGTCGGTGACGATCGAACTGGACAGGGTCGCCGCCGTCACATCGGCGGGCAGCTCGATCGATCCGTCGATCGTCATCGTCACCCGCATGCGGTCACCCTGTGCCTCGATGCCGGAGACGGTGCCGATCTCCACGCCGAGCAGGGTGACGCTGTTGCCCTCGTAAAGCCCTACCGTGTCGGCGAATTCGGCACACATCGCCTGTTTCGCCGGCCGTACCCGGTCCACCCAGGTCGCCCCGCTCACCCCCACCACGACCGCGATCGTGACGACCGCGACCACCGCGACGATCGCCGTGCGCGCCCAGCGTCTCATCAGCACGTCCTCCCCTCGAACGGCACGCACAGCGCCGGACCGCGCACC
Source organism: Nocardia brasiliensis (assembly GCF_011801125.1). Taxonomy (NCBI): domain Bacteria; kingdom Bacillati; phylum Actinomycetota; class Actinomycetes; order Mycobacteriales; family Nocardiaceae; genus Nocardia; species Nocardia brasiliensis. The sequence goes on from NZ_CP046171.1 coordinate 5,049,168, forward strand.
ACACTGGCCGATTGGTCGACCGTGATCCCGTCGGCGCCGAGCATCGCCGAGATCTTCGCGATGAAGTCCTTGATGCCCGTGATCACCGTGTCGATGCGCCCCGGATCCTGCACGAGTTTGTTGAACAGCTGCTCGAATTCGGTGACCGCGGGCTCGATCGAGTCGCCGTAGGCCAGCACCGGGCGGTGGATGATCAGGAACAGCCGGCGCAGCAGATCGAAGACCTGGACGACCTCGCCGCGGCGCTGCCCGAGCACCACCGCGACGGTGCCGAGCTCGCGCACGAACTGGGCGAGCACCGCCCGGTCGGTGGCGATCGCGCCGACGAATTCGTCGGAAACCCGTAGCGCCGAGTTCAATTGGTCCGAGCGCTGCGCCAACACCCCCGACAGATCGTTGAAATTGCCGACGATCGAGCGCACCGCGTCGGGCTGACCGGCCAGCGCCGCGTTCACCTCGGCGATGGTGCCGCGCAACGTGTTCGCGTCGACCTTGCTCAGCACGGGGGTGGCGACGTCGATGATGTCGGTCAGTTCGAACGGGGTGGTGGTGCGCTCCGGCGGAATGTGCTTGCCGCCCAAGGACTGTTCGCCCTTCGGCTCGAGCGAGAGATAGTGCCCGCCGATCGGGGTCAGCATCTTCACCGCGACCGCCGAGCCGTCGCCGACGTGCACCGCCCGATCGACCCCGAACCGCACCTCGACGTGATCGCCCACCAGCGCCACCGAACGGACCTTGCCCACCTTGATTCCCGCGATCCGCACCTCGTCACCCGTGCGCGCCCCGCCCGAGTTGCGGAAGTCCGCGGTGTAGGAGTGCTCGCCGAAGGGCACCACGTAGAGCACCCCGGCGGCCAGCAGCGCGAGCACCGTCACCAGCACACCGGCGACCCCCCAGCGCAATTGAGTCCAGGACTGCGACTTCTCGGCGCGCTGCGCCTTCAGCTCGGCAAGCAGCCGGGCCGGGATCGCGCGGAGTTGTCCGATGCCGCCGGTCATTTGCACACCACCAACTTCTGGTTGCCGAGCACAACGATGCCGATACCGGGGACGCCGAGCTCCCCGTTCGCGCACGAGTACGTCTTGGCCTCGGTGCCCGACGGGACCCGCTGGTTCAGCCCGGTGAGCAGAGACGGCACGAGCGAGAGGATCTCGACCAGCTGATCGGTCTGCGGCAGCATCCGGCGCAACAGCCCGTCCAGCGGCAGGTAGCTGTCGTCGTAGGCGCCGCGCAGCTCCTCCAGCAGCGGAATCAACGGCACCAGAGTGCGATTGGCCTGCTCGATCGCGGTAAGGATCATCGAGGTCCGGCTGCCGAACTGGTTCAGCACCCCGTTGAGCTGCTTCACCAGGTCGCCGACCGCCGCCGACTTGCCGCCGATCGAGCCGGAGATCTCGCCGAGGTTGTGGATCAGCAGCACCACCACCGCCTCACTGCTCTTGGCGTGCTTGGTCAATCGGTCCAGGTCGGCCATGGCAGGGGCGATGCCGCTGCCGTCGCCCTGCAGCACCCGCAGCAGGTTCATGCCGAACTGGTTGAGCTGCGCGGTGTCCAGCGTCTCGAACAGCGGTTTGAAGCCGTTGAACAGCTTGGACACATCGAAGCTCGGGATGGTGCGCGCCACCGGGATGGTGCCCTCCGGCGCGAGCGGCGCGCCACCGGCCTTCGGGGTCAGCAGTTCGACGTAACGCTGCCCGATCAGATCCTGGTACCGCACAGCGGCTTCGGTGGTGTCGTAGAGCGGGCGCTGCCGGTCGACGGTGAACCGGACGCGCGCCTGGGTACCCGCCAGTTCGACGGCCTCGACCTTGCCGACCGCCACCCCGGACATCCGCACCACGTCGCCCGCGTACAACCCCGAGACATCGGTGAAGACCGCGTGATACGCGACTTTGTCCTCGGGCACCGGCGTATTGAGCGCCGCCACGATGAACGCGGCGCAGGCCGCGACGATCACCATGAAGACCCCGAGCCTGATCCCCGCGCCGGTGACACTGTTCATCGCGGCACCCCGATGATCGAATCCGCCAGGTAGGGCATATTTTTCACGATGACCTCCAGCTGCAGCTGGACCTTTCCGTCCACCACGGGGAACGCGCTGTCGATCCGGTCCAGCAGTGCGGGCAGGCGATTGTAGGCGGGTGCGACGGTGCCGATCGACGCGCTGATCGGCACCACCAGGTCCAGCACCGCGCCGATGATCTGGGCCAGGTCCGGGTTGTCGCGGCGCAGCAGGTCCGCGACCGGCAGCAGCAGCGCCGTATCCAGCATGGCCAGTGCGTGTTTGGTGCGCTCCCGGTTCTCCTCGTGGCCGAAGTACTCGCTGTTGTCCAGCACGCCGAGGATCACGTCGACCGCGGGCGGTGTCGTCTGCGCGACCCCGTCGGTCACCGCCGCCCCGATATCGAGGTAATGCCCCACCGGCGCACGCTGATTCGTGGCGAGCACGCGGGCGGTGGCGAAGAAGGACCGCACCGCGGGGCCCAGCGACGCGGTGTTGTCGAGCAGCAGATCGAACAGCGCGTGCACGGTGTCGGAATCGAGCACCTGGGTCAGCCGCGCGGCGCGCCGGAACACGCTCGACACCGTCGCGTTCGTCGCGTTGGCGCCGATGAACAGCGTGGTGTTCTCGGGCAGCCTGGCGCCCTTGCCGGTGTTCACCAATTCGATGGCGCTGGAACCGAAGATGTTCGACGAGGTGAACCGGGCCGAGACGGCGTCGGTGAGCGCCGCCGCCTGCCCGCGGTCCAATTCCAGCTCGATGCGCTGGTGGCCGTAGCCCACGGTGTCGACCGTGCGCACGGTCCCGATGGCGAGGCCGCGGAACTTCACCTCGGCGCCGGGCGCCAGTCCCTCGCCGAGGGTGGCCGCGTCGATGGTGAGCGCGAAGCGATCGGCGTACTCGCCCTGCGCGTACCGGGTGGTGAGCGCGGCGACGACCACGAGCACGGCGGCCACCGCCAGCCCGCGCAGCCGCAGCATCCAGCTCCCTGCCGAACGTCCCGAGTAATCAACGAATACCGGCATGTGTCACCCCGAGATCCTGATTCCGACATCGAGACCCCAGAACACGATCGTCAGGATCATGTCCGCGACCACCACGAGCACCAGGCTGGCGCGGATCGCCCGCCCCGATGCCCGGCCGACGCCCTCGGGCCCGCCGGTCGCGTAGAAGCCCTGGTAACCGTGGATCAGGATGATCATCACCACGAACACCGTCGCCTTGAGCAGCGAGGCGACCACGTCGCCGGGTTGGAGGAAGGCGTCGAAATAGTGGTAATAGGTGCCCGAGGACTGACCGTGCAGCACATTGACCACGACCGCACAGGACAGATAGCTGAGGATCAGCGTCAGCAGGTAGAGCGGGACGATGGTGATCATGCCCGCGATCACCCTGGTGGTCACCACGAACGGAATCGGCCGGATGCCGATGGCCTCCAGCGCGTCGATCTCCTCCGAGATGCGCATCGCGCCGATCTCGGCGGTCATCCGGCAGCCTGCCTGGGCCGCGAAGCCGATGGCCGCGACCATCGGGGCCATCTCCCTGGTGTTGGCGTAGGCCGAGACGAATCCGGTGAGCGGGCCCATACCGACCATGTTCAGCGCCGTGAAGCCCTCGACGCCGATCGAGCCGCCGACCGCGACGCCGAGGAAGATCAGCACCGCGACGGTGCCGCCGCCGACGATGATATTGCCGCTGCCCCAGGTGATATCGGTGAGGGTGAGCATGGTCTGCCTGCGATAGCTGCGCAGCGTGTGCGGTACGGCGGCGAGCACCTGGGCGACGAATGTCAGCTGATGCCCGAGTGATTCGAGCAGCGTCAGCGGTGGCCGGGTGCCGCGCTCGGCGAAGCGCACGGCCCTGCCGAACGGGCGGTACGTGGCGGGAATCTCGGTCATCAACCCACCTTCTGCGGCAGGAACATCGAAACGAGCTGGGTGATCACGAGATTCACGCCGAACGCCGCGATCACCCCGATCACCACGGCGGCGTTCACCGCGTTCGCGACTCCCTTCGGACCGTGCGTCGCCTCCAGACCGCGCTGGCACGCGACGATCAGCACGATCACGCCGAAGACGATGGACTTCGCGATCGCCACCCCGAGATCGGCCATGGTCGCGAACGCCGCGAACGAGGACAGGTAGCTGCCCGGCGTCACCCCTTGAAAGCCGACGGCCACCACGTAACCGGTGAACACCCCCATGAAGATGATGAGCACGCAGAGCAGCGGCGTGAGCACGATCATGGCCGCCAGCCGCGGTGCGACCAATCGCCGCACCGGGTCGATGCCCATGGTGCGCAAGGCATCTACTTCCTCACGGATGGTGCGCGCGCCCAGATCGGAGGCGATCGCCGAGCCCGCCGCGCCGCCGAGCAGCAGCGCGGTCACCATCGGCGCGCCCTGGCGGATCACGCCGAGTCCGCCCGCCGCGCCTGCCACCGAGGTGGCGCCCACCTGCTGGGTCAGGCTGCCCACCTGGACCGAGACGATCACGCCGAACGGAATCGCCACCAGCACCGCCGGTATCGCGGTGACGCTGACGATGAACCAGCCCTGCTGGAGCGTGTCGCGCCACGGATGTCGAAGCTTGAGCAGGTCGCTGATCAGGTAGCCGAAGGCCGCGACGGCCAGCTGCAAGGTCCGGCCGAAGGTGCGCAGGCTGTTGAGGACGAGAGCGAATCCCCAGTGCGCCAAGGGTTCGGACGCACGGGCGAGTTTGTCGACGACCACCGCAACCTCTATTCCGTCGGCTCCACCCCCGACCACGGACAATTTAGCCGACTGATATGTCACTCTGCGGCGGAATGAGCCGATCCGGAAAATTGACTGAGACAGTTGCCTCTGCCCGGACGGTCCCGCACACCGACCAGACGGTCGGTCGGAAATTGTCCGGCGCGGTGGCCCCCTGCCGCCTTCGGACGTCGTGGATGGGACAGCCGACCGGCACCGCCCCGACCGGGAACGCCTAATCTGTGGGCATGGCGGTCATCGTTCTGGTGCCGGACGACCAAGGCGTCGCGGCACTCTCGGGCATCGACGGCGTGCGGCCGATGCGCTACGAACCCGGCGCAGCACTGCCAGCGGGGGCCGAGCACGCGGAAGTGCTTGTGCCCGCGTTTCTTTCCCGGCCCGGCGCGATGAACCTCGCGGGCCTGCCGAAACTTCGCCTGGTCCAATTGCTCACCGCGGGCGCCGAAGGCTGGATCGGGGCACTGCCCGCCGGGGTCCGCCTGTCCAACGCGCGCGGCGCGCACGGCGGCAGCTCGGCGGAATGGGCGCTGGCCGCGCTGCTGTTCCTCTACCGCGATCTCGGCGGCTTCGCCGCGGCCAAGCAGGCGCGGCACTGGGCCTACCACCAGACCGAGACCCTCGCGGGCAAGCGGGTGCTGGTGGTAGGCGCGGGCGATCTCGCGGCCGAACTGGCGCGCAGGCTGGCCGGTTTCGACACGACGGTGACGCTGGTCGGCACCCGGGCCCGCGGCGGGGTGCGCGGCATCGACGAACTGCCGGGACTGCTCGGCGCGCAGGACGTCGTGATCCTCACTGTCCCGGTCACCACGCGCACCCGCGGCATGGTCGACGCGAAGTTCCTCGCCGCCATGGCCGACAACGCGATCCTGGTGAATGTCGCGCGCGGTCCGGTGGTCGACACCGACGCGTTGCTCGCGGAACTGCGCTCAGGGCGGTTGCGCGCGGCCCTCGACGTCACCGATCCCGAGCCGTTGCCGCCCGAGCATCCGCTCTGGGACGCTCCGAACCTCGTGCTGACCCCGCATGTCGCCGGCAGCAGCACCGGCAGTCTCGAACGCGCCTGGGCCGTCGCCCGCGCGGAGGTCCTGCGCTTCACCGCAGGCGAGCAACCGCGAAACCTGGTCCGCGGCGAATACTGACCCCCACCGTAACCCCTTGCCCGCAAACGCTTTTCCCTGAGCACCGGGAATCACGAACGCCCGTTGACGACACCGCGGCGGGACGCGGGCTTCCTCGACCACGGGCCACCGACCTTGCGATGGCCGACCTCGCCGCGCACCTCTACCTCGCGGTGACCGACGCGGACCGCGCGGTCGAGCTGCAGCGGTGGCGCGACTGGCTGGACTCGCTACCTCTGCCCTGAACCGTCTACGCGGTGGCGTCCGGGCCGATCCACTGGGCGAAGAGACGATCGGTTGCGCCCGTGGCGATCTGGGACGCCAGCCAGGCGTTCAACGAGATCGCCAGGCCCGGGTCGTCCTTGCGCACCAGCATGATCTTGCCGAACGAGTCGAACGGCCGGTCCGGGTGCAGCACCCGCAGGCCTGGGTGCTGACGGACGCGGTAGCGGCCCTCGACGGCGTCGGTGACGAAGACGTCGGCGCGGCCCTGCTCGACCTCGTCGAAGATGGTGAGGTTCTCCGGCCACAGGGTGAGCTGCGCCTGCGGGAAGTTCCTGCGCGCGAATTCCTCGTTGGTGCCACCGCGATTCGCGATGACCCGCACGCCGGGCCGGTTGATCTGCTCGATGGTCGCGTACTCGGTCTCGTTGCCGCGCCGAGTGATCGGAGTCTTGCCGTCGGTGCCGTAGGTGATCGAGAAGTCGGCGAACGCACGCCGCGCCGGTGCGTCGGAGATGCCGCCGACCGCGATATCGCAGTGCAGTGCCGCGAAATCGGTCTTCAAACTCGCCCAGGTCAACGGAACGAAGGCGATCGGACGGCCGAGCAGGTCCGCGAAACCGCGGGCCAGGTCGATGTCGACGCCGCGATAACCGCCCTCGGCGGTCGCGTACGGCGGGTAGTCCCCCGGCGTGCACACGCGCAGCTCGGGCGGCTGAGCGAGGGCCGGAACGGCCGGGGCGACAAGCAGACCCACCGTGAGCACCGCGCCCGCCCTGGCCACCCACCGGCCGAGCGCGCGGGCACGACTGCGCATCCGGCTCATTTCTCGTTGCGCGCCTTGGGGAATCGGGTCTGCCGGGCCACCCAGCCCGCCATCTGCGCCCAGTGGCTGCGTCGCGGGGTGACGATCGAGGTCAGCTCGCGCTCCCATTCGTCGGCCTCGGTGAGACCGTCGACGGTGGCGACGAGTTCCTTCGCGGTGGCCATATCGTCGACGACGCGGTCACCGAGGATGCCGTCGGCGCCGACCAGCGTCACACGGACACCGATCCGTCCGATCGGCTGCAGGACCGCGGTGGCCGAACCGTCGTGGTCGGCGACGAAACCCTTGACGGACTCCACGAGGGCGCCCGACAACTTCACTGGAGCCGTGGCGGCATGAGCACTCATGTGTTGGAGTTTACCGGCCAGTAGGAACCGATCCAGCCCCTCGGGTGTAGAACGGATCTCATGCGCGCCATTCAGGTATCCGAGCACGGCGGTCCCGAAGTCCTGCACTACGTCGAGGTGCCCGACCCGACGATCGAGGCCGGCCAGTTGCTCGTCGAGGTCCAGGCGAGCGGCGTCAACTTCATCGACACCTATATCCGCACCGGCCGCTACCCCCAGGCCGTGCCTTACATTCCGGGCGGGGAAGCCTCGGGCGTGGTCACCGAGGTCGGCGCGAACGTCACCGAGTTCGCGGTCGGCGACCGGGTCGCGTGGGCGAGCGCGCCGGGCAGCTACGCCGAGCGCGTCGCGGTGCCCGCCGAGGTCGCGATCAAGGTGCCCGACGGCGTCGAACCGCCGGTCGCGGCCTCGGCACTGCTGCAAGGGATGACGGCGCACTATCTGCTCGAATCCATCTACACCCCCGAACCCGGCGAGACCGTGCTGGTCCACGCGGGCGCGGGCGGTGTCGGGCTGATCCTGACCCAGCTCGCGGTCGCCCGCGGCGCCCGGGTCATCACGACCGTGTCCTCGGATGACAAGGAGAAGCTGTCGCGCGAGGCGGGCGCCACCGAGGTGCTGCGCTACGGCGACGAGCTCGCCGACGAGGTCCGCACGCTCACCGACGGTGTCGGCGTCGCCGCGGTCTACGACGGCGTCGGCGCGTCGACCTTCGAGGCCAGCCTGCGAGCGCTGCGCGTGCGCGGCATGCTCGCCCTGTTCGGCGCGGCCAGCGGCCCGGTTCCCCCGTTCGATCTGCAACGTCTCAACGGCGCGGGCGCGCTGTTCGTCACCCGGCCCAGCCTCGCCTTCTACACCCGCGATCGCGCCGAACTGCTCTGGCGGGCCAATGACATCTTCACCGCCGTCGCCGACGGCAGCCTGCGGATTCGCATCGGCGCCACCTACCCGCTCGCCGAGGCCGAGCAGGCCCATCGAGATTTGGAGTCCCGCAAGACCACCGGATCGATCGTGCTGCTCCCCTGATCGGGATCAGTAGTCGCGGCCGGTGAGGCCGCGGTAGATGAAGCGGGTCAGGCCGTCGACGGCCTGCCGATCGGTGAGTTCGACGGCGCCCTCCTCGACGGCCTGGAGCAGGCCCGTGGTGAGCAGGAACATCATGGCCAGACTGGCGTCCGGCGTGCTCGGCAGGGTCGGGCCGTCGGGGCCGAAGCCGTCCAGGTGATCGGCGATATCGCGGCGCTGCTGGATCGCGAACTGACCTGCCTGCCTGGCGAATTCGTCGTTGACCAGGGCGGCCTGCTGAATCGATCGGAAGACGGCCCAGTGCTGCCGTGCCGAGACCCAGTACTGCTCCACGTGGAAGCGGACCGCCGCCGGATCGGTGAAGTCGGGGTTGTGGTCCGCCCCCTCCGCCGTCACGTCGCCTTCGGCCGCGACGTCGTTCAACAGCGCCTGGAGTAGCTCCTCCTTGCTCGTGAAGTGGTTGTAGAACGACCCCGCCGCGCGATTGGCGGCCGTGGTGATGTCGGCGATCTTGGTGTTCAGGTAGCCGCGCTCGGCGAACAGCCGCAGCGCGGCCGCCTTCAGCGCGTGCTCGGTTTCGGCCGACTTCTCCTTGCGACTCATCGACACCCGCACCCACCTCCTCTTGACAGGCAACCTACCAACTCCAATACTGAATACGCATTCATTGAATCAGCATTCAGTTTTGGAGGAAACGTGCACGACCAGGTACTCATCGCAGGTGGCGGCCCGACCGGACTCACCATCGCCATCGAGCTCGCCCGGCGCGGACTCCCGGTTCGCATCGTCGACCAGGCCACCGAGTTCTTCGCGGGTTCGCGCGGCGACGGTATCCAGCCCCGGACGCTGGAGGTGTTCGACGACCTCGGCGTGCTCGACGCGATCCGCGCGGCGGGTCGCGCGATGCCGACCATGCGGGTCCATCTCGACGGCGCGTTCGTCGGCGAGCGGATCATGCGCGAACCCGTCGACCCGACCCCCGCGGTCCCCTACCCGAACGCCTGGATGCTCGGCCAGTCCAAGACCGAGGCGATCCTGCGCGATCGGCTCGCGGAGCTGGGCGTCCAGGTCGAACTCGGCACCGCGCTCGGCACGTTCACCCAGGACGCGACCGGCGTCACCGCGACCCTGGTGCGCGACGACGGCACCGAGACCGTGCGCGCGGCCTACCTGGTCGGAGCCGACGGCGGTCGCAGCACGGTACGCAAAACACTCGGCATCGCGTTCGAAGGCTCGACCGACGAGTCGATCCGGATGCTGCTCGGCGACGTGCGCGCGGACGCGCTCGACCACGAGTTCGGCTACTGGTTCGCCACGGCAGGTCAACCGATGGCGGGAATTGCGTTGTCCCCCTTGCCCGGTGGGCGTCAGTTCCAGTTCGCCGCACCACTGCACGGCGCGGCCGAGCCGACCATCGAGGTCCTGCAGGAATACCTCGACCGCTACTCGGGGCGCACCGACATCACACTGACCGACCTCACCTGGGTCACCGAGTGGCGGCCCAATATCCGCTTGGCGCAACGATTCCGGGACGGGCGGGTGTTCCTGGCCGGTGACGCGGCGCACGTGCATCCGCCGACCGGCGGCCAAGGGCTGAACACGGGCATCCAGGACGCCTACAACCTCGGCTGGAAGCTGGCCGCCGCGCTGGGCGGGGACGAATCACTGCTGGACAGTTACGAATCCGAACGCCGCACCGTCGCGGCGCGGGTGCTCGGCGTCAGCGCGGCATTGCTCGACAAGCTGACCCGCGGCGACGAGGACGCGATGGAGCGCGGCCCGCAGACCCAGCAGTTGGATATCACCTACCGGGATCCAGGCGCGCGCGGCGAGCTCGTCGCGGGCGATCGCGCCCCGGACGCGCCGCTGAAGGACATGGCGGGCAATTCGATCCGCCTGTTCGATCTCTTCCGCGGCCCGCACGCGACGATGCTGTGCTTCGGCGAGACCGGGCCACTGCCCACCGTGCCGCAGGCTCGGGTGTACGCGGTGGTTCGACCCGGCGCCGCGGCGAGGGGACCGCACGTCGTCGATGTCGAGGGGCACGCCTTCGCCGCCTATCACGCGCTCGACGGCACCCGGATCACCGTCCGGCCCGACGGCTACGTCGGCGAGCGCGACTGAGCCGGCCTCAGCCGAAGAAGCTGCCGATCGTGTCCCAGCCGAGCACCGAATCGACCGCGAGACCGCAGAACACCACGGCCAGATAGTTGTTCGACTGCAGGAACAGCCGCAGCGGCTTCACCGATTCGCCCCGCCGCACGCCCGCGTACAGCTGGTGGGCCATGAGCAGGAACCAGGCGCCTGCCACCAGCGCGACGGCGGCGTATACGACGCCGGTGGCGGGCACCAGCGCCAGCGTGGTCAGCACGGTGAGCCAGGTGTAGATGACGATCTGCTTGGTCACCGCCTGCTCGGTGGCGACCACAGGCAGCATCGGCACGCCCGCCGCGCGGTAGTCCTCCTTGTAGCGCATGGCCAGCGCCCAGGTGTGCGGCGGCGTCCAGAAGAAGATGACGCCGAACAGGGCGATCGCGGGCCAGCCGATGCCGCCCGTCGCCGCCGACCAGCCGACCAGGGCGGGCATGCAACCGGCCGCGCCGCCCCACACCACGTTCTGCGAGGTGCGGCGCTTGAGGCCGAGGGTGTAGACGAAGACGTAGAACAGGATCGTCGCGACGACGAGCGCGCCGCTGAGCAGGTTCGCCTGCCACCACAGCCAGGTGAACGAGGCCAGGCCGAGCACGACGCCGAACACGAACGCGTGCGAGGTCGGCACCGCCTCCCTGGCCAGCGGCCGCTTCGCGGTGCGCTTCATCACCTTGTCGATATCGGCGTCGGCGACACAGTTCAGCGTGTTCGCGCTCGCCGCGCCCATCCAGCCGCCGAACAGGGTGACCAGGATGAGCCGGATGTCGATGGTGCCGCGGTCGGCGAGCAGCATCGTCGGAATCGTCGCGACCAACAGCAGTTCGATGACCCGCGGCTTGGTGAGCGCGATGTAGGCGAGCACTCGTCGCATCAGCCGCGACGGCAGGCCGGGTCCGGTGAACCGTTCGGTCAGCACCGTCGGAGCGGAGCCGTGTGCGCCATTGCCACCCGGCTGTTGCCCAATCCGCACTGTTTCTCCTCGCACGCTGTGCATCGCCTCCGGCATGGACCAAGCAGCGCGCGCGTCCCCCGCCGTACTGGACGCACGAGACCTGGACATACGTCCGCTCGGCGCCCCTTCAGCCGATGCGGCGCGGCTACTACTACAGAGGATGGTAGACCCCCACCGCCCCCACCCTTCCCAGAGCCCCAAGCAACCAGCCCCCAATTGTGGTCGAGCACACGATAGATCGACACCCGAGCGAACCCCGTCAAGCCCCCGCCCAACAGACACAACACTCGACGGCACACCCGAACCCACCAGGGACCGCGAACACTCACGCCCCTCCCGACCCAACGCAACCACCACGGAGCGAGTCTTACGAGCGACCCGTTCGCGGCCGTCTCGTGGCTCAGCGGTCGAAGCGCACGCGCCGCAGGCGCAAGTCTCGACCGCTGAGACACGAGACAAAAGGGGCCGCGAACACGCCGCGCCCGCGCGGCCAACAACACCGCCTGCTCGCATGCCGCTCAGCGGGCACATCTAGGGTGGTTGGGTACACACCCGGTATGCACACCGTCGCTGCCGCGCGTTCATCGCCGCCAGCAAGCCGCCGTCGACGAAACCAATGTCAGGAGAACCTCGGTCGTGTCAGTCACAGATGACATCCGCGCCCTCACTCAGCCGAACTACCCGGACGACTGGACGGATCTGGACACCAAGGCCGTCGACACTGCCCGGGTGCTTGCCGCGGACGCGGTGCAGAACGCCGGGAACGGGCACCCCGGCACCGCGATGAGTTTGGCGCCGTTGGCGTATTCCCTCTATCAGCGCGTGATGCGGATCGATCCGAGCGACCCGTCGTGGGTGGGCCGGGACCGGTTCGTATTGTCGTGCGGCCATTCCAGCATCACCCAGTACATCGAGTTGTATCTGGCCGGTTTCGGTTTGGCGCTCGATGATCTGAAGAACCTGCGCAAGTGGGGTTCGCTCACGCCGGGTCATCCGGAGTTCCGGCACACCGACGGTGTCGAGATCACGACCGGTCCGTTGGGTCAGGGTCTGGCCTCGGCGGTCGGCATGGCGATGGCCGCGCGTCGGGAGCGTGGCTTGTTCGATCCGAGTGCCGCGCCGGGTACCAGCCCGTTCGACCATTTCATCTACGTGGTCGCCTCCGACGGTGATATGGAGGAGGGCGTCACCGCAGAGGCGTCTTCGCTGGCGGGCACGCAGCAGCTCGGCAATCTCGTGGTGATCTACGACGACAACAAGATCTCCATCGAGGACGACACCACCATCGCGTTCACCGAGGATGTCGCCAAGCGCTACGAGGCGTACGGCTGGCACGTGCAGGTGGTGGCGGGCGGCGAGGACGTCGTCGCGATCGAGAACGCGCTGGCGGCCGCGAAGGCGGAACTGGACCGGCCGTCGATCATCGTGCTGCGCACCATCATCGGCTATCCGGCCCCGAACAAGATGAACACCGGTGCCGCGCACGGCGCCGCACTGGGCGCCGACGAGGTGGCCGCCACCAAGAAGGTGCTCGGTTTCGATCCGGAGCAGACCTTCGAGGTCGCGCCCGAGGTCATCGCGCACACCCGTAAGGCGGTCGAGCGCGGCAAGGCGGCGCACGCGCAGTGGCAGCAGCAGTTCGACGCGTGGGCGCAGGCGAACCCGGCGAACAAGGAGCTGTTCGACCGGCTCGCCAAGCGCGATCTGCCGGCCGGCTGGGCGGCGAATCTGCCGACCTACGAGGCGGATCCGAAGGGCATGGCGACCCGCAAGGCGTCCGGCAAGGTGCTGGCCGCGCTGGCGCCGGTGCTGCCGGAGCTGTGGGGCGGCTCCGCCGACCTGGCCGAGTCCAACAACACCACGATGCCCGATGCCCCGAGCTTCGGCCCCGAGTCGATCTCGACCGGCATGTGGAAGGCCGACCCGTACGGTCGCACGCTGCATTTCGGGGTGCGCGAGCACGCGATGGGCGCGATTCTGAACGGCATCGCGCTGCACGGCCCGACGCGTCCGTACGGCGGCACCTTCCTGGTGTTCAGCGATTACATGCGACCCGCGGTGCGACTGGCGGCGCTGATGCGCGTGCCCGCGATCTACGTGTGGACCCACGATTCCATCGGCCTCGGCGAGGACGGCCCGACGCATCAGCCGATCGAGCACCTGGCCGCGCTGCGCGCGATCCCTGGCCTCAACGTGGTGCGTCCCGGTGACGCCAACGAGACCACCTACGCGTGGCGCACCATTCTCGAGCGCGACAGCAGCGAGCACACCTCGCACTTCTCCGTGTCCGAGCCCGCGCACCAGGACGGCCCGTCGGCGCTCGCGCTGACCCGCCAGGATCTGCCGATCCAGGAGGGCACCAGTTTCGAGGGTGTCGCCAAGGGCGGCTACGTGCTGGCCGAGGCGTCGACCGGCACGCCGCAGGTCATTCTCATCGCCACCGGTTCGGAGCTGCAGCTGGCCGTCGCGGCCCGCACTACGCTGGAGGAGCAGGGCATCGGAACCCGCGTGGTGTCGATGCCGTGTGTGGAGTGGTTCGACGCGCAGGACAAGGCGTACCGCGACGAGGTGCTCCCGCCGTCGGTGGGTGCGCGTGTCGCGGTCGAGGCCGGTATCGCGATGCCGTGGCACCGGTTCGTCGGCGCCGCGGGTGAGATCGTCTCGATCGAGCACTTCGGTGCGTCCGCCGATTTCAAGACGTTGTTCCGCGAGTTCGGAATCACCGCCGAAAACGTCGTTGCCGCCGCGCAGCGCACGATCGCGAACGTGAAGGGATAAGCGCTCATGGCACAGAACGAGAATCTCGCCGCCCTCGCCGCGGCAGGCGTCTCCGTTTGGCTCGACGACCTGTCCAGGGACCGGATCCAGTCCGGCAATCTCGCCGAGCTGATCGCCACCCGCAGCGTCGTCGGCGTGACCACCAACCCGACCATCTTCCAGGGCGCCCTGAGCAAGGGCCACGCCTACGACGGCCAGCTGAAAGAGCTTGCCGCCCAGGGCGCGGACGCCGACGCCGCGATCCGCATCATCACCACCGATGACGTGCGCGCCGCCTGCGACGTGTTCACCGAGGTGTTCGAGGCGTCCAACGGCGTGGACGGCCGGGTCTCCATCGAGGTCGACCCGCGGTTCGCGTTCGACGCGGACAAGACCGTCGCGCAGGCCATCGACCTGTGGAAGACCGTCGACCGCCCGAACCTGTTCATCAAGATCCCGGCCACCGAGGCGGGCCTGCCCGCGATCAGCAAGGTGATCGCGGAGGGCATCAGCGTGAACGTCACGCTGATCTTCTCGGTCGCGCGCTACCGCGCGGTGATGGGCGCCTACCTCGACGGTCTGCGCAGCGCCAAGACCGCGGGCCACGACCTCGGCAAGATCCATTCGGTCGCTTCGTTCTTCGTGTCCCGGGTGGACACCGAGATCGACAAGCGGCTCGAGGCGATCGGCTCGGCGGAGGCGCTGGCCCTGCGCGGGCAGGCCGGTATCGCCAACGCGCGCTTGGCCTACGCCGAGTACCAGGACGTGTTCGACGGTGGCAAGCACACCTCGACCTACAACCACCTGGGCGCGGCGGGCGCGAACCGGCAGCGGCCACTGTGGGCGTCGACCGGCGTGAAGAACCCGGAGTACTCCGACGTCATGTACGTCACCGAGCTGGTCGGCGCCAACACGGTGAACACGCTGCCGGAGAAGACGCTGGAGGCCGTCGCCGATCACGGCGAGATCCGTGGCGACACGGTGAGCGGCACCGCGGCGCAGGCCCGCGAGGTCTTCGACAAGCTGGCCGCGGTCGGCATCGACCTCGACGACGTGTTCCAGGTGCTGGAGACCGAGGGCGTGGACAAGTTCGAGAAGTCGTGGGGCGAGCTGCTCTCGGCCACCACCGAGGAACTCGCCGCGGCCGGGAACAACTGACCCGATGGCCGGCCCCGACAAAACTCCACGCTGGCAGAACCCGCTGCGCGACGAGCGGGACAAGCGCGTGCCGCGCATCGCGGGCCCGTGCAGCATGGTGATCTTCGGTGTCACCGGTGACCTGTCCCGGAAGAAGTTGATGCCGGCCATCTACGACCTCGCGAACCGGGGGCTGCTGCCCCCGGGCTTCGCGCTGGTCGGCTTCGCCCGGCGCGACTACGCGGACGAGGATTTCGCCGAGGTCGTGCTCGACGCGGTGAAGGCGCACGCGCGCACGCCCTTCCGGCAGGAGGTCTGGGACCACCTGGCCGAGGGCATCCGCTTCGTACAGGGCTCCTTCGACGACGACACCGCGTTCGCCACGCTGTCGGACACCCTGGCGAAGCTGGACAAGGACCGCGGCACCGGCGGCAATCATGCCTTCTACCTGTCGATTCCGCCGAACATGTTCCCGGTGGTGCTCGACCAGCTCTCCGAACACGGTCTCGCGCAACCGAGCACGACCGACGCCGCGGGCCGCAAGCCGTGGCGCCGGGTGGTGATCGAGAAGCCGTTCGGCCACGATCTGGAGAGCGCCCGGGAGCTCAACGCACTGGTCAACCGGGTGTTCCCGGAGGAGACGGTGTTCCGCATCGACCACTATCTCGGCAAGGAGACGGTGCAGAACATCCTGGCGCTGCGCTTCGCCAACCAGCTCTACGATCCGATCTGGAACGCCAACTACGTCGACCATGTGCAGATCACCATGGCCGAGGACATCGGATTGGGCGGGCGCGCAGGCTATTACGACGGGATCGGCGCCGCCCGCGACGTGATCCAGAACCACCTGCTGCAACTGCTCGCGCTCACCGCGATGGAAGAGCCGATCAGCTTCCAGCCCAAGCAGTTGCAGGCGGAGAAGATCAAGGTCCTCTCGGCCACCAAGCTCGTCGAGCCGCTGGACCAGACGACCGCGCGCGGACAGTACGCCGAGGGCTGGCAGGGCGGCGAGCACGTTGTCGGCCTGCTCGACGAGGAGGGTTTCGACCCCGAGTCGCGCACCGAGACCTACGCCGCGATCACCCTCGAGGTCAACACCCGGCGCTGGGCCGGGGTGCCGTTCTACCTGCGCACCGGAAAGCGGTTGGGCCGCAGGGTCACCGAGATCGCGGTGATGTTCAAGCGGGCACCGCACCTGCCGTTCGACCAGACGATGACCGAGGACCTCGGGCAGAACGCGCTGGTCATCCGGGTGCAGCCGGACGAGGGCATCACCACCCGGTTCGGCTCGAAGGTGCCGGGGTCGAGCATGGAAGTGCGCGACGTCAACATGGATTTCAGCTACGGCGAGGCGTTCACCGAGTCCTCCCCCGAGGCCTACGAGCGCCTGATCCTCGACGTGCTGCTCGGGGTGCCGTCGCTGTTCCCGGTGAACGCGGAGGTCGAATTGTCCTGGAGCATCCTGGATCCGGTGCTCGAGCACTGGTCGACCGAAGGCAAACCCGAGCCCTACGAGGCGGGCACCTGGGGCCCGGCCTCGGCCGAGGAGATGCTCGCCCGCACCGGGCGGGAATGGCGGCGACCATGATCATCGATATGCCGGACACCACCACCGGCGAGGTCACCAAGCGCATCGTGCAACTGCGCGAGAGCAACGGCGTGATCACCATGATGCGCGTGCTCACCCTGGTGGTGTGCACGCTGGACAGCTCGGAGGCCGAGGACGCGATCGACGCCGCCAACGACGCCAGCCGTGAACACCCTTGCCGGGTGGTCGTTCTGGCGCGCGGTGACCGGGAGGCCGAGACCCGGCTTGACGCGCAGATCCGGGTCGGCGGCGACGCGGGCGCGGCCGAGGTGATCGTGCTGCGGTTGCAGGGCGAGCTGATCAATCACGAGAGCAGCGTCGTCATCCCGTTCCTGCTGCCCGACACCCCCGTGGTGGCCTGGTGGCCGCGCGGGGCGCCGGAGTTCCCGTCCAAGGATTCGGTGGGGCGCTTGGCGACTCGACGCATCACCGACGCCACCTTCGCCGCCGATCCGCAGGCGACGATCAAGAAGCGGCTCGAGTCCTACTCGACCGGCGACACCGATCTGGCGTGGAGCCGGATCACCTACTGGCGGGCGCTGCTCGCCGCCGCGCTCGACGAACCGCCGTACGAGCCGGTCGAATCGGTGCTCGTGTCCGGGCTGCGCAACGAACCGGCCCTCGACATCCTCGCGGGCTGGCTCGCCATCCGCCTGGACTGCCCGGTGCGGCGCCGCTCCGGCGCGCTGAAGGTCGAGATCAAGCGGCCTTCGGTGTCGGTCGCGATCGAACGGCCGCAGACCGGCCGCACCGCGACGCTGACCCGCACCGGCGACCCCGACCAGCGAATCGCCTTGGCCCGCCGGGAAACTCGGGACTGCCTCGCGGAGGAGCTGCGTAGACTCGACGCCGATGAGATCTATGCAGAAGCTCTCGCCGGAATCGAGAAGGTGACCTATGAGTGAAACCGGAACGCAGGACAACGACACCTCTGCCAGCGACACCGTCGAGGTCCATGTCGACACCGACTCGCTGGTCGCCGCCGCGGCGGCCAAATTCGTCGACGTCGTGGTCGCGGCCCAGGCCGCTCGCGGCTGTGCCTCCGTGGTGCTGACCGGTGGCGGCACCGGCATCGGCCTGCTCGAGGTGGTCCGCAAGGCGCCCGGCGCCATCGATTGGTCCCGGCTCGACGTGTTCTGGGGCGACGAGCGATTCGTGCCCGCCGCCGACGGAGAACGCAACGACCTGCAAGCCCGCCAGGCCCTGCTCGACCATGTCCCGGTCGATCCGGCCCGCGTGCACCCGGTCGCCGCCTCCGACGGTGAATACCCGGACCCGATCGAGGCCGCCGCCGAATACTCCGCCGCGGTGCACGCCTACCTCGCCGAGCACGGCTCCTTCGACCTGCACCTGCTCGGCATGGGCGGCGAAGGGCACGTCAACTCGCTCTTCCCCGACACCGACGCGGTCCGCGAGGAGCACGAACTCGTTGTCGCCGTGACGAATTCGCCCAAGCCGCCGCCGGTCCGGGTCACCCTCACGGTCCCCGCGATCCGCCGCACCCGCCACGTGGTCCTCGTCGTCGGCGGCGCCGCCAAGGCCGATGCCGTGGCCGCCGCGATCGCTGGCGCCGACCCCGTCGACATTCCCGCCGCGGGCGCCATCGGCCTCGAGTCCACCACCTGGCTCCTCGACCAGCCCGCCGCCTCCGCGCTGCAGCTCCCGGACTGAATCGCCGCACCCCGCCGTCCCCGGACGGCGGGGTCTCGACCTTTCCTCGCTGCGTGAACGCCCGTTCCAGGTTGCCCGCGCACCTCCAGCCGTACCGAGTTGCCGCACCGATTCAGCGGTTTCGCCACCCGCCGGGTAATGCGCGGTAGATGGCGCTGGACGGTGTGGCTTCATCTCCGGCGATGCGACGTGGCGACAGGAAAAAGTTCGGCCAGATTGCCGATGGCGCGCATAATCGTCGGCGGTGGGGATAAAGTGGGGCCGTGAGCGAGCGGGAAGCTGCCCCGGGGGCCAGTCCGGGCAAGGTGCTTGACGAACGGTTTCGTACGGCGGTCGGCGCGTTGTCGCCGGGGGTGCGCCGGGCGGCGGAGATCGCGCCGGGCATCAGCGGGGCGACGCTGCTGGAACTGTTCGAGTCCCAGGTGACGAGCAGGCAGCTGGATTTGGCCGCGCGGCAACTGGGGGCGAGCAAGCGGGGCTACTACAGCATCGGCTCGTCGGGGCACGAGGGGAACGCGGCGCTCGGTCTGGCGCTGCGGGTGGACGATCCGGCACTGCTGCACTACCGCTCGGGCGGGTTCTTCGTGCAGCGCACCCGCCGGGTGCCCGGCCTCGACCCGATCCGGGACGTGCTGCTCGGCGTCGTCGCCGCGGCGGCGGACCCGATTTCCGGTGGGCGGCACAAGGTTTTCGGCAGCAAGGCCGCGAGCATCATCCCGCAGACCTCGACCATCGCCTCGCATCTGCCGCGCGCGGTCGGTCTCGCCTTCGCCATCGATCGTGCGGCACGCCTTGGTATTTCGAGCGAGTGGCCGTCGGATGCGGTGGTGCTGTGCAGTTTCGGGGACGCCTCGGCCAACCACTCCACCGCGGCCGGTGCGATCAATGCCGCGATTCACACCGCGCGGCAAGGGGTCGGGCTGCCGCTGCTGTTCCTGTGCGAGGACAACGGCATCGGCATCAGCGTGCCCACTCCCCCGGACTGGATCCCGCAGGCGTACGGATCACGCCCCGGCCTGCGCTATTTCGACGCCGACGGGTGCGACGCCGTCGACGCGCTGCGCACCGCGAGCGCCGCCGCCGACTGGGTGCGTGCGCAGCGCAAGCCAGCGTTCCTGCGCCTGCGCACCGTCCGGCTGATGGGCCACGCCGGTTCCGACGTCGAATCGGCCTACCGCAAGCCCGCCGATATCGCCACCGACCTGCTCCGCGACCCGCTCGTGGCGACCGCACGCCACCTCGTCAGCGCCGGCGTCGCCACCCCGGCCGAACTGCTCGACCGGTACGACGCGATCGCCCGCCGCGTGCGCACCACCGCCGAAGAGGTGTGGCGCGAACCGAAATTGGATTCCGCCCCCGCGGTGCTCGCCCCACTCGCCCCCTATCACCCCGCCCTGATCCGCACCGACGCCCTCCGCAGCGCACCGCTGCCCGGCACGCCCGCGACCGACTCGGCCGCCGGGCAAACCACCGGCGCGCCGCCACAGGCCGCACCGGGCACGAAGCTCTTCGCCGATGGCGAGGATTCGGGAACGCTGGGGCAGGCGGTCAATCGCACGCTGGCGCAACTGCTCGCGCGGGATCGGGACGTGCTGGTCTTCGGCGAGGATGTCGGGCGCAAGGGTGGCGTGTACGGGGTGACGAAGGGGCTGCGGAAGCAGTTCGGCCGCCGCCGGGTCTTCGACACGTTGCTCGACGAGCAGAGCGTGCTCGGCACGGCGCTCGGTGCCGCGCTGGCCGGGTTCGTGCCGATTCCGGAGATCCAGTATCTGGCCTACGTGCACAACGCGGCCGATCAGCTGCGCGGCGAGGCCGCCACCCTGTCGTTCTTTTCCGCTGGGCAGTACCGCAATCCGATGGTGGTGCGGATCGCGGGCTACGCCTATCAGAAGGGTTTCGGCGGCCACTTCCACAACGACAACTCGATCGCGGCGCTGCGCGATATCCCCGGGATCGTCGTCGCCTCCCCCGCCCGCGCCGACGACGCCGCAGCGCTGCTGCGCACCTGCGTTTCCGCGGCCCGCGTCGACGGCCGCGTGTGCGTGTTCCTGGAGCCGATCGCCCTGTACCACACCCGCGATCTGTACGAGCCGGGCGACAATGCCTGGCTCGCACCGGTTTCCGGGACCGAGCACGTCGATATCGGCCGTGCCCGGGTATACGGCGACGGCACCGATCTCACCATCGTCAGCTTCGCCAACGGCGTCCCGATGAGCTTGCGGGCCGCCCGCCGCCTCGCCGAGCGCGGCATCCACGCCCGCGTCCTCGACCTGCGCTGGCTCGCCCCCCTGCCGGTCGACGACCTGCTCCGGCACGCCCGCGCCACCGGCCGCGTTCTCGTCGCCGACGAAACCCGCCGCAGCGGCGGCGTCTCCGAGTCGATCTACGCCGCCCTCCTCGACGCAGGCTTCGACGGCCCCCTCACCCGCGCAACCAGCGAAGACACCTTCATCCCCCTAGGCCCCGCCGCCACCACCACCCTCCTCAACGAAACCCACATCGAAACCGCCGCCACCAAACTCCTGCACCGATCCACACCCCTCCTAGGGATCCACACCACTTCTGAGCGCCCGCAAAGGGTGTAGATCCCGAGAAGGGGTGTGGATTCGGGAGGGCTCGACGCGGCCGTCGGTGGGGGTGCGGCGGGCGCGGGTGAGCGCGGCGCGTACGCGCGCGGCTACGCGCTCGGTGGTGAGGTCTGACCATGTCCAGCGGACTAGTTGGTAGCCGCAGGCGCGGATGGCGTCCTCGCGGCGCTTTTCCTCGAAGACGGCGTCGGCCGCGTCTTGCCCGGGGCGGAGCAAGCGACCGTATTTGACGCGGCCGTCGAACTCGCACAGCACGCCGGTGCCCTCGAAGTAGAAGTCGACGCGTCCGAGGAACCTGCCCGATGGATCGAAAACGTTACCCTGCGAGGTCGGTTCGGGCAGACCCGCACGGGCCAGCAGCACCCTGCTGCGAGATTCGCCCACGCTTTCACTGCGCCCATCCAGGAACGCGACCACCCGCCTGGCTGCCGCGATACCGGTACGCGACTTGGCCTGCTCCAGCTCTGCCGCCAGCTCGGCCCGGGACACACCGAAGTCGTGCAGCAGCGCGTCACCGGTGACGACCGCGGATTCGAACGACAGCGTGCGCCCGAGATCGACCACCGTGCGCGCGGGTGTGGTGACCAGCAGCCCGTCGACCTCGGCGACGACGCCGACCGGCGCGCAGTGGACTCGGACGTCCGATTTGACCCGAGCACCGGTACGCCGATCCCGGGTCGCCTGAACCTTTTCCAGCGACACTTGCCACAGCGGCGCACCGTATACAACGGCGGCGGACTGATGACTGATCACGATCCCCGGCGCCGCGGCCGACGCGACAGCATCGATCAGCGTCCGATGTCGCCCGATCGCGTCCAGATCCTGAAAGCTCGCACGATCGACATAAGTACCGCGCCGCACACGGAACCAGTCACCGGCGGTGTACCGCCGCCGTATCTCCTCGTCACTCAGCCCACCCCGCAACTCCGCACCGCGCCGATGCAACCCCACCCCATCCATACCCCCATCCTCACCCCACCCCCACTCCCCGCCCCCTCCCCACCCACCCCCTGTGCACAACCCACCCCTGGGGAGAACCCGGGATCCACACCCTTTCTCGGGATCTACACCCTTTGCGGGCGCCCAGAGGTGGTGTAGATCCCGAGAAGGGGTGTGGATTCGGGGTTTACACGTGCACGGGGAAGGCGGCTAGGTCGTTTTGGGTGAGGACGGGGAGGTTGCGGAGGTCGGCGGGTGGGATTGCCAGGCGGAGGGTGGGGAAGCGGGTGAAGAGGGCGGGTAGGGCGATGCCCGCTTCTAGGCGGGACAGGGCGGCGCCTGGACAGATGTGCGGGCCGTGTCCGAAGGTCATGTGGCGGTGCGCGGTCGGCCGGGTGAGGTCGAAATCGTCGGAGTCGGCGCCGTGTACGGCGGTGTCGCGCCCGATCGCCCGGTAGGACATGACAACTCCGTCGCCCTTCGCGATCACCGTGTCGCCGATGGTGATGTCCTCGGTGGCGAAGCGCATCAGCAGGTGGGTGACCGGGCTGTCCCAGCGCAGCGTTTCCTCCACCGCCGCTTTCCATTCGACGTCGCCGCTGCGGACCTTGGCGAGCTGATCGGGGTGGGTCAGCAGCGCGCGCACGGCGTTGAGGATGAGGCCGACGGTTGTTTCGTGCCCGGCGGCGACGAGCGCTTTGAGGTTGCCGACGACCTCTTCCTCGGTCAGCGGTGCGCCCCCGTCGTCGGCGAAGATGAGCGCGGTGGTCAGGTCGTCGGTGGGGTCTGCTGTCTTCTTGCGCACCAGATCCGTGTAGTAGACGTCCATTTCGTCGATCACCCGCAGTCGCTCGTCCTGCGGGGTGAGCAGCGAGAAGAACGCCTTGTACCAATCCAGCAGCATGGGGTGGTCGGCGCGGTCCACCCCCATCAGCTCGCTGACCACCCGCATCGGCAGCGGGTAGGCGAACACCTGCTTCAGGTCGACGACCGCGCCGTCGGCACCGGCGGCCGCGAGATCGTCGAGCAGTTCGGCGGTGAGCCGCTCCACGACGGGGCGGATGTCCTCGAGCCGGCGCGGTGAGAGCGCCTGGGTGGTCTTGATCCGCAACCTTCGATGTTCGGCCCCGTCGACGGTGAACATGGACCGGCCCGCGTCGATCATGCCGATCAGCGGCCACTGCCGGGTCACCACCCCGGAATTCCAGAGCGACCAGCCGTTGATGTCCTTGATCAGCCGCGGATCGACGAGCAGTCGCCGGGCGACGGCGTGTTCGGTGACGGTCCAGGCGGGCACGCCGAGCAGCTCGATCCGGGTGATCGGGCCCGCCGCGCGCAGGTGTGCGGTCTCCCCGTCCAGGTCACCGACCATCGGGTCGATGGCGAATGGGCATGTTTGCGTCACGGGGTACCTCCAACCGCACGAACTGGTGTGAAACGAACCGGCAGCGACGTCATGCCGCGCAGGAAGGCCGAGGGCCGCCGGACGAGATTCTGCGCGGGCACCATGAGATCGATGTCGGGCAACCGGTCGAGGAGTACCTCGATGCTGGTGCGCGCGATGATCTCGGCCAGCTGCTGGGCGGGGAACGGGCAGCGGTATTCGCCGTAGCTGAACGCGAAGTGCGCGCTGTTGCCCGCGTGCGCGGTCGCGGCGCCATCGCCGAGGTGCTGGCGCACGTGCGGGTCGGCGTTGGCCGCGGCGAGCCCGAGCAGCAACAGGTCACCGGAGCGAATCACCTTGTCCGCCAACCGCGTGTCGCGTGCTGCCCAGCGCCCGGCGAGGATCTGGGTCGGGGTGTCCTCCCACAGCACCTCGTTCATCGCCTCGCCGATACTGCGCCTGCCGCCGCCCAGCGCGGCGGCGAAGCGGTCGTCGGTGAGCATCAACCGCACCGAGTTGCCGATCCAGTCGGCGGTGGGCAGGTGGCCCGCAGCGGTGATCGCCATCAGATCCTGCACGTACTCCTCGTCGGTGAACCGGCCGGGGTGCGCGAGCATCCGGGACACGAGATCGTTTCCCGGCCTTGCCTTTTTGGCGGCGAGCACCTGCACCATCTGCTCGTGGTAGCGGCCGTAGGCGGCTTGCGCGTCGGCGCCGCCGTCGGCGAGCGCCTTCATGTTCCACGCGAGCCGCGGCCCCTCCTCGTCCGGGAAGCCGAGCGCCCAGGCGAGCGCGAGCACCGGCATCAGCAGCGCGAACTCGGCGACCAGATCGGCTTCGCCGCGACCGCAGAAGCCGTCGATCAACCGGTCCGCCGATTCCTCACAGGTGCGGCGCAATTCGAACGGATCGACCGAGTCCAGCGCGGGCTCGACCATCGCGAGGTGCCTGCGATGCTCGACGCCCGCGGTGAAATAGATCGATGGCCGCGGCTGGCCGACCATCGGCAGCAGCGGCCAGTCCTCCGGAATGTTCGGCCACTGATTCCACCGGCTGACATCACGCGGGAACAGGTCGGGATCGCTGGTCACCTGATGCAGCTCGCGGTAGCCGATGACCAGCCACGCGGGCACGTCGCCCGGCAGCTCGACCGCGACGACCGGCCCGTGCTCCCTGCGCATCTCGCGGTACAGATGCTGCGGGTCGGTGTGGAAGCGCGGGCCGCTGAGCGGCACCGCCGACTGCGGGTGGGCAGGGCACCCACCGAAACCGGCGGCTGCGGCGCTCGGGCTGGTCATGAAGCGTTCTCCGCTCGCGGGGCGTCGGCGTAGAGGTGCTCGACCAGGGTGATCAGCACCTGTTTGCTGGATTCGCGCGAACGCGCGTCGCATTCGACCAGCGGCACGTGCGGGTCCAGGTCCAGCGCGTCACGCACCTCGTCCGGCCGGGACGGCCCGCCGAAGTTGTTGCATGCCACGACGAATCGGGTCCGCTGGGCTTCCAGCCGATCGATGGCGTACCACGAGTCGGCGATGCGGCGCTGGTCGACGAGCACGATGGCGCCGAGCGCGCCGGTGAACAGCCGATCCCACAGGAACCAGAACCGTTCCTGTCCTGGCGCGCCGAACAGGTACAGCACGTTCTCGGTGTCGATGGTGATCCGGCCGAAGTCGAAGGCGACCGTCGTGGTCGACTTGCCCGGCGCGCCGCTCGGGTCGTCGATCCCGACGCCCGCGTCGGTCATCGTCGCCTCGGTGTCGAGCGGGCGGATCTCGCTGACCGACCGCACCATGGTGGTCTTACCGACGCCGAACCCACCGACGATGACGATCTTGAGGCCCTGTGTGGTCGCGCTGTGCAGTGGCGCGTCGGCGCGGACGGGTCGAGGGTCAGAGATTGCGGAGTCCAACGAGCACCTTCTCGAGGGTGGTGGAGTCGGGCACGGCGTTCCACGGCGCGTCCGGCGCGCCGTGGCCGATGGTCGGATGCCGGACGGTGATCTTGCCCGCGTACAGCAGGTCGGAGAGCAGGATGGTGGCGATGCCGACCGGGAGCCGCAGTTCGGCGGCGATCTCGACGACGGCGGTCGGCGCGCGGCACATGTCGAGGATCGCCACGTGCTCGGACTGCATGCCCGGCGTCGGATCGCACTCGCTGACCACGAGGGTGACCAGATCGAAGCTGTCGGAGTCGGGTTTGCTGCGTCCCCCGGTGAGCGTGTAGAGCCGGTCGGGGTCGTCGTCACGGCCGGGTCTGATCACGACACGCCCGCTCCTGTATCTACCCGCCCCTGGTCGGCTCCGCCGCCCTGCGGGCCCCTGCCGCGCGGCGCGGAGGCGAGATGGTGGCCCAGTTGCTCGACCAACTCGCGCATGTTGTGACCGACGAGGCCCGCGTCGGCGTCCTCGGCGGCGACCACCGCGATGTGCGCGGCCAAGCCCGCCTCGACGATGAACAGGATGCCGCCGTAGAACTCGGTCATCGACTGCCTGACCCCGCCGCGTCCGTCCCCGAACTCGACCGACGCACCGTGCGAAAGGCTTTGGATGCCCGCGGCGATCGCGGCGAGCTGATCGGCCTTGTCCATACCGAGTTCCGGGGTATGGCAGATCTTGAGTCCGTCCCCGGACAGCAGCAGCGCGTGCCGGGTGCGCGGGGTGCGAGCGAGTAGCTGCTCGAGCAGCCAGCTGAGTTCGGACGGCACAGACGTGGTCATAGGTCGTTCTCCACGGCAACGGTAGGGGACGGGGAAGGTGTTGCGGCGGCGGCGTTCTCGCCGTCACGCCCGGCCAGCGCGCGCTGGAACGCGCCGAACGCGGCCGGACTTGCCGCGGGCGGGGTCACCGCCGCGGACGCGGCGGGTTCGGGCAACGCGAGACCGGCCGGGTGCACCGCGGCCAGGGTGCTGCCGCGCCGCCGCTTCGGCAGCCCCATGCTGGTGACCTCGACGGTCGGCGCGGCGGCCGCCGGGGTGACCGGGACTTCCCGCTCGGCCACCGGGTCCGGAATCGGCACCGCCCGCGGCGTGGTGCTGTGCGCCGCGGTCGGGACCGCGGGCAGGGACGGGTTGGTGGCCGGCGCCGCGGGTTGCGAACGGTCCACGCGCGCGGTGAGATCCCGCGGCACCACCACGACCACGGCCGTGCCGCCGATCGCCGACGGACGGTAGGACACGGTGAGCCCGTGCTTGCGCGCGAGATGCCCGACCACCGCGAGACCCAGCCGGGTGCCGCTGAGCGAGGACAGGTCCACCGAGCGCTGACCGCGCCCGTCCGGACCCGTCACCGACACGGTCTGTTCGGCGCGGCGCAGCGCCGATTCGCTCATCACCAGGCCGCTGTCCTCGATGGTGAGCACCACGCCCGCGGGCACCTCGGCGGCGTAGACGTGCACCTCGGTGGTCGGCGGGGAGAAGTTGCACGCGTTGTCGAGCAGCTCGGCCAGCGTGTGCATGATGCCCTCGGCGGCGTGACCGGCGATGGCGATCTCGGCGATGGCGCGCAGCCGCACCCGCTGGTAGCCCGCGACCCGACCCATGGCGCCGCGCAGAATAGATTCCATCGCAATGGGTTTGGCCCAGCGCCTGCCGGAGCGGGCGCCGCTGAGCACGGCGATGCTGTCGGCCAGGCGCCCGGCCTGGGCCGTGCGATGGTCCAGCTCCAGCAGGTCGGCGAGCACCTTCGGGTCGGCGTGGCGGTGTTCCATCTCGCGCAGCTCGGCGAGCATGCTGGTGGTCATAGCCTGCATCCGGCCCGCGGCGCCCGCGAACGCGGCCATCGCCGCCGAGCGGCGGCTCTCGTTGTTCTTCGCTTCCCACGCGTGGGCGGCGGCCGCGTCGTCCGCGGTCCGGACCCGCGCTGCCGCCGCCGCGGTAGCCGCCGCGGCCGCACGGGTCGCCCGCACGGCGACGTCACGAAAGTAGGCGGCCGCTGTGCTCGCGGCACACAGCGCGACCGCGGCGACGACGGCGCCGATGGTCAGCGGGAGGCGAAACTCGTTCGGCGCGTAGTACACCGCGACGGCCACCGCGATCGAGGTCACGACGACGCTGCCGAGCAGTACCAGCAGCGGCATGCGCCGACGTCCAACGACAGGCTCCCGAGGCTCGCCTTCCGGCGCGTTCAATGACTGTGACAAGTTCCGTACTTCCGCACTCACGTTCACCAAGAAGGCATGTCGGCCGAACGCCCGGCCGTTCGTGCCGGGCTCGGGCTGCACCAAATGTACCGATTGCCAAGCACTTCCGCATCTCGGCCGACCACCCGGCACCGCGTGCGCACGATAGCTGTATTCTATTGCGCTACTTTATTTTTCAATCGCATAGCCAACTGAACGAACGGTGTTGTTCAGCAGGACAACTCGAATCGCGAGCCACGGCCGACGCGAGGAACGCACCCTCGAGTCCACTGCACAAATCAACCGGCCCGCGCGAGTGTGCGGCGCACCTGGACGCGACGGCGCGGGGACGCGATGCCCGGATTCCGCCGATTCCCGATTGGACCGAGGAATACTGGAAAGACAGTGCCAGTGACGGTAACCAGCAGCGGAGGAGCGCGGCGATGACGATGTCCATGCTCGGCGAGGTTCGACCGGAGCACGATCGCACCGACGACGGCGATCTGGTGCTTCTGCACTATCTGCGGTCCTTCCACCGGCCGGTGCTGGAAGTGTGGACGGCGGCGACCGATCAGGCCCAGCTCGCACAGTGGCTCGGCACGGTGACGCGCGCCGCGGACACCGTGACGATCGAACCGCTGGACGGTCCCGTCGCCGGACCGATCACCGTCCGGATCGAGCACTGCCAGGCGCCGCACGAACTGGCGGTGCGGATCGAAGGGTGTCTGGTCGAGGTACGCATGACCCAGGTCGGCGTGGTCACCAATGTCGAGCTGATCCGCCGCCACGTGTGCCAGCGGGACGCGGCCGCGATCGGCCCGCGCTGGCAGTATCTGCTCGACCGGCTCACCGCCCACCTCGACCAGCGGCCACTGCCCGAGTGGAACGGCTACCCGAACCTGGCCGACGAATACCGTTGACGGGTCAGAAGAAGAACCCGGCGATCCCCCAACCGGGCCGGGCCTGCGCCTCGCGGATCCACTCCATGCACGATTCGATGGCGGCGAGCACCTCGTGGTCGACGGACGCACGCGACTCCGGGGTGGTCGACTCCCACTGCACCAACGCTTCGGCGCACTGCTCCGGCGTCCACTCGCCGTAACCGGGCAGCTCGTCCGGCTGCGGCAGGGCGACCGGAAAGGCATGGTAGAGAAAGCTTGTCAGGCTGATCGCCTTGATGCCGAGCTCGGCCAGGCCCTCGTCCACCTGTTCCAGCCAGCTGCCACGGAACGGCGAGAAGTAGCGGTTGTCCAGGAACCGGCCGTAGAACTGGCAGATCGTTTGGTAGGCATAGGCATATTGGAATCCGTAGGCCGGATCGAACGGGCCGCCCTCGATCACGGCGCGCACCGCGTCGTGCCGGGTGGGCGCGCCGTTGGCGATCTCCTCGGCGAACCAGTCGTCGGCGTGCGCGAGCTGGGCGGTGAAGCGACCGCCGATCATGCGCCGGAGCTTGTCGTCTCGCGACGCGATCGCGCCCCTGACCCTATCCAGTTCGACGACGTACACGCTCAGGCTGTAACTCATGAGCGAACATTAGCGGTGCCCACCGACACGAACGTGCCTCCGGCCGAACGCGTTCGGCCTACCGGGGCACGCCGGACGGGTTCGGCACGAGTTCACGCAGGTGGGCCGTCACCAGCGCGTCGACCTCTGCGGAACGTTCCAGTTGAACCAGGTGTCCGGCGTTCGCGATCTTGGTCACCGCGCGCAGGTCAGGAACGTAGCGGCGCAGGGTCGTCAGCGGATCGCGACCGCTGAAACCCTCCATGTCCGGGTCGCGTTCGCCGTACAGGAAGAAGGCGGGCACGGTGACCGACGCGTCGGCGTAGTCCGCGGTGAGTTCCCAGTTGCGGTCGAGGGCGCGGTACCAGTTCAGCCCGCCGGTGAAGCCGGTGTGTTCGAAATCCACTGCCAGGGTGTCGAATTCGTCCTGGCTCAGCCAGCGCCACGGCAGCGGCGGCGCCTCCGGCAGCACGTCGAGGTAGCCGGTGCCCTCGGCCGGGAACTGCCAGGTGTCGAGGTAGTGATAGTCGGCGCTGAGCGAGTAGTACACCCTGGCCAGGAATTCCCTTGGCCGAGCGCCCAATTCCGCGTCGGCAACTCCGGGTTGCTGGAAGTAGTGCAGGTGCAGGAAGTGGCGCGCCGCGGCTTTCGCCCACAGCTGCGACGGGGCGCGCGGCGGGCGCGGCGCGAACGGATTGTTCAGCACGATCACCCCACGCACCCGTTCCGGTGCGCGCACGGCCAGCTCCCACACCAGCGCCGCCCCGAAGTCCAGGCCGACGAACACGGCCTGCTCGGCACCGATGTCGTCGAGCAGGGCGAGTAGATCGCCGATCACCGCCTCGTTCGTATACGCGGCCGGGTCGGCGGGCCGGTCGGTTCGCCCATAGCCGCGCAGGTCCGGCGCGATGGCGCGGAAGCCCGCGTCCGCCACCGCGGCGAGCTGGCGGTGCCAGATGAACCAGGTATGCGGAAAGCCGTGGCAGAAGATCACAGGAAAGCCGCTCCCCTGCTCGGCGACGTGCATCCGGACGCCGTCGGTCGTCACGAAGCGGTGCGTCGACTCCACTGCCAGACCTCCAAAATCTAGAACGTGTTCTCATTTCACGGTAGTGTCTCTGTCTCATGAACGGAATAGCCAAACCGCTCGACGGGCGGGTCGCGGTGGTGACCGGGGCCAGCCGCGGCATCGGTAAGGGCATCGCGCTCGAGCTCGGCGCCGCGGGTGCGACGGTGTACGTCACCGGCCGCTCGGACACCCCCGGCCGCCTGCCCGGCACCGTGGGCGAGACCGCCGCCGCCATCGACGCGGCAGGCGGGGCCGGCGTCGCGTGCGTCTGCGATCACCGCGACGACGACGCGGTGCGCGGGCTGTTCGAACAGATCGGCGCCACGCACGGCCGCCTCGATGTGCTGGTGAACAACGTCTACAACTCCCCCGCCGCGGCCCGCTGGCTCGGTAAGCCGTTCTGGGAGGTGCCGCCGAAAGCCTGGGACGAGACCTTCGATATCGGTGTCCGATCCCATTACGTGGCAAGCGTTTACGCGGCGCCACTGGTGATCGCGGCGGACGGCCTGATCGTCAACATCTCCTCGCCGGGCGCGCAAAGGTACATGCACAACGCGGTATACGGCGTCGCGAAGACCGCGCTCGACCGGCTGACCGCCGACCTGGCGCACGACCTGGCCGGCACCGGCGTCACCGCGGTGTCACTGTGGCCCGGCATCGTGGACACCGAACTGCTGCAGCTGGTTCCGGCCGATGCCGACGGACGCCGCCTGGTCACCCTGCCCGGCGAGGGCACCTACGATCTCGCCGAGGCCGAGACCCCGCGCCTGTCCGGGCGCGCGGTCGTCGCACTGGCGACCGACACCGGCCGCCGCACGCGGACCGGATCCGCTTGGCGGGTGGCCGATCTCGCGCAGGACTACGGCTTCACCGATGTCGACGGCCGGGTGCCGCGCGCGGACTGACCTCAGGCGACGCCGAGAAAGCGTTGCACCGCGCGCGATTCCGGTTTGGTGTGCCAGGCCAGGTATACGTGCGAGGGCGGCGCGTCGGCCACGTCCAGGTAGACGACGCCGGGATGCGGGGCCCTGGTGCGGGCCAGCGCGGGCACGCCGCCGATGCCCCGGTTCGCCGCGACGAGCTCGATCCATTCGTCGAAGTTCCGGCAGGTGATGATCGGTCGATCCGGGTCGCCGTCGGCCCACGAACCGGCGTGGGTCGTCCCGGAGACCACGTTCACCACCAGCGGATATCCGGCGAGGTCGGCCCAGCGCAGCTCGGTCGCCGTCGCCAGCGGCGACTGCGCGGCGACCGCGAGCACGCGCTGTTCGGTCGCGATCACCCGGGAGCGCAGATGGCTCGGCAGGGAGGTTTCCCTGCGGTAGATCGCGATATCGATGGCCCTGGTCTCGAGCGCGGCCAGCGGATCGTCGATGCGGCGCAAGGCGATCCGGCCGCCGAGCGCCTCGTAGCGGCGCCTGGTGGCCGCCAGCCAGTGGTTGGGCAACAGCCAGGCGAAACCGATCTCGACGGCGGCGTGCGAGCGCAGCCGCGCGACCACGGCATCGACATCGGCGAGCACGCGCCTGCCGTGCGTGAGCAGCTCCGCGCCCTCCTCGGTCAGCTCGAAACGGCGCGCGGTGCGCTCGATCAACCGGCATTCGACCAGCCGCTCCAGCTGCTGAATGGTCCTGGTGAGCGCCGGTTGGCTCAGATGCAGCCTGGCCGCGGCCCGCGTGTAGTTCCGCTCCGCACACAGCGCGACGTACGCCCGCAGATGCCGTAGCTCGAGCGGCACGCCGCCGAGGTCACCGGCCACGGCAGCGGGCTGCGAGCCGTCCACCTCGTCACCATTCATGCGTCAAGCGTATACATGGTGCACAGAAAGCATTTCACGGGCGCAGATGCGGGCCGTACGGTCACCAGGGTGACCGCTGTCAGCGCACCCGCGCATCCACCCCGCCACAGTCTCGTCCCCGCGTTCGCTGCCGCCGCCGGGCTGGCGGCGGCGATGGGCGTCGGCCGGTTCGTCTATACACCCCTGCTGCCGATCATGGTGGACGCGCACCGCATCGACGCACACGACGGCGCCGTCGTCGCGACCGCCAACTACGCGGGCTATCTGCTCGGCGCCCTGCTGCTCACCCGCAGGCCGGAACTCAACACCCGCACCACCTTTCGGCTCTGCGCGGCGCTGCTCATCGCGAGCGAGCTGTTGATGGCCGTGCCCGCGCCCCTGCTGTTTCCCGCGACGTGGCGGCTGATCGCGGGCGTCACCAGCGCCGTCATCTTCGTCGCGTGCGCCGGGGTGGCGGCCCGGCCGGGCAGTGCGCGCGAGGCGGCCGGCATCACCTTCGGCGGCGTCGGTTTCGGTATCGCGCTCACCGGCCTGCTGGTGCTCGCGGTGCGACCGCTGCTCGGCTGGCAGGCGATGTGGCTGGTGTCGGCGGTGCTCACCGCGGTCTTGCTGCTGCCCGCGCTGCGGCTCGACATCCGGCCCGGCCACCGGGCGGGCAAGGCCGTCATCCGGTCGATCGGCGCGTGGCGGGCGCTGCTCGTCTCGTATTTCCTGGAGGGGCTCGGCTACATCGTGATCGGCACGTTCCTGGTCGCGGCGGTCAGCGACGCGCGCGGACAGGTGGTCGGCTCGGCGATCTGGGTGGTGGTCGGCGCGGCCGCCGTCCCGGCCACCGTGCTGTGGGGTGTCGCGGCGCGGCGCTGGTCCCCATCCGTCGCCATGCCGATCGCATTGCTCGCGCAATGTTTTTCCGCCCTGCTCCCGGCGTGGACGAGCGCGATCTGGGCGGCCGTGCTCGCGGCGGCGCTGTTCGGGGCGACGTTCCTCGGCATCGTGATGCTGGCCATGCGGATCGGTGCCGAACTGTGCGACAGCGGGGCCGCCGCCACACTGACCGCCGGCTACGGCGCGGGGCAGATGCTGGGTCCGCTCGTGGTGGCGCCGGTGATCGGCGACAGCTATCCGGCCGCGTTCGTCATCGCCGCCGTCATCTTGGCGGTCGCGACGCTCGCGGCCGGTGCAGTGACTCGCCTGATCAGGCGAACTTGATCTCCAGACCGATGCCGATGATGGCGATGAACCAGACCAGGCCGGTGAAGATGGTGATGCGGTCGAGATTCTTCTCGACGACGGTCGAGCCGGACAGGCTCGACTGCACACCGCCACCGAAAAGGCTGGACAGACCTCCACCCTTGGCGCGGTGCAGCAGCACCAGCAGCACCAGCAGCACGCTGGCGACGATCAGGAGGATATCCAGGAACATCCGCATGCCGCACAGTGTATGCGGTCGATCCGATCCCACCGAATCAGGCACTCGCCAAACGCTCCCCAGCCGCCGCGGACTCACCGGGTGGGCATCACCGCGACCAAGTGGGTGACCCGGTCGTCGCCGACGGTGTACTTCGAGGCCGCCTGCTCACGGATCTGGTCCTGCGCGGTGAGCCGGACCTGATGCTGGTGCATGTGCTCGGCCCAGGAGCGCACAACGAAGGCTTCCACGTAGCGGTCGAGCACGCCGACGTCGCGGTACAGCCGCCACTCCATCGCGCCGGTGCGCTGCCGGGACCGGCCGACGAACGCCATCGCGGTCATGAACTCCGCCACGTTGTCCGGCGGGACGTCGTAGGTGCGCAAGACCATGACCGGTCCGTCCGCCGGATCGGGCTCGACCACCAGTTGCGGTTCCGGCCAGAACGCCGACGGTGTCTGATCCAGGTGCTCCGCGTTGTGACTGATCGGCAGCCACACCGTGCTCACCGCGCACACCGCGAGCAGCACCGCCGCGCTCAACAGGGCGAACACCGGTCCGCGCGCACCGGCGATCAGACCCCAGACCAGTGAGCCGAGCGCCTGACCGCCCATGAACACCAGCAGATACACCGAGAGCCCGCGTGCCCGCACCCAGGTCGGCAGCAGCAACTGCATCGTCGAATTCATCGTCGACATCGCCAGCAACCAGGCGAAGCCGGCGAAAACCAGCAGCACCAGCACCACCGCCACCACGTGCAGCACCGCGGTGGCCGCGGTCGCGAGACCGAACAGTACGGCCGCGGTGGTCAGCCGTTGCGTGGGCGTCAACAGCGCGCGCAACCGGGACAGCGCCACCGCGCCGAGCACCGCGCCCACACCGAGCGCGGCCAGCATCAAGCCGTAGCCGGAGGACGTGAGCCCCAGTTCGTCGCGCGCGATCACCGGCAGCAACGCCCAGAGCGCGCTGGCCGGCGCGATGAACAGGATCGAACGCAACAGCACCCGGCGGATCGCGGGCGCGGCCCGGATGAACCGGGTGCCCGCCTGCAACGCCGCCAGCGGCCGCTCCGACGGCAGACCGCGATCGGCCCGCGGCCTGCGCCACACCGTCAGCACCGCCACGATGCCCGCGAACGACACCGCGTTCAACGCGAACACCAGCGTCGGCCCCGACACCGAGACCAGCACGCCCGCCAACGCCGGACCGACCGCGCGGCCGATGTTGATGTTCATGCTGCCCAGCGCCGCCGCCGACGGAATCTGTTCGCGCGGCACCAGTTCCGGTTGGATCGCCTGCCAGGCGGGGCCGGTCAGCGCCTGCCCGCAGCCCAGCAGGAACAGCAGGGTCAGCAGCACCGCCGGGGTGGTGTGCCCGGTCGCCGTGGAGATCGCGAGCACCGTCGCCAGCACCGCCATCGTCGACTGCGCGCCCACCAGCAGCCTGCGCCGATCCACCAGATCCGCGATCACCCCGGACGGGATGGCCAGCATCATCACCGGCAACGTGATCGCGGTCTGCACGAACGACACCAGCGCCGCCGCGTTCGGTTCGTCGACCAGAATCCACTGCGCGCCGACCGTCTGCATCCACGTACCGAGATTGGAGATCAACTGCGCGATCCACAGCGCGCGATACACCTTCGACCGCATCGGCGCCCAGGTAGAGACGGTAGTAGCCACAGTGGTCACTCCCCGGAGCCTAGCGTCCCGGACCACCCGGCCCACTCACGCAGTGGACCGGGTGGTCCGGCTCGAACCAGCTACGCGCGACCACCTCGGCAACGATCCGCCCGTCACGCTGTGGGGCGGGGTCCAGGTTCAGCGCAGAGCCGCGACCATCTCGGACGCACCTGCTCGGCCTCGGGCCGGGTCCATCACGACCGCCTCGGCGTCCGGCCCGCGGGCGGTACTGGACACCGCGGCGGTGATGACATGCGAGCGACGGGTGCGAACAGCGCCGACCACGCACTTCCGAGTCGGCACCGCGCAGATGCGGCGAGTCCGGCTACTCGCGGGTGTCCGCTGACTTGTTGGCCCGCGAGGGCCAGGGCCGTGGTGCCGACCGCGCACGTCCGAGGCACCCGCGGTGCGGCTGCGGCAGGAGTCGGTCTACTCGAGCTCGGGTCGGGGGTCTGCTGACTGTTGGCTCGCGGTGAGGATCAGGGCCGCGGTGAGGACGGCGGCTCCGGCGAGGCCGGTGGGGGTGAGTCGTTCGCCCAGGACGAGGGCGGCGAGCACCGCGCCGGTGAGCGGTTCGAGCAGGGCGAGCACGGCGGCGGTGCCGGAGCCGGTGTCGGGGAGACCGCGGAAATACAAGGTGTAGGCGATCGCGGTGGGGACCAGTCCGAGCACGAGGATCAGGGCGATACCCGCGACGGACGGCTCGAAGGCGCTGCCCGTCGTCACGGCGAGCGGGGCGAGCAGCAGTGCGCCGCCGGTGAATCCGAGACCGGTCGTGGTCATCGCGTCGAGACCGGGCACGGGTCGCGCGTTGATGACGGTGACCGTCGAGAACGCGGCCGCGGCCGCGACGGCGAGCGCCGCGCCCACGAACAGACCGGCGGCATCGACCGCGTCCGACGGCACACCGATCAACAACGCCAACCCGGTCAGCGCCAGGCCGATCGTGCCCACGCGGCGACGATCCAGGCGACGGCGGCCGGTCACCTGTTCGAGCAGCGCCACCACCACCGGCGACGTGCCGATGGTGAGCAACGTCGCGACACTGACCGACGAGGCCGCGACGGCGCCGAAATAGCAGGCCTGGAACGCCGCGGCCAACGCCGCGACCGCACCGATCCTGCGCCACGCCCGCGCGTCTCGCGGCCAAGATCGGCGCGTCACCGCCAGCACCGCGACCAGCAGCAGCCCGCCGACCGCGAGCCGACAGGTGGCGACCGCGACCGGCGACAGCCCGGTAGCCCGCCCGAGCAACGTGCCGAGCAGCCCGCCGGTGCCCCAAAGCATTCCGGCACCGACAAGATAAACCAGCCCCGAACGGCCGGCCGTGGACAGAGTTGTAGACATGAGAAAGTGCTCCTGCGACAGAGGGATTGGGGTCGCGGAAGCGAGGTGCACAGCGAATACCGAAGCGCCGCACTCCACCTGAGCCACGCGCACAGCGCCGCACCGAGCCGTAGCCACCGAGCGAAACCGCTACGCCCACCGGAGACATCGCTACAGGCCAGCGGCTGGACGGCCCGGCCGGTCCTCCGTTCCGAACGAGGACACCCGTATTCGAACGCAGCTGGCCGCCGGACTCACGACCGAAGCATTGCGGAGGTCCGCACACGGAGTCCGTCATCAGACGCGCGGCAGCAGCGAACGCCGAAGCACGCACTGCGGACGCAGCCGAAGGAAGGTCCTGTCCTCGAACCGGCATGACCGGAGTCCAGCGCGTAGGACGCAGCTAGGCCGAGTCCCTGGTCACGCATGGCTGCGGCGAAGGCGGAGGTACGCACCGGCACCACGCAGGCGGAGGTACGCAGAGCAGGCGCAGCAGGACGAAGTCCTTCCACAGCCGCGCACGGCCGGAGCGAAGGCGGAGGTACGCCTACACCTCGCTAGGAGGCGGGCGGCGGGGTTATCGGGAAGCATCGATGCACGGGGCGATACTAACGTTCGTCGGCTCGCTTTGTCTCTCCGGTATCCCTGGCGCGGGGCCGTTATGGGTGTGTGCGGAGGTCGGGGTCGGCGGCGATGCGGGCGGCGGTCTCCTGGTCGGGTGGGTACGGGACAGCCCTGGTGAGCCATTCGCGGCGGAGTTCGGGGATGGTGACTTGGCGGGAGTCGCGCTTCCAGGTGGGCGTGCCGGACCAATCCATCTGGTCGGGGGCGTCGGCGAAACCCATGGTGTGTGCGAGGTAGTCGTTCCAGGCGCCGTAGGAGGTGACGAGCGTGCACCGTTCGGGCACATCGAGTTTCAGCAACCAGCGGCCGTGCGCCCATTCATGGTCGCCCAGTAGGAGATTCGCGGTGGTCCGCACCTGCGCGGCACGCAGCGCGCGACCGGGCCAGCACCACACCGGCGGGGCGTCGGCGCAATCCATACCGCGCCTTGCCATCTCGGCCGTCATCGCCTCGAACGCGGTCCGCCAGTTCGGCGTGACCCGCGCCCAGCTCGCCCGATACCGGCCGCTCGTGCGCACAGCCGCAACGACTTCGGGCGCCTGCAATGTCCACAGTCGCATCGTGCTATCACTCTGCCGAGTCGGCGTACATCTGCAGCATCTCCTCCAGCAGGGCGAGGACCGCGTCGTCGACCTCTGGCTTCGGGTAGACGCCCCGCACCACGGCCTGACCCGAGAAGACGTGCAGCGCAAGGTAGAACAGCGGCTCGCGGACGCGGCGCGGATACCGGCGCAGCACGCCGGTATGCTCGACCGCGGCCACGATCTCGTCGTAATAGGTCTGCACGGTGGGCGCAATCCGCGCGCGTAACTCGGCGTCCGAGCGCGCCGCGAGGTAGATCTCGCGCAGAGCGTGGGTGCTGTCGGCGGATTGGGCCGCCCGCAGGAACCGCAGCGCGCTGTCGAGCGGATTCGCCTGTTCCTCCAGGTGTTCCATCATCAGGAGGAAGGCGATCCGCTGCCGGTCGACGATCTCTTCGGCGGTGCGCACGATCAGGTCCAGCCTGCCGTCGAACTGCCGGAACATGGCGCCGACGGAAAGCCCTGCGCGACCGCAGATCTCCTGCACCGTCGTGCGCTGGTAGCCGACCTCGCTGATCGCGGCGATGGTCGCGTCGACGAGCTTGGCGACGGTCGCGGCACGGCGTTGCTGTTGTGTCCTGCGTGGTCGCGATACTTCGGCGCTACCGGTCATGACTGTCCATCCTTCCCGCAACCGCGAACGCTACCGTCCGGGGAGGCAGAGTGATCGGCGCCACAATGCGACCACCCATGCCGACCACACTCCCTCCGGCGACCACAGAACACTCGGCCACGACGACACCCGTTACCGATTCGCTCGCCCGCCCCACCGACCGGATAGTGCTCGCGAGCTCGACAGCGACAGCGACAGCCTCCCAAACGCCCACCTAAACCACATGGCTCACCCCTACCGGAATCGCTGCGGCGACAGCCTTGACCAACGCTCTCGGCCACCGCATGCCCCGCAGGCACCACCACCGCAACAGGCGACCCATCCCCCTGCGGTGGTGCCGAGCGCCCGCAATAGCTCTGCTCCGCCCACTGGATCGACCGATCGCGACTACGACCCGCACCGCACCGCACCGCAACAGACATCGCGCCGATGACCGGCTCCGGACAACCCTCTCGGCATGCCGGTCCGACCTGCCGAAACCCCGGTCGTGCCGGGCGACATCGGTACCATCGCCCTCATGGCGGCTCATCTCGTGCGGTTCGGCCCGATCGTCCTGCTCGCGCTTCTCGCGGTCAGCGCCTGCTCGAGCGGGGAGTCGGATTCCCCGTCGAGCCCGCCGGATCAGACGCTGATGGGCCGTACGTTCCTTTCGACCGGGGTCGAGGGCACGCCGATTCCCGGTGGCGGCCCGCTCCGGCTGACCTTCAAGGACAACCGGGTCACCGCGGACGCGGGCTGCAATACCCATTCGGGCACGGTGGCGGCGGAGGACCGGAAGCTGGTCGTGTCCAGCCTGGCGAGCACCCTGATGGCCTGCGGCGGCGACCGCCAGGGCGCCGACGAATGGCTCAGCGGCTTCCTGAACTCGCAACCCGGCTGGCAGCTCGACGGCCCGAAACTGACCTTGAAGAACGACAACCTTACGGTCATCATGCTGGACAAGAAGGTCGCCCAACCCGACAAACCGTTGCGCGGCACCACCTGGGTCGTCACTGCGCTGCTCACACCGGAGGCGCAGATCCGTTCGCAGACCATCGATGACGTGAAACCGACCCTCACGATCTCCCCCGATGGCAAGGTGTCCGGCACCGCGGGCTGCAATACGATGAACGGCAGCGCGACCGGTACCGACCCCGACCTGTCCTTCCAGGTCGCCACCACCAGGATGCTGTGCGCGCCGGAGGTGATGGAGGTCGAGCAGGCGGTCTTGAAGGCGTTGGACGGCAAGGCGAACGCTACCGTCGACGCCGACACCCTCACCATCAAGAACGAGAACGGCAACGGCCTGGTGCTGCACGCGCAGTAAATTCGCCCCACCCCGCCGACGTCGAACACCGATACCATCGGCGACATGCCAGCAATCCGCACCGACCTCGGCGAGATCGAACTCCGCACCACCATCGACGATCCACTGATCGCAGAGTTACACGCTGGTCAACGGGCGACGGAGGACGCCGACGACGCGCTCAAGGAGCTGCGCGAGCAACTGACCGGCCCGCACGTCCACGGCGTGGTGACGGTGCGCCGAGCGGGTGCCGTGACAGCCTGGACGCTGTTGATCGACCCGAACGATCCGGAGCGGTACCTGCTGGCCGTGCCGGTCGTCGACGCGGGTGAGACCGACACCTATCGCGCCATGCTGACCGCCGCCCTCGACGCGGCGCGCTCGTCGGAATACGTTGCGGTGCAATGGATCGTCCAGGACCCCGACGGCGCCGCGGTCGCGGCCGCCCTCGGCGCGCAGCCGCATCTAGAACTCGAAAGCCAGTGGCGCGCCGAACGCGGCGAGTGGCCCGAGACCACGGCGGCGCAGGTCGCGGCACTCCCGACCCCACCGAACCGGGAAACACTCGCCCGCTACGCCGACCTGTACACCGCCGCGGGCCTGAGCCGCTGCGACGACAACAGCTGCACCGACCACTGGACCGCCGACACCGTCGGCGCCCTGCTCGCCGACCGTGACGAATACCTGCACACCACCTTCACCCTCGGCTACTTCGACGCAGACGGCACGCTTCAGGCCGAAGCCTCGGCCGGCGTGTACGGCGACACCGCAACACTGGCCATCGTGCACGCGCAGTCCCCCGCCCCGGACCTGACCGCCCTGCTGACGAGCACCCTGCACCGCCTGCACCGCGATCACCCCGAGGTCCGGACCGCCGACGTATCAGCAGACCCCAACGACGATCCCCTGCACAACGCCCTCACCGCCGCCGGATTCACCTTGCGCGGCAACGTCACCGAGTACCGCGTCGCTGTGGACTGAACGTCGAAGGGCCGAGCACCTAGTGGTGCTCGGCCCTTCGACGAGGCAAAACCCTTACGGCAGTGGGCCGCCCGCGGCGATCGCGGAGAGGGTGGCGAACTCGTCACCCTTCAGCGAGGCGCCGCCGACCAGCGCGCCGTCGATATCGGTCTGCTTGATCAGCTCGCCGATGTTCTTGGCGTTGACCGAGCCGCCGTAGAGCACCCGCAGCTCGGCGGCCACCTCCGCGGCGGCGAGCTCGACGAGCTCGCCGCGGATGGCGCCGCATACCTCCTGCGCGTCGGCAGGGGTGGCGACCTTGCCGGTGCCGATCGCCCAGACCGGCTCGTAGGCGATGACGATCTTCGAGATCTCCTCCGCCGTCAGGCCTTTCAGCGATCCACGCAGCTGCTCGAGGTTGTACTCGACATGCGCCTTCGCCTCGCGGACGTCCAGACCCTCGCCGATGCAGACGATCGGGGTGAGCCCGTGCTTCAGCGCCTGCTTGGCCTTGGCGAGCACGGTGGCATCGTCCTCGCCGTGGTACTGCCGCCGCTCCGAATGCCCGACCACCACATAGGTGCAGCCCAGCTTCGCCAGCATGGCGCCGCTGATCTCACCGGTGTAGGCGCCGGCGTCATGCTGCGAAATGTCCTGCGCGCCATAGGTGAGCAGGAGCTTGTCGCCCTCCACCAGGGTCTGCACGCTGCGCAGATCGGTGAACGGCGGCACGACGGTGACGTCGACCTTGGCGAAGTACTTCTCCGGCAGGGCGAACGCGATCTTCTGCACCAGCGCGATGGCCTCGAGGTGATTGAGGTTCATCTTCCAGTTGCCCGCGATGAGCGGCTTGCGTGCCATTGCTCAGCCCTCCAGCACCGCGATGCCCGGAAGTTCTTTGCCCTCCAGGTATTCCAGCGACGCGCCGCCGCCGGTCGAGATGTGCGAGAAACCGTCCTCGGGCAGGCCGAGCGCGCGCACGGCCGCGGCCGAATCGCCGCCGCCGACCACGGTGAACGCACCCTTACCGGTCGCCGTGACGATGGCCTCGGCCAGCCCACGGGTACCCGCGGCGAAGTTCTCGAACTCGAACACGCCCATCGGGCCGTTCCAGAACACCGTCTTCGCCTCGGTGAGCAGCGCCGCGAATCGATCGGTCGACTCGGGACCGATGTCGAGACCCATCCAGCCGTCCGGAATCTCGTGCGCCGGAACCACCTTCGAGTCGGCGTCGGCCGCGAACTTGTCCGCCGCGACGATGTCGCGCGGCAGATGGATCACGTCGGCGTACCGCTCGAGCAGGCTCTTGCAGGTCTCGATCATCTCCTCCTGCAGCAGCGAGGAGCCCACCGAAAGACCTTGGGCGGCAAGGAAGGTGAAGCACATGCCGCCGCCGATGACCAGCGTGTCGACCTTCGGCGCGAGCGCCTCGATCACCGCGAGCTTGTCGGAGACCTTCGAGCCGCCGAGCACCACCGCGTACGGGCGCTCGGTGTCGGTGGTCAGCTTCGCGAGCACGTCCACCTCGGCCGCGACCAGCTTGCCCGCGTAGTGCGGCAGCAGCTTTGCCACGTCGTAGACCGAGGCCTGCTTGCGGTGCACCACCCCGAAACCGTCGGAGACGAACGCACCGTCGTCGCCGACCAGCTCGACCAGCGCGGCCGCCAGCTTGGCCCGGTCCGCGTCG
This sequence comes from Nocardia brasiliensis, assembly GCF_011801125.1. Taxonomy (NCBI): domain Bacteria; kingdom Bacillati; phylum Actinomycetota; class Actinomycetes; order Mycobacteriales; family Nocardiaceae; genus Nocardia; species Nocardia brasiliensis. Next base: position 5,091,283 of record NZ_CP046171.1, read on the forward strand.
TCCTTGCTGGTCTCGCGCGCATCGAAGCGGATGTTCTCCAGCAGCAGCACGTCGCCGTCGGTCAGGCCCTCCGAACGCGCGAGCGCGTCCTGGCCCACCACATCACCGGCGAGCTGGACGTTGCGGCCCAGCTCCTCGGCCAGCTTCGCCGCGACCGGAGCCAGCGACAGCTTCGGGTCCGGCGCGCCCTTCGGCCTGCCGAGATGGGCGGTGAGCACCACCTTGGCGCCGGCCTCGACCAACGCCTTGATGGTGGGGACCGACGCGAGAATGCGACCGGGATCGGTGATGCGACCGTTGTCGTCGAGGGGGACGTTCAGGTCGGAGCGCACCAGCACGCCCCGACCCTCGACACCCTCGCTCAGCAGATCGTCGAGCGTCTTGACACTCACTGCACCATCCCCTCCGGACGCGGCTGCCCCGTCGTCCGCGCGCGCACCATGACCGTTCGAGCCGAGTGATCGCCGAATTCGTCTTGCCCGATCATGGCCTCAGAGCGACTTGCCGACGAGGCCGATGAGGTCGGCGAGACGGTTCGAGTAGCCCCACTCGTTGTCGTACCAGGACACGACCTTGACCTGGTCGTCGATCACCTTGGTGAGCGGCGCGTCGTAGATCGACGAGTGCGGGTCGGTGACGATGTCGCTCGACACGATCGGGTCGACGTTGTACTTGAGGATGCCCTTCAGCGGGCCCTCGGCGGCGGCCTGGTACGCGGCGTTGATCTCGTCGAGCGAGGCGGCGGTGCGCAGGGTGACGGTGAGGTCGGTGACCGAACCCGTCGGAACCGGCACGCGCAGCGCGTAGCCGTCGAGCTTGCCCTGCAGCTCCGGGAGCACCAGGCCGATGGCTTTGGCGGCGCCGGTGCCGGTCGGCACGATGTTCAGCGCGGCGGCGCGGGCGCGACGCAGGTCGCTGTGCGGGCCGTCCTGCAGGTTCTGGTCCTGGGTGTAGGCGTGGATGGTGGTCATCAGACCACGCTCGATGCCGAAGCTGTCGTTCAGCACCTTCGCCAGCGGGCCGAGGCAGTTGGTGGTGCACGAGGCGTTGGAGATGATGTTCTGGCTGCCGTCGTACTTCTCGTCGTTGACGCCCATGACGACGGTCAGGTCCTCACCCTTGGCGGGCGCGGAGATGATGACCTTCTTGGCGCCGGCCGCGAGGTGGCCCTTGGCCTTGGTCGCGTCGGTGAAGATGCCCGTGGACTCGACGACCACGTCGACACCCAGGTCGCCCCACGGCAGCGCCGCCGGGCCCTCCTTGATGGCCAGCGCCTTGATCCGCTGGTCACCGACCACGATGGTGTCATCGCCGTCGAGCGAGACGTCCTGCGGCAAGCGGCCCAGGATCGAGTCGTACTTGAGCAGGGTCGCGAGCGTCGCGTTGTCGGTGAGGTCGTTGACCGCGACGATCTCGATGTCGGTGGTGCCCAGCGCCTTCTGCGCCTCCACCGCCCGGAAGAAGTTGCGTCCGATACGACCGAAGCCGTTGATGCCTACCCGGACAGTCACGTTATCGCTCCTCAGCTTTCAAGCGGATCATTCCGATGTCTAGTAACAGTAGTGCCCGCCCGCCACCGCACCGACATGCACCTGTCCGTTGTGAACTGGACATCTGTCTGCGAGCTACCGGGCCGCCGGACGGCCGGCCGTTGCGGCGGCGTCCCGAAGTCGGCTGAGGTACCACACCCCCTACCGTAACCACCGCCCACAATCCCCGACCGGTCTGTTTCCTCACACCCCACCGCCCGGCCCAGCACGAACACCCCGTCAACCCCACTGCCGCCCCAACCGCATAGGGGTTATCGCCGGATTCGCACGATTCTCGGAGATCCGCGCTATTCGGTTCCACCGAGGCGAGGGCACATCCCGAGAACGGGCACGCACGCACCGAAACGCCCTCGCGCGGGCACCGACCCACTGGGTCGACCCGCGCGAGAGCGAATCCGGTTCAGGCCTCGTCGAGCAGTTCGGCGGTGACGGCCGACTCGGTGTCGGGCACGCCGAGCTCCTTGGCGCGCCGGTCGGCCATCGAGAGCAGGCGCCGAATGCGGCCCGCTACAGCGTCTTTCGTCATCGGCGGATCGGCGAGCTGGCCGAGTTCCTCCAGCGAGGCCTGCCGATGCTGCACGCGCAGCTTGCCCGCGGCCGCGAGATGGTCCGGCACCTCGTCGCTGAGAATCTCCAGCGCGCGCTCCACCCTGGCCGCCGCGGCGACCGCGGCCCTGGCCGAACGGCGCAGGTTGGCGTCATCGAAGTTGGCCAGCCGGTTCGCGGTGGCCCGCACCTCGCGGCGCAGCCTGCGCTCCTCCCAGACGATCCTGGTGCCGTGTGCGCCCATCCGGGTGAGCAGCGCGCCGATGGCCTCGCCATCGCGCACCACAACGCGGTCGGTGCCGCGGACCTCGCGGGCCTTCGCGGTGATGCCGAGCCTGCGGGCCGCACCGACGAGCGCGAGCGCCGCCTCCGGGCCGGGGCAGCTGACCTCGAGCGCCGACGAGCGACCCGGCTCGGTGAGCGAGCCGTGCGCGAGAAACGCTCCGCGCCAAGCGGCTTCGGCATCCGCGATGCTGCCGCCGACCACCTGCGCTGGCAACCCGCGCACCGGACGACCGCGCACATCGAGCAGGCCGGTCTGCCGGGCCAGCGCCTCGCCCTCCTTCGACACCCGAACCACATAGCGCGAGGTCTTGCGCAGACCACCCGCGCCGAGCACGTGCACATCGGAACCGTAGCCGTACAACTCGAAGATCTCCCTGCGGAGTCTGCGAGCGATGGAACCCATGTCCACCTCGGCCTCGACGATCACCCGCCCTCCGACGATGTGTAGACCGCCCGCGAACCGCAGCAGCGCCGACAGCTCCGCCTTGCGGGAACTGACCTGCGATACCGTGAGCCTGCTCAGCTCGTCCTTCACATCGGCTGTCATCGCCACGAGACGCGCTCCTTTCCACCCAACCCGGAACGCACATCCTGACCCATGTGCCGTCCCTCGACTCGAAGCCCTGCCATTTGCGACCGAGGTTGCCGGATCAGTTGATCCAGTGCGGCGGCAAGCTTTCCGGGGTGATGCCGGTCTGTTCCCGCTTCGGCGACATCGGAGAAGGTTACTCGCGCACGCAACTGTTCGGCAGCTCTGGCCACATGTTCTCTTTCGCGACCTTCGGGAACCGATCCTGAATCGACCACCACCTCATCGACCGCGAATTCCGGTGCGTGCTGGGACAATACATGCAGGTGCCGTTCGGCGGAGAAACCCGCCGTTTCGCCGGGCTCGGCGGCGAGGTTCAGCACGAGAACTTTTCTGGCTCGGGTGTACACGAGCGCCTCTCGTAGTTCGGGGACGAGCACATGGGGGATGACACTGGTGAACCATGATCCCGGCCCGAGCACGACGACGTCGGCGTGTTCGATGGCCGAGGTAGCTTCCGGACTGGCCGGCGGATCGGACGGAATCAACCGGACGCGGCGCACCTTGCCCGGGGTGGTCGCGATCGCGACCTGGCCGCGGATGCAGCGGCTGACCCGCGGATCCGCTTCCAGCCCAGCGACATCGGCTTCGATGTCGAGGGCGATCGGTGACATCGGCAGCACCCGGCCGGTGATCCGCAGCAGCTTGGCGACCTCGTCGAGCGCCGCGACCGGATCGCCGAGCACCTCGGTGAGACCGGCCAGGATGAGGTTGCCGACCGAATGACCGGCGAGCGCGCCGGTGCCGCCGAACCGATGCTGCACGGTGCCGGTCCAGACATCGTCGGCGTCGGCGGCCAACGCGGCCAACGCCATCCGCAGATCACCCGGCGGCAGCACGCCTAGTTCGCTGCGTAGGCGGCCCGAGGAGCCGCCGTCGTCCGCGACCGTCACGACGGCGCAGATCTTTCTGGTCAGCCGACGGACCGCGGTCAATGTCGCGTACAGGCCATGCCCGCCGCCCAGCGCGACGATGCTGGGGTCGGCTTCCCAGCCGCTCATTCGCGCCCCAGATCCCGATGCACGACCCGCACCACGTCGGACGCTCCCTCGGAGACGTCCGTGACCGCGCTCATCAGTTCGCCAAGGGCCTCGGCTATCGCCACGCTGCGGTGTTTGCCTCCGGTGCAGCCCACTGCCACCGTCATGTATCGCTTCCCCTCTTGGCGGTAACCGTTCATCGTCAGATCGACCAGGTGGTGGCAGGTACTCAGATAGTCCGCCGCGCCGGGACGCGACAGCACGTACTCGCTCACCACTGGCTCCTGACCAGTGTGTTCCCGCAATTCCGGAATCCAATGTGGATTAGGTAGAAAACGCACATCCAACACCATGTCGGCGTCCAGTGGAACCCCGTGCTTGAAGCCGAAAGATTGCACGGTGAGCTGCAATGCACTCGGCGCACCGCCGCCGTAGGCCTCCTCCAGCTTGCGATGCAGCTGGTGGATGGACAGCTCGGTGGTATCGATGACCAGGTCGGCGGCGGTTTTCACGGCAGAGAGCCGAATGCGTTCTGCGGCGATGCCCGCCGAGAGGGTGCCGTCTTTGCTTTCGCTTTGCAGCGGGTGCCGACGGCGCGCGAACCCGTAACGCCGGATCAGCACGTCATCGGATGCCTCGAGGAACAGCACCCTGGTCTCGATGCCGAGCGTGCGCAGCTGTTCGGTGACCACCGAGAGGTCACCGGTGAAGAACCGGCTGCGCACGTCCATCACCAGCGCGAGGCGCCGGATCGGCGGCTCGGTGGCCGCACCGAGTTCGATCATCCGGCCGATCAGTTCCGGCGGCAGATTATCGGTGACGTACCAGCCGAGATCCTCGAGCACGCGGGCCGCCGTCCCGCGGCCCGCACCCGATAGTCCGGTCACGATCACGACCTCGACCTGCGGGTTCGCCGCGGTGACAGCGCTCGCGAAACCATCGCGCCCCGCGGCCTGTCGCGGATTGCCCGCTGAGTTGTTCGATTCGACGCGTGTCATGTCCTACCGGATCCGTCTCTTGGTTACCTCTCGAATCATCCCGCACCGGTTCCGGTATCGGGCGCAGACATGCGCGGTCACCCGCCGTGGTGCCCGAGGTCGGTGATCGCACATGTGCTGGAACGGTAACGAGGATATAGGTGCATCGGTGAAAAGCTGGTGATTCCGAACTTCCTCACCCCTCCTGTAATGCGGCGAGCACCGCTTTGGCGGTCGCCAAACCGATCCCGGGGACCTCGGTGATCTCCTCCACGGTGGCCTGCTTGAGCTTGGCGACCGAACCGAAGTGGGTGACCAGCGCGGTGCGCCGCGCCGCGCCGAGGCCGGGCACCGAGTCCAGCGCGGACGCGGTCATCCGGCGCGAGCGCTTGCTGCGATGGAAGGTGATCGCGAACCGGTGCGCCTCGTCGCGGACCCGTTGCAGCAGGAACAGCGCCTCGCTGTTGCGCGGCATGATCACCGGGTCGCTCTCCCCCGGCACCCACACCTCTTCCAGCCGTTTGGCCAGACCGATCACCGCGACATCGGTGATGCCCAGCTCGTCGAGCACCTCGGCGGCGGCGGCCACCTGCGGCGCGCCACCGTCGACGACGTACAGGTTCGGCGGGTAGGCGAACTTGCGCGGGCGTCCGGTCTGCGGGTCGATGCCCGGCCTGCCCTCGAGTTCCAGGTCCTCGCCTTCGGCGGCCAGGTCCTCGCTCGCGCGCAGTTCGCGTTCCTTCTGCAGCTTGTAGAAGCGCCTGCGGGTGACCTCGCGGATGCTGCCAACGTCGTCGGAACGGCCCTCGCCAGCGGCCTCCTTGATCGCGTAGTGCCGATACTCGGATTTGCGGGCGAGTCCGTCCTCGAACACCACCAGCGAGGCCACCACGTCGGTGCCCTGCACGTGGCTGATGTCGACGCACTCGATTCGCAGCGGGGCGCTGTCGAGCTCCAGCGCGTCCTGAATGGCTTGCAGCGCAGCCGATCTCGAGGTGAGATCGCCCGCGCGCTTGAGCTTGTGCTGCTGCAGTGCCTCGAGCGCGTTGCGCTGCACCGTCTCGGCGAGCGCCTTCTTGTCGCCGCGCTGCGGCACCCGCAGCCGCACCGCCGAACCGCGCAGGTTGCACAGCCACTCCTGGATCTGCTCGGCGTCGCCGGGCAGTTCGGGGACCAGCACCTCGCGCGGCACCACGGTCGCGGGCTGCTCGCCCGCGCCCAGTTCGGCGACCGCCACCTGCTCACCGTAGAACTGGGTGAGGAACTGCTCGACCAGCACCGCCATCTCGCTGCCGGTCTCCGGTGCGTCGATCGCGTCGCCGGATTTGTCGACCACCCAGCCCCGCTGGCCGCGCACCCGGCCGTCGCGCACGTGGAAGATCTGTACCGCCGCCTCGAGTTCGTCGGTGGCGAAGGCGATCACGTCGGCGTCGGTGCCGGTGCCGAGCACCACCGCCTGCTTCTCCAGCGCGCGCCGCAGCGCCTGCACGTCGTCACGCAGCCGCGCGGCGTTCTCGAAATCGAGGTCCTCGGCCGCCTCCTGCATGCGTCGTTCCAGTTGCCGAACCATCCGGTCGGTACGCCCGGCCAGGAAGTCGCAGAAGTCCTCGACGATCCGGCGATGCTCCTCGGCGCTGACCCGGCCGATGCAGGGCGCCGAGCACTTGTCGATGTAGCCGAGCAGGCAGGGGCGGCCGATCTGGCTGTGCCGTTTGAACACCCCGTTGGAGCAGGTACGCGCGGGAAAGACGCGAAGCAGCAGGTCGAGGGTTTCCCGGATCGCCCAGGCGTGCGCGTACGGACCGAAATACCGCACGCCCTTCTTGCGCGCGCCGCGATAGACGAACAGCCGAGGAAACTCCTCGTTCAGCGTGACCGCCAGCACCGGATAGGACTTGTCGTCCCGGTACCGCACGTTGAACCGCGGATCGAACTCCTTGATCCAGTTGTATTCCAGCTGCAGCGCCTCCACCTCGGTGGAGACGACCGTCCATTCGACGCTCGCCGCAGTGGTGACCATCTGCTTCGTGCGCGGATGCAGCGAGGCCACGTCGGCGAAGTACGAGTTCAACCTGCTGCGCAGGCTCTTGGCCTTGCCGACGTAGATGACCTGTCGATGCGCGTCCCGGAACTTGTACACCCCTGGTTCGACGGGAATCGTGCCCGGCTTGGGCCGGTACGTCGCTGGATCTGCCACGGGTCAAGCCTAGAGGTCGCCTACGACAGATTTACCGGGGTGCTCGACCGCGTGGCGGCGTCCTTCGCCGGATCGCCTCGGTTGGCGTATTTCAGTCGAAATGCCTTGCGCCACAGCACGTATCACAGCCAGGACGGAAGACGCGACCGAATGACTCACGCCTGGCGGGCGATCCCGTGCCGCGCGAGGGCGTCGAGCAGACCGGAGGTCCGTTCGCTGGTCGGGTCCGGCTCGACCAGGGCGAAACGACAGCCGATCGCGGTGGCGCCGCCGTCGGCTTCGGCGCTGTCCCCGACCATCAGCGCCGCCGGATCGACGCCGAGCTTGTCCAGGGTGGCGGCGAAGATGCGCGGCTGCGGTTTGATCGCGCCGATCTCGAAGGAGAGGGCGAAGGCGTCGATGTAGCGGTCCCAGCCGCGGCTGCGGAAGGCCGGGCGCACGTCGAAGGCGATGTTGCTCACCACCGCTACCTGGATGCCTTGGGCGGCAAGGGAAGTCAGCACCGCCTCGACGTCGGGATACGGTGTCCACTCCAGCGGGTCGATCATGCGGTCGTAGAGTTTGGCGGCCTGCTCGTCGCTCGACACACCCGATTTGCGCAGGACCTCCAGGTAGGCCCGGCGGTGCAGGTCCGGATCGAGGTCGCGGTTCTCCCAGGCGTACTGGCCCTCGGCGTCGAACTGGACGATCTGGTGCACCGGCGCGGTCATCCGGCGCAGGATCTCGGTCTTCTCGTGGATGTCGAAGGCCCTGCCGTCGGCGGCGACCAGGTCGTCAGCCCATGATCGCTTCTCCTCCAGTCGAAACAAGGTCCCGGAATAGTCGAACAGCACCGCCTCGAGAGTCACGAAAACAGCCTACCGACGGGTTGGTGCGGGCCGGGGTCCACGCGGAGCACGGCAGCCGGGCCGGGCGTCGTGAATGTCCGTTGCGTCCGGGTGATCAAATACTCCCGGGGTGTCGGTATGGACGGTTAGAGTCCCCTGCATGAGTCGCACGCGAGGAACCTGGACCAGCGTGGTGGCGGCAATGTTGCTCGTCACCGGGATGGCCACCGCCTGTTCGTCCGATGAGGACAAGGCCGCCGACGTCTGCGCCACGGCGCCGAACGGCACGCTGGTCGCGGCGTCGCCGACCGGACCGGCGGCCAACAAGGACCTCAGCACCAACCCGGAGCTCTCCACCGGCTACCGGTCCGGCATGGTGGCGGCCCACACCAAGACCTTCGCCGTGTCGACCGCGAACACGCTGGCCAGCAAGGCGGCGTGCGAGGTGCTGCGCGACGGCGGCACCGCGGCGGACGCGCTCGTCACCGCGCAGACGATGCTCGGCCTGGTCGAACCCCAGTCCTCGGGCATCGGCGGCGGCGCCTTCCTGATGTACTACGACGCGGCGAGCAAGTCCGTCGAGGCCTACGACGGACGCGAGGTCGCCCCCGCCGCCGCCACCGAGAACTACCTGCGCTGGGTCAGCGACACCGACCGCACCGAACCGAAGCCGAACACCCGCGCCAGCGGCCGGTCCATCGGCGTACCCGGTGTGCTCCGGATGCTCGAGCTCGCGCACAAGGAGCACGGCAAGACCGGGTGGCGCGAATTGTTCGACCCGGCAATCGAACTCGCCGATCGCGGCTTCTCGATCAGCCCCCGGCTCGCCGCGCAGATCGCCGAACAGGCCAAGAACCTGGTCATGGACGAGGCCGCCAAGGCCTACTTCCTCAACCCCGACGGCACCCCCAAGCCCGCCGAGACGCTGCTCACCAACCCGGCGATGGCGAAAACGCTGGGCGCCATCGCCACCGACGGCGCGCAGGCCTTCTACACCGGAGCCATCGCGCAGGACATCGTCGCCGCGGCCGCCTCGACCAGCGGCGACCGCACCCCCAGCCTGATCACCGCCGCCGATCTGGCCGGCTACCAGGCGAAGAAGCGCACGGCCCTGTGCACCGACTACCGCGAGCACCAGATCTGCGGCATGCCGAACCCGTCCTCGGGCGGCAGCACCGTCGCCGCCACGCTCGGCATCCTGGAGAACTTCGACCTCGCCGCCCTGGGCCCGGACAACCTCGGCGCGGGCTCGGACACCGCGCGCAACGGCGGCAAGCCGAAAGCCGAGGCGGTGCACCTCATCGCCGAAGCCGAGCGGCTCGCCTACGCCGACCGCAACAAGTACGTCGCCGACACCGATTTCGTGCCGCTGCCGGGCAATTCGCTGCAGACCCTGCTCAACAAGGACTATCTGAAGCAGCGCTCCGCCCTGATCGACCGCAACCGCAGCATGGGCACCGCACAGCCCGGTGATTTCGGGCCCGTCCCGGTCGGTGTCGGCCCGCAGCCGCCCGAGCACGGCACCAGCCACATCTCCGTGGTCGACCAGTACGGCAACGCGGCCGCCATGACCACCACTGTGGAGTCGGAGTTCGGTTCCTTCCATCTCGTCGACGGATTCGTGCTGAACAACCAGCTCACCGATTTCTCGGCGGACCCGGTCGGCACCGACGGCGCGCCCGTCGCCAACCGGATCCAGCCCAACAAGCGGCCGCGCAGCTCGATGAGCCCTACGCTGGTCTTCGACAAGGCGCCCGACGGCACCCGCGGCAACCTCTCCCATGTCGCGGGTTCCCCCGGCGGCTCGGTGATCATCCAGTTCGTCGTGAAAACCCTGATCGGCATGCTGGATTGGGGCCTCGACCCGCAGCAGGCCGTCTCCGCCCTGTCCTTCGGCGCGGGCAACTCCCCCACCACCGGACTCGGCGGCGAGCATCCGAGCCTCAACGCCGCCGACAACGGTGACCACGACGCGCTGGTGCTACGCCTGCGCGAACTGGGCCACCAGGTGTCGGTCGCGCCTCAGACCAGCGGACTCAGCGTGCTGACCCGTGACGACAACGGCTGGACCGGCGGCGCCGACCCCCGCCGCGAAGGAGCGGTGCTCGGCGACAACCGCTAGCGCGGTCGGCACTCGATTCAGAGCCCGCCTTTCGTGTCCCGCGCGCGTGTCCTTCGACAGACAAGCACGCGGGGCAACGGGAACTGCGCGGCCTGGCTACGCCGTGGTTCAGGTGATTGATCAGGAGTGCCACAGCGCCGTTCTGGGTTTACCAGGCCACTCGCGGGCAGGAGTGCGGACTTCAGCGGGTCAGGCGCATGGGATAGAGGACGGGGCCGTCCTCCAGCGGGAGTTCGGGTTCGGGGGTGAAGCCGAAGCTTTCGTAGAACGGCATGGTGGTTTTGGCGTCCACGATGACGAAGCAGGGGTCGGTCGAGGTGGCCAGGCGCTGTTCCAGCAGCGAGGAGGCGAACCCGCGGCGGCGGGCGTCCGGACGGGTGCCGACGGCGGCGAGATAGAGGTGCGGGGTCGCGGGACGCGCGGCTTCCATCCGTTGTGAGGCCGCGAGCGCGCGCGGCAGACTGCTCCGCAACGCCCGAACCAGGGTGAATGGCTTGGCGATCGGCGAGATCACCCCGACGGGCTCCCACAGCGCGACGCTCACGATGTTGCGTTGCTCGTCCAGCGCGAGATCGACCATGCCCGTCTCGGCCCGTGCCGCGATCCGCGCCGCCCAGAACAGCGGCAACACCCGACGCCGCCGCCGCGCGTTCGGCCAGAAGTACGTCATCAGCGGATCCTCGGCATACGCCGCCGCCAGCACCACCGCACCCAACTCCATAGCGCGAGGCTATCGAACCCACTCACCCCACCCCGTTCGCCGCGCGGACAACCCCCGCACGCGTACCATCGCTCCACAACAACCCCGACTACCCACCGGGATGAAAAGCCGCCGAGCTGAACCTCGCCCACACCACCACCGCAGCACCTTCATCCCAGACGAATCGGCAGCTGCCTCAGCCGCGCCATTCGGCAACGGCGGCGCGGATTCCCTGTCCGCGGTGCACCGAACGCCGAGTTCGCGGAGCAGTTCCCGACAGCCACGTCGACGCCGAAGCCACCGGCCAGCTGCAACACCGAGATCACCGGAAGCTACGACAGAACGCATACTCGGCAACGGCGTACTTGGCACCCTCCAGTCCGCGGAGCTTGTTCCCGACAACTACGTCAATGTCGAAGCCACCGGCCAGCTGCAACACCGAGATCACCGGAAGCTACGACAGAACGCCTACTCGGCAACGGTGTACTTGGGCCGAGTTCGCGGAACTGGTCCTCGGCGGCCGCGTCGACGTCGAAGCCATCAGCCCTGCTTCAACACCGGGTTCGCCGGAAGCTACGACAAAGCGCCTACTCGGCGGCGGTGTATTTCGCGCCGAGTTCGCGGAGCTTGTCCATGGCTGCGGCGGCGTGGGCTTTGTCGTTGGAGCGGATGGCGAGCATGGGGACGTAGTCGTCGTTGATCAGTTCGAGGCGGGCCCAGGATTTGCGGTCCGGGAAGGCGACGCCGCGGACGGTGTGCCAGGGGAACTCGTTGTCGCCCAGGACATTCCGGACGGTGACGCCACGCGGGCCGACCCGCACGCGGGGGCGGGTGAGCATGAGGACGGCGCAGGCGATGAGCAGGCCGATGCCGATCATGGCGATCTGGTCGGCCACTCGGAAGTTCACGCCGGTCGATCCGGAGCGCAGCCAGATGCCGCCGACCAGGAAGGCCGCAGCGATCAAGACGGCGACGATCCACGCGGTCCGCACCGCGCGCCGCGGCCGCACCTCGAAGTCCCACGCCGGGGCGTCGGACTGCGCCGCTTCGGCACTGCGCCGGAAAATGCGAACCACCGGCATCGCTACACCAACTCCCGCACTAGAGCCGACCGCTGCTGACCGACACCCGGCCCGCGCGACACCGAGCGCACCGAGCGCACCGAGCGCACCGAGCGCACCGAGCGCACCGAGCGCACCGAGCGCACCGAGCGCATTATGCCGACTGGCGCAGGGCGCGCAGGGTCAGGGCGGCGTCGAGGGCGGCGGCGCAGGCCTGCTCGCCCTTGTTCTCGGCGGAACCCGGCAGACCGGCGCGGTCCAGCGCCTGCTCCTCGTTGTTGGTGGTGAGCACGCCGTTGGCGACCGGGGTGCCCGCATCCAGCGAGACCCGGGTGAGCCCGGCCGTCACCGCGTCACACACGTACTCGAAATGCGGTGTGCCACCACGGATCACGACGCCGAGGGCGACGACTGCGTCATGCGTGCGGGCCAGCTCCTGCGCCACCACCGGCAGCTCCATCGCGCCCGCGCAGCGCACCACGGTGACGTGCGTGACGCCGGCTTCCTTGGCCACCTGCTCGGCATTGGCCACCAGGGTGTCGCAGATCGTGGTGTGCCAGCGCGACGCGACGATGCCCAGCTTGAGATCCTTGGCATCCGCGAGCGCGAAAGTCGGTACGCCGGTACCGCTCATCGATATGTGCCTTTCCGTGGGTCAGCGGGCGGTTTCGCCCAGATCGATGTCGTCCAGCCCGATCAGATCGTGGCCCATGCGGTCTCGTTTGGTCCGCAGATAGTGCAGGTTCTCGGCGTTGGCGCGCAACGGCATCGGCACGCGCTCGGTGATCCGCAGGCCGTAACCGTCCAACCCGACTCGCTTGGCCGGGTTGTTGGTGAGTAGTCGCATGGAGCGAATCCCCAGGTCCACCAGGATCTGTGCACCGGTGCCGTAGTCGCGGGCGTCGGCGGGCAGCCCGAGTTCCAGATTCGCGTCGACGGTGTCGTGGCCGGAGTCCTGCAACTGGTAGGCCTGCAGCTTGTGCATCAGGCCGATGCCGCGTCCCTCGTGTCCGCGCATGTACAGCACCACGCCGCGGCCTTCCTGGGCCACCATCTCCAGCGCGGCGTCCAGCTGCGGGCCGCAGTCGCAGCGCAGCGAGCCGAACACGTCACCGGTCAGGCATTCCGAGTGCACCCGGACCAGCACGTCGTCGCCGTCGGCGAGATCGCCGCGCACCAGCGCGACATGCTCGACCTCGTCGTAGATGCTCTGGTAACCGACGGCCATGAACTCGCCGTGCGCGGTCGGGATGCGCGCCTCGGCGACCCGCACCACGTGCTTCTCGTGCTTGCGCCGCCAGGCGATCATGTCAGCGATGGAGATCAACGCGAGGTTGTGCTCGTCGGCGAAGACGCGCAGCTCCTCGGTGCGGGCCATGTGGCCCTCGTCTTTCTGGCTGACGATCTCGCAGATCACGCCCGCGGGCCGCAACCCGGCCATCCGGGCCAGATCGACCGCGGCCTCGGTATGACCCGGACGGCGCAGCACGCCACCGTCTTTCGCGCGCAGCGGCACCACGTGCCCCGGGCGGGTGAAGTCGTCGGCCTTGGTGTCGGCGGCGGCGAGCAGGCGCATGGTGTGCGCCCGGTCGGCACCCGAGATGCCCGTGGTGATGCCTTCCCTGGCATCGACCGCCACGGTGTAGGCGGTGCCGTGCTTGTCCTGGTTCATCGCGTACATCGGCGGCAGGCCGAGCCGATCGCAGTCGTCACCGGTCAACGGCACACAGATGTAACCGGAGGTGTAGCGAATCATGAAGGCCACCAGCTCCGGGGTGGCCTTCTCCGCCGCGAAGATGAGGTCGCCCTCGTTCTCACGGTCCTCGTCGTCGACGACGACGACCGCCTTACCGGCGGCGATGTCGGCGACTGCGCGCTCGATGGTGTCGAACCTGGTCACGTCTGTTGTGCTCCATCTCGAATTAGGTCCGCCCCCACACTACTGTGTCCGACTTGCCGCGCATGCGGCGCTGCGCGTTCGCGTGGTGAGCGGTTGCCGCGCGCCAGGATCGGTGCGCGGCCGCACTGTTGTTTTCGCGTTCAGCCGCGCTGCTGCAACCGCTCCACGTACTTGGCGATCACATCCACCTCCAGGTTGACCGTCGTGCCGACGGTGGCGAAGCCCAGATTGGTCAGGGCGAGCGTGGTGGGGATCAGCGAGACCTCGAACCAGTCCTTGCTGTCGGTGTCGGCGGGCTGATCGGTGACGCCGAGGCCGGAGACGGTGAGCGAAATACCGTCGACCGTGATCGAGCCCTTCTCCACCACGTAGCGGGCGATGGCGTCGGGCAGCGAGATGCGCACGACGTCCCAGTTGTCCGACGGCGTGCGCGAGAGCACGGTGCCGGTGCCGTCCACGTGGCCCTGCACCAGGTGTCCGCCGAGCCTGCTGTTGAGGGCGGCGGCGCGTTCCAGGTTGACCTTCGAGCCGGTGTCCAGCTTGCCGATGCTGGAGCGGTTCAGCGTCTCCTGCATCACGTCGACGGTGAACGCGTCGCCGAGCACCTCGACCACGGTCAGGCACACCCCGTTCACGGCGATCGAATCACCGTGTCCGGCATCGGAGGTCACCAGCTCGCCTCGGATGGTCAGCCGGGCGGCGTCGGCCAACCGCTCGGTGGCGACGATCTCGCCCAGCTCCTCGACGATGCCTGTGAACATGCCATGACTCCCTGTCGCGTTGTGGTCCCCGTTGCGGAACAGCCCGGCCGCGGCAGGAATTCCCGCCGGTCGCCGCCGGTTGTCTCAGCTTAGTTCGCGGGGTCGGCGACCGTTCGCCCGCGGACCGACCGGGTCGCCTCGCCCGCGATCAACCCGAACCCGTTCCCGGCAACCGCCGAGAGAAGCAGACCGTCCGCCGGACAAGGCGCAACCGACCGAGGGTTCGACAATGAATTACCGCGGAATTATGTTCACATATGCGGAAAAATCGCATTCTTCTTCTCGACGCGAATTAGCGAACGCAATTTTGATACCGCAAGAAGGCGATCCGGCTATCCGTAGCGCGCCCATTCGGGCACATACCCATCGGCAACACACTTTTAACGTTTCCTTGCGCGGTGATCGAAATAGACGCAATATTGTTATGTAGCTGATTCCTACCGTTCAACTTCCGATCCGACCAGTTCAGCGAGGAACGGTTCGACCTGGAGACGCCGATCAGGCGTCACAGGAAGTTCGACCCAGGGATGTCCACCACTCGAGGAAGTCAGAAACCACAGTGGGTCCAATCAAGTTCGACACAGTTGGGGGCGCGGCGTGACCACTTTTCTCGACTCGACGCTGGAGGTTCGCTGCGTGCAGTATCGCCGCGAATTCCACCTTCCCGCCTCGATCGATCCCACCTCGCGTCGCATACTCCTGCACATCGGCACCCATTACGGTGCCATCACCATGCCCGCCGATCTCGGCGCGCGGGTGCAGCAGCGGCTCGAACAGGCCGAGATCGCCGGGCCGGTCGTCGATCATCCACGCGCCAAGCGCTGGACCTTCCTCACCGGCCCCTACCGCCCAGACACCCTTCCAGCGGCGGTCTCCGCCGAACTGTTCCGGATGTACGCGACCGTCGCGTGCACGGGCAGCCAGGTCGTGCTGCCCTCACCTGACGACGAACGCACCGGCTATCGCACCTGGATTCGCCCACCCGAACCGGCGACCACCCGCCCACCCCTCAGCGCGGTCATCGAGGCCACCCGGGAGATGGGTGCGCGTAAGGGCGGCGCGCTCTGAACCGGGCCGACCGGGATATATACGTGTTCACCAGGTGACGGTGGCGGTTTCAGCCACCACCGTTACCTGGACGCGCGCTCAGCGGTGGGCGGCGGCCTGCTTGCGGAGGGCCTGCACGGTCGCGCCGGGGTCGGCGGTGTTGTAGACCGCGGAACCGGCGACGAAGCAGTCGATGCCCGCCTCGGCGGCGGCCTCGATGGTGTTCGCGTTGATGCCACCGTCGATTTCGACCAGCAGACGCAGCTCGCCCGCGTCGACCAGGCGGCGGACGGTGCGCGCCTTGTCCAGGACGTCGGCGATGAACGACTGGCCGCCGAAGCCGGGCTCGACACTCATCACCAGCAGCGTGTCGAACTCGCGCAGGATCTCCAGGTACGGCTCGATCGGCGTGTTCGGCTTCACCGAGAGCCCGGCCTTGGCGCCGGCCGCGCGGATATCGCGGGCCACCGAGATCGGGTCGTCGGTCGCCTCGGCGTGGAAGGTGACGTTGTAGGCGCCCGCCTCGGCGTACGGCGGCGCCCAGCGGCCCGGATCCTCGATCATCAGATGGCAGTCGAGCGGAATGTCGGTGGCCTTCAACAGGCTTTCCACCACGGGCAGGCCCAGGGTCAGGTTCGGCACGAAGTGCGCGTCCATCACGTCGACGTGCAGCCAGTCGGCGCCCTCGACGGCGCGGGCCTCATCGGCTAGATGCGCGAAATCGGCGGAAAGGATGGACGGGGCGATCATCGGGGCGGCCGGGCGCGCGTAAGTCGGGGTGGACACAACGTCGCAGTCTATCGGTACCGGGGGTTGCCCAGCGCAAGAGTGGGTAGCCTGCATAGGGTGATCAACATTTCGGCGGAACAGGGGCTCTACAGCACCCCGGTGGAGATTCGGGTGGCCGCATCGGTCACACAGCTGCCCATCGTTCGTGGGCTCGCCGAAACTCTGGTCCTACTAAGTGATTTCACCTTGGACGAGGTGGCCGATATCCGGCTCGCGGTCGACGAGGTGTGCTCGACGCTCATCGCGGTGGCCGGCCCTGGCACGAGTCTGCATTGCCGCTTCACCGTCGGCGAGACCGAATTGCTGGTCCGCGTCAGTGGCATCGCCGACAAGGAGGGTCTCCCCGATCAACGCAGCTTCGGCTGGCATGTGCTGCGCACCCTCACCGATGAGGTGCAGGCGACCCAGGATCCATTCGATTCGGCAGTATCCGGATATCCGACGACGGTCGAGTTCCGTCGGGTCCGGGGGAAAGCGTAGTGGCGGACGAGGATACCGTGTTCGACTCGGAACGAGATGACGCCAAGACCGCCACCGACGACTCCGAGGCCCCCGCCGACGACGCGCTCAGCGAGGAAGACGCCGCCGAGGACAGCGAAACCCTCGAAACCGCAAGCACAGTCACCGGCTACGACGATGTGGGCCAACTGTTCCAGCAGCTCGGCGCGAGCACGCCGGGTACCGCTCGGCATGCGGCGATCCGTGCCGAACTGATCAGCCGGTGCATTCCGCTGGCCGACCACATCGCGCGCAAGTTCAGCGGGCGCGGTGAACCTTTCGACGATCTGACCCAGGTGGCGCGGGTCGGGCTGGTGCACGCGGTGGACCGATTCGATATCGAGCGCGGTTCCAACTTCCTGTCTTTCGCGGTGCCGACCATCATGGGCGAGGTCCGCCGGTACTTCCGTGACAACACCTGGGCCATGCGAGTCCCGCGGCGGGTCAAGGAAACTCACCTGCGCATCGGCGCGGCCATCGACGCGCTGTCGCAGCGGCTCGGCCGCTCGCCGACCGCGAAGGAGATCGCCGCCGAACTCGACGTGGACCCGGACGAGGTGACCCAGGCCGTCATCGCGGGCAACGCCTACCAGCCGAGTTCCATCGACGCGGCCACCCTCGGACGCGACACCGACGCCTCGCTGCTCGACACCCTCGGCGAGGAGGAGACCCAATTCGACCGGGTCGAGGAGTATGTCGCGATCCGTCCGCTGCTGGCCGGGCTGCCCGAGCGGGAACGCCGAATCCTCACCATGCGGTTCTTCGAGTCGATGACACAGACCCAGATCGCGCAGCAGATGGGGATCTCGCAGATGCATGTCTCGCGCATCCTCGCGAAAACCCTTGCCCGCCTGCGGGAACAGACCAGCCGGGAGTAATCGGCCCGATTGCCGCTCGGCGCGCAGCCGCGCCGGGGCGGTGCGCCACCACGCGTCGTCGAGCAGTTCGCGCAGTCGCGCCCGATCAATGTGGTCGAGGTCGATCAGAATGTAGGGGTGGTCGTCGTAGTGCGGCGTGGTGAAGAAGGCCGGATCGGCGGCGGCGAGCAGTGCCTGCTTCTCCGCGAGGTCACAGGCGAGCACCAGCCCGCCCTCCGCCTCAACGCGCCGCCTCGCGAACCCTTTGCCGCCGACCTTCAGTGCTGGGCTGCGCCACCACGTCGCCTCCTCGACACCGGGCAGTTCGGTGCCGAGCGCAACCACATCGTGCCAGGTCAAAGCCATACTTCGAGAATGCGGCACACGCACCGCGCAACAATTGGACGAATGTAACCCGTGTCCCCCGGAGAGCCCGCCAGGGACGCATAGCTCTTGGTCGGTTGATCACCAGGTAATGGTGGCGGACGGCTCTCGGCCGTTGCCGCCACCATTACCTGGTGATCGACTGACCAGGATCCAGCGGTACGCGGACTGAGGGGGGCAGATATCGGGGGTCGTTTTGAGGGGCTGATGCGGGCTCGCCCCCGGCGCCCGCGCCACAGCGACACAGCCGAGGCGACCGTCCGGAGCGAAACCCCCGGGGCCACCTCGGGCGGCAGTGAGATGGTGTCCGACGCGACGCACCCTCGTACCCGGAGCACCCTCGAATGGCCTGCGCCGGCTATTTCGAGGGTGCTCGGGTGGTCAGGAGGTGGGTTTGCGGAGGGCGGCCATGAACATGGCGTCGGTGCCGTGGCGGTGCGGCCACAGCTGGGCGGTGGGGCCGTCGCCGACATCGGTGACGCCGGGGAGCAGGTCGCGGGTGTCGAGTTGTTCGGCGCCGGTGCGGCGGACCGCGTCGGCGACCACCGCCACCGTCTCGGGGAGATGCGGCGAACAGGTGGAGTACAGGAGCACGCCGCCCGGACGCAGGAGATCCCACGCGGCGGTGAGCAATTCGCGTTGCAAGGTGACCAGCTCGGCGACGTCGGCCGGGGTGCGCCGCCAGCGTGCCTCGGGGCGGCGGCGTAACGCGCCGAGTCCGGTGCACGGAGCGTCCACCAAGATGCGGTCGTAGCCGGGGGTCAGACCGCTGTCGCGGCCGTCGGCGACGTGCACGTCGACCGGTAGGCCGTGCACGGCCTTGCGGACGAGTTCGGCGCGATGCTCGGCCGGTTCGACCGCGTCCAGGTGAAAGCCGTCGATGCCGGCGAGCGCGCCGAGCAGCGCGGCCTTTCCGCCCGGTCCGGCGCAGAGGTCGAGCCAGCGGCCGCCGTCCGGTCCGTCGAGCGGCGCCCTGGTCAGTGCCAACGCGACCAGCTGGCTGCCCTCGTCCTGCACGGCCGCCATGCCCTCGCGGACCGGCTCGAGCTTGCCGGGGTCGCCGCCGTCGAGGTACACCGCGTACGGCGACCAGCGCCCTTCTTCACCACCGGTCACCAGTGCCAGTTCTTCGGCACTGATATCGCCGGGCCGGGCCACCAGGTGCACGGCCGGGCGGGCGTCGTCGGCGGCCAGCGCGTCGCGCAGCTCGCCCGCCCGCGCACCGAGTGCGTCCGCGAACGCCTGCGCGATCCACGCCGGGTGGGCGAACTCGAAGGCCAAGTGCCCCACGGGATCCTTGGGCGCGAGCGCCTCGACCCACTGCTCGACGGTCTTCTCCCCCGCGCGCCGCAGCACCGCGTTCACGAAGCCGGCCTTGCCCGCGCCCGCCTCGGTGCGGGCGAGTGCCACCGAGGTGTCCACCGCCGCGTGCGCGCCGATCCGCGTCCGCAACAGCTGATAGACGCCCAGGCGCAACACATCGAGCAGCGGTCCGTCGATCTCGGCGAGCGGCCGACCGGCCCCGGCCTCGATCACCGCGTCGAGCAGGCCTTGCGAACGGCACGCGCCGTACGCGAGTTCGGTCGCCAACGCCGCGTCTCGCCCCGTCAGCTTCCGGTCCCGAAGCAGCCCCGGCAGCACCAGATTCGCGTACGCGTCCCGCTCCCGCACGGCCCGCAACACATCCCGCGCCACCAGCCGAGCCGCATCCACCCCCTCCGGAATCCGGTCCTTCCCTCCACCGGCACCCCGGGCACCCGCCCCCCGCTTGGCGCCCCCACCACTGCCCCCCTTCGACCGCGAACCCCCTCGCCCCGCGCCACCCCCAACGCGCGCACCATCATTCACGCCGCCCGATCGACCACCGGACCGCGAAGCACTCGCCCCTCGACCGGTTCCAACGGCCCGAGCATCAGCGCGCGCCTCGTCACTCGCCCCACCCAAACGGCCCTCCGCTCGGGTTCCACGCTCGACATCTCGCCCCGCCTGGCCCCCAATGCGCGCACCATCATTCACGCCGGACCGACCGCCCGCTCGCGCGCCATCTCTCGCCCCGCCCGCACGAGCATTCGAAGCGCCGGAACCAACCGCTCGACTCGAACCACTGCCCCGGTCTTCACGCTGTCCTGATGCATTGCGGCGCGGGCCGTTCGCCCGAGTGCCGCCTTGCTCATCCGCACCGGTACGGGCCGGGCGTCCACCGAATCGGGCACCACTCTGCGCACTGCCCCGCTTGGCCGCGCCGCCGGTGTCGGGCCGGGACGAACCCTCGGCGCGCTGCCATTTCGCCTGTGCGACGGGCTGATTCAGGGTGGATCGGCTGTCGCCCCCGGCCGGCCTGCCGGGCCGACCCTCGTCGCGTCCCGGCGTGCCGGCGCGGCGGGCGTGGTCCGCACCGTTGCCGCGCCGTGGTTGCGTCGCGCCGCGGGCCGGCTTCGACCCGCGAGACTCGTTGCCGCCCTTGCCTTCCGCCGTCATGCGAGCACCGCGCGGGGGCGAATACCGGTGCCGACGGTCCGGCCCGGTCCCGAGATCGTGTGCCGTACTGTCATGTTCCACCGCTCTGTTCGCGGCCCCGGCGGGACGCCGCGAGCCTGGTCTGTACGCCGCGACCGGACCGCGCGGACCACACCGCCGGAGCACCGCACCGTAGGTATGCCCCGCCGACGATCGAGGATCGTCACTCGAACTCCGCGCCGGGTTGCAGGCGGGCGCCGCGCGCCCAGTCGAGCGCCGCCATCATGCGCTTGCCTTGGGGTTGGACCTGGTCGAGGCGGACCGCGGTGGTGGCGGTGCCGACGAAGACACCGGACTTGCGGACCTCGATGCTGCGCGCGGGCAGCTGTTCCTCGACGAGTTCGACGGGGCCGAGTTTCAGTCGGGCGCCGCCGATTTCGGTCCACGCGCCCGGCGCCGGGGTCACCGCGCGGATGCGGCGGCCGATGGCGAGGGCGGGCAGGTCCCAGCGGATGTGCGCGGCCTCCGCGGTCACCTTGGCGGCGTGCGAGATTCCTTCGGCGGGCTGCGGAACCGACTGCAGGGTCCCGTCTTCCACGCCGTCGAGGGTGGCCTCGAGCAACCGGGCGCCGCTGTCGGCGAGCCGGTCGAGCAGAGTGCCCGCGGTGTCGGTGACGTCGATCTTCTCGGTGACCGTGCCGAACACCGGCCCGGTGTCGAGCCCGGCTTCGATCTGGAAGGTGGACGCGCCGGTGATCTCGTCGCCCGCGTCGATCGCGGCCTGCACCGGCGCCGCGCCGCGCCAGGCGGGCAACAGCGAGAAGTGCAGGTTGATCCAGCCGAAGCGCGGAATGTCGAGCACCCGCTGTGGCAGCAGGGCGCCGTAGGCCACGACCGGACAGCAGTCCGGCGCCAATTCGGTGAGCTGGTCGATGAATTCGGGTTCGGACGGGCGGCGCGGCGTCAGTACCGGGATCCCGTGCTCGTCGGCGAGCAGTCCGACCGGCGAGCGCGTCACCTTGCGGCCGCGGCCCGCGACGGCGTCGGGCCGGGTCACCACGGCGACCACGTCGTGGCGGCTGGATTCGATGAAGCGACGCAGCGACGGCACCGCCGGTTCCGGCGTGCCCGCGAAGACGATGCGCATCAGCGGCCCCGCCCGAACGGACCGGCCTGGCCTGCTCCACTCACCGAACGCGACGGCCGGGCGGTGACACCCGCACTGAACCAGTCGGATTCGCGAATGGTGCGCATCGCGTCCTTGCGGGCGGCCGGGTCGAGCCGGTCGATGAACAGCACGCCGTCGAGGTGATCGGTCTCGTGCTGCACGCACCGCGCCAGCAGTCCTTCGGCCGTGAATTCGACCGGCGCACCGTGCATGTCGACGCCGCTGGCGCGCACCCGGAGCGCGCGCCTGGTGTCGTAGCGGACCCCGGGAATGGACAGGCAGCCCTCGGGGCCGACCTGTTCTTCGTCACCGATGGGCTCCCACCGCGGGTTCACCAGATGCCCCGCCGCGTCATGAGTGTCGTACACGAACACACGCAACCCCACTCCGATCTGCGGTGCCGCCATTCCGACGCCACCGTCGTCGTGCATGGTGTCGGTCAGGTCGGTCACCAGCTGCTGCAGTTCCCGGTCGAATTCGGTGACCTCCGCCGCGCGGGCGCGCAGAACGGGATCGCCGAACAGGCGAACTGGCTGAATGGTCACGGCAAACTCCCGGAGGCGGACGAACACGGTCGTCTCATTCTAGTGAGACGACCGAATGTCCCCGATGCACCAGTCGGAACCTGGTAGAACTCGAGTGCGGTCGGGCGGGGTGACGGTTCCCCCGCCCGGCCGCCCGCCGCGTGCGGGCCTCAGGAGTTGCCCGCGACGATCACCTCGGGAATCCCGGTGCCGAGCGCCACCGACCGGCAGACCGGCGTCGGCGCGCTCGGGTCGAGCACGGTCAGCAGCAGCTGCTGCACGAACGGGTCGTAGACCATGTGGAAGTGCCCGGTCAGGTTGTTCGCGCAGCGATCCTGCAGCACGATGTTGGTCGCGTTGGCCCCGCGCAGCGCGATGTTGCTGAACGGCTGGATCATCTCGTCCACCTCGCTGCCGATCGTGGTGTAGTGCGGGCCCGGCACGGTGTCGCCGCCCGCGTTCAACTCGAGCATGATGGGCGAGCCTGCCGCCTGCTGTACCGCGGCCAGCGAGGTCACCTGAGCGAAGGCCGCCATCCCGCCGGGCACGGCCTGCACGATCGGCACCAGTCCGTACATCACGCCGCCGTAGCTCGGCGACGCGAGCCCGACCCACTGGCCGACCTTCGGCGCGCCCCCGAGTTTGTTGACGTAATACCGCGTGACGGTCGCGCCCTGCGAAAAACCGACGAGGTCCACCTGGGCCGCGCCGGTCGCGGCGAGCACCCGGTCGACGAACTCGCCGATCTGGTACGAACTGAGCACCACATCTTCGGTGCCGTAGGTATCCGCGCCCGGCTTACCGCCATAGTTGAGCGCGAAGACGCAGAACCCCGCGGCGGCGAGTTGCGGTGCGATCCCGGACCAGTCCGAGTAGGCGCTGGAGTCGGTGCCGTGCGCGAGGACCACCGGGCGCGGGCGCTCGGCGGTCGGCTTGCAGTCGAAATCGTTGGCGCCCATCGGCACCGCGTTCGGATGTTCCTTCTTGTACGACGCCGCGGCCAGATGATCGGTCTGCGACGGACCGGCTTCGGTAGGCACCTCGGGCGGTAGATAGCCGGCGGGCACGGCCTGCGCAGGCCCGGAGCCGAGCACCACGGCTCCGGCCAGCGCGACGGCCACCCCGGCTCTGCACAAGAGTGACTTTCCCCAACCCCACGGACCACAAGACTGTCGCATCTCACAATGATCTACCGAAGTCGGCTCAAATGCGCACTCCGGCGCGGTGTTTCACACCCCGTTACTTTTCGGGGGTCTCGTCTTCAGCGAGAATTCGGTAGAGCGATTTGCGCGTCTCGATGAGCAGGTCCGCCGCACGCGCCGCCTGTTCGGGTGTGCCGACGGACGCCACCTGCGCGGCCGCGCCCATCACCTGGCCGATCAGACCACGCAGATCGATCGCCTGCGCACCGACGTCCTCCTTGACGTCGGCCCACGGGTCGCCCAGCTCGTCCTTGTGCTCGGCGACGTACGCGGTGCCCGCCTCGGTGAGCTTCGCGGTCTTGCGACCGGCGATCTTGTCGATGATGACGAGCCCCTCGTCTTCCAGCTGCGCCAGCGCGGGGTAGATCGACCCCGGGCTCGGCCGCCAGATGTCATCGCTGCGCTCGCGGATCTGCTGGATGAGTTCGTAGCCGTGCATCGGCCGCTCGGTGAGCAGCAGCAGCACGGCGGCACGCACGTCACCGCGCCTGCCCCGGCCGCCGCGGCCACGACCGCGTCCGAACCCCGGGCCGAAGCCCGGTCCGAATCCTGGGCCGAAACCCGGCCCGAAGTCGGGACCGTGCCCGTGCCTACCGCGGCGGAACCGCTGCCTGGGGTCGAATTCCTCACTGCCCGGTCGCGACCAGGGGCCGCGCCGTGCGAAATCTCGATGTCCTTGACCTTCCATGTCTGCCTCCTCGGGCCTCCGTGTTCGTTTCACATTATCGACGATATATCGGCAATGCATCGAACGCAAGGGTGTTGCGGGGAGGTCCGCACAAGTGCCGACTCAACCCGCGAGCGAGTCGATCCAGCGGGAGAGCCGCTCCCCCTCCGCCGACATCAGCGCCGGGTCACGAAAAGTGTTGGTGAGCAACGAGATTCCTTGATAAGCCGCGATCAGCGCGACCGCGAGCTCGCCCGCGTCGGCACGGCCCAGCGCGGCGAACTGCCGCTCGACCCAGTCGACCAACCGCCGCATCACCTCGGCGAGCTCGCGATCCAGACCGTCGGCCCGCTTGTCCAGTTCGGTCGCGAGCGTCCCCGACGGACAGCCGATCCGCGCCGCGGTCTCGCGCTGCTCGACCCACCCCCCGATCAGCGCCTTGAGCCGATCCGCGGGCGCCGACAGCTGCTCGAGCCGCGCGATCAGGTCGGTCAGCGCCTGGTCGTGCGCGCCGATCGCGGCGCGCACGAGCTGATCCTTGGTCTTGAAGTAGTAGTAGACGTTGCCGACCGGCACCTCCGCGGCGTGCGCGATATCGGCGATGGTGGTCTTCTCGACCCCTTGCTCATGAAAGACCCGCGCGGCCGCCGCGCCGAGCCGTTCCCGCTTGCCGCCCTTCGGCCGCTCCCCGGCCACTGAGTTAGTCACCCAACTCACTATAGACACGCGGCGCGAACCCAGCTATGTTCGATTTAGTCAGTCAACTAACTCAAAGGATCGAACAAGATGATCGTGGTCACCGGAGCAACCGGAAACATCGGCGCACACCTGGTGCGCACCCTCGCCGACGCGGGCGAGACCGTCACCGCGGTCTCGCGCGGCAACCGGCCGATCGAGGTGCCCGGCGGCGTGCGCACGGTACGGGCCGACCTCGGCGATCCGGACAGCCTCGCCCCCGCGGTCGCGGGCGCGGACGCGCTGTTCCTGCTCATCACGGGCGAACAACTGGTCGACGGCCCGGCACCGGAACGGGTGCTCGCGGTGGCGGCGGCGGGCGGCGTCCGGCGCGTGGTCTTTGTGTCCTCGCAGGGCGTGGCGACCCGTCCCGACGCCGCGGGCTATGCACGGCTGGCCGCCTTCGAGGCCGCCCTCCGAGCGTCCGAGCTGGAGTGGACCATCCTGCGACCCGCGGGCTTCTACGCCAACACCTACGCGTGGGCCGAGTCCGTACGCACGGACCGCACGGTCGCCGCACCCTTCGGCGGCATCGGCCTGCCCTCGATCGACCCGGCCGATATCGCCGCGGTGGCGGCCGCCGCCCTCCGCGAGGACGGGCACGCCGGGCAGACCTACACGCTGACCGGACCGGCCCTGAGCACACCCCGGGAGCAGGCCGCCGCCATCGGGGCCGCGCTGGACGCACCCGTGCGCTTCGTGGAATTGACTCGCGCGCAGGCGTTTACCGGGATGTCGCGATTCATGCCCGAACCGGTGGTCGAGCACACGCTCTCGATCCTCGGCGAGCCGACCGCGGCCGAACTCGAGCTCAGCCCCGACGTGCGGCGGGTACTCGGCCGCACCCCGACCAGTTACGCCGAATGGGCTCAGCGCAATCGCGGAGTCTTCGCCTGAGCGACGGGCCTCACGTCTGATCGAAGAAGCGAATGTGCTGCTCGCCCTGCCGGTCTCGGACATCGATGCCGAGGGCGAGCAGCTCCTCGTCGAGTTCTTCTACCACCAGCGGCGGATTCGCGGGGTGGTGGTCTTGCGGAGGGGGACCTAGAAGACGGGGGTGGTTTTCGCGCGTAGCTCGCAGCTGTTGCCGAACTGCTTCTCCCACTTGACCGCTTTGCCCTGCCAGGTGCCGGTCGCCGTCGCGGTGACCGGGTCGTAGACCTGCGCGCACATCGCGCTGGGGTCGCCGACCAACTTGTCGAAATCGCCACCCGCCGCGATCAGCGACGCACACGCCCCGTCCGGATGCGGATGGTCACCACCGGCAGGCTCACACGTCAGCGAGACCCGCGTCGGCTCGACACCCAGCGTCTTCCCCGCGGTGACCGAGAGGTCCAGCCGCGTCCTGGTCTCCGTACCATCGGATTTCCCGCACCCGACCGGCACGGTGAGAGCGGCGAACGCAAGGCACGCGGTCGCGAGGATGCGGCGGAGCGAAGTCGTCGGCACGCCCAGAGTTAAACACCGGACAAACCACACACGGAACCAACACACCGAGAAGCGCACAAGCTGTTGCCCACGCCCACCCCGACCGAGAACACAGCGAACCGCGCCTCCCCGCCGGGAACTTCACGAGCCGCATCCGATGGTCGGCAGTACGGTAGACCGGCTCAGCCGGTGTCGACCAGGTCGGTTCCGATCGAAACACGGGCGCGCGGAGGGGTGCGGCGAGCTGTTGCAGGCGGACGCCATGATCGAGTGCCCCGAGCGACACTCCCCCGCGGCTTCGGGGGCTGCGCACCGGCTCTGTGGCGCGGCGGGATCAGCCGATGTCGACCGGGTCGATTTGGATGCGCAGTGGGGCGTCGGAGCGGTGGGTGCTGCGGATTGCTTGGGCGGCGGTGAGGGCGCGAGCGAGGGCGGCGCCGGATTTGCGGTCCACGCGCAGCAGGATGCGTTCGACCTCGGCGGGTGAGTCGCCGGAGGAGAACGGTTTGCGGGCCGCGGGCGGCAGCGGAACCGGGCCGAGCACGTCGACCTCGCCGGGCAGGCTTGCGGTGGAGAGCAATTCGGCGATCGACTCCGAGGTACCGTCGACGGCCGCCATGCGCACCGCGGGTGGGAAACCGACCTCGGCGCGGCCGGCGAGCTCGGCCCTGGCATGCCCCACCGGATCCCAGCGGACCAGGGTTTGCACCGTGGGGATCGAGGGCTCCGCCACAACGAACACCTGACCGTGCGAGCGCACCAGGGTGGCGGCGGCCATCCAGCGCCGCAACGCGTCCTCGGCGGCGCGCAGATCGGCGCGACCGAGCAGCGCCCAGCTGTCCAGCAGCAGCGCGACTCCGTAGCCACCGGGCAGCACCGGCTCCGCGCCGACCGTGGCGACCACCACCTGCGGGCCCGGTTCCACGGTGTCGAGCATCGCGCCGCCGCTCGAACCGCGAATCGGGACACCGGGAAACGCGCGCCCGAGTTCTTCGGCCGTGCGGATCGCACCGATCACCACCGCGCGCAGCGCCCGCGAACCGCAGGCCGAACAGCGGAACGCGGCCTCGGTGATACCGCACCAGCGGCAGCTCGGGCTGTGCGCTGGCTCGGGTGAATGTCGTTGCCCCGCACGGCCGTCCGGCAGGGACAGCGGCCCGTTGCAGTGCCTGCACCGTGCCGGGGTCCGGCATTTCGCGCAGGCCAGCGCCGGCATATAGCCGCGCCGGGGCACCTGCACCAGCACGCCCGCCCCTTCTCTCAACGCCGATCGGGCCGCCCCGAAGGCGACCGCCGGAATGCGCACCGCCCGTGCGACCGGGTCCCGTTCCAACGCGGCGTCGGAGTCGCCCGGCACGCTGATGCGCGGAGAAGCCTTGCGCACCACGGCCCGATCGGCCACCAGGTCGTGCGCCCAGCCGGTTTCCACGACCGCCTGGATCTCCGCGGTCCGCGCGAATCCCGCCGCGACGAACGCGGCCCCGGTCTCGTGCGAGCGCAGCATGGCCACCTCGCGCGCATGCGGATACGGGGCGCGCGGCTCGGCGTAGGTGTCGTCGCCGTCGTCCCAGATCGCGAGCAGCCCCAGATTGTCGGCGGGCGCGAAGACCGCGCTGCGGGTGCCGACCACCACCCGCGCCGTCCCGCGCAGCACCGAAAGCCAGCGCCGATACCGCGCGGCCGGGCCCAGCCCGGCGGACAGCCCGACCGCCGAATCCCCCAGCAGCCGTTCGCATTCCGCCAGCACCCGATCGAGATCCCGCTGGTCCGGCACCATCAGGATGGCGCTGCGCCCCGTGCCCGCCACCGTCGCCGCCAACTCGGCGAGCCGCCGCGGCCAGTCCTCGCCAGGCAACGCCTGCCACGCCGCACGCGGCCCCTTCCCCTGCGCCAGCGCCGTCACGAACGCCGCCCCGTGCACATACCGATACCAAGCCTCCGGCACCTGCACCGCAACGGCACCGTCCGACGAAACCGCCTGTGCCGCGCCGCCATCGACTCCGCTCTCAACCCCAGCGAAATCAGCCGCTGCCCCGCCACCGGCCCCACCCTCAACCCCGGCAGAACCAGCCACCGCCCCACCACCAGCTCCACCCTCAACCCCGGCAGAATCAACCGCCGACGCGGCCGGCTCCCCCGTTCCCGGCGAAGCGGCCTCCGCCACCACCTCCCCTTTGGAATGCACCTGCCCACCAGCATGTTCCGGGGAGCCGGACGACTCTCCGTCCACACGAGGAAGCGCGGCCCCCGAAACCCGCTGGGGCACCGCACCTCGCGGCACCGCAGGCGAATCAGACTGCGCGACTTCCGAACCGCCCCTGCCCGCCACATCAGCCACGACGTGTTCCGACGGCGCGGGCGGCTCCCGTTCCGCACGCGACGAACCAGCCGCGTCAACGGCATCCGAGATCGCTTCTACCGCAGACTCCCCCGAAGACACAGACGAAATCGACTGCGCATCAACCGAACCGGCGGGGCCCCCGCCGATCACGGAACCTTTCGACGGTGTCGAATCCGACTGTCCCGGTTCGGGTTCCGGGGCACTCGACTGCTCGGGGTGGGACGGTGGGGCTGCGTCCTGCTCAGTCGCGCCCTGGTCGTCGGTCGGCTCGTCCGGGGGAAGTGTTTGGGAGGTGGCTGATTTCTTCTTGGTGCCGCCGGTTTCGGTGCGGGCGTGGCGGGGCGGGATGGCGAGGCGCAGGACGTCGGCTCGGGTGCCGGCGTAGCGGGCGGCGACGGCGGTGGTGAGGCGGACGATCTCGGGGGTCAGCACGCGTTCACCGGAGACCACGCGCTCTAGTTTCACGAGTTTTCCGCCGTGGTCGCTGTGCGTGCGACGTTCCAGGAGATAGCCGTCGACCAGGCGTCCGGCGAAACGGACCCGCACCCGCACGCCGGGTTGTGCGAGTTCGTCGAGTTCGAGCGGGACGAGGTAATCGAAGTCACGGTCCAGGTGGGCCGGGGACAGCAAAGGGAGTACCCGGGCAATCGGGTACTCCATGCTCGCGGGCCCTACCGGCAGTGCCCCCTGCGAGGCGGGGGCATCCGCCGCCGGTTCGCTCACGCAGCTCTGATCGGCTCAGCCGCCGACCGGGGCCCGACCGTCTTCCCGCATCCGCTCCGTGTTCGCGCACCCGGGGACCCGGGCAAGCCCGCACCCGAGCAGCCGGTCCCGAATCCGGATCGATACGAACCAGGTTCACCGCTGCCGGTCAGGTCGACGCCCGACCCGGCAACGACAGAAATGTCGATCCGCGCAGCACTCAGCCGCCCGCGGCAGGCCGAACTCGCCCGGATCGACATCACCAGCTACAGCCCGACGGCGGCGCGCAACTTCTCGGCGCGGTCGGTGTGTTCCCAGGGCAGATCGACGTCGGTACGACCGAAGTGGCCGTAGGCGGCGGTCGGCGCGTAGATCGGACGCAGCAGATCCAGGTCGCGGATGATCGCGCCGGGGCGTAGGTCGAAGACCTCCTTGATCGCCGTGGCGATGCGCTCCGGGTCGACCTTCTCGGTGCCGAACGTCTCCACGAACAAACCGACCGGTGCGGACTTGCCGATGGCGTAGGCCACCTGGACCTCGACCCGCTCGGACAGCCCGGCCGCGACGACGTTCTTCGCGACCCAGCGCATGGCGTACGCGGCGGAGCGGTCCACCTTCGACGGGTCCTTGCCGGAGAACGCGCCGCCGCCGTGGCGGGCCATGCCGCCGTAGGTGTCGACGATGATCTTGCGACCGGTCAGGCCCGCGTCGCCCATCGGACCGCCGAGCACGAACTTGCCGGTCGGGTTGACCAGCAGACGGATATCGGAGGTGTCGAGGCTGGGCAGCTCGAGATCGGCCAGCACCGCGTCGACGACCTTTTCCCGAATGTCGGGCGCGAGCAGATTGTCCAGGTCGATGTCGGCGGCGTGCTGGGTGGAGATGACCACGGTGTCCAGCCGGACCGGGCGGTCACCCTCGTATTCGATGGTGACCTGGGTCTTGCCGTCGGGCCGCAGGTACGGCAGCACGCCGGACTTGCGCACCTCGGTCAGCTTGCGGGACAGGCGATGTGCGAGGGCGATGGGCAGCGGCATGAGTTCGGGGGTGTCGCTGGTCGCGAAGCCGAACATCAGGCCCTGATCGCCCGCGCCCTGCTTCTCGATTTCGTCGTCGGAGCCACCGACGCGCGCCTCGTGCGAAGTGTCCACGCCCTGCGCGATATCCGGGGACTGCGCGCCGATCGCGATATTCACACCGCAGGAATTACCGTCGAATCCCTTTGCCGAGGAGTCGTATCCGATTTCGAGCACCTTTTCCCGGACAATGCGGGGAATATCGGCGTACGCGGAGGTGGTGACCTCACCCGCGACGTGGACCTGGCCCGTCGTCACGAGGGTTTCCACCGCGACCCGGCTACGCGGGTCGGCCGCGATCAACGCGTCGAGGATGGAATCGCTGATAGCGTCACAGATCTTGTCCGGGTGACCTTCGGTCACGGACTCACTGGTGAATAGCCGGCTGCCGGACGTGCGCACAGTTCTTCCCTCTCCCTCACGGGTCATTCGTACGATTTGCGACAGTAACGCGCTGCGTCGCCGCACAAACCTTTCGTTCCAGACTATGGCAAACCACTGACGCGCTGGGCCCGAAGAGAGCTGGCTCTCCGTCAGCGGGATCGATCGTTCACCCTGACGTCACTCGGTTGATGATAGTTCCTGGGGCATTATCCCAGGCGCACAATGAGTTTCAGCGCAACAGCGGACCGAGCGCGTCGAGCACCCGGCTGGCGAGCAGCGCCTTCGACCCGTGGTCGAGCGACTGTTCGGTACCGTCGGCGCCGAGCAGCCAGCCGTTATTGGTGTCGACCTCGAAGGCCTTGCCCTCGCCGACCGCGTTGACCACAAGCAGATCGCACCCCTTGCGCGCCAGCTTGGCCCGCGCGTAGGTGAGCACGTCGCCGTTCTCGTCACCGGTCTCGGCGGCGAAGCCGACGATCGCGGTACCGGGCAGCTGCCCGTCCCGGCGCGCCTGCACCAGGCCCGCGAGGATGTCGGTGGTCTTGGTCAACGCGATGACGTCGGGTTCGCCCGCGCCCTTCTTGATCTTGGCCGCGGCCACGTCGGTGGGCCGGAAATCGGCCACCGCCGCCGCCATGATCACCGCGTCGGCGCCGATCGCGTGCTTGTCCACCGCGGTCTTCAACTGCTCGGCGGTGGTGATGTGCACCAGGTCGACGGCCGCGGGCGCGGCCATCTCGATCGTATTGCCCGCGATCAGCGTCACGTGCGCGCCGCGCTGGGCCGCCACTCGGGCCAGGGCGTAACCCTGCTTGCCCGAACTGCGGTTGCCCAGGAAGCGCACCGGATCCAGCGGCTCTCTGGTACCGCCCGCGGTGATCACCACGCGGCGGCCCTCGAGATCACGCGGGATGGCGTCGGCGCGCTCGAGCAGCAGGGTCGCCAGTCCGAAGATCTCCTCGGGCTCGGGCAGGCGCCCCGGTCCGGTGTCGGTGCCGGTGAGACGACCCGACGCGGGCTCCATGACGATCGCACCGTGGGCGCGCAGCGTCGCGACATTGGCGACGGTCGCCGGATGCTCCCACATCTCGGTGTGCATCGCGGGCGCGAACACGATCGGACATCGGGCCGTCAGCAGGGTCGCGGTGAGCAGGTCGTCGGCGCGGCCCTGGGCCGCGCGCGCCATCAGGTCGGCGGTCGCCGGGGCGATGACCACGAGGTCCGCCTCCTGGCCCAGCCGGACATGCGGCACCTCGGGCACATCGGTGAACACATCGGTGTGCACCGGGCTCCCGGACAACGCCTCGAAGGTGGCCTTACCGACGAACTGCAACGCCGACTCGGTGGGGATCACCCGGACCCGGTGCCCGGTCTCGGTGAACCGCCGGACCAGCGAGCAGGCTTTGTAGGCGGCGATGCCGCCGCCTACGCCGACGACGATACGGGTGGTGCTCACTGTGCCTCCGGCTGCTGTGGCTCATCCCCGCGCCGCGGGGAACTCGATACCGCGACGTCCATCGGACGACGCGCACACTCGGCCCTACTCGCCTTCGGAGTGCTCGAGCAGGTCGGAGTGGATCTCACGCATGGCAACCGAGAGCGGCTTCTCCTGGAGGCCGGGCTCGACCAGCGGGCCGACGTACTCGAGGATGCCGTCGCCGAGCTGGTTGTAGTAGTCGTTGATCTGCCGGGCCCGCTTGGCCGCGTAGATGACCAGGGCGTACTTGGACGAAGTGCGCTCCAGCAGCTCATCGATCGGCGGGTTGGTCAGGCCGATCGGGGTGTCGTATGCGGGAACGGTCTTGAGGTCCGTACTGCTCACTAGGAGGGCTCCTGCGCGTTGGAGGTGGTGGCCGGGCGGAACCCGGCCGGGCTGGTGAACCCGAGCGTGCCGGACCGGCCGAAGCCGGTCGGGGGTCACGAACTCGAATTTGTGCTAACGAACAACGATACCAACTGCTCACAGGCGCTGGTCACCTCGTCGTTCACTATGACGATGTCGAACTCGTCACAGGCCGCCAGTTCGGTCCTGGCGGTTTCCAACCTGCGTGCGATCACCTCGGGCGATTCGGTGCCCCGCGAGGTGAGCCGGGAGACCAGCTCGTCCCAGCTCGGCGGGGCGAGAAACGCCAGCGTCGCCTCCGGTATCGCCTTGCGTACCGAGCGCGCGCCCTCGAGGTCTACTTCGACCAGCACCGGTAGGCCGTCCGCGAGTGCGGCCAGCACCGGCGCTGCCGGGGTGCCCGAACGCTGCAAGCCACCGTGTATATCCGCCCACTCGAGCAGCTCGCCCGCCTCGATCATGGCGTCGAACTCTTCCCGGGACACGAACCGATAGTCGAGACCGTCGACTTCACCGGGCCGGGGGGCCCGGGTCGTTGCCGACACACTGAAGATCAGGTGCGGCAGTCGCTCGCGGACGCAGCGGACCACGGTGGACTTGCCAACGGCCGAGGGGCCGACCAGTACAACCAGCCGACCCTTCCGCGTGTGTTCGACCACCCTCGTTATCAGGCGTCGAAGTCGAACCGGGCCAGCAGCGCCTTACGCTGCCGATCGCCCAGTCCGCGCAGCCGCCGGGTGGGGGCGATCTCCAGTTCACTCATGATTTCCGCCGCCTTGACCTTGCCCACCTTCGGCAGGGCCTCGAGCAGCGCCGACACCTTCATCTTGCCGAGAATCTCATCGGACTCGGCATCGGTGAGGACCTGCTTCAGGTTGGTGCCGCCTCGCTTCAGGCGCTCCTTGAGCTCCGCCCGAGCGCGGCGAGCGGCAGCCGCCTTCTCCAAAGCAGCGGCGCGCTGCTCGTCAGTCAGCTGGGGAAGGGCCACGGTTCCTCCGTCTCATCGTTCATTGCATCAACTCCTGCCGGTAACCCGGCAGTCTCAGCGACCGTACCCACGGCATCCGCAGATTGCGAACCCACCCCCCAGGTCAGCGCATGATTCCGGATGCCGTAGACGCGAGCGCGATGCGAATCGCAAGGGCCCTCTGCCGCTGCGCAGATCGTACCGCCGAAATCGCGAAATGGCCCTTCAGCAGGGAGTTTTCACATCCGACACACGTTAGCCAGCAGATAGCGGTGGCCGGAAACGCGGCGCTGGCAAACCGGGGCGAGTCCGACCAGGAACTTTCTCGGAAATTCCCGCGTGTCGTGGTGCCTTTCAGCGTGTCGCGCGCCACAGTCGAGCCAAATGACCGGTTGGGTGCCACCACGGCCGTGCGACCGACCAAGCGACGCGGCCCGTGCTGGTGCCATTCTGCGCGATCACGGGCCTGATCGGCCCGGATAGCCCGAATCCGGGGAAACTCCGTCGAGCGGGCCGTACAGGACCCGCTACGGGCCACATGCACGCGTGCACATGCCCGCACCCGAGCACCGCGCGCGGGGCCGGGCTTCCCCCGAAACGCGCCGAGACCGGCGCGGGTGCGCCGGTCTCGGAGTTCGTTTCATTTATTTCTGCAGAAAGGCGAACGCTTCCTGGAATCCGGCCAGCTCGGCCCGCAGCGCGGGCACGTCCGGGCCGGCGCGCAGCACCTCGCGGGACACGGCGGGCACCGCGGCCTGCAGCATCGACTCCGGCACCAGGTCACGGATGGTTTCCGGGCCACCGCCCTGGGCTCCGACGCCCGGCATCAGGATCGGCCCGTTGAGCGCCGACAGGTCCGGTGCATCGGTGAGCGTCGCGCCGATCACCACGCCGACCGAGCCGAAGCCCGCGTCGGCGTTACGCGCGGCGGCCTCGTCGACCATCAGCTGCGCGACCGTGCGGCCCTCCCCCGTGTCGACCCGTTGCACCTGTGCCCCTTCGGGATTCGAGGTGGCAGCCAGCACGAAGACACCGCGGTGCCCGGCCGCGGCCGTCGCCAGAGCCGGTGCCAGCGAACCGAATCCGAGGTACGGCGACACCGTCACCGCGTCCGAACCCAGCGGTCCGTCACCCAGCCAGGCCCGTGCGTAGGCGTCCATGGTCGAGCCGATGTCGCCGCGCTTGGCGTCGGCGAGCACCAGGGTGCCCGAGGCGCGCAACACCTCGATGGTGCGCTCCAGCACCGCGATTCCGGCCGCGCCGTACGGCTCGAAGAACGCCACCTGCGGCTTGACCATCGCGACCCGGCCGTCGAACGCCTCGACGCAGATCTCGGCGAAACGCTCGACGCCCTCCGCGTCGACGGTCAACCCCCAGGACTTCAGCAGTCCCGGGTGCGGGTCGATGCCGACGCACACCGGCCCGAAATGCGCCATGGCGTGCTGTAATCGCTCGCCGAAGGTCTTCATCCCAGCTGCCTCCTACCCTGTTGTTCCGACGTGATCAGCCACGCAGCACCGAATGCAGTTCCTGCAGCGACCGCACCCCGATCCCGCCGTTGATGCTGGCCTCGATGCCCTGCACGGCGGCAGCGGCACCCTGCACGGTCGTGATGCACGGAATGTTCACACCCACCGCCGCACTGCGGATCTCGTAGCCGTCCACGCGCGGACCGGAGTTGCCGTACGGGGTGTTGAACACCATGTCGACCTCGCCGTCCCTGATCTGCTCCACGATCGTGGGCTGCGGCACGCCCGACTCGCCGGTCGCCGCATCGGGTTCGGAGTGCTTGCGCACCCGCTCGCACGGAATGCCGTTGCGACGCAGCATCTCCGCGGTCCCCTCGGTGGCCAGGATGCGGAATCCCAGGTCGTGCAGGCGCTTCACCGGGAAGACCATGGCGCGCTTGTCCCGGTTGGCGATCGAGACGAACACCGTGCCCTCGGTGGGCAGCGAGCCGTAGGCCGCGGTCTGGCTCTTGGCGAAGGCGGTGCCGAAGTCGGCGTCGATGCCCATCACCTCGCCGGTGGACTTCATCTCCGGCGACAGCAGCGAATCCACGCCGGTGCCATCGGCCTTGCGGAACCGATGGAACGGCAGCACAGCCTCCTTCACGGCCACCGGCGCGTCCAGCGGGACGTGCCCGCCGTCGCCCTCACCCGGCAGCATGCCCTCCTTGCGCAGCTGGGCGATGGTGGCGCCGAGCATGATCCGCGCGGCCGCCTTGGCCAGCGGTACCGCGGTGGCCTTGGATACGAACGGAACCGTCCGGCTGGCACGCGGATTCGCCTCGAGCACGTAGAGCACGTCGTCCTTGAGCGCGTACTGCACGTTGAGCAGGCCCTTGACCCCGATGCCCTTGGCCAGCGCGACGGTCGAGCGGCGCACCGCCTCGATATCGCTGCGGCCCAGGGTGATCGGCGGCAGCGCGCAGGCGGAGTCGCCGGAGTGGATGCCCGCCTCCTCGATGTGCTCCATCACGCCGCCGAGGTAGACCTCCTCGCCGTCGCACAGCGCGTCGACGTCGATCTCGATCGCGTCCTCGAGGAAACGGTCCACCAGCACCGGGTGTTCGGGGCTGAGCTCGGTGGCCCGGGAGATGTAGCCCTCCAGGGACTGCTCGTCGTAGACGATCTCCATGCCGCGGCCGCCGAGCACGTAGGACGGCCGGACCAGCACCGGGTAGCCGATGCTCGCGGCGATCTTCTTGGCCTGCGCGAAGGTGGTCGCGGTGCCGTACTTCGGCGCGGGCAGTCCGGCCGCGACGAGCACGTCGCCGAATTCGCCACGGTCCTCGGCCAGGTCGATGGCGGCGGCGCTGGTGCCGACCACCGGCACGCCCGCCTCGGTGAGCCGCTGCGCGAGGCCGAGCGGGGTCTGCCCGCCCAGCTGCACGATCACGCCGACGACCCGCCCCGACTCGCTTTCGGCGTGGTAGACCTCGAGCACGTCCTCGAAGGTGAGCGGCTCGAAGTAGAGCCGATCGGCGGTGTCGTAGTCGGTGGAGACGGTCTCCGGATTGCAGTTGACCATCACCGTCTCGTACCCGGCCTGCGAAAGGGTCTGCGCCGCATGCACACACGAGTAGTCGAACTCGATGCCCTGGCCGATCCGGTTCGGACCGGAACCGAGGATGATCACCTTGTCCCGCTCACGCTGCGGCGCGACCTCGGACTCGGCGGCCGGATCCAGCTCGTAGGCCGAGTAGTGGTACGGGGTCTTGGCCTCGAACTCGGCGGCACAGGTGTCGACCGTCTTGAACACCGGACGCACACCGAGCCGGTGCCGCAGCGCGCGCACCCCGGTCTCTCCGGCCAGTTCCGGGCGCAGCGCGGCCAGCTGACCGTCGGACAGGCCGTAGTGCTTGGCCCGGCGCAGCAACGGCTCGTCCAGCACGGGCGCGTCGATGATCTCGGCGCGCAGCTCGACCAGGCCCGCCACCTCGGCGACGAACCAGGGGTCGATACCCGATGCGGCGGCGACGGTTTCGATGCTCGCGCCCAACCGCAGCGCGCGCTCCACCTGGTAGATGCGGCCCTCGGTCGGGGTGCGCAGGTCTGCCAGGATCGCTTCCACGTCGTTCCACTTGCCGTCGGCCTGGGTCCAGAAGCCCGCGGCCTTGGTCTCCAGCGAACGCAGCACCTTGCCGAGCGCCTCGGTGAAGTTGCGGCCGAGCGACATCGCCTCGCCGACCGACTTCATCGTGGTGGTCAGCGTCGGGTCGGCGCCGGGGAACTTCTCGAACGCGAAGCGCGGCGCCTTGACGACCACGTAGTCCAGCGTCGGCTCGAAGCAGGCCGGCGTTTCCTTGGTGATGTCGTTGACGATCTCGTCGAGGGTGTAGCCGATCGCCAGCTTGGCGGCGATCTTGGCGATCGGGAAGCCCGTCGCCTTGGAGGCCAGCGCCGACGAGCGCGAGACGCGCGGGTTCATCTCGATGACGATCAGGCGGCCGTCGGCGGGATTCACCGCGAACTGGATGTTGCAACCGCCGGTGTCGACGCCGACCTCGCGCAGGATCGCGATGCCGAGGTCGCGCAGCTTCTGATACTCGCGGTCGGTGAGCGTCATGGCCGGGGCGACGGTCATCGAGTCACCGGTGTGCACGCCCATCGGGTCCACGTTCTCAATCGAGCAGACCACCACGACGTTGTCGCGGCCGTCGCGCATCAGCTCGAGCTCGTATTCCTTCCAGCCCAGGATGGATTCCTCGATGAGCACGTTCGCGGTCGGCGAGGCGGCCAGACCGCCGCCGGCGATCCGGTCGAGGTCGTCGTGGTCGTAGGCCATGCCGGACCCGAGGCCGCCCATGGTGAACGAGGGCCGCACCACCACGGGGAAGCCGAGCTCGGCGACCGTCTCGCGCACCTCGTCCATCGTGAAACACACACGGGAGCGGGCACTCTCGCCGCCGACCTTGGCGACGATGTCCTTGAACTTCTGCCGGTCCTCACCGCGCTGGATGGCTTCGAAGTCGGCACCGATCAGCTCGACGTTGTACTTCTCCAGCACCCCGTTCTCGTGCAGCGCGACCGCGGTGTTCAGCGCGGTCTGTCCGCCGAGGGTGGCCA
This sequence comes from Nocardia brasiliensis, assembly GCF_011801125.1. NCBI lineage: Bacteria > Bacillati > Actinomycetota > Actinomycetes > Mycobacteriales > Nocardiaceae > Nocardia > Nocardia brasiliensis. Next base: position 5,129,418 of record NZ_CP046171.1, read on the forward strand.
GGATGGCGTCCGGGCGCTCCTTGGCGATGACCTTCTCGACGTACTCCGCGGTGATCGGCTCCACGTAGGTGGAGTCGGCGAACTCGGGGTCGGTCATGATGGTCGCCGGGTTGGAGTTCACCAGCGACACGCGCAGGCCCTCAGCGCGCAGCACCCGGCAGGCCTGGGTGCCCGAGTAGTCGAACTCGCAGGCCTGACCGATCACGATCGGGCCGGAGCCGATGACCAGGATGTGTTCGAGGTCGGTACGACGTGGCATCAGATTCCCTTCCGCTGCGCGGCCGGGCCGCCTGCCATGAGACCGGCGAACCGGTCGAAGAGGTACGCGGCGTCGTGCGGGCCCGCGGCGGCCTCCGGGTGGTACTGCACGGAGAACGCGCGGCCGTCGACCAGCCGCACGCCCTCGACGGTGCCGTCGTTGGCGCAGACGTGACTCACCTCGGCCTTGCCGAACGGGGTGTCGAACCGCTCGCCCTGCTCGCCCTCCAGCGCGAACCCGTGATTCTGCGCGGTGATCGAAATGCGACCGGTCTCGTGCTCGACGACCGGGATGTTGATGCCGCGGTGGCCGAACTTCATCTTGTAGGTCTTGCGGCCGAGCGCGCGACCCAGGATCTGATTGCCGAAGCAGATGCCGAACAGTGGCAGCCCGCGCTCGAGCACGCCCTTGGTCAGCGCGACCGCGCCGTCCTGGGTGGCCGGGTCGCCGGGGCCGTTGGACAGGAACACCCCGTCCGGGTTCAGGTCGAGGATCTGCTCGAGCGGCGCGTTCGACGGCACCACGTGCACCCGCATGCCGCGCTCGGCGAACATGCGCGGGGTGTTGGTCTTGATGCCGAGATCGACCGCGACCACGGTGAAGCGGCGTTCGCCGGTCGGCTCGATGGTGTACACCGCGTCCGTGCTCACCTCCTCGGCCAGATCGGCGCCGAGCATCGACGGCTGCCCGGTCACCCGGGCCAGCAGCTCGTCTGCGCCGGCCAGGGCCGGTCCGGAGAAGATGCCCGCCTTCATCGAACCGCGGGTGCGCAGGTGCCGCACCAGCGCGCGGGTGTCGACGCCCGCGATGCCGACGACGTCCTGGCGCCGCATCGCCTCGGGCAGCGTGGTGGTGGCGCGCCAGTTGGACGCGCGCCGCGCGGGATCGCGCACCACGTAACCGGCGACCCAGATCTTGCCGGACTCGTCGTCCTCGTCGTTCCAGCCGGTGTTGCCGATCTGCGGTGCCGCGGCGACCACGATCTGGCGGTGGTAGCTGGGGTCGGTGAGGGTCTCCTGATAGCCGGTCATCGCGGTGCAGAACACCGCTTCACCGAGCGTCTCACCCACGGCGCCGTAGGCCGAGCCGCGGAATACCCGGCCGTCCTCGAGCACCAGCGCAGCGTCTTGCGCCGTCATTCGTCGTCTCCCGTCGTCGTGCTGGTCCGGTCGGCAGGCAGGCCCCGCGTCCAAGCCGGGTACACCGACTTGTCGTCACCCCGGAAACCGGTATCGATCTCGGTTCCGGTGGGCAGCTGCCAGCGAACGACCAGCACACCATCCTTTGTCATTACTTTCCCCGCGTGCCCGCGCTCGGTGCGCACCGCCGTGATCGACTCCTGCGGAATCCAGATCACGGTCGCGCCGTCACGTTCGAGCAGAATCCCCCGTTCGAACCGGGTCAGCTCCGCGGTGGCGCGAAAACCCAGGTCCCCCACCGTGATCCGGTCCTGCCAGCTCGGCGCGATGGTGCTGCCGAGATAGACGCCGGTGGTCGGCTCGAGCACCTGTGCGCCGAGATCGGCGGGCACGGTGGGCAGTTCACCGATCCGGTCCTGCTGGCGCGTCGCCCGGTTCTGCCAGCCTCGATACATCAACCAGACGCACAAAGCGAACAGCGCGAGCAGGCCGATCACCCACAGCGTTCTTTCCACTTACGGACCTCCTGTGCCTGATTTGCGGCACTCACGGTGCCCTGCGTGGGCCCGCCCGTCACCCACCGCCGCCCTCAACGGCCGGCCTTCGGCCGACCGCGCTGATCCTGCGCTACCGCCTCCGGGCCCGCCGCTCGCGCCGCGGCGCCCAGCGGTGTCGCCTTGCCCTCGCGGGCGGTTACCCGTCCCCTGAGCAACGTCGTTGTCACTCGAGCCGGAAACGTCATGTCCTCGAACGGGGTGTTGTTCGAGATGCTGGCGAGCTCCTTCGCGCGCACCGTCCAGGTGGCGTCCGGGTCGACCAGCGTCAGGTTCGCCGGCTCGCCGACCTCGATCGGCCTGCCGTGCTCGTCGAGCCCGACGATCGCGGCGGGCCGCTCGCTCATCACCCGCGCCACGCCCCGCCAGTCCAGCAGGCCGGGCTCGACCATGGTCTGCACGATGATCGACAGCGCGGTCTCCAGGCCGAGCATGCCCGGCCGGGCGGCAGCGAACTCGCAGCACTTGTCCTGTTCGGCGTGCGGCGCGTGATCGGTGGCGACACAGTCGAGCACGCCGTCGGCCAGCGCCTGGCGCAGCGCGGCGGCGTCTGAGGCCTCGCGCAGCGGCGGATTGACCTTGTTGACCGCGTCGTAGGTCTCCAGCCGCGAGTCGTCCAGCAGCAGATGATGCGGGGTGACCTCGGCGGTGATCGAGATACCTTGCGCCTTGGCCCATTTCACCAGCTCGACGGTGCCCGCGGTGGAGGCGTGGCAGATGTGCACGCGCGCACCGGCGTCACGGGCCAGCAGCGCGTCGCGGGCCACGATCGACTCCTCGGCGGCCCGCGGCCAGCCGGCCAGGCCGAGCCGCGCCGCGGTCGGGCCCTCGTGCGCGATCGCGCCGACGGTGAGCCGGGGCTCCTCGGCATGCTGGGCGATCAGCACGCCGAGCGTGTTCGCGTACTCCAGCGCGCGCCGCATCAGCAGCGGGTCGTAGACGCAGTGCCCGTCGTCGGAGAACATCCGCACCGCGCCGACACCCGCGGCCATGGTGCCCATTTCGGCGAGTTGCTTGCCTTCGAGTCCGACCGTGACCGCACCCACCGGGTACACGTCGACCAGGCCGACCTCCTGCCCGCGCCGCCACACGTGATCGGTGACCACCACCGAGTCGGCGACCGGATTGGTGTTGGCCATCGCGAACACCGCGGTGTAGCCGCCCAATGCGGCCGCGGCGGAACCGGACTCGATCGTCTCGGTGTCCTCGCGGCCGGGCTCGCGCAGATGCGTGTGCAGATCCACGAAGCCGGGCAGCAGGATCTGGCCCGCGGCCTCGATGATCTCGACGTCGGCGCGCACCGCCAGGTCGGCGTCGATCGCGGCGATCACCCCGTCGCGCACCAGCACATCCACCGGCTCGCCCTCGCCGTAGACCCGCGCTCCCCTGATCAGCAATTCACTCATGACGCCTTCGCTATCGGTCCTCACGCGATCGCCTCCTGGGTGCCGACCAGCAGCCGGAACAGGACGGCCATCCGCATGTGCACTCCGTTGGTCACCTGCTGCAAAATCGCGGACTTCGGCGAATCCGCCACCGGCGACGCGATTTCCATGCCGCGCAACATCGGTCCCGGATGCAGTACCACCGCGTGCTCGTCCAGCAGCGCCATCCTGCGCTCGGACAATCCGTAATTGATCGAGTATTCGCGGGCCGACGGGAAGAACCCGCCGTTCATCCGCTCCGCCTGCACCCGAAGCATGAGAACCGCGTCCGCGCCGGGCAATTCGGCGTCGAGCGCGTGCGCGATCCGCGCGGGCCAGGTATCGACGCCCACCGGAAGCAGCGTGCGCGGCGCGACCAGCACCACCTCGGCGCCAAGGGTGTTGAGCAGGAAGACATTCGAGCGCGCCACCCGGCTGTGCAGGATATCGCCGACGATGACGACCCGTTTGCCCTCGATATCGCCGAGCCGCTGCCGCAGGGTGAGCGCGTCCAGCAGGGCCTGCGTCGGATGCTGGTGCGTGCCGTCACCCGCGTTGATGATCGCCGGGCCCGAGGTGCGGCCCGACTGCACGGCCCAGGCGTCCATCCAGCGCGCGATCTGGTGTGCCGCACCGGAAGCCGGATGCCGCACGATCAGCGCGTCGGCGCCCGCCGCGTGCAAGGTGAGCGCGGTGTCACGCAGGGACTCGCCCTTGGACACCGAAGAACTGCTGGCGCTGACATTGATCACATCGGCGCTCATCCACTTGCCCGCCACCTCGAACGACACCCTGGTGCGCGTGGAGTTCTCGTAGAACACCGTCATCACCGTGCGCCCGCGCAAGGTCGGCAGCTTGTGCACCTCACGACCGAGCAACGCCTGCTCGAACCGTTCGGCCTCGTCGAGCAGGGCGGTCGCGCCGGCCCGATCCAAATCCGTGACCGTCAAAAGGTGCCTCACGACTCCACCTCGCTGACGCTCGGTTCCGTCGCGAGCCATACGGCCGCTGTGCTGATGGTTCCCTCGCTACGCTCGCTCACGACTCAACCTCCTGCCGCAGATAAACCCCGTCCCGCCCGTCGTGTTCGGTGAGCAGGACCGAGATGTCCTCGGTGCGGGAGGTGGGCACGTTCTTGCCCACGTAGTCGGCGCGGATCGGCAGTTCGCGGTGGCCGCGGTCGATGAGTACCGCGAGTTGCACGGCGCGGGGACGGCCGAGGTCGCGCAGCCCGTCCAGGGCCGAGCGCACGGTGCGGCCGGAGAACAGCACGTCGTCGACGAGCACGACCAGCGTGTCCTCGATGCCGCCCTCGGGCACCGAGGTGCGCTCCAGCGGCCGGTGCGGCCGGGTGCGCAGATCGTCGCGATAGAGGGTGATGTCGAGCGAGCCGAGCGCGGGGCGCACGCCGGAGAATTCCTCGATCTTGTCCGTGAGCCGCGCGGCCAGCGAGGTGCCCCTGGTGGGAATGCCGATCAGCACCACGCGCGGGGCGTCCGCGGCGGCCGCGTCCAGAGCGGTCTTCTCGATGATCTGATGCGCGATCCGCGCGATGGTCCGACTGACATCGGAAGCCGACAACAGCTCCCGTCCTGCCCCCACCCATTCCGGGGTGTGTCGCTGCGATGTCTCGGCAGCGCCGGACTCGGCGGCCCGATCTTCGGGCACAGCCATGCCGACCTCCTTCCCCGCCTCACGGGACGGTCCGTTAAAGGATGTCTTACGGCTTGCAGCCTAACAGCGCTCGCACCGGCACTTTCACCAGGTATCGACGGTGTGAGCGGTGCCACGCGCGCCTCGGGCCGCCTACTCCGATATGTCGCCTTTCGGCGAAAATATACGTAACTGACAGTAGCGTTAACCGCTTCCGTGTGCCACGCTGCATAGGCAGAGCAGCGAACCACGGGAGGGTCAATGGCGACCGATATCGCAACCGACGAGTCCACCGGCGAACTGAGCCGGATCACCACGTTCCGGCGGGACGGACTGGCGTTCCCGGTGCGCGACACCGGGCCGCTCGACGGCGAACCGGTACTGCTGCTGCACGGCTGGCCCCAGGATTCGCGCAGCTGGGCGCCGGTGGCCGCACTGCTGAACGCGGCCGGATACCGCACCTTCGCCCCCGACCAGCGCGGCGCGAGCCCGACCGCCGCACCGCGCCGCCGCAGGGCGTATCGAATGGACGAACTCGCCGCCGACGTCGAGGCGATGATCGACCAGATCGCACGGCCGACCCACGTCGTCGGCCACGACTGGGGCGCGGTGGCCGCGTGGGCGGCGGGCATCACCATGCGGGATCGCCTGGTCTCGGTCTCGGCGCTGTCCGTGCCACACCCCGGCGCGTTCATGCGCGCGATGCTGACCAGCAGGCAGGCGCTGGCGTCCTGGTACATGTACGTCTTCCAGCTGCCGCTGCTGCCCGAATTGCTGCTGCGCTCCGGGCTGTTTCCCCAACTGCTCCGGCGGACCGGGCAATCCGCCGAGGTCGCGGCACGCGACAGCGCGCGCATGCGCGACCGCGCGATCGCCCGCGGCGGCCTGAATTGGTATCGCGGCATGCTTTTCGGCTCGCCACGGATGCTGCGCGGCCACGTCACCGCGCCGGTGCTGCAGATCTGGAGTGACGAGGACAGCGCGGTCCTCGAGACCGGCCCCAAACTCTGCGAGCGTTACGTCGACGGGCCGTTCCGGTTCGAAGTCCTCGCGGGGGTGTCGCATTGGATTCCCGAGGAGGCGCCCGAACCGACGAGCCGGTTGCTCCTGGAACACTTCGCGACGTCCAGCGCGCGCTGATTCCACTGGGGCGCAACGGCACTGGCCAGTCCCACTATCCGGTGGTGGCGTCCAGCAAACAGCGCTCCAGCCCGTCCGCCAGATACGATTCGCTCGACGCGGCGACACCTACCGCCGCGACCTCGTCGAGACAGACCCGAGCACGGTCGGTCCCGCGCTTGAATCGTCCGTTCTGCGCGCCGCCCGCGATCCGCTGATCGATCTCGCTCTTCACGCAGTGCACGAATAAGTCCGTGCCCCAAGCGATCTCGCCCACTTGATGAACACATAAGCGCACCGAGGGATGAAAGATCTTGTCCGGCTCGACCGTTCCGGCTTCGGCCGCCGCGGCGGCGGCCAGCAGCATTCCGGTCAACGCGGCGGCGACGGCGAACGGAACAACCGAAAACTTGCGATCTGCGGGAGACATCCCGGGCTCCTTCACGGACGAGCATCCAGGCGCGGCGCCACGGCCGCACCACGATTCAGGGAGTGATACCGCATATTCGGCGCCACGACGGTTCCGGATGGGCGCAATCGTCGCTTTCGATACGAGCGACGTACGCCTGTCCGCATTGCGGATGGCACCCGCGTACCTCTCCGGTAGCCCCGAGATACACCGCTGAGGCGATGCCACGGACCCGCGCGGTGCTCGACACTGAGATCACCGCCGCACGTACGCGGCACAGCTGTCAGGTCGAGCGTGAGGAGCCGATGAATGACGCAGCAGGAGTGGCACGGGACCGTGGTGGAGAAGTCGCGCGGACTGCTGGACGGGTCGAATCTCTATCGCCGCCTCGTCGTCCGGCTCGACGACGGCAGCACCATCAAGGTGCGGGTGAATCGGTCGCTGTGGAATTCGCTCGAGCCGGGCGACGCGGTATCCAAGCGGGCCGGCGCCGACCCCACGAAGGGCTGATCACGGCGGCGCGCCAGCCCGACCGCCCCTGAGCCTTCCGTGACGGCGGCGAGAAACCGCTAGCACATATGTTCGATAGACGGTACTGTCGCAATCATGTCGACACCGTTGCAGGGATCACTGCTCGACGGGTTCGGTGACACCGAATTCGGGTCGCTGCGGCATGCCCGCCGCACGACACTGGACCGTGGCGCTTGGGTGGACGTGCTGCCGGGCTGGCTGTCCGGCGCCGACGCGCTGTTCGAGCGGCTCGCCGACGACGTGCCGTGGAAGGCCGAGCGCAGGCCGATGTACGACCGCGTCGTCGACGTGCCGCGACTGCTCAAGTTCTACGAGGAACACGAGCCGCTGCCCGATCCGGCCCTGGCCGACGCGCGCCGCGCCCTCACCGAGCACTACCGGCGTGAACTGGGCGAGCCGTTCCGCACGGCCGGGCTCTGCTACTACCGCGACGGCCAGGACAGCGTCGCCTGGCACGGCGATAACATCGGCCGGGGCGCCACCCACGACACCATGGTCGCCATCCTGTCCGTCGGCTCGCCCCGCGCCCTGCTGCTGCGACCGCGCGGCGGTGGCGAGAGCGTCCGCTACCAGCTGGGTCACGGCGACCTGCTCGTCATGGGCGGCTCCTGCCAGCGCACCTGGGAGCACTCGATCCCCAAGACCCGGCGCTCCGCGGGCCCGCGCATCAGCATCCAGTTCCGGCCGCGCGGGGTGCGGTAGCCGCTCGGCCCAGTCGGTGCGTGCCATCGCTCAGAAACCAGCGCCAGGTTCGGATCGTCGACCGCAGTGGCGATCAGGTTCGCGCAATTTTCCCCGCGGCCATCGGTTTTCCGCCGCGCAGGCGAGACAGCGTCCCATGGCGAGACCCTCGCGCCGCCCCCATCCGAACACGAAGGCCCCCTTGTGAGCTGAATGACGGTCGCGCCGCTTGACCTGATGTTATGTTCAGGTTGGAAGCTGATGTCCATGAACGCAAAGACTTTCGATGCACCGGTGCTCGCGGATACGAGCGTGGACCATCGCGACGACATGGCCGCCATCGAGCAGCTCATCGCCAGCGTGCAGACCGCCTACAACACCAACGACGCCGATCTGATGACCGAGGGCTTCACCGCGAACGCCGCCGTGGTCAACGCGGTGGGCACCTTGATGACCGGACGTGCCGACCTACTGGCCGCGAATCAGGCTGGGCTGGCCGGGTTCCTGAAGGACGAGTACGTGCGCTACGACGTCACCGACATCACCTTCCTGCGACCCGATGTCGCCATCGCGCACAAGGTGGCCCGCGCGACAACCGCCGAGGGGGAACTGATCGACACCGATCCCGCCATGATCGCCCTGTACGTACTGGTCAAGGAGAACGGCCGCTGGTGGACCGCCGCCCGGCAGAACACTCTGATCCCCAGTTGACCACAGCCGCACCGGCTTTGATCCCCGAATCCGTTGTGCATCCCGCGCACGGCAGGCATCCCGCTGACCCTCGCCACATCGATCTGGACCGGCCCGGTCAGCCGAGCGTCGACGCAGCGGTGACCGCTGCGTCGACAGGCCTGGCCGGTCCACACCGACCCGCCGGGTCGGCGAACCAGCCGGCCCCGGCAACGGCGGGTCAGCCCGTGATGCCGAAAGCGCCGGTCAGGCTTGATTTTCGGGGATTCGCGGCAGCCGGTTACGGCGGTAGGCGGCGGCGTGGGACCAGAGGGTGCGCTCGGCTTCCTCGGTGATCGGGCCGCGGTGGGCGGGACCGAGCAGGTCGGCGCGGGCGCGGCGGGCGGCGGTGACCTGGTTGCGGTACTGGCGGAAGATCTGGACCTCGCCGTTGCGCTCGGCCTCGTCGAGGTAGTGGTAGTCCATGCCCTGGTACGCGTAGGTGCCGAGGGTGGCGAGATTGCTTGCCATGGCTCGCAACCGATCGGGTGCGCCGAAGATCGTGATCAGCCCGCCGATGCGATCGACGCGCGACCACCCGGTCGGCTGCGCGCAGTAGTCGGCGCCGCGCTCGCCCAAGCTCATGACACGCCGAGCCGCGTCCGCGGCCACCGCCTCGGCCAGGCTGAACGTCTGCCAGCGCACGGTGCCTTCGGAGCGTTCGCGCCACGGCAGCCGGCGCCGCAGCGCCACCGCGGCGTCCTTGGTCAACACCGTCAGGTCCGAGGGCACCAGCACGATCGGGTCCGACGGTGCGCCGTCGAACGGGTTCGGGTCGAGGTGCGCCGGATCGAGCACGACCAGAGTCCCCGGCCGTCGCTGAAATGCCAGCCCCCACAGCAGCCGGGCGAGTACACGCGCGCCGCGCCAATCCGAGAGCACATGCCAGGTGTCGTGAAAACGATTGGTCGCGAAGCGGAAATCGCTGCCGGGACGCAGGCTGATGACGGTATACACCCGCCCGTCGAGCACCATGGTGCGTCGATGCAGCTCGAGCATCTCGTCGGTGGCCGAACCCGGTCGCGGCCGTTTGCGTTGCGCGGCCACGGTCACCTCCGGTCTCTGCCTCGCGTCCGGTCCAGGACACCACGAGCGGCGGGGCACGGCAACGGGTTTTCGGGCGGCCGCACCGCAGTTGCCGCTCGGCGCACCGCATCGCCCGTGCCGACACGGGAATCCCCGTCGGCTCGGCCGCACCGACCTTCGACGAGATCGCGGCCGGGGACCGACCACCCGGGTCCTCCCTTCGGCGGAGGCGGCGAACCGCCCCCGGATGGCAAGGTTGCCTTCCATGCGGGCGCCGCCGATCGACAAGGGACTACTGGTGGCGGGGGTCGCGGCATTCGTCGTCGCGGTGGCGACCTTGATCGTGACCGGCCACACCGCCCTGCGCTATTCGGCCGACAGCGACGACACGACGCCGCTGTGGACCGGGTGGGCGACGGTCGGCGCGGCGCTCGCCGTGGCCTGGCTGGTGCCGCCGAAGCCGCGAGCCGACGGCCCGGTCGCGGATTCGCGCGTCCTCGCCCGCCAGGGCTGGTGGCTGTACGCGCTCGGCGCGCTGTTCGCGGTCGCCTTCTTTCTAGCCGACGGCGACGACCTGTGCTTCCTCGGGTTGAAAGCCACACTGCTGCTGGCGATTCCGCTGCTGGCGCGGCTCGCTTCCTGGCGCGAATGGTATCGCGTCGACACCAGGGGACGTTGGCTGCGGCCCGCGCCCGCCGTGCTGACCTTCCTGGTGCTGGTCACGCTGTTCCACCCAGGATTCACCGGCACCCCGCCGCCGGTCGCCCTGCTCGTCTTCCTGTTTCTGGTGAACGCGGTGCTCGAAGAGATCTTCTACCGCGTCTGGTTGCAGACCAGGTTGGAAGTCCGATACGGCCGCTGGCCCGCCATCGTGCTGGTGGCGCTGCTGTGGTCGTGCTGGCATGTGGCGATCCAGGGCGGCAACGGTTTCGGCATCGACCTCGCCACCGTGGTCGCGCGGCTCGGCGCGGAGGGGTTGTTCTTCGGCTACCTGTGGTCGCGGTATCGAAACCCGTGGCTGCTCTTCGTGGTGCACGGTGTGACCAACGCGTCGGTGGGCATGCTCGTCGCGATGCGGTGAGGCGCGCGACATTTCGCCGTTCAGCGGCCGCGCAGCACCGATTCGACCAGTTCACGCACCGCGTCCAGCAGCCGGTCGGTCTCGCCGGCGCGGATCATCGCCTGCACCAGTTCGCCGCCGATCGACGCGAGCAGTAACCGCCCGACCGTTTCGGCATCGATGTCGGGCCGCGCCTCGCGCAGCAGCGTGGTGATGTGGTTGTCCCAGAACGCGTGGAACTCGCCGGTGCGCGGATGCGGCGGCACGGTGCGGTAGGCCGCCATGAGCTCGGAGTTCGCGATGACCAAGCGGGTCATCGCGTCGAAGTAGGCGAGCAGCCGGTCACCGGCGGGCGCGCCGGGCCCGAGCGGCGGCGGCCCGGTGGCGATGGCGTCCATCAGGGTGAGCGCGCTCTCGGCGACCATCTCGTGCAGCAGCCCCGCCCGGTTGCCGAAGCGGTGGAAGATCGTGCCCTTGCCCACTCCGGCCGCGGCGGCGACCCGGTCCATGGTGATCGCCTCCGCGCCGTATTCGGCGAGCAACGCGCTGGTCGCGTCGAGAATCGCGCGCCGATTGCGTGCCGCGTCGGCCCGTTCCTTCGGACGCCCGTCGCTCATCGCACCCACTTTCGTTGACAACTTGACCGCCGGTCCATATCGTTGCGCGAGATAACTGGACCGGCAGTCAATTTATGGAGTTCATGATGCAGGCAATCGTAATGACGGCGACCGGCGGTCCCGAGGTCTTGGTCGCCGAGCAGGTGCCCGTGCCAGCGGCGGGCCCCGGCGCGGTGGTCGTTCGCGCCGAAGCGATCCCCGTCCTGTTCCCCGAGACGAAGCTGCGCTCCGGCGCGTTCCCGCTCGCCGCCGAGCCGCCGCTGGTCTTCGGCTTCCAGGCCGTCGGCGTGGTGACCGAGGTCGGGGCGGACGCCGACCCGGCGCTGCTCGGCAGGCGAGTCGCGGTGAACACACCCGGCTTCGGCTCCTACGCCGAATTCGTCAGCGCGCCCGCGTCTTCGGCCGTCGCGATCCCGGACGGCCTGTCGTCGGCGGACGCGGCGGCGGTGCTCATGAGCGGTTCGGTGGCCATCCCGCTGCTCGAGACGGCCGCGCTGACCGGCACCGAAACGGTGCTGATCGAGGCCGCCGCGACCGGAATCGGCAGCCACCTGACCCAGCTCGCCAAGGAGTACGGCGCGGCCCGCGTCATCGCGACCGCGGGCGGCCCGGCCAAGACCGAGCGGGCCCGCGCGCTCGGCGCCGACGAGGTCGTCGACCACAACGACCCCGCATGGCCCGAGCGACTGCGCGAAATCCTCGGCGCCACCACGCTCGACGTCGTCTTCGACTCGATCGGCGGCGACACCGCCCGCGACGTCCTCGCGCTCACCACACCGCAGCGCGGCCGCATGCTCGGCTACGGCTGGCTCTCCGGCACGCCCGCCCAGCTCACGGCCACCGACCTCATCACGACCGGCCGCACCCTCATCGGCTGTGCGGGCCCCGAGTGGCTGGCGCGAGTCGCCGAGTCGCGCACCGCGATTCTCACTCGCGCGGCGGCAGGCGGCATCGATCCGCTGGTCGACGCCGTGCTCCCGCTCGACCAGGCCGCCCACGCGCACCGACTGCTCGAAGAGCGCACGCCGCTGGGCAGATTGATCCTGCGCCCCGGAGCCTGAGCGGCTCAGGGACGGCGGGCGAAGGCGGGGGCGTGCTCGGGCAGGATGCCGCGCGCGATCAGGAAGGGCGGAACGCTGCGCACGATCGGGATGCGCCGAAAGACCCGCAGGGGCAACGGGGCGGTCTGGCTGTTGGCGATATCGATGCCGCCCGACAGCGCGGGGCGGATCGCGCGGGCGTGCAGGAAGCGCTGCATGCCCTGGGTCACCATGGTCGGCAGGATGCGGCGCCGCTGCACCCTGGCCAGCTCACGCGCACCCACGGTGCCCGAAAGCAAGGGCGCGGCAAGGATTCTCGCGGCGGCGACGGCGTCTTGGACCGCGAGGTTGATGCCGACACCGCCGACCGGGGACATCGCGTGCGCGGCATCGCCGATGCACAGCAGTCCTTCGGTGTGCCAGGTGGTCAGGCGGTCCAGCTGCACGTCGAGCAGCCGCACCTCGTCCCAGCCGGTGAGCACATCGACGCGATCGCGCAGCCAGGGCACCGCAGCCGCCATCTGACGCACGATCTCCCCGACCGGCCCGCCCCGTGCTGCGGCGTCGGTGCCCTTGGCGATGAGCGTGGCGCACTGCCAGTAGTCACCGCGATCCAGCAGCACGGCGGCGCGCCGCGCGGTGACGATCGGAATGGCGCCCGCGGGATCGGTGTCGTTGCGCGGCAACCGGAACCACCACACGTCCATCGGCGTCGGCCAGCTCCGTGCGGGCAGGTTCGCGGCGGCGCGCAACACCGAGGAGCGCCCGTCACAGGCCACGGTGAGCGCGGCGCGAATCTCCCCCGTCGCCCCATCGGCGGTCCGATAGCCGACGCCGACGACCCTGCCGTCGGACCAGATCGGCCCGGTCGCTTCGGTATTCATGCGCAGCGTGCAGGTCGGTTCCTGCTCGGCGGCACGCGCAAGCAGGTCGAGCAGGTCCCACTGCGGCACCATCGCGATGTACTTGTGCCTGCCGGGCAGGTCTTTCAACGAGACGAGGGTCCGCAGCCCGCCCGCCGTCGGCAGCGCCACCTGCTCGAGCTTGCGGGCGGGCAGTTTCGCGAACTCCGCGCCGAGACCCAGTTCGTCGAGCAGGTCGAGCGTGGTGGGATGCACGGTGTCACCACGGAAGTCGCGCAGGAAGTCCTTGTGCTTCTCCAGCACGGTCACCTCGACGCCCGCGCGCGCCAGCAGCAACCCCAGCACCATCCCGGCCGGTCCACCGCCGACCACCAGGCATGTCGTGCGTTCCATCGACTGACTCCCCTCGGTCGTCGCCGCGCGGATACCCCCATGCTAGTGCGTGATCCACGCGCTAGGCGCCGAAGCGCCTGCGCGACGGCCGGTTCCGCATACTCCGGAGGCCGATCGGATCCCGGTGTCGCCCAGCGGTTTACCGGTAAAGGACGAAGAAGTACGGCTCGGCCAGCCCGCGCATGTCCATCACGCCGAGCAGCGTGCGCTCGTCGACCCGCCGGAAGTGATCGACGATCGGCAGGTGGTCGTAGATCATGGCGGCGCTGGTCGTCCCGCGGTATTCGATGTCACGCAGTCGCGCGGTGGGCTTACGGGTGCGCAGCGCGGGTCGCAGCACCGGCAGCGCCCGCTTGCCCGCGCGCACCATGCCGACCGGCACCCGCCCGGCGAGGCCGAGCGGCACCCGGCGCGGGTCGACCGGGAAGACGGTGCCGTCGGCCGTGGCGAACAGCAGCGGATGCACGGTGTCCGCGTCGTCGAATTGCTTGCCGTACCAGCCCGATGCGACCAGCACCCCGGCGAAGGGATGCCCGGTGTCGACCTCGTCACCGCGCCAGCGGCCGACGGTGACCTCCGCGACGGGCGCGGCAGGCAGCCGATCGAACAGCTCCCATGCCTGCGCCGAGGTGGCGCGCGCGGAGCGCAGCGCGGCCAGCTCGGCCACCGGTCCATTCTTCGCCACCATCCGGCTCTCCTCCCTACGGCAACGTTGCGAGACTTACTGTATCTATCTCTCACGCCGGTTCGGCGGCCGGGTACTCACAACGGCGCGTCCGGCGCGAGCCGCCCGACCTCCGGCAGGTACGGGTCCAGCTCCCCGGACTCGAACCGCGACATCCCGATCACATGCCAGAACTGCCCCGCCGTATTGCCCTCTGACTTGTACCGCCCGTCCGGCGCCAGCGCGGCCCAGCCTTCCGGCAGCCCGAGCAGCTCCGCCCGCACCGCGGGCTCGGCGTCGCCGCCGGGCACCGTCCACAGGATCGCGTTGCCGTCGTCACCGCCGCTGGCCAGCAGCCGCCCCGACGGATGGAACGCCAGCGCCCAGACCCGGCGCTTGTGCCCCTCCATGGTGTGCAGGTGCCGCCCGGTCGCCATGTCCCACAACCGGATCACGAGATCATCGCCCGCCGTCGCCAGCACACCGCGGCTCGGATCGACCGCCGCCGACCAGAGCCGCCCCGTGTGCCGGGTGAGCTCGTGCCTGCTCATCCCGGCCTCGACGTCCCAGATCCGGGCCGTCGTGTCCCACGAGACGCTGGCCAGCAGGTCACCGTGGAAGGCGACCGTGTACACGCGATCGCCGTGGCCGTGCAGCTCGCGCAGCAGTCGGCCGGAGTCGACGTCCCACAGCCGCACCACCGAGTCGTCGCAGCCGGTCGCCATCAACGAGCCGTCGGCATTGAAGGCGATCGAGCGCACCCGGCCGCGATGTTCGGCGCACACCATGTGCAGCGCGCCGGTGGTGCGCGTCCAGATGATCACCGTGTCATCGTCGTTCGCGGTGGCCACGTACTGATCGGTGGGATCGAACGCGATCGCCCAGACCGGCGCGGCCTCGATGTTGATGTGCCGCAGGAAGTCTCCGGTGTCCAGATTCAGCAGGCTCAGCCTGCCGTCGTTGCCGACCACCCCGAGCTGCTGCGGCTGCCCGGCGCTGAACAACGCGGTTTCGAAGGTGAGCAGCCGGTCCTCGCTGCCGACCACCCGCCGGATGAGCCTGCCCGTCACCGGATCCCACAGCCGCACCACGCCGTCGTTGCCGCCCGCCGCCAGAATCGTGCCGTCGGAATTGAAGGTGACCGACTTGACCTGCCTGCCGTGCCCGCTGAGCACGTGCCTGCACACCCCGGTCACGGGATCCCAGAGCCGGGTGGTGAATTGGTCGTCGGTGACGGCGAGTTGCGCGCCGTCGGGCCGGAACGCGAACGGCCAGATCGAACCGGCGTGCGCGGTGATCCGGTGCCGCGGTTCACCGGTCGCGCTCTCGCGCAGGCAGAGCAGCCCCGCGCTGTCACCGGAGGCGAGCACCTCCCCGGCCGGATCGAAGGTGAGCCAGTAGATCGCCGCGTTGTGCTCGGCGGGCGCGTATTTCGCGACGCCGGTGTCCACGTCCCAGACGCGCAGGCCACCCTCGGTATCCCCGCTGGCCAGCAGCGGCAGGTGGGGATGGAACGCCAGTGTGTACACCCGCCCGCCGTGGCCGGGTAGCTGGCGAATCAGCGTGCACCGCATCGGATCCCACAGCGCGACGGTGCCGTGCGCCCCGCCGACCGCGAGCACGTCACCGGCGGGGCTGAACGCGATCCGGAAGACCGAACCCGTCTCGCCGACGAATTCGCCACGCTGGGTGCCGGTCTCGACGTCCCAGAGCCGGACCACGCCGTCGCGGTACGCGGCGGCGACCACGCCGTCGTGAAAGGCCAAGCTGTAGATCAGTTCCCGGCCCGCGGCGGGCGCGCACTCGTGCAGCAGGTCACCGCTGGGCAGCGACCACAGCCGCAGCATGCCCCGCGCGTCCCCGGTGGCGAGCAGATCGCCCGCGCGGTTCAGCTCGACCGGCCACGGCCATTCGCTGTGGCCGTGCAGGACTCGGCGCGATTCGCCGGTGACCGCGTCCCAGATCCCGACCGCGCCGTCGGCGCCGCCGCTGACCAGCACCGTGTCGGTGAACGCGACCGCGAACGAGCGATTCCGATGCCCCTGCAGTGTGCGCAGCGGCAGCCCGGTCTCGCTGTCGCAGATCAGCACGCCGCCGTCGTCGCTGCCGATGGCCAGGGTGCCGCCATCGGGGCTGTAGGCCAACGGTTTCGGCAATCGGCCGTGTCTGGCGTGGAAGCCGTGGCGCACCCCGATCGAGGCAGGTGCGAACTCGGTCCGCGCGACCGAGCCGGGCACCCGCGCCGCGCCGCGCAGATCGGTCCCCGCCGGTGTCCCGATCACGTCCAACAGCGCGGCCCGATGCCAGCGACTGCCCGGCGCGCGTGTCCCGGTCAGATCCGTGCGGGCCAGTCGCGCCCTGGTGAAGTCGGCGCCGGTCAGGTCGGCGCCGACCAGGCTCGCCTCGTCCAGTCGCGCGCCGACCAGGCGGGCGCCGTGCAGCACGGCGCGGTCCAGATTCACGCCGACCAGCCGCGCGCCGGTCAGGTCCGCGTCGGTCAGGTCGACCTGACGCATGTCGCGGTAGGACAGATCCTCGCCGGCCAACACCGCGCCGCGCAGATCCGCCGACGGCGCGGTGCGCAGCCGCGTGGTGAGCCGCACGGCGTTGGTCTTGGAGACCTCGTCGGCGGCCGGATCGTCGAGCACACCGTCGGCCCAGGCGCGCGCGGTCCGGACGTCGGCGAGATCGCACAGGAAGTCGATGGACAGCTGCGACAGCGGCACCCGGGCCAACTGCGGCGGCGCGGTGACCCCCGCGGCGAACTGTTCGGCGATGTGGTTGGCGACCAGCCATTCGGTGACCGAGGAGTGGATGAACCCGAACAGGTTGTCCTCGGTGCGCACCAGCAGACTGCCCGATCCGATGGCATGGGCCGACTGCTGCACCGACATCCGGTTCGAGCCGGTCATCTCCACCAAACCCTGTGCGACCTCGGTCAATTCGGACAGGCGCAGGTACGGTTCCCCGGTCTCCCAGATGCGTAGCGCGAAAGCCGTGACCGCCAGCCATAATTCGTGCAATCGCAGGCCGGGCAGCGAGCCCGCGGTGCTCGCGGTGCGATCGGTCTCGTAGGCCAGCCAGGATTCGAGGATCTCCCGATACAGCCCCGCCGCGCCGACGGTCTGCTGCGCGCCCGCCGCCGCCCGCAGGCGTCGCTCGTCCAGATCCGCGATGAAGCTGAGCATGCGCGGGTTCTGCGCCAGACCGAGCAGATCCTGGATGCCGGTGATCAGCCGCATCCTGGCCTCGGCGCGATGCACGTCGCCGCCGTAGCGGTTGGTGAGAAACGCGTGCACCTGCGCGGGCGCGAAGTCCTCGACCGAGAGGATATGGCGATCCTGCAGCAGCCCCACCCGCTCCCCCAGCGCGGTCAGCACCTGGGCGCGGGAGGCGAAATGCTGAGTACGGCTCGCCACAATGATTTTCGCCTTGCCGACCGCGGCCTGCAGCAGTGTCTCGAGATGGTCAGTGGCGAACTCGTAGCTGATCCGGGTGACGAGTTCGTCGAAGCCGTCGAACAACAGCACCACCCGGCCCTCACGGAGCATGTAGCGCAACGCTTTCAGATCGATGCGCTCCTCACCGTGGTTGGCCAGGTGCGCGGCGACCAATCCGTCCACCGAGTGCGTCTTGTCCAGGTGCCGCAGTTCGATCAGGATCGGGATCAGCGCGGGCATGGTCTCGGTGATCCGGCGCGCGACCTCGTGCAGCGCGAAGGTCTTCCCGCGGCCGAAATCGCCGAGCACCAGGACGAATCGGCCGTGATCGGCGGCGACCAGGCGCAGCAGCTCGGCGACCAGGTCGTCCTGGACCACCTGGTCGCCGTGCTCCAGCATCCGGAAGCGCTGCGGCACATAGAGTTCGGGCGGATAGCGGCGATCGGTGCGCAGCCGCTCCACCTGCTTGGCCAGGTAGTCGTCCAGGTCGAGCAGTCCCTGGAACTCGGTGAAGCTGCGCACCCGCAGCCCCTGGCTCGCGGCCTCGTCGCGCAGCGAACGTGGCGGCGGCGCACCGCGGTACACCAGCTCCGAGCCGTATTCCGGATCGTGGCCGAGGAAGTCATCGATCACCTGCCTGGTCATGTCGCCGACGTGTGCGCCGATGCGCCACTGGGCGGTCACCTCGTCGCGCTGGTGGGTGATGATCAGATGCGGCGGCTCGGATTCGACGCGCCGGATCTTCGCGTCGGGGTAGCGCGTCTCGCACACCTCGGCCACCCGCTCGAGCAGCCGTCCCTGCGGATCGACCACCGCGGGCGTCTCCGGCACGACGTGCATCGGCTCGTCGGCGCCGGGTAGCTCCGGCATCGCGTTCGGCGACAGCGCCGCAACGGCATTCGTCCATGGCAGGTCCAGCTGGGCGGTGGGCGTGCCCGCGTCCCCCGAGGACGCGCTGTAGCGGGCCAGCCCCTCGGCGGTCAGGTGGATGATCTCGTCGCGGCCCGGCGCGGCCGCGGGAATGACCGGCAGCCTGCCGTCCAGCCGATCCAGATGCACCCCGCCCGGTCCCGGTCCGTGCAATAGCAGGTTCAACCGCCCGCCGAGCAGTCGGGACAGGGTGTCGACGTCGCGGAGCAGCGCCGGATCGTGCGGCGAGGCCGCCGTGCCGGGCAAGGGATCGTGCCGGACCGCCCCGAGCCGCAGCCACCCGTTCTCCTCGAACGCGCGCAGCCGCTCGGCGAACCAGGCGGCCTGCGGTTCCCCGATCTGACCGTAATCGTCGTCGGGTAGGTGCGTCGCGGCCATGGTGGAGTTCAAACCCGCGACCACCACCCGCAATTCGGGGATCGGGAACAACGTCCACGGCTGCCCGACGTCGAACACCAGATGGTCCAGCCCCTGATACAGCTCGCTGAACAGGCGCGCGTACTGCTCCAGTTTCGGGAAGTAGGGCGCCTGCGGTTTCCGGTCGCGCGCTTCGCAATTCAGGAAGTAGGCGTGACACGCGACCTTGGAGACGTCGTGATTTCCCGGCACCACGACCAGCCGGTCCGGTTCGAGCCCGAGCAGCACGCGCAATCCGGTCAGAAAGCTCAGCGCCTCGTCGACCTCGCGCGGCTTACCGGATTCGGTGAGATCGCCGGTCACCACGATCAGATCCGGTTTCGGCACACCGCGATCGATCGACTGGGTGACGTTCGACCAGATCCGGGCCTGGAGTTCGCGGGCGGTGCCCGGCTCGTCCGGCGCGAGCAGGCCGCGCCCGAAGCGCGGACCCGCGACATGCAGCACGCTGACCCCCGACCGCTGCTCGGCCCGCGCCGCGCCGCCCGGAAAGGCCGGTGGCGCAACGGGGGTGCGCCTGCTCATCGGCGACGCGACCGGCCCCTCTGCTTCCTCATCGGCATAGCGGTCCGGTTGCGTCACGTCCAGCTCGTTCGGAAAGCCAGGCGCTCTGACCGGCTTCGCCCGGCCCGCCAGCATGTGCCGCACCCGATCCAGCAGGTTCCGGCGTGCCTGGTCGTCGGTCGAGACGTCGACCAGATCGATGTAGGTCAGGGTGGCGAGCAAGCCTTCCAACTGGCATTCGGCGATCCGCACCGGCAGCAGCTTGCCCGGGTCGGTGCGGAACGCGGCCTGCCATTCCATTGTCCCGTAACGGGATTGGAGATAGTTGTCGGACAGGACCAGCAGCACGATGGCCGAATCCCGCACGCCGCGGTCCATGAAATCGATGAAGTTGGTGCCAGGCACGAAATCCCAGGCCTGGATCATGGTGCGATATCCGGCGCTCTCCAACTGCCAGGCCAGCCAGGTCGCCCACCGCTCGTCCGCCGGGGAATAGCTGATGAAGATGTCCCGCGGCCGCCCACCCTGCTGTGTCACGCCCCCAGTATGGCGCAGGCCAATAGCATGGCAGTCGTGCCCGAACAGGTCGACTCCCCCGAGCGCAACATTCCGCCGCACGCGTCGGCGGCCACCGCGCGCCCCCGCTGGGGCCTGAGCGTGCTCGATTGGGTCCGGATCGCGCTGCTCGTCGCCGGCGTGCTCTGCGTGCTGACCGGACTGCTGCCCAGGGACGAGGCGGTGGACAATATGCGCCGCATCGGCCCGCTGCTGCTGTTTCTCGGCAGCGTGATCGTGCTGGCCGAACTCACCCGCCAGGCCAAGGTGTTCGACGTGATCGCGCACCGGCTCGCCATTCTCGGACGCGGCTACTATCCGGCGCTGTTCCTGCTGTGTGTCCTGTTCGCCTCGGCGACCACCATCCTGCTCAACCTCGACACCACCGCCGTGCTGATCACCCCGGTGATGCTCGCGCTGGCCGCGCCCGCGCGCATTCCGCCGCTGCCGCTGGCGATGACCACGCTCTGGCTCGCCAACACCGCCAGCCTGCTGCTACCGGTCTCCAACCTCACCAATCTGCTTGCCGCCGACCGGGTCGCGCTGACCGCGACCGAGTTCGCCACCAGAATGTGGGCGCCCCAGCTGATTTCGATCGCCGCGACGATGCTGTGCCTCTGGCTGTGGTACTGGCGGCGGGGCAGGCGCGACGCCGACCGCTACCTCCCGCCCGAGCCGGTGCGTCCCTCGAACGCGAAAGAGCGTGCGCTGCTGTACACCACCGCGGGCGCCTGTCTGCTGTTCATCTTCGCGATCCCGTTCGTCGGCGACCGCATCGGCATCGCCGCGACCATCGCCGCCGCCATCGCGGTGCTCGCGTTCGCGGTGTTCGACCGCCGATCCTTGCGCTGGGCGCTGATTCCCTGGCAGCTCCTGGTTTTCGTGGTCGGCCTGTTCCTGGTGGTGCCCACCCTCGGCAGGCTCGGCCTCTCCGATCTGATGCACACCCTGATCGGCGACGACACCGGTGCGGCGGGCGCGTTCCGCGCGGCCGGCGCCGGCGCGGCCCTATCCAACATCGCCAACAACCTGCCCGCCTACACCGCGGGCGAGGCGGTGGTGCCCACCGGCAATCACGATCAGCTGCTCGCCCTGCTCATCGGCACCAATATCGGTCCGGTGGTGACCCCGTGGGCGTCCCTGGCCACCCTGCTCTGCCTGGAGTTCTGCCGCACGCACGAGGTGCGCGTCCCGATGCTGCGCTTCGTGCTCACCGGGTTCGGGCTGGCGCTGCTCGGCACCGTCGGCGCGGTCGGGGCGCTGCTCGTCCTCGGGTGAGCTCGTGCCCCACGATGTCTCGTGACTCGACCTAGCCCGGCAGCCCCGTCACCCGAACCGCACTCGCGGATTTCACCAGCAACGCGAGTTCGGGCAGCACCCGTGGGTCCCCCGCGATGAAATCCACCTCGCCGGCGGGCAGGTCAAGGCGCTCGTCGAGCGCGGCACCGGCGAAATCGGTGATGTGCATGCCGGATTCGCGGGCGAGCAGCGCACCGGCCGGGAGGTCGATCAGGCCTGCTCGATAGCCGACGAAACCGTCGATGTCACCGCTGCTCACCATGACCCAGCACAGCAGCGGTGACCAGAGCTGGATCAACCTGCGCGAGGACGACTCCAGCGTCAGACGCAGGGCCCGCGCGATCGGATCGGTGCGGGTGACGGGGTAGCCCTGCAGCCACGCGAGCACGGGGGCATGGTCGGGTCGCCGCGTCGGCTGCCGCAGCGGGCCGTTCGGCCCCATGGCGCCGCGCCCGCGCACAGCGGTCCAGGTGCGCTCGGCGATCGGATCGTGTACCACGCCGACGACCGGAGTTCCGTTGTGACACAGGGCGATACCGACCGTGCAGACGGGCAGCCCGATCGTGATGTTGTTGGTGCCGTCGAGCGGATCGACGACCCAGCACCAGGAATCGTCGCCGCTGTCGAGCACCCCGGACTCCTCGGCCAGGATGCGATGCCGCGGGAACGCGCGTCGGAGGTGTTCCAGGATGATCCGCTCGGCGCGCAGGTCCAGGTCGGTCACCACGTCTCCGCCCACGTCCTTGGTACTCACGGTGAGCGCACCGAGCAGACCCGCCCGGATCGCCCGGCCCGCTTCGACGGCGGCCGTAACCGCGACATCCGCGGCCACCTCCAGCACCGTCTCGGGCAGCACCTGGTGCATCACGTCGCCTGCTCGCATCGGTTCTCCAGTTGCTTCGGTCGGACGTGCAGGTGGTCGAGCACGGTGCGCGCGGCGCCGCGCGATTCCACGGGGGTGCACGGGGTTCGGTGCACCCAGTGGTCGGTCGTTGCGAGCGTACCCAGGGACAGGTCGGGGTGGCCGCGGTTGTCCTCGCCGAGCACCACGGTGGCCGCCGCGCCGCGCACATCGGAGACATGGAACGCGCCGTGCGGCAGCGTGTAGACCTCGCCCGCGCCGAATTCTTCCCTGGACCGAACGCGATAGGCGACCAGGCGCGGGGTCGCGCGGACCAGATCACCGTCGGCCGCACTCTGGATCTCGAACATGCGGTGCGTTGGACGCGATGGCGCACTGTCTATTTCGAGGATCTCGTTGCCGACCGTGCCGTACAGCACGGTGCTGAGCAGATCCCAGCTGTGCGCGTGCATCGGCGAGGTGGTCGGCCGGGCATACCCGCCCTCGGTCCAGACGTGCACGCAGACGCCGCGCCCCTCGCCACGCCACACCGGAAAACACAAGAACCCCAAGGGATGTCGGACGGCGACCAGCTCGGAGCTGCCGTCCGCGACACCCGCCAGCACCGCGCCCGCCCAGTCCCGCACGGCGTTCGCGGCGTCGTCGAGGGCGAGCAGCGTGCGCAGGCGGGCGTATTCGTTCATCAGTACGGGTTCCGGGGTTGTAGCGCGCGGCGCACGATATCGGCGACGTCGCGATCGGTGAAGGCGGCCGGTAACGCCAGACCGAGGGTCTGGAACACGCCACGGACCTGGTCGACGGTCGGCTCGTCGGACAGCGGCAGTTCCTCGGTGCGACTCAGCGGAACCTGTTTGGTCTGTTTGAAACTGGCGACCAGTTCGCGGTTGAAGTCGCGGTAGTACGGCTTGTCGCGCTCGAACATCATCGCCGGGGTGTTCGGATTGTCCTGCGTGACAATGACGCAACTGGACGACAGATCCCAGCGGAAGGTCGTCATCACCGCCGAGAGGCCGACATCGATGGTGAGGAAGGTGAACCGCTGCCGGTACCAGCAGGCCGCGAGCACCGTCGCGAACGCCTCCTTGCGGGTGCGCTCGGTGGTCCACAGCTCACCGGTGCGATCGGCTTCGGGCTGCAGCGAGGAACGGAACTGCGCGTAGGTCTTGCAGAGCTGTTCGTCGGTGGGATCCAGGATCTCCAATTGCACCCGCAGCGGCCGCTGTTCGCGCCGGGCGTTCTCCACGCATTCGCGCAGCGTCACCGCGCGGATGTAGGTTCCGGTGCCGCCCTTGAACATCCACTGCTCGGTCCCGCGCCGGGCGAGGGTGTGCGCGTGGCCGATCTCCGGCCCGTACAGCAGATGCACCGAGGTCGCGTCGCGCACCGCCTTCGCCGACAGATGTCGGTCCCGTAGCAGGGTGATCGCGACCAGGCCGAGCACCAGCAGCATGGCGGCGTTCACCTGGTCGGTCCCGATGACGTCGAGGAACTGCAGCAACCCCACGGTGATCGCGAGCAGCACCGCGAAAGAGCCGTCGACGTTGTTGCGGAACCAGATCAGAAACCGTGCCATGCGCTCCCCTGCGTTTCCACCAGAATAGGCGGCCCGAATCGCTCCGGACGAGGGAAACGAGAAGTCGTGCGCGCCAACGGACATCCTCGGCATGGTCGCACGCCCGCGGCGCGCGGGCACGAGTGGCCCATGGCACACCCCGCCGACTTGACCTCGAGTGCGGTTGAGCTACCAGGATGAGAAACGGTCGCGGGGAACATCTCCGGGACCGAGCGCCCGGCTCTGCGGGCGGCCCGCTCCCGCCGGCTCCCGTACACCCCCGGCGGGAGCGTACGGGCCCACCGCACAACGCGAAACGCACCCCGTCCGACTACTGACCGAGTCGAAGGGGGTGCGTCCGGTGTGTGCCGCTAAGCGGGTGTCGTCGGTTCCCACTCGTAGACGGTGACGTCCGAGGAGCCGGTGGTGTGCACCGGGTCGGCGAACGCGAGTGCCTTTGCCGCGTCGAGGCTTTCGGCGTGCACGAAGTACGCGCCGCCGCTACCGTCGCCGAACTTGGCGCTCTCCACCAACTGGGCGCCCAGATCCCTCAGGAACTGCTTGTGCGGCTCGATCACGGCCGGGTCGAAGCGCGGCGTGCGCATCGCCAGGACGAGGAACTTCTTCACGCCTCGGGCTCCGGACGGGGCGCGCGGGTGGCCGCCGCCGCGGCCCGCACCTGCGGCGCGACCAGCACGACCTGCCCGAGCACACCGTTGACGAACGAGGGGGAATCGTCGGTGGACAGCTCCTTGGCCAGCTCCACCGCCTCGTCCACCGCGACGACCGGCGGAACATCGTTGGCGTGGAACAACTCCCACACCGCGATCCGCAGGATGGCGCGGTCGACGGCGGGCAGCCGGGACAGCTCCCAATCCTTCAGATACGACTCGATGGTGCCGTCCACCCGGTCCAGGTCGTCGGCGACGCCCTCGACCAGCGTGTGGGTGTAGGCGTGCACCGGGGCGACCGCCTGGTCGCGGGTCGCCAGCTCGGTCCGCTCGTCGAGCAGATCGGCCGGGTCCACGTCGCGCGCCTCCGCCTCGAAAAGCAGGTCGACGGCCCGGCGCCGCGCCTTGTGCCGCGTGCCGAGCTTCTTGAACGTGGACTTCTTGTCCAACGGCTGTTCAGCCACAGTCACCATTATCCTGCTCGCGCGCGGCGATCAGGCGTTGACTCGGCCGAGGTAGCTGCCGTCGCGCGAGTCGATGCGCAGCTTGTCGCCGGTGTTGATGAACAGCGGGACCTGCACCTCGGCGCCGGTCTCCAGCGTCGCGGGCTTGGTGCCGCCGGTGGAGCGGTCACCCTGCAGGCCGATGTCGGTGTGCTGCACCTCGAGCTCGACGGTCACCGGGAGCTCGACGTAGAGCGGGGCTCCCTCGTGCGTGGCGACCTGCACGCTCATGTTCTCCAGCAGGAACCGGGCGCCGGGGCCGATGGTCTGCTCGGAGATCGAGATCTGGTCGAAGGTGTCGCCGTCCATGAAGACGTAGTCCGAACCGTCGTGGTACAGGTAGGTCATGTCCCGGCGGTCGACGGTGGCCGTCTCCACCTTGACACCGGCGTTGAAGGTCTTGTCGACGACCTTGCCGGACAGCACGTTCTTCAGCTTGGTCCGCACGAACGCGGGGCCCTTGCCCGGCTTGACGTGCTGGAATTCGACGATCTGCTGAAGCTGACCGTCGATCTTCAGCACAAGGCCGTTCTTGAAGTCGCTGGTGTCCGCCACTGTCCTCGGATCTCCTAGTTCGTAAACAACATGGGGGTCGAACCGGCGTCAGTCGACGACGGTCAGGTCTTTGCTGGTGTTGGTGAGCAGCTCCGGGCCCCCTTCGCGCACCACGAGCGTGTCCTCGATCCGGACCCCGCCGCGGCCGGGAAAGTACACACCAGGTTCGACGGTCACCGCCACGCCAGACAGAAGTGTACCGGTTCCGTTTTTCGCCAGTCCGGGCGCTTCATGGATCTGCAGTCCGACACCGTGCCCGAGCCCGTGCACGAACAGCGCGCCGTGCCCCGCGGCCTCGATCACCGACCGCGACGCGGCGTCCACGTCGGCGACCTGCACGCCGGGCCGCAACGCCGCGCATCCCGCCCGCTGCGACGCCGCCACCAGCTCGTACACCTCGCGCTGCCAGTCGCTGGGCGCGCCGAGCACGAAGGTGCGGGTCATGTCCGAGTGGTAGCCGCCGACCGTCGCGCCGAAGTCGAGTTTGACGAAATCGCCCGCGGCCAGCACCGCCTCGGTCGGCCGATGGTGCGGGACAGCCGAATTCGCGCCCGCCGCGACGATGGTCTCGAACGACACCGCCTCGGCGCCGTGCTCGAACATCGCCCATTCGAGATCGCGCGCGACCTGTCGTTCGGTGCGGCCCGGTCGCAGGCCGCCGCGCTCGAGCAGCGCGGCCAGGCCCGCGTCGCCCGCCGCGCAGGCCGCCCGCAGCTGCTCCACCTCGTAGGCGTCCTTCACCGTGCGCAACTGTTCGACCAGGCCGGGCGTGGCGACGAACTCGAGTCCGGTGCGCTGCTCGACGAAGCCGCGATGCTGGTCGACTGTGACGATGTGGCTCTCGTAGCCGATCCGGCCGAGCTGCCATTCCCCCGCCAGCTCGACGATGCGCCGGGCGGTCGCCCTGGCGATCTCGGCACGCAGATCCGGGACCTGCTCGGCGACCTGGGTCCGATAGCGACCGTCGGTGCCGATCACCGTGCGGTCCTCCGCGTCGCGCATGTCCCAGGAGTGCACCAGTAGCGCCGCGTTGGAACCGGTGAAGCCGGTGAGATATCTGAGGTTCACCAGGTCGGTGACCAGCAGGCCGTCCACCCCGTTCTCCACCAGCAGACTGCGCAACGCGCCACGCCGCGCCGCGTAGTCGGGCGCATTGCCCACGTGATCAGCACACATGCGTCAAAGTTACCGCCGACACGCCGAATGGCCATAGACAACACGTGGACCGGTCGCTGCCGGCGCGCCGCCGCGGCGATCCTTCCCGCTCACGCCGCGCCGGAATCCGTTGCCGCTCATCGATTTACACAAACCGGTCGGCATGCGAGGTGGCCGGTGTTCACATCTGGAAAAGTTGTCCCCATTCTGGGCGCGCGTTGTCGTTCCCGCCCGTGCTCGGACGAAGCTTGCAGGCATGACATCCGTCGCGTTCACCGCCCTCCTGGCGTGGTGTGCCGTGTTGAGCGGCATCGATCTGCGGCAGCGTCGGCTGCCGAACGAACTGACCGGTTCGGGTGCCCTCGCGGTCCTCGGATATGCCCTGTCCACAACACAATTCACAGCCGCGCTGCTGGGTGCCGCGCTGCTCGCGCTCCCCTATCTCGCGCTGCATCTGCTCGTCCCCGCGGCGTGCGGCGCGGGCGATGTGAAGCTCGCCGTCCCGCTCGGTGCGGTCGCGGCGCTCGGCGGCGGACAGGCCTGGGTGCAGGCGGCCGTGGCCGCCCCCTTGCTCACCGCCGCCGCGGGCCTCGTGCTGCTCCTTATCTGCCGCATCCGTGCACCCGGCACCCCGGTGCCCGCGCTGCCGCACGGGCCCGCGATGTGTTTGGCCACGGTCACGGCTTTGGTGGTTGCCCATGGCGGTTGATACGTCACGGTGCGGTCGCCTACCCCGCGCGGCCGGGCCGTGCATGCGCGCGCGACGAGCGCTGCCCTCGGTCCGACAACCCGTGCGCCCGACCGCCCGGGCGGCTGCCGATCTCAGCGGCTCAGCTGGGCGTCGGCGGCGAAACGGGCGAACGTGCCTGCCATCACGGCGGGCCGCATGCCGGACCGGGCGCGTCGACATGGGAAGATGGAGCACGTGTTGCGCTGGATAACTGCCGGAGAATCCCATGGTCCCGCTCTCGTCGCCCTCCTCGAAGGAATGGTGGCCGGAGTCGAGGTGACGTCCGACGAGATTTCCGCGCAGTTGGCGCGCCGCCGACTGGGCTACGGGCGCGGCGCCCGGATGAAGTTCGAGGCCGACAAGGTGACCGTCATCGGCGGCGTCCGGCACGGCCGCACCATGGGCGGCCCGGTCGCGATCGAGGTGGCCAACTCCGAATGGCCGAAGTGGACGACCGTCATGTCCGCCGACCCGGTCGACCCGGCCGAACTAGCCGACCTGGCGCGCAATGCCCCGCTCACCCGGCCCCGCCCCGGACACGCCGACTACTCCGGCATGCTCAAGTACGGCTTCGACGACGCCCGCAACGTGCTCGAACGCGCCAGCGCGCGGGAGACCGCGGCACGCGTGGCCGCGGGCACCGTCGCCCGCAACTTCCTCCGGCAGGCATTCGGCGTCGAGGTGATCTCGCACGTCGTATCGATCGGCACCGCGGTGAACAGCACCGGCGTCGTCCCGACCGCGGCCGACCTCGCTGCCATCGACGAGAGCCCGGTCCGCGCGTTCGACAAGGACGCCGAAGCCGCGATGATCGCCGAGATCGAGGCCGCGAAGAAGGACGGCGACACCCTCGGCGGCGTCGTCGAGGTGGTTGTCGAGGGCCTGCCCGTCGGGCTCGGCTCGTTCATCAGCGGCGCGGACCGCCTGGACGCGCGGCTCGCCGCGGCGCTCATGGGCATTCAGGCCATCAAGGGCGTCGAGGTCGGCGACGGTTTCGAGACCGCGCGCCGGCGCGGCAGCCAGGCCCACGACGAGATGCGGCCCGGCCCCGACGGCGTGCTGCGCTCCACCAACCGCGCGGGCGGCCTCGAGGGCGGCATGACCAACGGCGAGGCGTTGCGCGTGCGTGCCGCGATGAAGCCGATCTCCACCGTGCCGAAGGCGCTGGCCACCGTCGACATGACCACCGGCGAGGAAGCCGTCGCGATCCACCAGCGCTCCGACGTGTGCGCGGTGCCTGCCGCGGGTGTGGTCGCCGAATCGATGGTCGCGCTCGTGGTCGCGCAGGCCGCGCTGGAGAAGTTCGGCGGCGACTCGATCAGCGAGACCCTGGAGAACATCACCAGCTACGTCAAGCGGATCGGCGCCCGCCCGCACCTCACCTCAGTCGACACCAGCCCACAATGATCGTGCAGACCGATCCGCGCGCACCGCGCGTGGTGCTGGTCGGACCGCCCGGCGCGGGGAAATCGACGATCGGCCGCAAGCTCGCGAAAGCACTCGGCGTCGAGCTGTACGACACCGACGCGGGCATCGAACGCGAGACCGGACGCACCATCCCCGAGATCTTCGCGACCGACGGCGAGCCCGAGTTCCGCCGCATCGAAGAGCGGGTGGTGCGCCGCGCCATCCTCGCCGAACGCGGCGTCGTCTCGCTCGGCGGCGGCGCCGTGCTGTCCAAGGACACCAGGGCGCTGCTGCGCAACCGCACCGTCGTCTACCTGGAAATCAGTGTGGGCGAAGGACTTCGGCGGACCGGCGCGAGCACGAGCAGGCCACTGCTCAACGGCGCCGACCCCGCCGCCAAATACCGCGAGCTGATGCGCAAACGCCGCCCCCTCTACCGGGAGGTGGCCACCGTCCGCGTCCGCACCGACGGCCGCAGCCCCGGCCGAGTGGTCAAAATGGTGCTCGCCAAGCTCGGCCTCGAATCCGTGCAGCCCGTCACCGACAACGACACCGCGGACCCGATCACGCCGTCGCCCACCGCACCACCGGCGAGCGCCCCGAAACCCCAAGGCAGCAGCCGATCCCGGGCCCGTCGCCGCGCCCGTGCCCGCGCCGCCGCCCGTCGCGCCGCGTCCTTGGCCCAGGGCCAAGGCCAAGGCCAAGGCCAAGGCGAGATCACCACCGAAACCCCGGCCGCGAAGTCCACCGCGCCAACCCCGACCAACCGCAGCTGGCGCACCCGCCGCACCGCCGCGAAAACCCCCACCCCGGACCAAAACTCAGACCACCCCCAACCCACCCAATCCCCCCTCACCCGCCGCTGGCGAGCCCGCCGCCCCGCAGGCCCCCCAACCACCGTCGGCGGCCTGAACACAGACCCGAGCGGTACGCCGGACAAGACCGAGCGGGGCACGAACGATGCTGGTGGCGCAAGGAATACGTCCGGCACCGGCGGCACCTCCAGCACAGGCGATACGTCCGGCACCGACGGCACCTCCAGCACAGGCGATACGTCCAGCACAGGCGGCACCTCCAGCACAGGCGATACGTCCAGCACAGGCGGCACCTCCAGCACAGGCGATACGTCCAGCACAGGCGGCACCTCCAGCACGAGGAGCACGTCCAGCGTGAGCGAGCCGACCAGCACGAGCGCCGTACCCACCGTGAGCAGAACGACCGGCACCAACGGCACCTCCAACACGAGCGGGACCTCCAGCGCAGGCGGCACCGCCAACACAAGCGGCACCTCCAGCGGCAACGAGGCGAGCGAGGTACGCAACGCAACACAAGCAGCACCCACCACCGGCACATCCAGCGCACGCAGCGCACACATCGAGAACAGCGCAACAGACACCGACAAGCCGACCAACACGAGCGCCGTGCACACCGTGCGCACAACGACCGGCACCAACGGCACCCCCAACACAAGCAGCAACGAGGCGAGCGACCTACGCAACGCAACACAAGCAGCACCCACCACCGACACATCCAGCACGCGCAGCGCACACATCGAGAACAACGCGACAGACGCGGGCGAGCCGATAACCGCGAGCGGTGTGCCCAATGCGAACCGCCCCACCGGCGCGAGTAGGCCGAGCAGCGCGAACAGCACGGCCAGTGCGAGCGGAGCGGCGACCTCGACCAGCGCGGCGGGCGCGAGTAGTACGTTCGCTTCGGGCGGTGCGAGCGGCGTTGGCGGGCCTGCGGGCTCGGGCCGTGCGAACACAATGTCCGACCCGTCTGGCGTGCGCGGTGCGAGCGGGGTGACCAGCCCGCATGGATCGGCCAGCGCGAGTGGTACGCCTGGCCTTGCCAACGCGGACGCCGCTTCTGCCACGCGCGGTGCCGGCGCGGGGACCAACGCGAGCAGTGCCAGCGAGGCGACCAACGCGCGCGGTGCTGGCGAGGCGACCAACGCGCGCGGTGCTGGCGGGACGACCAACGCGAGTAGTGCCAGCGAGGCGAGCAACGCGCGCGGTGGCGGTGGGGCTAGCAACGCGCGTGGCGCTGGCGAGGCGACCGACGCGAGTAGTGCCAGCGAGGCGACCAACGCGCGCGGTGCTGGCGAGGCGACCAACGCGAGTGGCGCCGATGGGCCGAGCAACGCGAGTGGCGCTGGCGGGGCGAGCAATTCGACCGGCACGGATGGGACGGACGAGCACGCCGGTGGGGTGGACGGAGCGGGCTCGAGCGGTAGGGCGCGGCGGGCTCGGGCCAGGCGGGCCCGAATTCGGGCGCGCAAACATCAAGAAGCAAACACAGAATCGGAGCAATAGTCGTGAATGAGCCGAGTCGTATCGATGTTCGTACCGCCGACCCGTATCCGGTGATCATCGGCCGCGGGTTGCTCGGTGAACTCGTCGAGTCGGTCAACGGCGCGGCGAAGGGCGTGCGGACGGTGGCGATCTTCCATCAGCCGCCGCTCGCCGAGACCGCCGAGGCGGTGCGGAAGTCGTTGGCCGACACCGGCCTCGACGCGCACCGCATCGAGATCCCGGACGCGGAGGCGGGCAAGGAGCTGGCCGTCGCCGGGTTCTGCTGGGAGGTGCTCGGCCGAATCGGCCTGACCCGCAACGATGTCGTGGTGAGCCTCGGCGGTGGCGCGGCCACCGACCTGGCCGGCTTCGTCGCCGCCACCTGGATGCGCGGCGTCCAGATCGTGCACGTGCCGACCACGTTGCTGGCGATGGTGGACGCCGCGGTCGGCGGCAAGACCGGCATCAACACCGAGGCGGGCAAGAACCTCGTCGGTTGTTTCCACGAGCCTGCCGCCGTGCTCGTCGATCTGGCGACGCTGGAGACGGTGCCGCGCAACGAGATCGTCGCGGGCATGGCCGAGATCATCAAGGCGGGCTTCATCGCCGACCCGGTGATCCTGGACCTGGTGGAGCGCGACCCGGAGGCGGCGCTCGACCCGAAGGGTGCGGTGCTGCCCGAGCTGATCCGGCGCGCGATCCAGGTGAAGGCCGACGTCGTCGCGGCCGATCTGAAGGAGTCGAGCCTGCGCGAGATCCTCAACTACGGCCACACCCTCGCGCACGCCATCGAGCGCCGCGAGCGCTACCGGTGGCGCCACGGTGCCGCCGTCTCCGTCGGCCTCGTTTTCGCCGCCGAACTCGGCCGGCTCGCGGGCCGCCTCGACGACGCCACCGCCGACCGGCACCGCGCCGTGCTCGAAAGTGTCGGTCTGCCGGTCGGTTACGACGCCGACGCCCTCCCGCAGCTGCTGGGCTCCATGCAGACCGACAAGAAGACCCGCTCGGGCGTGCTGCGCTTCGTCGTCCTGGATGGTCTCGCCAAGCCCGGCCGCCTCGAAGGCCCCGACCCCACCCTGCTCGCCGCCGCCTACTCCGCGATCGCTCGCGAAGGCACCCCGAACACCGGCGGCATCCTGCTGTAGTCCGGTCACCGCGCACGAACCGCACCACGCGCAAAGGATCGTCGACAGATCGCGCGCGGCACAGTGCACGCGGCATCGACACAAGCAAAAGCGGCGCACCCCGATAACCCGGGGTGCGCCGCTTCTCTTCCGTCCTACCTGGGAATCCAGAGGTCGTAGCGGCCGTTGCCGTCGTTGCGCAGGACACACTCGCCCGGCTTACCCCAATCGTTCTTGTTCTTCAGGCAGTACGACAGGCTGACGTTCGAGCCGGCGGGCACACACACCCAGTTCCAGTGCGGCGCGTTCGACGCACACCCGTTCTGAGCACTCGCCTGCCCCGCGAACACGACCGCGGTCGCGGCAATCGACATCGCAGCGGCCACCCCAATGCGCAATATCATGAACCCTGCCCTCCCCATATGAAACCCACTGAACTACAACAGATTATCGACCATCTCCACCGAACAGCAGCCCGCCGACCTCAATGGCACAAAGTTGGCAGCCCGCCCCCAACACAGCACCACTCAAGCCAACGAGCCCCCAGACCGACAGCCCACCACCGCAGCCAGCACCCGCCTCACAGCACCGCACCCGACCTCACACAACGCCGCCCCACCACCACGTCCGAGCCCACACTTCACCCCACGCCACACCCGCCGCAGCACTCGACCTCACACAACACCCCGCCCACACCACGTCCCACCCCGCACTTCACCCACACCACGCCCACGTCGCACCCGCCGCACCTGACGCAGCACCCGACCTCACACAACTCCCCGCCCACACCACGTCCGACCCCGCACTTCACCCACGCCACGCCCACGTCGCACCGCGCCCCACCTGACACAGCACCTCACGCCACGCCTGACACAGCACGTCATCCCATGAGCGCACGCACCTTCCCTCGTGATCCGCCACGGCCCCTGCCAACGACACGGAGACGGCGACATCACAGCCGAAAAGTCCGCTACGCGGGCGTCTCCGACCCCAGATCACCATCCACGACTCGGTCAACCGATCACCAGGTAATGGTGGCGGCATCGACCGAGAGACCCCCGCCACCATTACCTGGTGATCAACCGCCCAACTCATACGAACGCCCACCTCAACCAGCGCCCACCTCAGGCAGCACCCACCTCAGGCAGCGCCCACCTCAGGCAGCGCCCACCTCAGGCAGCACCCACCTCAGGCAGCACCCACCTCAGGCAGCGCCCACCTCAGGCAGCGCCCACCTCAGGCAGCGCCCACCTCAGGCGCTTGCGCGCCTTCGTTCAGGGTTGGCCAAGGGTTTCCCTCGCTGGTGAGCGGACTGTGCACGGAGAAACCCGGGTCTCGTGGCCGAGGCGTCCGGGGTTAGGGCACTTTCGATGCGCGGCGTGACGCCTCGAGTCGTGGTCAATTGATCAGGAGGAAGTGGTGGCGGCATCGGCCGAGAGGCTGCCGCCACCAGTTCCTCCTGATCAATAGTCCAGATCGGATGGGCACGTGGGCACGCGTGCTGATCGGAAGGTGTGATACCCGAAAAGGGAAACGCGCGTCGAGAGTTCGGCCGCGAGCCTGGGACGCCTCGCTCCAGGCGAAATGCCACGTCAGGTGACGCGCAACCTCAGGCGACGCGCGGCTTCAAGCGACGCGCGATCGCAAGCGGCACGACCTCAAGCGACGCCCAACCCCAAGCGACTCACGACCCCAACGAAACACAACCCCAAACGACACACAACCCCAGGCGACGCGCGGCCTTGAGCGACACACGACCCGCAGGCCTAAGCCACTGCGGGCATCGTCGCATCAGATGATGCATTTCAAGGGAGTCGCGCTCGGCTAGTAGTCAGACAAGGTCGCACATCACCTTGACGAACGATCAGGTTCAGGCGGGCGTGCTTACCGGGGACTCCGCAGCGGAGTGCTTTTCTGCTCGGCGGTCGGCCAGGGCGCGGCCGACGCCGACGCCGATGAGGGCGGGGATGAAGACCAGCAGGACGATGAAGGCTGCGCCCGCGGTGAGTTCGAACAGCAGGCCGTTGTCGCCGAGGTCGAATTTGGGCAGCCAGTCGAGGATCCAGGCGGCGAGGCCGCTGCCGAGGCCTGCCGCGGCGGCGGCCTTCAACCATTGCAGGGTCAGGTCGGTGCCGTAGTCGGGGTTGGGGTTGGCCGCGCGATCCGTGCGTCCGTCCGAGAAGCCCCAGTAGACGATGGCTGCCACCAGAATGATCAGGCACAGCGCCCGCATCCAGACCCCGTGGGTCGGCCAGTACACCATCGCGAACCCGAGCACCGCACGCAGGAAGACGACCAGCGCGCCGAGCACGATGGCCCGCAACACCCAAGCATTCATGCGCACCACCATAACCCCGTGCCCCGCCGAACAAAACTAGAACCAGTATCAGTTTTTCGCCGAACCCGGCAAACCCTCCGACCCGACACATCCGGTCGACGCGATGCCACATTCCAGCGCCACCAACGATTCACCACCACACCCATCGACTACACCCACGGAAACCTGCACCCTGAACGTTCAGAACCCAGCACCCACTCGCCCCAACCCCAGAACCACCCAACGCCACCGCCATTCACCACCACACCCGCCAACACCACCGGATTCCCGAACCCCCGAACGTCAGAACCGAGCACCACTCCCCCAACCTCGAAATCACCCGACGCCACCGCCATTCCACACACGGCGCGGACGGCAGTTCCAGCGCCACCAACAATTCACCACCGCACCCACCGACTCATACCCGCGGAAACGCACCTGAACGTCAGGGGCCCAAAACCCGCTCGCCCAACCCCGAAACCACCCAACGCCACCGCCATTCCACACACGGCGCGGACGCCAACACAAAGCTGTTCCCCTGGCTCAACAGCAACCCACTGACCACCGCATATCCAGCCCCAACCACCGGAGCCAGCCACGGTTGCACATCCCGCCGAGCACCCCCGGCATCAGAAGCAACCGCAACCCAAAGCCAAGCAAACCCCCCGAACAGCGGAACCACACCCTGAACATCAGAGCCCAGAACTACACAGACCCCAGTGCCACAGCAATTTCCGCGCAGGGCGCCAGCCGACCGATGAACTGCTCGACCCAGCCGTAAACCTGGTTCAACAGCAACCCACTGACCACCGCATATCCAGCCCCAACCACCGGAGCCAGCCACGGTTACACATCCCGCCGAGCACCCCCGGCATCAGAAGCAACCGCAACCCAAAGCCAAGCAAACCCCCCGAACAGCGGAACCACACCCTGAACATCAGAGCCCAGAACTACACAGACCCCAGTGCCGCAGCCATTTCCGCGCGGGGCGCCAGCCGACCGGTGAACTGCTCGACCTGGCCGTAAGCCTGGTTCAGCAGCATCTGCAATCCGCTGACGACGGTGTGGCCGGCTTGGGTGACGGCCTCGGCCAGGGGTGTCGGCCAGGGGTTGTAGATGGCGTCGAGTACGACGGGGGCGGTGGCTACGGCGGGCGCTACCTGGGCGGCGGCTTCGGCGGGGATGGTGCTCACCACGACGCCCGCGCGCTCGCACAGGCCGACCAGGGCGGCCGGGTCGAACGGGGTGAGGGCGGCGTTCATGCCGAGTCGTTCCGCGAGGTCCAGTGCGCTGCTTGCCCGGCCGGCGTCGCGGGCGATCACGGTGACCGTCTTGGCGCCGAGTTCGGACAGGGCGAGCAGGGCGGGCCGCGCGGTGCCGCCCGCACCGAGCACGACGGCCTCGTCCAGGTCGGTGACTCCGCCGCCGCGCAGCGCGCCGAGCACACCGTCGACGTCGGTGCAGTCGGCCCGCCAGCCGCCGTCGACCCGGACGAGGGTGTTGGCCGAGCCGACCAGTACCGCCCGCTCGGTGCGCTCGTCGGCGTAGGCGAGCGCGACCTCCTTACCCGGCATGGTCACCGAGAGCCCGACCCATTCGGGTCCGAGCCCGTCGACCAGTCCGGGCAGCTGTTCGGCCGTGCATTCGATGCGCTCGTAACTCCAGTCGAGTCCGAGCGCGCGATACGCGGCCAGGTGCAGCTGCGGTGAGCGGGAGTGGGCGATGGGCTTGCCGAGCACCGCCGCTTTGCGTTCAGCGGCCACTGTCGAGGATTCCGCTCGCCTGCGCCTGCTGGATGTAGCGCTGGTGCTGCTTGTAATCATCGGTGAACAGGGTGGTGCCCTGCTTGTCGACGGTCACGAAGTACAGCCACGGCCCCACGTCCGGATTCTCCATGGCGCGCAACGCGTTCAGCGAGGGCGCGGAGATCGGGGTCGCGGGCAGGCCGGTTTTCGCGTAGGTGTTCCACGGCGTCTCCGTGGCCCGGTCGGTGTCGGTGGTCTGCACCTCGGTGCGGTCCAGCGCGTAGTTCACCGTCGAGTCGAACTGCAGCATCTGCGGCACCCGCAGCCGGTTCACGATCACCCGCGCGACCTTGCCCATGTCCTGCGGCTTGGCCTCGCGTTCGACGAGCGACGCGGCGATCAGCGTCTCGTACGGGGTCAGCTTGGTCTCGCCGCCGGACTGCAGCAGACCGGTCGACTCGTAGCTCTTGGCGCTGGCGGTGACGACCTGCCGGATCATCTGCTCCGGCGTGCCGCTCGGATCGAAATCCAGGGTGCCCGCGGCGATCAAGCCCTCCAGCTGCCTGGTTCGGTCCGGGCAGTCCTTGACGCCCTGCGCGGCCCAGGACGGCACGCCGAGCGCGGCGAGGTCGGCACTGGCGCCCGCGGCGTCGAGTTGTTCGTAGGTCGCGCACTTCTGGTTCGGGCCGATGCCGATGCAGCTGGCCTCGGCCATCATCCGATAGATGCCGTCGGTGCGCCGATTGGTGCCCACCTCGTACTGATCGTGCAGCAGTCGCCCCTCGGGAATGACCAGGTTTCCGACCCTGGCCTGCTTACCGACCAGCGCCGCGACCGCCTGCACGGCCGGGCTGCGGGTCGGGATCGCGTAGAAGCCCGGCTGCACCGACTGCATGTTCGAGTTGCGCACGGCCGCCTCGATGAACGCGCCGGTGCTCGCGACGATGCCCTTCTCCTTCATGCTCGCCGCGATCTGCTGTGAGGTGTCGCCGTCGTGCACCTGCACCACGGCCATCGGACCGACCGGCCCGGCGAAATCCTCGGGCGGGCCGAGCTTCTCGATCAGCTTCATGCCCGCGAACACCGCGGCGCCCGCGAACAGCAGCACGAACACGCCTGCGACGAGCCACATGGTCCGCCTGCGCCGCTTACGCTCCTGCGCCTTGCGCGAGGCCGCGCGCGAACGCCTGCCGCGCTGGGCACTGCGCGAACGCCGCGGCGGCTCCTCCGGTTCGTCGTCCTCGTCGTGCTCCACTTCCCGGCGACCGGCGCGGGTCCGCTGCCCGGCCCCGCGCGCCACGGCGGGACGCTGGCGGGTGCGAGGTCGCGGGGCGGGTTCGGGCGGGTCCATGTCGTCGGTGTAGCGCGGGATGACCGTGGTGTCGTCCTCGTAGTCGTCCCAGTCGTCCTGCTCGCGGCCGACCACCCGATTCGTTCTGGCGTGTGTGTCTCTGCTGTTCTGCCCGCCCCAGGCTCGGTCGTCACGCCGGTAACGCCGATCAGCTTCGCGCTGTCGGTACCGTTCCTCGGCCCGCGCCCATCGATCCGTCATGCATCGTCCTCCGACGACACCGCAGCGGACCCTGCGACGCGCCCGAGAGCCTCAGGACGCACCGCTTCACCCGACCTCAACACCGCACTCCGTTCGTCCAACCATCCTTGCAGGATCGAGACGGCTGCCGCCTGATCGATCACCTGCCGCT
This sequence comes from Nocardia brasiliensis, assembly GCF_011801125.1. NCBI lineage: Bacteria > Bacillati > Actinomycetota > Actinomycetes > Mycobacteriales > Nocardiaceae > Nocardia > Nocardia brasiliensis. The sequence goes on from NZ_CP046171.1 coordinate 5,167,345, forward strand.
GGCCACGCGCGCGAACTCCACTGTCCCGCAATGCACGTGCAGCTGACACGGTAGTCAAACGTTCGTCGGAAAGCCGTATAGGCACCGGCGACACGGCGGACCGCAACTGCTCCGCGAACGCGGTGGCAATAGTAGCGGCGCTACCCTTCTCCCCGCGCAGGGTTCGAGGCAGCCCGACGATCACCTCGACGGCCTCGTACTCCCGCACAATCTCAGCAATTCTGGAAATATCGCTTCCGGGCGCGCCGCGACCGCCGCCGCGCGCGTTCGGCTTGGCGCGCGGCACGGTCTCCACCGGCGTGGCGAGGATGCCGTCGGGGTCGCTGGCCGCGATGCCGATGCGGACACTGCCGACATCGACGGCGATCCGCCTGCCACGTCCCGGATCGGTGTCGGGGTGCGGCCGGTCGGTGTCGACGCCCGCCGACCGGCCGGCACCCCCTGCGGAATCGCTGGCCGATGCCATCACTGGGTGAGTTCAGCCACCCGGGTACGGACCGCGGCCAGTCCCGCCGGAATACCCGACGGATCCGACCCGGCGCCCTGCGCCATCTCGGGCTTGCCGCCGCCACGTCCGGCGATGCTCGGCCCGAACGCGGCCACCAGATCCCCGGCCTTGAAACCGAGATCCTGCGCGCCCTTGTTGACGGTCACCACGAACGGCACCTTGCCCTCGGCGTTGCCGAGCAGCACCACCACCGCGGGCTGCGTGCCGAATCGACCGCGAATATCGGTCGCCAGCGTGCGCAGATCACCCGCGGCCACGCCCTCGGGCGCGGCGACGGCGACCAACAGCACCGCACCGATCCGCTCGGCCTCGTCCACGAACTTCCCGGCCGAGGACAACACCGCGGCCATCTTGGTGCGCTCGAGTTCCTTCTCGGCCACCTTCAGCCGCTCCACCAGCTGCTCGACCCGGGCCGGCACCTCGTCGGAAGGCACCTTCAGCGACGCCGCCACACCGGCGAGCAGCGCACGCTCCTTGGCGAGGTACTGGTAGGAGTCCAGGCCGACGAAGGCCTCCACACGCCGGATCCCGCTACCGACCGACGACTCACCGAGCACCGTGATCGGACCGATCTGCGAGGAATGCTGCACGTGCGTACCACCGCACAGCTCCATCGAGAACGGGCCGCCGATCTCCACGACGCGCACCTCGTCGCCGTAGTTCTCGCCGAAGAGCGCCATAGCGCCCATCTCCTTGGCCTTGGTCAGGTCGGTGACGAAGGTGTTCACCGGGAAGTCCGCGCCGACCGCGTCGTTGGACACGGCCTCGATCTCGGACTTCTGCTGCTCGGAAAGCTGCCCCTGCCAATTGAAGTCGAAACGCAGATAACCGGGCTTGTTCAGCGAACCGGCCTGCACCGCGTTCGGGCCGAGCACCTGCCGCAGCGCCGCATGCACCATGTGCGTACCGGAGTGACCCTGCGTCGCACCCCGACGCCAGGCCGGATCCGCTTGCGCGAGAACGGCATCGCCCTCGGTGATCTGGCCCTGCTCGACCGTGGCCTTGTGCACCCACACCTTCTTGGCGATCTTCTGCACATCGTTGACGGTCAGCTTCAGCCCCGAGGCGGTGATGCTGCCACGGTCGGCGATCTGACCACCGGACTCGGCGTAGAGCGGGCTGCGATCGAGAATCACCTCGACGTCCTGACCGGCCTGGGCGACCGGAACCCGCACGCCGTCGGCGATCAGGGCGAGCACGTGCGCCTCGGAGGTCAACTCGTCGAAACCGGTGAACTCGGTGGCACCGCGATCGACCAGTTCCTTGTAGACCGACAGATCCGCGTGCGCGTGCTTGCGGGCCTGGGCGTCGTCCTTGGCGCGCTTGCGCTGCTCGGCCATCAACGACCGGAACCCGTCCTCGTCGACCGAGAGCCCGGCCTCGGCGGCCATCTCCAGGGTGAGATCGATCGGGAAGCCGTAGGTGTCGTGCAGGGTGAACGCGTCCGAACCCGCGATCGTGCTGCTGCCCTTGGCTTTCACCGCCGCGGCCGTGTTGTCGAACAGGGCAGAGCCGGTGTTCAGCGTCTTCAGGAACGCGGTCTCCTCACCCACCGCGACCGTCTCGATCCGCGCGAAATCGGTGGCGAGCTCCGGGTAGGACGGCGACATCAGCTCGCTGACGACCTTCATGAACTCGCCCATCACCGGCTTCTCCGCACCCAGCAACCGGGCCGAACGCACGATCCGGCGCAGCAGCCTGCGCAGCACATAACCGCGCCCGTCGTTGCCGGGATTGACGCCGTCGGCGATCAGCATCGCGCCGGTGCGCGCGTGGTCGGCGATCACCCGGAACCGCACGTCGTCCTCGTGCGCGACACCGTAGGAACGGCCGGTCAGCTGCTCGGCCTTGTCGATGATCGGGCGCAGCAGATCGGTCTCGTAGACGTTGTCCACGCCCTGCAGCAGGAACGCGACCCGCTCGATGCCCATGCCGGTGTCGATGTTCTTGCGCGGCAGCGGGCCCAGGATCTCGTAGTCGTCCTTGCTGGTGCCCGCGCCACGCTCGTTCTGCATGAACACGAGATTCCAGATCTCGATGTAGCGATCCTCGTCGGCCTCGGGGCCGCCCTCCACGCCGTACTCCGGGCCGCGGTCGAAATAGATCTCCGAGCACGGGCCACACGGCCCGGGGATGCCCATCGACCAGTAGTTGTCGGCCATGCCGCGGCGCTGGATCCGCTCGGCGGGCACGCCGGTCTCCAGCCAGATCCGCTCGGCCTCGTCGTCATCGAGGTAGACGGTGGCCCACAGCCGCTGCGGGTCGAACCCGAAGCCGCCGTCCTCGACGCTGTTGGTCAGCAACGACCAGGCGAAGGTGATGGCCTCGCGCTTGAAGTAGTCGCCGAAGCTGAAATTGCCCGCCATCTGGAAGAAAGTGTTGTGCCGCGTCGTGACGCCGACGTTCTCGATATCGCCGGTGCGCACACACTTCTGCACGCTGGTCGCGGTCGCATACGGCGGAGTCTGCTGACCGAGGAAGAAGGGGACGAACTGGACCATGCCTGCGTTCACGAACAGCAGGTTGGGGTCGGCCAGGATCAGCGAGGCACTGGGCACCTCGGTGTGTCCGGCACGGACGAAATGGTCCAGGAAGCGCCGTCGAATCTCGTGGGTCTGCACAGATATCCAGCCTACCGGTGCGGTGCACGTGGTTTTTCATCGACCGGGGTGCTGCGGGCCACCCGGCCGACTGATCGACTTCAGCACGACACCTGCTCGGCTACGTATGTCCGGCATGCCTCGGCCAGGTCCGGCACGCCGCAACCAGAGCCAGCACACCGCAACCAGAGCCAGCACACCGCAACCAGGTCCGGCAGGAATCCACCGCGGCCCGTTACCTGCCGCGGATGATGCGGCGCAGTTTGTTCACCCGGGGACCGACCTCGCGTTCGTGGCCGTGGTCGGTGGGCTGGTAGTAGTCGACGCCGACCAGCTCGTCCGGCGGATACTGCTGCGCGAGCACGCCGTCCTTGTTGTCGTGCGGGTATTTGTAGCCCTGCGCGTTGCCGAGCTTCGCCGCGCCCGCGTAGTGCCCGTCGCGCAGATGCGGCGGCACCGCGCCCGCCTTGCCCGCCGCCACATCGGCCATCGCGGCGCCGATCGCGGCGACCACCGCGCCCGATTTGGGCGCGCTCGCCAGGTGAATGGTGGCCTGCGCCAAGGCGAGGCGGCCCTCCGGCAGACCGACCAGCTGCACCACCTGTGCGGCGGCGGTGGCGGTCTGCAACGCCGTCGGGTCGGCCATGCCGATGTCCTCGCTGGCGTGGATCATCAGCCGGCGCGCGATGAACCGCGGATCCTCCCCCGCGGTGAGCATCCGCGCCAGGTAATGCAGCGCGGCGTCGACATCGGAGCCGCGGATGGACTTGATGAAGGCGCTGATCACGTCGTAGTGCTGATCGCCGGCACGGTCGTAGCGCACCGCGGCCTTGTCCACACTGGCCTCGACCAGTTCGACGCCGACCGTGCCGTCGAGCGAGGACTCCGCCGACGCCTCCAGCGCGGTGAGCGCGCGGCGGGCATCGCCGCCGGCGATCCGGACGATATGGTCCAGCGCCTCGTCGGCGACCGTGTACTGGGCGTCGAGCCCGCGCGGATCCTCGATGGCCCGGCGCAGCACCTGACGGATGTCGTCGTCGGTGAGCGACTGCAATTGCAACACCAGCGAGCGCGACAGCAGCGGCGACACCACCGAGAACGACGGGTTCTCGGTGGTCGCGCCGACCAGCAGCACGATCCGGTTCTCCACCGCGGCAAGCAATGCGTCCTGCTGGGTCTTGGAGAAGCGGTGCACCTCGTCGATGAACAGCACGGTCTGCTCGCCGACCGTGAGCCTGCGCCGCGCCACATCGATGACCGCGCGCACCTCTTTGACCCCTGCGGACAGGGCCGACAGCGCCTCGAAACGCCGCCCGGTGGAATGCGAGATCAACGACGCGAGCGTCGTCTTGCCGGTCCCGGGCGGGCCGTACAGCAGCACCGACGCCGCGCCCGACCCCTCGACCAGTCTGCGCAGCGGCGAACCCGGTCCGAGCAGATGCTGCTGCCCGACCACCTCGTCCAACGAGGCGGGCCGCATCCGTACCGCCAGCGGCGCCCCGGCGTCCCGACGCACCACGGTGTCGATGCTGTGCTCGGCGGGCACAGCGTCGCCAGGCACATCGAACAGGCCATCGCTCACGACCGTGCCCCGCTGACACTCGGCCCCACCGTGCGCGATGCACCCTGCCTCACGATTCGCACACCCCGTTCACACACGACCGTGCCCCGCTGACGCTCCGCCCCACCGTGCGCGATGCGCCCTGCGTCACAATTCGCACACTTCGTTCGCTCACGACTGTGCCCGCGCAGCTGCGGTGCCGTCGCGATCGGTACGACCCCGCGTCCCCGGTTCGCTCGCACAAGCTCACTCACGTTTGCCAACGTTACCCAGCCACACCGACAACTCCGCACATGCCGGCGAGCGCCACGGGCACCCAGCGTCGGAGAGGCGTGCGGCGTGGTCAGCCGATACGGCCGAGGGTGTTCGGCGAGCCGATTTGCGTGCGGCCCGCGGATCGGATGTGATCAATACTCGTGGCTGAAAACGTGACTGTTTCAGATTCTGCGCAGCTCGGACCCATCGCGCGCCGCACCCTGTTCAAGGGTGGTGCGGCGGTGGCGGCCACCGCAACGACGCTGCTGGCGGCCGGTCCCGCCGCGGCGACCGCGCCAGTGTTCCGGCACGGCGTCGCCTCGGGCGATCCGCTGCCCGACGGCGTCATCCTGTGGACCAGGGTCACCGTGTCCGAGGACGCCACGCCCGGGTCGGGGGTAGGCGAATCGACCGGCGTGCGATGGGAGATCGCCGCCGACGAGGCGTTCGCCACGGTGGCCGCCGCCGGGACCGTCACCGCGACAGCCGCTGCCGACCACACCGTCAAGGTCGATGTCTCGGGCCTCGCGCCGGGCCGCGACTACTTCTATCGGTTCAGTGCGCTCGGTGAGACCTCGCCGGTGGGCCGGACCAGGACCGCACCGGCCGACTCGACCGCACTGGAGCGACTGCGCTTCGGCGTGGTGTCGTGCGCCAACTGGGAGGCGGGCTACTTCGGCGCCTACCGGCACCTGGCGGCACGCACCGACCTGGACGCCATCCTTCACCTCGGCGACTACATCTACGAGTACGGGCGCGGGGAGTACGGCGGCCGCTACGGCGCGGTGCGCCCGCACGATCCGGCGAACGAGACCGTCACGCTGGCCGACTACCGAATCCGGCACGCGCAGTACAAGACCGACCCGGACCTGCTGGCGTTGCACGCGCTGCTGCCGTTCATCTGCACCTGGGACGACCACGAATTCGCCGACAACACCTGGTCCGGCGGCGCGGACAAGCACGATCCGGCCACCAAGGGCAACTGGGCGGACCGCAAAGCCGCCTCCGCACAGGCGTATCTGGAGTGGATGCCGGTGCGCGCCAAGGGTTCCGGCGGGGACGTGCAGATCTATCGGCGGCTGCGCTTCGGCACCTTGGCCGAGCTGTCCATGCTCGACCTGCGCAGCTACCGCGACCAGGAGGCCAAACCGGGTGCGGGCTGGCGCGAGGCCGACAATCCGGCGCGCACGATCACCGGCAAGGCCCAAATGGAGTGGCTCACCGCCGGTTTGGCGTCCGCGCCGGTGCGGTGGAAGCTGGTCGGCAACTCGGTGATGATCGCGCCGCTGGTCTTCCCGCCGCTGGAGCCCGCCACCACCGCGGCCATCACCGGCACCATCGGCGTGCCGCAGGCGGGCCTGCACGTCAACGGTGACCAGTGGGACGGCTACACCGCGGACCGCACGAGGCTGTTCCGCGCGATCACCGACCAGCAGGTGTCGGACGTGGTATTCCTGACCGGCGACATCCATTCCTCCTGGGCCGCAGACCTTCCCGTCGACGCCGCCGACTATCCGGGCGGGCCGACGGTGGGCGCGGAGTTCGTCGTCCCCTCGGTCACCTCGAACAGCATCGGCGATGTGCTGAAGGCGAACTCCGCGCCGATCGCCGAGTCGATCAAGGGTCTGAACCACCACATGCGCTACGTGGAACTGGATTCGCACGGCTACGGCGTTCTGGAGGTCACCCCCGAGCAGACCCAGATGGACTGGTTCTACCTGTTGAACGTGGCGGACCCGAATTCCGGTGTGCGCCACGCCACCTCGCTGGCCGTCCGCTCCGGCGGCCGCCTGGAGCCCCGCCCCCACCCCGTGAGCTGACCGCCCAGGCTCCTCCGCCCGGGTCAACCGCCCCGGAACGCAGCCTCAGCCCCGCCACACACGACGGCGGTACTCGCCGCCGCACCCAGCACCGCAGGCTGCCTCTCCAACGAGGCCGACCGCACCGCGCGGCCCCCATCCTGGCGGGCTTACTCGCCGCCCCCGCCGCCTCCTCCACCCCCGCAACCTCCGCCGCCGCCCCCGCAGCTTCCGCCGTCGCCGCCGCTGCAGCCTCCGCTGATGTCTGTACCGACGCTGCCGAGGGCCCACCACCGGGGGTCCTTCTTGCGGATTCGGCGGTTGTGGCGGCCGCGGCGGTAGTCGCCGCTGAGTGCGCTGCCCGCGGTGCGGGCCCGGGTCATGGGGTCATCGACCGCGGCTCGGGCGGTGGTACGGCGGCGGATCAGCAGCACGACCGCGATCAGGGCCACCACGATGATGCCCAGCACTACGTATTCCATGAGGTTTCCCCTCTCACGTCCGCGTGGCTCACGGCATTCCGCCGGCGGATCCATCGAAGTGGCTACCCGCCCCGCCGATGGTCTTGTCCGCGAAGTCTTTTCGCTCACGGCGCCGGCGATCTCGACGCCGCACGTAGCCCGCGCTGAGCTCCGCGCCGCTGCGTCGGGCGCGGGTCAGCGCATCCACACCGCGAGCACGTGCGCGGGCCCGATACCCGAGCCAACCGGCCACGGCAAGGGCCGACACCACCGCGACAACGCCGACAACCAGCGGCACACCATTCATCGGGCCACCTCTTTCGCCACCCTGGTGAACAGCTCAGGATACGGCGCGACAGCCCCGGTCGAATGCCCTCAATTATGCGGTGGCCGTTGGGTTTACTCGGCCCAGCGCTCTTCCAGCATCGCCGACACGTCCTCGGCGAAATCGCCGATGATGTCGTCGCCGGTGCAGCGGGCGTCCTCGGCCAGCGCGGCCCAGCGGTTGATCAGCGCTTCCGAACGCGGCACGGACAGCCCGTGCTCGCGGGCGGCGGCGATGCGCGCGTGGTCTGCGGGCAGGAACCAGTAGGTCGACAGCCAGACCCAGATGAGCCGGGCTTCCAGGATGCGCTCGGCGAGCAGTTCGTCGTCGGCCAGCGCGGGCCAGACGCCGACGACCTCGGAGCGCCACGCCTCGACCATCTGCCCGGCCCGTTCCCGGGAGAGTTCGAAATCGCAGAGGCAGCCGGGGAACGAGACGAGCGCGTAGGCGATGTCGAGCGTGGCGTCGCGGAAACCGCCCCACTCGTAGTCCAGGAACCGCGCGCCCTCCTCGTTGAGGATGACGTTGTCGGGGCACAGATCCGAGGGGCTGAACGCCCGGAAGCGTCCCGCGGAGAACAACCGGTTACCCCGCACGATGCGCTCGGCGATCTCGCCGGGCACCTCGATGCCGAGCTCCCGCTGCAACATCCCGGGCACCTCGGCGATGGCGGATTCGGCTTGCTGCGCGATGCCGTCGACCCGGTGCACCACGTCGACCCGGCGCAGCAGCGCGACGAAATCGGCCTCGCGGCCGACGGTGGCGGCATGCATCCGGCCGAGCGCCTGCGCGAAGGCCATCAGCGCGTTCCTGGTCGCGGGTTCGGCTCCGGACTGCAGCACCTGCGTGAGCAGGGAGTTCTCCCCGAGATCACTGAGAATGAGCAACCGCTCCGGCAGGCTGTGCGCGATCAGGTAGGCACCGGGCCGGTGTTCCCGGCTCAAGGCGGTGGTGAACTGATACGACACGGCTTCACGGAGGAACGCGGAGTCGATGCTGGCGACTCCGGGGGCAAGACCGCCCGTCGTGCGGTCCTGCGAGTGCCCGCGGACCTGTTTGACGATGAGGGTTCGCGGCAACGAGAAGGCATTTTCCGCAACACGCACACGGAGAACCGTCGTTCTACCACTACCGCTGAGTTCGATCGGATCGCTCAGCTTTACCGGAGCACCCATTCGCTTTGTGAGCAACTGTTGCGCTGCGGACACGACTTCGGCGGCGCGTTCGGCCAATAGTGCGGTCATCGCCCTTCAAGTTACTCGCATCGGGTCACTTCTAGCGAGCGGTTACACAACCTTTCCGCGTCGTTCGGCGTGTCTCACTCGAGGTTACCGAACGCGAGCCGGTTGCTTGACACCATTGCACCCGTCAGGTTTTCTCATCGTCAACTGCTCTGCGCCACACCGCAAACCAGTTGAGTGGAAAGGTCTATGGCATGACCGGCACACCGCCTCCCCCGCCCCGCGAACCCACCGGCGACGCTCCCGATCACGGCGACGACGAAGGGCAACCGGCGCGGTCGGGCCAGCACGAAAGTCCCCTGCCGCCCGCCGCGGCATCGAGCGCGGAACACGGCAGACACGAGATGGCGGGCTCGGCCGGATACCCCCAGTTCGAGGGGCCGGGCGCGGCGCAGTACGGCAGCGAACCGGTGGAGCCCGCGCCGCCGCGGCAACAACCCAGCTATGCACCGCAGCCGAGCTACGGTCCGTCGGGGCCACCGCCGCAGCAGACCCCGCAGCCGGGCTACGTCCCGCCGCCGCAACCGAGCTACGGCCCACCGGGAACGCCGCCGCAGCAGCCCATGGAACCCAGTTACGGCCCGCAGGGAACCGGTGGCACGCCGCCGCCGTACGGGGCGCCGCAGGCCCCCGACCAGTACGGCGCACCGCAACCGGGCATGGCCCCTCCGCCCGGCGCGATGCCGCCCGACCAGCCGGTCTACGGCTACCAGCAGGCCGCGACCGCACCCGGCACGCTCGATGTCGGCCAGGCGCTCAGCTACGGATGGGAACGGTTCCGCTCGAACTTCGGACCGTGGCTCGCCCTGGTCGCCTGCGGTCTGGTGATCTATCTGGCGTTCGTGGTGGTCGTGCAGCTGACCGAGCCGACATCGATGCTGCCGCTGCTGCTGATCTTCCTCGCGGTCATGGTGGGCGTGTGGCTGTTGCAGGCGGCGATGGTGCGCGGGGCACTGTACGAAACCGACGGCACCAAGCCGTCTTTCGGCTCGTACTTCCGTTTCGTGAACGCCGGGAACGTGCTGCTCACCGCGTTGCTCGCGTTCGTATTGACCTGTATCGCCTCGGCCGCCTGCCTGCTGCCGGGGCTGGTCGTCGGCATTCTGTGCATGTTCTCGCTGCACTTCGTCGTCGACCAGAACGAAGGACCGTTCGAGGCGATCAAATCCAGTGCGATGCTGGTGATCGCGAACATCTGGCCGGTGCTGCTGCTCACCCTGGCGGTGCTGCTGGTCACCTTCGTCGGCGCGCTGCTGTGCGGGCTCGGGCTGCTGATCGCGGGCCCGGTGTCGGTCATCGCGGTGACCTACGCCTACCGCACGCTCACCGGCGGCGTCGTCGCCGCGCTGTAGCTTCCGTGACGTCCCCGCGTCTTTCGCAGGTCGCGTTACCGCCGCGAAAGATGCGGGGGCTCAGTGGATCCCACCGCGCGCATGCCGAGCCAGTGCTTGAACCGCTCGACCGGACCGGACTCCCGGCCCGCGCGCGGGCGCAGCTGCAGCACGATCACGCCCGCGATCACGATGCCCGCGAGGTTCACCGCCAGCTGCCCCGCCGACATGAACGCGATCCGCCACTGCCCCAAAGTCGCTGCGACAACAGCGAATCCGGCGGCGGGCACGGTCGTTACCGAGATGAACACCCCGATCAGCGCCGCCGATTTCGCGGTCACCAGCGAGAGCATGCCCGCCGCTCCGGCCAGCAGCGCGACCACCAGCGAGAACGGCCCGACCCGGTAGATGAAGTCGACGTTCTTGATGCTTTCCACGCCACCCAGCGTGATCCACCCGAACTGCTCCCACAGCAGCGTCGCCGCCAGCGTGACCAGCATCGCCACCGGGAAGCCCACCGCGAGCGCCACCGCCGAGCGGCGCGCGAGCCGAAAGTCGCGCAGCACCACGCCGACCGCGAACGCGGCCAGCGGACCGAACTCCGGGCCGACCACCATCGCACCGACGATGGTCACCGGCGAATCGGTGGCGACGCCGACCGCGGCGAGCAGGCAGGCGATGGTCAGGAACGCGCAGAAGCTCGAGTTGAGCGTCGACTCCTCGTGCACCTGGGACAGCAGTTCTTCCCACACCACCGCGTCGGTCGGATCGCCTGGCGCTTCCGCCTCGGCCCGATCGCCCGCCTCGGACAGCACAGTCTCGACCGGCCCAAGGGTAATGCCACCGGTCTTGCAGATGCCGAGCCCGGTCAGCTCCTCTAGCACGTCGTTGGCGGCTTCTCTGGCCACGTCGGCCTGGATCAGATCACCGGCGGGTTCCAGCGCGACACCGCGCGCCAGGGTCACGTGCGTGGCGCCCGGGTTCGCGGCCAGGACCGACAGCACTGCGTCGGTCGTCTCCGGCGGGCTGATCATGCGCAAGTGCAGCAACGGGTGTCCTCCGGTCGGCGCCCACCTGATGAAGGCGGCGGATCTGACCAGAAGGTACCGCTCGCAGCGGCGAGCGGGATGGCGCGACGGCCGGAGCCGCCCTCGTGTCGGGCGGCTCCGGCCTCGGACTACTCGGCCTTCGCCGCCGCCTGCTCACCCTTGGGGGCGGGCTTGGCGTCCAGTCCGGCTTCCTTGCGCTGTTGCGCGGTGATCGGCGCGGGCGCGTCGGTCAGCGGGTCGACGCCGCCGCCGGTCTTCGGGAACGCGATCACCTCACGGATCGAATCCAGCCCGGCGAGCAGCGCGACGATCCGGTCCCAGCCGAAGGCGATGCCGCCGTGCGGCGGTGCGCCGAAGGCGAAGGCGTCCAGCAGGAAGCCGAACTTCTCCTGGGCCTCCTCGTTGCTGATGCCCATCACCTTGAAGACGCGTTCCTGCACATCGCGGCGGTGGATACGGATACTGCCGCCGCCGATCTCGTTGCCGTTGCAGACGATGTCGTAGGCGTAGGCGAGCGCGGAGCCCGGGTCGGTGTCGAAGGTCTCGACCGATTCCGGCTTCGGCGCGGTGAACGCGTGATGCACCGCGGTCCAGGCCGAATGACCGAGCGCCACATCGCCGCTCGCGGTCGCCTCGGCCGCGGGCTCGAACATCGGCGCGTCCACGATCCAGACGAACGACCAGGCGCTCTCGTCGATCAGGCCGACCTTGCGAGCGATCTCGCCGCGCGCCGCGCCGAGCAGCGCGCGCTGCGCCTTGGCCGGACCGGCCGCGAAGAACACGCAGTCCCCCGGCTCCGCACCGACGTGCTTGGCCAGGCCCTCGCGTTCGGCGTCGCTCAGGTTCTTGGCGACCGGGCCGCCAAGCGTGCCGTCCTCGTTGACCAGCACGTACGCCAGTCCCTTCGCACCGCGCTGCTTGGCCCACTCCTGCCAGGCGTCGAGCTGGCGGCGCGGCTGGCTCGCGCCACCCGGCATGACCACCGCGCCGACGTATTCGGCCTGGAACACCCGGAAGGGCGTCTCCTTGAAGTACTCGGCGCATTCGGTGATCTCGATGCCGAACCGCAGGTCCGGCTTGTCGGAACCGAAGCGGCGCATGGCTTCCGCGTAGGTCATGTGCGGGATCGGCGTCGGGATCTCGTAGCCGATCAGCTTCCACAGGCCCGCCAGGATCTGCTCGGCGAGCAGGATCACGTCCTCCTGACGCACGAAGCTCATCTCGATGTCGAGCTGGGTGAACTCCGGCTGCCGGTCGGCGCGGAAGTCCTCGTCGCGGTAGCAGCGCGCGATCTGGTAGTAGCGCTCGATGCCGCCGACCATCAGCAGCTGCTTGAACAGCTGTGGGCTCTGCGGCAGCGCGTAGAAGCTGCCCGGCTGCAGCCGCGCGGGCACCAGGAAGTCGCGGGCGCCCTCCGGGGTCGACCGAGTCAGTGTCGGGGTCTCCACCTCGACGAACTCGTGACTGGCCAGCACCGCGCGCGCCGCGGCATTGGCCTTGGAGCGCAGGCGGATCGCGTGCGCGGGCGAGTCCCGGCGCAGATCCAGGTAGCGGTACTTGAGCCGGGCCTCCTCGCCGGGCTGCTCGTCGAGCTGGAACGGCAGCGGCGCGCTCTCGTTCAGCACCTCGAGCTCGGTGACGTTCACCTCGATGGTGCCCGTCGGCAGCTCCGGGTTCTCGTTGCCGTCCGGACGCGGTTCCACCACGCCCGTCACCTGGACGCAGTACTCCGCGCGCAACCGGTGGGCCTGCTCGGCGGGCGCACCCTCGCGGAACACCGCCTGCGCCACACCCGACTCGTCGCGCAGATCAATGAAGATCACGCCACCGTGGTCGCGCCGCCTGGCCACCCATCCGGTGAGGGTCACGGTCTGACCGGCGTGCTCGCTTCGCAGCGAACCAGCCAAGTGGGTGCGCAGCACAGGGTTCCTTTCGACGACTCCGGCACCGGCACGAAATGACCAGGTGCGCCCCCATCGTAGTGAGACACATCCGCCGAGCGGAAACCGATCCGACCACACCCGTGCCAAGCTGTACTCGCCGCGCCCGCACACCTCGATTCCGGACCCCGAATCCGGGCACTCCGAAACCGGCAGCACCTCGCCCGCGGCCGACACCACACCCGACAAGCTCGACACCGCCCACCCCACCCTCCACAATCACCATCCGACACCAAACAAAGCCCGCTCCACCCCCTTGAAAATCGAAAAGCGCGGCCCCAGCCCGCAACCGAATACCAAGTCCAGGCAAGACCCACCAGCCATTCAGCCGCGCACCACAACCGTGAAAGCAACAGTCCCCTTGTCCACCCAACGCCCCCACCACGGAGCGAGTCTTACGAGCGACCCGTTCGCGGCCGTCTCGTGGCTCAGCGGTCGAAGCGCACGCGCCGCGGGCGCGAGTCTCGACCGCTGAGCCACGAGGCCCACCCGTCGCCCGACCACCGCCCCTCATCGAATCGCTCCGCGATGCGGAGATTTATGGGGCCGCGAACACGCCGCGGCCACGCGGCCAACCAACACAGAAAGTGATACAGCCGATGACCTTCAACGAGGGCATGCAGATCGATCCGGATCGGGCGTCTTCCGGTGGTCCGGGGATGGGCGGCAAGATCGCGCTGGGTGGTGGCGCCGGCGGCTTGATCGTGCTGGTGCTGACGTTGCTGCTGGGTGGTGATCCGGGGTCGATTCTCGGGCAGTTCACCGGCGCCGAGGACCAGCAGCAGACGCAGCCGGGCTCGGCGGGCACACCGGCGCATTGCAAGACCGGCGCGGATGCGAACAAGTATGTCGATTGCCGGGTGGTGCTCACGGCACAGAGTTTGGACGCGGTGTGGTCCGCGGAGTTGTCGAAGCAGACCAATACCCGGTACGCCAAGCCGAAGCTGACGTTGTTCTCCGGTGCGACGGCGACCGGTTGCGGTAACGCGACCAGCGATGTGGGTCCGTTCTATTGCCCGGCGGATCGGACCGCGTATTTCGACGTGACGTTCTTCCAGGAGTTGGTGGATCGTTTCGGTTCCAGTGGTGGGCCGCTCGCACAGGAGTATGTGGTGGCGCACGAGGTCGGCCATCACATCCAGAATCAGCTCGGCGATATCGGTCGCGCGCAGCAGGATCCGCGTGGCGCGAATTCCGGCGCGGTGCGCACGGAGTTGCAGGCCGACTGCTACGCGGGCATCTGGGCGCACTTCGCGGACAAGACGCCGGCGCCCGGTGGTGGGCAGCCGTTCTTGAAGCCGTTGTCGGACAACGACATCAACGACGCGTTGTCGGCCGCGGCGTCGGTGGGCGACGACCGGATCCAACGGGCGTCGAATCGCCGCGTGAATCGAGACATGTTCACCCACGGCGATTCCGAGCAGCGGCAGAAATGGTTCCTCACCGGGTACCGCACCGGCCAGGTCCGAGCCTGCGACACCTACTCGGCTCCCGACCTGTCCAACCCCCCAGCACTGCGCTGATTCCGATACTGGTCAACTGATCACGGGGAACTGGTGGCGGCAACGCCCGAGAGCGCGCCGCCACCAGTTCCTCGTGATCAGTTGACCAGTGCAAGATTGCGGTCGGCACGCGCGGCGTGCGTCCAGCGTTGGGCAGTCATTGCGGGGTGTAACCGCGGATGCCACCGCTTCTGGATGGAACGGCGTCCACAACCGTGGCCGCGTCACTGCGGTGCCGTGGGGGCAGGCGGTGCCGCGGCGTCACCCGCACACGGACCAGCACGACCACATAGCCAGCGACGCCACAGGCCCAGCGGCACAGCGACGCGGCGACACAGCAGCACGGCAGCACGGCAGCACGGCAGCACAGCGACACAGCGACACGGCGACACAGCAGCACAGCGACACGGCGACACGGCAACACAGCAGCACAGCGACACGGCGACACGGCAACACGGCAGCACAGCGACACAGCGGCACAGCGACGCGGCGACACAGCGACACAGCAGCACAGCGACACAGCAGCACAGCGGCACAGCGACGCGGCGACACAGCGACGCGGCGGCACGGCGGCACGGCGGTGCGCGAATGGCCGTGTGGCTGAAGCTGGTTCAGTTCGGGCGGCTGTTCGTGCGCGAGCGGGTCGGTCCGTTCAATAATCGGCGTACGGCATGGATGGTGCCGGGTACCGGGATCGGTCGCGTCATGGACCGCTGCCGGTACACAGAAGCGGCAGAGAGTGAATTGATGCGTGGTCTGAAGACGGCACTGCTGGTGGTTATCGTGAGCCTTGTCGGGAGCTTGGGGACGGCGGGCGCTGAGCCGAGCGGTGATCAGCCCACGACCCCCGGCTCGCCGCCGGCTTCCGCCCCGATGGCGCTGCTGACGCTCACCACCTTCCCGAACGCCTGGCAGCCGCGTGTCGATCTGCGGCCGCAACTGCAGGTCTTCGAGGACGGCCGCGCCGTGCGCATCCCCGATGCCGTTGCCCCGCAACGTGGTCCGGACACACCGGCGACGGAGGTCAAGGGCCGTCTCCCCGCCGATGTGCTCGCCGCCGCGCTCACCGAGACCAAGGCGCTCAGCACCGTGGATCTCGGCGTGCCCACCGTCACCGACCAGGGCACGCAGATCATCGACTTCATGCCCGCACCGCCGGACGAAGCTCTGCACGTCGTCGTCTACGCCCCCGAGTCCGACGACGGCCTGAGCCAGCAGCAACTGACCGCGCGCAAGCGCTTCGCCAAGCTGTACCGCACCCTGCTGGACGCCTTCGTCAAAGACTGACGGTCCAGCAGGGCACGGAGTCGCCGTTCAGCGGCAACCGGAACCCGCGCCTAGAACTGATCCTGCTCGTAGTCCGAGCTGATGATCTCGTCGGAGTGGGTGGCGCCGATGACATCCGGAGTGGATTCACCGAGCGGACCGGTGAGATCGTCGTTGCCCGCGGCACTTTGGTAGGGCTGAACGGTGCGCGAGTGCTCGTCCTCGCTGCCGCGCTGCGCGCCCGCGGCGCCGGGGCCACCCATGAAGCCGCTGCCGGTGCCCGCCGTCGTGGTGCCCGGGGTACCGGTGGCGCCGGGACCGAACGTGGTGCCGGGCATACCGCTGATCGGGCGGCCGCCGGGCAGACTGGTGCCCGGCACGGCGGTGAGCTTCGGGCTGGCCGGGAGGCCGCTGGTGCCGGGCCGTCCGCTGACGCCGGGGCTGCCCGAGCGGCTCAGGCCGCTCGGCACGCCGGTGCCGAGACCGCTGTTGGTGCTGGTCGGCGTGCCCGAGCTGTGCACCGACGACGGCGTGGTCGAGCTCGGCGTTCCGGTGAGCGCGGAGTCGACGCCCGCCGCCTTGGTCACCGTGTCGGAGGCGGTGGACTGCGCCTGTTCCAGGATCGGCTGTCCGACGTTCTGCGCCAGCGCCTGCGCGACCTCCTGCGGCGCCGGTCCGCCGCCGGGCGCGACCAGCTGCTGCACCATGCTGCTGAGTTCGCCGGTTTTCCCGGCGAGGTCACCGCGGGTGGCGTTGACGACGCCGACCGCCTGGCCGAGATGTTCGGTCGCCGAAGCCATCAGGGTGGCCTGTGCGGGCGGGGTGAGGATCACCGGCGCCATCGCGGTGGCCTGCGTCGCGAACGAGGAGGCGATGCCGAGCAATTGCGCGTTGCCCTGCTGCACCACCGCGGCCGCCCGCTGGGTGAGCTCGGAGATGTCGATACCGCGCTGGCTGGTCTCCTGTCCCTCGGCGTTCGCCTTCGCGCCGGCCGCCTGCGCGTTGCGCGCGGCCTGGCTCTGCCACAGCTGCTCGACGGTGGTCATGCTGCCCTTGCCGACCGACATGGCCATGTCGATCACCTTGGACGACTGACTGAGGATCGCGGTGGGGTCGAGCGCACCGATGACGCCGCTGCCGAAGCTGTTGAGCAGCGACAGGATCGGCTGCATGAGCAGGTCGACACCGGGCAGCGCGGGTACCGCGATGCCCTGCATGAGCGCGCCGACCGGATCGGCGGGCAGGGCGGGCAGCGAGGTCGGGATGGCCGCCTGTGCCTGGCTGACCGCGGCGGCCACCGAACTGGGCGCGCTGCCGAGCGCACCGTTCAATACGCCCTGCGCCTGATCGAGCACGCCCGCGCCTGCCGCGGCCAGTGGGGCGGCGGCCTGCTGGATCGCCGCGCCGGTGTCCCCGAGCAGCGCCGAGACATCGGACGGCACACCGGAAATGGCGTTGTCGGCCGTAGGCGCACCGGACAGACCGGGCATGCCCATCCCCATCGCGTTGTGCTGGTCCTCACTGATCTTCTTGGCCAGCACGAATTCGGGCGGCTCGATGGGCGGCAGGTCCTCGGGCAGCTGCGGCAGCGACACGTCGAGCACCGCCTGCGGCGCGTTCTGTACGGAGTCGAACACCGCCTGCTGACCGATGGCGACGTTCTGATCGGCGGCGTGCGCCATCGCGTGCTCTTCGGGTGCGATCACCCCGGTGTCGAGTGGCTTCACACCGCACCTCCGATCTGGTTGCCGATGGCGCCGAGGGCACCCGCGTTGGACCAGTCCGTGGCGTCGTAGGCGGCGGCGGCGCTGAACGCCGATTCCGAGAGCTTGGCGTACTTGGCGGACAGGTCGTTGATGTCCTTGGCCTGCAGCACCTGCGCCGCGGCGAACATCGCCAGATAGTCGGCGCCGATCAAACCGAACACGGGAACGAGCGCCGCGACGTTCTTCACCGCGTCGAAATTGCCCGCCCCCGCCAGATCACCGGAGATCCCCGCGTTCGTGGCGGCGAACGCCCGGACCGCTTCGGTCTCTACCGAGAGATCACTCATCGAGTTGCCCCCCAAATCGTCGTGCACATCAGTGTCGTGAACTTCTTCGTCGTCACCGCTTGCCCTGCCGAACGGCAGGGCCGCCACGGTTGGGCTCAATATAGCCGACGGTACCGGCAACTTTCGAGTCCAACGGCACGTTGACAGTGGGAATAGGAAAGGAACTGGAACGTGTTGCAAATTAGAACAAGTTCTATATTCTCGTTCGCATGAAGGTCGCAGTGACCGGCGCAGCCGGCTACCTTGGCACGAACCTGCTCCGCCTGCTCGCCGCGCGCGGCCACGAGATCACGGCGGTCGACCGGGCGGTCCCACCCGCGTCGCCGCTGCCCAATGTCACCTGGGTCAGCGGCGACGTGCTCGACCCGGCATCGATGCGCGCGGCACTAGAGGGCGCCGAGATCGTCTACCACCTGGTCGCGGTGATCACGCTGGCGGAGAAGAACGACCTGGCCTGGAAGGTGAACACCGAGGGCGTCCGGGTGGTCGCCGAGGCCGCGCTCGCGGTCGGCGCGCGCCGAATGGTGCACGCCAGCTCGATCCACGCGTTCGACCAGTACCGCTGCGGCGGCCGGATCGACGAGAACGCCGCCCGCTCGACCGATGACGCGCTCCCGGTCTACGACCGCTCCAAATGGGCGGGCGAGGTGGCGCTGCGCAAGGTGATCGACGACGGACTCGACGCCGTACTGTGCAACCCCACCGGCGTATTCGGTCCCCTCGACTTCAGCAAGCCGCTCTCGCGGATCAATCGCACGCTGCGCGACGCCGCCCATGGGCGCATCCCCGCCATGATCGGCGGCGGGTTCGACCTGGTCGACGTGCGCGATGTGGCAGCGGGCCTGATCTTGGCCGCCGAAAACGGCCGCACCGGCGAGAACTATCTGCTCGGCGGCGAGATGATCTCGATGCTCGAGCTCTGCCGACTCGCCGCGAGGCACGGCGGCAAACGCGGCCCGAAGTTCGCCATCTCCCCCAAGCTCGTATCGGGCGCCATCCCGGTGCTTGCGCCGATCGGCAAGCTGTTCAAGTCCGACATCGTCTCGAAAGCCGCACTGGGCGCGCTCATCTCGGCGCCGCTGGTCGATCACGGCAAGGCCGAGCGCGAGCTCGGCTACCAGCCCAGAAGCACCGACGACACCATCCGCGACCTGGTCGCCTTCTTCGCCGACCCCACCCCGCTCACCCCGCCGGACACCCGGCAGATCGCTTGACACGCTATAGAACACATGTTCGACTGATGGGGTGCGGTGGCAGAACCAGACCCTGGACGCCGAGGACGGCGCACTGCCCGGACTCACCCGGGCGGGTCTGACGCGCACCGTGCGGACGCCCGAGTTCGAGGGCATCACCTTTCACGAGGTGCTGTGCAAGAGCGCGCTGAACAAACTGCCGGAAAGCTCGTCCATGCCGTTCCACTGGACGATCAATCCGATGCGCGGGTGCTCGCACGCCTGCCGCTATTGCTTCGCCCGCCCGACGCACGAGTACCTGGAGCTGGACGCGGGCCACGATTTCGATTCCCAGATCGTGGTGAAGACGAACATCGCGGCGGTGTTGCGTAAGGAACTGCGCAGGCGGTCCTGGCATCGGGAGCCGGTGGCGCTCGGCACCAACACCGATCCGTACCAGCGGGCCGAGGGACGATATCGGTTGATGCCGGGCATCATTCGCGCGCTCGCCGATTCCGGGACGCCGTTCTCCATCCTCACCAAGGGCACCCTGCTGCGCCGGGATCTGCCATTACTGACGATGGCAGCCCGCCAAGTTCAGGTGAACTTGGCAGTCTCGATCGCGATCAACGATCTCGACCTGCATCGCGGCCTGGAAGCAGGCACGCCGACACCCAAGGCGCGCCTGGAGCTGGTGCGCTCGCTCGCCGACGCGGGCTTCTCGGTGAATGTCCTGGTCGCCCCGGTGATTCCGTATCTCACCGACGGCAGGGCGCACCTCGACGAACTGTTCGGCGCGATCGCCGCGGCGGGTGCGCACTCGGCCGTCGCCTTCCCGATGCATCTGCGCGGCAGCACCCGCGGCTGGTTTCTCGGCTGGCTCGCCGAACACCATCCGGCGCTGGTGCGGCGCTACCGCCAGCTCTACGGCCGGGGCGCCTACGTGCCGCCGGAGTACTCGGCGTGGCTGCGTGAGCGCGTCGATCCGCTGCTCGAGCGACACGCCCTGAAGCCGGAAAAACCGGCAGAACCGCGGACACAACCGGAAAGTGCGCACGCGCCGGACCCGCAGCTGGCATTGTTCGGCTGACGCCTCCACCATCGGTTGCGCAGCAACGCACACCAGATTCCGTGGTGAACCACACATATCGGGCGCACGCACCGCGCGGTGCGGAGTAGTTTGGCGAATGGCACCCCTCTCATCGACGAGGAAGTGAAGCAGGCACATGGTTTCGCACCAGAATGATGTCGGCACCGGCCACGGCGCTGCCACCGGCTCGGCCCAAAGCGACACGGGCGCAGCGAAATTGGAAAAGGTCGTGATTCGGTTCGCCGGGGACTCCGGTGACGGCATGCAGCTGACCGGAGATCGCTTCACCCATGAAGCGGCCGCGTTCGGCAACGACCTCGCCACCCAACCAAACTTCCCCGCCGAGATCAGAGCGCCACAGGGCACGCTGCCCGGTGTCTCGTCGTTCCAGATCCAGATCGCCGACTACGACATCCTGACCGCGGGCGATCAGCCCGACGTGCTGGTCGCGATGAATCCCGCGGCGCTGAAGGCGAATCTGGCGGACCTGCCGCGCGGGGCCACCCTCATCCTCAACACCGACGAGTTCACCAAACGCACCCTCGCCAAGGTCGGCTATCGCGCCGACCCGCTCGACGACGACACACTGTCGGATTTCGTGGTGCACCGCGTCCCGATGACCTCACTCACCATGGGCGCCACCGAATCCACCGGTGTCGGCAAAAAGGACGGCCAGCGCGCGAAGAACATGTTCGCGCTCGGGCTGCTGTCCTGGATGTACGGCCGTCCGATCGGCGGCACCGAGCAGTTCATGCGGGAGAAGTTCGCGGCCAGGCCCGAGATCGCCGAGGCCAACGTGCTGGCCTTCCGCGCGGGCTGGAACTACGGCGAGACCACCGAAAGCTTCGCCACCACATACGAAATCGCACCCGCGAAGCTGCCGCCCGGCACCTACCGCCAGATCACCGGCAACACCGCGCTCGCCTACGGACTGGTGGCCGCGGGCCAATTGGCCGGGCTGCCGGTGTTTCTCGGCACCTATCCGATCACGCCGGCCTCCGACATCCTGCACGAGCTGAGCAAGCACAAGAACTTCGGCGTCACCACCTTCCAGGCCGAGGACGAGATCGCGGGAATCGGTGCGGCGCTCGGCGCTTCGCTCGGCGGCTCGCTCGGCGTCACCAGCACGTCGGGACCCGGTCTGGCGCTCAAGAGCGAGACCATCGGCCTCGCGGTGATGACCGAGTTGCCGCTGCTGATCATCGACGTGCAGCGCGGCGGCCCGTCCACCGGCCTGCCGACCAAGACCGAGCAGGCGGATCTGCTGCAGGCGCTCTACGGACGCAACGGCGAATCGCCGGTCGCGGTGCTGGCGCCGCGCTCCCCCGCCGACTGTTTCGCCACCGCGGTGGAGGCGGCCAGGATCGCGCTCACCTATCGCACGCCGGTGCTGCTGCTCTCCGACGGCTCGATCGCGAACGGTTCTGAGCCGTGGTCGATTCCGAACGTCACCGAGCTGGCGCCGATCGACCCGGCCTTCGAACCCGCGGGCGCGGAGACCGACCCGTTCCTGCCCTACGCCCGCGACCCGGAGACACTGGCCCGGCCGCTCGCCGTGCCCGGCACCAAGGGCCGCGCGCACCGGATCGGCGGTCTCGAGAAGGCCGACGGCAGCGGCAATATCTCCTACGATCCGGCCAATCACGAACTGATGGTGCGGTTGCGCCAGGCCAAGATCGACGGGATCGGCGTGCCCGATCTCGAGGTCGACGACCCGGACGGTCGCGCCGAGCTGCTGCTCATCGGCTGGGGTAGTTCGTACGGGCCGATCGGCGAGGCCTGCCGCCGCGCCCGCCGCCGCGGCGTGCCGGTCGCGCAGGCGCACCTGCGGCATCTGAATCCGTTGCCCGCCAACCTCGGTGCGGTGCTGCGCCGCTATCGCACGGTGGTCGCCCCGGAGATGAACGGCGGCCAGCTCGCGCTGCTGTTGCGCGGCAAGTATCTGGTCGACGTGCGGCCGTGGACCAAGGTCGCGGGCACCGCGTTCTCCGCGCAGGAACTCGTCGGGGTGATCGACGCCGCCCTGGACGGCTCGCTCGAGGAGATGGAACACGACAAGGCCTTCGCCGCACGGGCGCGGGCCACGTACACGACGCAGCCGGACAGCTCGGCGAACCGGGCACAACCGGGCGACGTCCGACCTACTGGGGGCAACGAATGACCATCATGGAGACCTCGCTCGTCGGTACCGATCTGGGCCTGACCGGACTGTCCGGCGTGCCCGCCGCCGACGGACCGCAGAAGGTCAAGGACTTCACCTCCGATCAGGAGGTGCGCTGGTGCCCCGGCTGCGGTGACTACGTGATCCTGGCGACCGTGCGCGGCTTCCTCGCCGAGCTCGGATTGCGTAGGGAGAACCTGATGTTCGTGTCCGGGATCGGCTGTTCGAGCCGCTTCCCGTACTACCTCGAGGCCTACGGCATCCACTCCATCCACGGCCGCGCGCCCGCCATCGCGACCGGGCTGGCGGTGACCAGGCCCGATCTGTCGGTTTGGGTGGTGACCGGTGACGGCGACGCGCTCTCGATCGGCGGCAACCATCTCATCCACGCGTTGCGCCGCAACGTGAACATGACGATCCTGCTGTTCAACAACCGGATCTACGGGCTCACCAAGGGCCAGTACTCGCCGACCTCGGAGGAGGGAAAGATCACCAAGTCCACCCCGATGGGCTCGGTGGACCATCCGTTCAACACGCTGTCGGTCGCGCTCGGCGCCGAGGCCACCTTCGCCGCCCGCGCCCTCGACTCCGATCGGGCCGGGCTGACCGAGGTGCTGCGGGCCGCCGCCGAGCATCGGGGCACCTCGTTCGTCGAGATCCTGCAGGACTGCCCGATCTTCAACGACGGCTCGTTCGACGCGCTGCGCCGCGACAATGCCGCGGACCATCTGATCCCGCTGCACCACGGACAACCCATCCGGTTCGGCGCCGACAATGAATTCGCCGTGGTGCAAAGCGGTTTCGGCCTGCGGATCACCCGCGCGGACGCGGTTGCCGAAGCCGACATCGTGGTGCACGACGCCTACAGCGACAACCCGGAATACGCCTACGCCCTGTCCCGGCTGTCCGACCAGTCTCTGGACCACGTCGTCACCGGCGTCTTCCGCAGCGTGAGCCGCCCCACCTACGACGACGGCGTCCGCGCCCAGACCACCTCCGCCCGCGAACGCAAACCAGTCGACCGGAACTCACTCCAGTCTCTGCTGACCGGCCCCGAAACCTGGACGGTCGGTTAGGCGGCGATCGCGGCGTAGGTCAGGCCCGCTTGGCGAAGCCGAGGTCGATGACCGCGTCGCGTTCCTGGGTGAGTTCGGCGACGGTGGCGTCGATGCGGGAGCGGGCGAAGTCGTCGATGTCCAGGCCGGGCACGATCGTGTACTCGCCGTCGGCGCAGGTGACCGGGAACGAGCTGATCAACCCCTCGGGCACGCCGTAGGAGCCGTCGGACGGGACGGCCATCGAGACCCAGTCACCCGCGGCGGTGCCGCGCACCCAGTCGTGGATGTGGTCGAGGGCGGCGCTGGCCGCGCTGGCGGCCGACGACGCGCCGCGAGCCTGGATGATCGCGGTGCCGCGCTGCTGCACGGTGGGGATGAAATCGTCGGTGAGCCAGGCGCGGTCGGCGATGCGGTCGAGCGCGGGCTTGCCGCCGATGGTCGCGTGCGCGATATCCGGGTACTGGGTCGCGGAGTGGTTGCCCCAGATGGCAATGCGCTCGATCTCGGCCGCGGGCGCGCCGGTCTTCTTGGCCAGCTGCGCGATCGCGCGGTTGTGGTCGAGGCGGGTCATCGCGGTGAACCGCTCGGCGGGCACGTCGGGGGCGTTGCTCATCGCGATGAAGGCGTTGGTGTTGGCCGGATTACCGACCACGAGCACCTTCACGTCGTCGGCGGCGCTGGCGTTGATGGCCGCACCCTGCTCGGTGAAGATCGTGCCGTTCGCGGCGAGCAGATCCGAGCGTTCCATGCCCGCGGTGCGCGGGCGCGCGCCCACCAACACCGCGACGTTCGCCCCCGCGAACCCCACCCACGGGTCGTCGCTGATGTCGATGGACTCGAGCAGCGGAAACGCCCCGTCCTCCAACTCCATCGCGACGCCCTCGAGCGAGGCCACCGCCGCGGGAATCTCCAGCAACCGCAGGCGCACCGGCGTATCGGCGCCGAGCATCGCACCGGAGGCGATCCGGAACAGCAACCCGTACGCGATCTGCCCCGCCCCGCCGGTCACCGCAACAGTCACAGGCGCATTCCGAACCGCGGTGTTCACCGATCAACTCCTTGCCGTAGGCCGATTCTCGCTCCAACCCTATCGACCCTCACCGGCCCCGAAACCACACGGTGAGCAACGCGACAGTCACCGGCGCACGCTCGTCGCACCGCGATCAGGCAGGCCCGCACCATGCGTGCGATATCGAACGACGACGGCTGTGGCAACGCCCCGCGTGCCCACGCGACAGCGCACCGTCACCGGCGCGGCCAATTGCGCTGCCGCGCCACCGCATCGGGCGATCGGCTCAGAGCAGGGCGGCCACCTCGCGGTCGGTGAGGACGATCGGGGAGACGTAATCCTTGCCGCGCGCCAGCTGGACGGCGCGGTAGAGCGGGCGCTCGGCGAGGTGGGCGTCGCGCGCTTCGGCACGCAGTTGCTGGACAAGCATGCTGGACACCGAGACCGCGGCGGCGAGCTGGCTGGTGGCGAGGGCGTCGGCAAGGCGGCGCAGGCCGAGCAGGTGCATCTCACGGCCGCTGCCCGCGTCGGTGTACATGGCGAGCGGGATGATCTGGGAGAACTCCCCCGCGGTCACGCGCAGCACGATCCGGCTCAGCCGCGCCGGAAAGACCAGCACCTCGACCCCGGTCGCCGCGGACACCTCGACCCGCCGTTCACCGAATGCACGGCGGGCATGAATCGTGGTGCCCGACAACCACATTCGCCGCCGTCGCAGCGCTACCGCGTACCCGACGGTCGGCGCGCCGACGACCACCCCGATGAGCACCGCGACGGGCCAGGTGAGCACGGTCGCCGCCAGCAGCGTGGTCCCGATGCCGATGCCCGCGGCGGCAAGAGCCAGCCTGCGCAGCATCGGCGCGTACATCTCGGGTGCGACGAGATCCAACCCGACCGGCGGATCCGTCTGCTGCTCACCAGAATTCGCCTGCACTCGCCCAACCCTCTCCGTGACACCGGCACCACGTCACGCGCGCTGTCACGTTACTCCAGCGGCCACCACGGCGTCGCCCGTTCGACCGGCCCCCCTCTCGATCGAACGCACCGCCGCGGATCAACGCGACCCGGAACCGGTGCGAATCCGCGGAACCGGCACCGACACCGATGCCGATGCCCGCCGGGCGCGACACCGATGCCCACCCGGCGCGACACCGATGCCCGCCCGGCGCGACACCGGTCGCGCCCGGCGCGCACGTGGCGAACGCCGCCCTACGGAGCGAGTGCCGCGCGCAGCGTGGCGACCGCCTCGTCGAGCGGAATCTGCCGCTGCTCACCGGTGCTCATGTCCTTCAGCCCGATGGTGGCCTCGGCCAGGTCGCGATCGCCGAGCACGAGGGTGAATCGCGCACCGGAGCGGTCGGCGGCCTTCATCGCGCCCTTGACCCCGCGCCCGCCGTAGGCGAGGTCGACGCTGATCCCCACCGCCCGCAGCCGCGCGGCGAGCACGACGAGCCGCTGCTGCGCGGCGTCCCCGAGCGGCACCCCGAACACCTGGCAGCGCGCCGGGTCGCCCGCGGTCTTGCCCTCGGCCT
This sequence comes from Nocardia brasiliensis, assembly GCF_011801125.1. Lineage (NCBI taxonomy): Bacteria > Bacillati > Actinomycetota > Actinomycetes > Mycobacteriales > Nocardiaceae > Nocardia > Nocardia brasiliensis. Next base: position 5,193,258 of record NZ_CP046171.1, read on the forward strand.
GCAGCGCGAGCATCGTGCGGTCGACGCCGAGCCCGAAGCCGATGCCGGACAACGGTTGTCCGCCGAGCTGTGCCATCAGCCCGTCGTAGCGCCCGCCGCCGCCGATGCCCGATTGCGCGCCCAGCCCGTCGTGCACGAACTCGAAGGTGGTCTTGGTGTAGTAGTCGAGCCCGCGCACCATCCTCGGGTTCACCACGTACGGCACGCCCAGGGCGTCCAGATGGCCGAGGACCTGTTCGAAATGCGTCTTGGCCGATTCGGACAGGTGGTCGATCATCAGCGGCGCGTCGGCGGTCAGCGCGCGCACCTCGGGTCGCTTGTCGTCGAGCACCCGCAACGGGTTGAGTTGCGCCCGGCGCTTGGTCTCCTCGTCAAGCGGCAGCCCGAACAGGAACTCCTGCAACAGTTCCCGGTATTGCGGACGGCAGGTCTCGTCACCGAGCGAGGTGAGCTCGAGCCGGAAGCCGTCGAGGCCGAGGCCGCGGAAGCCGGCGTCGGCGATCGAGATCACCTCGGCGTCCAGCGCGGGATCATCGACGCCGATCGCCTCGATGCCGACCTGCTGCAGCTGCCGGTACCGGCCGGCCTGGGGCCGCTCGTACCGGAAGAACGGCCCGTTGTACACCAGCTTCACCGGCAGCTGGCCGCGGTCGAGTCCGTGCTCGATGACCGCGCGCATCACCCCGGCGGTGCCCTCCGGCCGCAACGTGACGCTGCGGTCGCCGCGGTCGGGGAAGGTGTACATCTCCTTGCTGACCACATCGGTCGACTCGCCGACACCGCGGGCGAACAGCCCGGTGTCCTCGAAGACCGGCAGCTCGATATGTCCGTACCCGGCCAGTCGGGCGGCGCGGATCAGGCCGTCGCGGACCGCGACGAACTCGGCCGAGCCGGGCGGGACATAGTCCGGAACCCCCTTCGGGGCGGAGAAGCTGCTGGTCTTGGTCACGATGGTCCAGTTTCCACCACCACGCCCCCTCGCGTCCAACCGGTTACCGGCAGCGCGGCGCGCCCGTTGCGCCCGATTCCCCAGACACCCCCCATCGAGCACGGGTTTCGGCCGGTCGCGGCGGTGAGGCGCACCGCTCTCAGGAAGTGTCGAGCAGTCTCAGGAATAAATGGCAGACTCTAGGGCCGTAACAACCGGACACGGGAGGAACGTGGTAGTGCCGAGCAACGAACAGCGGCGAGCGGCGGCGAAACGCAAGTTGGAGCGCCAGCTCGCCAACCGGGCCGAGCGCGCACGCAGGCGTAAGCAACTCACGATCGCCGGGTCGGTGCTCGGTGTCATCGTGGTGGTCGCGGCGGTCACCGGGGTGTACTTCCTGACCAAGAGCGACGACAACAGCTCCGAAGCCAAGGACGCGACCCAGTCCAGCGAGCCGGCCGCCGCGGCACCGCCCGCACCGGTCGCCAAGCCCGCGCTGGTGAACTGCGTCTACAAGGACGGCCAGAAGCCCGCCGACAAGCCCGCGACCAAGCCCGCCAAGAGCGAGGGCATCCCGACCACGGGCAACGACGCGCGGGTCAGCGTCAGCATGGAGACCAACCAGGGTCCGATCGGCTTGACCCTGGACAACGCCGAATCGCCTTGCACGGTGAACAGTTTCGTCAGCCTCGCGTCGCAGAACTTCTTCGACGACACCAACTGCCACCGGATGACCACCGGCGAGGGCCTCAAGGTGCTGCAGTGCGGCGACCCGACCGGCACCGGCATGGGCGGCCCCGGCTACGAGTTCGACAACGAGTACCCCACCGATCAGCTCGACCCGAACAACCCGATGGCCGCGCAGCAGCCGATCGCGTACAAGCGGGGAACGCTGGCCATGGCCAACGCGGGCCCCGGCACCAACGGCAGTCAGTTCTTCATCGTCTACGGCGACTCCCAGTTGCCGCCGAACTACACGATCTTCGGCACCGTGGACGAGAACTCGATGGCCACGTTGGACAAGATCGCCAAGGCGGGCCAGGACGACTCCAACGGCCCCGGCGATGGCAAGCCGACCCAACCGGTCACCATCCAGTCGGTGCGCATCGACTGAGATCTTCACCACACGCTTCGGGCCCGGACCGATCTTGGTTCCGGGCCCGAAACACGTCCACCTCTACTTAGGTGTACCTAAACATCCGGTAAGGGTGGGCTTACACCGAAGAACGTCCGGCGCGTTCCCGAGCCTGCCGGAAATGTGCGATATATGCTGATAAGCGGCACAGCCGTACGGTTGCGTCGCGGCTTTCTCGGGTAATCTCGAAACACGGAGTTCCCGTAGCGTAGTAGTCCCAGAATTGGGTAATCCCCATTCCCAGGGAATGCCACGACACGAGCCCTCCCGGTGTCGAAGTTTGCAGCCGGGGCGTCGTCCGACGGACTACAGTTCGCGTGGCGGTGTCCGAGACGAAGCACCACAACATCCATAGTGATCACTGCAGCATCGGGGAGCAGCCATGTCCGAGGAACTGGACGACATCGGCCGCGAGACAGCGGCCATGATGAGGACAATGTTGCAGCTTGCGACCCTGGTCGCGCTGCGGACCCGCGAGCGTGGTCAAAAAGAAGCCGAAGCGCGCGTCAAGATCACCGAGGCCCGCATGAAAGAGGCCCGCGAGATGCAGGTGCGCGAGGCCAGGGACGCCAAGTCGAAGGATCCGCGCAACACCGAGCTCGCTCGGATGATCGAGCGCCCGATCCCGGAACGCGGTGTGTCCCTGGAGAAGGACCGCTTCTCCGCGCAGGCCGAGGCCACCCGGATGGCCGCCACCGCCGCGGCACACGCGAAGCCGGTGCTGCAATACGACTCCCCCGAACGCCGCATGGCGATCGCCGCGCACCTGGCCAAGATGGGTGTCGCGCCGGAGCTGGCCGCCGTTCGCATGCTGATCGAGGTGGGGCAGGCGCAGCCGCCGATCGAGGCGGTACGCACCCGCCCCGAGGAGGCGCCCGCGGTCACCAGGGCCAGGGAACAGGAATCCCGCGGCCTGGAACGCACCCGCTGACCCGAAGCCAAAAGCAAACGCCCGCTTATCAAGCGGGCGTTTGCTTTTGGCGGACGAACTCCTCCGCTACATCCGGAAGTCGCCGATGGTGGGATCGCCGAACATCCCGTGCTGCGGCGACTTCAACGGCAACGGACTCAGCATGTCCTTGTGCCCGTTGCGCACACTGCAGTACTTGAACGGGCCCTTGGGATCGAACAGCTTGGCCATGTGCGGGTCCGCGTGGTCGAGGAACCAGACGCTCAAACCCGTTGCGCCGTCTAGCCGGAAGTGCTCCCAGGCCCGCCACATCGCGTCCAGGCGGGCGACCGCCTCGGCGTGCTGCCACCACTCCGGACACCACACGGTGTCGCTGAGATCGGTCACCTGCCGCCGGTACACCAGGCTCAGGTAGTTCTCCACGAACTCGACGACGCTCGCGTAGATCATGGGTTGCTGCTGCTGTTCGGTCACGGCCGCACCTCGCTGACGCTCGGCTCCGCCGTGCCCGATAATGCTGTGCCCAAGGCTCGCTCGCTGCGCTGCCTCACAGTGGCCTGACCTCCTCGACCTTTCCGTATTCCGGCGGCGTCGTGCTCTTGCTGAGTGACGGCTTGCCCGGCATCAGGTCACCGATCTCCGTCTTGCGCTGCGGATCATGGTGCGAGATGGACTCCTTCACCTCGGCAGCGTACTCGCCCTCCCACCACGGAACGGTGCGAACCAGTACCGGCGGCGCGCCGGACGGGAAGACGATCACGCGACCGCGGGGCAACTGCGCAAGACCCTGCACGCTGAAGGTCTTCGATGAGCCGAGCGAGCGCGAATAGCTCTTGCCGCCTTTGGATTCCGAGACCGACGAGGAGATCACCTCGTAATCGCCGATCGCCTCGGAGCGCTCGCGCAGGAAGGCGGTGTCGTCCACCCCGCTACCGAGCACCTTGATGTTCGCGGCGGCCCACAGCGCGTTCATGCCGGGCTCGCCCCAGCAGCGCACGCCCTGCGCCCACGATTGCAGCACCGTCATCACCACGATGCCGCGCGAACCGAAGTGGCTGTACTGCTTGGGCAGATCCTTCCAGCGCACCACGTTGGCCGCCTCGTCCAGCACCGCGAGCAGCGGGATCGGCAACCGTCCACCGCGCGACTGCGACGCGGTCCGCATCGCGACGTCGATCACGGCCTCGGTGAGCGCGCTGACCAGCGGGGCGGCCGAGCCGCGCCCCTCGAGCGAGAGGCTGTACAGCGTCCCGTTGTCGCGGATGAACGCGAGCTCGTCGAACTGGATCCGGTCGCCGCCGCGGGTGATCCAGGGATGCACGTTCGACAGTTTCAGGCAGCGGATCATCTTCTTCGCGGTGCCGAAAATGCCACTGCGCGTACGGGCGTCGGCGTTGTACTGCGAGGACAGACCGGAGGCGGTGTAGTGGTGCCTGGCCGCGCGCAGCAGCTCGATCGGCTCGGTGTCCTGCGGGTTGGTCACCCATTCCCAGACCTGCACGATCGGCCTGCTGCCGTTGCGGTCGCCGACCGCGGCGGCCAGGAACAGACCGGCGAGCAGATCTTCGGCCTCGGGGTCGAAGAAGGCGTCGGTCTTGGCGTCGGAGCCGTCGTCGCCGTCGGCGAAGTGCCCGGCCAGCCGGGCCGCCCGCATCTCGCAGCCCTCGCGGCGCGCGTCGACCCAGGACAGCGGATCCCAGAACCAGCTGGGCTCCTCACCGGCGACACCCTGCGGGTCGAACACGAAGGTGGGACTTCCCTTGGCCTCGCGCACATCCCGGGTCGCGTCCACCACGTCGCGCTTGTTCGAGGTGGCCAGCACCGGGCCGATCGCGGTGAGGATGGCCGGGATCACCCGGGAGGTCGACTTGCCCTGGCGCGGACCCCAGATGTCGAGGTGCAGATCCTCGTAGGAGCCGTACAGCATCTGGTTGTCGGCGATGCCGATGCCGATCGGCACGCCGGGGATGTCCTGCGAGCCCAGCCGCACCTCGAGCTGCTTGGCCTTCTCCCGCACGCCCGCCTCGGTAAGATGCGCTATGGCACTGCCCTGCCCCATGTGGTCGGCCTTGTCGTCGACGGGCAGCCTGCCGATCGTCTTGCGCTTCGCGATCCGCTTCTTGATCAGCACATAGGCCAGCGCCGCCGCCGCGACCAACACCACGATCACGCTGGACGCGCGCGGCCAGACCAGCTTGCCGCGGATCAGATCGGCGACGATCGCGATCGGGTTGATCGGGAGCGACTGCGGCGTCGCCATCATCGCGTTGCCGAGATGCAGCGCCACCCACAGCGTGCCGAGAACCGCGAACCCGGCGTACAGCGCGATCATCGTGGTATCCGGCCCGACCGCGGCCGGATCCTGCACCGGCTTCTTCGCCATGTCTGCCTCCTGTTGTCCTCTGCGGGGCTGTTGGTCTGTGGGCGTGCTCTCTGCGAGAGATCTTGGTGCTCAGCGGAACGCGTCGAGCCGCCAGCCGTCCGGGGTCTGCACGACGGTCGCGATGACCGTCGCGGGCGGCAGCTGCTCCTTGCGCCCGTTCGGGTAGACCACCGTCTGCTCGATACCGATCTTGAACTGCTGGACGTTCGGATCACCGTCGTTCGGCGGGCGCTCCCCCGAGGCGAAGGTGAACGCCTCGACGCGTGCCTTCGCGGTAGCCCAGTCCGACCACTGCAACGTCGTCTTGGGCGTCTCCAGCCCGGTCGGTGTGCTGTCGAGCACCCGGATCAGGCTGGGCCCCAGCCACTTCCGCGCGCGGGCCAGCGAAGCGCCCTGCGCCTCCGTCGCGGGCTGCCAGGTGTAGATCTCGCGCAGCGCGGTCACCGCGACACCGTCGGGCGTGACCGGATCGGGCGCGGGCACCCCCTCCAGCATCCTGGTCGTGGACGTGGCCGGGTGCGCCCCGCCGGATCCCGCGTCCTCCCGGTTCCCCGTGCCGCAGGCCGCACTCAGCATCGCGACGCTCATCACCAGCATCACCACCAGTTTCGCGCGGGCCCTTATCGTCTGCACAGCGCTCGTACGTACCGCGCGGCGCCGCCCGTGCCGTTCGCGATCGGGCAGACCTGCCGTGCGCACCGCTGTATCTCTCCAGGCTAACCGCAACGACCGACACTCGGTCAGTCCATCACCTGCGTGTTTCACAGGACCCTCCTCGCCCTGCTGTCGCCCGGCACCGGCACCTCCGTCACGCCGCCACCCGCGCCGGGCACGGCCTGGATCATCCGGCCGTTGCCCGAGTAGATGCCGACTTGTGCGGGGCCGCGCGGACCGAACGCGCTGAAGACCAGATCGCCCTGTTGGATCTTGTTCATCGACACCTCCGCTCCTGCCTCCCACTGCTGTTCGGCGGTGCGCGGCAAGACGACCGCGCCGGACGAGGCCGCGAACACCGCGGCCGCGGTCAGGCCGGGACCGTCGAGCCCGCCGCCGCTGGGGCCCTGCGGTCCGCCGCCACCCCAGACGTACGGGGTGCCGAGCCAATCGTGCGCCGCCTCGACGATCTGACTGCCGCCGCCGCCCTCGCTCGGATCGAACCGGCCGAGCGCGCCGGGCGCGCGGTACTGCGCCTCCATCGCGAGGATGTTCGCCACGTACGGCTGGGTCTCGGAGTAGTGCGCGGCAACCTGATTCGGCATGCCACCGGACGCGAGCACCGCGCCCTCGCCCGCGTTGTACGCGGCCAGGGTCAGCGCGGTGACATCGCCGTGCACCCGCCCCTGCGCCTGCCACTGGGTGATCTTGTGCGCGATGGCGCACATATATCTGCCCTGGCCGATGATCGCGTCACCGTCGTCCCACACGCTGGCCGTGCCGTTGCCGTCGGCATCGATCACATATGGTTGCCCGTCATCGGGATTCACACTCGCCGCGGTGCTCGGCAGGAACTGGGCCAGGCCCTGCGCGCCCGCCGGCGAGGTGGCGCCGCGCCGGAAACCGGACTCCTGCCTGCCCTGCGCGGCGAGCAGCGACGGCGTGATCTGCGGGCAGATCGAACCCGCACGGCGATACCAGATCTCGAGCTCCGGGGGCACCTTGCCCGCCGCGAGCGCGCCGCCCGCGGTGCCGAACCCGCGGTTGCAGCGCGGATCGCTGGAATAGGCCAGCGCCCCACCGACATCCGGAGTCGGCGCGCCGTCCAGCCAGGGCAGCGGATCGATCTGGCGACCGCCGGTGAACCGCCCGCCGGGGACGATCTCGAAATGCAGGTGCGGACCGCTGGACTCGCCCGCGGAGCCGACCTGCGCGATCGGCTGGCCCGCGGTCACGGTGTCGCCCACCCGCACGTGCACCCCGGAATCCCACATGTGGCCGTACACCGCCGAATACGCGCGGCCGTTGGTGTCCACCGAGTCGATGACCACCCAGTTGCCGAAACCCGACGCGGGTCCGGCGGCCACCACCCGGCCGTCGGCGACCGAGTAGATGGTGGTGCCGTCGGAGGCGGCGAGGTCGATGCCCTTGTGCGCGCCACCGCGCGCGCCGAAGGTGTCCGAGACCGTGAAGGTGCCGGTGGCCAAGGGCAGCGTGCGCCGGATCGGGCCTGCGCCCGCGGCCAGCGACGGCGTCGCCGTGACCGTCGGGTTCGCCGACGTGCCCGCAGCCGCGGCCGGGTCCGCCGGTGTCGCCGACGCGGTGGCGCTCGCCCTGGGATCACCGGGCGGGAAGCCACCCAGCGGCGGCAGCGCCGCGGGTGAACCGAGCACCGACGCGCCCTCGCACGGATCGTCGACGGCGGGCATCACGATGACGAGCACGACCACCATCAGGCCGAGCACCGCGCCGAGCGCGCCCCACAGCAGCCCCCGTCCGCTCACCGTGGCCTCGCCCTGCCCGCCCCGGCGACACCCGCCACCCGCGCACGCCGATATGACCGGAGGTGCCCTTGCGCCCGACATGCGGGGGGAAAGGCAGCTTCGGTCGCATCGGCGGGCACCGGGCTCACTGGCCGCGCCGGGATTCGTTGAGGGTGTCGGCGAGCGTGCGGTTCATCTCGGCCGCCGCCGCCAATTGTTGTTGCAGCAGCGCCACTTTCCGGCGCAGCGCGGACGCGTCCAGGCGCTCCAGGCTCGGCCCCTCGGCCGCGCGCACCCAGTTGCGCACCGAATTGGTGTGCACGCCGATCTGTTCGGCGACCACACGGCAGGCTTCGGACTCGCTGCGCAGCTTGCCGGTGAGCGCGACGACCTGCTGGACAGCGGCCTGGCGCACCTCCGGCGAGACCCGGCGGTAGGAGCGGTGCGGCATCATCTGGCACACCTCCCGCGGCGGCGAACGATCGGTAAGTCGCGTCTGGCATCTCTCATGCGGCACTCCCGCCCTGCGAATCCGTGCCTCGGGCAGTCGATTCGGTGAATTCGCTGAAACGCTGGTTGGTGTCGTGGATTCCGCTCTCCTTCTCCGAGAGCGTGAACTCCATGTGAAACGGGATGCCCGGCCTGCGATCCTCACCGATCTTCAGCAGGAACTTGCCGGTACCGGGCGGCGAGGGGCGCTGCTGCCCCGGCTTGAGCGCCTCGCCGGTCAACGCCTGCGGCGCCGACCAGCCGGTCACCATCTGCTCCTCGGCGGAGGTGAACGGCACGATGCTGTCCAGTCGCTTGAGCTCTTCGGCGGGCAGCGCGCCGAAGATCTTGGCGCGCGCGCGTTCCAGGAAGCCGAGCGCCTTGGCGATGGCCGATTCCGACCCGAGCGCCTGCAGGTCCTTGATGGTGTGGCTGATCATGATCAGCGAGGTGGCGATGCCGCGCTGCAATCGGGTCAGCTCGTCGACGCGGTCGACCATGAAGTCGCCGAGGCCCAGCACCTGCCACAGCTCGTCCATCACCACCTGGAAGTAGCGCTGCGGCCCGAGGTCGGCGTCGGCGAGCACGTGCGCCGCTTCCACCGAGGCGAACCCGTCGGCCCAACAGGCAAGCATCACAGCCGCTTTGAGCTTCTTGTCGCCGGTCGGGATGTGCGAGACGTCGATGCAGACCGCGACGGCGCTGGTGTCGATCGGCACCGAGGTCTGCCCGTTGAAGACCGCGCCGAAGGGGCCCTGGGTGAGCGCACGCAGCGAGCGGCGCAGGTTCTTGATCGCGTTCTGGTATTCCTCGGCGTCGTCGGCGCCCGCGTCGAGCATCAGCTCCTCACCGCCGGCGACGATCACCTCGAGCAGGTTCTCCATGATCGGCGGCTGGTCCGGGGTGTAGCCGCTGCCCGGCTGGTAGAGGATGCGCAGCGCGGTGGCGATCAGCGTTTCCTCGTAGTCGCGCACCCGGGCGCCGCGGACCAGTTCGACCAGGCCCGCGATGAGTGTGACCTGGCGGGCCCGCATGTCCTGCAGCACCTGAAGCTGCAGTGCCGGATGGTCGTCCAGGCGCGGCACCACGGCACCGAGCACGCCCGCCGCGAGCGGGTTCAGCTTGCCGTGGCCGTAGCCGAGGTCGATCACCTGACCGCCGACCAGCTCCACCATCTTGCGGTAGTCCGGCTTGACGTCGGCCAGGATCAGCGGCGTGATGCCCTGCGCGATGCCGCCGAGCACGATCCGGCGCACCAGCGAGGACTTACCGAAGCCGTTGAGCCCCAGCACGAAAAGGCTCGGCGCGGTGATGAAGCTGCCGCGCATGAACCAGTTCATCGGGTCGAAGCAGACCGGCGCGCCGGTGTGCAGATGCGAACCGAGCGGCGTACCGATCAGCGGCGCGCCCGCGCCCACCGACCACGGCCACAGACCCGCGACCTGCGCTGTGGTGGCCCGGTATTCGACGGGGCGGCCGACCACGTTCATCCGGCCGCCGCCCTCGCCCGCATAGCCGCGGTCGGTGAGTTGGGCGGTGCTGCGGTCGAATCCGTCCTCGAACACCTGCTCCGCGCGGGCGGCGTAGTTGCGTCTGCGAATGTCGTCGGTGCGAATCCGGAACTGCGCGAAGGCCGCCCGCAGGCCGGTCTGCTCGCGCACGATCATCTCGAGCCGGGCCCTGGTCGCCTCGTCGAGCAGCGGCGGGCCCGCGTTCTTGCGCCGGTCCGCCTTTGCCTTGGCCCGCAGCGCGGCCTTGTCCATCGTCGGCATGCCCATGGCCCGGTCGGCGGTGTAGTCGGCCTTGTCGGCGCGCTGCGCGTTGCGCGCGGCCCGCGAACCGTTGCGGTCCTGCACCGTGCGCTCCGGGCGCGCGGTGCGCGGCACGCGCGGCCCACGCGGCTGGGGCTGACGCTCGCCGCGTTGTTGTTCGGACCGGACCGCGCGCTCACCGCGGGGCGCACCGTCGCGGGCGCGCGCCGCCCTGGCCGCGTCGCCGCGCACCCGATCCGAACTGCGCTCGCCCCTGCCGTTCTCGGCCCTGGACCGCTCGGGGCGGCCCTCGGCCCGCGCCCTTCGCTCGGCCGCCTCCCGCGCGCGCTCCCGCTCGGACATCTCGCCGAGTCCGGTCCGGTCGTCGCTCACGCGCGCCGCGCCCCGGCCGAATCGCCGTGCCCGCTGCGGCATCTCCTCGAGCCCGGAGCGCTCGCGCACACCCGCGTCACCGCGCCGGCCCGCCGGGCGTTCGCCCCACTGCTCGTATTCGGTGTCCTCGCTGCGCCTGCCGCGCCGCGGTGCGGGCTCGTCCCGTTCCCGTACGGGCGGCTCGTAGTCGCGTGCCATGAATAACTCACCCCGCCAGTGCCTTCGGAATAGTCGCGTGTTCCGGCAGGATCACCCCGCAACCGAGCGAAGCCGCGAAGGCCGCCGCCTGGTAGCGGTAACACCGCCGAATCTTCAAGCGCGCCTGCGTCGACAGGTCGCGTGTGATGGCTTCGATCCGCGGCAGGTCGCCGCGCAGGGGCTCGGTGATGGTCACCAGCGCCCCGAAGCGGGTCACACCGTGACCCCTGGCCTGTTCCTCGCGGGCCTGCTGGGTGGCGCCCACCCGCAGGGTCGCCGCCGCGGACACGACACCGCGCTCGCTCTGCTGGGCCACCAGCGCGTTCTTGAAGTCGTCGTCGACGATCTCGGCGGCGTCGGCGGCCGAGTGCGGGCGATAGACAATCGCGATACGTTTGCGCGGCACTTCGGGATTCGGGGCGAGCAGCCGCTGCAGCACCCGCTCGTCCACCGCGCCCTCCGGGGCGGCGTCCATCTCCCAGGTCACCGAGCGGCCGCCGTCGTGCACCAGATGATCCCACTTCTCGTCGTGCGATACCGGGCCCGCGTCGGCCCAGTCCAGGCCGTGGCCGTGCGGCTCGCTGGCGGCGACCTCGAGGTCGGCCTGCGAGGCCGGGTCGTAGCTGCGCCGGATGAACGAGATCACCTCGTCGGCCGACATCGGCTGGGCCCGCACGCCGGCCTCCGCGAGCGCCGCGCAGATGCCGGGCAGCCTGCGGCCGATCTCCACGGCCTCCTCGGCGGGGTTCTTGCGGCGTTCGGCGGTGGTCGCCTTGAAGGTGATCGCCACGCGCGGCAGCAGTTGCACCCGCTCCTGCGGCAGCTCGGTGGCCAGCTCGTACATCACCTGCTGGGCCAGCTCGGGCGCCTCGGGCCTGGTGATCGTGGAAACCTCGGTGAGCAAACGGTTTCCGGTCTCCGGCACGGTGTCGATGACGGGCACGACGGCGACGATGTCGCTGGTCTGGCCGACCGAGGCGAGGAAGGTGCCCCAGGCCGAGACCCACCGGTCGATCACCGGCTGGTCGACCGCCTCGTGACCCTGCGGCCAGGCCCGCAGCACCACCGTGTACTGCGCGAACTGCGGCAGGTGGATCATGCCGAAGCTGTAGCCGCCCGCGTCGATACCCTCGTAGAGTTTCGACGGCGCGAGCAGGCCCGGTAGCCGGGTGACCCCGCCGGGGATGCGGGAGAACCGGCCGCCGCGATACACGTGCTCGCCGCGCTTACGCGAGCGCATCCAGTTGAACATCATCAATCCCGTCTCGTAGCCCGAGCGGCCCCCCGTCCGCCACACCAGTGGAAGCATGATCACGACGCCGGTGCCACCGACGATCAGACCCCATTTGAAACCGCCGACCATCGCGGTGATCAACGCCGTGATGACCACCGCGAAGCCGAGCACGGTCTCCTCCCAGCGCAGGCCGAAAAGGCCTGCGCTGCGGGGCTTCTGCCACAGCCCGTAGGAGCGACGCTCGTAGGTGTCGTTCGTCGTCATCGTCATCGCGGAATGGTGCTCCTCCCGAGGTCGGGCGAGCGGTTCGCCCAACGGTCACCGGTCATGTCGCCCATCGCCTGATCGGCGCGGTTCAGGCTGCTGGTGGCGGCGCGTGCCGCGCCGATGCGGCCCGCCGCCCGCGCCGCACCGGACGGTACTCCCGCCGAGCCCTGCGGCCCGGAGGCGCGCGGTGCGCCGCCGCCGGCGGGACCGCCGCCGCGTGGCGGAGTCGGGCGTGGCGCGCCGCCGCCGCGACCACCCGAGCCGCCGGGCGGGCGGGGGCCTGCGCCGCTGCCGCTGACGTAGCCCGCGTTGCCCGGCGCCGCGGCGCCCTTGACGCCAACGGCCTTGGTGCCCATGGCTCCCAGGCCCGCGACGGCCAGCAGGGTGCCGCCGGTCGCGGTGAGACCGGAACCACCGCTACCGACGATCGCGACCGCGGGCGTGACCAGTCGCATCAGCGCGGGCAGCACGAAGGCGACGCTGCACAGCAGCACGATGGCGACCAGCATGCGCTGTGCCTGTTCACCATCCGGCAGACCGTTGGTGCCGGTCAGCGAATCCACATGGCCCGCGGTGGTGAAGGCGATCATGTAGACGATCGCGGCCACCGGTTTCCACAGCATGAAGGCGATGATCCAGCCGATCAGCTTCTGGTAGGACTGTTTTCCGACGTTCATCCCGGACGCGGCCGCCGCCAGCGGCAGCACACCGGCGGCGATGATCAGCAGGCCCTGACGCACGATGGCCAGCACGATCTGGGCGAGCGCGCCGAGCAGGCCGACGATCGCGATGATCAACACCAGACCCGGCGAGAACGCCTGCAACTTACTGGTTTTCACCATCAGCTCGGCCAGATCCTTGGCGTTGCCGTTGGTCGAGTCGTTGATGATCCACTCGGAGAAGCGATCCGAGGCCTGGGTGCCCGCCACGATCACCGCGCCGAGCATCCACGAGCTGAACACCACCCGGGCGAACATCCGGAACGATTCGGCCGCCTCGTTCATCGCGGCGCCGCGTCTGGCCTCGGCGAGCCGGGCGCCGGACAGGATCACCGAGGCGATCAACAGCAGTATCTGGGCTTGATAGGTGTAATCGTTGATCTTGGTGAACAGCGAGCCGGAGTCGCTGGCCGCCTCGTTGGGCACCTTCATCCAGAAGGTCAACGCCAGGATGATGGCCTCACCGAGACCGTTCATCAGCGAGTCGACCACCTTGCCGAAGGTGGAGTCCCACGCCTTGTCCTTCACGGCGGTGGCGGCCTGCCCCGGATGCGAGGCGGCGTTGCCCGCCTTGCACGCGGCCGAGGCGGCGTCGCCGAGCGAGATGCCGGGCAGACCGACATTGTCGAGCGTGTCGTGGATTTCGTTGCACGTCTCGTCGAAGCCGTAGGTCTGTCCGTACGCGACCGTCGGCGTCGCGATCATCACCGTGAAGATGACCGCGAAAATCGTGAGTATTCGCCTCACCATTGTGTGCACCCCTCGCTGCTGCGCTGGTCGGCCGTCAAGTGTTTCCCGCGCCTTTCTCACCGTGCTCACCATTTCGTCCACCCGCCGAGCGATTCCACGTACTCGGTCTGCGGGGTGTTGGACGTCGAGGGCTTGAGCCGCCAGTCACCGGCGTCCCAGACCATGACCAGGCGGACCGCCGCCCACAGTTGTTTGCCGTCCACCACCGGCCCGCGCGTGGCGAGCCGGACGATGGCCAGGTCGTCGGCGTAGTCGTCGACCTTGAACGCGTCGGAGGCGACGAAGTACTTGGTCACCTTCTCCGGCTGCTGCTCGGGCAGCTTGTCCGCCGCCAGCGCCCGGTCGTAGGCCGCGATCTGGGCCGCGGACACCCGCACCTGCCGCACGTACAGGTCACGAAACGCCGGTCTCGCGTTGAGCCGGTAGGTGATCTGGGCCGCCGCCAGCACCGCGCCCTGCGGAGTGTGCGAATAGCCGACGGCCAGATTGTCTTCGATTCGGGTCGGCCCGTCGGAGGTGGAGAACGGCACCGACGCGCCGTACACCCGCTGCCAGCCGTGCGGTGCCGTGGTGCCCTCGGGCGCCGCGGTCAGCCAGTCGCTGTCGTCGGGCTTGCGCTGGCGGGTCGGATCCTGCGGAAGGATCTGTCCCGCCGCGTTGTTCGGCACATCGACGCGCCTGCCCAGAATGTCGACCTCGGGCTCGCCGAAGCCGGAGCCGCCGGCGGATTCGGCGGCCGCGGGCCCGGTGGCCGTCGCGCCGCCGTCGTCGCGGCTGATATAGACGATGATTCCCACGATCACGATGAGCGCCAGCACGGCGGCGGACGCGACGGCACCGAAGGAGACGCGATCGCGCGCGTACGACTCCTTCTCGTTCATGACTGCGGTGCCTCCAATTTCACGGTGTCGGTGGGTAATACGTCGATCGGATCGATCGGTCTGGCCGTGGCGCCCGGATCGGGCAGGCGTAACCGCCAGTCCTTGGCGAACCATTCGACGGTGGTGTGGTTCACCGCCTTCGAGCTGTCGGAGTATTCGGTGTACACATCGACGGTGCTGCGCGCGTCGGTGTAGCCGGTGATCTGGTAGCCGAGCACTCTCGGCGCGTACTCGGGCGCGGCCGGGCCGGTGATCGAGAGCTGCACGCGATTGATCGCCCACTCGTCCTTGGCCGGGCCCGGAACGAGTTCGCGCGCGGCGACTTTCGCCCATTGGCTGTCGGCGGCCACCGCGAGCCGCACCATGTGCGTGATCGCGGCGACGCCCGCGCCACGCGGCGAATGCTCGAACCCGATGGCGGCGCCGTCGGTGATCGACTCGGGCCCCTGGTCGGTATGCGGCAACGGCACGCCCTGGAACGGCTGCCAGCGCACGCCGGTGGGTGCGGCGGCCAGATCGGGGCCCGCCTGCTCGTCACCGCCGCCGCAGCCCACCGTGGCGAGCAGCAGCGCGGCGCCGAAGGCCCCCGCCGTCGTGGTCCCCCTGCGCTCGTTCACGTCGGCAGGAACGCCAAGGCGATCCCCGACGCTGTGCTCGCCACCGTCGCCCCGAGCAGGCTCATCAGCACCCCGTGCGAGGAGTCGTTCATCGCGAGATCGCTGCGAAACGCGATCCACAGCCTGCCCGCCGAGACGATCATCCACGCCAGGCACACCAGCAGGACGAACCAGAGCAGCCAGTTCAGCAACTGCATCAGCGGTTGCAGAACGTCGGCGGGCATCTGCTTGTAGGCCAGCAGCTCCACTGCCGACACGCGCACGGTAGACATCGCCGACATCAGGTTCCGATGACGGCGTTCATGATGGTGCCCGCGCTGGTCGCGACGACGCCACCGATCATGGCTCCCGCCACCATCTTCGGCGACTCCAGCCCGCCACCGGTCCACTTCTCCCACGCGAATTTGCCGCCCGCGTAGGTGATTCCGCAGATTCCGGAGAGCAATACGAACCAGGTCAGGTAGCGCACCAGCTGCAAGATCTTCTCCGAGCCGGGAGGCGCCTCCGGGGTCGGGTTACCGACCTGCGCGAGGACGGTGCCGTACGTCTCCTGCACGGCGAGGAGAATCGTGCTCATCGGATACCTTTCTCGAAAGTAGTTGGGTCGTCGCCGATTCCATGCGTGAGGTCACTGATCGGGCGGTTTTCTGCCGCCCCGGTGCGCCGGATCGTCGAATTCGGCCTCCTCCAGTGCCGTGCGTGCCGCCGCGACGATGTCGGCGCCGAGCTCTCTGACATCGAGCGGAACCTCCTCCAGCGGGTCGATCCTGCGCTTCTTAGGTGGCAGTGGGTCACCCGGCGTCCAGACCGGCAACGCCTCCGGTTCTACCAGCGTCCACTCCTCATACCACGGGACCTGCCACAACTGGCCGGCCAGCGAACCGACCACGTCGCGGTAACGGCGGATCTCGGCGGGCAGCCTGCCCGGCCGGGCCGCGACGGTGATCAGCCCGAGCACCTCGCAGGAACCCGCGAAACCCGAATGATGTTGGCGCAGCAGGTCGTGCGCGCGGGTGAGCCCGGAGATGGTCTCCCTGGCCACCAGCACGACGAACGGGGACTCGCGATCGAAGACGCCCGGCCAGCGCCGGGCCGAATCCGCCGCTGGCGCAAGCACATGCGCGAGGCTGCTGGCCCCGGCGCCGCCGTGCACGCCGAGCAGCCAGACCAGTGGCGCACGGCCGACGCCCGGCACCGGGCGGTCCCAGATCGGGGCGCGGCGGGACTCCGGCGGGGCGACGACACCGACGGGCGCGGATTCGCTGTGCTGACGTCGAAAACTCATGGCGGCGGTCATGATGCCACCCCGGCGAGCAAGCGCCCATAAGCCCGGCGCGTCTCGATGGCCAGCGAGGCGTGGCGGACCAGTTCGCCTCTGGCGAGGTGCGGGTCGTAGGGAATCTCGCGGATGTCGCGGACCCAGCCGGACAGGTGCTCACGCAAATGCTCGGCAACGCGCGACTCGGTGCCCGGATGCTGATGCGAGATGACGATGGTGGTGTCGCCGACGATGCCGCCGCCCTGCCCCTCCGCGGAGTCACCGAACTGGTCATCCAACCATTCCAAGGTGACCCGAAGCCGGTTCGCGGCGTCCGCGCGCGCCGGAATGGCAAGCACCAGAGCGACATCGGCGTCATCGAGCAGCGGACGCAGCTGTCGCCCGGCAATCGGGCTGCCACCGTCGTACACCGCGGTGTGCCCCGAGTCGTAGACCGCGCGCGCCACCGTGAGGTAGGTCGCACGCCTGCGCAGCGGCGCGGAGTCGCGCCACAGCAGGCCGATGCCCGAGGTCGCCCGCGACAGGCATTCCTTCAGCGGCGCGGGTTCGTCGTCGCCGCGACCGTATAGCCAGGACTGCAGGCTGATCGGGTGCAGGTGCTCGTCCGCACCGCGCAGCGCCAGATCGCTGCCCGCCTGCGTCGCGTCCACCGCGACCGTGGGGGTGCCCGCCATGCCGAGTTCACCGGCGATGCCGAGCGCCGTCGTCGTGGTGCCCGCGCCGCCGCAGCCGCCGACCACCAGGATCGGGCGTTGCAACGGGTGTTCCGCGCCGGAATCCCCGCCTTTGCCGCGGCGCAATCGCACCACCGGAGCCTTGGAGCGCCCAGGCTTGCTCGGCGAGTCACCCGCTTCGGGCGCCTCGTCGAGCCAGCGGCTCCAGTCCTCTCCCATCGCTTCCTGCTCTCCTCTACCCGGCCGCGATGCCCGTGATCAGGGTGCGGCCGTCGATCACCGCGGTGGTGACCGTCTGTTTGTTGTACGTGGCGGGCACGCCGCCGGGACGGTACTCGGTGACCTCCACCGAGTACCGGTGGTCCGCGATGGTCACGATCCGCACGCAGTGGGTGGTTCCGGCGGGGATCGTATCGATGCCGCGCTGAATGGTCGCGGCGGGCGACACGGTCGCGTCGTCGGCGACCGCCTGCCTGGCCCGTTCACCGGACCGCTCGACGTAGTACGCGTACTGGAAGGCCATGATTGCGTCGGGACCTGTTGCGGTGCTGCCCTTTTCCGCGCCGCGCACGATGGTCGCCGCGTGCTCGGTGGGGCACGCGCCGTTCGGGCGGTGGGTGGACACCCCGGCCTGGGAACGGCTGAGCAGGCTGTCGGTGCTCACGCCCGCCTGCACGCTGCCCGCGGTGAACTGCACCGAGGCGGCCGGCGTCGGTGTGCGCTGCGCGGCCCGATGGCTACCGGAGTTCAGCAGGAACAGCACGCCCGCGGCCGCGGCGCCGAGCAGCAGCACCGCGATGACCAGCACCACGAACACCCTGGTCCGCCCTGACCCGCCCGCGCGGGCGGCGACGCGCAGCGCGCCCGCCGGACGGCGCCGCGGCGCGGCGCGATCGTCGTAGTCCTCGTCGGGCCACGGAAACCGCACCAGGTCCGCCTCGCGCGGCGGGTAGTCGTCGTCCGGGCCGGGCGCGCGGCCCACCCAATCCGACCAGCCGCCGGTGAATTCGCTGCGCTGGGCCGCGAGTTCGGCGGGCGCCTCCGGTACCGGCTCGTCGCGAATGTAGTGCGGGTAGCGGGCCGGGCCGTCGTCGTCGAGCTGGACCGCGTCCGTCTCGTCCCGCGGCACCGGGGCGGTTTCCGGCTCGAGCGCGCCGTACCACCGCGACAGATCTTTGTACGAGTTCAACATTCCCCCATTCCCGCTGAGCGAGACGCACAAGGCAGCATCGTCGGACCCTCTCGGCGATCAGTTCGTGGAGAACGGGTAGGTGTTGGCGGTGCCGGGTCGATCGGTGGGCGGAATCGACGTCGCGCCGCCGGATGAGGCGCCATCGGCTCCTGTCCCGAACGGAAATTGTCCCGTACCGGACGAATTCGGCGTAGTCGACGCGCCGGGTCGGCCGTCGAAGAATCCCGGGTGTGGCGTATCCGCGCCGCCACGTGGACTGCCGTTCGCGCCGAACGCACCGGCGATATCGCGGGCGAGCGCGGCAAACCACTCGGCCACGAAGGTCGTGGGTGTTTCGCCGTTCGCGGCGACCGTCGCGGTGTTGTACGCGTGATGACGCTGCACGGTGTCCCAATATCGCACCCAGGTGGTGGTATCGAGTAATTCGCTGTTGTCGGTGATGTTCTGCACCACCGCGTCGAAGGCCTGCCGCACCAGCCGCACCCCCGTGGTCGGCGGGACGAGCTGAGTCAGCGCGCCCGCCAGTTTCGCGCCGAGCGAGGCGAGCGCGGCGGGCGGATTCGACAATCCCGCGGTCGCCAGCTCGCCGATGGCGGCCGGGTTCAGCACCGACTTCACCACCGCGACTACGGCGTTGAGCCCGATCGTGCCGACCTTCAGCAGCGCCCGCAGCGCCGCGGGCAGCTCGAGCGGGGTCCGCGGGTCCGCGGCGTCGGCGAGCCGCTCGGAGATCGACTTCTTGGGCGAGAGCGACAGCGTGGCCAGCGAATTGCCCTGCACGTCCTCGTTGACCACCTTGGTCGCGGTCTTGATCGAGGTGTAGGCCAGGGCCTGGGCGATGGAGACCAGCGAGGCGATCGGGTCGCCACCGCTGAGCTTGGACTGTCCGACGATATTGGTGACGGCCTGCAGGATCGGTGCGCCCTGCGGTGCGTCACACGCGAGATCGCCCGCCGCGCAGAAGCTCGCCACCCGGCCGGTCAGGGCGCCGAAATTGGCCGCCCGGTCCCGATCCGGGCCGATGCCGCCGCCGGTGGCCGGGGTCAGCGGCAGCGCGGTGAGCGTCGACAACCGCTCCCCCGCGGTGCCCGGCGCGGGATCGGGCGTCGCCTTGCCCGGCGAACCGGGGAACAGCGGTGCGCCGGCGTTGCGGGTCGGATCGCCGAACAGGGCGACCGCGGCGACCTTGTCGGCGGGCAGCACCCCGTTGCCCTGACCGACCTCCTGCGCGAACACCGACGCGACATGCGCGCCCTGCGAGTATCCGACGACCGCGAATCTGGTGTCGGCACACCGATCGGCGACGTCCTTGGCCATCGATCGCAACCGGACCAGTCCGCCCATGACGGATTCGGAGTACGGCACCGCCGCGCCCGCGGTAGCGCCGCCGAAACTGGATTCGTAGGGCACATACGCGCGATCGACCAGGCCCGCCTCCGCCGCCTTCGCCAGCATCGGCCGGAAGACGGTGGACAGCATTCCGGTATCGGTGGACGGCGCGGCATCCGGCGACGATTCGCCGGTGCCCTGAATTCCCAAGGCGTACAGTGCCGGACAAGCGCTGAGCGCGATGTTCGTGGACGGTCCCGCGGGTTCCGGCGGTTCGGCTACGGCGATTCCCGCGGTAGCCACAGTCACGGCGAGTGCTGTCAGCACCCCCGTCGCACCTGCCGAATAGTTGGTCATAGCGATCCGCAATCAATCCGTGTTGCCGCAGCTATCGTCAACGCCATGAAACGCAATAGACCGTAACAGATTCCGACTATTGCTGGGGCACGGCCGAAAAGTTTGCATGAACTGCCGAAAGCGCTCTGACACATTCCGGCGTGCCATGGATAACCCTCCGGCAACTTTCCGATGGCCCGAAAACGAGAGCAACTGGACGGCGACCCACCCGCGACCCGAAATCCCCTCCGCGACGCCAACTTCCGGCCGCGCGAGGACGCCGGCATTCGGACAGATACCACCCGGTCCGCGAATTGATTGCTCAAATGTTGCCAGCGTCAAGACAAATGACACGTCAAGGGGAGCTGACCGGTAACTCCGATATCAGGCGGCGGAGGTAACGCGGTAGACGTCGTAGACGCCCTCCACATTGCGGACCACATTCAGCAGATGGCCGAGATGCTTCGGGTCGCCCATCTCGAAGGTGAACTTGCTGATCGCCACCCGGTCGCCGTGCGTGGCCACCGACGCGGACAGGATGTTCACCTTCTCGTCCGCGAGCACCTTCGTCACGTCGGAGAGCAAGCGGGTCCGATCGAGCGCCTCGATCTGGATGGCCACCAGGAACACCGACGACGGCGACGGCGCCCAGGCCACCTCGATGATGCGCTCGGCCTGATCCTGCAGCGAGCCGGCGTTGGTGCAGTCGGTGCGATGCACGCTGACCGCGCCACCCCTGGTCACGAAGCCCATGATCTCGTCGCCCGGCACCGGCGTGCAGCACTTGGCCAGCTTGGCCACCGTGCCGGGGGCGCCGGGGATCAGCACGCCCGCGTCGCCGGTGGTCCGCTGCCGCGCCGGGGTGGTCGACGGGGTGGACCGCTCGGCCAGCTCGTTCTCCACATCGCCGATGCCGCCCAGCTGGGCCATCAGACGCTGCACCACGTGATGCGCGGAGACCTGGTGCTCGCCGACCGCGGTGTAGAGCGTGGAGATATCGGTGTAGTGCAGTTCGTGCGCGACCGCGGTCATCGCGTCCACGCTCATCAACCGCTGCAGCGGCAGCCCGACCCGGCGGACCTCCTTGGAGATCTGCTCCTTGCCGTTCTCCAGCGCCTCCTCGCGGCGCTCCTTGGCGAACCACTGCCGGATCTTGGCCTTGGCGCGCGGGGAGACCACGAAGTTCTGCCAGTCCCGGCTCGGCCCGGCGTTCTGCGCCTTCGAGGTGAACACCTCGACGACCTCGCCGTTCTCCAGCTGCCGCTCCAGCGCGACCAGGCGACCGTTCACCCGGGCGCCGATGCACTTGTGCCCGACCTCGGTGTGCACCGCGTACGCGAAGTCGACCGGGGTCGACTTCTGCGGCAGCGTGATCACGTCGCCCTTCGGGGTGAACACGAAGATCTCCGGCGACTTCAGGTCGAAACGCAGCGACTCCAGGAACTCGGCCGGGTCGGCCGCCTCGCGCTGCCAGTCGAGCAGCTGACGCATCCACGCCATGTCGTCGACTTCGGTGGAGTCGTTGGAGTGCTTGCCGCGGGTCTCCTTGTAGCGCCAGTGCGCCGCGATGCCGAACTCCGCGGTGCGGTGCATGTCCTGGGTGCGGATCTGCACCTCGAGCGGTTTGCCGTCCGGACCGACCACGGTGGTGTGCAGCGACTGGTAGACGCCGTAGCGTGGCTGGGCGATGTAGTCCTTGAAGCGGCCCGCCATCGGCTGCCACAGCGAGTGCACCACGCCGACCGCGGCGTAGCAGTCGCGCACCTCGTCGCAGAGGATGCGGATGCCGACCAGGTCGTGGATGTCGTCGAAGTCCTTACCCTTGACGATCATCTTCTGATAGATCGACCAGTAGTGCTTCGGGCGGCCCTCGACGATCGCGTTGATCCGCGAGGCAGCCAGGGTGTTGACGATCTCGGCGCGCACCTTGGCCAGGTAGGTGTCCCGCGAGGGCGCGCGGTCGGCGACCAGGCGCACGATCTCGTCGTACTTCTTCGGGTGCAGGATGGCGAACGCGAGGTCCTCGAGCTCCCATTTGACCGTCGCCATGCCGAGGCGGTGGGCAAGGGGCGCGATGACTTCGAGCGTTTCCTTGGCCTTCTTGGCCTGCTTTTCCGGCGGCAGGAAGCGCATGGTGCGCATGTTGTGCAGCCGGTCGGCGACCTTGATCACCAGCACGCGCGGATCGCGCGCCATCGCGATGATCATCTTGCGGATCGTCTCGGCCTCGGCGGCCGCGCCGAGGTTCACCTTGTCCAGCTTGGTGACGCCGTCCACCAGGTGCGCGACCTCGGGACCGAAGTCAAGGGTCAGCTGCTCGAGCGAGTAGCCGGTGTCCTCGACCGTGTCGTGCAGCAGCGCGGCAACCAGGGTGGTGGTGTCCATGCCGAGCTCGGCCAGGATGTTGGCGACCGCGAGCGGGTGGGTGATGTACGGGTCACCGGATTTGCGGAACTGATGCTTGTGCCGCTCGTCGGCCACGTCGAAGGCGCGCTGCAGCAGCGTCAGGTTGGCCTTCGGATACAGCTCGCGGTGCACGGTGGCCAGCGGTTCCAGCACCGGCTTCACCGCGGCGATGCCGCGCTGACCGGTCATCCGGCGGGCGAGCCTGGCGCGCACCCGGCGCGAAGCCGAGGTCGGCACCGCGGCCGTCGCGCCCGCCTGCCTGGCGGGCGGCGTGCCGCCGGGTTTCGGCGGCTCTGCCCCGGTGGCGGCACCATTCGACTGCGGGGCGCCCGCCGATTGCTCGACATTCGCCTCGCCCAAGTGCTGAGTCATGCCACCACCTCTCAGTGCCCACTGGCGGCGCGCACGGACCTTCCGTGGTTACGCAGGCTGCCGCCTCCGGGCCTGTCGTTCACACCGCATGCCTCGATCGGACCACCCTAGCCGACCGCTGCAACCGCCCAGACCACCAACTTTAGTCCCGTCGGCGCGGTACTGTCCGATACGTTGCGGCGGGGGTGCGGTACCGGGTCACCGGCCGGGTGCGGCGAGCTTCGCGCAGAACTGACCGTGCGTACCGGAAAGCGTGACATATCAGGCGTTCGGCGGCGGCGTTCGTGACCGGAATGATCGACAACGGACGTGCCGTCGGTCGGATCTCGGTTGACACCCCGGCGACGGTGTGGCTGGCTGACGCCATGCCAGCCGATCCCCGCCGGAGCGGTGTCCGGGTCGCGGCCGTCGCGGACACCCATCTGCGCCCCGCCGTCGCCGGACGATTCCGGCCCGCCTTCGAGCGCTTGGCCGAGCACGCGGATGTCCTGCTGCTCGCGGGCGACCTGACCGACGGCGGCACCCTCGCCGAGACCGACCTGCTGTGCGCCGAGATCGCCGAGCTGCCGGTGCCGGTCGTCGCGGTGCTCGGCAATCACGATCACGACCGCAGGCTCGGCTATCGCATCGCCGCGCGGCTCACCGATCTCGGCGTGCATCTGCTCGACGGCACCGCGATCACCATGGAGCTCAACGGCGTTCGGCTCGGCGTCGCGGGCGTGATGGGTGGCAGCGGCGGGTTCCCCGGCCACCCGGGCGATCCGGACACCGGCACCGTGGCGCACCGCGAACGGATGCGCCGCGGCCCGCTGGACGCACTGCGCCTGCAGCAGGCCCTGGCGGGTCTGGACACCGAGATCCGCATCGCCCTCATGCATTTCGCGCCCACGCTGGAGACCGTCGTCGGCGAGCCGCCGAAGATCTATCCCGGGCTGGGCTGCGCCGACCTCGGCCGTGCCGTCGACACCGGACGCGCCACCCTGGCCGTGCACGGCCACGCGCACGCGGGCACCGAGATCGGCCGCACACCGGGCGGCACACCGGTGCGCAACGTGTCCTACCCGGTCCTCGGTCGCCCATACGCGGTGTACGAGGTGGGGCCGGATCGAACCTGCGGATCCGCACCGGTTCCTGGCTACTAGGACCGGTACGAATCCTTAACTGAACGCCCAGATCACGGCGGGACGGCCGGTGGCCTTCACGCGGCGGCGCTCCGCGGTGCGGGCGAGGCCGGGCAGCGCGGCGAGGGTGCGGTTGAGGTTGGCGGGATCGGGACGCGCGCCCGCCAGCGCGGTGGTGGCCGCCACCGCGCGGGTGGCCGGGAACTCGGCGCCGAGCAGGGCACGGGTGAACGTCAGGTCCTTCCACAGCAGGCCGGCGAGCAGTCCGCGGCCGGCCTCGACGATCCGGTTGTGGTCGAAGGCCAACTCGGGGACCGCGTCGAATTCGGACCAGCGCGCCGGGCCCTCGTGCGGCCCGACCACCGCCCACATCGCGATCGAGAGGGTGGGCCCGCGGGGATCACGGTTCGGTTCGTCGAACGTCACCAGCTGACCGACCGCGCCGATCGCCGCCTGCGGCACACCGAGTTTGGTGTGCACCGCCCGGCGGGCCGCCTCCGCCAACCGCTCACCGCGGCCGAGCAGCACACCCGGCAACGCCAGCTCGCCCGCGAACGGCGCCAGCGCCCGCGGCGCCACGCCGACGAGCACCCCGGCGTCGTCGCTCCAGAACCGCAACGTCACCACGTCCACCGACACCACAGACTGCTCCACGCCGCCCCATCCTGCCGCACCCGGCCCCGACCGGCACACACGGGACATCGCGGCGCTTCACGCGGCGGTGGCGAGGGCGGTCGCGGTGCGGTGTGCCCTGGTGGGGCCGTCGGAGGTGAGCACAACCGGGGCGCCGAGTCGTTCTTCCAGCCAGGGCACCACATCCGCGGGTATTTCGGTGCGGACCGGGTCGGCGTCGGTGAGCAGGTCGGTGAGGCGCCGCTGGTGCTCGAGGTCTTGCCATTCGCCGGGCGGCAGTGCGGTGACCACACCGTGTTCGGTGCGGTATTCCATTGCCGCGTAACGGGTTCCCGGCGCGTCGAGATGGGTCACGGCCAGCGCGTCGATGCCGCCGGACACCGCGATCGCGTAGCGCAGCAGGATCGGGTCCAGGTGACCGAGCCGGAACTCACCCTGGTATCGGCCGGTGGTGTTGTGCCGTTCCAGCAGATCCAGGGCGGGGTCCTCGGTGGGGAACGGGCCCGCGCCGTGCCTGGTCATATAGGTGCGGGTGACCCCGAGCACGTCGCAGGTCGCGCCGATCTCGGCGAGCAGCGCGCGGGCATTGCGCGGTTCGACGGTGGACCAGGTGGTGTGCGGATGGAAGCCGCGCCATTCGTCGAGCAGCACGCCCTGTGCCCCTTCGAAGACGAGCCTGCCGCGACGGGCGAACCCGGCCAGTTGTTCGTCGCCGACGATGCGGACGGCCGCGGCGAACTCCCGATACATCTCGACCAGATCCTCGATCGGCTCGTACCGGTGTTCACTGCCCGCGATCAGCGGACCGTAGTGCGCGGCCAGTCGCTCGAGCTTGTGCCGAAGCACCTTGGGGCGCAAGCAATCCGCCACGGTCGGCGCCGCGTGGGTCAGCGCGTACGCCGCCGTCTCGCCGATGCCTCGACCGCAGGAACCGTGCCGCGAGGAACCCCTCGCGTCCTCGCGGGCACGGTTGGCGGCGATGTGGATCGGCGTGGTGAGCCGGGCTCGACCGTCGATACGCAACAACGACAAGGGATCTCGCACCCCCAGCACGGCGAGCTGCTCGGCCTCGGCGGCCAGCGCGATCGGCTCGACGAGCATGTGCCGGGACAGCAGCGTCGGCACCCCGGAGAAGGTGCCGGACCCGAACTGGGCGAAGGTGTGGTGACGACCCTCGGCGATCACGTTGTGCGCCGCCTGCGCTCCCCCGTTGAACCGCACCACGGCCGACACCTCGAGCCCGGCGTCGGCCGAGCACAGCCAATCGACGGTCGCGCCCTTCCCCGCGTCGCCGAAGCCCAGGTCGACGACGACGATGTGTGATCGAAACATGCTCGGCTCCTGTCTGTTTCCTGCCCTGCGAGCTCAGCGGCGGCCGCTGGGCAGCGCCCGCATCCGCGGACCGGTAGCCGCCAGCGCCTTGCCGACCGACGCCGCCTCGTCCGCCGACCCGACATCGCGCAGATCCGCCAGTCCGGCGTCCACATCGACGCGGTTCTCCGCGACCCCGATGGTCAGCGCGATGAGCTCGCAGACCGCGGCCGGATCGTCGAGCTTCATGAAGTGCTGCCCGAGCAGGCCGCGCCAGTGCTCCGCGATCTCGGGATCGTCGTAGTAGTTCGACTGATTCGGCAGGATGTAATAGACGTGCCAGCGCTCGGCCAGCTCGCGGTAGATCGAATCCACCGCGATGTCGCGGCGCACGCTGTCGCCGATCACGGCGCGGATGTGCCGCGAGGCCAGCCTCGGCTTGTTCAGCTCGTCGCCGATCAGGAACAGATAGCCCTTCTTGCCGCGCTTGTCCCAGGCGTCGGTCACGACGTGGGTGGCCATGAAATAGGCGGCCAGCTCGTAGCTTTCGGACTTCTGTCCACCGCCGCCACCCTCGAGCAGAATGGCACGCAGCTGCTCGTCCATGCGATTGTCCGACTCGAACTGCCCCACCTGCAACGGAACCCGGTCGGTGTCGGCATCGCCGATGGCGCCGAACATGATCTGCGGATCGTCGGCGTATCCCTTGCGCTGCAACAGGCCGTGCAAGGTCCCCAGCTTCTGCTGCATGATCCGCGGCACCCGGCCCATCGAGCCGGTGACGTCGAACAGCACCGCGATGGGCAGCGAATTGTCGTGGTCGGCCGAGTCGCGGCATTCACGCACGCTGACCCCGAGCGGATCCAGGGTCGGATGCGCCTGCCACCGGTCGTAGGGCACGCCCTGCATCTCGGCGGTGTATCCGAAGTCGTCCAGACCCCGGCTGGCACGGAAGGTCTTGGCCGCCCGGTAGGCGGTGTCGTCCCAGTTCCCGTATCCCATGTGATCACTTCCTCTCGTGAACTGGTTTTAGTGTAAGTGACTAAAACTGGTCCGGTCAAGCGCCGGCCGCCCACCCTCTGCTGGCAGGATCGCCGGGTAGGACTGGAACCGCGCAGGTCGAGATCGAGGTCGCCGGGCGCGGGGAACATTTGTCCAAGCCATCGGCGCCGTCGGGCAGGGACAGTACGGACATGACTGTTTCCGAAGACAAAACGTGTGGCGGGGGCTCGACCGTCACGGTGGACGGCGGCGCGATCCAGGTGTATCAGGACGGGCCGCGCGACGCTCCCGTTCTCCTGCTCATCCACGGGACCGCCGCCTCGGCCGAAACGTGGGAGTCGATGGTGCCGCTGCTGGCCGCGGCGCACCACGTCGTCCGGGTGGATCTGCCCGGGTGCGGTCGATCGGATCACCCCGCCGACGCGAGCTACGCGGTGCCCGACCAAGCGCGCCGAGCGGCGGCCGCGCTCGACCGGCTCGGGATCGAACGCGCCTGGGCGATCGGCCATTCCAGCGGCGGCGCGGTGGCCACCGCCATCGCCGAGCAACGTGCCGACCTGGTGCGCGCGCTCGTGCTGATCGACTCGGGCCCCGACATGTCCGCCTACCTAGCGTCGGAGACCGCCCTCGATCCGCGCCGGTGGCCGGAGCTCACCGACGAACAGTTGCGCGCGGCAGCCGCGTCGGCATTCGCGCCGGGCTACCGGATTCCCCAAGCCCTGCTCCCGCAGTTGCGCGCCATGGATTTACAGGTGTTCGCGGCGACCTCGGCGGCGGTACAGGCATACCTGAACGAGCGCGGACTGCCCGCACGGCTCGCCCACGTCGCCAAGCCGCTGCTGGTCCTCTTCGGCGAACAGGACCAGCGGTGGCGGCCCGGCTCCGCCCTCGACTACCGCGCCGTGCCCGGCTCGACGGTGGTGCTCATGCCGGACGTCGGTCATTCACCGCCGCTGGAGGATCCGGCGCAGACCGCGCGAATCCTCCTGTCCTTCACCGATATCCACACCGACTGAGCGCACCACCGGCGTGGCCGAGCCGGCGCGGCATCCCTCGATCCGACCCGCGAATCAAGGGATGCCCCGCCGCGCTAGCGGACCAGCGTCTCGCTCAGCCCGTCGGCGGTGAGCTCGAGCTTGCGCGTCACGCCGATCTCGTCGAGAAAGCGCGGGTCGTGGCTGACCACGATCAGCGCGCCCTCGAATCCGGCCAGCGCCTGGGTGAGGTGTTCCAGGCTGGGCAGGTCGAGATTGTTGGTCGGCTCGTCGAGCAGCAGCAGCTTCGGCGCGGGCTCGGCGAGCAGCAGCATCGCCAGCGCCGCCCGCAGGCGCTCGCCGCCGGACAGCGCCGCCGCCGTGACATCGGCGTCGGCGCCGCGGAACAGGAACCGGGCCAGCCGGGCCCTGATCTGTTCCGGCAGCGCGTGCGGCGCCGCCGCGGCCACGTTCTCGAACACCGTCTTTCGCTCGTCGAAGATGTCAAGGCGTTGCGGCAGCATCCGCCACGGCACCTTCGGGCCGATTGTCGAGATCGCGTGCAGCAGCGTGGTTTTCCCCACGCCGTTGCGCCCGGTCAAGGCGATCCGCTCGGGACCGTGCACCCGCATCGAGACCGTCGGGCCGCACGCCAACCGCACCCGGCCCAGCTCGATCACGTCCTGTCCCGGATACAGCCGCGTATCCGGCAGATCCACCCGGATCTCCCGATCGTCGCGCAGCAGTTCCTGCGCGTGCTGCAGCTGATCCTTGGCCGTTTCCAGCTTGTCGATGTGGTTGTTGCGCAGCTTGCCCGCCGACACCTGCGCCTGCCGTTTGCGTTCGGCCATGATGATTTTCGGCTCCCGCTTCTGGTCCCACATCTTCTGCCCGTAGCGCATCCGGCGATCCAGCTTGATGTGCGCTTCGACGAGTTCCCTCGCCTGTTTGCGCACGTCACTGCGCGCGTCCCGGATCGCGGCCCGCGCGGCCTTCTGCTCGGCCTCGATGACCCGCTCGTAGGCGCTGAAATTGCCACCGAACAAACGGATCTCGCCTTGCCGCAGCTCCGCGATGGTGGTCATCCGCTCCAGCAGCTCGCGGTCGTGGCTGACCGTGAGCACGGTGCCGGCGAACTGGGTGACCACCTCGTAAAGCCGTTCGCGGGCAATCTGATCCAGGTTGTTCGTCGGCTCGTCCAACAGCAGGATGTGCGGCTCGGCGAGCAGTTGCGCGACCAGCCCGAGCAGCGTCGTCTCGCCGCCGGACAGGGTCGCCAACCGGCGATCCAGCTGCGCGGCCGAATCGGCGACGTAGTGCAGCCCGAGCCTGCCGAGCAGCGCGATGGCCCGCTCTTCGACGTCCCAGCGGTTGCCGACGAGGTCGAAGTCGGCCTCGTCGCCACCACCGGATTCGATGCGGTGCAACGCTTTACGGACCTCGGCGATACCGAGCACGGCGTCCACCCGCTGCCCCGCGGCGAGGCCGAGGTCTTGCCGGAGATAGCCGAGATGGCCGGTGCCGCCGATCGAACCGCGGGCCGGGGTGAGCTCGCCGACGATCAGCCGCAGCAGTGTCGACTTGCCCGCTCCGTTGCTGCCGACCAGGCCGATGTGACCGGGGCCG
This sequence comes from Nocardia brasiliensis, assembly GCF_011801125.1. Taxonomy (NCBI): domain Bacteria; kingdom Bacillati; phylum Actinomycetota; class Actinomycetes; order Mycobacteriales; family Nocardiaceae; genus Nocardia; species Nocardia brasiliensis. The sequence goes on from NZ_CP046171.1 coordinate 5,222,585, forward strand.
AGCACGCCGTCGAGCCCCTCGAACACCGGGGTGCCATCGGGCCAGGCGAAAGTGAGATCGGAAAATGAAATATTGGTCATGGCGACTCCATGAGGTTGCTCCGGAAGACGCGACGCGCGAATGCGGGCCGCCCGAGTGGCTACCTCAGAAGATCAACGGCATGACTCCGATCAACGGGAACAAGACTCGGCCAGGATAACCACACTCGCGCCCGATGCGCCAGTGCATTTTCGATCACACGCCACCGATGCCGCGCGCGTGCGGTGTTCGCCGGCCGTGGCCCGAGCGGACGCGGATCGCACGGTTTTGTCGGTGGGCGGGGCTACCGTGGACGCATGGTCACGCGACGCCAACTCCTTTGGGCAGTAACCGAAACCGCCGGGTTCGAGTCGTGCTGGCTGAGCACGGACGGGCTGGCGCTACACGCCGAGGGCCGCGCCGTCGGCCAGTCCCCCGCGCCGTACTGGCTGTCCTACACCCTCGACACCGACGAGCACGCCGTCACCACCCGGATGACCGTCACCGCGGTCACCGAGACCGACCGGCGCGACCTCGAGCTCCGGCGCACCGGGTCGGTCTGGAACGTCGACAGCACCCCGCGCCCCGACCTCGCGGACGCGCTCGATTGTGACCTGGCCTTCTCCCCGCTCACCAACACCATGCCCATCCTGCGCACCGACCTGCATCGCAACCCGGGCAGCGCGGATTTCCACATGGCCTTCATCGAGGTCCCCAGCCTCGAAGTCGCACTCTCGCAACAGAGTTACACGCATCTGACCACCACGGCGGAGGGCGCCACCGTCCGCTTCAGTGCCGGTACCTACATCAGGGACCTGGAGATAGATCGCGACGGCCTGGTCGTCACGTACCCGACCCTGGCGCACCGCGTCCCACCGACACCATGACGTGTTCTTCAAGAACCGCAACATAATTCGACTAGCGCGGTTATGCCCCGGTAGCTAGGAAGGTCCGCACCCGCTCGACCAGCGTCCCGTTGTCGCGAATCCAGGCATAGTGCGGGTTGCGGTGCACCGCATCGCCGAAAGCCAGATCGAAGCGGGTAACCGAAGCGTGCGTGAGCTTTTCGCTCAATGCCCGGACACCGTAGGCGGTCGCCATACCGTCCCCCACGATGGTGACGGCCAGCACCGGCAGCCGCACCCGCGACAGATCCGACTCGAAGTCCAGGGGCGAGGACGGCACCCGGTAGCGGCCGGAACGGATCTGGGCGGCGAAATCGCGCATGAGGCGCGTCGCCTCGTTGCCGAGGACGCCCAAGCGCCGCCCCGGGAAGTAGCCGACCACCGACCCGACGCCGACCGCCAGATGCGCCGCGGCGAAGATGCCGAGGTTCCTCGGAAACGGCCAGCCGCGGTAGTGGCACGACGGCGCCCCGACCAGGATCGCCCCGGCCGCCTGCTCCGGCTGCTGCCCCAGATAGAGCGCGCCGAGCTGCCCGCCGAGGCTGTGCCCGAGCAGATACCGCGGCGCCGCGGGGAAGGCCGCCGCGACCGCCTCGAACAGGGCGGGATAGTCGAGCGTCACGATCTCGTGGTAGCCGTAGCGCACCCCGCGCCGCAATCGCACCGAACTCGTGCCCTGCCCGCGCAACTCGCCGAGCACCACCTGAAAACCGGCCTGGAACAACGCCTCCGCCAAGGGCACGTAGGTGGCCGCCGGGGTCGCCATGGCGGGCATGCAGATCACGACCGGCGCGGCGGGGTCCTCGGCTTGCCGGTACATCCGGACCTCGCTGGTCGCACCATCTTTCGCGCGCACGGTCGCGATGGTGGCCTCGACAGCTGGGATCAACGGTCCTCCTCGTTCCTGCTCGCCCTCGAAACACGGAGGGTAGGACTCCCGTCTCGAAGTCCGGCTGGACCGTGTCGGCGCCGGATGTGACTCGAGACAGAGCCTAGTGCCTCGCGGACGGGGCACCAGTCCCGGTCTGACAGGTCCGGCCGGATCAGCTGGACCGCGGCGGCACCGGGTGTGGGATCGATCAGACCGGGTCTGTCCGTCGGCGAAACCTGCCGCGGTAACGCCGCTTCGGCGTCCAGGTAGCGAGCACCACGCCGACACCGACAACGGCGGCGCCCAGGAAACGCGGCGGCGAGCTCTCCGCAACGCCGAGCACGATCCCGGTGAGCAGCGCGCACACCGGCACCACGCCGGCGAACGCGCCCGCCGTCTCGACCGGGATCCGGTCCAGCGCGGCGTACCACATGAGGAACGCACCGGCCGAGGCCGCCACGGCGAGGTAGCCGATCGCCGCTGCCTCCCCCGCCGTCGGCCAGCGCAGCGTGGGCAGATCGATCAGCACCGCGACGATCCCGCACAGGAGCGCGCCGGCGGCCGCCGCGTACGCCGCCGTGGCCCGCGCCCCGATCTCGCGCACCAGCGGAATCGCCACCAGCGAGAACGCGCACTCACCGGCGAGCGCGCCCGCCGCGAGCAGCAACCCGATCGGGTCGCCCGCGCTGCCGCTCCATTGCACGACGACCGCGCCCGTCGTCACGATGCCCGCGGCCAGCACGGCCTTCGTCGACGGCGAACGACCGGCCATGAGCGGGCCCGCGAGCGCGAGCACCACGGGCACGGCGCCGACCACCGCGCCGACGACGCCCGCGTCGACCCGTTGCAGGGCGGTCACCAGGCAGATGTTGAAGCCGGCCAGGCCGGTCGCCCCGAGCACCCCGATCCTCACCAGTTGCGGCGTGCTGACCCGCGGCGGTCGTCCACGGATACACGCGACGAGCAGTACCGCGGCGATGCCGTAGCGGACCGCCTGGCCCGTCATGATCGGAAACTCCGTCAGCGCCGTGGTCGCCGCGATCGCGGAGCCGACCGCAACGCTGGACCCCAGCGCCAGCAGCGCCCCGGACCAGACGTCCGAGCGGCGCCGTTCGGCACGCGATAGCTCGAGACTCATCCCTGCTCGCTCGGCGGCACCGCGGCGAGCGGACAGTCCCGCGCGCACTCGGCAGCCTGCGCGCCACGCGATCCGCACCGCGCCGGATGACGAGACCGGATCTGCGCCAGCCGTTCCGGGGCGAGCACGTCCTGCACCACCGACGGACGGCAGCCCCGACGCGGCAGCGCGAAACCGTCGCAGTGATGCGCCGTCCGATACGACGGCACTGTTCCCAGCACCCGATGCAACCGGCGGATCCGATACTGCGGCACCGCCGGGTAGAGATGATGCGCCAGATGCCAATTGGCGTTGTGCGGCGCGAGGAATTGCCGGACGAACCAGGACGCGTCCCAACTACGCGTCGCCTGCCAGGGATCGTCCGAGCGCAAACCGGCATGGTCGGCGATATCGCTCCAATAGCGCAGAGTTTGATAGACGGTCGCGTAGGGCACGACCCACAGCAGAATGAAGTCGAGACCGAAACCGGCCACGAAGAATATTGCCGAGGCAACCGCCAGAAACACAATGCGAAGTCGCGTTTCCCGGCGATCCTCGTCCCGCCCGATAAGGTCGGCCGCGACCTGATACGGCACATGGATCAGCAGCAGCGGTTTCAACAGATGTTTGCCGACGAAATGCCTCATATCGCGCGGCTGCACCAGACCGAGGCGCAGGTAACCGAGCAGTTTCGGGTCACGGCGATCGTCCCACAGATGACGGTGATGTTCGCAGTGCGCGCAGGTGTAGGCGGACAGCCCGGAGAACAGCGGCCAAGCGATGAGCAACCGGCCCAACCAGATGTTGAGTGGGCCGTGCCTGGTCAGTTTCGCGTGGCTCGCCTCGTGCATGAGGCTGCGCAGCGCGCGCTGCCTGCTGCCGACGACGAGCACACCGGCCACGTACAGCAGGGGCTGATAGTTGCACAGCACCACCACGATCACCGCGCCGACGATCACCAGCCAATCGAAGCAGAGGCTCAGCGGGCCGTGCCAGTTGTCCCTGCTCTGATGGATTTCCTTCACCGCTTCTTTGGTCTCCGGCGCAAGCTCCCGCTTGAAGCCACCGACCTTCGGCCTTGCCGCCCGGCACCGTTGCCGAACCCTGTCCTCGTGCTGAATCAATTCGCTGTCTTGCGACATGGCTGAGCACCCCCAACGGTTGAACCCCGCAAATTCCGAGCAGCAAGAAAATACTTCGACTAATTACCGCATATCCCCCTGAACCACCCGGCAGAATTACGCGCCAAGCCTACGCCGGCCCGAACACCCCCGAAAGCCATGACAACTGGGGCCCACCCCATGAACCGCCCGGTCGGAATTACTTCGGCGTGAAAGGGACCCGGCCGGCCACGTTGCCCTTCAGCCGCTCGGACACCTCGACCGAGAACTGTGATTCGAGCTGCCCGCGACGTTCGGTCGATCCGAACGCCCCTGCCGATGACCGAACTGGGTCAGTTCGCGGCGCGGCGGGCGCGGAAGGCGGCGGTTTGGCGCGGTTCTGGCAGGCCGTGCCGCAGAAGCGTTTTGTGCCGTTGCGGGAGGTGTCGAGGTAGACGCGGTCGCAGTTGTCTGCCGAGCACAGGCCGTATTCCGATCAACTCGCCGAGCTCTACCGTCAGGCCGCCCAGCTGCTCCGGCCCGGCGGGATCCTGCTCAACGGCGACGATATGGCCGTGCGGGCAACGGATCTCGATCGGCTGCACGAAGCGATCGGTAGCAGGCAGTTGGAGCGTGAAGGGGTCGTCGGGCGGGAGAACTGGGAGCAGTGGTGGCGCGGGGTCAGCGTGGAGCCGGAGCTGGCGGCGGTCACCGAGCGCGCGATCCGGCGCTGGGAGCATCCGCGGACAGCGGGTCGGCTACGAGGAACATCTGAAGCTGTTGCGCGCGGCAGGTTTTCGGACCGCCGGATCCATCCGGCAGTACGGCCGCCACCACATCGTCGCGGCTGTCAGCTGACCATCGGCACCACCGCCAACCGGCACATAGGCCACCGCCGTCAGCTGACCCATCGGCACCACCGCCAACCGGCGCATCGGTGCCGTCGTCGGCTGACAGATCGTCGCGGCTGTCAGCTGGCGCATCGGTGCCGTCGTCGGCTGACAGATCGTCGCGGCTGTCAGCTGGCGCATCGGTGCCGCCGTCGGCTGATAGATCGGCACCACCGTCGACTAGTGCATCGGCACCGCCGTCAACTGACACATCGGCACCGGCTCGGCGCGCGCCCGGTACCGGCGCGCGCACGCCCCGTGTCAGACCTGGACGATGGAGGTCACAGGGTAGTCCCCCTGCCGCTCCCGGCCGTTGAGGAAGGTGAGTTCCAGAACCACTGCGGCCGCGACGATCTCGGCACCTGCCTGGCGGAACAGGTCGGCCGCGGCGGCGAGGGTGCCACCGGTGGCCAGGACGTCGTCGAGCAGCAGGACGCGCCGGCCCGCGAGCGAGACGCCGTCAGCGGGAATCTCGAGCGAAGCGGTGCCGTACTCGAGTTCGTATTCGCGCACCAGCACCGGCGGCGGCAGCTTGCCCGCCTTGCGCACGGCGATCACGCCGGTGCCGAGGCTGGCGGCCACCCCGGCGCCGATCAGGAAGCCGCGGGCGTCGACGCCGGCGACGAGGTCGGCATCGGGTGAGATGTGCGAGAGGCAGTCGATGACGGTGCGGAAGCCCTCCGCGTCCGCGAACACCGGCGTGAGGTCGGCGAAACGGACTCCCGGCGTGGGGAAGTCGTCGCGCCAGCGGGTCAGCCGCTCGACCGCGTCGGCAGCCAGGCTGGTCCGCTGGGCGGCTAGCTCGTCGGACTCGATCGCCGCGTGCTTACTCATCGACACCTCTCATCATCACTCGAACGCGCTCGACAGGGGCGAACCCCCGAAACCACGCACCCTCACAGCACCTGTTACCGCTTCAACACCCAGCGGTCCATGTTCCACCCGGTTCCGGCCTGACTGGGCGCGGGTATCCCGTTCTGCAAGCCGCCGCCGAACGCGATGGTGCGCGGGGTGGCAAACAAGGGGATGCTCGGCAACTCCGCCCACAGCAGGTTCTCGGCTTCGGTGAGCAGATTCAGCTGTGTGGTCGAGTTGTCGTCGACCGCAAGCTGATCGGTGATCGCATCGTAACGGCCGTTGCCGAACCGTCCGAAATTGAGACCGCTGCCCGTGCGCAACGAATTGATCGCGACGACCCCGCCGAGCGAACCCGCCGGGCCGGGCGCACCCCCGGTACTGCCCAGGATCGCGTCGACCTTCCCCTCGCTGAGCTGGGACGGAACAAAATCCGGCGCGCCGGCGTCGACGATCGTGATGCCCGCAGGCTTGCACGCCTCCGTGATCATCGCCACGGTCTGCGCGCGCCGCTCGTCCGGGCGCAGGTAGCCGATCCGGATGGTCGGATTCTGCGCCTTGGACGCGGCGACCGCCTGCGTGGCACCGGCCACATCACCGCCGCCGAACTTGCCGCCCGCACCGGCGGCGGGCCCGTAGTACAACGAATCCTGTTGCACGATATGGGTGTTCAACGGCCCGGAACCGAGGCCCTGCTTCGGCGCGTCCGGCACCCGGCCCAGCTTCTCGAACAGCGCCTGCCGCGGCACGCACAGGGCGAGCGCCCGGCGCAGATCCGCCGAGCCGAGCACACCGCCGGTCGCGAGCACCAACTGTTCGACACCGCGGCCGGGTAGGTTCTCCACCCGGAAGCCGTCCAGGTTCAGGTCTTTCACCGAACCGGCGCCGATATCGATGACGCCCATCGCGCTGTCGCCGACCTTGGATTTCAGGTCGACGTTCTTGGGCCACACCAGGATTCGCCCGGTCTCCGGCGTGCGGCCCCACCAGCGCTCGTTCGAGACCAGCACCAAACCGTCCTTCTCGCTGAAGGATTCGATCCGGTACGGCCCGGAGGAGGGGAACCGCGTCAGGTCCAGCTTGCCCGGCCGCAGATTCCAGCCGGTGTTCCAGAACTCGGCGATCCGCCCGATCGCGTTCGCGTCCCCGGACTGCACCGCCGACACGATGTTCGCCACGTTCGTCGCCTGCGCGACGACGTGCGCGGGCAGCACGTCACCGGCGGCGAACAGGTTGCGCCAGGCGGCGTAGCGGCGGTCCGGCCGGAACACCACGAGGGCGTCGCGCGAACCCGGCTGGCAGTCCACTCGCTCGATATCGGCGTAGCCCGCGGTGCTCGCCGCGTCGAACGCCGGAATCGGGCCCTGGTCACCGGGTTTGGTGAACCGGCCGCTGCGCGCCGCCCAGGTGAGCACCAGATCGTCGCAGGAGGTCGGCACCCCGTCGGAGTACACCCCGTCGGGGTTGAGCCGGTACTGGACGGTCTGCTGCTCGGCGGGCGTCTCCTTGGCGGTGCCGAAATCGGTGTCGGCGACCTGCTGTCCGTCCGGCCCGGTGTAGAAGAACCCGGTGAGCACCCGGCCGAACACGGCGGCGGCACCCGAGCTCACGCCGAGGGTGCTGCCGCCGTTGTAGGTGGTGATGGCGGCGTCGACGGCATAGCCGATGGAGGGCACCTGGTTCTTGCTCGAGCACCCGGCCGCCAGTCCGGCGGCGGTGACGCCCGCGGCAAGCACCGCGAGCAGGCGGACCGTCCGGCTGCGTGGCTTTCGCATGAACTCCCCTGCCTGTGTCAGTGCCGCCGCTTCTGCCGTTTGCCGCTGGGACGCGCGCCCGGCCGGGGCGCCTGGCCGGGATCACGCGGCCCGCGCGGTTCATCGGCGCCGAGGGAGCGCCCGGTCGCCGCGCTGACCCGGCGGTCGGCCTCGTACGCCGCCCGCGCGCCCGCCGCACCGGCCCGCTTGTTGAGCACCTTCTTGGTGTGCGCGGCGACCGGACCCCAGCGTTCCTTGATCGACACCAGCAGCGGAACCGCGAGGAAGATCGACGAGTACGCGCCGACGACCATGCCGACCAGCTGCACCAGCGCCAGGTCCTTCAGGGTGCCGACACCCAGCAGCCAGACCGCGATCACCAGCATGCCGATGATCGGCAGGATGCCGATTACGGTGGTGTTGATCGAGCGCATCAGGGTCTGGTTGGCCGCGAGGTTCGCCTGCTCGGCGTAGGTGCGCTTGTTCAGGTGCAGCACGCCGCGGGTGTTCTCCTCGACCTTGTCGAACACCACGACGTTGTCGTAGAGCACGTAGCCGAGGATGGTGAGCAGACCGATCACCGCGGCGGGGGTCACCTCGAAGCCGACCAGCGAGTAGATGCCGCCGGTGACGATCATGTTGAAGAACAGGGAACCGATGGCCGCGATGGACATGTCCCGTTCGAACCGGATCGCGATGTAGAGCATCGTCAGCAGCACGAAGACGATGAGCGCGATCACCGCCTTCTTGGTGATCTCACCGCCCCAGGTCTCGCTGATCTCGGCCACGCTGATCGCGTTGCGCGATTCGGCGCCGCTGCGATCCTTCGGATGGAAGGCGTTGAACAGCGCGGTCTGCAGCTCGTCGGCCTGGCTGGTGCTCAGCGTGTCCGAGCGGACCTGAATGGTCGCTGCCGCACCGGAACCCACCTTCTGCACCGACACCGGCTTGTGCCCGAAGGTCGCCGCGTAGACGTCCTCGACCTTCGAGGTGGTGACGTTGTCCGCGGCCGGGATACCGATGCGCGACCCGCCGGCGAAGTCGATGCCGAGGGTGAAACCGCGAATCCCGATGCTCAGCAACGAGATCAACAGGAACACCGCGGTCAGACCGTAGTAGAAGCGACGCCGACTGACGATCTTGAAACCGCCGGTGCCGGTGTAGAGCCGCTCGAAGACGCTGTGCTTGGGCGCGTCCGCGTAGTCGGCGTCGTCCGCGAAGCCCGGCTCCGCCTCCCCGACGCCACCCTGGCGCGCATCGCTGCGCGATGTCGTGTTCATCGTGACGCCTCCCGCACCAGTGCGCCGGTGCTCGCCTTACGTTCCCTGGCTATTTCCTGTACCGCCCCGAGGCCATTGACCGACGGTTTCGCCCAGTACGACGAGCGCGAGGCCATCATCATCAGCGGCGCGGTGACCAGGTACAGCACGATCACGTCGAGGACCGTGGTGATGCCGAGGGTGAACGCGAAGCCCTTCACCTGCCCGGCCGCGAGGATGTACAGCACGGCGGAGGCGATGAGGCTCACCGTCTTACCGGAGAGGTTGGTGCGCTGGGCGCGGGCCCAGCCGCGCGGCACGGCAGAACGGAAGCTGCGGCCCTCGCGCATCTCGTCCTTGATGCGTTCGAAGAACACCACGAACGAGTCGGCGGTCAGACCGATACCGATGATCAGACCCGCGATACCGGCGAGGTCGAGGGTGAAGTTGATCCACCGGCCGAGCAGGATGATCAGGCCGTACACCGCGACACCGGAGGCGAGCAGCGAGAACCCGGCGAGGAAGCCGAGCATCCGGTAGTAGAGCAGGCAGTACAGCAGCACCACCGCCAGGCCGATCGCGCCCGCGAGCAGACCGGCCCGCAGCGACGACAGACCGAGCGTCGCCGACACGGTCTCGGCCTCGGAGGTCTCGAACGACAGCGGCAGCGAGCCGTACTTCAGCGTGTTGGCCAGCTCCTTGGCCGAGGACGCGGTGAAGCTACCGCTGATCTCGCTGGTGCCGTCGGTCTGCACGCCCTGCACGGTCGGCGCGGTGATGACCTTGGTGTCCAGGGTGATCGCGACCTGCTTGTACAGCATGTCCTTGGTCAGCTGGGCCCACTGCTCGGCGCCGGTCGACTTGAACTTCAGCTGGACCACGTTCATCGCCCGCCGCGAATCGAAAGCCGAAGTCGCGTCGGAGATTTCCTGACCGTCGAGCCTGCTCTTGTCCAGCAGGTAGACGTTCCCGTCGGAACCGCAGGTGACCAGCGGCAGGTTCGGATCGTCGTTACCCGCCAGCGGATCCGGCTTGGTGCAGTCGATGGCGGCCATCGCGGCCTGCTGCACGGTGGGATCGGTGCTCTGCCTGGTCGCCCTGGCCTCCTGGATGTCCTTCTGCGTCTGCTCGCGCGAGGTGAGCGCCGGGTCAGGAGCCGGCGTCGGCGTCGGGGGCGCCTGGGCCGGGAAGACACGGCCCTGCGGCGCGGGTGCCTGCGGCTCTTCCGCGGGGGGCGCGGGCTCGGCGCCCGGCTCGGGGGCCGGGGGCGGCACTGCGCCGGGATCACCGGGCGGCGGCACGGCACCGGGTTCGGCGCCGGGGACCGGCTGCGGCGTGCCCGCCTGCGCCCGGCCCGCCTGCAGCACCGGACGGATGAGCAGCTTGGCCGTGGTCGCCATGGTGCGCGCCTGCGCGCCGTCGTCACCCGGCACCGTGATCACCAGGTTGTCTCCGTCGATGACGACTTCGGAACCCAGCACACCGAGACCGTTGACGCGGTTCTCGATGATGGTCTGTGCCTTACGCAGACTGTCCTGGCTCGGCTTGTTGCCGTCGGGCGTTCGCGCGGTCAACGTGACTCGGGTACCGCCCTGCAGGTCGATGCCGAGCTTCGGTTGCGGGGAGTCACCGGTGAAGAACACCAGCGCATAGATCACGGCCAGCAGCGCGGCATAGACGCCGAGCAACCGGAGCGGATGCGCCGATCCCTGGGAAGGTGGCACAGTACGTCATCTCCTAGGCGGGAAGTCGAGAGTGGAACAGGTGGGCACACCGGTGGCGCCGGGCACCACCGTAGCGGTGCCCGGCGCGCGGGCCGACGATCAATCCTTGGTCAGCCGGGTTTCGGTCTGCTCGGCGGATTCCTCGATGGTCTCGGCCGCGGGCGCGTCGACCGGGCTCTCGTCGGTGCTCGTCGCGTCGTCGTCGGTGCGTACCTCGCGGATGGCCGCGCGCAGCCAGGTGGTCACGACCTCCTCGGCGATCTCGAGATCGACCGTGGCGTCGTCGAGCTCGACGACGGTGCCGTACAGCCCCGACGTGGTGATGACCTGGTCGCCGGGCTTGAGGTTGTCCTGCATCTCCGTGATCTTGGCGGCTTCACGCTTCTGACGGCGGACACCGAGGAACATCGGTACGAGCAGGGCTACCAGCAGCAGCGGAAACAGAAGTTCCATCGTCGAAGTCAGTCCCTAGTCTTGTGGGTGGGATGGGTAAGTACCCACAGTCTGCCAGTTCGTGTCGCCACCGCCACACCGGCACACCCGCTGGGGAGCGGCAACCTCCGTCTGGGGACCGCGGGGCCGGGCACGCGAGCACGGCGAACGGCGATCGCCCCGCCGGAGCCGCTCCGTCGGGGCGCGGACCGACACCGAGTCCTCAACCGCTCTCCGTAGACGCGTAGTCGCCGAGCGGGAAGCCGACGGCCTCCGCGCGTTGCGCGTGCCGGTCGGACGCGGCAGGGGTCCGCTCGCCGCGACGGCACGGCACACGGAAGAACCCGGTCGGTTTGCCGGGAAATCTTCCGACGCGAAAGTCATTCGTAGCGAATTCCGTTGGCATACAGTAAGAATCGCAGGGAATTCAGCAGCGCAGGACGTCCCGACGGCGTGGCCGGGGAGCCTGATCTACGCACGCACTCATCGCTTACCGAGCCGTGCCCGGTGGGCCTTCTGCGCTTTCACAAAGGGGACGAGAATGGCCACCGAAGCCAGGATCGACGTCAAGACGCTCCTCCAGAAGGCCGCCGGGGATCTTCGGGCGCCCGAACTGTACGAACTAGCGCGCATCGCCGAAGCGGGACCGTGGTTCGGTATGCCCGCGGCCAGGTCCGGCGAGGCCGCCCGACCGCCGGAGTTCGAGTGGCCACTCGTGTCCGAGCATGCCTATCTGGGTAAGTACGGCCGCGGCACCGCGGCGGTGCACCTGGGCAACGGGCACGAACGCCTGGTCAATCCGATGATCTTCGCCGACGGATTCGGCTACGGCCCCAGCGATCTCGACGGACTGTGGCAGTGGTTCAACGAGCCCTACTCCGACGCCGGTGAGCGGCTGTTCGATCAGCTGCTCGCGGCGGGCATCGATATCGTGCTGCTCGGCTTCGACGCCAGGCACGACTACATCCAGGTCAACGCGGGCGTCGCCCGCGCCTGCATCGCGAAGGTGATCGCCGAGCGGCAGAGCAAGACACCGCTGATCACCGGCGGCGTGAGCATGGGCGGTCAGATCACCCGCTACGCGCTCGCGGCGATGGAACGCGCGGACGAGGCGCACGAGACCGAGACCTACCTGTCCTGGGATTCCCCGCACAACGGAGCGTGGATCCCGCTGATCCTGCAGCAGATGGCGTACTTCTTCGAGTCCTTCGAAGCGGTCCCGCCGGGCAAGGCGAGCAAAGCGGGCCTGATCCGCAGCCCCGCGGCGCAGCAGCTGCTCTGCGCATGGGTAGCCGACTCGCGGTACTCGGGTCCGGTGGCCACCGCATCGCCGCTGCGCGCCCAATTCGTCCAGGAGCTGGCCGATCTCGGCGGGTTCCCGCAGCGCCCGGTGCGGCTCGGCCTGGCCAACGGCCGCGGCGACGGACAGGGCGTCGGGCTCACCCCCGGCGAGATCGCCTTCGACAAGAAGTTCCTCGGCGGCCTGGTCGGCAGCGCCACCGCGCGCTTCCAGCCCGCGTTCGGCGAGCAGCAGCCGGTCGGCGGCATGCACCTCGGACTGACCACGCGCACCACGACCACCACCGCGGTCGCGCCGTTCGACGGTGCGCCCGGCGGCCTGCTCGACTCGTTCGGGCAGGTGGCCACCACGCTCGGGATCGACCTGGCCGAGAACAAACGCTGGAGCTGTTTCGTGCCGTCGATCAGCGCGATCGCGCTGGACTACGACCCGATCACCTGGGAGGTCGATCTCGATAAAGACCTGCGCTCGGTACCCCCGGAGCAGACGGCGCTCACCGAATTCTGTTGCAATGCGACGAATTCCGAGCATTCGGCGGTGACGCCGACCCTCGCAGAGTGGGTGCTGCGCAAGATCGCCAAGTAGACCGCGCCGGGCCCCGCCGGAGCAGTTCCCGCGGGGCCCGTGCGATATCGGCGTCGTCGACCCGGTTACGCGCTCTTGCCGTATACGTAGTCGTCGAGCGGGAAGCTGACGGCCTCCCGGTGCGCGTTGAGCGTGCTGGTCGGGCGCAGCAGGGCTGCCTCACCGTGCTGGTTGAAGTAGTAGCTGCGCGCGGTGGAGCAGTCACCGCCGTAGAACACCGAGGAACCGAGCTTGTCGGTGACCCGGTCCAGGAACCCGGCATTGGCCTGCTCGGTCACCTCGAAGGTCTGCTCGCCGCGGCGGCGCAGCTCGCCGAAGAGCCTGCCCATGTGCTTCATCTGCGCTTCGATGGTGGTGAAGTAGGACAGGCCGCTGTAGGAGTACGGGCTGTTGAGGCTGAGGAAATTCGGGAACTTCGGCACCGTGATGCCCTCGTAGGCCTGGAAACGGTTGTCCCGCCAGAACTTTCCGAGATTGACGCCGTCGCGGCCGATGATCTCTATGGCGGGGAAGTTCACGTCCCACAGGTTGAATCCGGTCGCCAGGATCAACGTATCGATCTCGGTCTTGTGCCCGTCCGCGGTGACGATGCCGTCGGGCTCGATGCGCTCGATCGAGTTGGTCTCCAAGCGCACGTTCGGCTTGTTGAACGTGCGGAAGTAGCTGTTGGAGAAGGTCGGCCGCTTGCAGCCGAAGTCGTAGTGCGGGGTCAGCTGCTTGCGAGTCCGCTTGTCCCGCACCGAGGCGCGCAGATGCGCCTTGGCCAGCACGCCCGCGCCCTTGTTGAGCAGCTTGGCCTGCTTGTAGTGCAGCACACCGACCACCATGAGCGCCTCGAGCAGGCTGGTGTTGACCAGTCGCGCCGCCTTCTGCGTCGCGGGCACCTTCTCGAAAAGCTTCTGGACCGGGCCGGGAATAGCGGTGTCGATCTTGGGCACCACCCAGATCGGCGTGCGCTGGAAGACGGTGAGCGCCTGTACCCGCTTGGCCACCTCGGGGACCAACTGCACGGCGGTCGCGCCGGTGCCGATGATCGCGGCCTTGCGGCCGGTGAGGTCGAAATCGTCCTCCCACGCGGTGGTGTGGATGATCTTGCCCGCGAACGAGTCGATGCCGGGGAACGGCGGGGTGTAGGGCTGCGACAGGAAGCCCGTCGCGGTGAGCAGGTAACGGCCGGTGACGGTTTCCCCGCCGGCCAGGCTGACCACCCACTGCTCGTGCTCCGCGTCCCAGCGCGCGCCGTCGACCACGGTGCCGAAGCGCATGCGCCTGCGCAGGCCGTACTTGTCGGCGATGTGGCTCGCGTACTTCTTCAGCTCGGCGCCCGGCGCGAACAGCCGGGTCCAGTACGGATTCGGTTCGAACGAGTACGAGTAGGTGACCGAGGCGATATCGACCGCGAGCCCCGGGTAATGGTTCACGTGCCAGGTCCCGCCGAGATCGTCCTCGCGTTCGAGGATCACGAAATTGCCGAGGCCGAGCCGATCGAGCTCGATGCCCGCGCCCATCCCACCGAATCCCGCACCGACCACGACCGCGTCGTACTGAGGCGCCACGCCGAACCTCCAGGTATGTGAATCGCTTCTCACGGAATGACACATCATTCCGTTTGTGACGACTGTATCATTGGCGTGGTGACGAAGCCATTGACCCGTGCCGAACGCCGTAAAGCCGAGTTGCGGCAGGAGATCATCGATACCGCTTTCGTCTGTTTCGCGGAGAAGGGCTATCACGCGACCGGCATCGCCGACATCGCCGGACATCTCGGCATCGGGCACGGCACCTTCTATCGGTACTTCAGCAACAAGCGCGACATCATCGACCACGTCATCGACGATCTCTCGGCCAAGATCATCGACACGCTGGGCACCGACAACGCCCCCGACGCCGCGACCACGCTGGACGAGTACCGCGCGCAGACCGACCGGATCGGCCAGGCGCTGACGCACATCCTGATGGGCGATCGCCGGGTGGCCCAGCTGCTGCTCGTGCATGCCCCCGGCATCGACGACGAACTCACCGCCCGCCTATACGGCCTGCTCGACATGGCCGACGCGCTCACCGCGAGCTATCTCGAGCACGGCGTCGAACTCGGTTATCTGCGAGCGGATCTGGATACCGTCAACACCGCGCGCGCGGTCACCGGCATGCTGCTCGCCGGCATCGTGCACGGCCTGCGCGACACCGACGAGGCCACCCTGCGCGGCTTGAACGAAGCGATCCGCAGGCTGCTGATCGACGGCGTCCGCAAAGAGTGAGCACACGACAAGCCCCCTGACGTGCTCCCCCGCGTTATGGTGGTGACAAAGTTCCGTCGCGTCGCCCAGGGGGCCGCTCGTGGTCGCAAGAGACCAGGGAGTACGAAAAATTCACATTCCGGCGGCCGGGCGCATCGAGCCTGACAGAATGTCGCCCGTGACCCCCGAGGATGTGAGCCGGATCAGTTTCGCGACACCACCATTCGGGCAGCGTGGCTACCACGCCGACGAGGTGGACGCCTTCCTCGATCTCGTCGCCGCGACCATGGCCGGTCGCGGCGCGCTGGCCGCCGACGATCTGCGCCACGTCACCTTCGACGCGCCGCGCCCCGGCGGCCGTGGCTACCGCGCCGATCAGGTCGACGAGTATCTCGACCGGGTCCGCATCGAACTCGAGCAGCGCCAGCACGGCGTGCGCCCGGCGCCCTCGGGCAACGGACAGGCCATGCTCACCCCGGATGACGTGCAGCGCATGCGTTTCACGCACGCACCCGTCGGCCGCCGCGGATACAACGAGGAAGAGGTCGACGCGTTCCTGGATTTAGTCGCCGCGACCCTGGCCCACGGCGGACCGGGCAGCCTGACCGTGGCCGACGTGCGCTCGGTGCGGTTCACCGAGGCGCGCCTGGGCGCCCGCGGCTATCAGCGCGACGAGGTGGACGCCTTCTCCGACCTGGTGGTCACCGCGCTGGAACACGCCGAGCATCAACACCATCGCTGGTCGTTGCACCGCGACGCCGATTAATTCGGTTGCGGGTCGGCGCGGCCGTTCCTACCGTGACGGGCATGCATTGCTATGCCACCCCCTACTTCATCCGGCTCCGCAGCGCTCGGGCTCTGGCCCGCTAGCGGACACGGAGAGCATTACTTCGGCGTCCGCGAGCGCGCCCAGGGCCCTTCGAGACTCATCCGACTCGAAGACCCGAAGGGGCAAGCGCTGTGGCGCAAGATTTCGCACACCGGAACTACTCACATACGCAAGGCAAGATCAAGAACGGCGGCGGTGGCCGTCCTTCGAAGGACCGCACCAGGCGGGCGCAGGCTCAGCACACACTGGTGAGTCCGGCCGCGGTGGATTCGATTCTCGCGGTGGCCGATCCGCGCGGAGCGGTACTCGAACCCCAGCCCGGCGACGGACTGCTGACGCAGGCCTTGGCTCGGCGCGGCGCCCAGGTCACCGCGTACGAACCGGATCCGCTCAGTGCCGCGAAACTGTCGGCCCGCACCCGCGGCGACCACGGAATCCGCGTGCTACGAGCCGATTTGAGCAAGACCAGGCCGCCGAGGGAACCGTTCGCCGTGGTCGGGAACGTGCCTGGCGCGGCGACCCGGATCATCGACTGGTGCCTGGCCGCACCGGCGCTCACCTCGGCGACGCTGGTCGTCACCTCGGAATGCGCCGGAGCGAACGGACACTGGGACATGGCGGCGGTCCAGCATTGGCCGTGGTTCGACCGGCAACCACACGGCACGATCGAACCCGCCAGCTTCCGCCCCGCCCTCACCACCGACGCCACCATCGTGCACCTGCACCGTCGCCCACAACCCCTGGTAAACGACCAGGATTCGTACACCACCCTGGTCCGCACAGGCTTCACCGCCCCGAACAGTCCCCTGCTCACCGCACTACGCTCCCATTACCCGAACGCGGACAAAGCACTGACCGCCAGCGGAATCCCCTGGGAGACAACGGCACCCGCCGTCCACCCGGACGACTGGATACGCCTACACGAGCACCTGCTCAGGTAAACCGAACGGAGCAAACCCAGTCCAGAAGTATGCATTCAGTTGGCCGAAAGCCAACGAAACGCATACTTCTGGACTGGCGGCCGTGAACCTCGTCTGCACGGCGATCCACAACTTCGGGACTTATCCGCGCGGCGCGCCATCCTAACCGCGCGCTGATCAGGCCGGCCGATAGCAGCCCGAGTCAGAAGAGGGTCAACGGCGACATGTAGACAGACCTCACCTGTGGCCGACAACAGCGCCGCCGCTCACGAGAGCGGATCGACTGTCCAGCGCATCACTTTTCGAAGAGGTCGAGGGTGGGTTGGGGGTCCCGGCCGCGGACCTCGATGGAGCCGAAGACCAGGTCGGGGGGCGGGACGAGGCCGAGGTGCTCCCAGGCCGCGGCCGTGGCGACCCGGCCGCGCGGGGTGCGGGCGACCATGCCGGCGCGGACGAGGAACGGCTCGCACACCTCCTCGACGGTGGCGGCCTCCTCACCCACGGCGACGGCGAGCGTGGAGACGCCGACCGGGCCGCCGCCGAAGCTGCGCACCAGCGACGAAAGCACCGCGCGGTCCAGGCGATCGAGCCCGAGCGCGTCGACGTCGTACACCTCGAGCGCCGCCTGCGCGATGGGCTGGGTGATCAAGCCGTCGGCGCGCACCTCCGCGTAGTCACGGACGCGCCGCAACAGGCGGTTGGCGATGCGCGGCGTGCCCCGCGAGCGACCGGCGATCTCCGCGGCCGCCGCGTGGTCGATCTCGACACCGAGAATCTGCGCCGAGCGTTGCAGGATGCGCAGCAACTCCTCGGGGTCGTAGAAGTCCATATGCCCGGTGAACCCGAAACGGTCGCGCAGCGGACCGGTCAGCGCGCCGGACCGAGTCGTCGCGCCCACCAGGGTGAACGGGGCTATGTCCAGCGGAATCGAGGTCGCGCCAGGACCCTTGCCGACCACCACGTCGACCCGGAAATCCTCCATCGCGAGATACAGCATTTCCTCGGCGGGCCGGGCGATCCGGTGGATCTCGTCGATGAACAGCACGTCGCCCTCGACCAGATTGCTGAGCATCGCGGCCAGATCGCCCGCCCGCTCCAGCGCGGGCCCGGACGTGATGCGCAGCGCGGTGCCGAGCTCGCCCGCGATGATCATCGCCATGCTGGTCTTGCCGAGGCCGGGCGGCCCGGACAACAGCACGTGATCCGGTGTTCCGCCACGCTGTTTCGCGCCGCGCAGCACCAGCGCCAGCTGCTCGCGCACCCGGGGCTGACCGATGAAGTCGTCCAGCGACTTCGGGCGCAGGCTGGCCTCGATCTCGCCATCGGACTTCAGATAGCTTGGCGTGACCTGGGATTCGGGCGCTTCGCCTTCGTCGTAGTCCATGACCGCTTACCGATTCTTGCCGAGCAGGTTGAGCGCGGCCCGCAGCGCCACGGACGTGCCAGCGGCGGGCTGGTCGGCCAGGACGGCGTCGATCGCCTGTTCGGCCTGTTTGAGGGGGAAGCCGAGACCGGTGAGCGCCTCCACCACCTGGTCACGCACCGGCGTGAGCACCGGGGCGGGCGTCGCGCCGGGCGGGCCCGATTGCACCGGAACGAGATCCACCTTGTCCCGCAGCTCGACCACCATGCGTTCGGCACCCCGCTTACCGATACCGGGCACCCGGGTGAGCGCGGCGACGTTGCTCTCGGCGAGCGCCTTGCGCAACGCCTCCGGCTCGAGCACCGCGAGCAC
The DNA here is from genome assembly GCF_011801125.1 of Nocardia brasiliensis. Classification (NCBI taxonomy): domain Bacteria; kingdom Bacillati; phylum Actinomycetota; class Actinomycetes; order Mycobacteriales; family Nocardiaceae; genus Nocardia; species Nocardia brasiliensis. Next base: position 5,241,116 of record NZ_CP046171.1, read on the forward strand.
CGCCATCGCCAAACGCGGACCGACCCCGGACACCGTCTGCAACAGACCGAACAGGTCACGGGCCTCGGTGTCGGCGAAGCCGTACAGCGTCATCGAGTCCTCGCGGACGATCATCGCGGTGTAGAGCCGGGTTTCCTCGCCGCGGGTCAGGGTGGCCAGCGTCGCGGGCGTGACGTTGAGCCGATAGCCGATGCCCGCCGCCTCGATCACCGTGTGATCGAGGGCGATCTCCAGCACCTCGCCGCGTACCGACGCGATCACCTCTGTACCGCCTTCCGTTGTTCGGCAAGCCGTTGCGCGTACTTGCGCTGCGCTTCGGCCGCGCGGGCTTCGGCCTGAGCCATGCGCTCCATCAGCGGCGCCCGCCAACAATGACAGATGGCCAGCGCCAGCGCATCGGCCGCGTCCGCCGGTTTCGGCGCGACCTGCAAGCCGAGTATCCGGGTGACCATGGCCGTGACCTGCGCCTTGTCCGCGGTGCCGTTGCCGGTGACCGCGGCCTTCACCTCACTGGGCGTGTGGAACATGACCGGGATGTCCCGGCGCGCGGCCGCCAGCGCGATCACTCCGCCCGCCTGCGCGGTGCCCATCGCGGTACGCACATTGTGCTGGGCGAAGACGCGTTCGATCGCGACGGCCCCTGGTTTGTGCGTGTCCATCCAATGCTCGGCCGCGTCGGCGACCTGCAACAGTCGCTGCGCCAAGTCCATGTCGGCGGGGGTGCGGACCACATCGACATCGATCGCGGTCACCTTCCGCCCCAGCCCGCCCTCGACGATGCTGAGGCCGCACCGGGTGAGACCGGGGTCGACGCCCATCACCCGCACGAATTCCCCTCTCGCAGACACGAACAACTGTTCGAGAGTGTAACGGAGGAGCCGGGGCGGATGGACCAACGACACGGGTGCGGTCCGACTACCGGTGCTCGAGGGGTGCTGGGGCACTTCGCGGGCACAGCGGGCGTGCAGTGAATTCACAGGGTCGCTCGAGGAACGGTGTCGACAATGCCGTAGGTGCCTGCCCTTGGAGTGTCGTTGGCCGCGCCGGCGACCCCGGCGCCGCCCGCGCCGCGGTTGCCGTCGGCGAATCCGGACCCGAACTACGGGAACATCTTTCATCACGGCGTCTCGCTGCTGCACGGCTGGCTGCCGCTCACCGTCGAACTCGTCGCGGTGGCGTTTCTGGTGGTCGCGGTGGCCAGGGGGACGCGGCGGTGGTGGGCGATCCAGGTGCCGATATGTCTGCTGCTCGGCGTGGCGGGCGCACTGGTCGCGCGCTGGTATGTGGCCGATCAGGGACTGTCCTCCGATCCGGCGCCCGCCTCGCTGTGGGTCGGTATCGGCGCAACGGTCGCGGCGCTGGGCGCCCTCGTGCTCGGCTGGCGCGGCGCACCCTGGTGGCGGCGCGGTGTCGCGGCGCTCACGATTCCGCTGGCGCTGCTAAGCACCGGAATCGTGCTGAATCAGTGGGTGGGCTACTACCCCACGGTCCAGTCGGCTTGGGGCGCGCTGACCGCGGGCCCGCTGCCGCAGCAGACCGACCTCGCCGCACTCGACGGCTTGCGCGGCACCGACGTACGCACCGGCAAGCTCGTTCCGGTCCGGATTCCCGACGCGGGCAGCGGTTTTCCGCATCGCACCGAGTACGTCTACCTGCCGCCCGCCTGGTTCGCCGGACCGAAGCCGCCGACCCTGCCGGTGGTGATGATGATCGGCGGCGAGTTCAACACGCCCGCCGACTGGATCCGCAGCGGCCAGATCATGCCGACGGTCGACGCGTTCACCGCGGCCAACGGCGGCCGCGCCCCGATCCTCGTATTCGTCGACGCCAGCGGCAGTTTCAACAACGACACCGAATGCGTGAACGGCCCGCGCGGCGACGCCGCCGACCACCTGACCCGAGATGTGCCCGGCTACCTGGCATCCCGGTTCGCCGCGTCCACCGATCCGGCGCGCTGGGCGGTGGTCGGCTGGTCGATGGGCGGCACCTGCGCCGTCGACCTGGCCGTGATGCATCCGGAGCTGGTGCACACCTTCGTCGATATCGCGGGCGATCTCGGCCCCGCCTCCGGCACCAAGGAACAAACCATCGCACGACTGTTCGGCGGCAACGCCGAACAGTGGTCCGCCTTCGATCCCCTCACCGTAATGGCCGCCCACGGCCGATACCCCGACACCGCAGGACTTTTCGACGACCTCACACCCCCGACCCGAAACTCCCGGCACGGCAAGGGCGGTGCACCGAGCAACGACGCGACGGGGCCCGACCCCGGCCCAGCAGGCGACGGCGACGGCACGACAGGGAGCGACCAGAACCCGACAACCGACAACCGCGGCGCGGCAGGCGACAGCCCCGGCCCAGTGGGCGCCGACCCGGGTGCGACAGGGAGCAACCGAGACCGCACGCGCGACAACCGCGGCACGGCAGGCGGCGCCAGCGCGACAGGCGACCATCGCCCTGTGGCCGACGACGACACCTCGGGGATCGGCGGTCACGACGACATCCAGGACACCGGCGAGGTCGGTGCGGCCGAAAAGCTTTGTGCGCGAGGACGAGAGGTCGGCATCGACTGCACGATCCACACCACCCAGGGCGGCCACACCTGGCAGTTCGCCGCGGCCGCCTTCACCTCGTCCTTCCCCTGGGTCGTCGCCCGACTCGGCTTACCAACCCCCTGACCCACACCCGTCAGCGTTCCCCCTCCCCCGCCGCGTACGACCCTGGCCACCCATCAATCGCACCCGGCAGCACGGAAACGCGAACGACACCCCGCCACGGCGGTATCCGGCCCGCTCTCCACCGAATTCGACTGCGCGACGGGACGTCTGAGCGAGTGCAACAGCGGCCAGGACCTCTGACGCATCGTGCCCAACCGCCGGACCGCGCCACCACCGACGCCTGCCGTTCCGGCCGAGGTCGCGGGCGGGACGGGCTGTTCGATGTATTGCGCCTGACCACCCTCGCGGAACGGCGGCACCACGCACCGCCGGGCGCCCGCGTTGGCGACCGCGCTGCCGTGATCGCGGCGCACCAGATGCAGGCACACGTCGAGGCCCGCTGCCGCGCCGGCCGAGGTGAGCACGTCGCCGTCGTCGACGTAGAGCACGAAGGGATCGAGCAGGACCCGGGGGAAGGCGCGCCGGAACCGGTCGGCCTCGCGCCAGTGCGTGGTCGCGGGCCTGCCGTAGAGCAGTCCGGCGGCCGCGAGCACGAACGAGCCGGTGCAGATCGCCACGATCCTGGCGCCGGGCCGGATCCGCGCGAACGCGGCACGCACCGGCGCGGGCAGTTCGCCGCCGAGGGTCATCCCGATGTCGCAGGCGGGCACCACCACGGTGTCGGCGCTCTCGAGCAGGCCGCTGTCGTGTTCGACGGCGATCGTGCAGTCCGCGCGGCTGCGCACCGGTTGCCCGGCGACGGTGCAGGTACGGACCTCGTAGCGACCACTAGCACTACCGAATACCCGGTTCGGGATGCCGAGCTCGAACGGATAGACCCGGTCCAGGGCGAGCACCGCCACTCGGTGATCGAAGCGCCGCGATCAGACCACCCCGCAGAACGACAGCCCGCGCGGCCGGACAGCTCGACACTTCCGGCTCCAACCATCCGGCACCGAATATTTTTCCGCGCGGCGCTTACCTGAATCCACCGAATCGGGGCCTGCACGCTTCTACCATCCGATGATGAGCACTGTTGTGAAGGCTGTCCTCGAGGGCGGGCCGAAAGACATGCCCGCGCGCATCGTTCCCATCACCCCGCCGGGGATCGAGTTGAAGGTCAAGCACCAAGGCGCGTACGAACACTTCAAGGTCACCGCGCGGGAGCAGGACACCCCCGAGGGGCGGTTGCGCGTCTACGAGTGGTGCGATCGCACCCCGATCCCGGAGTGACGCGGGAGTAATCGACCAGCGCGGCCGGTCGCCGTCGAGCGACCGGCCCGCCTTCCCGGGATGCCCGCCCTGGACAGATGCGTAACCAAGTGGTTACGCTTTGGCGGTGGAAGAAGCAGTTCCGTGGACGAGGTAGCGGGCGCGATCGCCGATCCGGTGCGCAGGCAGATCCTCGACCTGCTGCGCGACACCCGGCTCACCGCAGGAGATATCGCGCGGCACTTCGAGATCAGCAGGCCCGCGGTGAGCAGACACCTGCGCGTCCTGCGCGAGAGCGGCCTGGTCCAGGCCGAACTCGTCGGCAGGCAGCGGTTCTACCTGCTCGACTCGGCCCCGCTCGGCGAACTCGCCGCGTGGATCGCCCGCTTCGACACCGTATCCGCGTGGGAGCGCAAGCTCGACGCACTCGACACCGAGGTCTATCGCACGCGCCGCGAGCACCGTGCCGAACGGACCGATCCGAAGGAGAACACCGCATGACCCGCACCCCCACCGGCCGCCTCGATCGCACCGACGGCCGCCGCGACCTCGTTCTCACCAGGACCTATCGCGCGCCGATCGCCGACGTGTGGGCCAGCATCACCGAATCCGACCGCACCGCACGCTGGTTCGGGCCATGGGAGGGCACGCCGGGCACGGGCAACCGGATCAAGGTGCAGATGCTGTTCGAGGAGGGCGCAGGCTGGTGCGACGCGCGGATCGACGCGTGCGAACCACCGCGCCGCCTCGCCCTCACCACCGAGGACGACTTCGGCACCTGGCGACTGGAGATGGCGCTCACCGAGACCGACGGCACCACCGAACTGGTCTTCACCCACCATCTCGAGCCCGAGGCGCTGATCGGTGAGGTCGGCCCCGGCTGGGAGTACTACCTGGACGCACTCGGGGCGGCCCGCGAGAACACGGACCGCCCCGATTTCGAGGAGTACTACCCCTCGATGCAGCAGTATTACGACGAACTGTAGGCGTCAGTCGTCGAGCTGAGCCAGCACCTCGTCGGAGATGTCGACGTTGGTGTAGACGTTCTGCACGTCGTCGCTGTCCTCTAGCGCGTCGACCAGCTTGAACACCTTGCGCGCGCCGTCGGCGTCGACCGCGACCGACACCGACGGCTGGAAGCCGGATTCGGCGGAGTCGTAATCGATTTCGGCGGCCTGCAGCGCCTTGCGCACGGGGATCAGGTCGCCCGGCTCGCTGATGATCTCGAACGAATCCCCGAGGTCGTTGACCTCCTCCGCACCGGCGTCCAGCACCGCCATCAGCACGTCGTCCTCGGACAGGCCGTTCTTCTCGAGCGTCACCACGCCCTTGCGGTGGAACAGGTAGGACACCGAGCCCGGGTCGGCCATGTTGCCGCCGTTGCGGGTCATCGCGACGCGCACCTCGCCCGCGGCGCGGTTGCGGTTGTCGGTGAGGCACTCGATCAGCACGGCGACACCGTTGGGGCCGTAGCCCTCGTACATGATGGTCTGCCAGTCGGCGCCGCCGGCTTCCTCACCACCACCGCGCTTGCGGGCGCGTTCGATGTTGTCGTTGGGCACCGACGACTTCTTCGCCTTCTGAATGGCGTCGTAGAGCGTCGGGTTGCCTGCGGGGTCACTACCACCCGTGCGGGCCGCCACCTCGATGTTCTTGATCAACTTGGCGAAGAGCTTGCCGCGCTTCGCGTCGATCCCCGCCTTCTTGTGCTTGGTGGTGGCCCATTTGGAGTGGCCGCTCATTCCCTACTTCCTTCAGGTCGATGGCACGTTTGTGGTTGTACCGTACCGGCCGAGCCGGAAGGACAACTTCTCCAGCTTAGTGGACGCCACCAGACCAGGCCCGACCGCAGTCCCGCGCGCGGGCGACTACGCGTTTCGCACCAGGTCGACGAACATGCGGTGCACGCGCAGATCGCCGGTGACCTCCGGGTGGAACGAGGTCGCGAGCACATTGCGTTGGCGCACCGCCACAATGCGTCCGGCGAAAGGTCCGTCGGGCACGGTCGCGAGTACCTCGACCCCGTCGCCGACGCGCTCCACCCACGGCGCGCGGATGAACACCGCCCGCACCGGGCCGTCGTCCAGGCCGGCGAATGCCAGATCCACCTCGAACGAATCGACCTGACGGCCGAAAGCGTTGCGGCGCACCGTCATATCGATGCCGGACAGGTGCTTCGCGTCCGGCCGGGTGTCGAGCACCTCGTCGGCGAGCAGGATCATGCCCGCGCAGGAACCGAAGGCGGGCATGCCGTCGCGCAGCCGCGCGCGCACCGGCTCGAGCAGTTCGAAGGCTTCCAGCAGCTTGCTGATCGCGGTCGATTCGCCGCCGGGCAGCACCAGCGCGTCCACCGCGGCCAATTCCGCGGCGCGGCGCACCAGCACCGGCTCGGCGCCGCAGTACTCCAGGGCCGCGATGTGCTCGCGGACATCGCCCTGCAGCGCCAGCACGCCGACGTTCGGACGCGACGGCACAGGGTCCGCGACGGCGGGTGCGGCGACCGGGGAAGCGTTCACGCCGAAAAGTCTACGATCCGCCGCGATGTGGGCCTGCTCACGGTGCCCGTCAGCGTTCCGTCAACGCGGGGACCACCCGGCCGCAGGTTCGCATGGTCCTCAAAGTCGACGTTCTGCCATGACGACTAAGCCTGGTCCGCTCTTTTCATCCGCAGGAAGCCGGAGTTCGGCGACCGGGCGCAGGCCTGCCTGTTCGATCAGATTCCCGAGTTGCTCGGGCTGCCATTTATGGGTCGTCCAGCGCACGGGGACACCGCCGTATGCCCGGGTGCGCACGGCATCTTCATCACCGAGGTGTGTGGCGGTGATGAAGTGCCCACCGGGTTTCAGGGCCCGTGCGAACGAGGCCAGAACCTGCGGAAGCACATCGCGTGGCAGATTGAACAGGGACCACCATCCGAGCACACCGCCGAGCGAGGCGTCGTCGAGGTCGAGCTCAGTGGCCGAGGCGACGTCGAAGCGGCATTGCGGATGTAGACGGCGCGCGTTGTCGATCATGCGGGGTGAGAGATCGACCCCGGACACATCGAGTCCTCGTTCGGCGAGGTAGGCGGTCACCATCCCCGGACCACAGCCGACATCGAGAACAGGCCCGAGTCCTGCGACCGTGTCGGCGAACGCGTCGATGGAGGCCTTGAGCCACGGATGACTACGGACGTTACCTATCCCAGTCGAGATCACCAGGTCGGCATAGTTGTCGGCTACTCGGTCGTAGGATTCACGAACCACGTCGAGATCGGCTGGGCGGTCGATACGGTGCGCACGCATCAGGCCACGATAGGACTCGCCACAGCCCGCGCGCGAGAGACCCCAACCGTGGACACTGCCTACCTCGCGCCCAATCACAAGCTGGAACCGGTTGCAGAAGAAGGCTTTTCAATGGCTCCAGTCAAGAGGGCGAGCGGAGTTGAGCGTGGCATCGACGGCCAAGCGCGGCGCCATCGGTCGCACCGCGTCGTCATACGGATCGTCCGGCTGCCGGGCACACACCACGCCGTCCGCCGCAAGCCAGGATCACCAGCGGGAGGTACGTCGCGGTCATGGTCCAGAAACCCCATGCGACAGCCTGGCCGCAGCGCAGAGAGGAACAGTGTGGGTGGCACCGCGGTCGACAAAACGCCCAGGGTGTCGCTGAGGTTCGTTGCGCCGCGCCCGAAACCGCCAACGCGTCAGGCACCGAACACGGACGCGCGATTGCGCCGCACACGAAACCGTCGACGAAACAATGTGCGGGTCACGAATGTGGGTGCGGCGCAGTCGTATACGCAGAGCGACCGCATGCCCGGCCGAGGTCGGCATGCGGGCTGACGTGCACGGCGTGCAGGTTCACTCGCGCAGGGTGCGGATCAGGCCTTCCTGGACTACCGCGGCGACCATCTCGCCGCGCCGGTTGAAGATCTTGCCGCCGGTGAGGGCGCGGCCGAAGCCCGCGGACGGGGAAGACTGGTCGTAGAGCAACCATTCGTCCGCACGGAAGGGACGCAGGAACCACATCGCGTGATCGAGCGAGGCGTTCTGCGTCTGCTCGTCCGGATGGGTCACCTTCGACGAGCCGAGCAACGTCATATCGCTCATGTACGCCAACGTGCACACGTGGAACAGCGGGTCGTCGGGCAGCGGATGCCGATAGCGGAACCACACCTGCTGCTGCGACACCGCGCCGTCGCGGCGAGCCACCTGCTCCTGCGGGACCGTCCGGATGTCCCAGTGCTCCCACTCCCGCATCGCCCACAGCCGTTCCGGGCTCATCGTGGTGCTCGCGTCCGGGAGGTCGTCCGGCGCCTGCACCGGCGGCATCTCGTCCTGGTGCGCCGGGCCGACATCACCGGTGTGGAACGACGCCGACATCGTGAAGATCGCGGCACCGTCCTGCACGCCGGTCACTCGACGCGTGCAGAATGACCGGCCGTCCCTGATCCGCTCCACCAGATACACCGTCGGCTGGTCCGGATTGCCCGGCCGCAGAAAGTACCCGTGCAGCGAATGCACCTGGAACCGCGCGTCCACCGTGCGCACCGCCGACACCAAGGCCTGGCCGGCAACCTGCCCACCGAACGTGCGCGGGAGCTGTGTCTTCGTGGACGCGCCACGGAAGATGTCGCGCTCGAGCCGCTCGATCTCCAGCGCCTCTTCGATTGTCGCCATGGGCTGAGATTAACTCGCCGCACCACCCAGCCCACCCCCGGCTACCGGCTCCCCCACCACCCCACCCTGTCGCATATGCCCGGAATCCGACCACGGCACCGCGGAACCGCGCCCACCTGCTCGACCACGCCCAGCAACACGACCACGCGCGACGACTCCGACCACGCCCGGCAACACGACCGCGTGCCACGGCTCAACCACATCCGGCGACAGGACCACATGCAGCTGGGCTGCACGAGTGCACCGAGTACCTGAGACTTCCGAGACGATCGGGGCGAACAGGCGACGTACCGGGCCCCGGACTGTGCGGAGGCTCGCGTTGACCGCGCCAGTGGCGAGCGACCGGGCGGGGGTTGCGGTTGGTGGCGGTGTTGGATGGGGTGGTGCGCTTTGTTCCGATTACGCAGGATGCGCTTGCCGGGCAGGTGGTCGAACGCCTGCGGGGGTTGGACGGGTATCGGGTCGTCGCGGTGGACGGGGCGGATGCGGCGGAACCGGTCGAGTTCGCTCGGCGTATCGCCGCCGCGCTGCGGGACACCGGTCGGCCCGCCGAGGTGGTGTCGCTGCACGACTATGTGCGACCGGCGTCGCTTCGAATGGAATACGGCAGCGACGAATTGTCTTACCGCACCGCATGGTTCGACTATGACGCGGTACGCCGCGAGGTGATCGACGCGCTGCGCGCCGACGGTCGTTGGCTGCCCGCACTCTGGGACGAGACCACCGATCGCTCCGCCCGCGCCACCATTCGCACCGCCCTACCGGGCACCGTCCTGCTGGTCGCGGGACCCATGCTGCTCGGCCGCCCCCTCGACTTCGACCTCACCGTTCGCCTGGAGATGTCCGAACCCGCACTCCGCCGCACCACCCCACCCGAGCTGCACTGGACCATTCCCGCCCTCCGCCACCACAGCGAAACCCCCACCACCCCAACCTTCTTCGCCCGCTGGGACCACCCCACCCGCCCAGCCCTGCGCCTCCCCACCTAACCCGCCCCACGAACTCGGCGAGACTCGACCCCACCCAAACCTCCAGCCCGTCCTCCTTGCTTCTCTTCCTGGCCGACGACTATTAGGCCCCTTCACGGGCCAACATAGGTGGATGCGCATATCCGAGTAAGAGCATGTATCCACCCACATCCCAGTACTGTTCCACCATGGGGAGCGATGCCGCGTGTGCGCGAAGCACAGGGGGCTGACCCCGCTGTTACGTCCGGTGATCTACGCGGACGACCTCGTGGTGGTCACCCACAGGTCACTCGGCAAGAAGTCGCCCGTCCCCGGCTACCTGCTGATCGAAACCCGCAGGCACACCCCCCACCCTCGCTTCGCTCACCGACGAGGAGGCAGGCGCGGTCGGCCTCGCGGCCAGTCGTTCCGCCCGCGCGCTGCATCGAGAGCTGGCGCCGGAGTTCGTGTTCTCGACGGTCACCGGCCGCACGGTCGCGCATTTCCATCACCGCGTATTCGCCCGTCCCGCAGGCACTCCGGCGGACGTCCCGTGGTTCGACGTGGACTCCTGGCCCGGCGGCCCGCGCATCACCCCGGCCGAATTCATCGCCTTGTGCGCCAGGCTGGCCACACACTTCAGGGGCGGGGATCTGGACGGGTGATCACCAGGTAATGGTGGCAGGGGCTACTCGGGCGATGCCGCCACCATTACCTGGTGATCAGTTGTCCAGCAGGGGGTCAGGCGGGGCAAGCCGGGGATTGCTGGCCGAGGGTGGTGAGGGCTTGGCAGGCCCAGGTTTGTTGCACCTTCCATTTGCCCGCGTCGGCGACGAAGGGGACGTCGACCATGTTGGTCTGGTCACCGATGGTGAATTTCGCTTGGGCGCTGACGGATCCGCCGAAGGCGGTGACGCCGACCACCTCGGCGTGCGCGTTGGCGTCCTTGTAGGCCTGGGCGAGCCGGTTGGGGAGATCGGGGTCGGCTTCGATGCCTTGGACGAGGTCAAGTTTCTCCGCGCTCGGCACGGCCGGGTCGAGCGCGCGCTGCAGCAGCGCGTTGAGTTCGTCGGCGGTGGGCGCGGGCGGCAGGTTCGGGTCCGCGGTCACGCTGGTGCTGGTGCGCGACGGCTTGGGCGGGTCCTTGGGATCATCGCTGCCGCAGGCCGCGAGCCCAAGGGTGGCCACGGCGGCCAAGCCCGCGATCGCGATACGTCCGGTCTTACGAAGCTTCAACTACTCGTCCTTTGCGCTCGGCTGGTACAGGTCACCCGACAGCGATGCGGTACCCACCGCCCAGCGGCGTCGACGGCATCGAAACGCGAAGGTAATCAACATGATTGTGGAAACAGTAAGGCCGCTATGTGGTGCGGCGAAGAGTCGCGGCGAACCCGGGACCGCCTACGCGGGCGGTCCGGAAATACAGCACGAGCAGGGATCGCCGGATCCCTGCTCGTGTCAGTCCCGCAGTGGGCGAACCCTCACCAGCCGCGTTCGGCCAGCCGGTGATCGACGGGCAGCTCTTCGACGTTGATGCCGACCATCGCCTCGCCGAGCCCGCGCGACACCTTGGCGAGCACGTCGGGGTCGTCGTGGAAGGTGGTCGCCTTGACGATGGCGGCAGCCCGCTCGGCCGGGTTGCCGGACTTGAAGATGCCGGAGCCGACGAACACGCCTTCGGCGCCGAGCTGCATCATCATCGCGGCGTCGGCCGGGGTGGCGATGCCGCCCGCGGTGAACAGCACGACGGGCAGCTTGCCGGTCTCGGCGACCTCACGGACCAGCTCGTAGGGCGCCTGCAGTTCCTTCGCGGCGACGAACAGCTCGTCGGCGGGCAGCGAGGAGAGCCTGCGGATCTCCTGACGGATCTTGCGCATGTGCGTGGTCGCGTTGGAGACGTCGCCGGTGCCCGCCTCGCCCTTGGAGCGAATCATGGCCGCGCCCTCGGTGATTCGGCGCAGCGCCTCACCGAGGTTGGTGGCGCCGCAGACGAACGGCACGGTGAAGTTCCACTTGTCGATGTGGTTGGCGTAGTCGGCGGGGGTGAGCACCTCCGACTCGTCGATGTAGTCGACGCCGAGGCTCTGCAGGATCTGCGCCTCCACGAAGTGGCCGATCCGCGCCTTCGCCATGACCGGGATGGAGACGGCGGAGATGATGCCGTCGATCATGTCCGGGTCGCTCATCCGGGACACGCCGCCCTGCGCGCGGATGTCGGCGGGCACCCGCTCCAGCGCCATCACCGCGACCGCGCCCGCGTCTTCGGCGATCTTGGCCTGGTCGGGGGTGACGACGTCCATGATCACCCCGCCCTTGAGCATCTCGGCCATTCCGCGCTTCACGCGGGCGGTACCGACGGTCTGGGTGGTCTCGGGCGTCGTCACGGCAAACTCCTGGGTCATCTGCGCCAATCGGGTCGCAAGGGATTGAATCGACCCAATTCTAGGCGTGCCACCCAGGCCACTTTATAGCCAGTCGAAGATGACTGGCCTTGTCGATTACCAGCGCGGATGCCGACCGGGGGTCGGCACTGGACCGGTTCGGCCGGGTGGCGACCGCTCGGCGAACTCCGCCGCGCACCGTACAGACGACAAGTCCCGGCGTCACACCTCAGCTATTCGCGGGGTGAAGGCCGGGACGTGCGCGGTGGACTATCGGAAGACGCTCAGAGCGGGCCGACCACGAAGATCGAGGCCCAATACTCGGCGGCGGCGGGGCCGATGATCGGCAGCAGGAAATCGAACAACAGGTAGGACATCTACTAATTACCTCCGCGAGCCCAAATATTCTCCCGCCGTGACGCGGGAGCCGCAGCACCGGGCGTGCCGTTCCAGTAGCACTACCCAGGCGGCTTCGATCCAGTCGCGACCGTAGCACGATCGTGAACCAGATCACACCGCCGCGCGAAAACTAGCGGATGGAGCGGACTTCCGGGTCGACGGTGCCGGAGGCGGCCGAAGCCGCTTCCGGCAGTAGCTCATCGAGGTTGTAGGGGTAGACGGTCTCGCCCGAGCGGTCGAGGGCGATGATGTCCTCGACCGTGCACCACTTGTTGCCGGTGATCGAACGACGTTCTATCGCAGTCAGATTCGTGGCCTGCGGTGCGTAGCAGGGCACGCGCAACGCGAAGAAGAGCTCCTCGGAGCGGATGAGGTCACCGTCGAAGGGGAACACCGCGACCCGGCGCCAGATGGGTCCACGCAGGCTCTCTGGGTCGGCCCGGTATCCGGTCTCCTCGTACAGCTCACGCACGGCCGCCTCGCGCAGGCTCTCCCCCGGCTCCACCCCGCCGCCGACGGTGAACCAGAACGAGATGTCCGGCGTCTTGGGGTCGTTGCCGCGCATCAGCAGCGTGCGGTCGCTCTCATCGAAGAGCACGATCCTGGCGGCGGTGCGGGTGGTATCGACGTCGAGCCCGGTCGACGCGGCGGGCGTGGCCCGCTCGGTGATCTCGAAATACGTGGGCAGCGGGGCGGTGCCGCCGAGGTGCAGGATGCGCACCGGCCTGCGGGTGCGCAGTGCGAGGGTGTCGCGGACCGCGTCGTTGTGGAACCGCCGCGCGATGAGCACCCTGGCCTCGGCGTCGGCGAGCTCGGCCACCATCTGCGGACGCAGCCGCGCGCTGTCGACCGCCGAAAGCGCCGCGGAGAGTTGGTTTTCCACGGCTTCGCGGTCGGGGCGCCCGGTGCGCTCGGCCCGGTCGGCGAGCGCGGCGAGGATCTCGGCCCGTTCCAGCGCCGCCGGGTCGGCGCCGGGATCGGCGAGCGCCGACGCCACCGCCCTGGCCACCACCGCGCGCCGCGACAGCGCGGCCTCGAGCGCCTGCCAGGATTGATCGGAGCGCACGTGCAGCCGGTCGAGCCGGTTCGCGGTCGAGTACGCCCACAGCCCGATCGCGATGACGACCGCGGCGATCAGCGCGAGAACGAGGACCGTGGTCGCGGAGAAGGTGATCATCCGGCGGCCCGCACCCTGGTGTCGCCCACGGTCACCGTCTCGTAGACCCGCAGGATCTGTTCGGCCACCACCGGCCAGTCGTATTCGCCGACCACCTGGGTCGCGGTGTGCACCAGCGCCGCGCGGCGTGCGTCGTCGGTGAGCATGTCGTCGATCGCCGTCGCCAGCGCGGCCGAATCACCCACGGGCACCAGCACACCCGCCGCGCCGTCGCGCAGCACGCGCCGGAAGGCGTCCAATTCGCTTGCCACCACCGGGGTTCCGGCCGCCATCGCCTCGATCAGGATGATGCCGAAGCTCTCGCCGCCGAGGTTGGGCGCGACGTAGACGTCGGCGCTGCGCATCGCCGATGCCTTCTCCGCGTCCGAGACCTGGCCGAGAAAGCGCAGGTGCCCGGCATTGGGGCCGGCCTCGCGGCGCAGCCGCTCCTCGTCGCCGCGGCCGACGATCAGGATCTCCAGGTCGGGATGCTTGGCCACCAGCGCGGGCAAGGCGCCGAGCAGCACGTCCATGCCCTTGCGCGGCTCGTCGTAGCGGCCGAGGAACAGCACACTGCGCCCGGGGCGCGGATAGCCGGGCAGCATCGGCGCACGCGCGAACGCGGGCACGTCCACCCCGTTGGGAATCTCCACCGCGTCGGAGCCGAGCGCCTCCACCTGCCAGCGCCGCGCCAACTCGGAGACCGCGATGCGGCCGCTGATCTTCTCGTGGTACGGGCGCAGGACGCCCTGAAAGGTGCTGAGCACCAACGATTTCGTGGTCGAGGTGTGAAACGTCGCGACGATCGGGCCCTCGGCGATCTTCAACGCGAGCATCGACAGGCTCGGCGCGTTCGGCTCGTGGATGTGCAGCACGTCGAAGTCGTTACCTTCGATCCAGCGCCGAACCCTGGTGTAGGCCATGGGCCCGAAGGACAGGCGCGCCACCGAGCCGTTGTACGGGATGGCGACCGCGCGACCGGCGGACACCACGAAATCCGGCAGCGGCGTGTCGTCGGCGGCCGGCGCGAGCACGCTCACCCGATGACCGCGCTCGATGAATACCCTGGCCAGCTCGACCACGTGGGCTTGCACCCCGCCGGGGACGTCGAACGAATACGGGCAGACCATGCCGATTTTCATGAGGACTCATCCGTCGGGGCCGCGTGTTCGGTCGCCATGGGCGCGGTGTGCTCGCGCTGCGCCGCCGCGATCCTGGCCAGCCGCGCCTCGGACAGGTCGCCCTCCCACATCGGCTGCAGCATGTGCCAATCCGCCGGATGCGCCGCGATGTTCGCGGCGAACCGGTCGGCCAGTGCCTGCGTGGCGGCCGCGACACCGCGCGAGACATCCACGGGCGCCTCGACTTTCATGCCCCAGGCTTCGGCGCCACCGTCGGCGGTGAACCAGGTGTGCACCGGCAGCAGGACCGCGCCCGTCTGCGCGGCGAGCTTGGCGGCGCCCGCGGGCAACCAGGTGCGCTCGCCGAAGAACGTGACCGGCACCCCGCGACCGGTCAGGTCGCGCTCCCCCATCAGGCAGATGACCTTGTTCTCGGCCAGCCGGGCCGCCAGTTGCACGAACGGCGGCTGCTCGCCGCCGGTCAACGGGAACACCTCGAATCCGAGGCTCTCCCGATAGGCGACGAACCGCTCGAACAGCGACTCCGGCTTCAAACGCTCGGCGACGGTGGCGAACCTGCCATGGTTCTGCACCAGCCAGACCCCGGCCATGTCCCAGTTGCCCGAATGCGGCAGCACCAGGATCACGCCGCGCCCGGCGGCCAGGCCCGCTTCGAGGTGTTCGGTCCCGGCGACCGGCAGCGTACCGATCGCCACGTGGTCCATCGACGGCAAGCGGAAGGCCTCCCGCCAGTACCTGGCGTAGGAGCGCATGCTCGCCTGGATCAGCTCGTCCGGCACCTCGGCCGGGGTGCCGCCGAGGACCCGAGCAAGATTGCGGCGCAGTTGATTCGGCGCACCACCCGCCCGGAACGCCCGATTGGCCTTGCGCGCCACCCGATCCGCGCCCCAGTCGAACAGCCGCCGCGCCGTCGGCTCGGGCAAGGCCCGCACCAGCCGCCAGCCCGCCGCGTATCCGGCGTCACCGACCCGCTCCCCGAAACTCATACCACTGCCTCCCGCACCGCACTAGGCCCTGTGACCGTGGCGGCGCCGGATGGGACTTCGACACAGGGCCTAGCGCACGGCGGCGTTCTCACGACGGCAGCTCCGTCGCGTTCGCCGTTCCCGCCGTGGGGTTTTCCGGCCGCGCCGGCGTGATCACGTCCCGCGCGCCCGGGGACCTGCGGACCGCGAGCACCCGCTGGAACACCGTGACGATGCTGAGCACCGCCAGGATCCACATCGCGACATGGACCGCGTAGGTGAGCCAGTCCAGTCCCCAGTATCCGCCGATTCCGGTGAATCCGGCACCGACGAGCACGATGATCAGCCGGTCCGGGCGTTCGATGATGCCGCCGTCGGCCGAGAGTCCGCTGGCCTCGGCACGCGCCTTCGCGTAGGAGATCACCTGCGAGGTCACCAGCACCACGAGCGTCGCGGCGAACAGCGGCCGATGCTGCTCGTGATACACCGCCCACCAGGCCAGGCCGCCGAAGATGGCGCCGTCGGCGACCCGATCGCAGGTGGCGTCGAGCACCGCGCCGTATTTCGTGCCGCCACCGCGCGCTCTGGCCATCGCGCCGTCGAGCATGTCGAACATGACGAAGAACCAGATCACCATGGTTCCCCAGAACAGGTGCCCGGTCGGGAACAGCGTGACCGCGGCGACGATCGAGGCGGTGGTGCCGATGACGGTCACCGCGTCCGGGGTGAGTCCGGTGCTCACCAGCGCTTTGCCCAGCGGCGCAGTCGCTTTGGCGAACGTGTCGCGGCCGAAGAAGCTCAGCACTTCTAGTCGACTTCCTTCCAGGCCGCCGACAGCAGCGCGCGCGTCTCGCGCAGCAGCTGCGGCATCACCTTCGCACCGCCCACCACGGTGATGAAGTTGGCGTCACCACCCCAGCGCGGCACGATGTGCTGGTGCAGATGGTCGGCCAGCGAACCACCGGCCACGCCACCGAGATTCAGGCCGACATTGAACCCGTGCGGCCGCGACACCCGCTTCATCACCCGGATGGCCTGCTGGGTGAACGCCATCAGCTCGGCGCTCTCGGGATCGGTGAGATCCTCGAGGTTGGCGACCTTGCGATACGGCACCACCATCATGTGGCCGGGGTTGTACGGGTAGAGGTTCAGCACCGCGTACACCAGCTCGCCGCGGGCGATGACCAGGCCGTCCTCGTCGGACATCTTCGGGATGTCGGTGAACGGATGCCCGGTCGAGCTGGGATCGGTCGCCGCGGCCTCGGCGATGTAGGACATCCGGTACGGCGTCCACAGGCGCTGTAACCGATCCGGTTCGCCCGCACCGCGATCCACGATGCTGTGCTGCTCACCGGTGGCGTTCAGTTCGTCGAGGCCATCCGGCACGGTACGTTCGGTCATCCTGCGCCCTTGATCTCGAAGCCCTCAGCGGTCGGTGACGCGTTCTCCCGGTGCCGGATCCAGGCCACGATGGTGGCCACCGCGTCCGCGACCGGCACGCCGTTGACCTGGGTGCCGTCGCGGAACCGGAAGCTCACCGCGCCCGCCGCGACATCCCGCTCGCCCGCGAGCAGCATGAACGGCACCTTCTGCGCGGTGTTGTTGAAGATCTTCTTCTGCATCCGGTCGTCGCTGCGATCCACCTGCGCCCGGATGCCCTCGTCGCGCAACCGCTCGATCACCTGATCCAGGTGCGGCGCAAAGGCTTCCGCGACCGGGATGCCGACGACCTGTACCGGGGCCAGCCACGCCGGGAACGCGCCCGCGTAATGCTCGGTGAGCACGCCGAAGAAGCGTTCGATCGTGCCGAACAGCGCGCGGTGGATCATCACCGGCCGCTGCTTGGTGCCGTCGGAGGCGGTGTACTCCAGATCGAACCGTTCCGGCAGGTTGAAGTCGAGCTGGATGGTCGACATCTGCCAGGTGCGGCCCAGCGCGTCCCTGGCCTGCACGGAGATCTTCGGGCCGTAGAACGCGGCGCCGCCCGGGTCGGGCACCAGCTCGAGACCGGAGGCCGAGGCCACCTTGGACAGCGTCTCGGTGGCCTCCGCCCAGATCTCGTCGGAGCCGACGAACTTCTTCGGGTCCTTGGTGGACAGCTCGAGGTAGAAGTCGTCGAGACCGTAGTCCTTCAGCAGACCGAGCACGAACTCCAGTGTGCTGCTCAGCTCGGCGTGCATCTGCTCTTTGGTGCAGTAGATGTGCGCGTCGTCCTGGGTCATGCCGCGCACCCGGGTCAGGCCGTGCATGACGCCGGACTTCTCGTAGCGGTACACCGAGCCGAATTCGAACAGCCGCAACGGAAGTTCCCGATACGACCGGCCACGCGCGCGGAAGATCAGGTTGTGCATCGGGCAGTTCATCGGCTTGACGTAGTAGTCCTGGCCGGGCTTGCGGACGGTGCCGTCCTCGTTCAGCTCCGCGTCCAGGTGCATCGCCGGGAACATGCCGTCGCGGTACCAGTCCAGGTGACCGGAGACCTCGAACAGGTGGCCCTTGGTGATGTGCGGGGTGTTGACGAACTCGTAGCCCGCCGCCACATGCCTGCGCCGCGAGTACTCCTCCATCTCCTTGCGGATGATGCCGCCCTTGGGATGGAACACCGGCAGGCCCGAGCCGAGCTCGTCGGGGAAGCTGAACAGATCGAGTTCCAGCCCGAGCTTGCGGTGGTCGCGGCGCTCGGCCTCGGCCAGCAGGTGCAGGTACTCCTCGAGCGCCTCCTGCGATTCCCACGCGGTGCCGTAGATGCGCTGCAGGCCCTCCCGGTCCTGGTCACCGCGCCAGTAGGCGGCCGAGCTGCGGGTGAGCTTGAACGCCGGGATGAACTTGGTGGTCGGGATGTGCGGGCCGCGGCACAGGTCGCCCCACACCCGTTCGCCGGTGCGCGGATCCAGGTTGTCGTAGATGGTCAGCTCTTTGCCGCCGACCTCCATCACCTCGGGATCGTCGATCCCGGACTTGTCGCTGATCAGCTCCAGCTTGAACGGCTCCTTGGCCAGCTCGACGCGGGCGTCCTCGACCTCGACCACGCGGCGCGAAAACCGCTGCGCGCCTTTGACGATCTTCTTCATCCGGGATTCCAGCTTGGCCAGATCCTCCGGGGTGAACGGCTTGTCGACCTGGAAGTCGTAGTAGAAGCCGTCCTTGATCGGCGGGCCGATGCCGAGCTTGGCCTCGGGGAACTCCTGCTGCACCGCCTGCGCCAGCACGTGGGCCGCGGAATGCCGGATGACACTGCGGCCGTCCTCGGTGTCCGCGGCGATCGCCTGCACCTCGACGTCGGTATCCGGGGTCCAGGACAGGTCCTTGAGGCCCTCGGCGTCGCGCACCACCACGATGGTGTCCGGCCCCTTGGTCGGCAACCCGGCCTCGCGCACCGCGGCGCCCGCCGTCGTCCCGGCCTGTACAACGACAGTCACCGGGCTGTTGCGGGCTGAGGTGGTCACGGCAGTGCTCTCCTTGGCTTTTCTCGGGTGCGGGAAGGGTTCCCGCGGATCATGGCCGAGACAGCGGTGTCCCGGCGCGACCATGCTAGCTAGCCCGGTTTCCCGCGTCGTCCGCCGGTTACTGGGCGCGTCCAATCTTCGCATTGCCGACCGACAGTCGTGCAATTGATCGGGACGAGCACGTCAATCGTCGGTGGCCAGCTCCTCCAGCAGCGCGGCCCGCTCGGCGGCGGGGCGCTTCGGGCAGCTGGTGCACATCTCGCAGTTGGGGACCTCGTAGACCAGGCAGCAGGAGATCCGCTTGACGAACGTGCGGCCGCCGACCTCGACGAACCGGGGTTTCGGCAGCTTCGCGCCGATCTCGGCGGCCAGCCGGCTGCCTGCCTCCGCGTCGCCCGCGTCCAAGGCCCGATTCCCGACCGCGTCGGCGACGATCGCCCACAGCGCGGGCACGCCCGCGCCGGACACCTCGGCGACCGGGCCGATCACCGCCGCAAGGGTTTCCCGCAGCGCCGCGCCGGGCTCGGCCGCCGGGTCCGGCGCGGCCAGCACATGAATGCGTTCCACGCCGCCGTCGGGCCGGATCTCGCAGTCGAAGCGGTCCAGCACCGGCTCGACCGCGGGCTGTCCCTGCGCGTAGGCCCGCGCGACCTGCTCGACGAGCGCGGAGGCGACCATGCACCACCACAGCGTGCCCGCGATCCGCGGCGAGGTGGTCCCCCAGGAATGCCCCATCTCCGCGATCCGCGCGGCCAGCCACTGCGGCTGCGTCAGCGATCGACCGGGGACGGTGTTCACCACTTCAGGGGACTGCGTAACCATTGCCACTCGACTCCGATCCAGCTGCCGACCAACCCGAACGTGCCCAATATCCAGAGCGTCGCGACGACCAGCGCGCAGGTGGCGGCCGCCGCGAACACCCGCATGGCGAGACCCCGAGCGGAATACCACGCCATACCCTGCCGGTACTTGTCGCGCAGCCAGCCGAGTGCCCGGCGCGCCCAGGCGAATTCGGTAGCGAGGATGCCCAGTCCGGCGAAGACGATCGCCCAGCCGGGACCGGGGTAAGGAATCGCCAGGATGCCGAGCGCGAGCACCACGACACCGGCGAGTGCGACCCCGATCCGGTAGACCAGGTTCAGCGTAGGGCGCTCGGCGATGCGGGCACGGAAGGCGCGCCAGCCTGTTGGTCGGGTTTCCAGCTCCGCGGTCATCTCCCCAAGCTTACGAGTGAATCGGACAGCGCCGGGTGGGCAGAACGCGGCGAACCCGCCCGGCGGTGCGGGCGGGTTCGCTGCGCGTGTTGCTTCAGACCAGTTCGGGCACGACCCGCTGGCCCGCCGCGTCGTCGATGTGCGCCAGGCCCTGCTCGGTCACCTCGATGACCCGCCCGCTGGCAATATCGAAGAACAGGCCGGACACAGTGACCCCGCGCTCCTCCACCGCCCTGCGCACGGCCGGGTGCCGTCGCAGGTTCTCCACCTGCACCGCGACGTTCACCATGCTCAACTGATCGACCTCGTTGAACCCGGCGCGCGCCGCCGCCGTCGCCACCGGGTGGCCCCGGTGCATCCGGTCCAGGCTCGGCCGCGCGTGCGTGAGCCACTTGTCGATCTCCGGGCCGGTCTGCGCACCCGTGTGCAAGGCCATCATCGCGCCGCACGAGGAGTGCCCGCAGACCACGATCGAGCGCACGTTCAGCTCCTCCAGCGCGAAGACCAGCGCCGCGTCGACCGACGGATCGCCGACGGCAGGCACGAGATTGCCCACATTGCGCACGGTGAACAGGTCACCGGGGCCGCTGTTGGTGATCATGTTCGGCACGATGCGCGAATCGGCGCAGGTCAAGAAGAACGAATCCGGGTCCTGGCTGTGCACCAACTCGTCCAGGTGCGGACGCACCACGTGCGCGTGGCTGCGGTGGTAGGCCGCGACACCCGCCGCGATCGGGTCGTCGTGCTCGTCGCGCCGCCACGGGCCGAGGATGTCGGTCAGCACCGCACGGCCGAAGCTGCGCGAGGGCGGGCCCGCGGTGGCGTGCGCCATCCTGGCACTGCCGATCTCCACGAAATCGACACTGCCGCCGTTGCTTTCCTGCTGGCGCACCCAATCCTCGATCGCCTCGAACGCGGCGTGGTCGAGGAAGTCCACGGTCATCTCGACGGTGACGTCGGCATCGGCGGGCACCTTGGCGAACTCCGCGGACAGCTTCGGCAGCGCGAGGAAGGTGCAGGAGCCGTCGATGGTGACCATCCAGCGCTGTGAGCCCGGGATCTGCCTGGCGGTGATCGCGACGCGCACCACCCGCCACAGCAGCAGCCCGAACGCCAGCGCGAGGCCGATCAGCACGCCCTCGAGCAGGTTCAGGAACACCACGCCGAGCATGGTGACGACGTAGACGAGCAGATCGCCGGTGCGCCGGGCCAGCCGGATGTGGGCCAGCTTGACCAACTGGGTGCCGATCACGATCAGCAGGCCGGCCAGCGCCGCCTTCGGAATCTGTTGCACGACAGCGGCCAGCGCCACCGAGAACACCAGGATCCAGACGCCGTGCAGCACCGAGGAGGCCCGGCTGCGCGCGCCCGCCTGCACGTTGGTGGCGCTGCGCACGATCACGCCGGTCACCGGCAACCCGCCGAGCAGGCCCGACAGCACGTTGGACGTGCCCTGACCGATCATCTCTCGGTCGAAATTGGTGCGCTGACCGGTGTGCATCTTGTCCACCGCGACGGCGGAGAGCAGGCTCTCCACGCTCGCGATCAAGGCGATGGTGATGATCATCAGCACCACGGCCGACCAGTCGCCGCGCGGCAGTTCCGGCAGGCCGATCGCGTCGAACAGCGAGCCGTTCAATACGATTCGCTCCGCGCCGGTGGGCAGCACAATGGCGAGCAGGGTGCCGCCGACGACCGCGACCAGCGGTCCCGGCACCACCCGCACCTTGGCGGGCATGTACTTCCAGCCGAGCATGATCGCGATCACCACGGCGCCGATGAACGCGTCGCCGCCGTGCAGCGACATCAGCTGCCCGGGCAGCTGGGTGATGTTCTTCCACGCGGAACTGTGCGACGAACCGCCGAGCAGCACATGAATCTGCTGCAACGCGATGGTGATACCGATGCCGGCGAGCATCGCGTGCACCACCACCGGGGCGACGGCAAGCGCGGCGCGCGCGACCCGGCTCAAGCCGAACAGGATCTGCAGCACACCGGCCGCGACAACGATGAAACCTGTTGTTTTCCAGCCGAATTGGGTGATCGACTCGGCGATCACGACGGTGAGACCGGCGGCCGGGCCGCTCACCTGAAGAATAGAACCGCCGACCAGACCGGCGACGACGCCACCGATCACGGCGGCGATGAGACCCGCCATGACCGGCGCACCGGAGGCGAGGGCGATGCCGAGGGACAGCGGCAGCGCGACCAGGAAGACCACGATCGAGGCGGGCACGTCATGGCGCAGGATCGATTGGACACGCTCGGACATCTGTCCGGAACTTCGATCCGAGCCCGCGGGGACTGGTGGTGACATCGGTGGGGCCAAATCGTTATCGATAGCCATGACTTCTCCTTCGCCGAACCCGGTCCGGAGACCGAGGTCGGTTGACGATCAAATGTCCAGCAGGGCAAGCGACCGCGAACCGGCATTCTCGCGGTGAAGCAGTGTCCCGACACGGCACCGGGTCGGGATGTAAACCGAATCAAGATTATTAGTAAAGACTTAGCAAAGCCTGAGAACCGCGCAAACTATGCGTAAATTCGCAGTTCCCAGGCCTATGGCCTGTCTCACAACGTTGCGAAGACAGGTATCGCGGGCTCGCCCGGGAATCACACCGGCTGTGCGGCGACACGGCGCCCCTCGTCGTCGAACTCCGCGATGCCGTCCACCGTCACCTCGATCACCCGGGCGGTGGCCAGATCGAAGAACAGACCCGACACCGCGACGCCGCGCTCCTCGATCCCCTGCCGGACGGCGGGATGGGCGTGCAACGTCTCGAGCTGCACCGCGACGTTCACCATGCCGAGCTGATCCACCGCACCGAACCCGGCCAGCGCCGCCGCCTCGGCCACCGGATGCCCCAACCGGTAGCGCTCGAGGCTGGGCCGGGCGTAGGCCAGCCAATCCCCCAGACCCGGCCCGGTCCGCACGTCGCGATACAGCGCCTCCATCGCGCCGCAGCCGGAATGCCCGCAGACCACCACCGCGCGCACGTCCAGCTTCTCCAACGCGTAGATCAGCGCGGCCTCCACCGAAACGTCGCTGCTCGCGGTGGGCACCAGATTGCCCACATTGCGCACGGTGAACAGGTCACCGGGGCCGCTGTTGGTGATGACGTTCGGCACGACGCGCGCGTCGGCGCAGGTCAAGAAGAACGTGTCGGCGTCGGGACGATGCCGCAGGCCCGCCAGGTGCGGCCGCATCAGGTGCGCGTGCCCGCGGTGATAGGCGGCGATGCCCGCCGCGATCGGGTCTTCCCGGTTGCCGGTCCGGCGCCACGGCCCGATCGCCTGATCGAGGACCTTCCTGGAGTGACCGCGCTCGGGCGGCCCCGCAATCGCCGTGGCCATCCTGGCGCTGCCGATCTCGACGAATTCGACTGAACCGCCTTCGGTTTCGCGGCGGGCGGCCCACTCGGTGATCCGTTCATAGGCGGCATGATCGAGGAAGTCCACGGTCATCTCGACGGTGACATCGGCATCGGCGGGCACCTTGGCGAACTCCGCGGACAGCTTCGGCAGCGCGAGGAAGGTGCAGGAGCCGTCGATCGTGACCACCCAGCGCCGCGTTCCGGCCACCGGCGCGGCCACGATCGTCACCTTGACCACCCGCCACAGCAGCAGCGCGAACGAGAGCATCAGCCCGATCACCATGCCCACCAACAGATTCAGGAACACCACGCTCAGTACCGTCGCGACATAGACGTAGAGTTCGCCGGTGCGCCGGGCCAGTCGGATGTGCGCCAGCTTGACCAATTGCACGCCGATCAGGATCAGCAGCCCCGCCAGCGCCGCCTTCGGGATCTGCTGCACCAGCCCGGCGAACGCGACCGCGAACACCAGGATCCAGATCCCGTGCAGCACGGTCGCGGCCCTGGTCTGCGCGCCCGCGTTGGCGTTGGTGATGCTGCGGACGATCACCGCCGCGATCGGCAGACCGCCGAGCAGGCCGGAGACGGTGTTGGCGGTGCCCTGACCGATCAGTTCCCGGTCCAGGTTGGCCGCGCTGCCGGGTCGCAGTTTGTCCACGGCCACCGCCGAGAGCAGGGTCTCCACGCTGGCGATCAGCGCGATGGTCACCATGGTCAGCGCGACCGCCGTCCAGGTGCCAGATGGCACCGCGGGCAAACCGATCGAGTCGAGCAGCGAACCGTTGAGCACCAGCCGTTCCACGTGCGCGGGCAGGACCAGCGACAGCACGGTCGCGACCACCACCGCGACCAGCGGGCCGGGCACCGACCGGACCTGGCGCGGCAGGAACCGCCAGCCGACCAGGATGACGATCACCACCAGGCCGATCACCAGGTCGCCGCTGTGCACCGACCGCAGCTGGTGCGGCAGCTGCACGAGGCTGTCGAACGAGGAGCTGAGCGAGGCGCCGCCGAGCAGCACGTGCACCTGCTGCAGGGCGATGATCACGCCGATCCCCGCGAGCAGCGCATGCACCACCACCGGCGCGATGGCCAGCGCGCCCCGCGCTATTCGACTGAGCCCGAACAGGATCTGCAACACACCGGCCCCCGCGGTGATGAAACACGTGGCGGCCCAGCCGAAATGGTGCACGCTCTCGGCGACGACCACGGTGAGACTGGCGGTCGGCCCGCTGACCTGCACCGCGGAACCACCCAGCAGACCGGCGACCACACCGCCGACCACTGCGGCGATCAGCCCGGCGGCGACCGGCGCACCGGAGGCGACCGCGACGCCGAGGGAAAGGGGCAGTGCGACAAGGAAAACGACGATCGAAGCGGGCAGATCGTGCCGGCCGATGGTGGCCAGAAAACCAGGTAGAGCGGCAGTGCGCGGCAACGTCCGTAGTGCGGGATCGGTGTCGGTGGACATATTTCTCCTTCGCCGGGCGGACGTCGGCCGTCCCGGTTCATCGGTGGAACATGTACTGGCATCGAAAGCGAGCAGCGGGCGAAGCTCAACCGCCCGAGGGCGGCAAACCCGGGTGACGCGAAGGTCGGGACAATAGTAAAGACTTCGCAAAGTATATGAAAAGGTTTCCAACGGAATCATCGGGCACCGTCATCAAATTGTGACCGTGGTCACATGACCTTCTCTTCGTCCGGCAACGCGAAAGCCCCTGCCGGACACGCTGTCCGCAGGGGCGTTCGGGGCGGCGGCTGTTACTCGCCGTGCTTGCCGGGGGCCGCGCTCCCGAGATATTCGCCGAGATCGGAGACCAGCCTGGTCAGTTCCGGGTCGCTGGCGTAGCGGCGGCGGTGCAGTTCGGCGATCTTCTTGCCCATCTCCGGGTCCGGGTCGTCGGTGATGTCGAAGGAGGCGAACTTGTCCACCAGGGGCAGGCCGACGCGGTCGGTGTTGCGGTGCGCGGGGTGGATCAGGTACTCCCAGTAGCCGTCCAGATCCTCGACGGCGAACACCGCGCCCCACTCGTATTCGCCACCGAAGTCGGGGCCGACGACGAAGGACTTCACCGCGGGGATGACCCGGCCCTGGTTGCGCAGGCTCTCGAGGGCCTCCTCGATCGCCTCCGGGGTGGCGTCGGCGCGGAGGGTGAAGCGGTTGCCGTGGTAGATCATTTTTTTCCAGCCTTTTCTGTGCGGGGAAATCGGTTGACTTACTTGGCTTTACGGAACAGCGGCAGGGCGAGGGCCGCGCCCGCGGTCATGGCGAGGCCGGTCCAGAGGAACGCGCCGCCGATGCCGGTCGCTCGGATGAGCGGCTGGACGATGAGTGGGGAGACGAACTGGCCGAGAAAGATGCCGGTGACCAAGCCGCTGAGGATCCGGCCGCGGGTCGCGGCGGGCGCGAGGTCGCTCAGGCGCAGGTTCAGATTGGGGACGGCGAGGCCGACACCGAAGCCGCCCACCAGCAGTCCGGCGACCACCTGCGCCACCGCACCGGCGGTGCCGACGAGCACCCAGCCGAAGCCGAGCAGCGCGACGCTCACAGCGGTGACGGTGCTGGGCGCCCACCGCACTCGAACCGGTGAGAAGGCAAGGGCGCCAAGAACACTGCTCAGGGTCGTGGCCGCGATCACCATCCCGACCACAGCCGGGCCCGTGCCGAGTTCGGCCAGCAGGAAAGGCAATTGGGTGGGTGCCATGTAGAAGGCGAGGGTCACCAGGAAGGCGAGCAGATACAGTCCGGCGATCGGGCGAAGGATGTTCGACCGCGACGGACCCGCGTCGACCACACCGGAAGCCTGGTCGCGTCGCTGCTCTCGCAAGGTGAACAGCGCGAACGGCAGGATCGCGAGGGAGACGGCGTAGATCCAGAACGGCGCCTGCCAATTCGATGCGGCCAGCAATCCGGCCAGCGGCAGGAACATAACGCCGCCGATACTGGCGAAAGCCTGTTGCAGCCCGAGGAATGCGGCTCGCTTCGGCCCCTCGAACCAGTCGGTGATCGTGGCGCTGACCGCCGTCATGATGCCGCCGACCGCGACACCGACCAGCGCCCGCGTCACCAGCAGCACGCCGATCGAGTCGACGAAGAAGCCTGCGACACCCGCCACGGCGAACAGCGCCAGGCTGGTGACCAGCAACGGCTTACGCCCGATCCGGTCGGCGATCATGCCCGCCAGCGGCGCGGTGAGGCCGATGGCCAGCGAGGTGATGGTCAGCACCAGCCGCACCAGCACGTCCGCGCCCGCCACCCCGGCGAAGACCTCCCGCATGGCGGGCAGACTCGGCGCGATGACCGCCGGGGCCATCACGGTCAGCATCGCGGCGGCCAGCACAGTGGCACGGGCGGTGCGCGCCGGTGCGGCCACCGCCCGAACCCCCTCCTCGATCGCGGCGCTCATGATCTTCTCCTCGATGTCCCGCAGGGTCGTGCTTCCCTGCCGACATCGACGTTCCCACCCCCACCCGGCCCCTCGCGTCGGTGATTCTCACCTAGATCCACCTACCCGCGGCTCGGCCAATTCGGCGTGTCGGATGGATAGGCGCCGCATGATGTTCGGTAGGGGCGCTGAGGAGAGTGGGACCATGCCGGAGCACCGCACGACACCACAGCAAGGGACCTATCTGTGTGACAACGCGGGCGACTCGGCCAGCCGGTTCGGGCTCGGATCAAGCGATCTGGGCATCCCCTATCGTCGCTACGACGGCTCGTGGGGGTACGTCTTCGGCGATTCCTTCCGCGGGCAGGGGGCGACCGGCGAGTTCATCGGCAGCCCGGTCGTGTTGTACCAGGCCGATTTCGACGCGACCGGACAGACGCCGATCACCTTCACCGCGGCCGAACCGCTGCCGACGTGCGCGCAACTGTTCGACTATCAGCACAACGCGGACAACGGTTTCGGCTTCGAGGTCAGTCGCATCCCGAACGACGCGATCACGCTCACCGTCGACGGCCGGAACCGGATCTTCATCCAATACACCTCGGTGCACCGGTGGGTGGGACCGCGCAGCCGGGTGGACGGGTCGCTCATGGCGGGCATCGCCTACTCCGACGACAACGGCGCGAGCTGGCAGGATTTCGAACGCCATTGGCCCGGCGACGGACAGGGCAACACCGGCAGCCTGGACATGATGTGGTCGTTCGCGGGCGTCGACCCGGACGGCCTGCTGTACGTCTTCAGCAAGGCGTGGAACGGCAGCCATTTCTACGCGGACGATCGCGGTCGGATCCAGCTGTTCCGTTACCAGCCCGCCGATTTCTTCCGTGGCGATCTCGATGCCCGCGAGCACTGGGTGTACCTGGATCAGACGTGGCAGTGGGTGCCCGCCGCGCAGGCGGCGCCCTCGTCACTGTTCGGACCGGACAACGGCATCGGCGAGTTCTCGGTGAAACGCATCGGCGAGCTGTATGTGATGAGCTATTTCGACGTCACGGATTTCAGCATCCGCACCCGCACCGCCCCACGTCCCGACCGGGTCTGGACCGCGCCGAAGACCCAGGTCGTCGGGAGCACGCTGTGGCCGCCGACGCATTGGTTCCGCCGCAGGCAACCCTTCCCGTACGGCGGGTACCTGCATCCCGGCAGCGCGAGCCCGGAGAACCTGACCCTGCTCATCAGCTCGTGGGACGGCCAATTGGGCCACCGGCCCTACACCGTCACGCAGTGGTCCGGACTGGCCGCCTGATCCGTTGCGGCGCACCGCCTTCAGCGCCCGGCGAGACCGGAGGTGGCGATGCCGCGCACGAAAGCACGCTGGGTGAGCGCGTATACGACCAGCATCGGCGCCAGCATGATCATCGACGCGGCCATGAACACCGGCCAGTTCGCGGTGTACTGGCCTTGCAGCCAAACCAGGCCGAGATTCAGGGGGGAGATGCTGTCGCGCTGGATCATGATCAATGGCCACAGGAAGTCGTTCCATACCGTCACCCAGGTGAGCACGGCGAGCACCAGAACCGCGGGTGTGGTGTGCGGCAACAACACTCGCCAGTACGTCTGCCAGAGCGAACAGCCGTCGAGGATGGCCGCCTCTTCCAATTCGGCGGGCAGTGTGAGGAAGAACTGCCGCATCAGATAGGTACCGAAGGCGCTGCCGAACAGGCCGGGCACGATCATAGCGAGCGGACTGTCCACCCAGCCGAACGTACGCATGAGAATGAACTGCGGAATCACGGTGACCGTCAACGGCACCATGAGGGTGCCCAGATAGGCCAGGAATATCGCGTCGCGCCCGCGAAACGGCAAGCGGGCGAATGCATATCCGGCCAGCGAGCAGAAGAAGACCTGCCCGGCGGTCACCAGCCCCGCATAGAGCACCGTGTTGAGGAACATTCGCCCGAACGGGACGAACTCGAAGACGAGGCGGTAGTTCGACCCCTGCGGATCGTCGGGCACGAGATCGGTGCCCGTGATCCGGCCCGGCGGCTGCAGCGAGCCGGCCAGCGCCCACAGGATCGGCAACAGTGCGCACCACGCCATCACCACCAGCGCGAGATAGACCAGCACACCGCGCAGGGTGCGGCGGGCGATGACGCGCTGATAGCGCGCGGTGGCGGCCATGTCAGGTCTCCTCGGCGCCGCTGCGTGAGAGGCGCAGCTGAAAATAGGTGAGCGCGAGCAGGATCGCGAAGATCACCCAGGCCAGCGCGCACGCGTATCCGAGATCGTTGAAGACGAAGGCATTCTGGAACAGCATGATGCCGAAGAGATAGGTGCCGGTCTCCGGGCCGCCCGCGCTGCCGGTCAGCACGTAGGCCTGATCGAAGGCCTGCACCGTGTTGATGATCGAGATGACGAAGACGAAACCCAGTGCGGGCCGGATCAACGGCAGCGTGATCGATCGGAACCGCTGCCACCCGCCCGCGCCATCGATGCGCGCGGCCTCGTACAGATCCGCGGGCACGCCCTGCATCGCCGCCAGCAGCACCGCGGCGGCGAACGGCACGCTCTTCCAGATGCTGACCAGGCACAGCGACACCAGCGCCCAGTTCGGATCGGCCAGCCACTGCACCGGATCGACGCCGAACCACCCGAGCAAGGCGTTGAACAGCCCGCCCTCGGTGGCGAACATGAACTTCCAGACCACCGTGATCGCCGCGGTCGACGCGACCAGCGGCATGAACATGACACTACGGAAAAGCGCTATGCCCCTGACCTTTTCGTTGAGCGCCGCAGCGACGGCGAGGCTGATCACGATGGTCGGCACCAGCGTGAGGACAGTGAACAGCGCGGTGTTGCGCAGCGCGATGTAGAACAGCGGGTCCTCGGCGAACAGCCTGCGATAGTTCGCGGTGCCGACGTATTCCGGGGCAGAGAACATATTCCAGTGGTGGAAGCTCAAATACAGCGACAGCCCGAGCGGGAACACCAGGAACACCAGTACCGCCGCCAGATTCGGTGCGATGAAGGTGCGGCCCGCCGCCGCCTTCCGGCGGGTGAGGCCGGACTGCCGCCGGTCCGCGCGTGGTCCGAAGGCGGTCATACCGGCCCCGCGAGCAGGCGGTTGAGCTCGGCGGCCGGGCCATCCTTGAACCAGGACGCGGGTGCCGCACCGCGCAGCACCCGATCGGAGAAGCGGGTGAAGGCGGCGTCGACCCGCGGCCACTGCGGGCTGACCGGAAGATGATGGGAATTGTCCGGCCCGTCGATCAGGACCTCGAGGTTGCGGATCCTGGTGTGGGACCGGAGGAATTCGGGAGAACGCCGCGCCGACTGCAACGCCGGGACGAACAGACCCGACTCCGCGACGGCCCGCTGCCCCTGCGGCCCGGTCGCGAATTTCACGAACTCCCACGCCAGTTCCTTCTTCGCACTGGACGCGGCGATAGCCAGACCCGTGGTCCCGACATCGGATCCGGCACGGTCCCCCTGCGGGCCGACCGGCAGCACGGTGACATCGAAATCCAGATCGGGGGCGGCGAGGAAGCCGCTGTACTGCCAGTGCCCGGTGAGCACCATCGCCGCTTTCCCCTGCATGAACAGGTCGAGCGCCGACTGGGCCTGCAGGTCGGCGGCCCTCGGTGCGACGTGGTGGCGCACCGAGAGGTCGGTGTAGAACTGGAAGCCCTCGATGAAACGGTCGTCGTCGATGTTCGTCCGCGTCGGATCGATCGCGGGAGTGAACCATGCCGCGCCGTTGTTCATTCCGAAGATCGCCGCCGACCAGCGCGGCACCGGCCAGGCGTCGACGAACCCCCACCGGCTGGCGCTGCCCGACGCGTCGCGCTTCGTCAAAGCTTGTGCGGTGGCGAGGAATTCGTCGAACGACCAGGCGTCCTGCCAGCGCGCGGGCGGGGGTTTCAGCCCGGCCTCGTCGAACAACCTTCTGTTGTAGTAGAGGAAGATTCCCGCCCACTGCTCGGGCAGCACGTATTGCCCGCCTTGGAAGGTGAAGGTCTCGTACAGGTTCGGCGTGCTGTCGGCCCGTAGCCGCGCCGCGTAGGCGGGATCCTTGTCCAGCAAGACATTCAAGTCCTGCAGCACGCCGAGGGCGGCGAATCGGGAATACGATTCCCATTGCATCAGAATGTCCGGGCATTTACCGCCCGCGCAATAGGTCAGGATCTGCTGCTGCGGATCGGGGCCCGAAAGTTGCACCCGGATCTCGATTTCCGGATGCAGCCGCCCGAACTCCTCGATGATCTGCCTGCGCACCCGCGCCTCGGCGGGGGCGGCCTGAAAGAAGAACGTCAGCGAGTTCGAGTCGTCGCCGCAACCGGCGAGTCCCGGCGCGGCCAGCGCGGTCCCGAGCACGGCGGCGCCGGACAACACCGCGCGCCGTGTCACCATCGGGCCCTCCGTAACTCGGCTATCCGCCGTACTCCGTCAATTTCGCGTTCAGGTAGTCCCACGGGAAATTCGGCCCCACATCGGTGTGCGTGCCGTCCCGCTTGCCGATCGTGTACGCGTTGTGGTCGGCGACGCCGCGCTCGTCGGCGCCCAATTCCTCGGGCGAGATCGTCCGGATCGGCAGCCCGTATTTCCGGCAGTCCTGCACGGCGATCCAGGCCGCACAGTCGATTCCGCGCTGCATCCGCCCGAACCACTCGTCGCGCGACCACGCCGCCCGCGAGCCCGCGAAGCACAGGTTGATCGAGCGCGAATTGCCGCCGAGCACCGACCACGAGGCCCGGTCGGTATCCACCACGTCGATCACCGTGCCGGTGTTGTCGTCCGTGTAGTGGTAGGAGACACCGGAATTCGGGTTCTGCAGATAATTGGCCAAGGACTGGGCGTCACCGTTGCCCTCCTGGGTGTGCAGCAGGAACCACAGCACCGCGGCGCCGCCGCGGGAGGAGGTGTTGGGGCTGATACCGGTTTGGTCGTCCTCCCGGCTGATCGGCGAAACCGGTCCCGGTGCGCGGGCGGCCGACCACTGCCCGTAATCGGGTTTCAGCACCTCGTTGACGTCGATGCCGACGCCGGAGATCTCTCGCTGATCGATCTCGATCTGGTGCAGGTGCGCCGCCGGATGATGGAAGTTTATGGACGGGTCGCCGGACCAGTTGTGCTGCCAGAACCATTGCCCGACACCATCTTCCAACGCCCAATCGATGCATCGGGCATTGCAGTACACGCCGGTCCATTCGGGGCCGACCACCGAGGCCCAGCCGCGCAGGAACGGCGCGATCAGGCTGTTCCACTCGTCCAGGGTCGGATTGTCGTCCACCGGCGCGTACAGCGGCCGCCATCCGGGCCCGCCCGCCTCGAAATGGAAGCGCAGCGCCGTCTCCGCGTGCCGCGCCCCACCGTCATAGCCGCCGCGCCAGTCCGCCGTCGGCCCCTTGCCGTATTGATAGTTCGTGACGATCTCGAGGCCTTCGACGCGCAGTCGATCGCAATAGTCCCGGCGCAGCGGTTTGGCCCCGAAGTTCGTGCCGGGCCGGGATTCCGAGAAATATCCGATGACGCCGGAGAATCCGGCCGCACGGATATCGGCCGGCTCGATGAGCGCGGCAGAGAAGTCGATCAGCTGGGTCACGATTCTGCCCATCCTGTGGTCGCGGCGAAATCCGAACAGCCCACAACCTCAACGGTATGCGCCTCGGGTACCGCCTGTCCTCGAATCCGCCTGCGCACGCGGAATTACCGACCGGCGGCGATACCGGCCGGCGCGGGCGCGCGTCGGCCGGTGACAACCGATGTCTCAGCACCGAGCGCCGGTGACGGCGAAGTGTTCGACCTCGGCGATATGACCGCCCGTCGAGACCGCGATCGTGAGCACGCTGCCCGGTGCCGCGGTGTACGGCACCGTCGCCGACCACGGGTCGTCCATGCCGCCCGCGGCGATGCCGGAGACCATGCCCACCGGTTCCGTGCGGCCGTGCACCCGGATCTGCACCGTCAAACTCTCGTCCACGCCGGTGATGTGGCCACGGACCGCGAGCGGCGAAGCGACCTTGGCCCCATACCTCGGCGCCTCGACCGACAGCGTGCCGCCCTCGGATCCGACCACCTCCCACGGCGCGTCGTCACCGCCGCCGATGCGCGCCAGATGCAACACCGCGGCCGTGATCTGCGCCCCGTTAGGCGCGGCGAACCCCACCCCGACGAAACGTTCACTCCCGCCGGCGATGCCGCGACTCGCGTCGACCACCTGATCGACCGTTCGCATGCCGAGATACTCCTGGGTGAACGCGAGCGCCGTCATCTCCGCGTCGAGATGCCACGGTTCAACCCCGTTCGTCCGATACCCCGCCTGCCACTCGACCGCTTCGGCCTCATCCCGAAACGGCCACAACGGTACGAACTCGAAATCCCCCTGCTGCGCCACGATCCCTCCCCTCTCCGGATAATCCGGCAACCCGGGGTGGGCTGCTAACCCACCATAACGCGCGCGCACGCCCTTCAGGGCGGTTGACGCCGATTCAGCGCCGGTAGACCGCGCTGTCGAAATCGACGAAAACCGCCAGTGCCGCATGGGCGTTGCGGCATCCTGCGCGGAGGTTCACGCGCACATCGACGCGTCGAGCACCCGGGTCATCCAGATCGAGTCTCCCCGAACGGGATCCGGGGTGACCCGTCCGCTGTCGACGAAATCGAGCTTCGCCGGCACCCGCAACGAAGCGGTGTTCCATGCGCGCACCGTGGCCCACAACCGGCGGCGCCCGGTGCCCGCCGCGGCCGCGACCACCGCCCGCCCCGCCTCGGTGGCATACCCGAATCCGTGTGCCCGCTGGGCGAGTTCGTAGGCGATCTCCGGTTCATCGAAGGACCCTTTGCCGATGATCAGCCCGCAGTACCCGATGAACTCACCGGTGTCGCGGCGCTCGATCGGACGCAACCCCAACCCGGGGTCAGGGCCGAGTGGGTTGGCCCGCAACCAGATCCGCATGTCCTCGACCGTCGGGCGGCCCTCCGCGGTGATCCGATGCATGGCCCGCGGGTCACGCTCGGCCCACAGCTCCCGATACCCCGCCGCGTCCGACGGGAGCCAGGAGCGCAGCCGCAACCGCTCGGTCCCGAGACTCGCCGGAAAGTCCGTGTAATTCCCCATGATTCCAGCGTAAGGGCGAGATGCGGGCATCCTGCCGCTCGGCAATTGGCGGAGGTTCGCTGGGTTTCGCGGTGCGAAGACTTCGTCGGCTGGAGCCCCCGGCGATCACGGCTGAGTGCCTTCATGCCTTGCGCCTACGAAACTCGCTCGATTTCCTTGCAATCGCCTTCCGCGCACCGGTCGACGAGGACGATGCGCCATCGCGCCTACAGGCTGCAGAGCGCGTGCCGCCGATTCAGGTAGCCCGCGACATATTCTCGCGCGACCCGCCCGGATGCCGACGCCAGCACTCGCGCGGAGAATTCCCGTGCCGCGGGCCACGTACCCAACCGGCCCGTGGTTTCCTCCCCCGTCCAGTCGAGCATCGCTACGAGCGAGCGGGCCACCGCCGCAACGTCGGTCTCCTTCGACAGGTCCCGCTCCCGAATCGCGCGCAGCAGCGTCCGATGCGAGAACACCAGCAGTTGCCGCCGCACCCCGAACTGACCGATACCGCCCGCCCAATCGGCGCCCGGAACCTCCAGCGCGATCAGGTTCTGCCTCGGACCGGCCGCGAGAACAGCCACCTAGACGTCGATCAACTGCGCATTGATCAACTCAGCGTCCAACCATCGCTCGACAGCCGTGAACGTGTCAGACCCCAGACGAATACTGCGTCTATGTGCCAGTACAACCCGGGATGCCCTGTCGGGCGGCATCGGCCGAGCACGGTCTGCCGCTACAGGCCCGCGCCGATGACCTTCCGGTCGGCGCCGCGTCCACTGCACCTGATGCCCGCCGGTCTGGGTCCGCGAACCGGACACTCCGGCGCCACCGCAGTTCACCCAGCTGACGCGATTCCCGAGCAGAGGCTTTCCGATGTTCCCGGTTCACCAGATCCGGTTCCTCGCACCGGCACCCCGCCGTCTCTTGTCCTGGGTTTCGGACTGCTGACATGGTCGATGCTGGCATTGATTGCGGTTCAAGGACTTTCGCCGTGGGCGGTACTCGCCCGGGTCGT
The DNA here is from genome assembly GCF_011801125.1 of Nocardia brasiliensis. Classification (NCBI taxonomy): domain Bacteria; kingdom Bacillati; phylum Actinomycetota; class Actinomycetes; order Mycobacteriales; family Nocardiaceae; genus Nocardia; species Nocardia brasiliensis. Next base: position 5,276,173 of record NZ_CP046171.1, read on the forward strand.
TCTCGTTGCGGGCCCGACGGCCGCGGCCGGATGGTACTTTACGCGGTGCGGTGCGCCGACTGGTAGCGGTGAGCCTTGCCTGCGTGGACGGCGCGGACCGAGGACGCGATGCGAGCCCCATCGCGGAGAGGTAACCGCCTTCGACCGGTGGGGGTCCGGGTTCCTGCTCCTAACGGTGTTGTGCGCCGGTGTGGTCACTGCGATCGTGTGGTGAATATCAATGTGCGGCAACGGGTCGCGTAGACGCCCCGGATATCGATGAAAGCGCCCAGGCACGCAAAGCGAGCCGGGGGCGCTTTGATCGATGCCTAGTCAGGCGCGCCGTCGATGACGCGCCCGTCGCGCATGCGCGCGCGGTAACTCGTCGAGTTGTGCTCGTCCGAACGCATGGTCTCGTCGAGTGCTCGAATGATCGCGTCCGGGTCGAGCCCGCACCGCCGTAGGTCTTGGGTCGGCACGGCGTCCGGGTCGGCGAGGATCGCGAGCATGAGGTGCTCGACGCCGAGGTATCCGTCGCCGCGTTCGATGGCGATCCGTGCCGCGGCTGCCACGGTGTCGTGGTAGCGCGGGGTGATGATGAGTCCGTCACCGGTGGCCATAGCTCATCCTCCCATCAGCCAGCGCCGAGGACTTCGTCCCAGTCCCAATAGTCCGGGCCGATCAAGTCGGTGTGCTTGCGGCAGATGAAGTAGGACCAGCCGCCCTGAGGGTGTCGCACGCGAACGTGCTGACCGTCATTCAGCCGCGAGCGGCGTGACTACTACCAGGACCCCAACGCACCCACAGCCAACAGTCTGGTTCCGGGCGGCTCGGCGCTGATCACCGACGATAAAGGCGCGATCCTCATGCAGCGCCGCGGCGACTCCGGAAACTGGTCCCTACCTGGGGGAATCATGGAGATCGGCGAAACGCTCGAGCAATGCGTCATCCGCGAAACTCGCGAAGAGACCGGGCTCGACATCGAAATCACCGGCCTCCTCGGCATCTACACCGACCCCCAACACGTCATCGAATACTCCGACGGCGAGATCCGGCAAGAATTCGCCATCACCTACTACGGTCGAGTTACTGGCGGACAACTCCAGGTCAGCGACAAATCGACCGCGGTCCGATTCATCAGCCCCGCCGAACTAGCCGACCTACCAGTCCACGACACAGTCCGACTGCGGCTCCAGCACCAGGGGCTGCTGCAGGGGTGGGTGACAACCAAGATGGCTTGCCGGGAGGCTGGCCTGAGAGGATGTCGCAGTGCCCAAGCCGTATCCGAAAGAGTTCCGCGACGATGTCGTGCGAGTCGCCCGAAACCGCGAAGACGGGGTGACCCTGGAGCAGGTCGCGGCCGATTTCGGCGTGCACCCTATGACGCTGTCGAAGTGGATGCGCCAATCCGACATCGACGACGGAAACAAACCGGGGACCACGCGCAGCGAGTCTGCCGAGTTGCGTGATGCCCGTCGCCGGATCCGGTTGTTGGAGCAGGAGAACGAGGTCCTGCGCCGCGCCGCGGCGTATCTGTCGCAGGCGCAGATCCCGGGAAAAGGCTCTACCCGCTCGTGAAAGAGCTTGCCGCCGAAGGGATTCCTGTGGCGGTGACGTGCCGGGTGCTGCAGCTCGCCCGCCAGCCCTACTATCGGTGGCTGGCCGAACCGGTGACCGCCGGCGAACTCGCCGAGGCGTATCGGGCCGACGCCTTGTTCGATGCCCACCGCGACGACCCTGAATTCGGCTACCGGTTTCTGGCCGATGAGGCCCGCGAGGCCGGTGAATCGATGGCCGATCGGACCGCGTGGCGGATCTGCTCGACCAACCGGTGGTGGAGCGCCTTCGGCAAACGGCGGCGCGGTAAGAACGGCAGACCCGGTCCGCCCGTCCACGACGATCTGGTGCAGCGAAACTTCGTTGCCGATGCTCCGAATCGTTTGTGGCTCAGCGACATTACCGAACATTGCACCACTGAAGGCAAGCTGTATTTGTGTGCGGTCAAGGACGTGTTCTCCAACCGGATCATCGGTTACTCGATCGATTCGCGGATGAAGTCACGGCTGGCGGTGACCGCGGTGAACAACGCTGTCGCCCGGCGCGGCGATGTGGCCGGTTGCATCCTGCACAGCGACCGCGGAAGTCAGTTTCGCTCGAGGAGATTCGTCCACGCACTCAACCGTCACCGCATGGTCGGATCCATGGGCAGAGTCGGCGCGGCCGGTGACAACGCCGCCATGGAAAGCTTCTTCAGCCTGCTGCAACGCAACGTCCTGGACCGTCAGCGCTGGGAAACTCGCGAACAATTACGGATTGCGATCGTCACCTGGATCGAGCGCACCTACCACCGTCGGCGCCGACAGGCCCGGCTCGGCCGGTTGACCCCGATCGAATTCGAAACCATCATGTCCCCAGCAGCCCGACAGGCTGCCTAACCACTGTCACCCAATCCTGCAGCAGCCCCCCACGCCGAGCAACGCAGCCAGCCCTACCTTGGCTAGCAAACTCACCCGTCCGGGAAAGCATTTCGGCCCAAATCCTCACGCAACTCTGTCCGCGTCGACAATGCCTCGCTGTCACCCCCGAACCGGCGCACCATCACTCCGGACTGCCCCGATAGACGCTGACCTATACCCCCTACACCGCCCGGACCCGCATCGACCCTGAATACGCGCCGTCTCCCGGCCACGGAGCCGGGCGTCGAGCACGTCGTGATCGCCCGGCCGCGCCCACTCCGCCCCTGACAGCGCAACTGCCCACAGAATCGCGTCACCATCTGGCATGTATCCGAGAATCGACGCCGGACGGCCCTCGACATTGCCCCGCCGACGCAAACGGCCTCCCGCTGACCGACCCCGTAGCCCCCGCAGCATCGAGCGTCGACTCACCGCCTCCACCGTCGGAGAGCTGATCCAGGCATACGGCGACAGCGCCACCACCGCGTAACTGGCTAGCGACGGAACCGCGCACCGAGTACGTCAGGCTCCGGTGACGACAACGCAGATCCGCCCCACGACGACCACAACCCAGACGAGGATGCCGAAAAGTCCGGGCCGAATAAGATGGCGACGTTCTTCGTGCTCGCGATCCCTTTCGTCGCCGGTGCCATCGCAGCAATCGCTTCCCTACCGTTGTGGGCGATCATCCTCGGCGTCGTCCTCGCCGTCGGAACGACGTCAGGAAAGCGCTAGGAAAAGGCGGAAAGGCCCAAAAAAGATCATCGGAGACACAAACCGGTTCGCTGTCGAGTACGAACTGGATGCACAGCTGCTCGCCGACCCCGAGCTGCGCGAATGGCTCTACGGCCGCATCCGCTGGTGGTGCGGAGGCGAGCAGGTCGGAATCTTCGAGCCGAACACCACCATCAGAGATGTAGCGATCAACGTGAAGCACTTCCTGTCCTATGCGGGCCTCCGTCACGATGACCACCTGATGAAGGAGTCCACCGAGACGGTGCACCGGACGGTGATAGCGGCGATCTACGAAGATCACGGCCAATCCGATGACCAGATCGCCGCTGACAGTGACCACTACAGCCGCTTCCTGATCAACCCCACCGTAGACGTGTTCGACCCCTGGGACATCCTGCTCGTCGAAGACGACCACCGTGGCCGCCTCATCTGGTCCTCACGGAAGCGCCGCGACGAGACCGGACGAATAGTAGACCCCACCGGCCTGCGTGAAGTCGACCTCACAGCGGGTGAGTTCGATGACGTTCAGCGTAGGTTCCTAGCTGGACTCCCGCGCCAGTGAAAGTCGCTTGATCGCATACCGCGCGGATCCAACTCTCCAGCCGTTATTCCGAAACCGAGAGTCGCCGGAACGCTCAATGCTGGCTGTATCAGGCGTAACCGAAGAGCTTTTCGGCGCTAAGGACCTGCGCGAGGACGAACGCAACCGGATGCTCAGTCGCCCGTTCAAGGACTGGATGACCCAGCGCATCGAGGCCAACGATACGGTCGACGATCTCGATGGCCGGCCGGGATTCACGCTACGAGACAGCGACGGTGTTCTACCTGGTGGTGAGGTGATCGAAGAATTTGTCCCGCGCGCTCGGATCGACTCCGAGTTGGTACGAGCGGTCACCGAATCCGGCCTCGCCGATTCCGGCACCGCCGACGTCGCGGTCCTCATCAACGGCGTCAAGGATGTTCGCCACTACCTGCCGGTTTACAGCAGGCCGGCTTCAAGACCTTGCCACTCAAGGACTACGACGGCACCCAATTCGGCGTGATCAAGGTCGGCACCGTCCACCGGGCCAAGGGCATCGACTTCGCTGCCGTCTTCCGTATCGTCCACGCGACCGACCTCGCGACCAAAGATGCGAGCGGTGGTGCCCGAGACCGCACCGAACTGCTGGCCCGCCAACACCTCGTGGCCACCAGCCGAGCGCGAGACTTCCTCTGGGTCGCGACCGTGAAGGATTGAACCCGAGGTGGCGCGAATCGGCGATCACTCGAATAAGGCGATCATGGTGGTCCCAGCTGGTTTCGAACCAGCGACCTTCCGCGTGTGAGGCGGACGCTCTCCCGCTGAGCTATGGGACCGGGAGGGGGTGTTCGGGGCGCTGGAGTGCGCTTCGAACGAGATGGAACATTAGCATGGGGCACCGGCGGTTCACCAAATCGCCACCCTGATGAGGGGAAGGCGCCTGTGCGCAGCGGGTCGGGAGAGGCCGGCGGGCAGGCGGCCAGCCCGGTGGCGTTCGGGCAGTGCGTGTTTCGCAGAGCCGGTGACGAGGGGTGGTGTGCGCGAGGTGCGGTTGCCAGCCCGTCGACGTCAGGGGTTTGGAAGACATTGCTACGTAAGCCGTCCGCGTCGCCAAGGGCGAGTGCGGACCCTGGAGGTGTCGCAGCACGGAAGAGTTTCCAGAGTGATCTGCCGGGCCCAGGCGAGGCGAGGGCGGGTTGATGAAACCAGCGGAAGGCACGTCGGCACGTCGGCACGTCGGCACGTCGGCACGTCGGCACGTCGGCACGTCGGCACGTCGGCACGTCGGCACGTCGGCACGTCGGCACGGAAGAGTGCGTCTATACGGACTGGTTCCGCGAGTTGAGAACGTTGCGACTTCGGATCGCCGGCAACGCTCTCTGGTCGACATACGCGTCCGCGGCGGCGGGGCATGCCGTACCGGGGCGATGAATGACCACCGGCGCAGACGGCACTCAGCGGCAAGGTCAGGTTCGCGGCGCATCCAGCGGCGCACAGACGATCGCCGGCCGGGAGCTGACTACAGGTCCCCATGACCGCGCAGTCGGAGACAGCCGCTCGCACCTCTCGCACCACTGCGCTCCCCTCAATCACACCAACCCCCCGCGCCACAGTGGCAACCTTCTCGATTTCAGCCGTTCTACCAGCCGATTTGTAGCTTTCACCGGGCGTCGGCTAATGTTCTGTCTCGCACCACGGAGGCCGGAACAGCCACCGAGATGCACGCGGATGTAGCGCAGCTGGTAGCGCATCACCTTGCCAAGGTGAGGGTCGCGGGTTCGAATCCCGTCATCCGCTCGAGAGGTAGGGCCAGGCAAACTAGTTTCGCCGTCCCCCTTCGCACGGTGGAGTGGCCGAGTGGTGAGGCAACGGCCTGCAAAGCCGTGCACACGGGTTCGATTCCCGTCTCCACCTCGCGCGATTAGCTCAGCGGGAGAGCGCTTCCCTGACACGGAAGAGGTCACTGGTTCAATCCCAGTATCGCGCACCACCGTAATACCAGGTCAGCCCCGGTTTTGCCGGGGCTGATTTTTGTTTTATGCCCAACACGTGCCCCACCAATCACTCGACAAGTGTCTGGCATCAGCCGCGCATTGCCCGCTGTGTCATGTGCATGTCACAGATCCCATAGAGCTGGTGCGAACCTCGGGGAGTCCAACGCGAATGCGCTTCGGGCTGCGAAATATTCGTAGCCATCCCGGCCCGGTACACCCAGGCATGTCCGTGGGGCAGGCTATAGTTCGCGGCATGAGCGAGGAGACTGCAGCGCCGAAGGCGGCCGATCAGAACGAAGCCTTCCTTGAGCGTGCCAAGGCCTCCGGTCTGGCTCGCCTGGCCGAGGCTCAAAGCGACACCGCCGCGGTGCGATGGGCTGAGCGCACAGCCGACATGCTCGTACGTCGGCTCCGCGACCGTCACGCCTCGTAGACCCCGGTGTTCGGTTACGTCTTCGACCTCTCAACGCTGGTGTCGTTGGGTGCCGACGGCCACGAATCCGGCGCGCTCCTTGCGTCCTTGGACGACCGCGACGTCCGGGTATCCGTCCCGGCAGTGACTCTCGCCTATGCCTTCACCGAACTGTCACCCGATCAGAGTGCCGAGCTGCTGGGCATCGTCGAAGCGATGAACAACGTCGCCGTGCAGCCGCTCGACGACAGCGTGACAGCCCTCGAACTGGCCGAGATCCTTGGACTGATCCCCGACGACCCGGCCGCCGCTCACACCCTTGTCACCGCACGGACGCACGACATGGAGATCATCACTGTCGCCCGCGTCCGTTGGCGAACAGTGGAGCCGCGACTACCCTTCCGCGTACCACTTGTCGAGCTGAGTGACGACTAGCCCAACTAATATAGGTAGTTCAGCTTGACGCAGTGAGCAACAGCCCGTTGCAACGGTCTTCGATTCGTCACGACCAGGGACTGAGACCGAGAACCGACTCGGGGGGCAGTACTTCGGAGTGTCCTGGACGCACTCGATCAGCTCCAGCGCTTGGCTCAGCATTCAATCCGACTGTATGAGTTGGTGAATGAACCAGGAATCGACCCATCAGGCCAGTTCAGGGAGGGCTTCGAGCACGGACAGCGGGCATAGATAGCATTCCGCACCTCTACAGTCCGCGCTTTCGGCGGTTGGCGAGCCCGTTGTACTTCACTCTCCGGTTCTTGAGCAACCCGCGTCCGCAGTGCGGAATCGAATACCGAGTACCAAGCTCCGAGTTATTCTTTCTGTACAGAAATTCTCGCGCTCCATGCAGGGCATCGTTGTCCGGATCGGGCGTGATGTGGTGCCTACCTTGTGCCTGTACAGGTGCGAAGGCGTCGGCAGTCAGGGGGCTGCGGTGTCAAAAGGAACGACCTCTGGTCTGCTGGACGAGGTCCGAGCACAGTCGATCTTCAAGCATCAAATTTTGGACAGTTACATCATCCGGTTCGTGACGATGACCGGTCGCCGTGCTGGGCGTGCGGTCCTCCTGGATGGTTTCGCTGGCCGCGGCCGCTACCCAGATGGCAAACCCGCCTCCGGAGAGCGGATGCTCCTAGCGGCAAAAAAGTCTAAGAACACACTCACTGTCGAGGTCGTTCTGGTCGAGAGGCAGCAGTCGCTCTATCGACGCCTCGCGGAGGTGGCGGCGGAGTACCGCGCTCAAGGTGTCACCGCTGAGGCTTACCGCGGTCAAGTTCAGGATCATCTCGACAGGGTGATCAGCCGATCACAGGGTGCACCGTTGTTCCTGTTCCTCGATCCGTGTGGCCGGAACTTGGCGTTCGACATCTTGTCTTCTGCATTGCGGAGACGCCGCCCGGCCTGGCCTCCTACCGAGGCGCTGCTAAACATGAATGCCGATTTGATCCGTCGCGCCGCCGGCGTCGCGCGCAAAGAACTCGCTGACCACGCGGCTCTAGCCTGCGTTGACGTGATGTGCGGCGGGGATTGGTGGCGCCAACTGGCGCTTGATGCCCATTCAGCTTCGCATTCCGCCACGTGGGAGAACGCCGCAGAGAAAGTCGTGCACGAATACGCACGCCGACTGGGGCTGGCGACCGGGATGAGGTCGGTTGTCGTGCCGGTACGCCGCAAGCAACACCATCAGCCCGTCTATCACCTGGTGTTCCTGACTCGCAGTGAGTACGGAAGGTGGGTATTCGGTGACGCGGTGGCCGCCGCGCGGCAAGCTTGGCTGGGCGCATTGGGACCCACGGACGAGGAGGTGGCCGACATGCTGTTCGACACGGTCGAGTGCCAGATCGACGCCGAGCAAGACGGTGCGCTACGCGCCATCGCGGACAACCTGATCGCACTGGCCGCCTCCGGACAAAGAGTGAAGCTGGTCGACCACACTATGGCTGTGTTCGGCGACAACTATTATGGCGTCGCGCAGGAGCGGTTGGTACGCATCGCGGCGCGCGAACTGAGCAAATCGGGGCGTATCAGGCTCGAAGCGAGTGCGAAACAACCACGCGATTGGGTTATCGGCCCTGTCCTGCAGCCATAGGCACAGTAGGCATCTGATCCCAGAGTTCCCCATCTAGCTTGCGGCCCAGAGCTTTTGGCGTCCGGCCGCCCCATTGCTTGAAAAAGAACGGCACGTCAGCCTCGTGACAGGCATCGCGGATGCGGCGCACCCAGGCCGGATCCATCAACCGATGATTGGGGCCGGATTCGCCACCGGCGATCACCCAGCCGACCCCGTCGAGTACGAGTCCGTCCAGCGGGCCAAGCAGGGGTTCACACGACAAAAACCGCACTGCTGCCGGCACTTGGCGAAGATGGTCGATTCGATCCAAATGGTCTGCGTTCTCAACCGATACGCCCATCCAAACGTTCGCCGGCCAATCCAGTCGATCTGCCATGCGCTGCAGTCGAAGTGAGCGTTTGGTGAGAATCTGGTAGGTGTGCTGCGGTGTCTCGTGCATCACGTCGAACACGTCACGAACGAACCCCGCTGGAACCTTTGCGTGAAACAAGTCAGACATACTGTTGACGAAGACGACCCGTGGAGCGCGCCACCGTCGCGGAATATCAAGGGCGCCTTGGTGAATCGATACCCCGAACCCTGGTCCAGAAGTGCGTGGATCGCCGTCGGTTTGATATTTCGCTGCACCCATCGCTTTGAGGCGCTTCGCCAGCGTCATCGCATAGCAGTTGTCGCAGCCGATCGACACCCGGTCGCACCCAGTTACTGGATTCCAGGTGACCTCGGTCCACTCGATCCCCGATTTATCTGCCACGGCACCTCCCTCTAGTTGTTCAATGTGTCCTCGAGACTTGCTACTCCCTCTGCTTCGGCGGATCGGACCAATCGACTCCGGTGATCCGCCACGCCGCACAGTCAACCAGGTAGACGACCACTAGAAGCCAGCGACCGTGCCCCTAGCCCAACGGATCGATCTGCTCGAACTGCCGTGCACGCCTGCCGGGGCGTACATCACGGCTGCTATTCCTTCGTGATCGTGGGAGTGGGCTCCGCCGGCGATGAGGCCGAAGCCGTTGTGTTCGGCGGCGCCTCCCCTGTTTCGATCGGCGCGTGCTGCGTTGCGGCTGTTGCGAGCAACATCGTTGGTGTTGCTTTCGGCAACGATGCGCGCTCTGATGGCCCGTTGCGCCAACTCCCCTCGACATGGGCTCATCTTCTGGGAAGCGAATTCAACCAGGGACGGGCTCGCAGACCTTCGAGGGCGCGCCGGGAAGGTCTGTGAGTTTCGAAAGACGGTCGATTACGGGCGGATGGCCAGTTTTCCTGTGGTGGCGCGGGATTCGAGGGCGATGAGGGCTTCGCGGCCTTCGGGGAGGGGGTAGAGGGTGGGGGTGCCGGGTGGGTAGACGCCGGTGTCGATGAGGGTGGTCAGTTCGGTCATGAGCTCGGCGAAGAGGGCGGGGGCGGTTTGGATGAGGATGCCCAGGTGCAGGCCGATGACGTGGATGGGGTGCCGGAAGTTGAGTTCCCAGTTGGTGATCGCGGATTCGCCCGCGGCGACGCCGTAGACGACGACGCGGCCGGTGACGCGTTTGGTGGCGGCCAGGCTGGCGCGGAAGTTGTCGCCGCCGACGGATTCCAGCACCAGGTCGGCGCCTCGGTCGTCGGTGTGGCGCAGGACCTCGGCGGCGACGTCGGCGGTGCGGTAGTCGATGACGTGGTCGGCGCCCAAATCGCGGACGACGTCGTGTTTGTCGGCGGACGCGGTGGCGATGACGGTGGCGCCGTAGTGTTTCGCGAGCCGGATCGCGGCTTGACCGACGGCGCCGGCCGCGGCGTGGATGAGCACGGTCTCGCCTTTGGCGATGCGGCCCAAGGGTTTCAGCGCGGCGAGCGCGGTCGCCCAGTTGAGGATCATGCCGAGCGACTGTTCGTCGGACCAGCCGGCGGGGACCGGGGCGAGCCCGGCGGCGTCTTGCACCATGTATTCGGCGAAGGCGCCGTAGCCGGTGCCGATCACGTGCGAGCCGAGCGCCACCCCGGTGACGTCGGGGCCCAGCGCGACGACCTCGCCCGCCGCCTCGAAACCGGCGAGATAGGGCGCTTCGGGGCCGCCGTTGTAGGTGCCGTGGGTCTGCATGACGTCGGCGAAGTTCACCCCGGCCGCGGTGACGCGGAGCAGGACCTCGCCCGGTCCCGGGGTGGGCACGGGTGCGTCGGTGATCAGGCGCAGATCCTGCGGACCGGTCAGGGAAGGCTGCTGCAGGGCACGCATCGTGGCGGGAATACTGCTGCTGGTCATGACGTTCGAGCTCCGTTCTCCGAGGGCCGATTCGATACCATCGGCCACCTCCGTACCTGTAAGCCCGACGCGCCCTGAAGTGTTCCCGCCCGACCGCACGGAATTGCGCTGCCCAGTTCGCTTCGACGGCGCGCGATCGGCGCCCCCGGCCGATGGCACAGACCGGTTCACCGAATGTGAACTGTCCGAACCCGGCTTCGTCGGCCGGGCCGAGCTCGCCGCGGTGCCCTCTTCGCCGACCTCGACCGCACGGACACCGCGTTCGCCGAGATCAAGGTGCGGGTCGAGAACACCGCGCGGCTGGGCCCCAACGGCCCGGCCCGCTCGGTGCGGCCGATTTGTCGGTACCCGGGATTAGGCTGAGCCGACAGTCCAACCGAGCCGAGGGGGTCGCAGCGTGACGGCAAGCCGGGAGCTCGAGGCGTCGGACGGCACCGACCCCGAGCTACTCGATCTGCAGGACGACATCTCGTTCGAGCTCGAGGAGGTCAACGAGCTGTTGGCCGAACTGATCGCGCTACAGGCCGACCGCAAAGCCAAGACCGGCGAGATCCTGTCGGCCCGGCTCGGGGTCAGCGGCGAGCAGCCGGAGACCCTGGCCAAAATCGGGGCGCGCTATGACCTTTCCCGCGACCGGGTCCGCCAGTTGCACACCAAGGCGGTGGGCCAGCTGATCCGCGACGCCCAGCTCGGCGGGCACCGCGCGACCGGTGTGTTCGCCCAGCGCTATCCGGTCGGCACCCGCGACCAGCAACTGGTCCGCGCGCTGCTGGTGGAGACCTATGCCACCGACACCGACATCGCGGCCCACGAGCTGTCGTATCTGAAGCTGCGCCTGGCCGGGCACGCGGCCGAGGACGCGAAACGGGTGGCGGGCTTCGTGACCCAGCGCATCGCGGCCTGGCAGAAGAAGACCAACCGCAGACTGGCCAAGCTCCGCGACGCCGAACCGCGCGCGACCAGCCAGCTGAATCCCTGGCTGGGGCAGGTGGATTGGCCGGGCGCGGGGTCCCCCCACCCGTTGCCGCTGTCCTCGGCGCGCACCGTCGACAGTGACGACGACGGTCGCGGCCGGTTCTACCTCGACAAGGTCGGGCGCGACGTGCCGTTCGATTCGGGGCTGGCGGCGCGGCTGCTGTGGATCCTCAACGCCAGCGACCTGGTCGACTCGTTCCAGGAACAACCCGTGGCGATCGACTACACCATCGACGGCACCGCACGGACCGGCTACCCGAGCATCGCGGCACGGCTCACCGACGGACGCGTGGTGCTGATCGACGTGCAACCGCTCGGACACGTTGCGTTCCACCTCAATCGAGCGAAGTCGGCGGCCGCGCGCGCCTACGCGCATCAGCAGGGCTGGGGTTGGCTGATCTGGACGGGCAGCCTGCTCGGCGTGCCCGATCTGCTGGCCAGGAAGGTCGACGCGGGCGCGCTGACCGAACTGGTCGAGCGCGGCCCGGTGCCGTGGCCGCAGGTCCGGCAGTTACACCACGAGACCGGCCTGCCGCTGTTGGACTTCATCGCGCTGGTGCTGCGGCACGAATGGCGCTGGGACCGTGCGCCGTTCCGGCTCAGCGCACCACCAGCGCGCCCGCCACGAACGTGACGATCAGCATCATCGCGCAGCAGGTCACCAGCTGCCAATGATTGATCGTCTGGTGCAGGCTCTTGATGGTGTTGCGCAGCATCGCGTCCACCCGGTGATGGTCGTCGAGCTTGCGCCGCGCCTGCGCCAGCTCGTCGGCGCGTTCCTGAGCCTCGAGCTCCGCCCGCTCCAGCCGGGTGGTCAGCTTCATCACGTTCTTCTGCTTGTCGCGCACGGTCTTCCGGGACAGGGCCAGCGCGGTGCGCTGATTGACCAGCTCCTGACGCTGGCGGGCGATGATGGTCGCCTGCGTCCTGGTGTGGTACTCCCAGTCGGCCACGGTGGCCCACCCTCCTGTCGTCACGTCACGATATCCCCACACGATGTCGCCGGTGACCCAGCCGTGGATGAACTCGCGCAACTCGAACGGGTCGCGGCGCGGGGCGGCGACGGCGCTCTGCGCGGTATCGAGCATGCCGCGCACCGTCAGGTAATCGCATGCGGGCGGGGCGAAGTCGGCGATGCCGAGCGCGTGCAGATGGTCCACCCAGTAGCCGGGCGGGCACAGCCACAGCACATCGGCGATCCCCGCGGCACGCAACCGTTCCGTATGTTCCTGCGCCAGAGCGCGTTCCAGCGAACCGCTGCGCACCTCGACGACGCACTCCCGCGCGCCCTTGCGCCAGTAGATGTCGACGGGCACGCCGTCGACGCGCCGGTCCACCTCGGCCACGTCGGCGCCGAACGCGAGCAATCGACCGCACAACCAATATTTCAACCGCCGCATATCCCATTGCGCGGCGTCACATTCCGGACACTTGCAGCCGTAACCGGCGGAGGGTCGACGGGCTTTGCCCGGACCATCCGCGATACCCAATTCGGCGAGCATCGCCCGGCGACCGCAGGCGATCTCCGCCCGCTGCTTCGTTCTCACGCGACCACTCCCCTGCACACCTCCGCAGGCCTGGCGACCTACGCCATAGATCAAGAGTGCGCCACTCGCGCAAACCTCGCCAGTCCCCTTTACCCCGCGCCCGGGTGCGCCACCCTGGCAGATTTCCGGTTCAGTGCCTGGCCCAGGCTGTGGCACAAGGAATTTCACCGTTTCCAGCGGCCGGAACAACTCGGTAAGACCGGTGGATTGACAGTAGCCGCCATCCTGCGATCGCACCGCGCCGCGCGCCGAGTGGGGCCGGACGCGCCGACGCCGACTGCCATCCGCGGGCGTCGGGCTGCCATCGGAGCGGCACACCGCATAGGCTACGGACGGGGTGCGCCTCGGCTGGTCGCTGATTCGCCTCGGCGGCGCCGATCGCCGAGCAGATCCGTTCCGGACAAACCGGATTACGCTGACCACCGCCTGCAACGGCGCGGGACGGTCCGCCTACGCTGCTTCGATCAGAACCCGAGAAGCCGGTACGACCGGCGTTGGTGAGCTCGAGCGAGGCGCAGCAGCAACCGCATATTTCCAAGTGGGCGGATAGAATCGTCCGGCCCAGCGCGAGCTGAGCCGATACGGGGAAGTGGGTACTGGATGGAGCACGGTCAGCAGGCCGAGGAGTCGATCGGCGCGATGTTGTCGAGCATCGCGGCGGTCCTGCGCGAGGTCAGCGACAAACTGGACGCCGTGGCGGCCCGGGTGGACGGTGCTGTTGTGCTCCCACCGGCCGAGCACGGCCTCGAGGCCAGGCTCGCCAAGCTGGAGGCCTGGGCGTTCCGTGCCGGACAGGACATCTCGGGCATCGACGGACGGCTGGAGAAAGTCGAGGCAGGCGCCGCACCCGCCGCCGCCCGTCCGCCACTACCCCGCGCGACCCGCAGGAATGCCGCGTCGAGCGACGCCACCGAGCCCGACGCGGTGGCACCGACCGCCCGCGAGGGCGGGGCCCGACGCTACGACCCCGGCAGCGAGCACAGCACGTCCCGGGAGTCGGCGGCGCCCGAGTCGAACGCGGTGCCGCAGCGCGGCTTCACTCCGCCCCGCGAGCCCGCCCCGCAAGAACAGAGCGCCACGTCCGGCTTCACCGCGCCAACGCCCCGTGCACCGACCACGGCGCCGCGCGAGCCGATCCAGTCCACCCGCGAGCCGATCCAGGCGGCGCCCGAGTCGATTCCCTCCTCGCGCGAGCCGGTCCGGGCGAACCACGAGTCGATCCAGTCCGCACGCGAACCCGTTCAGGCGGCACACGAGCCGAATCAGCCCGCACACGAACCCGTTCAGGCGTCGCACGAGCAAACCGACACACCGCGCGAACAGAGCGCCCAGTCGCGCGAACCGACGACACCGCGCGAACCGGTCGCCGTGCCGCGCGAACCGACGCCCGCCGCGCAGACTTTCACCGCTCCGACGCCGCGCGAGCCGCTACCGGTCCGGCAGTCGAGTTTCACCGCGCCGCGCGAATCGGTGGGGTCGCCCTATCAGAACTTCACCAGCCCGCAGGAACAGCCTTACGAGAGCGCGGTTCCCTCGGCGCACGACAGCGGCGACCACGGTGCGGGCCGCACGAACGGCGCCGCGCCGCAGGACAACGGGGTCGCACTCACCGGCGCGCAGCACCGTGCCTCGGACGAGAGCCTGCTACCCGTGGACAACACGCACGTGGACAAGTTGCAGGCGATGCTCGACGAACTGAAGCGGACCGCGGCGGCCCCGCTCGGCCGCAACGACATCTTCGGCCCGCCCGCGACCGATCTGGGCGCGAACAGCTATCAGCCCGAGCGCAGCACCGACACCCCGCGCGACTACCGCTTGTCCAGCCCGCCCTCGTCCTGAGCAACCGCGGCCTCGACCGTCCGGGTGAGCACGGCGGCGATAAGCTCGCGCAGCCAACGGTGCCCGGCGTCGGCGGTGTTGCGCGGATGCCAGGCCATGCCGATCGGCACCTCGGGCAGCGGTAGCGGAATCTCGAACGCGCCCAACCCCAGTGCGGGCAGCGCCGACCTGGTGAGCAGCGCGGGCGCGGGACAGACCAGATCGCCCGCGTGCACCGCGAACAGCGCGGTGGTCAGGTTCGGCACGGTGGCCACCACGCGTCTAGTGCGGCCGTGCAGGGCCAGCCGGTCATCGATCGGGCCGCGGGCCTGCCCGGTCCGCGAGATGCTCAGATGGGCGGCGGCGGCGTACCTCGCGACGGTCACCCGGCCGGTGACCAGCGGATGATCCGCGGCGGCGATGCCGAGCACGCGATCGCCGAGCACGCGCCGCACGGTCGTCGCCGGGTCGGCGTGCTCGATGACGCCGACCTCGATGTCGACCCGGCCGTCGCGCAGCGCCGCCGAGCCGTCGGGGGTCTCGGGCAGAAAGCGCACGGTCACGCCGGGCGCCTGCGCGCGCACGGCGCTCAGCAGCGGCGCGGCCAGTTCGGCGAGCACCGCGTCACCGGCCTGCACCGCGAAGGTGCGTTGCAATCCGCTCGGGTCCAACGCGGCCTGCGGCGCGAGCAGTGCCCGGCTCTGGGCCACCAGTGTGCCGACCTCGTAGCGCAATTCGAGGGCACGCGGCGTCGGCACCAGTGTGCGACCGGCCCGGACCAGGAGTGGGTCGCCGAGTACCCGGCGCAACCGGGCCAGGGTCCGGCTCATCGCGGGCGGGGAGGTGTGCAGCCGCTCGGCGGCCCGGGTGACGCTGTTGGTGTCCAGTAGCGCGTCCAGGGCCACGAGCAGATTCATGTCCAGCGCCTCCATGCCTGGATTATCACCAGCGCAATGGTGCGCGACCAACATTGCGCCACAGTTCACCCCGGCGAGTCTCGGCCACGCCGAACCGGATTCGCCGCGACGGCGGCGCGGGCGCTAACGGCGGCGCGGCCGCTATCGGCCGCCCGCGCGTTGATCCGCGGGGCCGGAGGCCCGCACGGGCAGGAATTCGGTCGGCGCGTCGGCCAGCGGGTCCGCGGTCCGGAGTTCTGTCGCCTGCGGGCCGAAGCCGGGAGCGGGCGCCTGCGGGGCGGCTCGCGGTCCGAATCCGGGAGGTGTCGCCAGCGGTCGTCCGAACTCGGAATGGGGCGCGCCCTGCGATCCGAATCCAGGCGGGGCCTGGGGCACATCCCGCGGCCCGAACTCAGGATGCGCCGTGGTCGGCCCGAATTCCGGGTGACCCGCGCTCTGCTCGACCACCGCGGCGGGCGTGGACTGCTCGGGCTCGGTGTGCTGCTTGCCGTGCAGCCCGCGGTAGGACTCGGGGCGCACCGGCCGCACCCATTGCCGCGCACGGGTACCCAGCGGCAGCTTGAACTTCAGATCACTGAGCAGGTCGTCGAGGTCGCGGATGGAGAAGGGGGTGACCACAGTGCCGTGCGCGTGATGGCCGCCGGTCCGCTCGGCCAACCAGTTCAGGCGCGCGTCGATCCGTTCGCTGAGCACGTCGTGCTCGGGCAGCTGTAGCTCGCCCGCGAGCAGCGCCGCGGTCCAGTGCGCGGTGGCCTCCGCGCTGACGGTGCTGATGGAGGAGGAGTTGTAGCCGGCGAAGCTGAGATTCGGCACGTCCAACGGCAGGATCTGGCGGTGCAGCCGGAAGTTGCCGTGCTCGTCGGTGAGCCTGCGCTGCACGTACGGGGTCAGGAACGGCACCCGCTGCTGGAAACCGGTGGCGCTGACCACGATATCGGCGGGCACGATCTGCCCGTTGGCCAGCTGCACGGCGGGAGCCGAACGCCCACCGTGCATTTCGGTGATGGTGGTGTCGCGATGCACCACGATGCGGCCGTTGCCGACCTGCTCGTAGAAGGCCTCGGCGGCGATGCCGAGGGTGCTCTCCGCGATCTGTTCGAACCGTCCCTCCGGCACCAGGTCGAGTTCGCGCAGCCGCAGACGTTTGGTCGCGAGCTCCTGCATGAGATCGAAGTTGCTGACCCGGAACGAATTTCCCGCCCCGGTCAGGAAGCGGTCGATCAGTCCGGGTTCCGGGTGCTGGAAGTGGGCCTGGCCGAAGCGGGTCAACAGCATCCGCTCGTAGTCGAAGGCCCGGCCCAGCTTGCGCGGCAGTTTCCACAGCAGCCGCCGCGCCACCACGGTGGTCGAGGCGGCGACCTCGCTCACCGCCGTCGCGATATCGCAGGCCGAGGTGCCGTAGCCGACCACGACCACCGACTTGCCGCGCACCGCCTCGACATCGCCGAGTTCGGTCGAGTGCCCCAGCTGACCGCCCGCGGCCCGGAACAGCTCGACGCCGCGGTAGTCCGGGATCGCGGGCTCGCTGAACACGCCGTTGGCGATGATCAGGTGATCGCAGGAGCTCCGATGTATGCCGCTCGCGTCCCGGATCTCGAGCAGCCAGCCGCTGTCCACCGGGTCGGCCGCGACCACCTCGGTGCTGAGGCGCAGATATTCGCGCAGGCCGAAATGATCGGCGTAGGCCTCCAGATAGGCCTGCATCTGCTGACCGTCGGGGATCTTCGGATAATCCGACGGCATCGGAAAGTCCGAGAAGTGGTAGGTGTTCTTGGAATTCTGCGTTCGCAGCCCCGGGTACCTGCGGGTCGCACTCCACACGCCACCGACATCGGGGGCACGGTCGAATATCTCGACCGGAAAACCCTTCTGGATCAGCACTTTCGCGCAGGCAAGACCTGCGATACCCGCGCCGACGATCGCGATGCGGTTTCCGCTCGTCATGGGCGAGAGATTACGTCGCTCACGGCGCACAGCAAAGTCGGTTGACCGAAACGATGTTTCGATGCACAGCCCGCATGACGGCCACCGACCGGCCGCGACCGCGCCTGCGCAGTGACGGACGCGAAGACCGCACGCGCGACGACCCGGCTCGGCCACGGCGGGATCGGCGCGATGACCTTCGTCACGACAGCCGGGGACACACCGCTGAACCGATTCGCCCCCCGTCGCCCGGGACCCCCGCTACCCTGCGCAGATGAGTTCGATCGCGCCCGTCCTGCGGGGTGCCAGAAGGGCGAACTCGGTCGCCTTCGGCTTGCAGGGCTTCTTCTTCGCCGTGGTGCTGACCGAGTTACCGCAGCAGAAGGACAGATTCGGGCTCTCCGACGGGTTGATCGTCGGCTCGGTGGTGCTGGTCTCGCTGCTCGCGGGCGGCGGCAGCGTGCTCGCCGAGCGGGTGGCACTGCGCTGGTCCAGCCGGGTCGCGGTGCGCACCGGGCTGCTGCTGATCTCCCTCACCGGAACCGCGGTCGCGGTCGCGCCGAACACGGCGGCACTGCTGATCACGTTGGGCTGCTACGGCATCGCGGTCGGCATCGTGGACGCGAGCACGAACATGCAGGCCGTGTTCATTCAGCACGGGTACGCGACGTTCATCCTGTCCTCCTTCTATGCCGCGTGGAGCGCCGGTTCGATCGCGGGCGCGTTGTTCGTCTCGGGGTGCGAGGCGCTCGATGTGACGCTGCGCCAGACCCTGCTCGCCGCGGCGGGGCTCGTGCTCGTCGCGGGTGTGCTGCTCGGGCCACGCCTGCTCGGACCGCGGCAGGCCGAATCCGGTCCGGCCGAACAGGGCAGCCCGGTCGAGGCCAAGAAGGTGGCGTTGCGTGCCTATCTGCTGTTCGGCATCGCGATGGCACTGGTGTTCGCGATCGATCTGGCCGTCGGCAACTGGTCGGCGCTGTACCTGACCGAGGACCTGCTGGCCGCGTCGGCGACCGCGGCGCTCGCACTCGCCGCGTATCAGGGCGCCTCGCTGGTGGCGCGGCTGACCGGCGACCTGCTGGTCCGGCGCTTCGGTCCGCGCCGAGTGGTGCGCAGCGCGGCCCTGATCGGGGCGATCGGCCTGCTGATCGTGATCTGCGCGCCCGGCCCGCTCGTCGCGATCATCGGGTTCCTGATCGCGGGCGCAGGCATGCCGGTGATCGCGCCGCTGTGTTTCAGCGAGGCAGGCCGGTTGACCAGCGGGCGCGGCCTGGACGCCCTGATCGCCCGGCTGAACCTGTTCAACTACGCGGGCACGCTGATCGGGGGCGGCGTCGTCGGCGCGGTCGCGGCGGGGTTCGGTCACCGCGTCGGCTTCGTGATCCCGTTGCTGTTCGCGGTGCTGCTGATCGCGCTGGCGCGGGTGTTCCATACCGGACCAGAAGCCGATAAACATCCCATCTCTGCCGACGACCGTGCTCTACTGGAGTGATGAGCAACATCCCAGTCATCGTCGACCGGGCCGGTCTGTGGGACGCCGAGGAACTCAGTGACGTTGCGGCGGCGACCTTTCCGCTGGCCTGCCCGCCGAATGCCACGCCCGACGACATCGACCTCTACGTCACCGAGGTGCTCTCGGGCGACCGATTCGGCGAGTACCTGAGCGACCCGGCCAGGACCGTGCTCAAGGCGGTCGCGGGCGAGGACATCGTCGGCTACGCGATGCTCGTCGCGGGCGAACCGGCGGACCCGGCGGTCGCGCGGATGCTGGACGTGCGCCCGATGGTGGAGATCAGCAAGATGTACGTGCTGCCGGGCCATCACGGCAGCGGGGTGTCGACCGCGCTGATGCGGGCGGCGCTGACGCGGGCCCGCGAGGGCGGTTTCGCCGCGGCGTGGCTCGGCGTCAACCAGGAGAATCCGCGCGCGCAGCGCTTCTACGCCAAGCACGGATTCGTCCAGGTCGGCACCAAGTCCTTCACCGTCGGCACCCAGACGCACCACGATTTCGTGCTGCGGGTGGTCTTCTAGCGCCGCGACTCAGCGCACGAATTCGGTCAGCGCGGCATGGAATTCGGGCGCGACCACGGCCAGCAGGTGATCACCCGGCACCAGCGCGAGCGTGCCGTCGGGTAGCGCCGCGGCCAACCGGGCGGGTTCGGCGGCGAACGGATCGTTGTCGCCGGCCAGCACCAGCGTCGGCACTTTCACCTCGGACAATCCGTCGATCGGCCGGGAATCCAATCCGGTCGCCAGCGCCGTGATCGCGGCCCGGTCGGCGTGCACCGCGTCGGCGAGGATACGGAACATCATCGCCAGGTGCGGCACGTCGGCGGCGTCCTCCCCCATCGCGGCCTGCAGATCGGTCAGTTCGACCACCCGGCGGTCGACACCGCCGCAGTCGAGCACGCCCGAGCCGACCCCGCCGATGGCGAGCCGCTCGACCCGCTCGTCGGCCGCGGCGGCCAGCAGCGAGATGATCGCGCCCATCGAATAGCCCACCTGCACAACCCGATCGAAGCCCAGCTCGTCGTACAGCGCGCTGAGGTCCTTGGCCATGAAATCCCAGGTGTAGCGCGCCGGATCATGCGGCTTCTCGGAGCGCCCGTGCCCGCGCGCGTCCAGCGAGACCACGGTGCGGCCCTCGGCCTGCAGCGCGCGGACGACGCCGGTGCTCATCCAGTTCGCGTTGGTGTCGGCGACCACCCCGTGCTGCAACACAACGGGAACACCCGCGCCCTCCCAAACCCGATAGTTGAGTTCCAGGCCGTCCCACGTCTTGAACTTCGTCATGACCCCGGATCGTAACCGCCGGTACCGGGTTGACAAGTTTTGCAAGTTCAGTATCTACTGAACGCATCGTTCCTTGCAGAACATCCAGTACTCAGGAGTGCTTCATGACAGCCGCGATTCGCACCGAGGGTTTGACCAAGCACTACGGCAAGCACGTCGCCCTGGCCGGCCTAGACCTGGAGGTACAGGCCGGTGAGGTGTTCGGCTTCCTCGGGCCCAACGGCGCGGGCAAGTCCACCACCATCCGCATCCTGCTCGATCTGATCCGGCCGACCGCGGGCCGCGCCGAGGTGTTCGGCGTCGACCCGCGCGAGGGCGGAGCGCGGCTACGCAAGCGGATCGGCTACCTCCCTGGCGAACTGGCACTGGAGGGCCGCAACACCGCGCGCGAGCTGCTCGGCTTCCTCGCCGACCAGCGCGCCGGCGCCGTGCCCGCCCGCCGGATCGCCGAACTCGCCGAGCTGCTCGACCTCGATCTGTCCAAGAAGGTCGGCGCCATGTCCAAGGGCAACAAGCAGAAGGTCGGCATCGTCGCCGCGTTCATGCACCGGCCCGATCTGCTGATCCTCGACGAACCGACCTCCGGCCTGGATCCCCTGTTGCAGCAACGGTTTCTGGACCTGGTCACCGCGGCGAAGGCGGACGGGCAGACCGTGTTCATGTCCTCGCACGTGCTCAGCGAGGTTCAGCAGTGCGCCGACCACGCCGTGATCATGCGCGCGGGCACCCTGCTCGGCACCGAGAACGTCGACGAATTGCGCCGCCGCTCACCGCGTTCGGTCGAGCTGGTGTTCGGCGCGGACGTCTTCGCCGACGATTTCGCGAGCCTGCCCGGCGTCCGGGACCTGGCCATCGACGGACGCACGCTGCACTGCACCACCGAGGGCGAGGTGGACGGGCTGTTCAAGGTGGCGGCCAAGTACCCGCTGGTGAGCGTGCTCTCGACCGAGCCCGACCTGGAGCAGATCTTCTTCAGCCTCTACGGCCGCTGACTCGAACCCCCTTACCGCACAGGAGAATTCGTTATGACTCGCTCGGTCTTCACGCAGACGCTGAAGGAACAGCGCCGCGGCCTCATCGGCTGGTCGCTCGGTATCGCGCTGGTGCCGCTGCTCTATCTGCCCTCGTTCAACTCGCTCAAAGAGCAGGGCTCGCTGAACAACATCAAGCAGAACCGGGTCTACGACGCGCTCGGAGCGGGCGATTTCGCCAGTGCCACCGGCTTTCTGCACTCGATGATCTACTCGATGATCGGCCTGCTGCTCATGGTGATCTTCGCGGTGACCTTCGCCGCCCGCTCGGTCACCCAGGAGGAGAACGGCACGCTGGATCTGCTGCTGGCCCAGCCGATCAGCCGGGTCCGACTGCTGAGCCAGCGCTTCGCCGCGCTGACGGCGCAGCTCACGTTGCTGACGATCATTCTCGCGCTGAGCGTGATCGGCGGCACGCGCGCCGGGAAGATGGTGGTGCCCACCGGGCAGATCCTCGCGGCCAGCGTGGCCCTCGGACTGCTCGCACTCGCCATCGGCACACTCGCGCTGCTGGCCGGGGCGCTCACCGGAAAGCGTTCGCTGGCACTGGGTTCGGTTTCGGTGCTCGCGCTCGGCGGCTACTTCGCCAACACCCTCGGCGCGGACTGGCTGCGCAGGCTGTCGCCGTTCTACTACGCGGTCGGCGAGAAACCGGTGGTCAGCGGCTGGAACGCGATCCATCTGAGCGTGCTGATCGCGGTGGCCGCGGTCGCGATGGTCCTCGCGCTGGCCGCGTTCGACCGGCG
Source organism: Nocardia brasiliensis (assembly GCF_011801125.1). Classification (NCBI taxonomy): domain Bacteria; kingdom Bacillati; phylum Actinomycetota; class Actinomycetes; order Mycobacteriales; family Nocardiaceae; genus Nocardia; species Nocardia brasiliensis. The sequence goes on from NZ_CP046171.1 coordinate 5,298,332, forward strand.
CGACCTCGCGGTCTGACCGAGCGAGACGGGGGCGGGCACCGCCCGCCCCGTGCACCTGTCCGCGTGACCCCGAAGGGATACTCGAGCCGTGAGTGAAAGCAAGAACCGAACCGGGCGGGCCCGGCACACCGCCGAGCCGAGCGAGGCGCGGCCGTGAGCTCCGCCGACACCGCGCCGACCCCGGAACAATTGGCCTTCGTCGAGGACTTCGCGATCGTGCTCGAACGCATGGGCCTGGTCCGGATGACCGGACGCGCGGCGGGGTGGCTGCTCGTGTCGAATCCGCCGGAGCAGACCTTCGGCCAGATCGCCGACGCGCTGCAGGCCTCCAAGGGCTCGATCTCCGGCGCGCTGAAGATCCTGGTCACCATGCGCTGGGTGGACAAGATCTCCAAGCCCGGCGATCGCAAGGACTACTACGCGATCCGCGCGGGGATCCTGCCCGAACTCACCCGCCAGCAGAGCGGCATGTACAGCGACCTCACCGCGATGACCGCCCGCGGGCTCGCGCTGTTCGACGATCCCGACGGGGAGCAGGCCGCCCGGGTGCGCGACATGCACGAGTTCTTCATTTGGATGGGCAAGGAACTGCCCGCGCTGATCGACCGCTGGTACGCCGAGCACCGATCCTGAATGTCTCAGGCGAGCAGGGCGTCCCGCAGCGCGGCGATCTCGTCGGCGGACAGGCCCAATCCGTCGCGCACGTAGTTGTCGAAGCTGCCGTAGGTCTGGTTCGCCTGATCGAATGCCGCGTCCAGCCAAGGCTGTTGGACGCCGTTGAGCGGATCGTCCTGGCTCGCGCCACGGAACTGGTTGGACAGCAGGTAATCCTGGTTCACTGTGGCGCGGTCGACACCGAGCAGGGTGAGCAGCACGGCGGCGGTCCAGCCGGTGCGATCCTTGCCCGCGGTGCAGTGGAACAGCACCGCCTTGCCGTCGGCGGCGATGATGTCGCGCAGCACCGAGGCGACCGCGGTGTTCGCGCCGGGAGCGGTGATGAACGCGCGGTAGAGGCTGTCACCGCCGGTGAGGGTGCTCGCCAGCACCTGCGGTGGCGCCTGACCGATGACGTCGTCCCAGTTCGCGACCGCGCCCGCGGGCACCTTGTCCGGCCCGACCGCGCGCTCGTAGACCGTGCGCAGGTCGTCGACGACACCCACTTTGCGATCGGCCAGGACCGCGAGGTCGTCCGGTGTCGCGTTGTTGAGCTGGCCGGTGCGATAGACCAGACCGGTGCGCACCGACTTGCCGTCGACCGTGCGATAGCCGCCGAGGTCGCGGGCGTTCTGTACACCCTGCAACGGCAGCGCACGATCGAAGGTCACCGCC